>NZ_RPDJ01000037.1 GCF_004023625.1 Streptomyces cavernae | reverse complement strand
GGAAGAGCTGGGCAGACCAGCAGACAACGCCTGCCCAGTCCACGGCAACCGCTCCACACCCGGCTCACAAGCCCATCAGAAGATCACTCTCGGCCCCATCGGTGGATCGAGGCTAAGGGGTCCTTGCACTATGAGCGTCCGATGAGGTCGCGTGGTCTGGTGCCGTGCATCGCAAGGCGCCGGAAGGTCCTCGTAGCGGAGCTACTAGTAGGACTCCGTGAGGTTCGGGGCTGTTGCCGTCGGCCTTGCCGACCGGCAGCCCGGCCCGCGGCACCGAGCTGCGGGAACTGGTCCGGCGGGGCACTGGGCCACCTGCCGCGAGATCACTATCGTCGCAGGTCAGTGCGACCTCACGGAGTCCTACTAGGACCTTTTGGCGACGCGGCGATGGGGGTGCCCCCTGCTCGAGCGCAGCCGAGAGCTTGGGGGAGCGGCTGCCAGACCAGGCGACCCGGGCGGGCATAGTGAAAGGACCCCTAAGGAGTGGCCGCGACCTGCGACCGCTGGGGCACCGTCGCCGGATCGTCCGGCTTCGCGCGGGTGAGGTACTGCGGCACCGGAGCCGTGTCCTTGCCGTTGTCGCGAACCAGGCCGTAGCGGATCACCCCCTGGTCCGGCCCGGTCATGACGTCCTGGTTCACCTCCTCCCAAGACCGCGGGAAGACGGTCACGCCGTAGTCGCAGCCCCGCTCGTTCTGGGTGAGGGTGACCGTGCCGTCGAGATAGAAGTACTCGTTCTGCCACATCTGCTGGGTGCCGGGCGGCAGTACGGCGTATCCGGTGCTCGGCCCGCCCATTCCGGTGGCGCCGTCGGTGCTGTCCGGGAAGACGTCGTCCATGCGGCGTCCGCCGCCCGAGGCCACATGGAAGAGCTTGCCCTCCAGGCCGCTCCAGGACGGCATGACCAGCCCACCGGCCCGGTACTGCGGCGAGAGCTGCCAGCGCACCAGAAGGTATCCGCGGCCCTTCAGCGTCACGTTCTCCCCGCGGTGGTTCATCACGGCCCTCGGGCCGCCGCTGCTGATCACTCCGGTCTCGGGCCGACGAGGCAGGGCGGCGGGCCGCGCGCCCGGGTCGGGCGCCCTGTCGACGGCGTCGACGACCGTGCCGTACAAAACTCGGGCCGGTGTGTTGCGCACGGTCCTCGGCGTGTTCGACGGCGGCGAGGGCGCGGCGGTCGGGGACGTGGACGGTGTGGCGGACGTCGGGGGCGCGGTCGTGGGTGTCGTGGGCATCACGACCTGCGGCCGTGGACCGTCCGGTTCGTGGGAGACGACGTACACCCCGCCCGCCGCGATCGTCGCCCCGGCGGTCACCGCCACCGCGGGCTTGCCCAGTACTCCTAGGACCTTGGCAGACCAGCCCACCGGCACGGCCGCGCCCGCGGCACCCGTCGCGGCCGCCGCGGTCTTGCCGCCCAGCGCGAACGCCAGGGTGAAGCCGACCGGGACCGGCACCAGCGCGATCCCGACCAGCAGCCGCTCGGCGGGCACCACCTCCTCGCTCCGGCCGGAGCAGCGCGCGCAGTCCCTGACGTGCCGGGCCAGGCGCTTGCGCCACACCGAGTCGGTGCGTCCGTCCCAGCGTGCGGTCACCTCCCGCAGCCGGGGGCAGGACGCGTCGAGGGCACGGACGATGCCGCGGGCGGCCTCCAGCCGGGCCTTCATCCGCTGCACCTTCACGGCCGCGTGCTGGCGGCTGATCCCGGCGGCCGCGGCGAGTTCGCGCCGCGACAGTTCACCCGCGACCTCCAGCCACCACAGGGACAGAAGCTGCCGGTCCTCGTCGTCGAGCCAGCGCACCGCCTCCGCGACCTCCCGCCGCTGGCCCTCCAACTGCAGTCGCAGGACGGTGAGGTCGGCGAAGTCGGCGGCGTCACGGGCCGCGTCGTCGGCCAGGGACTCGGAGGTGCGGCGGCGGGCGCGGTCCCGTATCTGACGCATCGCGATGACCACCAGCCAGGAGCGGAAACTGTCCGGATCACGCAGCGTGCCGAGGTTGTCGACGGCCCGCATCATCGTCTCCTGGACGACGTCGTCGACATCCGCATGACCGTTGAGGGCCCGCCCGACGATGTTGTAGACGAGCGGCAACCACCCCTCGACCAGCTCGTCAAGGGCCCGCCGGTCGCCCGACTGTGCCGCCGCGATGGTGGAGCGCCACTGTCGCCCGTCCACGTCAGTACCCTCCGATGCCGGCCGTCGCTGAGATGTCACCGTACTTTCTCAGCCACCTCAGTAATAAACAGCTGTCTCTGCTGTCCCAGCGGTGAACGACGTCTCTCGGCTCGGCACATACGGCTGCTCCGGTGCGTGGGGGTAACGGGGCACGCAGGGGGAGACGACCGGACGGGGCCGCGGATAACACTTTTTCGCCGCACCGGCACGGCAGGTGTGCAGGCGCCGCACCGGCACGGCAGGGACGTTCTTCGCCGCACCGGCACGGCGGGGCGGGCTCAGCGGGAGAGCACCCGCCGTGCCACGGCATGCGACGCGACGACGGCCGCGCCCGCCGCCGCCAGCCCGGTCGCCAGGTCACGCGGGCGCGTGGGGCGCAGTACGCCGGCGCGGCGCAACCTCCCGCGCGCCCACAGGCTGAACGGGATCACCAGGAAGGGCGAGGTGGCGGCACCGGGCGTGTATCCGCGTACCGCGGCCGCCTGGGCGAGATGGACGACGCCGTGCAGCCCGAAACCGTTCAGCGCGACCTGGTAGAAGCCGGACCGCCCGCCCGTGAGCCGTCCGGCGGCCGACGCGGTCGCGACGATCGTGGCCATCGCCCCGACCGCGACGGCGAATTCACGTCCGTCGATCGCCGAGACCCTGCGCCACACCGCCTCGGGCACCGCCGGGAACCGTTCGCGCGGGCCCGGCACGTTCCTGCGCAGCCAGCGCGGCGTCGTCAGCAACTCCTCGGCGTCGTGCAGCGCCCACGCCGCCAGCAGTCCCAACGTGACCGCCGCGTCCACGCGTTCGTCCACGCCCAACCGTTCGTCCATGCCTACCGTTCCTCCACATCCACCCGTCCGTCCGTGACTGACTTGGACATGCGTATGTCGGCCATGTCACGCCAACTTACGGGCTACTCCCGCGATGTGTGCGGAGTTCACGACGCGGACGCGGGCGCCCCGGCAGTGGTCGGCTTCTGCTCCGCCGCGTCTGATCCGGCGGCGGCACCGCGGGCGGCGGCGGGGATGCAGGCGGCGACCGCGGCGGCCACCAGCGCCACCCCGCCTCCGATCAGCAGACCGGTGCGGAAGCCGTTCTCCGACGGCAGCGCCTGGCCGCCCATCGTGGTGGTCATCTGCGCGAGCACCACACCGATCACAGCGGCGGCGGCGGAGGTGCCGAGCGCACGCATCAGCGTGTTGAAGCTGTTGGCGGACGCGGTCTCGGACAGCGGCACCGCGCTCATGATCAGCGCGGGCATCGCGCCGTACGCCAGGCCCACCCCGGAGCTGACCACGAGGGCGACGGCCAGCAGGCCCCAGGTGGAGCCCATCAGGACCAGCGACAGGCCGTAGCCGGCCGCGATCACCAGAGCACCCAGGATCAGCGTGAGCTTGGGGCCGCGAGCGTTGGTGAGCCTGCCGCCGATCGGCGAGATCACCATCATCATCAGTCCCGCCGGGGCCATCCACAGGCCCATGGCGAGCATCGACTGCCCCAGTCCATAGCCGGTCGCCTCAGGCAACTGCAGGAGCTGCGGAGAGATCAGCGACTGCGCGTACATGCCGAACCCGACGAGGACCGAAGCGACGTTGGTCAGCAGCACGCGCGGGTGTGCGGTGGTGCGCAGGTCAACCAGTGGGTCGCGGGTCCGCAGTTCCCACAGCCCCCACGAGAGCAGCAACGCCGCCGCGGCACCGAACATCGCCAGCGTGGTCCCCGAGCCCCAGCCCCAGTCCGCACCCTTGGAGACCGCGAGCAGGAGGCACACCACTCCCCCGCCGAGTCCGAGGGCGCCGATGTAGTCGAAGCGCTGACCCCGCGCACCCGCGGGGGTGTCCGGGACGAGGAACCAGATCATGGCCGTGACCACCACCGCCAGGGCGGTGGCACCCCAGAACAGCGCCCGCCAGCTGGCGTACTGCGCGACCGCGGCCGCGATCGGCAGCCCGAGCCCGGCCCCGATCCCCAGGGACGCGCTGACCAGGGCGATCGAGGAGCTGAGCTGCTGCGGCGGTATCACATCACGCAGCAGGCTGATGCCGAGCGGCACCACCCCCATGCCGATGCCCTGCAGACCGCGGCCCACGATCATCGGCACCACGGACGAGGACAGCGCGCACACCACCGATCCGGCTACCAGCGGGACACAGCACACGAGCAGCAGCCGCCGCTTGCCGTACAGATCGCCGAGTCGCCCGCCGACCGGCCCGAAGACCGCTCCCGTCAGCAGCGTCGCCGTCACCACCCAGGAGGCGTTCGACGAGCTGGTGCCGAGGATCGCGGGCAGTTCGGTGAGCAGCGGCACGACCAGTGTCTGCATGATCGATGCGACGATGCCGGCGAGCGCCAGGGTCGCGATGACGCCGCCCGGGCGGACGGTCGGCGGCGGGTTGGCCATGAATGACTCCTGTGTGAAGGATCGGAATGCATGATGCACAGGACATGCAGCATACACATCGCCTGCTCCATGCATATTGCATGCATCATGCACACTGCCGGTAAGCTGCGCGGTAACGGGTGGTGAGGTGCGCGGACGACTCCTGCCGCCCGGCGGCAGCCGCGACGAGGAGCGAAGGAGGCGGGCCACCGTGGACGAGCCCACGCGCCGGGTCGAGTACGAGAACATGCTGCTCGGCCGTTACCAACACCTGAGCAAGTCCAACGGACGGCCCAAGGACTCCACCCTGGAACGCAGCGCCTACATCCTGCTCAGCCGCATCCGCGTCCAGGGGCCGATGTCCATCGGTGAGCTGAGCGACGCCTTCGGACTGGACGCCTCCACCCTCAACCGGCAGACCGCCGCCGTCCTGCGGACCGGCCTCGTGGAGCGCATCCCGGACCCGGAAGGCGGCATCGCCCGCAAGTTCCGCATCACGGAGGAGGGCGAACGCCGGCTCGACGAGGAGCGCGAGCGCAATGTCCAGATCCTCGAACGGATCATGGCCGACTGGTCCGACGAGGAGATCGCCGTCTTCGCGAACTGTCTCCAGCGCTTCAACACGGACATCGAGCGCTTCCACGGCCGCCCCTGGCCGCGCCCCTGAGCCTCCCCCGGGCCCGTGCGGCTTGCCCGGCGGTCGCGTGACGCCGGTCGCCTCCCCATGCGCGCGTTCGACGAGGCGTACGCGGTCAGCGCCTCCCTGCCCGAGGCAGAGCGCTCGGCTGCCCGGCTGCTGGCGATGCAGATCGCCTGCGAGATCTACTGGGTCGGCGGCGGACTGATCGGCGTCGCCCTGGGCGCGGCCCTGCCCGCCCCGATCGAGGGCCTGGAGTTCGCGCTGTGCGCGTTGTTCACCGTGCTCACCCTGGACGCGTTCCGCTCCCGCGGCGAAGTCCCCTCGGTCCTGCTCGCCGGAGCGAGCGTGACCGTCGCACTCGTACTGACCCCCGGCGTCGCCATGTTCACCGCGCTACTGTTCGTCGCCCTGCTCCTGGCACGGCATGCCCTCACCGCCCGCCGCCCCGCCACGGAGGCCGCCGATGCATAGCACCTCCTACCTCCTCGCCGTCCTCGCGATCGTCTTCGCCATCACGCTGGCCCTTCGCGCGGTCCCCTTCGCGGTGCTCGGCAGGCTGCGCGGCTCGGCGGTGGTGCGCCGGCTGTCGGTGTGGATGCCGGTGGGCATCCTCGCGATCCTCGCCGTAACGGCCCTGCACGGCACCGTCATCGCCGCCCCGCGCAGCACTCCCCGTGCGCTGCTCGCGGTCGCCGTCACCGCCGGGGTCCATCTCGCCGCAGGCCGGCGCACGATCCTCTCCGTCGGCATCGGCACCGCTGTCTACGTCGCGCTCGTCAACGCCTTCTGACGCCCGCACCCCACGGGAGCTGTGTCCCAGCTCTCGCCCAACGGAGGCATCGGGGGCGGCGAGGGCCACGTGCCCGATGGCCTGCTGCACCCGGGAGACGCCGCGGCCCCGGACGGAGGGACTCCGGTCCGGGGCCGCGTCGACCTCGCGGTGAGTGGGCGCGTCGCCGAGGAGATCAGCCGGGGAAATCAGCCGGGGAACAGCCTCAGTCCAGCGACGTCATCACATGCTTGATCCGCGTGTAGTCGTCGAAGCCGTACGCCGACAGGTCCTTGCCGTAGCCGGACTTCTTGAAGCCACCGTGGGGCATTTCCGCGACGAGCGGGATGTGGGTGTTGATCCACACACAGCCGAAGTCCAGTGCCTTGGACATGCGCATCGCCCGCCCGTGGTCCTTCGTCCAGACCGAAGACGCGAGCGCGTACTCGACGCCGTTGGCCCACTCCACGGCCTGGGCCTCGTTGGTGAAGGACTGGACCGTGATGACCGGTCCGAAGACCTCCTTCTGGATGATCTCGTCGTCCTGCTTCAGCCCGGAGACCACGGTCGGGGCGTAGAAGAAGCCCTTCTCGCCGACCCGGTGACCGCCCGCCTCGACCTTTGCGTGCGCGGGCAGGCGCTCGATGAAACCGCTGACCTGCTTGAGCTGATTGGGGTTGTTCAGCGGGCCGTACAGCACGTCCTCGTCATCCGGCTGGCCGGTCTTCGTGTCGGCGGCGGCCTTGGCGAGCGCGGCGACGAACTCGTCGTGGATGGCCTCGTGGACGAGGACCCGGGTCGCGGCGGTGCAGTCCTGGCCGGCGTTGAAGAAGCCCGCCACCGAGATGTCCTCGACCGCCTTGGGGATGTCGGTGTCCTCGAAGACGACCACCGGCGCCTTGCCGCCCAGCTCCAGGTGGACCCGCTTGAGGTCCTTGGAGGCGGACTCGGCGACCTGCATGCCCGCCCGTACGGAGCCGGTGATCGAGGCCATCGCCGGGGTGTCGTGCTCGACCATCAGGCGGCCGGTCTCGCGGTCGCCGCAGATGACGTTGAAGACGCCCTTGGGCAGGATCGAACCGACGATGTCCGCGATCAGGACGGTGGAGGCCGGGGTGGTGTCGGACGGCTTGAGCACCACCGTGTTGCCCGCCGCGATCGCCGGGGCGAACTTCCACACCGCCATCATCATCGGGTAGTTCCACGGCGCGACCTGCGCGCAGACGCCGACCGGTTCGCGGCGGACGATCGAGGTCATGCCTTCCATGTACTCACCGGCCGAGCGGCCCTCCAGCATCCGCGCCGCACCGGCGAAGAAGCGGATCTGGTCGACCATGGGCGGGATCTCCTCGGAGCGGGTGAGCCCGATGGGCTTGCCCGTGTTCTCCACCTCGGCCGCGATCAGGTCCTCGGCACGCTCCTCGAAGGCGTCGGCGATCTTCAGGAGGGCCTTCTGGCGCTCGGCGGGGGTCTGGTCGCGCCAGCCGGGGAAGGCCGCGGCCGCCGCCGCCATCGCGGCGTCGACGTCCGCCTGCCCCGAGAGCGGTGCGGTCGCGTACGCCTCGCCGGTCACGGGGTTGACCACCTCAGTGGTCCGCCCGTCGGCGGCGTCGCGGAATTCTCCGTCGATGTAGTTGCGCAGACGACGCAGGTCGGTGCTCACTGCCGGCCCTCCTGATGCTGTCCGGGATCCTGATGATGTCTGGGGTGTCCACTCTCTGAGACAACCCCAGCCTAGTCCGTATCCCGACGTTTTCAACAGGCCCAACCGCCCCCTTGATACGAAATCCGCAAAGATTACGCCCGTAGACAACGGATTTCATCGATCACACCTTGCGGAACTGTCGAGTCCTCGTGCAGAGTGAGCAGCGTGGCCAGCCGAAGCACAGATCCCAAGGACCCCCGGGAGCCCCGGGGCTCCCGGGATCCCAAGAACGGACGTCCCGCACTGGACGACGTCTCCCTCGCCATCATCGAGCAGCTCCAGGAGGACGGACGCCGCCCGTACGCCGCCATCGGCAAGGCCGTCGGCCTGTCCGAGGCGGCGGTGCGCCAGCGCGTCCAGAAGCTGCTCGACCAGGGCGTGATGCAGATCGTCGCCGTCACCGACCCCCTCACGGTGGGCTTCCGGCGGCAGGCGATGCTCGGCATCAACGTCGAGGGTGACCTCGATCCCGTCGCGGACGCGCTGACGGCCATGTCCGAAGTCGAGTACGTCGTGATGACAGCCGGCTCGTTCGACCTCCTCGTGGAGATCGTCTGCGAGGACGACGACCACCTGCTGGAGGTCATCAACAAACGCATCCGGTCTCTCCCCGGAGTGCGCTCCACCGAGAGCTTCGTCTACCTGAAGCTGAAGAAGCAGACCTACATGTGGGGAAGCCGATAGCCGTGAGCAGCCCGTCCAGCAACCCGAGCAGCCCGTCCACCACCGACCGCGGCCGACCCGGCGGGTCCGACAGGTCCGCGTACGACCACCTGTGGATGCACTTCACCCGCATGTCGTCGTACGAGAACGCGCCCGTCCCGACCATCGTCCGGGGTGAGGGCACCTACATCTTCGACGACCAGGGCAAGCGCTACGTCGACGGTCTCGCCGGTCTGTTCGTGGTGCAGGCCGGTCACGGCCGGGCGGAGCTGGCCGAGACCGCCGCCAGGCAGGCACGGGAACTGGCGTTCTTCCCGGTGTGGTCGTACGCCCACCCCAAGGCGATCGAGCTCGCCGAGCGCCTCGCGGGCTACGCGCCGGGCGACCTGAACAAGGTCTTCTTCACCACCGGCGGCGGCGAGGCGGTGGAGACCGCCTGGAAGCTCGCCAAGCAGTACTTCAAGCTCACGGGCAAGCCCACCAAGCACAAGGTCATATCCCGCGCGGTCGCCTATCACGGCACCCCGCAGGGTGCCCTGTCCATCACCGGACTGCCCGCCCTGAAGGCACCCTTCGAGCCGCTGGTCCCCGGCGCGCACAAGGTGCCGAACACCAACATCTACCGCGCGCCGATCCACGGCGACGACCCCGAGGCCTTCGGCCGCTGGGCCGCCGACCAGATCGAGCAGCAGATCCTGTTCGAGGGCCCGGACACCGTCGCGGCGGTCTTCCTGGAGCCGGTCCAGAACGCGGGCGGCTGCTTCCCGCCGCCGCCCGGCTACTTCCAGCGGGTCCGCGAGATATGCGACCAGTACGACGTGCTGCTCGTCTCGGACGAGGTCATCTGCGCCTTCGGCCGCCTCGGCACGATGTTCGCCTGCGACAAGTTCGGCTACGTACCGGACATGATCACCTGCGCCAAGGGCATGACCTCGGGCTACTCCCCCATAGGCGCGTGCATCGTCTCCGACCGTGTCGCCGAGCCCTTCTACAAGGGCGACAACACCTTCCTGCACGGCTACACCTTCGGCGGCCACCCGGTCTCCGCCGCCGTGGGCCTGGCCAACCTCGACCTGTTCGAACGCGAGGGCCTCAACCAGCACGTGCTGGACAACGAGGCGGCCTTCTTCTCGACCCTGCGCAAGCTGCACGACCTGCCGATCGTCGGCGACGTCCGCGGCAACGGCTTCTTCTACGGGATCGAGCTGGTCAAGGACAAGGCCACCAAGGAAACCTTCACGGACGAGGAGTCGGAGCGCGTTCTCTACGGCTTCGTCTCGAAGAAGCTGTTCGAGTACGGCCTGTACTGCCGCGCCGACGACCGGGGCGACCCGGTGGTGCAACTCGCGCCGCCGCTGATCTCGGACCAGTCCACGTTCGACGAGATCGAGGGAATCGTCCGCCAGGTCCTGACGGAGGCGTGGACGAAGCTCTGACCTTCCCGACGGCAGTCAACACCGGCCCCGGTACCGCCCGTTCGAGTGAGAAACGGCGTCCCGGGGCCGCGTGCTGTCCGGCCTCCCGGAGTGGACTGCCTAGCGTGCCCAGGGACTCCTCCCCCTCGTGACCCACCCGCGGCCCTGGCCGTGACCGACAGCTCCTGCCTTCGTTCCCCCGGACGGGGGATCGCGCGGAACCGGACGGTGTTCCGCGTGGCATTCGATCTGAATCGAGGTGTACGCCCATGGAGGCCCCGCCGGACGACGCCGTCCTCTGGGCACGCGCCCTGCACTTCCAGTACAACGGCTCTCCCGCGCTCACCGGCGTCTCGCTCGAGGTCCGCGAGGGCGAGATCGTCTCCGTCGCGGGGCCGCGCGGGAGCGGCAAGACCACGCTGCTGCGCTGTCTGTCGGGGCAGTTGGCTCCCGAGGACGGCGAGGTGTGGTTCAACAGCCTGCCCGTGCACACCCTGCGCCCGGCGGCCCGCGAGCGACTGCGGCGGGAACGCTTCGGCTGGATCGACCCCGTACCCGTACTCGTTCCGGAGCTGACCGTCTGGGAGAACGCCGCGCTCCCGCTGCTGCTGCGCGGGGTCGCCCGCCGGTCCGCCAAGGGCGCCGCCGTGGAATGGCTGGAGCGGCTCGACATCGGCGGCTGCGCCCGCAAGCGCCCCTTCGCGCTGTGCCAGGCCGACCGCCAGCGGGTGGCGATCGCGCGGGCGCTGGCCCCCTCGCCGGCCGTGCTCTTCGCGGACGAGCCGACCGCACCACTGCACCGCGCCGACCGGACCCACGTCCTGCGGACGCTCACCACGGCGGCACGCTCGCACGGGATCACCGTGGTGCTGGCGACGGCCGATCCGGACACGGCCGCGCTCGGCGACCGTACGGTGTCCCTGCTCGACGGGCGGTGCGTCGACACGGTCCAACTGCCGCCGGCTGCCGAGACGGAAGGCCGGACCGCGTGCTCGCTCTCCGTCTAGCCCGCGGCGCGCGGCCCGTCGTCAAGCTGCGCCGGCTGCTGGTGGCGGCGGCCTCGGCGGGCACCGGCTTCCTGCTGCTGTGCGCGCTGGGATACGCGCTCGGGCATCCGCAGTACCCCGGCGCCGCGGCACTGCGCCTGACGTGGTGCCTCCCGCCGCTGGCGACCACGGTGTACTTCGCGGTCGCGGTGGCCCGTACGGATCCGACGACGCGCCCCCGCACCGGACTGTCCGCGATCGGTCTGGGCCCGTCCCGGCTCGCGGTGCTCTCCATCGCGGCGGCGTGCGCGGCGGGCTCGGTGGTCGCGCTGGTGCTCTTCCTGTATCTGCGCGGTGACCTGCCGGGCCTGCCCTTCGGCGGCGCCGCGGCCGGACCACTGGCCGCGGACCGCCGCCTGCCCGTGCCGGCGGCCCTGACCCTGCTCGCCCTGGTACCGGCGACGGCCTCGGCGGCCACCGCACTGTCCCTCCACCCTCGGACCGCGCGGGCCGCGGGGCGCCCGAGATCCGGGATCGGGACCGGGACCGGGACCGGGACCACGACTGGTACTAGTGCTGGTGCTGGTGCTGGGGCTGGGCCTACGACTGGGGCCAGGACCGTGAGCGGAGCGGTCGGTGCACCGCGCGCGAGAGGCGCCGTGGCAGCCGACGCGGGCGCCCCCGCGACCGAGTTCTACGACGCGTCCGTGCCCGGTGCCCCTGACGCTCCGGAGACCGCGGAGGCACCGGAGACACAACCGGCACCACCTGCACTGCAAGCACCGGAAGCACCGTCGCCACCGCCCGGGCTCCCGGCGCTCGTCCCGTTCGGCCCCGACGACCCCTACGACGCCCACGAGCCCCGGCCGCCCCTGCCCGCTCCCTCCGGCCTCCCCTGGGGCATGGCGCTGCTCGCGGCAGGGCTCGCCGCGGAGACGTACGCCTGGCGCGAGCGGCCGGGCGCCGTTTCTGGGCTCGAACTCCCGGGCGGTTTCGCGGGCAGCCCCGGCGGTGTGCTCATCGGTTGGGCGCTCACCGCGGTGGGGCTCGCGATCGCCGGGCCCGCACTCGCACATGTCTGCGGCCGGCTGCTGCAGGCCGTACGGCCGGGAGCGCTGCGACTGCTCGCCGGGCGGGTCCTCCAGGAGGAGGCCCGGCGTATCGGGCGCCCGCTCGGCGTCGTGTGCGCGGTGGCCTCCGGCGCGTACGCCGGCGCCGCCGTGCTGCACAGCGGGCCACGGCCCGGCCCGCTCAGCGCCCTCGGCGCGGTGCTGGTCATCGGCTGCCCCGTCGCCACGCTGCTGACGGCCGCCGTCGAGGCCCGACAGGCCCGGGCGCACACCACGGCGGCTCTGCTCCGGCTCGGCGCGAAGCCGTCGATGCTGCGCCGTGCCGCCGCCCTGCGCGCGGTCTTCCTGCTCGCCGTCTGCGCCCCGCTGACCTGGGCGGTCGCCGAACTGGCGGCGGTCCCGCTACGCGGCTGAGAAGCGCGCCGAGGGTGCCGCGGAGGAATACCCGTAGAGGAGGCCACAGAGGAATCCGCGGAGGAGGACGCAGAGGAGTCGCAGAGGAATTCAGAAAAAACTTCGGCGCTCGGCGATGAGTTCCGCCCGCACCCCGCGTCTACCCCTGCGAACGGCATCACACCGAACGGGACCGACGGGAGAGACCTCGCATGTACCAGCAGATGATCTTCGTGAACCTCGCGGTGAACGACGTGGACGCCTCGAAGAAGTTCTTCACCGAACTGGGCTACACGATCAACCCGCAGTTCACCACGGAGGACTGCGCCTGCGTCGTCATCAGCGACACGATCGTCGCGATGCTGCTGAGCAAGCAGCGCTACGCGGACTTCACCAAGAAGGAGATCGCCGACTCCACCAGGACCAGCGAGGTGCTGCTCTGTCTGAGCGCCGAGAGCCGAGAGAAGGTCGACGAACTGGTCGACAAGGCACTCGCGGCGGGCGGTTCGGCGAGCGGCGAGACCCAGGACCACGGCTTCATGTACGGCCGCGCGTTCGACGACCCGGACGGTCACACCTGGGAGGTCATGTGGATGGACCCGGCGGCCGTTCAGGGCTGAACGAGCGCGGAACCGGCATTCGGAACACCCGGCCGGGCGAGCGTGCCTAGCATGGGCGGGTGCAGTCGACCACTCCCCACGTATCCCATGACCGTGAGATCGAGACCCTGGACGAATTCGACCAGGTCGTCTCGGACCTCGGCACCCTCGCCCACTACCGCGTCCAGGCGGTCGACCTGACGGAACGGACCGACGCACTGCTGTCCGTCGACACCGAGGGCGCCGTGTTCCTCGGCTGCCCGATGGACCCGGACACCGCCGCGAGCGTGCGCGCCACGGGCGCACTGGTCTTCCCGCCGGTCGCGGACGTGCCCTTCGACCCGTACCGCGGTCTCCTCTACACGCCCGACGAGTTGTACGCCTCGCTCGACGCGGGGTACGAGGCGACTCCGGACGCCCGGACGTACAACTGGTTCCAGGCGACGATGGGCGACGGAGACGTCTTCTCGTCCATGCTGCGCGCGGTCCACGACGACTCCGTCTCGGACGCGCTCGACGAACTCCTCGTGGGCGCCCGGGTGGTGGGTGTCATGGGCGGTCACGCAATGGCGCGCGGCACGGAGTCGTACGAGGGCGCGGCACGGCTCGGCCGTGAGCTGGCCCGGGCCGGCTTCACCGTGGCGACCGGAGGCGGACCGGGTGCGATGGAGGCGGCCAACCTGGGCGCTTACGCGGCACCCTTCGACGACGGGATGCTCACCGAGGCGCTGCGACTGCTCGCCAAGGCACCGAAGTTCACCCCGTCGGTGACCGACTGGGCCGGCGCGGCCTTCGAGGTGCGGGAGCGGTGGCCCTCCGGCGGCCCCTCGGTCGGCATCCCGACCTGGTTCTACGGTCATGAGCCGCCGAACCCGTTCGCCGAGCACATCGCCAAGTACTTCGCCAACGCCACCCGCGAGGACGGCCTGTTGGCCCGGTGCAACGCAGGCGTCGTGTTCCTGCCGGGCGCGGCCGGCACCGTGCAGGAGGTGTTCGACAACACGACCCCCAACTACTACGAGTCGCGTGGCGAGCCGACTCCGATGGTCCTGGTCGACCGTGCCCACTGGACGGAGAGGCTGCCGGTCTGGCCCCTGCTCACGGCACTGGCCCGGGAACGCTCCATGGAGTCCCGCATAGCTCTGGTGGACCGCGTCGAGGAGGCGCCCGAGGCACTGGCCCGGCTGGCGCGCCAGGACTCCACGCCCTCTGCACGGTGATGTGCCCCCGAGCCGAATGAAGCGAGCAGAAAGAGACAAGCGCAAAGACATTCGGAAAGGCAACGGTCGGATGCGGCATATGCGTTGACGGCGCTCACGGGACGCTAATAAACCTGTGAGCCTCCTGGGTTCCTGCGCATGCGTGGAACCCCGTCAACCCCCCTCAGTCGCTGAACCCTTGAAGGGCAACCGTGTCCATTTCCTCCCGCACCGCCCGTTCGGTGCGCATCCTCGGCGTCGCGTCCGCGGCGGCAGCGCTCGCGCTCACCACCGCGGGCAGCGCCCTCGCCAACGACATCCGTGACTTCTCCGCCGCCGCCCTGTGCGACGAGAACGGCGAGGGCGTCATCAGCGTCACCGACAAGGACGCCTCGGGCACCCCGGCGACCATCACCCTCTACCTCGGCGACGAGCTGATCGGCACCAACGACGTCAAGGGCTCCCGCAAGGGCGAGACGATCACCTTCTCCGAGGAGTGGGCCCCGAACACCATCTACCGCGTCCACGTCCTCACCAAGGGCAAGGTCGTCGACGACTACATCGAACCGGACCTGATCACGCCGTCGAAGGCCTGCGGATCCTCCACCGCGACGACTCCCCCGGCGTCGGCCCCGCCACAGCCGCCGGAGAACCCCGCTCAGTCGCCGTCCGGGTCCACGTCCCCCGGCGCCGGCACCGTGGTGGCCTCCCCGGCAGCCGGACCCTCCGAGAGAAGCGCGCCCGCCCCGCAGGCCGGCGGTACCTCGGACCTCGCCGCGACCGGCGCCGGAGTCAACACCGGCGCGGTCGCCGGCATCGCGGTCACACTGGTCGCGGCCGGCGGCGGGGTCGTGTTCGCGCTGCGCAAGCGCGGGACGTCGAGAACGTCGAACACACGCTGAGGCCGAGGGCCGTCGAACTCACCCGAACGAAGCCCGCTCCAGCCAGAAGTCCAGCAGTTCCCGATCGCCGAGCACCTCCAACCGACCGCCGTCCGGCGGCAGTCGCCGGTAGAAGGCGAGCAACACCTCGGTCAGCGGACCGCGCAGCGCGACACCGGCCTTCTCATGCCCCCTCCGCCACCGCACCCCGTCCCCCGTGAGCTCGACGAGCCACTCGGCGTTCAACGCGTCCGGGGCGTCGGTGGCGTGGAGGTGAATGCTGCGCCCAGTACCGCGCAACTCGTTCACCTGGTCGTCCGGCTCGGTCCGCTGCACGAACTCCACGATCTCCAGCCACTCGTCGACCGCGTCGACCGCCACCTCGGGCGTGACCTGGTACGGCAGCCCCGCCGCAAGCGTCGCATCCGCACGGTGCACCACCAGCTCGTGCGTCATCCGCCGCGCCCAGAACCCGGAGGTGTGCGCCCACGACCAGGTCCACACACCCGTGTCGGGCCCCGCCGCGCGCAGCGTGGCGTCCAGCATCCGCCCGGTCTCGGCGAGCCAGGCGTCGAGGGCCGCCGGATCGCCCTCCCCGCCGGGACCGGCCCCGCCCGGGACCCGTTCCTCGGGCACCTCCTCCCGCGCCCGGGTGCGCACCATGTACTCGGCCCAGCGCAGCGCGCCGCCGGTGTGCCGGACAAGGTCCTCCAGCGACCACTCCGGGCAGGTGGGCACGGTCGCGGACAGTTCCGCGCCGGAGGTCACCACGGCCCTCAACTGCTCGATCTGGCGGCCAATTTCTTTGCAGTACCGGTCATGTCCGAGCAACGTCATGACCGGGACCCTATGCGTCCTCGGCACCTTCCAGCACCGAGATTTCGGCGGCGTCGAACAGGACCCCGGCCTCCGTCCCGATCTCCGGCGCGTCCCGCAGCGCGCACGCCGCCTCCAGGCGCGGTGCGCCCTCCGGCTGCAGTTGCACGGCCACATGGGTGCCGCGGAACGTCCGCCCGGTCACCGTGCAGCGCAGCCCCTCCGCCGGGTCGGTGAGCCGTACACCCGCGGGCCGTACCAGCAGGGTGCCGGGCCCCTGCGGCGATCCCTCCGGCACGGGCACCTTGCCCCACGGCGTGTCCGCCGCCTCCCCGCTCACCGTCGCCGGAACCACGTTGTCGAAGCCGAGGAAACGTGCCACGAACTCGTCGGCCGGCCGCTGCCACACCTGGAGCGGCGTGCCGGACTGCGCGATCCGCCCGTCGCGCATCACCACGACCCGGTCGGCGAGCGCGAAGGCCTCACCCTGGTCGTGGGTGACGGCGAGCACGGTCGTCCCCAACGTGTGGAAGAGCTCGCGGAGTTCGACGACGAGGCGTTCGCGCAGCGAGCGGTCGAGCTGGCCGAGAGGCTCGTCGAGCATCAGCAGGCGGGGGCGCGGCGCCAGTGCCCGGGCCAGCGCGACGCGCTGCTGCTCACCGCCGGAGAGCGACGCGACATTCCGCTCCGCGGCACCGGGCAGACCCACCAGCTCCAGCAACTCCCGTACGCGGGCGCTCTGTTCGGCTTTGGAGGCGCCGCGCATACGCAGCCCGAAGGCCACATTGCCGCCCACGTCGCGCTGCGGGAAGAGCTGGTGGTCCTGGAACATCAGCCCCACACCGCGCCGGTGCGCAGGCACCCCGCCGAGGTCCCGGCCGTCCAGCGACACCCGCCCCGCGTCCAGCGGCTGGAGCCCCGCCACCGCCCGCAGCAGCGTCGACTTGCCGCTGCCGCTCGGCCCGAGCACACACACCGTCTCGTGCTCGGCGACCTCCAGTCGGACGTCGTCGAGCGCGGCCCGGGCCCCGAACCGTACGGTCGCACCGTCGAGTCGCAGCATCGGCCGAGGCATCGCCGCGGCACCGGCTTCCGGCCCGTCACCCGATCCCGATCCCGGTCCCTGTCCCTCTCCCGGTCCCATCACAGCTCCCCCGCCCGATCGGTCCGAATACGTTCCAGCAGCAGCAACGCCACCGCGCACACCACCATCAAGATCGTCGATAGGGCCATGGCCTGCCCGTAGTTGAGGTCGCCGGGCCGTCCGAGCAGCCGGGCCACGGCGACCGGCAGCGTTGGGTTGTCCGGCCTGGCGATGAAGACGGTTGCCCCGAACTCGCCCAGTGACACCGCGAAGGCGAACCCGGCCGCGACCAGCAGCGCCCGCCGCACCATCGGCAGGTCGACCTCGCGCCACACCCGCCACGGCGAGGCCCCCAGCACCGCAGCCGCCTCCCGCAGCCGGGTGTCCACCGCGCGCAGCACCGGCAGCATGGTGCGTACCACGAAGGGAACGCCCACCAACGCCTGCGCCAGCGGTACCAGGATCCAGGAACTCCTGAGGTCCAGGGGCGGTTCGTCCAGCGCGATCAGGAACCCGAAGCCGACCGTGACGGCGGACACCCCGAGCGGGAGCATGAGCAGCGCGTCGAAGCCCCGTACGAGACGCCCCGCGTCGCGCCGGGCGAGGGCCGCGGCGGCCAGGCCGCCGATCACCACCGCGATGGCGGTGGCCGCGAGCGCGTACTGGAGGGAATTGCCGATCGCCTCGACCGGCGCCACCAGGAACACACCACTGTCGTCGCTGGTCAGCTCCTTGAAGTAGGCGAACCCCGGGGCGTCCAGCGAGCGTTGGACCAGCACGGCGAGCGGCATTACGAGCAGCACGGCGATCGTGGTGAGGACACCCGCGAGCAGCCCCCACTGCCCCGCCCCGCAGGGCCGCCGGGCAGTGCCGGACGCGTCCACGAGCCGCAGCGCGGTCTCCCGCCGCCGTACGGTCCACGCGTGCACGCCCAGGATGGCCCCGACCGCCAGGAACTGGATGATCGTCAGCACCGCGGCCGTCGACAGGTCGAAGATCTCCGAGGTCTGGCGGTAGATCTCGACCTCGAGGGTGGAGAAGGTCGGGCCGCCGAGGATCTGCACCACGCCGAATGAGGTGAAGGTGAACAGGAAGACCATGAGCGCGGCGGCGGCGACCGCGGGGGCGAGCGCCGGGAGCGTCACTGTGCGCCAGGCCGCGAACCGGGAGGCGCCGAGCATCCGGGCCGCCTCCTCCTGCCGCGGGTCGAGCTGCGACCAGAGCCCGCCGACGGTGCGTACGACCACGGCGTAGTTGAAGAAGACGTGCGCGAGCAGGATCGCCCACACGGTGGTGTCCAGGCGTACGCCCCACAGCTCGTCCAGCAGCCCGCCGCGGCCGACCAGGGCCAGGAACGCGGTGCCGACGACGACGGTCGGCAGGACGAACGGGACGGTGACGACGGCCCGCAGGACCTGCTTGCCCGGGAAATCGAAGCGCGCGAGGACATAGGCGCCGGGGAGCGCGATCAGCAGCGTGAGCGCCGTGGAGACGAGCGCCTGCCAGGTGGTGAACCACAGCACGTGCCGGATGTCGGGCTGGGCGACGACGTCCGCGATCCGGCCGAAGTGCCATACCCCGTCGGCCCGCAGTCCGCGCGCGAGGATCGCGGCGACGGGGTAGGCGAAGAAGAGCCCGAAGAACGCGACGGGCACGGCCATGAGGGCGAACCGCGCCGCGCTCCTCCGCAGAGCCGGAGCCGCTGTCCCAGGGCTCTTCCGCGCTACTTCAGTACCAGTGACGTCCATGACTTGACCCACTGGTCACGGTTCTTGGCGATCTTGTTGGGCGCCATGGTCTCGGAATCCTCGGCTGCCTTGCCGTACTTGGTGAACTCCTCCGGTACCTGAGCGTCCTCCCGCATCGGGTACACGAACATGTTGAGCGGCAGGTCGGCCTGGAACTTCTTGGAGATGAGGAAGTCGATGAGGGCCTTGCCGCCCTTGGCGTTCTCGGCGTTGGTCAGCAGTCCGGCGTACTCGACCTGCCGGAAGCAGGTGCCGTAGGCGACACCGGTCGGCGCGGTCTTCGGCTTGGGATCGGCGAAGACGACCTCGGCGGGCGGCGAGGACGCGTACGAGACGACGAGCGGCCGGTCGCCCTTCGCCTTCTTGCCGGCGGCGGACCCGGAGAACTCCTCGTTGTAGGCCTGCTCCCAGCCGTCGACCACCTTCACGCCATTGGCCTTGAGCTTGGTCCAGTAGTCCTGCCAGCCGTCGTCCCCGTACTTGGCGGCCGTGCCGAGCAGGAAGCCGAGACCGGGGGACGACGTGGAGGCGTTCTCGGTGACGAGGAGGTCCTTGTACTCGGGCTTGACCAGGTCGTCGAAGGACTCCGGAGGCGTCAGCCCGCGCTCCTCGAAGTAGGCCTTGTCGTAGTTGACGCAGATGTCACCGAAGTCGATGGGCGTGACCCGGTGCTTCAGCGGGTCGACCAGGTACTCCGGCGGGATCAGGTCGGATTCCTTGGCCTGGTACGACTGGAACAGCTTGTTGTCGAGCGCCCGGGACAGCAGCGTGTTGTCGACGCCGAAGAAGACGTCGCCCTGGGGGTTGTCCTTGGTGAGGATCGCCTTGTTGAGGGCCTGCCCGGCGTCACCGTCCTTGAGGACCTTCACCTGGTAGCCCGACTGCTTCTCGAAGTCGTCGATCACGGTCTTGGACGCCGCCCACGAGTCATGGCTGACGAGGGTGACAGTCCTGGACTCCGCGGCCCCGTCCCCGGAGTCGGAGTCGGACGACGTGCACGCGGACAGCGTGACCAGACCGAGCCCGACGGCCACGGCCACGAACTTCTTGGTGGTGCTCACTGGATCCCTCCTGGGATGACCAGAAGAGACGCGGCCCTGCCCGGCGCTCTCGGAGGGATCCGAGGCTCCGGGCAGGGCGCAACAGCTTGAGTGAAGACCGAACTTCCTACCCAGAATGACCTGGGCGAGGTTCAGAGGGTCTGCGGCCCGTGCCGCACTCTCAGCGCTGTGGCGCTCCCCTGTCGGAATATGCAGGTATGAAGGTGTGTACGGAGGTCAGGGTACCCCGTGATCCGTGCGGGCCGAGGCCGTGGTCACGCTCGTGACCTGCCCGTGCCCTATCGCACCTCACCGCTCGGTGGCGGCGAGCTGTCCGCACGCCCCGTCGATCTCCTGACCACGGGTGTCCCGAATGGTGACCGGCACACCATGTGCGGCGATCGCGTCGACGAACGCCTTCTCGTCCTCGGGGCGCGAGGCCGTCCACTTGGAGCCCGGTGTCGGGTTCAGCGGGATCAGATTCACGTGCACCGGCCTGCCCTTGAGCAGCCGCCCGAGACGGTCGCCCCGCCAGGCCTGGTCGTTGATGTCGCGGATCAGCGCGTACTCGATGGACAGCCGCCGCCCCGACTTGGCGACGTACTCGAACCCCGCGTCGAGCACCTCGCGCACCTTCCACCGCGTGTTGACGGGCACCAGGGTGTCGCGCAGTTCGTCGTCCGGCGCGTGCAGGGAGACGGCGAGCCGGCATTTGAAGCCCTCGTCGGCGAACCGGTGGATGGCGGGCACGAGACCGACCGTGGACACGGTGATCCCGCGCTGGGAGAGCCCCAGCCCGTCCGGCTCGGGGTCGGTGAGCGCCCGGATGGCGCCGACCACCCGCTTGTAGTTGGCGAGCGGCTCCCCCATGCCCATGAACACGATGTTGCTCAGCCGCGCCGGTCCGCCCGGGATCTCGCCGTCCCTGAGGGCGCGCATCCCGTCGACGATCTGGTGCACGATCTCGGCGGTGGACAGGTTCCGGTCGAGCCCGGCCTGCCCGGTGGCACAGAACGGGCAGTTCATCCCACAGCCCGCCTGCGAGCTGATGCACATGGTCACCCGGTCCGGGTACCGCATGAGCACGGACTCGACGAGCGTGCCGTCGAACAGCCGCCACAGCGTCTTGCGGGTGGTGTCCTGGTCGGTCGACAGATGCCGTACGACGGTCATCAGCTCCGGCAGCAACGCCTCCTGGAGCTTGCCGCGCGCGGCGGCCGGGATGTCCGTCCACTCCGCCGGGTCGTGCGCGTACCGCGCGAAGTAGTGCTGCGAGAGCTGCTTGGCACGAAACGGCTTCTCACCGATCGCGGCAACGGCCTCCTTCCGCTCGGCGGGCGAAAGGTCGGCGAGATGCCGCGGCGGCTTCTTGGCTCCGCGCGGCGCGACGAATGTGAGTTCTCCGGGCTTAGGCATGGCCCGTCAAGTGTCTCAGATCGATTCCGGTGACCCACGCCCGCGGCTTTCCCGTGGCCGGACGTCCGGCCACGGCTCAGAACAGACCGCCGACCACTCCGACGACCCACCCTCCGTAGGTCTTCCAGCGGTGGGAGGGGCGGCAGTAGAGGCGTGGTTTTCGCCGTCCGGCCTGGTCGATGAGCGCGTCGCACCATCGGCACGGCAGTTCGCCGTGGTATCTCCCGTCCTGGCCCAGGCGTGCCCGACTCATGGGCGGGACCATACCTGCCGGCCGACGCGCGCAGAAGGGGCCCGCCGTCCTGTGGGACAGCGAGCCCCTCTGTACAGACACCCAGGTCAGGCCGGGCGCGGCCAGGTCAACCGGTTCCCACGAACAGCACCATCAGCGACCAGACCACCGGCGCAGTCGGCAGCAGGGAGTCCA
This sequence comes from Streptomyces cavernae, assembly GCF_004023625.1. GTDB lineage: Bacteria > Actinomycetota > Actinomycetes > Streptomycetales > Streptomycetaceae > Streptomyces > Streptomyces cavernae. Next base: position 94,943 of record NZ_RPDJ01000037.1, on the reverse strand, counting down.
GGCGGTCCATGATCCCGCCGTGGCCGGGCAGCAACGTGCCCATGTCCTTGATGCCCAGGTCACGCTTGATCATGGATTCGCCGAGGTCGCCCAGGGTGGCGGTGGCCGCCACCGCGAGACCGAGGACGAGGCCCTGCCACCACGATCCGTCGTCGATCAGGAACTCCAGGCAGACGGCTCCCGCCACCATCGCGAAGGTGATCGCGCCGAGCAAGCCCTCCCAGGTCTTTCCGGGGCTGATGCGCGGGGCGAGCTTGTGCTTGCCGAAGCGCCAGCCGACGGCGTAGGCACCGGTGTCGCTGAGCACCGTCAGTACGAAGAAGGTGAGCACCCGCCACGGGCCGTCGTCCGCGGTCAGCATCATCGCCACGAACGTGGCCAGGAACGGCACGTAGAAGGCGGCGAACACCCCGGCCGTGACGTCCCTGAGATAGTTCTCCGGCGGTTCCGTCATCCGCCAGACCAGCACCGCCAGCGCGGTGAGCGCCATCGCCACCCAGGCGCCCTCGGCGCCCCGCACGTACCCGGCGACGACCATGGCCGCCCCGCCGAGCGCCAGCGGGACCAGGGGCGCCTTGATGTCCTTGCGTTCCTGCAGCCGTGAGGTCAGCTCCCACAGCCCCACGACCACGGCGACCGCCACGACGCCGACGAAGACCGCCTTGACGACGAAGAGCGAGGCGACGATCACCGCGCCGAGCCCGACGCCGACTCCTATCGCCGCGCCCAGGTCACGGCCCGCGCTCTTCTTCTGCGGTGCGGGGGCGGGCTGTGGTGCGCTCGGCATGGGCTCCGGCTTCTGCGAGGCGTTCCCGTAGGGCTGCGGGTGCGGCTGGGAGCCGTCCCCGTAGGGCGTCGGCGGGGCCGCGTCCCCGTAGGTCGCGTCCCCGTAGGGGGCTGTCGGCGGCGTCTCGTCGCGGTACAGGGGGCCACCGCCGTGCCGTGCGGCCCCCTGGTGGTCATCCTGGTCTCCACCGGCGGGTACGTCGGGTACGGCGGGCATGGGCTGGGTCTCCGAAGGACGCAGCACCTCCTGCGCATCGTACGCGGGACCCGCCGGGGCAGCCCCCCGGACAGGTCCCTGGTCGGACGGCACCCAGTACCCGGCTTGCGGCGCCCCCCAGGAAGAGTCGTTCATCAGACCTCGAGCAGCTCGGCTTCCTTGTGCTTGAGCAGCTCGTCCACCTGGGCGACGTACTTCGCGGTGGTGTCGTCGAGCTCCTTCTCGGCGCGGCGTCCCTCGTCCTCGCCGACCTCGCCGTCCTTGACCAGCTTGTCGATGGCGTCCTTGGCCTTGCGGCGGACGGAGCGGATCGAGACCTTGGCGTCCTCGCCCTTGGTCTTGGCGACCTTGATGTACTCGCGGCGGCGTTCCTCGGTGAGCTCCGGGAACACCACTCGGATGATGTTGCCGTCGTTGCTGGGGTTGACGCCCAGGTCGCTGTCGCGGATGGCCTGCTCGATGTTGCGCAGGGCGCTCTTGTCGAACGGGGTCACCACGGCCATGCGCGGCTCCGGCACGGAGAACGAGGCCAGCTGGTTGATCGGCGTCAGTGCACCGTAGTAGTCGGCCACGATCTTGTTGAACATCGCCGGGTGCGCACGACCGGTGCGGATCGCGGCGAAGTCCTCCTTGGCGACCACGACGGCCTTCTCCATCTTCTCCTCGGCCTCGAGGAGGGTCTCTTCGATCACCACTTGCTCCTGCGTGTCTTGAGTAAGGCCCGGCAGCTGTTCCTGGTCGGGGTCGGCGGCCGGCTGCGTCGCGTCTTCTTTCTGCACGGTTCCCGACCGGCAGGACATTGTCCATCCCCCGGTCAGGTCCGTCCCCCGACAGGGGGCGGTCCCCGGTCACGGTCGTCCGGGACCGGGTGATCCCGTCCACGGTCCTTCCCGTTCACGGTCGTTCCCGTCCTAGGTCGGCCCGCACGGGCTCGCTTCCCGTCAGGACCGGCTGCCTTGGTCACCCACGAGTGTGCCGATCTTCTCACCCTTGACGGCCCGAGCGATATTGCCCTCCGACAGGAGCTCGAAGACGAGGATCGGAAGCTTGTTGTCGCGGCACAGCGTGATGGCGGTCATGTCGGCGACCTTGAGGTCGCGGGTGATGACCTCGCCGTAGCTCAGCGAGTCGAACTTGACGGCCTCGGGGTTGGTCTTGGGGTCGGAGTCGTAGACCCCGTCCACGCCGTTCTTCCCCATCAGCAGGGCTTCGGCGTCGATCTCCAGGGCGCGCTGGGCCGCGGTGGTGTCGGTGGAGAAGTACGGCATGCCCATACCGGCGCCGAAGATGACCACGCGGCCCTTCTCCAGGTGCCGTACGGCGCGCAGCGGGATGTAGGGCTCGGCGACCTGCCCCATCGTGATGGCGGTCTGCACACGCGATTGGATGCCCTCCTTCTCCAGGAAGTCCTGGAGGGCGAGGCAGTTCATCACCGTGCCGAGCATGCCCATGTAGTCGGAGCGGGCCCGGTCCATGCCGCGTACCTGCAGTTCAGCGCCGCGGAAGAAGTTGCCGCCGCCGATGACGACCGCGATCTGGGCGCCGTCGCGTACCACGGCGGCCACCTCACGGGCGATCTTGTGCACCACATCGGGGTCGACGCCCAGTCCCCCGCCCCCGGAGAACGCCTCTCCGGAGAGCTTCAGCAGAAATCGGCCGCGTACTTTGCCGGCGTCGCTCTTGTCGGCCTTGGTGGTCATGGAGATCTCGCCTCTTTACGTGTCGCACATACGAAGAAGGCCATTGCCGGTGGGTGTTGTTGGCATCCCATGCGCGGCAATGGCCTCCTCGTCAGATCTGCTGTCGTCCGTCACGCGCGTCTGCGTGACGGCATACGCGAACGACGCAGACGACTTGTTGTCGACCCTATCCGGGTCGCGCGTCGATCGCCGTACGGACTCAGATGCCGACCTTGATCCGCGTGAAGCGCTTCAGGGTGACACCGGCCTCGTCCAGGACCTTCTGGACCGACTTCTTGTTGTCGAGCGCGTACGGCTGGCCGAGCAGCGTGGCGTCCTTGAAGAAGCCGTTGAGGCGACCCTCGACGATCTTCGCGATGGCGGCCTCGGGCTTGCCCTCGGCGCGCGTGGTCTCCTCGGCGATGCGGCGCTCGGACTCGACGACCTCGGCCGGGACGTCGTCCTTGGAGAGGTACTTCGGCGCGAAGGCGGCGATGTGCTGGGCCACGCCCTTGGCCACCTCGGCGTTCGGCTTGTCGAGCTCCACGAGGACACCGATCTGCGGCGGCAGGTCGGGCATCGTGCGGTGCATGTACGCCGTCACGTAGCCGTCGGCGAACTGCGCGAAGCGGTCCAGGACGATCTTCTCGCCCAGGTTGGCGTTGGCCTCGTCCACGTACGCCTGGACGGTCTTGCCGGGCTCGATCTCGGAGGCGAGCAGCGCCTCGATGTCGGCCGGGGAGGTCTTGACGACGTGCTCGGCGATGGCGGTGGCGACGCCCTGGAACTTCTCGCCCTTGGCGACGAAGTCCGTCTCGCACTTCAGCTCGACGAGGACGCCGGAGGAGTTGTCGTCGGCGATGATGGAGACCACGGCGCCGTTCTCGGCGGAGCGGCCCTCACGCTTGGCGACGCCCTTCTGGCCCTTGATGCGCAGTTCCTCGACGGCCTTCTCGACGTTGCCGTCGGCCTCGTCCAGGGCCTTCTTGCAGTCCATCATGCCGGCGCCGGTGAGCTCACGGAGCTTCTTGACGTCGGCGGCGGTGTAGTTCGCCATGATCTGTGAAATCTCTTCTCGAAAGTTCGAAGTCTCGAAGTCGGCGTCCGCCGTTGACCTGGCGGGCGGCCACCGAAGATCTACGGGCTGCGGGTGAACGGCGGGCGGCGCTTTCGGCACCGCCCGCCGTCACTTCGACCGTACGGCCCCAAGGCCTGACTCAGGCCGTGGAGCTACGAACCGGGGTGCCGGTCTCAGGCCTGCTCGGCGTCGGCCGGCTTCTCGGCCTCGGCGGCCGGAGCCTCGGCGGCCGGAGCCTCGGCGGCCGGAGCCTCGGCGGCCGGAGCCTCGGCAGCGGGGGCCTCGGCAGCCGGAGCGGCGGGGGCTGCGTCCTCGGAGTCGGCCTTCTTCTCGCCCTCGAGCAGGTCGCGCTCCCACTCGGCGAGGGGCTCGCCCGCGGCCTTCTCGCCCTTGGCCTCGGCGGCGGCGCCGGAGCGGGCGATGAGGCCCTCGGCGACGGCGTCGGCGATCACGCGGGTGAGCAGGGTGACGGAGCGGATCGCGTCGTCGTTGCCCGGGATCTTGTAGTCGACCTCGTCGGGGTCGCAGTTGGTGTCGAGGATGGCGACGACCGGGATGTTCAGCTTCCGGGCCTCACCAACGGCGATGTGCTCCTTCTTGGTGTCCACGATCCAGACGGCGCTGGGCACCTTCTGCATCTCGCGGATACCACCGAGGGTCTTCTCCAGCTTGGCCTTCTCGCGGGAGAGGACCAGCAGTTCCTTCTTGGTGAGGCCGGAGGCGGCCACGTCCTCGAAGTCGATCTGCTCGAGCTCCTTGAGGCGCTGCAGACGCTTGTAGACGGTGGAGAAGTTGGTGAGCATGCCGCCCAGCCAGCGCTGGTTGACGTAGGGCATGCCGACGCGGGTGGCCTGCTCGGCGATGGCCTCCTGCGCCTGCTTCTTCGTACCGACGAACATGACCGTGCCGCCGTGGGCGACGGTCTCCTTGACGAACTCGTAGGCGCGGTCGATGTACGACAGCGACTGGAGCAGGTCGATGATGTAGATGCCGTTGCGCTCGGTGAAGATGAAGCGCTTCATCTTCGGGTTCCAACGACGGGTCTGGTGACCGAAGTGGACGCCGCTCTCCAGCAGCTCCCGCATCGTGACGACGGCCATGGCCGTTCTCCTTGAGTTTCTCGGTTGTGCCGCGGGTACCGGACGGCACCTGCGCCTGACGCCCGCTGATGCGCCGTGCCGCGAAGGACCGAGGGGCGCTGACTCCGGCCTGGTGAGGGTCCGGTGTCGGGGCGTGCGAAGTCGACCCGGTGACCCGGATCGCCACGAGAAGTGTACGGGACCCGCGAGGGGGTGGGTGACGCCGATATCCACAACCGGGCGGTCGTCCACAGGCCCCGCCCCCTTGCAGCGCAGATACGGGACGCTTCTCCCGTGCGAACGATTCGATGCGTGGGGATCCGGCTGCTGTTGCTGACCGCGGCCGTGCCGGGGGTGCTGACTCCGACCGCCCTCGCGGAGGTGGGCGCTGATCCGCCGGCCCCGGCTCCGTCGGCGGACACGCCACCGGAAACTGACGCGCCGTCCGCAACGGGGCCGCCGTCCGAGGCGGGGCAGCCGTCCGAAGCGGGGCAGCCGTCCGAAGCGGGGGCGGGGGTCCCGGTGGTGGGCCGCTCCTGGCCGCTCGTGCCACGGCCCTCGGTCCTACGGGGCTGGAATCCCCCGGCGACCGTCTACGGACCCGGTCACCGGGGTGTGGACCTGGCGGCGCCGGCCGGTGCTCCGGTTCGCGCCGTGGCCCCCGGCCGGGTCCTGTTCGCGGGACGGGTGGCGGGCCGGGGCGTGGTGTCGGTGGAACTGGCGAGCACCGGAGAGCCTCCCCTTCGCACGACGTACGAGCCGGTGCGAGCCTCCGTGCGTAAGGGCGAGGAGGTCATGGCCGGCACCGTCCTGGGCACGCTGGAGCCCCTCACGGCCCACTGCGAAACCACCTGTCTGCACTGGGGCCTGCGCAGGACGAGGGCCTATCTGAACCCGCTCTCGTTGCTCCCGCCGTGGCTGCTGACCAGGGGCCCGTCGCGCCTGCTGCCATTGCCCCAGGCGCCCGGAGACGGCAGGGCACGGTGGTGAGCCGCGGGGCGCCGTGGGCGGCTCAGCTGCCCCAGACGCCCGGGGACGGCGGGGCACGGTGGCGAGGGTCGCTGTGCGCGGCTCAGCCCTGAACGCCCCGCAGTGCCATGGCCACGGCGGCCTCGGCGATCGCCGTGGGTTCCTCCGCGGCGCCGAGCTCGATCCGCCGCACCGCGGCGTCCACTACCCCCTGCAGCAGCATCGCGGCGAGGCGCGGCTCGGCGTGCCCCATGGCGCTCAGCGCCTCGACCACCATCGCGACGAGCCCGCCGTGCGCGGCCCGGATCTTCTCACGGGCCCCGGCGTCGAGCTCGCTGGCGGAGATGGCCACGACGGCCCGGTGCCGCCGGTCGCCCACGAGGGTCAGCTGCCGGCGCACATAGGCCTCGACCTTGCCCTCGGGGGTGTCCGCCTGTTCCATCGCCGCCGAGACCTCGGCCGCCCAGACGGGGAAGTCGACCTCGCACAGCTCCTCGACCACGGCGGCCCGGGAGCGGAAGTACTCGTAGACGGAGGACCGCGCGAGCCCTGTGCGCTCGGCGAGCGCGGGGAATGTCAGCGCTTCCGTGCCGCCTTCGGAGAGGAGGGAGCGCGCGGCGTCCAGCAGGGCGCTGCGCTGCATCGACCGGTGCTCGGCCACGGAGGCCGCTCGAATCCTTGGCACGCGTCTACTTTACGGACGAACCTCCCACCGCGGGAGGCACCGTGTCCGCCGCACACGGACAACAAAAGGATCCGGCCACACAACCACAAAACCCCAGCCATACCTGATCCGGCCCGGCCCGGCCAAGGCCCGGCCCGGCCAAGGCACCATCCCGTCCCGCCTGCAGAACCCTGCACCCCCGGCCAAGCTCCATCGGAAACCCGACCAGACCACCGCCCACCCGACCAGACCCCTGCCGGAACCGGAGCAGACCACCAACCCGGCCAACCCTCAGCCGGAGCCCAACCAGACCACCCACCCCGGCCAGACCACCCGCGACCCGCCGAAGCCCTCACCTCAGCGTCCGAACCCGGCAAGCTTGGCGCGTAGTTGGAGTACCGACTTGGTGTGGATCTGGCTTACCCGGCTCTCGGTCACCCCGAGCACATTGCCGATCTCGGCGAGCGTGAGGCCCTCGTAGTAGTACAGGGTCACCACCGTCTTCTCCCGTTCGGGCAGCGTGTTGATCGCCCGCGCCAGGAACCGGCGCAGCTCCCGGTCCTCGGCCACCTCCACGGGGTCGTCGGCCGCGGTGTCCTCCAGGGTGTCCATGAGGCTGAGCCGCTCGCCGCCCTCGCCGCCGACGTGCAGCAGTTCCTCCAGCGCCACCACGTTCGCCAGGGACAGCTGGCCGAAGACTGCGTGCAGTTCCTCCAGGCCGATCCCCATCTCGGCGGCGACCTCACTCTCCGAGGGGGTGCGCCGCAGCTTCGCCTCCAGGGTGGCGTAGGCCCGTTCCACACTGCGCGCCTTCTGGCGCACGGAGCGCGGGATCCAGTCGAGGGCGCGCAGTTCGTCGATCATCGCGCCCCGAATCCGGGTGATCGCGTACGTCTCGAACTTGATCTCCCTCTCGATGTCGAACTTCTCGATCGCGTCGATGAGTCCGAACACCCCGGAGGAGACGAAGTCGGCCTGCTCCACATTGGGCGGCAGCCCCACGCTCACGCGCCCCGCCACGTACTTCACCAGCGGTGAGTAGTGCAGGATCAGCTGCTCGCGCAGCCGTTCGTCGCCCGTCGACTTGTACGACCGCCACAGCTCCTCGAGCGACGAGGGAGTGGGCGGCCGGGCGCTGTCGCGGGCGGCGGGGGGAACCGCCGTCCGGTCAGGCCCGGAGGTGTGCTGGGGCATTCGTCGCCTTGTGCCGTTCTGCCGTGGACTGACTGTGCCTGGGTGAGCTGTCGCTCTCGTTCCGAGATTGCCGGTCTGAGCCGTAATCCTCGTGAGCGTAGCGTGACTGGAGTGTTGCGGTGTGCGAAGGACGGCCGATGGCCCTTGCGCAGATACGTTCCGTACAGCTCTCCTCCGGGCCACCAGGGTTGCGTTCCGTGATCACCCGGTGGTGTCAACCGCGGGAATGACCGAGGTCACGACGGGTCGTCCGGACGGCCGAACACGCTCTGTCAGCGCTCATCCCCCTCCCCGAACACGGGCCGACCGGGGCGCGTCGCCTGGCGTGTCAACTTCCAGCCGTCGTCGTGTCGTTCGACGAAGCCGAGGGACTGGAGTTCGTAGAGTCTCCCGATCGCGTCGTCCTGGGATGTGCTCGCGTCACGGGCGATCTCCGCGACCCGGGCCGTTCCGCGACCGGGCAGGGCGGCCAGTACCCGTGCGGCGCCCGGTTCGAGGAGGTCACGCGGGAGGACCGGGCCACGGCGGTCGGGGGCCAGGTCGCCGATGTCTCCGACCAGTTCGGCGACCTCCGCGGCGTCGGTGACCAGGACCGCCTCCCCCCGCAGGAGTTCGTGCACCCCCGCGGAGAGCCCGCTGGTCGCCGGGCCCGGCACGCCCATGGTGAAGCGGCCGAGCCGCTGCGCGGAGCGTGCGGTGACGAGGGCGCCGCTGCGGTAGGCGGCCTCGACGACGACCGTGCCGCGGGTGAGCGCCGCGATGACCCGGTTGCGGAGGATGAATCTGCTGGGTGTGGGGTGGTCGCCGGGCGGGAGCTCCCCCACGACCAGCCCCTGTGCGGCGATCCTGCTGATCAGCTCGGTGTGGCCGCGCGGATAGGGGCGGTCGACGCCGCAGGCGAGGACAGCGACGGTCGCACCACCGGCGCCGAGCGCTCCGCGGTGGACGGCGCCGTCGACGCCGTACGCTCCGCCGGAGACGACGACCCAGCCCAGTTCGGCGAGCCCGGCGCCGAGCGTGGCCGCCATATGGGCGCCGTACTCGGTGCAGGCGCGGGCGCCCACCACGGCGACGGAGCGCAGTGCCCAGGTGCGCAGACTGGGGCGCCCGCGGACCCACAGCCCAATGGGTCGCACGTCGCCGAGGTCGTCGAGCTGGGCCGGCCATTCCGGTTCCCCGGGGCAGATGAAGCGCGCCCCCGCCTGTGCGGCCTCGGCGAGATCCCGCTCGGGACACACCTTCGCTCCCCGGGCCCGCAGCCCTTCCCACCGTTTCTCGCTCGCCCCCGGCAGCACCGCACCGCCCGCGACCACCCGCCGCAGCACCTCCACGGCCCCGTATTCCCGCAGCCACCGCCCTCCGGCCTCGTCACCGGGCTCGAGGACCCGCGTGAGCGCGACCCGGGCGAGCCGTTCGTCGCCCGCCACGCCCGCTTCCCCATCGGGCGGATGGCCACCGCAGCCCCCGTTTCCCCCACGGCCCCCGTTCACGGCATGGCGCCGATCATCATGGGCACACCGCGGGGAACCCCGGTGCGCAGTTGGAGGGCCAGGTCGACATCCCCGGCGTCCGGACGGTCGTGGCCCATCAGGTCGGCCACGGTCCAGGCGACGCGGAGCACCCGCTCCAGGCCGCGGGCCGTCAGGAATCCGCCTTCGAGCGCCCGCTCGGCCCCGTCCATCGCCCCGGGCACCGGTCGCCAACGGCTGCGCAGCTCACGCCCCGGCACCTCGCTGTTGGTCCGCCAGGAGGTTCCGGCGAGACGCGCGGCCGACCGTTCCCTGGCGGCACGGACCCGCGCGGCGACCGCCTGTGTGGACTCACCACGGGCGCCCTGCGCGGTCAGCTCGGTTCTGGTGACCCGGTCCACCTCGACGCGCAGGTCGACCCGGTCGAGCAACGGTCCGGAGAGCCGGGCCTGGTAACGGCGCACGATGGAGGGAGGGCAGTCGCAGGTCTCCGCCTGCAGACTGAAGCGCCCGCAGGGGCAGGGGTTGGCCGCGAGCACCATCAGGAACTTCGCGGGGAACCGGACGACACCGGCACTGCGCGCGATCACGACATAGCCCGCCTCCAGGGGCTGTCGAAGCGCGTCCAGGGCCTGGCTGCGGAACTCGGGCGCCTCGTCGAGGAAGAGCACCCCGCGGTGGGCGATCGAGGCGGCCCCGGGCCGTGCGATGCCGTGGCCGCCGCCCACCAGCGCCTGCATCGTAGCCGAGTGATGGGGCGCGCAGAACGGCGGGGTGTCCACCAGCGGCTTGCCCGGCGGCAGCAGTCCGGCGACCGAATGGACCGCCGTGACCTCCAGGGACGACTCCCGGGTGAGCGGTGGCATGATCGACGGAAGGCGTTCGGCGAGCATCGTCTTGCCGGCGCCGGGGGGTCCTTCCAGGAAGACGTGGTGGCCCCCGGCGGCGGCCACCTCCATCGCGGTGCGTGCCGCGTGCTGCCCCACGACATCGGCGAAGTCGTGCCCGTGGTCCGGTTCCGTGGCGGAGAAGCCGGCGAGGCCCGTGGCCTCGCCCGTCCCGGGCAGGCGCAGGCCCGCCATGAGCGGGTCCGGGCGGCCGTGTTCCTCCGGCTCCTCCTCGGGCACGGGTTCGTCCGTGAGCACGGCGATCAGCTGGCGCAGACTGCGCACTCCGAGCACCGAGACCCCCGGAACCAACGAGGCCTCGGTGGCCGCGCACTCCGGGACGACCACCTGCTCGTACCCGGCGTCCGCCGCCGCCAGCACCGCGGGCAGCACGCCCCGCACGGGGCGGACCCGGCCGTCCAGCCCGAGCTCGCCGATCATGACGATGTCCGCGAGCACACGGGGGTCGATCCGCTCGGCGGCCCCGAGCACCGCACAGGCGACGGCGAGGTCGAAACCGGATCCCGCCTTGGGCACCGAGGCCGGGCTCAGCCCGACGGTGAGCTTCTTCTGCGGCCATTCGCCGCCGGAGTTGACCACCGCGGCCCGGACCCGGTCCCGGCTCTCACTCAGGCTCTTGTCCGGAAGGCCCACCAGACTGAAGGCGGCGAGGCCCGGTTCGAGGTCCGCCTGGACCTCCACCACCACACCCTCGACACCGACCAGCGCCACCGAACACGTACGGGCGAATCCCATCAGGCCACACCCCGCACGTGCTGCACCACGGGTGCTCCGCGGTCGGGCAGGAGGACCCCGATGACGTCGATGCGCACCCCGCCGGGCGGTGCTCCTCCGTGCTGGTGCAGCCAGCGTTCCGCGAGGCCCCGCAAGCGGTCCGCCTTGACCTGCGTGACCGCCGCCATCGGATGCTGGAAGCCACCGCCGCCCCTGCGGGTCTTGACCTCGCAGAAGACCAGCGCGTCCCCGTCCCGCGCCACGATGTCGATCTCTCCGGTCCTGCCTCCGCGCCAGTTGCGCTCCAGGACCGTCATCCCGGCCTCGGTCAGCCGCCGCGCGGCCAGATCCTCGCCGTACCTGCCGAGTGCACTGCGTGCGTTGCCCGTGGTCATGTCGGCACCACCTCCGGCGCCAACACTGCGGCCTCAGCCCATCCCTTGTGGATCTTGGTGGACAGGCCGACGAATGTGGATAACTCCGTCACCCACACGAGCGAAGTAGCGAATCAGCCACCCGGCAGTTCGAGGTCGCTCTTGTTCAACTCCTCGATGTTCACGTCCTTGAACGTCAGGACGCGCACCTGCTTCACGAACCGGGCCGGCCGGTACATGTCCCAGACCCAGGCGTCCGCCATGGACACCTCGAAGAACACCTCACCCTGGACGGAGTGCACCTGCATCTCGTAGTCGTTGGTGAGGTAGAAACGCCGTTCGGTCTCGATCACGTATTTGAACAGACCGACGACATCGCGGTACTCCCGGTAGAGCTTGAGCTCCATCTCGGTCTCGTACTTCTCGAGGTCCTCGGCGCTCATGGCATGTTCCCCTTCAGCCGTGCGTCCCCCTATTGTGCGCCAGCCCCGCGAGCCCCTAGACAATTTCCGTGTCAAGGACTTTCGGCCTGGCCGGGGGACCCTCGTCGAGCAGCGTGCGCAGCAGCTCGGCGAGTCTGGTCGGATACACCGTCTCATGTGCCTCGGTCAGTTCCCGGCACGTCCACCAACGCGCTCCGGCGACACTGCGCCGTTCCAGCTCGGTCAGCCCTGCCGCGGCGAGCACCGTCCGCGTACCGGTCGTGCGGGCCAGGTAGTACCACTCGTCCTGGTCCCAGCGTCGACCCGCGAACGGGAAGGAGCACTTCCGCTGCCACAGCACCGGTCCGAGCTCGACGTCGGTGATGCCGGTCTCCTCGGCGAGTTCCCGCAGAGCGGCTTCCTCACGGGTCTCGTCGCCTTCCACTCCACCGCCCGGTGTGAACCACCAGTCGTCGGCGGTGTCGTCCGGCTCGTGCCCGTGCAGCAGCAGGATCCGGTCCTGAGCGTCGAGCAGCACCACCCGTGCGACCTTGCGCAGCTCGCCGCCGAGGGGATCCGGCCCGGGAGGGCCGGCCGGCTCAGCCGACACCGACCGGCTCCGCCCGCTGCCGGCTGCGCCGTTCGGCCAGCCGCTTGGCGACCGGCCCGTACGCCCCGCCGCCGAGGACCAGCACCGCGCCCGCCACGACCGCCAGCATGATCAGCCGCAGCGGGCCGGGCGACGAGATGGGGCCCAGTTCCTCGAAGCCCGTCGGGCGGGCCAGCATGCCGTCCATGGGCCAGGCCACCGCGTCGACCCGGGAGTCCACCGCGCTGCGCGCCACCGTGCCGCTGAAGGCCTCCGTGAGGTGGGCCGTGGAGTCGAGTGAGCCGCTGCGCTCGTCGCCGAGCAGGAACAGCCGGCCCTCGGGGACCGTGATGGTCGGGATCGCCTTGGACTCGGCCGCCTGGCCCTCGGGGATGTAGGATTCGTCGACCTGCTTGCCGTTGACGGTCAGCTTGCCGTCGGTGCAGCAGCCCACCTTGTCCCCGCCGATCGCCACGACCCGCTTGACCAGCGGCATGTCGCCCCAGCTCTCCTGCCGGAAGACGACGACGTCGCCCCGCTCGACCTCGGAGCCGTCGATACGCTCCGCGAGGACCCGGTCACCGGCCACGATCGTGGGTGACATGGAGTCGGTGGGCACGGTGTAGGGCTTGTAGACGACGGCGCCCCAGGCGAACCCGCCGAGGAAGAGCACACAGCCGAGGGCCACGGCGAGCCCCGACAACGCGTTGCCCAGTCGTGAGCCCTCGTCCGTACGAACGGTTCCGCTCATCCCAGTGCGCCCCCACTCCGAAGAATCGCCTTTCGCCGCCCGATGCCGGGCCCGCGGAAGATCGGCGGTCTGGGACGGCACCCTACCCGGCGGTACCGCGCCCAGAAAGCCCGGAGTTTCCGCCGGTAATCCGGCGGCGCCGCCACAGCACGAGCGGCACCGCGCCCAGCAGGCTCAGCGCGCCGGGCGCCGCAGCGGCGCTCAGGTTCTGGTCGAAGGTGTCGGGAACCGGCAGCGTGTCCCAGCGAGTGGGCGGCCAGGCGACCACGATGGCGCGGCCGACGACGTTGCCCACCGGCACGAAGCCCTTGTTCTCGTCGTCCTGGTGGTAGCGGGAGTCCAGCGAGTTCTGCCGGTGGTCACCCATGACCCAGATTTTGCCTTCGGGGACCTTCACCTTGAACTGGCCACCCTGGTCGTCCATGCTGCACGGGGTGTTGTCCGGGTAGACGTAGGGCTCGTTCAGGGCCTTGCCGTTGACCTTCAGCGGACCGGTGCCCTTGCACTCGACCGTGTCGCCCGCGACGCCGATGACCCGCTTGATGAGGTCTTTCTCGTCGGCGGACGGCATCAGGCCGATCTTGCTGAGGATCTCCTGCACCGCGTTCGGGTTGGGCGTGGGCTCGCCCGCCAGCCATTCGTCCGGGTCGTGGAAGACGACCACCTCGCCGCGCTCGGGATCCGAGCCGAACCACGGGGTCAGCTTGTCGACCAGCACCCGGTCACCCTGCTGGAGGGTGTTCTGCATCGAGTCCGAGGGGATGGAGAACGCCTGCACCAGGAAGGTCTTGATCAGCAGCGCCAGTACGAGGGCGATGCCGATGAGGATCGGCAGTTCCTTCCAGAAGGAGCGCTGCTTCTTCTTCGGCGCGGGCGGTTGCTGGTCGGCGTCCGTACCTCGGTCATGGTCGTCGCCTCCTCCGCCCCCGCCACCGTCACTCTCTGCGGGGGTGGGCACGGCGTCCTCTGCGGGAGACGAATCCGTATCGGGTCGCGCATCGGGTCCCTCTCGGTGCTCCTCCGGGCCGTCGTGTCCGGACCGTGCGCCGACCACCAAATCCCCCACATCCACTCCTCACTCCATGCCGCTGCCTACGCCGGAGGAGGCGCAGGCCCACCACTCCCATAACGAGCGGGAGTTCCGCAGGGGTCGGGAGCGGGATCATTCCGTTGAGATCCGCGGCTGCCACCCTATGCGACGGGCCGAGTGCGGTGGTCGACCCGGCGGGCACGGACGCGTACGTGTCCGGTTCCTCCAGGCGGGTCATGTGGCCGATGGGCCAGGCGATCACCATGGCGCGGCCGACCACGGACTCCTCGGAGACAGTTCCGTTGTACGCCTCGGTGCGGTGGTAGCGCGAATCGGCGGAATTGGCACGGTGGTCGCCCATCACCCAGAGTCGGCCGGCGGGGACCTTGATCTCGAAGGCGATGTCGGAGGGCTTGTTGCCGGACTTGACGTACGGCTCGTTCAGCGGCATGCCGTTGACCGTGACGCGGCCCTGGGTGTCACAGCACTTGACGGTGTCGCCGCCGACCGCCACCACACGCTTGATGAGGTCGCGGTCGTTGTCGGAGGGCAGCAGACCGATGGCGATGAGGCCCTGCTTGATCTGCTTGACGACGATGGGATCGTCCTTGGGCGCGCCCTGTTCCTGTTCCAGCCAGTTGCCGGGGTCTTGGAAGACGACGACGTCGCCCCGCTGCGGCTTCGAGCCGAACCAGGGCGTGAGCTTGTCGACGAGTACGCGGTCGCCGATCTGGATCGTCGCCTCCATGGACCCCGAGGGGATCACGAAGGCCTGGACGAGGAACGTTTTCAGGACCAGGGCGATGACCACCGCGACCCCGACGAGGATGGGTATCTCCCGCAGCGCCGAACGGCGGCGTTTGCGTTTGACCTTGCGCTGCAGTTTCCGGCGCTCTGCCCGGCCGTGGTACTGCATGGCGCTCGACGTGCGGCGGGATCCGGTGGGGAGCAGGTTGTCGGCGACGCTTCCCGAGCCCCGAGGTTTTCCGCGGTTACCCATGGGCACCGTCCGCGGCGGGCACGCGCGCGTAGGCGTCCGACCGGTTCAGATGGATCCAGTGGTCCGTAGGCCAGGCGATCCACTCTGCCCTGCCGATCACGGACCCCACCGGGACCATGCCGCCGCCCGGCGAGCCGAGACGGTCGCGGGAGTCGCGGGATTCGACGCGGTTGTCTCCGAGGAGGAACAGCCTGCCGCCGGGTACGACGACGTCGAAAGGCACCTGTGACGGTCTGTCGCCCGCGTACAGGAAGGAGCTCTCGTCCACAGACCGGCCGTTCACCTCGATCCTCCCCTGCTTGTCGCAGCAGACCACCCGGTCTCCCCCCACGCCCACGACACGCTTGATGTAGTCAGCATCACCGAAGTACCCGGATCCGTCGAAGACCACAACATCTCCGCGCTGTGGCTCCGAACCGAAACGGTACGCCAACTTATTTACGAGAACGCGGTCCCCGATCCTCAATCCGGGCTCCATGGAGCTGCTCGGGATCTGGAAGGGCTGCAGCACAAAGGTGCTGATAACCAGCAAAAGCACCAGGCACAGCAGTGCACTGAGGGTGATCCGGCCGCCGGGCACCCATTCGGCGAGGTACCCGACCAACGAGAAACGCGACCGACCCTCCGGCTCCGCGGGATCCGGAAGCTGTCCGGAAGGTACGGATTGGGAGGCGCGGTCGCGCTCCTCGTGCTGTGCTTCGGTGTCCATCGGAAACCGATGGTAACCGGCGCTCCTGTCTCGCCGCTGCCATCGAGTGAGGTCTCCGGGGGCGCGGCAACGCCCTCCCCAGACCCCGTTCGCGGCGGTGAGAGCTCAGTTCTCGCGCTTCTCCTTGATCTTCGCGGCCTTGCCGCGCAGGTCGCGCAGGTAGTAGAGCTTGGCGCGACGCACGTCACCGCGGGTGACGAGCTCGATCTTCTCGACGATCGGGGTGTGCACCGGGAAGGTGCGCTCGACGCCCACGGAGAAGGAGACCTTGCGGACCGTGAAGGTCTCACGGACGCCCGAACCCTGGCGGCGGATCACGACGCCCTTGAACTGCTGCACACGGGAGCGGTTGCCCTCGATGACGCGCACGTGGACGTTGACGGTGTCGCCCGGGCGGAAGGCCGGAACGTCGCTGCGCAGCGACGCGCTGTCGACGGAGTCGAGCAGGTGAGACATGATCGTCTGCTTTCTTCGCCGATGCCACAGGTCATCGACGGAACGTGTGGTGGATTCCATCAGCTGCCGTACTCGTCGGGGCGGGCGTCGTCTCCCCCTGTGGCAGGGGCGCACGCCGGACGGCGGACAACAGCGGCCTATTCTTCCACGGGCCCCAGCCTGCGCCAAAATCGGCCGTGCTGTTCGCCCTCCGGGTCCGGCGCCCAGCCCAGGATGGAGAGCATTTCGCGGTCCTTCTTGTCGAAGGCCGCGGGATCGCACCGCTCTATCAGGTCCGGCCGGTTGAGGGTGGTGCGGCGCAGGGCCTCGTCCCGCCGCCAGCGCGCGATCTTGCCGTGGTGGCCGCTGAGCAGGACGTCCGGGATACCGCGGCCGCGCCACTGGGGCGGCTTGGTGTAGACGGGCCCTTCCAGGAGGTTGGCCATGGCTCCGGGCGCGAAGGAGTCGTCCTGGTGGGACTCGGCGTTGCCCAGCACACCGGGCAGGAGCCGGGCCACGGCCTCCGTGATGACCAGGACGGCCGCTTCGCCGCCGGCGAGGACGTAGTCGCCGATGGACACCTCGTGGACGGGCATGCGGGTTGCGTACTCGTCGACGACGCGGCGGTCGATGCCCTCGTAGCGGGCCGGCGTGAAGATCAGCCAGGGACGCTCGCAGAGCTCGACGGCGAGTTCCTGGGTGAACGGGCGCCCGCTGGGTGTGGGCACGATGAGGGCGGGCCCGTGGGCGCCGGTCTCATAGCCGTCCGCGAGCACGGCGTCCAGGGCGTCCCCCCAGGGGTCGGTCTTCATGACCATGCCGGGGCCGCCGCCGTAGGGGGTGTCGTCGACCGTGTTGTGCCGGTCGTACGTCCACCGGCGCAGGTCGTGCACCTGGACGTCGAGCTGTCCACGCGCGCGTGCCTTGCCGACCAGGGAGACGTTCAGGGGCTCCAGGTACTCGGGGAAGATGGTGACGACGTCGAGCCGCATCTACGCCTCTTCCCCGGACGCGGTGGCGTCTTCCCCGCGCTCGGCGCCCTCGTCCCGCGAAGAGGCGATCTCGGCGTGGTCGTCGATGAGGCCCGGCGGGGGGTCGATGACGGCCCGCTGTGCCTCGAGGTCGACCTCGGTGACGATCTCCTCGACGAACGGGACGAGCACTTCGGTCCCGTCCGGGCGTTCGACCACGAACAGGTCCTGCGAGGGCAGGTGCGAGATCTCGGTGATGCGGCCGACGGCGACCCCGTCCACCGTGACGACGTCGAGGTCCATCAGCTGGTGGTCGTAGTACTCGTCGGGTTCCTCGGGGCGCTCGTCCGGGTCGACCTCGGCGATCAGGAGGGTGTTGCGCAGCGCCTCGGCGGCGTTCCGGTCGCGCACGCCCTCGAAGCGCAGCAGGAGCCGGCCGCTGTGCACCCGGCCGGTCTCGATGGTCAGCGGTCCGGTGGAGGCCGGGTCGGTGGCCAGGACGGCGCCGGGGGCGAGCCTCAGCTCCGGCTCGTCGGTGCGTACCTCGACGGTGACCTCGCCCTTGATGCCATGGGCGCGGCCGATCCGTGCGACTACCAGCTGCACTGTGCTTGCTCTCCTGTCATACGACGGGCCTGTCGAACGACTGCGGGCCGGGGACGGCCCGTAGGCCCTCCCCGGCCCGAGCCGGTGCTGCGTTGTTCAGCGAACCTGGTCGACGTCGACTAGGTCGACGCGGACACCGCGGCCGCCGATGGCGCCCACGACGGTGCGCAGCGCGCGTGCGGTGCGGCCGTTGCGGCCGATCACCTTGCCGAGGTCGTCGGGGTGCACCCGGACCTCGAGGACGCGCCCGCGGCGCAGGTTGCGCGAGGCGACCTGCACATCGTCGGGGTTGTCGACGATGCCCTTCACGAGGTGCTCGAGCGCCTCCTCGAGCATGCTCAGGCCTCGGTCGACTCAGACGAGGAGGACTCGGCGGTGGCGTCGTCCTTCTTCTCGGCCTTCTTCTTCTGGGTGATGGCCTCACCCTTGCCCTCGTCCTCACCGCTCAGGGCGTCGAAGGACGGACGCGTCGCCTTCTCGGCCGGCTGCAGCAGCGGAGCCGGGGCGGGCTCGCCCTTGAACTTCTGCCAGTCGCCGGTCTTCTTGAGGATGGCGAGCACGGGCTCGGTCGGCTGGGCGCCGACACCCAGCCAGTACGCGACACGCTCGGCGTCGACCTCGATGCGCGAGGGGTTCTGCACCGGGTGGTACAGGCCGATCTCCTCGATGGCCCGGCCGTCGCGGCGGGTGCGGGAGTCGGCGATGACGATGCGGTAGTGAGGCGAACGGATCTTGCCCAGACGCTTCAGCTTGATCTTGACTGCCACGGGAGTGGGTTCTCCTGGATTGACGTGGTTGGGCACGGCGAGATGGCCGCGTGGGGTTGCGGTACCCGAGTGCCCGATGGACGCGTCAGCCGGAGGAGAGAGGGGTCCTGTACGGCTGTCGAGTACAGCTAGCCATTGTGCCACATCGCGGGCATGCCTCATGCCGGGCGGGGCGCCCCCGGGCAGGGGCCACTGCGCACCCGGTGCCGGGATCGTGGAACCGGCCGCCACCGCCGGACACTCACGTCCCGCGGCCGACCCACGGCCGCGGAAACCGCGAGCCGCGACACACGGACCAATTGTCACGTTGAGCGGCAGAATGGACGCATTGAGTAACGGCGCGGAACGCGACGACGCGCCGCCCGGCGCGGGGCCGGGCGGCTCGCCCAGGGACACCGTCATGCGACTTGACGCCACACGAAGCCATGCACATGCGCCGGGCGGCCCCGGGTGGGTGCGCTCCCCGCATCCAGCCCGTCGGTCCGCTTGGCCACGGCCGGCCGTGTCCGTCAGCTCGCCGCGGCGCCCACCGGCTCCGGGATCCGGAAGGGTTTGCCGCACCCCCCGCACACGATCGGCGCCTGGGCCAGCACCGACGGGACGACCCGTACGTTGCGGCCACAGTCGCAGACCGCCTTCACCCGGACGCCGCCCCCGGAGGAGCCGTGCCGGGCGGCCGGGCCCCGGAAGGTGCGCGCGGTGTCGGCGGACGTCGCGGCGGAGTGCGCCTTGAGGGCGCGCTGCAGGCGCTCGATCGTCGGGCGGTAACGGCGCTTCGCCTCGGGGTTGAGCGTGACCAGCGAGAAGCCGCTGCTGGGGTGCGGCTCATCGGGGTGGTCCAGGCCCAACTCCTCGGCGATCGCCAGGAATCTGCGGTTGTGGTACCGGCCGGCGCGCGAGGTGTCGCGGACTCCACGCGCGGCGGCGATGCCGTGGACTGCCTCATGGAGCAGTCGCTCGAAGGAGAGTTCGTGCCCGCAAGCGGACGACGACTCCCCGATCAGGGATTCGGGCGCGGCAAGATCTGGCAGCTCGGGGTGGTGCCGCTGAATATCGGCCCACGCCCCTGCCAGCTCTGCGGCGAGAACAGGTGGTGTCGTGCTCACGTCGTGACAACGAGCCGGAGTGCCCCTGTGTTCCTATTCCGGGGCATCCCAAATAATTTGCACGTACCCGTCAGTTGCCGCTGATGCGTCCTGACGAGGGCGGGTGCGCAGATGTGCGGAGAAGTGTCACAGCTCATACCAAGGCGGTACGTAGCCACACGTACGCCCCGGCGCGTAGGCGAGGCCCGAGCGCCGGGACCTCTGTGGTCGCGGGATGCGCAAGGGGCGTTTTCGGCCGTGCTTCCGTACTTCCGTCAGCGTGCGCGCCGACCGCGACGTTACCCGGAGCGTCGTCCACGCCCGGTACGGACACGTCCTCCGCGACCAGACACCGTACGGTCACGGCGTGCTCGGCCGGCCCGACCGCGAGGAATGCTACGGGTCCACGTTGCGGGAATGTGAATTCTGCGCCTGTCCGGCGCCCTGCGCAGGGGGTTCACAAACCGGGCGTCACCACCCCTGGACGCGGCGAGCCGTGCGCAGTTTCCTGGCATACGGGGGAGTGCGCGCGCACTGCACGGGGGCCGGTCGAAACGGGGTATCAGGGCAACTCTCGGCGGAATGGGGCGCTTACATATGACACCTACGCTCGTGCGGCAGCAGCTGTCTTCTACGGGGCCGGTGCCCCGGGTGGACCCGTCTGCACGCGCACGCGACTGGGCGGAGATCCAGGAAAGGATGCTGGTCCCGCTCTACGAGGCCGTCTACGAGCGACTTGACGTGGGACCCGGCACCCGGCTGCTCGGGCTCGGCTGCGGTACGGGGCTCGCCCTGCTGATGGCCGCCTCGCGCGGAGCCGCGGTCACCGGCGTGGAATCCGGCGCGCCGGAACGGCTGGCGTTGGCGCGGGAGCGGTTGCTGGGTGAAGGCGGCGGAAACGGTACCGGTGGCGCGGGCCGGGGAACGCCCGCGCACACGGACACCCGGCTCGTGGCCGGCGCCCCCGGCGACGCGGTGGTCGACACCCGGACCCCCTCGTACACACTGATCACCGCCTTCGAGCCGATCGGCGGTGCGGCGGGGGACACGGAAGGGCTCGGCGAACTGCTGTCGGAGGCGACTCCGCTCGCTCGGCGCGGTGCGCCGGTCGTGCTCGTGGGGTGGGGACCGCCGGAGCGGTGTGTCACCTCGAAGGTGCTGCGGGTGGCCTCACGGCTGGCGGATCCCCTGCCCGGGAGCGGTCCCGGGAGCGGCAGCGGCAGCGGCAGTAGCAGCAGCAGCGGCAGCGGCAGCGGGACCGGCAGAACGGGACGTGGAGCAGGCACCGGCGCCGGAGCCCGCCCCGGGACCTGCACCGCGAGCTGGCGGCCGGCTCGACGGGACGACCTCGAGGAGGTGGCCCAGCGCGCCGGGCTCCGTCCCGACGGCTCGGGACGGGTCGCGTGCCCCTTCGGGTACGCAGATGTGGACAGCGCGGTGCGTGGGCTGTTGTCCACCGGGTTCTTCGATGCCGCCGTGGAGGCCACGGACCGGATGCAGGTCGACAAGGAGGTGCGGGAGGCGGTGCATCCGTATCGGCGGCCCGATGGGGCCGTGTGGATGCCCAACGTCTTCCGTTACCTGATCGCCCGCACGGTCTGAGGTACGGGGCGGGCCGGTACTCATGGGCCGGAGGGCTGATGTGCCGGAGGGGCTGAGCTGACTCAGCCCCTCAGCGCGTACTCGGCGGCCCCTCGCCCCGGTCCGTTCGGACGATGTCCCCCGGCCCGGTCCGTCCAGGCGATCAGCCCATGAACTTCTTGAACTCGTCGGGCAGTTCGAAGTCCTGCGCACCCTGCTGCCCCGGCAGCCCGAACGCGCCGCCCGGCGCACCCGGCGCTCCACCCTGCGCCGCCGCCGCACGCCGCGCCGCGGCTTCCTGCTCCTGCTGCTTGCGCTTCATCGGGTTGCCGGAGCGCTGCTTGCCCTTGGCCTTCTTCTGCTGCTTGCGCTGCCGGCCGGGTCCGCCGCCCATGCCCGGCATCCCGGGCATCCCCGGCATGCCGCCGCCCTGGGCCATGCGGGACATCATCTTGCGCGCCTCGAAGAACCGCTCGACCAGGTTCTTCACCGCGCTCACCTCGACGCCCGAACCGCGGGCGATACGGGCGCGGCGCGAGCCGTTGATGATCGTCGGGTCCTGGCGCTCGCCGGGGGTCATCGACTTGATGATCGCGGCCGTCCGGTCGACGTCGCGCTCGTCCAGGTTGTTGATCTGGTCCTTGATCTGGCCCATGCCCGGCAGCATGCCGAGCAGCTTCGAGATCGACCCCATCTTCCTGACCTGTTCCATCTGGGCCAGGAAGTCGTCGAGCGTGAAGTCCTGCCCCTTCTTGGACGCCAGCTTGGAGGCCATCTTCTCGGCCTCTTCCTGGCTGAACGTCCGCTCCGCCTGCTCGATCAGGGTGAGCAGGTCACCCATGTCGAGGATGCGGGAGGCCATCCGGTCGGGGTGGAAGGCGTCGAAGTCGTCGAGCTTCTCGCCGTTCGACGCGAACATGATCGGCTTGCCGGTGACCGAGGCGATGGAGAGCGCCGCACCACCACGGGCGTCGCCGTCGAGCTTCGACAGCACGACGCCGTCGAAGCCGACGCCGTCGCGGAAGGCCTCCGCGGTGTTGACCGCGTCCTGTCCGATCATCGCGTCGACGACGAACAGGATCTCGTCCGGCGAGACCGCGTCCCTGATGTCCGCGGCCTGCTGCATCATCTCCTGGTCGATGCCCAGGCGGCCGGCGGTGTCCACGACCACGATGTCGTGAACCTTCGACTTCGCGAACTCGATGGAGTCCTTGGCCACCTTGACCGGGTCACCGACGCCGTTGCCCGGCTCCGGCGCGTAGACCGCGACACCCGCGCGCTCGGCGACGACGCTGAGCTGGTTGACCGCGTTGGGCCGCTGGAGGTCGGCCGCCACGAGCAGCGGCGAGTGGCCCTGCTCCTTCAGCCACCTGCCGAGCTTGCCCGCGAGGGTGGTCTTACCGGCACCCTGCAGACCCGCGAGCATGATCACGGTCGGCGGCTGCTTGGCGAAGCGCAGCCGCCGGGTCTCGCCGCCGAGGATCGTGACCAGTTCGTCGTTGACGATCTTGAGGACCTGCTGGGCGGGGTTGAGCGCCTTGGAGACCTCGGCCCCGAGGGCGCGCTCCTTGACGTTCTTGATGAACGCCCGCACCACCGGCAGGGCCACGTCCGCTTCGAGGAGCGCGATCCGGATTTCCCGTGCCGTGGCGTCGATGTCCGCCTCGCTGAGGCGCCCCTTGCCCCGGAGGGACTTGAAAGTGGCTGAGAGGCGGTCGGAGAGAGTATCGAACACGGCGGCGTCGGTCCTCGGAGTAGGCGACAGTCTGGGTTGCCCTCCAGAGTATCGGGCCCTGCGAACAATCGTCCCCGCCCACGGTCCGCTGAGCGCTGGATTCCCGCGCCGGCGGGCAGGATTCCCGCGCTACCGGGCAGGTTTCCGGGCGAGAAGCGGGGTCCCGGGCGGCGCGGGGCGGGTGGCCGGTCCCGGTTTCCCGGCCCGGAGTGGCCGACCACCTCGCACCGGAACCGAGTGGTCTCAGCCCGTCACGGGGTTCTTCCCACTCGGCGGAAACGAGCCGCCCGCCCCGCAGCAGCCGCCCGCCCCACAGCAGCGCAGCAGCCGCCCACCGCGCGGCAGCCGCTCAGCCCCGCAACGCCTCTTCCAGCTTCCGTGCCACTGCCGCAGCCTCCTCGCCCGGCAGGGGCGCCCCCTCGGGACCGGTCACGTAGAAGGCGTCCACCGCGTTGGCGCCCAGGGTGGAGACGTGGGCGCTGCGCACCCGGACGTCCGCCTCCTCCAAGGCGCGCCCGATGCGGTGCAGCAGGCCGGGGGCGTCCTGGGCGCGGACCTCGATGACCGTGGCGAGGCGGGAGGCCGCCGCGGCGACCGTGACGCGTGGCGGCGGGGCCACGATGCCCCTGCGGCGCGGATACGCCGCGTCCCGCTCGGCCAGTCGTCGGGCGATGTCGAGGGAGCCGTCCAGGGCGCGCACGAGGTCGGCGCGGAGCCGGGCGGCCTGGGGCAGGGAGCCGTACTCGGCGGCGACTCGCCAGTCGAGCAGCAGGACCGTTTCACCGGTCTGGTCGGTGTCCTGGAAGGGCAGCTCAACGGCGCGCAGCTCGGCGGTGCGGACGGTCAGCCGGTGCATGGCGAGTACGCCGGCCACCGCGGGCAGCACCCCCGGCTGGTCGGGCACCGCGATGAGGAGTTCCACGCCGAGCGGCTCCGGATCCTCGGGGCCGGAGCCCGCCGCCGCGTCCTCGCCGGGCGGTTCGGTCTGTGCGCGCAGGGCGAGCACCGGTCCCCCGGTACGGAACGCCTCTATCGCGAGGCGCTCCTGCTCGGCGGTGGGCGCCGCCTCCTCGGGTTCCTCGGGGGCGTCCCCGGCGAGTGCCGCCGCGACCCGCTTGACCAAGTCGGTCACGAGCGAGCCGCGCCAGGACGACCAGGCGGCGGGGCCGGTGGCGAGCGCGTCCGCCTCAGTGAGGGCGTGCAGCAGTTCGAGTGTGCTCTGTGAGCCGACCGCGTCGGCGACCGCGCGCACGGTCGCAGGGTCCTCCAGATCGCGCCGGGTGGCGGTCTCGACGAGCAGCAGGTGATGGCGTACCAGGGAGGCGAGGACGGCGACGTCGTCGCGGTCGAAGCCGATCCGGGCGGCCACGTCGCGCGCGATGATCTCGCCCGCCACGGAGTGGTCACCGGGCCAGCCCTTGCCGATGTCGTGCAGCAGGGCGGCGACGAGCAGCAGGTCGGGGCGGCCGACGCGGCGGGTGAACTCGGAGGCCTGAACCGCGGTCTCGATCAGATGGCGGTCGACGGTCCAGATGTGCACGGCGTTGCGCTGGGGACGGCAGCGCACCCGCTCCCAGTCGGGCAGGAGGCGGGTGATCAGGCCTTCCGCCTCCAGGGCCTCCCAGACCTCCACCGTCGGGCGTCCGGAGCCGAGCAGTGTGACGAGTTGTTCGCGGGCCTCGGCGGGCCAGGGCGTGGGCAGCGGGCGGGTGGTGGCGGCCAGGCGCCGTACGGCGTGCAGAGAGAGCGGGAGTCCGGCCTGGGCCGCCGCAGCGGCGGCGCGCAGCGGCAGTGCGGGGTCGCGTTCGGGGCGCGCGGCGCGGGCGAGCACCACCTCGCCGTCCTGCTCGACCACGCCTTCGGCGAGAGGGGACCGTTCGGGGACGGGTTTCCCGCCGCCGAGCATGGCACGCAGCCGTGGCCGTACGGCGCGCGAACGCAGCACGCGCCCGACCTCGCGCCAGGTCACATCGCTCGCGTAGGAAATGACGCGGGCGGCTTCGTAGACCTGTCGCAGCAGCGTGTCCGCGTCCAGCAGGTCCAGTTCGGCGGCGACCTGGTCCTGCTCCTGCAGGGCGAGCCGGTCGGTGGCGCGTCCGGTGGTCAGGTGCAGGGCGTCGCGTACGTCGAGGAGTCCCCGGCGGGCGTCGGCGAGACCCTCGCGTGGGGCGTCCGCGAGCCAGGACGCGGCCACCGCGCGCAGGGCGGTGGCGTCCCTGAGGCCCCCGCGGGCCTCCTTCAGATCAGGTTCCAGCAGGTACTGCAACTCGCCCTGCCGCTCGGCGCGTTCGGCGCACAGCTCCTGGAGTTCGGGCAGACGCTTGGGCGCCTGGTTGCGCCAGTCGGCCAGTACGGCCGAGCGCAGTCCGGCGGTGAGGCCGAGGTCGCCCGCGAGGTGCCGGGCGTCCAGCAGGCCGAGCTGCACCTTGAGATCCTCGCCGGCCGTCTTGCGGGCCTCGGCGGGCGTACGGACGGAGTGGTCGAGGGCGAGGCCCAGGTCCCAGACGGGATACCAGATGCGGTCGGCGAGGGCGGCGACCGCATCCGCGTCACTGCCGTCGTGGAGCAACAGCAGGTCGAGGTCGCTGCGCGGGGAGAGTTCCCCGCGGCCGTAGCCGCCGACGGCGATCAGCGAGACGCCCTTGAGCCCGTCGGCTCCGGCGTCGAAGAGTCCGCTCAGCCAGTCGTCGGTCAGTTCCGCGAGAGCCGCACGGCGCGGCGGCCCGGACTGCGCCTCCCCCTGGAGGAGGCGCAGCCGGGCCGCCGCATAGCCGCTGGGTCCCGAGTCTTCTGCATCGGTTCGCACGTCGGTACTCGTCACCCAGCGACTCCTGTTCTGTTTCGTCCCTTACAGCGCGTCGGGTCCGCGCTCGCCGGTCCGGACCCGGACCGCCGTCTCGACCGGTACGGCCCAGACCTTGCCGTCACCGATCTTGCCGGTGCGGGCCGCCTTGACGATGACGTCGATCAGCTGTTCGGCGTCGTCGTCCTCGGCGAGGACCTCGATACGGATCTTCGGGACCAGGTCGACCGTGTACTCGGCGCCGCGGTAGACCTCGGTGTGCCCCCGCTGCCGACCGTAGCCGCTCGCTTCGGTGACCGTCAGCCCGTGGACGCCGAAGGCCTGGAGGGCTTCCTTGATCTCGTCGAGCCGGTGCGGCTTGACGACGGCGGTGATGAGCTTCATGCGTCCACCTTCTTGCTCTGCGCGGCCTCGGCGACCGGGGCGGTTACGGCACTGCGGGCGCCACCACCGGCACCACTGAAGTCGTATGCGGTCTCGGCGTGCTCGGCCTGGTCGATGCCGGCGACCTCATCGTCCTCGCTGACCCGCATGCCGAGGGTCTTGTCGATGAGGAAGGCAAGGACCGCGGAGGCCACCAGGGAGTAGGCGAGGACCGCGAAGACACCGGCGCACTGCTTCCAGAACTGGTCCAGGCCGCCGCCGTAGAAGAGGCCGGCCACGTCGGACTGGCCGCCACCGGTGGCGAAGAAGCCGATGAGCAGCGAGCCGACGACACCGCCGACCAGGTGGACGCCGACGACGTCGAGCGAGTCGTCGTAGCCGAACTTGTACTTCAGGCCGACCGCCATGGCGCAGAGCACACCGGCGATGGCGCCGACGGCGATCGCGCCGAGCGGTGAGACCGCACCACCCGACGGGGTGATGGCGACCAGACCGGCGACCGCACCGGAAGCGGCACCCAGGGTGGTGAACGCACCGTGGCGGATCTTCTCGTAGATCAGCCAGGCGAGCATCGCGGCCGCGGTGGCGATCTGCGTGTTGAAGAACATCAGCGCGCCGACACCGTCGTCGTTGCCCAGCCAGGAGCCGGCGTTGAAGCCGAACCAGCCGAACCACAGCAGACCGGCGCCGAGCATGACCAGCGGCAGGCTGTGCGGGCGCATCGGGTCCTTCTTGAAGCCGACGCGCTTGCCGATGACCAGGATCACGCCGAGTGCCGCGGCACCGGCGTTGATGTGGACCGCCGTACCACCGGCGAAGTCGATCACGCCCAGCTCGAAGGCCCAGCCGCCCGCGCCCCAGACCCAGTGGGCGACCGGGAAGTACACGACCGTGGCCCACAGGGCTACGAACAGTGCCCACGCCGAGAACTTCACGCGGTCCGCGACGGCAC
The DNA here is from genome assembly GCF_004023625.1 of Streptomyces cavernae. Taxonomy (GTDB): domain Bacteria; phylum Actinomycetota; class Actinomycetes; order Streptomycetales; family Streptomycetaceae; genus Streptomyces; species Streptomyces cavernae. The sequence goes on along the minus strand of NZ_RPDJ01000037.1, from coordinate 67,992 downwards.
CGCTGATCAGGGCGGGCGTGATGATCGCGAACATCAGCTGGAAGACGGCGAAGACATAGATCGGGATGGTGTAACCGTCCCACAGCTCCGTCAGGCCGATGCCGCTGAGGCCGACATAGTCCGAGGACCAGCCGATGATGCTTCCCGAGTCGGTGCCGAAGGCGAGCGAGAAGCCGTAGATCACCCAGAGGATGGTGACGATCCCCATGCTGATGAAGCTCATCATCAGCATGTTCAGGGTGCTCTTGACCCGGACCATGCCTCCGTAGAAGAAGGCGAGACCGGGAGTCATGATCAGCACCAGGGCGGAACAGATGAGCATGAATCCGGTGTTTGCGGCAGACAGCGTGGGCGCCTCTGCGGCAAGAGTGATGGCTGGTGCCATCGGCGTCTCCTCGTCGTTTGGTACGGCCCCGTGCGGGCGAAGCCTGAGCGGTTATGAGGGGTGGGCCGGTTATGCCGACCGAGATTGGCGCAGCGCCGTTTCGGTGGGCGCCCCTCGATGTTTCGCCGCCGTGACGAAGAGGTCCTGCGTGTTACGCGTCGATGAACTGCCGGATGTCCCGCGGCACGATCGTTATCGTGGCGCAACCTTCCGAATGTGAAAGCAGGCCGACCGCGGCGGGCCATCCGTTGACCTGGCATGGGGGAGCCGAGTCGGGCAGTTCGGGATGGCCGGCCGCGGCCGGGGTCCGGGGGTCAGACCGCTTCGGCGGTCTCGGGCAGCTCCAGAGCCAATTGGTCGGTCAAGTCGACGACTTCACGGAGGTCTCCGAAGTCCCGTGCGGCGGTGTCGACGGTCTTGCGGATCCTGGTGTTGACCCGCTCGGAGCGCACCTTCTTGGCGACGGCCAGCGCCTGCCCGGCCAGCTGCGCGCTCTGCTCGGGCTCGCGTTGCAGGAGGTGCACGGTGGCCATGCCGATGAGGTTCAGTGCGTACGAACGCTGGTGCTCGGCGTCCTTTTCGAAGAGTTCGACGGCGCGCCGCATCACGGGCTCGGCGAGCGAGGCGTACGTGGGACTGCGGCCCGCGACATAGGCGAGATCCCGGAAGGAGTGGGCGTTCTCGCCGTTGAGTTCGGCCTCGGAAAAGAAGCGGATCCAGTCGGGCTCGGGCTCGTCGAATTCGAGGGCGTCGGCGAAGGTGTCCTCGGCCATCCGGACGGCCCTCTTGCACTTTCCGGGCTGTCCCATGTTGGCGTAGGCGCGGGCCTCCATCGCATACAGCATTGCCTGGGTGCGCGGGCCCGCGCAGTCGCGGCTTCCGTACTGTGCGAGGTGGATCAGTTCCAGCGCGTCGTCGGGGCGGCCGAGGTGGATCATCTGGCGGCTCATGCTGGAGAGGATGTACGAGCCCAGCGGCTTGTCGCCCGCTTCCTTCGCTGCGTGCAGAGCGAGGACGAAGTACTTCTGCGCGGTGGGCTGGAGCCCCACGTCGTAGCTCATCCAGCCCGCGAGTTCGGCGAGCTCGGCGGCGACCTTGAACAGCCGCCTGGTGGTGGGGCCGGACTGCGGCTCCTGGAGTAAGTCCGTCACCTCGTGCAGTTGCCCGACGACGGCCTTGCGGCGCAGGCCGCCACCGCACTGGGCGTCCCACTGGCGGAACATCACGGTGGTGGACTCCAGCAGGTCCAGCTCCGGCTGGGACAGGCGCCCGGGCCGGCGGGACGCCGCGGTGGGTTCGGGGCGCTCCAGCGGAGTGGCCGGGGTGGGCACGAGCCAGCGTTGCATCGGCTCGATCAGCGAGGGGCCCGCGGAGAGGCCCAGCGAGGTGCCGAGGAACCCGCGCCGGGCGAGCATCAGATCGCTGCGGGAGAACTCACCGATCAGGGCGACCGTCTGCGGAGCGGTCCACGGCAGGTCGACCCCGGACACGGAGGGTGACTGGTGGGCGGCGCGCAGTCCCAGATCCTCGACGGCGACGACACAGCCGAAACGCTCGGAGAACAGCTCGGACAGGATCCGCGGGATCGGTTCGCGGGGGTTCTCGCCGTCCAGCCAGCGGCGCACCCGGGAGGTGTCCGTGGAGATGTGGTTGGCACCCAACTGGCGGGCACGGCGGTTCACTTGTCGGGCGAGCTCGCCCTTGGACCAGCCACTGCGGACGAACCACGACGTCAGCAGTTCGTTCGGGCGCTTGTCAGCGTTCGTACCGCTTCCGCCGTTGCCGCCCACTGGAACGCCCCCATTCCCTGAAACCCTCATGCCCTGTGCGCGCCCGCACCGTGTGCTTCTGCTTCCGTGCCGTCGCACCGTGTGCGCCAAGCCCTACCAGGATGCCGTTCGCCGCAACCGTCGTACGCCACTTCTCACCCACCGAACGGAAAGCCGACTTGCCTCCGGCATACCCACGAGCGCACACGCTCAGGACTCGCGCACTCAGCGTAGTCCTGTGATCACTCATCCGGCGAGGGAGGGTCCGGAAACGCCACCATTCGCCACCCCTTCGAATGAACTCGCGCGCCACTCGACGCGATTCACTTGACACAGGACGCTCGGGGCAGGCGGAACGGTGCACTCTGGAGCGTGCGCCACCCAGCGGGGGCGCGTATCACCGACTGCACCACCTTCGCCGCTTCCGAGCGCTGAGGGGATCGGAACGACGTCAGGGAACAGAGAGTTACATTCCCTATCCGTTTCGTAACCACCGGCGAGCTGAACCCGTTGGAGGGGGCATGGGCTTCACGATCGGCGGCATCCGCGACCTGCGGTCCGGCTCACGTCGCCGCGGCCGCACCTCAGAGTGCACCGCCGTGGCCGAGTTCACCGGACTCTGGGGCTGGGACGTGGTACCCGGGGCCAGGGCCGAGGCGGGCGCGTGTTCGTGCGGCCGGGCCGACTGCGCCGCTCCGGGCGCCCATCCACTCGGCTTCGCCCCGGTGGTACCCGCCGGAGCCACCCTCGACGAGGTATCCGCCGCCTGGGCCGAATTCCCCGGGGCGGCGGTGATGCTGCCGGTGGGACGCGCCTTCGACGTGATCGAGGTCGCCGAGTCCGCCGGCCGCCGCGCGTTGATCCGGCTGGAGCGGATGGGGCTCCCCCTGGGCCCGGTGACGGCTACGCCGGACGGCCGCGCGCACTTCTTCGTCGCCCCCGGCAGTACGGCCCAGCTGCCCGAGCTGCTCTACCGCATGGGCTGGGACGACGCCTCGCTCGACCTGCACGGCCTCGGCCCGGGCGCGTATGTCACGGCTCCGCCCTCGGACCGCGGCGGTCTCGGACCGGTCGACTGGCTGCGCTCCCCCGACCTCGACTCCGCGACCAGGCCACCGCAGGCGAGGCTGCTGCTCGGCACGCTGGCGTACGTGGCGCATCGTTCCCGCGCCTAGCTAGTGCCGGTCGGGCACAAGCGAAGAGCCCCACCCCATCTGCACCATGGGGTAGGGCTCTTCTCACGGAGCGGGCGCCTCGGCCTCGTGCGCTCACTCTCCGATAAGGGCATCCACGAACGCTTCCGGCTCGAACGGCGCGAGGTGGTCGGGCCCCTCGCCCAGCCCGATCAGCTTCACCGGGACCCCCAGCTCACGCTGGACGGCGACCACGATGCCGCCCTTCGCCGTGCCGTCCAGCTTGGTCAGCACGATGCCGGTGATGTCGACGACCTCGGCGAAGACCCGGGCCTGCACCAGACCGTTCTGACCGGTGGTGGCATCGAGCACGAGCAGGATCTCGTCCAGCGGCGCGTGCTTCTCCACCACCCGCTTGACCTTGCCCAGCTCGTCCATCAGACCGGTCTTGGTGTGCAGTCGGCCGGCGGTGTCGATGAGCACGGCGTCGGCTCCCTCGGCGATGCCCTCCTTGACGGCGTCGAAGGCGATCGAGGCGGGGTCGCCGCCCTCGGGTCCGCGCACGGTGCGTGCCCCGACGCGCTCGCCCCAGGTCTGCAGCTGGTCGGCGGCGGCGGCGCGGAAGGTGTCGGCAGCACCCAGGACCACGGACTTGCCGTCCGCGACGAGCACACGCGCGAGCTTGCCGGTGGTGGTGGTCTTGCCGGTCCCGTTGACGCCGACGACCATCACGATCCCCGGGGTATCGCGCGGTGACTCGGTGTGCACGGTGCGGTCCATGTCGGGCCCGACCAGCTTGATCAGCTCGTCACGCAGCAACCCGCGCAGTTCGTCGGGGGTGCGCGTGCCGAGCACCTTGACCCGCTCGCGCAGCCGCTCGACCAGTTCCTGGGTGGGAGCGACGCCGACGTCCGCGGTGAGGAGCGTGTCCTCGACCTCCTCCCAGGTGTCGTCGTCGAGGTGCTCGCGGGACAGCAGCGTGAGCAGCCCCTTGCCGAGCGCGTTCTGGGAGCGGGAGAGCCGGGAGCGCAGCCGTACCAGACGGCCGGCGGTCGGCTCGGGGACTTCGATCGCGGGGGCGGGCGGTTCCTCGACGACGACCGGTGCGGCCGGGCCCGGGAGGTCCACCTCCTCGATCGTTCTGCGTGGTTCTTCACGCGGGGTCTCGGCCTCGTCGCCGACGTGCGGCTCGGCCGGAGGGGCGGTGATGTCGGGCGTTGTGGGGGGCGCGGGCGGCAGCTGCTTCCTTCTGCGGCTGCCGACGACGAGCCCGCCGAGCGCGACGATCACGACCACGGCGATGACTACAGCAAGGATGACGAATTCCATAACACAGCCAGTATGGCGTGGCCTCGCCCTCGACCGTTCGTTGGACGCGGAGCACCGCAGGCCGCACCGGCCCGGCCGGCCCGCCCGCCGGCCTCGCGCCGCCGGGAAGCCCACCAGGAGGTGGGCCGTGTGCCACCGTCGCAGGCGCCAGGAGACCGGTGCCGCACCTATGGTCATCTGACGCTCCGTCAGCTAGGGTCCCCCCTCCACCGGCACCACCGCCAATCTCCGCCCGCGAAGGGGGACGGCTCCATGCCCGTCACCGTCGTACGTTTCAACCTGATCGAGCCCGACGCGACCGGCGCCTCCCTCAGCGCCCGCTACCGGGCCGCCGTAGAGATGGCCGCGTACGCCGACGACCGCGGTATCACCACCGTGCAGACCGAGGAACACCACGGCGTCGCCAACAACTGGCTCCCCTCGCCGTTCGCCCTCGCAGCTGCGGTCTTCGGGGCGACCCGGCACATAGCCGTGACGGTCTCGGCCGTGATCGGCCCGCTCCACGACCCGCTGCGGCTCGCGGAGGAGATCGCCGTACTGGATCTGCTCAGCGGTGGCCGGCTGGTGACGGTCGCGGGGATCGGCTACCGGCCGGACGAGTACGCGATGTTCGACGTGGAGTGGAAGCGCCGGGGCCGGCTCCAGGACGAACTGCTCGAGACGCTGCTGGCGGCGTGGACCGGCGAGCCCTTCACCTTCCGAGGCCGTACCGTACGGGTCACCCCGCGGCCGTTCTCGGAACCGCATCCCTTGCTGCTGGTGGGCGGCTCCTCCAAGGCGGCGGCACGGCGTGCGGCCCGGCTCGGGCTGCCGTTCTTCCCGAGCGCGCATCTGCCCGAACTGGAGACGTACTACCGGGAGCGCTGTGCCGAGTACGGCACCGAGGGGTTCTGTCTGATGCCCGCCGCGGAGACCCCGCTGCTGCACATCGCCGAGGACCCGGACCGGGTGTGGGCGGAGCACGGGGAGCGCTTCCTGCACGAGGCCCGGATGTACGCGTCCTGGCAGTCCGACACGATCCGCTCCGCGGTGAAGTCGGCGGCGACGAACGTGGCGGAACTGCGGGCGGAGGGGGTCTACCGGGTGCTCACCCCCGACGACTGCGTCAAGTTCGCGGCGGAGGGCGCCGAGAACCTCGTCCTGCACCCCCTGTGCGGTGGAATGCCCATCGACGAAGGCTGGCGCAGCCTGCACCTCTTCGCCGAGCAGGTTGTCCCCCGACTCACCTGACCTGCTGACCGGCTGACCCGCCGACCCGCCGACCCGCCGACCCGCCGACCCGCCGAGCATCATTTGTCCCCGACGAGTCGTCCGTCGCTCATGCCGCTCCCGGCGCAGCCGGCAGAGCTGCCCAGGAACACCGAACCGCTGCTCCGGCCCGGGCAGTGGCCGGGCCGGAGCAGCGGTGGTTCACAGGGGCAGAGCCGAATCCCCACGGGTTCCTAATCCCCACGGGTTCCGTATCCGCTTCGGGCCTGCCCGGGAATCGCCGGACGGTCCAGCCCGTCCGGCGGACCGGACAGCTACCCCATCTCCTCCAGCGACTTGCCCTTCGTCTCCGGAACGAACTTGAGCACGAACGGGATGGAGAGCGCGGCGAAGATCGTGTAGAGCACGTAGGTCACCGAGAGGTTCCAGTCGGCCAGGGACGGGAAGCTCGCGGTGATGGCCCAGTTGGCGATCCACTGTGCGGAGGCGGCCACGCCCAGGGCGGCGGCGCGCATCCGGTTCGGGAACATCTCGCCGAGCATGACCCAGACGACCACACCCCAGGAGAGGGCGAAGAAGAGGACGAACACATGGGCCGCGACCAGGGCGATCCAGCCCTGCGTGCTCGGCAGCTTGCCGTCCACCAGGTCGTACGAGAACGCCCAGGCCTCCAGCGCGAGGCCGATCACCATGCCGACGGAGCCGATCAGGGCCAGCGGCCGGCGGCCGATGCGGTCGACGAAGATCATCGCGATCACTGTGCCGACGATGTTGATGATCGACGTGGTGAACGAGTAGAAGAAGGACTCCGTCGGGTTGACGCCGACCGACTGCCACAGCGTCGAGGAGTAGTAGAAGGCGACGTTGATGCCGACGAACTGCTGGAAGACGGACAGTCCGATGCCGGCCCAGACGATCGGCTTGAAGAGGAAGCTGCCGCCGAGCAGGTCCTTGAAGGTCGGCTTGTGCTCGCGCCGCATGGCCTGTTCGATCTCGCGGACCCGGGCGTCCAGGTCGACGTCCCCACCCTCCACCTCGGCGAGTACCTCACGTGCCCGGTCGTCCTTGCCGGCCGCGATGAGGAAGCGCGGCGACTCGGGGATGGCGAACGAGAGCAGGCCGTACAGCACGGCCGGGATCACCATCACGCCGAGCATGACCTGCCAGGCCTCCAGGCCCATCAGTTCGCCGCGCTGGTCACCGTCGGCGGCGTTCAGTACGCCCCAGTTGACCAGCTGCGACACGGCGATACCGACGACGATCGCGGCCTGCTGGAAGGAACCGAGCCGGCCGCGGTACGCGGCCGGGGCGACCTCGGCGATGTAAGCCGGGCCGATGACGGAGGCCATGCCGATGGCGAAGCCGCCGACGACGCGCCAGAAGGCGAGGTCCCAGAGGGAGAAGGGCAGCGCCGAGCCGACGGCACTGACGGTGAAGAGGACCGCGGCGATCTGCATGCACCGGATGCGTCCGATGCGGTCGGCTATCCGGCCCGCGGTCGCGGCGCCGACCGCACAGCCGATCAGTGCGATGGCGATGACCTGCGCGAGGGCCGCGGAGCCGATGTCATACCGGCCGCGGATGGCCTCGACGGCGCCGTTGATCACCGCACTGTCGTAGCCGAAGAGGAAACCGCCCATCGCGGCGGCCGCCGCGATGAAGATGACATGGCCTAGATGCTCGGGATGAGCCGTCCTGGCTCCGGACTGGGATGCCTGCGCTGTGGTCACGTGTAACTCCTCAGGCCACCGGCCTCGCTGCCGGGGGTGGGGGACGAGCCCTCCAGGGGTGCAATGGCGAAGTGCCGCTCACCGCCTGAAGGTTGAAGCAATGTTGCAGAGACTATGCCTTCAACTTTCGAAGTCAACAAGCGGCCTATTGCCGCCACTGCTCAGCATCGCCCCACCGGGGTGCGAGAGTTGTGTTCAAGATTTGAAGACTTGGAAACGCTTCGAAGCGCACCTAGCGAAGCCGCTGGCTGATGACTTTCGAGACTCCGTCGCCCTGCATGGAGACGCCGTAGAGCGCGTCGGCGACCTCCATGGTGCGCTTCTGATGCGTGATCACGATCAGCTGCGAGGCCTCCTGCAGCTCCTGCATGATCCGGATCAGCCGCTGCAGATTGGTGTCGTCGAGCGCGGCCTCGACCTCGTCCATGACGTAGAACGGGCTGGGGCGCGCCTTGAAGATCGACACCAGCATCGCCACGGCCGTCAGCGAGCGCTCACCGCCGGAGAGCAGGCTCAGCCGCTTGACCTTCTTGCCCGGCGGCCGGGCTTCGACGTCCACACCGGTGGTGAGCATGTTGTCGGGGTCCGTCAGCACGAGCCGCCCCTCACCGCCCGGGAACAGCCGGCTGAACACGCCCTCGAACTCCCGGGCGGTGTCCCGGTAGGCCTCGGTGAAGACCTGTTCGACGCGTTCGTCGACCTCCTTCACGACCTGCAGCAGATCGGCGCGCGTCTTCTTGAGGTCCTCCAGCTGCTCGCTGAGGAACTTGTGGCGCTCCTCCAGGGCGGCGAACTCCTCCAGTGCGAGCGGATTGACCTTGCCGAGCTGCTGATAGGCCCGCTCGGCCGCCTTGAGACGTTTCTCCTGCTCGGCCCGCTGATACGGCCGGGGCCGGTTGCGCGGATGCTCCGGGTCCTCGGGCAGTTCCTCGCCCTCGGCGGGGGGCGAGGGCGGTACGAGCTGATCGGGCCCGTACTCGGCGACGAGCCCCGCCGGTTCCACACCGAGTTCCTCCAGCGCCTTGGTCTCCAACTGCTCTATCCGCAGCCGCTTCTCGGCGCCGAGTACCTCGCCCCGGTGAACTGAATCCGTCAACTTGTCCAGTTCTGCCTTGAGGTCGCGTCCCTCCGTGCGGGCCCGGGCGAGTTCCTGCTCCTGGTGCGCCTTCGCGCGTTCGGCGGCGGAGCGTTCCTCCGCCGCGCGGACGAGGGACACCTCGACGTGGGCGAGGAGTTGCCGGGCACCGTCCGCGACCGCCTGGGCGACGGCGGCCTCGTGACGCAGCCGGGCACGGCGCTGCTCGGCACGCGCGCGTGCCTCGCGTTCCGCGCGGGCGGCCCGGTCCAGCGAGTCCGCACGCCCGGCGAGCCCCTTGACCCGTTCCTCGTGCGTACGCACCTGGAGCCGGGCCTCCATCTCGGTCTGCCGGGCGTTGGCACCGTCGGCGGCGAGCCGGTCCCGTACCGAGGTGTCGGGCTCGTCCTCGACCGGCATCTCCTCGGCGACGGCGAGACGTTCCGCCAGTTCCTCGACCTCTTCGAGCGCCCGGTCGAGCGCGTCCTGCGCCCGTTCCGCGGCGGCCCGGCTGCGCTCGGCCTCCCCGGCGGCACCACGCGCCTGCCCGGCGAGCCGCCCGAGCTGCTGCGCGACGGCGGACTTCTCCCGGTCGGCCGCGCGTCGCCGCTCACCCAACTCGTCCACGAGGGCGGCACGTTCCTTCCGCTGCTCGGTGGCGGCCCGCTGGGCCTCGCTCAACTCCTCGCAGAGCACAGCCAGCTGCTCCAGCTCGGCCGCGGCCTCGTCGACGGAGGCCTGCACCTCGAGCAGACTGGGCGCCCCGGCGGATCCGCCCTGCGCGAAGTGCGCCCCGAGCAGGTCGCCTTCGGCGGTCACGGCGGTGAGGTGGGGCTCGGCGGCCACCAGGTCCTCGGCGTCCTCGAGGGTGCCCACGACGACGATCCCCTCGAGGAGCCGGCGTACGGCGGGCATGAGCTCACGGGGACCGCGTACGAGGTCGGCGGCGTACGTCGGCCCGTCGTACGGTGCCCGCGCGGCAGCCGCCGTACCGGCGGCGGGAACCGCCGCCCCCGTTGGCGAAACAGCCGTGCCGGTGGCCGGAACGGCCGCCGTACCAGTGGCGGGAACGGCCGCCCCGGAGGCCGGAACAGCCGCCCCGGTGACGGGACCCGCCATGCCGGAGGCAGAACCCACCGCCCCGGCTCCGTCCGCCGGTACCCCACCCGCCGCGTCGTTCCCGGAGTCCTTCCCGGAGTCGACCCTGGGGCCCGGTGCCGCCAGCAGCAGGGTGGCGCGTCCCGCGTCCTGCTTGCGGAGCAGGCGGATCGCGTTCGCCGCCGCCGACGGTGTGCGGACCGCGATGGCGTCCGCGGCAGCGCCGAACGCCGCGGCCAGCGCGACCTCGTGACCGGGGGTCACCGTGAGCAGTTCGGCGGCCGGGCCGAGGACACCGGTGAGCCGGTCCTTCGCCTCCAGCAGGGCGCCGGTGCCGTCCTTCCTACGGAGGCCCAGCGCCAGCGCCTCATGACGGGCCGCCACGGCCGCCCGCTTGCGTTCGGCGGCCGTGGCCGCCTCGCGGGCCTCCGCCAGTGCGGTCTCCGCCTCGCCGAGGGCTTGTCTGGCCGCCTCGTGCTGCTCGGCCAGTTCGGCGTCGCCCGCGTCGAGCCCGTCGACCTCGGCCTTGAGCTGCTCGTACTCCTCCTGCGCGGCGACCGCCCGTTCCTGGGCCTCGTCGCGGGAGGCTGCCAGGCGGTCGATCTCCGACTGCGCCGAGGCGGCCCGCGAGCGGGCCGCGCCCACCTGGCCGCTCAGACGGGCCAGTCCTTCACGACGGTCGGCGATCGCGCGGGCCACGTCCTTCAGCCGGCGTTCCTCGACAGCGAGTTCGCGCTCCAGTTCGGCTCGATGGGCGACGGTGTCCTCCAGCGCACGTTCCGCCGCCTCCAGGGCCGCCTCCAGTTCGGCCTCCTGCTCCCGGATCCGGGCGGCCTCGCGCTCCATGTCCTCGGGGTCGCGCCCGCGCCGCTCCTCGGCGGGCTGGGAGGTGGCGGACTTGACCCGGGCGTCCGCGAGGGAGATGGTGCCGCGCACCCGTTCCGCCAGCTGCGACAGTTCGTACCAGGTCTGCTGGGCGCGCTGCAGCCGGGGGGCGAGCCGCCGCACCTCGTCCTCCAGGAGACCCTCGCGCTGAAGGGCCCGGCGCAGTTCGGTCTCGGCGGCCTCCTTGCGCTCCTTCAGGGCGGCCTCGTCCGCGATCTCGGCCTTTAGGCCCTCCCTCAACCGTACGAGGTCGTCGGCGAGCAGCCGCAGCCGGGCGTCCCGGAGGTCGGCCTGGATCACGGCCGCCCGGCGCGCGACCGCGGCCTGGCGGCCCAAGGGCTTGAGCTGTCGGCGCAGTTCGTCCGTCAGGTCCTGGACGCGGGCGAGGTTCGCCTGCATGGCGTCCAGCTTCCGCAGCGCCTTCTCCTTGCGCTTGCGGTGCTTGAGCACGCCCGCGGCCTCCTCGATGAAGGCCCGGCGGCCCATCGGATCGGCGTGCAGTACGGAGTCCAGCTGCCCCTGACCCACGATCACATGCATCTCGCGGCCGATGCCGGAGTCGGACAACAACTCCTGGATGTCCAGCAGACGACAGGTGTCACCGTTGATCTGGTACTCGCTGCCGCCGTTGCGGAACATGATCCGCGTGATGGTGACCTCTGAGTACTCGATCGGCAGCGCGCCGTCGGAGTTGTCGATGGTCAGCGACACCTCGGCCCGGCCGAGCGGTGGACGCCCGGTGGTGCCGGCGAAGATGACGTCCTCCATCTTGCCGCCGCGCAGCGACTTGGCCCCCTGCTCCCCCATGACCCAGCTGAGCGCGTCCACGACGTTGGACTTGCCGGAACCGTTGGGGCCCACGACACAGGTGATGCCGGGTTCGAACCTGAGCGTGGTCGCCGAGGCGAACGATTTGAACCCGCGCAGGGTCAGGGCCTTGAGGTGCACGCCGCCGGACTCTACCTTTCGCTGTCGGTCTCACTCCATGAACGCGCGGTTTCACCCATGAACGTGCAGGGCACATCAGACGTTATAGAGAGTGAAAGACCGGTGTAGGAACGCGGCAGGAGCACGGGGGGCCAAGAAAGAAGGGACGCCGAAGCGTCCCTTGCAATGATGCGGTAGCGGCTGACAACGGGCAGCCTGGCCACTGATACGGGGTGGTGATGCAGTGGTCAGGTCAGCGCAGGCTCCGCCTGGGGTACGTCGATGCTCTCCAGAAGCTGGTCGTGAGAAGCGGCAGCCGTCAGTGCGTCGTTTTCGGCCTGGATCCGTACGAGCTCGGATTCCAGATCCTGTACGCGCTGCTGGAGCCGTCGCATCTCGGCGAGGAGTCGCGGGTCGGAGCCGCCGACGTAACCGAGAAGCGCCTTTGCCATGACTGATGGTCCTCCACACTGAGTGACCGACCGAAGTGCGGTGTGGGTCGTGAGGGAAATCGCACCCGCGGTGTCTGGCACTCTTCAGTTCTCGCTGTCGTTCTTACATGCCAAACAGCTAAGGTGCGCGGGGCTTTCAGCGTCTCACCAAAAAGTTTGACGGTCAACACGATCACGCCCAGTATTGGCGGGCAACCCGACAGTGCGCGGCCCGGAACGGGCGACGCTGCAGCTCTCGCGGGGCCGGCAGGGCGTGGCGATCATCCTTAAGGGCGGAGCCTCCCACGGCCGGCGGTTCTTGGCAACCACCAGGCGGTTTCTGCCCCGGGCAGATGCCCCGGGCCTGCCCCGGGCGCCCCAACTGCGGGGTCCGGGCGACCGGCCTCAGCGAACGGCGAAGCCTTCGTAACCCCCTCGCGGCGTGTCCCAGATCTCAGTGACACCGTCGACCCGGCCGGGTGTGTCGTCGCCCCGGAGCCAGTCGAGGAGGCGCTCGCAGCCGCCGCGGGAGCCCTCGGCGACCACCTGGACCCGTCCGTCGCCCAAATTGAGAGCAAAACCACTCAGGCCGCCGATCTCCAGCGCCTTGGCCCGTGTGAACCAGCGGAAACCCACTCCCTGGACGCGTCCGCGCACCCACGCGACCATTCGCACATCCTCGCTCATGGGTGCACGCTAACCGGCCAAAACCCCTGGGGGCACTTCGCTCCCCTGCGTCATGAGGTACCGTCCCCTGCCAATGAACCTCACTCGTACGAGTGAGGCGCGTTGACCGAGGACCAGGAAGGCCAGGACATGGGACGCCACCGACGCTCCGCCGCCGGACGCGCCGCCACAGGCCGCGCCACGGGGGTCACGGATACGTACAGCACCACCACGCACGGCTACTCGGAGCAGTACTCGAGTGGCCGGATCGAGGACTACGCGGGTAGCGCCTCCGAGGAGTTCGACGACGAACCGTACATCGGTGGTTACGGCGTCGACCCGCAGGCAGGTCGTTCCCTGACGGATACGTACGGAAACCTGTCCATTGTTCACACGGATGCCTACGGAAACGTGTCCGCCGTTCAGCCGGAGCCGATGACGCTCGTCCAGGAGCCGGTGACCGCCGTGTCCTCGGGTCTTCCCTTGGTGCCTCGGCAGCGCACCGGCGGCGTCGCGGGTCAGCCGCGGCCGACGCTGGGCCGCCACCCGGAGGCCGTCGCGGCCGGGCCGAAGGCCTCGCACCGCAAGCCGAAGACCGTGACACCGGTGCGCACGGGCCTGCTCGGGGTCTCCGCGGCCGTCGCACTGGGCACGGCCGCGGTCGCCTCCGGACTGATCCCGGGCGCCGAGAACTACTCGCTGGGCGGCAACAACTCGGGCAAGGTGCAGTCGACGGGCACCCTGCCCAGCGGTCTGCACACCGACGGCGGCGCGAGCGAGGCCGTCGAGGAGCGCCAGGACTCCGGCACCAGCAGGGACGCTCAGCGCACCACGACGCCGACCACGACGCCGTCACAGGAGAAGACCGAGGAGCCCTCGGCGACGCCGTCGACGAAGGCGCCGTCGGTCGAGGAGAAGACCACCGCGCCGAAGCCGGAGCCGACGGAGGAGAAGGAGAAGGCGGAGGCGGAGGCGGAACCTCCGAAGGTCTCCCTGCCGGCCCAGGCTTCCGAGACGGCCGCGGCGGCGGCCGAGGTGCTGAAGCTGGTCAACGAGGAGCGGGCCAAGGTGGGCTGCAGCCCACTGACCAAGTCGGGACCGCTGGCCAAGCTCGCGGAGGCCTTCAGCGACGACATGGCCGCGCGTGACTTCTTCGACCACGTCGACCCGACCGGGGCCGACCCGTGGGACCGGGCGGCGGCGGCCGGCATCACCAGCCTCGGCGGCGAGAACATAGCCCGCGGCCAGGGCACCGCGCAGGCGGTCATGGACGCCTGGATGAACAGCCCCGGCCACAAGGCCAACATCCTGAACTGCGACTTCAAGACGCTGGGAGTGGGTGTGCAGTTCGGCGACGGCGGACCGTGGTGGACCCAGGACTTCGGCTACTGAGCCGAGCGCGCAGGCCTGCCGGTTACCGTCCGCTCGCCCCGCCAGGGCTCTGACAGGAGGTCGGGCGCTCGGCGGCGGGGCCCCTGCACTGACTCACTGCCGATCCGCCGGGCACTAACCGAGAGACAGCGCACTTCCCCAGGTAGCGCTGTGCGGGCGTACAGTGAAGGAATGGACATCACCGCGTCCGAGGAGCGCCGTCAGGGAGATCTGTCGGAGAGCTCCGCGGAGAACCTGGCGTACGACGTGTTCTCGCGCGCCTGCCCGTCTCGCGCGACGCTGGAGCACGCCACCGGCCGCTGGGGCGCGCTCACCCTGGGAGCGCTGTACGAGGGCTCGCTCCGGTTCAACGCGCTGCGCCGGCGGGTCGACGGTGTCAGCGAGAAGATGCTGTCGCAGACCCTGCACGCCCTGGAGCGCGACGGCCTGGTCCACCGCGAGGCCCAGCCCACCAACCCGCCCCGCGTCGACTACGAGCTGACGCCCCTCGGCCGTGAGGTCGCCGGGCGGCTGCTCAACCTCATCGAGTTCGTGGAGGGCCGCATGGACGACGTCATGCGTGCCCGGGAGCGCTACGACTCGGCCCGCGAATAGGAAGGGCCGCGCGGAGCGCTCGGTCAAGGGCGAGGGCGGGAGACCGGTGGGCGCTGACAGCGCGGGCAGAAGTAGCTGGAGCGGTTCATCCAGGACCGCCGCCTCATAGGCGTCCCACAGCGCCGGCAGGGTTCGTCCTCGCGCCCGTAGGCGTCCAGCGACCGGTCGAAGTAGCCGGACTCGCCGTTGACGTTGACGTAGAGGCTGTCGAAGCTGGTGCCGCCGACGGCGAGCGCGGCGTTCATCACGTCGCGGACATGGCCGAGCAGTGCGGCGGTCCGGGGCCGGGTGAAGGTGGCGGTGGGCCGGTCGTAGTGCAGCCGGGAACGCCACAGCGCCTCGTCGGCGTAGATGTTGCCGACGCCGCTGATCAGCGACTGGTCCAGCAGGGCGCGCTTGATCGTGGTGCGACGCCGGCGCAGCGCGGTGTGGAAGGCGGCATCGTCGAAGAGCGGGTCGAGCGGGTCCCGGGCGATGTGCGCGATGACGTCGGGCAGCCCTTCGGCAGTGTTCTCGTGCAGGGAGAGCCCGCCGAAGGTGCGCTGGTCGACGAAGCGCAGCTCGGTGCCGAGCGGGTCGTCGAAGCGGACGCGGATGCGCAGGTGCTTCTCGTCGGGCGCGTCGTGCGGCTGGACCAGGAGCTGTCCGCTCATCCCCAGGTGGGCGAGGACGGAGGTGGTGGTGTCCTCGACGGGCAGCCACAGGTACTTTCCGCGGCGGCTCGGGGTGCCGATGCGGTGTCCCTTGAGCCGGTGTGCGAAGTCCTCGCCTCCGGCCGCATGACGTCGTACGGCACGCGGGTGCAGCACCTCGACGTCGGTGACGGTCCGGTGGGCGACCCACCGCTCGAGTCCCCGCCGTACGACCTCGACCTCGGGCAGTTCGGGCATCTTCGCTCCCCCACGCACCATAACGCCCGCCCCGGCCGGGGCGGGCGTTCGGTTCTGTTCGTTTCCGTTGTCAGGCGGATGCCGAGGGGGTGTCTGCGATCCCCCCGGCCGGTGCGGTGGCTTCATCGGCCTCGGCGGCGGCCTCGGCAGCTGCCTCGGCGGTCGCCTTCGCCTTCGCCGCTGCCGCGCGTTCGTCCGCCGCGGAGCGGATGGCGCGCCAGGCGGACTCCGCCGCCTGTTGCTCCGCTTCCTTCTTGCTGCGGCCGGTGCCGGTGCCGTACGAGACGCCTCCGACGCGGGCGGCAGCAGTAAAGGTCTTCTCGTGGTCCGGGCCGGTCTCCGTGACCAGGTACTCGGGCACGCCGAGTCCCTCGGTCGCGGTGAGTTCCTGGAGGCTGGTCTTCCAGTCCAGGCCGGCACCGAGGTTCGAGGACTTCTCGATCAGCGGGTCGAAGAGGCGGTGCACCAGCTCCGCCGCCGAGTCCAGGCCCTGATCGAGGTAGACCGCGCCGATCACCGCTTCGAGGGTGTCGGCGAGGATGGATGCCTTGTCCCGGCCGCCCGTACCCTCTTCGCCCCGGCCGAGCCGGATGAAGGAGCCCAGGTCGAGACCGCGGCCGACCTCCGCCAGCGCACGCGAATTGACCACCGCGGCCCGCAGCTTGGCCAGTTGGCCCTCGGGCAGGTCCGGGTGGGTGCGGTACAGCGTGTCCGTGACGACCAGACCGAGCACGGAGTCCCCGAGGAACTCCAGCCGCTCGTTGGTCGGCAGACCGCCGTTCTCGTACGCGTACGAACGGTGTGTCAGCGCACGCACCAGAAGGGCGGACTCGAGCTTGTAGCCGAGCCGCCCTTCCAGAAGCGTGTGGGACGAGGCTGTGTTGTCCGCCTTCTTCCTGGCGTTTGAGTCCGCCTTGGCGTCAGACATCAGACCTCTCACCAGCCGCTCAGACCTCGAGGACCTGGCGCTTGTTGTAGGTGCCGCACGACGGGCACGCGATGTGCTGCAGCTTCGGCTCGTGGCAGCGCTCGCACGCAACCAGGGTGGGGACCGCAGCCTTCCACTGCGACCGGCGGTGGCGCGTGTTGCTGCGCGACATCTTCCGCTTCGGAACAGCCACGGCTACTTCTCCTGCTTCTCGTCGACGCCCGGTTCGGCGCCGCTCTTGTCGTCCTTCTCGCCGTCCCTCATGGTGCCGGCGAGTCCCTGCAGTGCCGCCCAACGGATGTCGACGGCGTCGTGATGGTGGTCCGGGTCGTCCGCGAGCCGTGCCCCGCACTGGGAGCACAGGCCCGGGCAGTCGTCCTGGCACACCGGCTGCATGGGCAGTGCGAGCACCACCGCATCGCGCAGCACGGGCTCGAGGTCGAACATGCTGTCCTCGAGGAAGAGCCTGTCCTCGTCGTCCTCGGCGTCGTCGCCGGCGTCCGCGTGATGGCGGCCCCGGTCGTCGGCGTCAGGGTACGAGAACATCTCCTGGAAGTCCGCTTCGAGCTCCAGCTCAAGCGGCTCCAGACACCTTACGCACTCCCCCTTGGCGACGGCACGGCCGGTGCCGGTGACGAGCACACCTTCCATGACCGACTCCAGGCGGAGTTCGAGCTCCACCGGGGTGCCTTCCGGCACTCCGATGACCCCCTGGATACCGAGATCCTTGGGGGCGTCGACCGTGCGGGTCAGGCGCCTCAGCGCACCAGGCCGCCGCCCCAGCTCGTGTGTGTCGAACACGAGAGGGTTGCGGTGGTCGAGGCGGGCGTTCAGGGCCATTCCTGCTTTCGGTCTTCGAAACTCTGGGGGTCGCGGCCCTCGTTCCGGGCAGCGGTGATCGCGGACGCCACGAAAACAGCGTTAGCGTACGTGCGACCGAAGAGCCAGGATACCGGTCCATGCCCGCTCGGCCCAATTCGGCCCCGGACCCCGGCCCCGGACCCCGCCCGGGACTGATCCGACGAATGCGCCGAGCGGTCCCCGGCGAATCCTCAGCGCCCCTGTTCGTACGCCCGTAGCTGCTCGGCGCTGATCATGGTGGTGTCGAAGAAGCTGGTCTCGTCGAGGGCGCCCGGCTGCCGCTGGGTCTGGCCCGCCTGGGTCCCCGGTTGCTGTTGGTAACCCTGGCCGTGCCGGTCGTGGCCGTACGCGGCCTGCTGGTCGTATCCCTGCTGCTGGTACGTGGCGGAGGCGGCGTACGGGTCGGCCTGCTGGTAGCCGTACGGGTCCTGCGCCGCGTACTGCTGCTGGTACGCGTAGGGGTCCTGGCCCTGCTGGTACGCGTAGGCGTCCTGCCCGCCGTGGTACTGCGGCTGGGCGGGGACGGCGGCCGCGGGCTGCTGCTGCACGGGCCCCGCCTGCCCCGCTTCGGCGAGATCGGCGAGGAACTCCGCGTCGGTGGTGTGCTGGGCGGGCGTTCCGTCCTCGTCCAGGGCGAGCGAGCCGAGGTCGTCGGTGGCGATCCGGCCGTGCAGCTTCTCGCGGCCCCGGCCGACCGCCTCCAGGGTCTTGGCGAGGACCGCCTCGAAGGCGCCGAGCTTGGCGTCCACGTACTGGTCGGCGGTGCGGCGCAGCGTCTCGGGGTCGTGGCTGCGCTCGGGAGCGTCCTCGTCCGCGTAGCCGTGCTCGTCCAGGCCCGGTCCCGTGCCGAGCAGCTTCTCCCGGCCGCGGCCGACGGAGCCGAGGGTCTTGGTGAGGACGACCTCGAAGTTGGCGAGCTTGGAGTCGACGTATTCGTCGGCCTCGGCGCGGATCTCCTCGGCCTCCCGGCGGGCCTCGGCGAGGATGCGGTCGGCCTCGGACTGGGAGCGGCGGGCGATCTCGGTGTCGGAGATGAGCGAGCCCCGCTCGGCGCGGGCGTTCTCGATGATGCGGTCGGCCTCCTGGCGGGCCTGCGCGATGGTCTGGTCGCGGTCGCCGATCAGCTCCTGGGCCTGGGCGAGGGAGCCGGGCAGGGCTGCCCGCACCTCTTCGAGCAGTGCGAGCAGCTCGGCGCGGTTGACCACGCACGAGGCGGACATGGGCATGGACCGGGCGCTGCCCACCGCCGAGACGATCTCATCGAGCTTCTTCTGCACGTCCACCGGGCGCTCGCCACTCTCTACGGATGTGTTGGAGACGGACGGGACGACTGTACGGCCAGTCGTCGCCGGGCCGACACCGGATGACACGGGGTCACCTACGGCCCCGTACGGCACGTCATTTCTTGCCGAGGCGCTCGTTGAGGGCGTCCAGGACCACGCCCGGGACGAGGTGGGAGACGTCGCCGCCCCAGGCGGCGACCTCCTTGACCAGGGAGGAGGAGAGGAAGCTGTAGGTGGGGTTGGTGGGGACGAAGAGGGTCTCGACACCCGAGAGGCCGTTGTTCATCTGAGCCATCTGCAGCTCGTAGTCGAAGTCGCTGACCGCGCGCAGGCCCTTGACGATGGCGGGGATGTCGCGCTGCTTGCAGAAGTCGACGAGGAGGCCGTGGAAGGACTCGACCTCGACGTTGCCGTACTCGGCGGTGACCGCGCGGATCAGCTCGATCCGCTCGTCGACCGTGAACAGACCCTTCTTGGACTGGTTGATCATCACGGCCACGTGCACGACGTCGTACAACTTGGAAGCACGGGCGATGATGTCGAGGTGTCCGTTGGTGATCGGGTCGAACGACCCGGGACAGACGGCGCGGCGCAACTGAGGTCCCTCGCTCTCCGGTCCGGTCATGATGCGTCTTCGCCGGCGTCGGCTTCGTCGGCGGCAACTTCGCTGTGGGCGGCGCGACCGTACCAAAACGTCCCCTCGCCGTAGCGACGGGCCCTGAGGGCCTCGAAGCCGTCCGGCCACCGGAAATCACCGCCCCTGGTGCTGCGCTCCACGGTGACGAGGGCGTCACCGGCGAGCCAGCCCCCGGTCCGGAGTGTGAGCAGAATCTCCCGAAGATCGTGGTCGGAGACGGCGTACGGCGGGTCGAGGAAGACGAGTTCGTACGGGGCCGGGGGCGCCGAGGCGCGAATGATCTGTTCCGCTTTGCCCGACCTGACCTCGGCGCCCGTCAGCGCGAGCGACTTCACGTTCTCGCGAACGGTGCGCACGGCGCGGGGGTCCGCCTCGACCAGGAGGGCGTGCGCGGCGCCGCGTGACAGGGCTTCCAGGCCGACCGCGCCCGAGCCCGCGTACAGGTCGAGCACGCGCTCGCCCTCCAGCGGTCCGCCGAGCAGCGACTGCCAGGTGGAGAAGAGTCCCTCGCGGGCGCGGTCCGAGGTGGGGCGGGTGCCGTTGCCCGGCGGGACGGCGAGTCGGCGTCCGCCGGCTCTGCCGGCGATCACGCGGGTCATGGGGTCCTGGTCCTTTGCGTTCCGGGGTACTCCGGGGTGAACGCTGCCAGTCTCGCAGTCTTTGCGTGGCTGCGGGGTGCCGGGCTTCGCGGATCTCCCGGCCCCTCCCGCGTTCGACGAGCGGGGATCCGGGGCGGAGCCCCATAGCCCCCGGGGGGCGGAGCCCCATAGCCCCCGGGGGGCGGAGTCCCGTAGCCCCGGGGGCGGGTTCCTCACCCCTTCTCCAGATACTGCTCGCGCTCCTCGTCCAGCAGCGCGTCCAACGCCGTACGCAGTCCGGGAAGCCCAGCAAGCTCAGGATCGGCGGCCACCACGGCGGTGGCCTCCTCGCGGGCCTCCGCGATGATCTCCTCGTCGTCTATCACCGTCAGCATGCGCAGCGAGGTGCGCGCACCGGACTGGGCCTGGCCGAGGACGTCGCCCTCGCGGCGCTGTTCCAGGTCGAGGCGGGAGAGTTCGAAGCCGTCGAGGGTGGAGGCAACGGCGCCCAGCCGGGCGCGGGCGGCGCTCGCCTCCGGCATCTCGGTGACCAGCAGGCACAGTCCCGGCGCCGAACCCCGCCCGACCCGGCCGCGCAGCTGGTGGAGTTGGGAGACGCCGAAGCGGTCGGCGTCCATGATGACCATCACCGTGGCGTTCGGTACGTTCACGCCGACCTCGATCACCGTCGTGGCGACCAGCACGTCCGTCTCTCCGACGGCGAACCGGCGCATCACGGCGTCCTTGTCGTCGGGTGCCATCCGGCCGTGCAGGACCTCGACCTTCAGCCCCTGCAGGGGCCCGGCCGCGAGCCCGTCCGCCACCTCCAGCACGGCCAGCGGCGGCCGCTTCTCCGCCTCGTCCTCCGGCGACTTCTTCCTGGCCTTCCCCGGGGTGTCCTCCTCGTCCCCGATCCGCGGGCAGACCACGTACGCCTGGTGGCCGTGGGCGACCTCCTCCCGGACCCGTTCCCAGGCCCGGGCCAGGAAGTGCGGTTTGTCGGCGGCGGGCACCACATGGCTCGCGATGGGCGAACGTCCGGCCGGGAGCTGGTCCAGGACGGAGGTCTCGAGATCGCCGAAGACCGTCATCGCGACCGTGCGCGGAATGGGCGTGGCCGTCATGACGAGGAGATGCGGCGGCTGTTTGCCCTTGCCGCGCAGGGCGTCACGCTGTTCGACGCCGAACCGGTGCTGCTCGTCGACGACGACCAGACCGAGGTCGTGGAACTGCACCTTGTCCTCGATCAGGGCGTGGGTGCCGATGACGATGCCGGCCTCGCCCGTCGCGAGGTCGAGCAGGGCCTGCCGCCGCGCCGCAGCGCCCATGGAACCGGTGAGCAGCACCACCTTCGTGGAGTGCTCCGCCCCGCCGAGCATCCCACCCTCGGCCAGTTCCCCCATCATCTCGGTGACCGACCGGTGGTGCTGCTGCGCGAGCACCTCGGTGGGCGCCAGCATCGCGGCCTGTCCGCCGGTGTCGACCACGGCGAGCATGGCGCGCAGCGCCACCATCGTCTTGCCGCTGCCCACCTCTCCCTGCAGCAGCCGGTGCATCGGGTGCTCGGTCGCCAGGTCGTCGAAGATCTCCTTGGAGACCTTGCGCTGGCCCTCGGTGAGCGTGAAGGGCAGCCGGGCGTCGAAGGCCGTCAGAAGGCCGTCCGGCCGGGGGCGGCGGGCCACGGCCGGAAGCTGGGTGTCGGTGAAGCGGCGGCGGGCCAGGGCCACCTGGAGGACGAAGGCCTCGTCCCACTTCAGCCGGGACCGGGCCGCGGCCACGTCCGCCTTGGTCCGCGGGCGATGGATCTTCTCCAGGGCCTCGGGGAGCGGGATCAGACCGCGGCCGTCACGCAGGGAGGGCGGCAGCGGGTCGACCGCCTCGCGCGCACTGGGCAGCACCGTGTCGACGGACTTGGCGATCTTCCACGACTCCAGCTTGGCGGTCGCCGGGTAGATCGGGATGAGGGCGCCCGCCCAGCTGTCCACCGCCGCGCCCGCCTCCTCGCCGTCGCCGCGGAGCAACTCGTAGGCCGGGTGGGCCAGCTGGAGCTTCCGGTTGAAGACGGAGACCTTGCCCGCGAACATCGCGCGGGTGCCCGGCAGGAGATCTTTGTGCGGCTTGTGGACTCCCCTGCCGAAGAAGACCAGTTGGAGCTGTCCGCTGCCGTCGGTGATGACCACCTCGAGTCGCTGCCCGCTGCCGCCGCCGAACTTCAGGACCCGGGCGCTGGCGACCTGGGCCACGACCGTGACGTGTTCGTCCAGCGGCAGGTCCGACAGCCGGGTCAGCTCGCCGCGCTCCGCGTACCGCCGCGGATAGTGGTGCAGGAGGTCTCCGACGGTGTGCAGGCCGAGGTGCTCGGCCATCACCTTCGCGGTGGCGGGGCCGATCACCTTCTTCAGCGGTGCTTGAAGTGCAGACACGAGATCCATTGCACACCACACCACTGACAAAGCCGTAGACCCGTCGGGCCGGGTCTCCGGCCGGGTGTCCGGCAGCGTCCGCGGCTCCCTAGCCTGCGTGTATCAGGAATCCGCTGGTCAGGGCGATCGTTCCAGGCCTAGGATGGCGCGCCCCGACCTCCTTCGCGGTCACGGCCGCCCGACCCCTGCGCCGTCGCCCGTCCCCCCACCGGCGCTGCGACGATGGATCCTCAGACTCAGTCACCCGAAACTCGGTCACCCCATACGTTCCAGGTCGACCTGCGCGGCCTCGTGGACCTCCTCTCCCACCACCTCTACTCCAGTCCCAAGGTCTATCTGCGCGAACTGCTGCAGAACGCCGTGGACGCGATCACCGCTCGGCTCGCCGAGCAACCGGGCGCGCCCGCCAGAGTCCGGCTGCACGCGGCGGACGGCGCGTTGCGCGTGGAGGACTCCGGCGTGGGTCTCACCGAGACGGACGTCCACAACCTCCTCGCCACCATCGGACGCAGCTCCAAGCGCGCGGACGGCGCCGACGGCCTGGAGTCGGCGCGCTCCGACTTCCTGGGCCAGTTCGGCATCGGTCTGCTGGCCTGTTTCGTGGTGGCCGAACGCATCCGTGTGGTGAGCCGTTCGGCGCGTACGCCGGACGCCCTCCCGGTGGAGTGGACGGCGCGGGACGACGGCTCGTACACCGTCCGTACGCTGCCCTCCGAGGCCCGGCCCGAGCCGGGCACCACCGTGCACCTGGTGGCCCGCGCGGGTGCCGCCGAGTGGCTGTCGGAGGAGCGGGTGCTCGGCCTGGCGCGGGACTTCGGCTCACTGCTGCCGTACGACGTGCGGGTGGGCGACCAGCCGGTCACCGAGCTGCCGGCGCCCTGGGACCGGCCGTATCCGAGCCCGTCGACCCGGCGGGTGGCGCTGACCCGGCACTGCCACGACCTGTTCGGCTTCTCACCCCTGGACTCGATCGATCTGGACGTGCCGGTCGCCGGGATCCGCGGGGTCGCCTACGTCCTGCCGACCGCGGTCTCGCCCGCCCAGCGCGCCACCCACCGGGTGCACCTGAAGGGCATGCTGCTCACCGAGCGGGCCGAACAACTGCTGCCCGACTGGGCCTTCTTCGTGCGCTGCGTCATCGACACGGACACGCTGCGGCCCACGGCATCGCGTGAGTCGCTGTACGAGGACGAGACGCTGGCGGCCGTACGGGAAGCCCTCGGTGAAAGGATTCGGTCCTGGCTGACGGGGCTCGCGGCAGGCGATCCGGAACGGCTCGCAGCCTTCCTGTCGGTGCACTACCTGGGTGTGAAGTCGCTGGCCCGGCACGACGCGGAGATGCTGCGCACGATGCTGCCGTGGCTGCCGTTCGAGACGACCGACGGACGGCTGTCGCTGGAGGAGTTCGCACAGCGTCACCCGATCGTGCACTTCACCCGCACCGTGGAGGAGTACCGGCAGGTCGCGCCGATCGCCTCCGCGCAGGGCGTCGGCGTGATCAACGGCGGTTACACCTACGACAGCGAGCTGGTGGAGGCGCTGCCGAAGGTGCGTCCCGGGACGGTGGTCGCGGAACTGGACGCCGACACCGTTACGGCCCATCTGGACGCCGTGGACCCGGCCGAGGAACTGGCGATGGCCGGGTTCCTGGCCGCCGCGCGCGCCAGGCTGGACCCCCTGGGCTGCGATGTGGTCCTGCGTTCCTTCCACCCGCTGTCGGTGCCCGCCCTCCATCTGGACGACCGGGCGGCGCGTCATGAGCAGGCGCGGGCGGACGCCGAGGAACGGGCCGATGACCTGTGGGCGGGCATCCTCGGCTCGCTGCGCGGCAGCGCGCCGCGCGCCCGGCTGGTGCTCAACCATCTCAACCCACTGATCCGGCGGGTCAGTTCGCTCGCCGACCCGGAGCTGATCGGCACCGCCACCGAGTCCCTGTACGGGCAGGCCCTGCTGATGGCGCAGCGGCCGCTCAGGCCGGCGGACACGGCGCTCCTCAACCGCTCGTTCATCGGCCTGCTCGAGTGGGCCACCCACACCAACTCCGAGGAGGACGGCCGCCGATGAGCGAACTCCCCGGCGTCCACGGCGTCCCGGCCGCCATGGACTTCGACGCGCTGCGCGAGGCCATGCAGGAGAACTACGAGCAGCCGGAGGGCCCGGCGCGCAACGCCCGCGCCGAGCAACTGCTCGTGGAGGCCGAGAAGCTGAACATCCCGCTGGCCGTGATCGAGGCGCTCGGGCACCAGCTGAAGGTCTACAACTACAGCTCCGAGAAGGACAAGATGTTCGTCCCGTTCGCGCGGCTGCTGCGCATGTGGGACGAACGGCCCGAGGACTTCGACGAGTACGAGATCCACTCCCTGCACTGGGTCTTCAAGTGGATGTCGGCCGGGATGCTGAGCCAGCCGCACATCCCGCTCGCCTCCATCGAGAAGTGGCTCGGCGAGATGGAACACCGCTACCGGCTCGCCGGGCACACCGAACGGGCCGTGCGCAGTGCCGAGTTCAGCGTCGCGAACCACATCGGCGACCGAGCGCGGGCCGAACGCGCCTACGCGGCGTGGCTCGCCGCGGACCGGGACTCCATGGCCGACTGCCACGCCTGCGAACTGCACGACCAGGGGTGGTGGAAGGCGCTGCTGCGGCAGGACGCGGAAGCCCTGGAGCTGTGGCGCCCGGTCCTGGAGGGCGAGTACAGCTGCGCCCACGAGCCGCACGCCGTGCTCGCCTCCTCGCTGCTGCCGCTGCTGCGGCTGGGCCGGCTGGACGAGGCACGCGCCCATCATCTGCGCGGCTTCCGGCTGGTGCGGGCGATGGAGAGCATGCGCGGCGCGTACGCGGACCACGTGGAGTTCTGCGCGCTGACCGGGAACGAGGCCCGGGGCCTGGAGCTGCTGGCCGAGCGGCCCGCGTACTTCACGGACACCGGTGAGCCGCGCTCGCACATGGACTTCCTGGCTGTGGTCGCGTTGCTGACGGACCGTCTGGTCAGCCTCGGTCTCGGTGAGCAGACCGTGCCGGGCCCGGCGGGCCGCACCTGGACTGCCGCTGAACTCGCCGCCCACGCGCGCGTGGAGGCGCTGGCGCTGGCGGCCCGGTTCGACGAGCGCAACGGCACCTCGTACATCTCCTCCCGGATCAAGGAGCGGATGGAGCAGGAGCCGCTGGTGGAGCGGCTGCCGCTGGGGGTGCGGAGGACGCGCACGGTCACGGCGTCCGTACCGAAGCAGCCGGCTCCCCCCGCCCGGGAGAACGAGGAGCGCGGGGAACGCGACCTGACCGAGCTGCTGGCCGAGGCCCGCCGCCTCTCCGCGGCCATGAACCCGGCTTCCGTGGAGGCGTGGGCGGCGGTGGCACGGGAGGCCGAGGCCGCCGGTGCGGAGCTGGACGTCCGGGACCGCGCGGAGATCGCCGACCACTCGGCGATGGGGCTCGGGCCGGACGGCGTGGAGCTCTTCGCGGAGGCCGCGCGGTTGTACGAGGAGGCCGGCGACCTGGGCGAGGCGCTGGCGGCACGCGCGCGGGGCGCCTGTGTCGTGGCGCTGAACGGACGGCTGCCCGAGGCGCTGGAGGCGATCGCGGAGCCGTACGAGCGTGTGCTGGCGCTGTACGCCGAGGGCGGCACGGACGTCCGGCAGGTGGCCTCGGTGCTGGTGGGCCGGGCCCGGATCCTGATGCAGCGGGCACACGGGGCCACACAATCCGTCGACGACGAAGCCGTGGTGACGGCCGCGGCGGCCGCGCAGGAGCTCCTGGACCTGGTCGGGCCGCACACCGACGAGGTACGGCTGGCTTCGCGGGCCGCCGAGGCGCACGGGATGCTCGGGGAACTCGCGGCGCACGTCGGGGACGCGGAGGCGGCCGCCGGGCTGTTCGCCGAGACGTCGGCGGCGTACGTGGCGGCCGGACTGCCGTGGTTCGCGGTGGAGTACGAGGCCCGGCTGGCCGGTCTCGCGAGCCACCTGGGCGACATGGAGACCGCGGAGCGGGCGTCCCGAGCCGCGCTGGAGCACGGCGCGGGCCAACTGGAGCCGATGGGCCACGCCCAGCTCAATCTCCAGCTCGCGGAGATCCTCGGTTCCAGCGGACGTCTCGGGCCCGCGGCCGAGCACGCGCTGGAGGCGGCGCACTGGGCCGACGAGGCGGGCGAGAGCGCGACGTTCGGCGCCTGGGCCCGGCACCAGCTCGGCGGTTTCCTGCTGCGGCTGGGCCGGTTCGCCGAGGCCGCTGAGGTGCTGGAGTCGGCGCTGCCCGACCTGACCGCCGAGACACACGGCGACGGGGCGATCGTGCAGACCCAGTGGTGGCTCGGCGACTGCCACACCGAGCTCGGGGAGCACCGCCAGGCCGCCGAGCAGTGGCTGCGCGCGGCCGAGATCGCCCGGCACTGGCCGGAGCAGCGCGACCACGCGATGCTCGCGCACCTGGCCGCCGAGGCGCTGGGCCACGCGGGTCTGCCAACCGAGGCGGTCCGGGCCTACGAGCGGGCCGGTGAACTGTGGCGGTCCCTGGGCAATGTGCACGGCCTGGTCCGTTCCCTGCGCGCACGCGCGTGGGTCGCGGCGCAGGAGGACGACGGGGTGGCCGCGGCGCGTGAGCTGATGGGCACGGCGGCGCAGGAGTGCGAACGGGCGCTGGCCGCCGGTCCGGCGGACGGCGAGGAGTCGGTGCTGGCCGAGCTGGCCAACACCCACCGGCAGTTCGGTGATCTGATCGCCCGGTCCGTGGCGGACGAGTCCGACGACGAGGTCCAGAAGGCGTTCGAGGAGGCACTGGACCACATGTCCCGGGCCGCCGCGGGCTTCGCGGCGCTGGGGGCCGGGGCGCTGGACAGCCGCACGGGCGCGGAGCTGGCCGCGGGCTGGCTGGAGGCCGACCTGGGGCGCATGGACGCCGCGGCGGAGCGCGCGCGTTCGGTGCTCTCGGCGTACGCGGACGCCGGGGCGGAGGCCGCCGACGATGAGACGGCGCGGGCGAGGACGGCCGAGGCGGGGCGGTTGCTGGAGGTGGCGGAGGGGCAGGCCTAGGCGGTCGCTGAGGGCCGGCACGGGCCGTGATGGGTGGGGTGGGCGTTCACGCTCTCCCCCCCACCCGCCCCGTACATGCGTGGGCGCCACCCGCCCCGTACAGGTGGGGGCTACTCCACGCCGATCAGCAGCAGCGCGCCCTGCCGCCCGCCCCGGTACACCACCGTGTCCACCGCCAGGTACGACTCCCTGACGTGGGTCTCCAGGTGTCCGACCACGGACTCGGGAGCCGTGTCGCCCAGCACCAGGGTGACCATCTCCCCGCCCGCCGAGAGCATGCGGTCGAGTACGGTCTCGGCGGTGGCGGTGACGTCGGAGCCGATGACCGCGACGTCCCCCTCGATGAGGCCCAGTACGTCACCGGCCTGACAGATGCCGGCCATGGTCCAGGACTGCCGTTCGGCGATGGCCACCTCCGCGTAACGGGTCGCCCCCGCGGCCGAGGTCATCGACACCACGTCCTCGTCGAACCGGCGCTCCGGCTCGTGCACGGCGAGCGCCGCGATGCCCTGGACAGCCGAGCGCGTGGGGATCAGTGCGACCCGGACGCCCTCGGCCCGGGCCTGCTCGGCCGCCGCGGCGGCGGTGTGGCGCAGGTCGGCGTCGTTGGGCAGCAGCACCACCTCGCGCGCGTGGGCCCGCCGTACCGCCTCGACCAGCTCACCGCTGGCGGGCGGCTCGCCGGGCCGGGCGAGTACGGTCGTCGCTCCCGCCTCGGTGTAGAGCCCGGCCAGCCCCTCGCCCGGCACGACGGCCACCACGGCCCGCTGAGTACGCTCGCGGGGCGGCCGGCTGCCCGCGGTGTGCGCGTCACCGGCACCGAAGTGCGTGATCCGGATCCGGTACGGCCGCCCGGCCTCGACACCGGCCTCCACGGCGGCCCCGGCGTCGTCGACGTGCACGTGCACGTTCCACAGTCCGTCCCCACCGACGACGACGAGCGAGTCCCCGAGGCCGTCGAGCCGCTCCTTCAGCCGCGCCACCGCCGTGTCGTCGGCCTCCAGCAGATAGATCACCTCGAAGGCGGGGCCGCCCTCGCCTGCGTGCGAGGCCGCGTCGAGGCCCCCTTCGGCCAGGCCGGACAGGCCAGGCAGGCCGGATGGGGCGGACAGGTCGGTCAGGTCGGCTGGGTCGGACGGGGGCGCCCCGTGGCGTGCGGTGGCTGGCCCGGCGACCGGCCCCGGTGCCTCGCCGGTGAGCGCCTCCTTGAGGGCCGCCAGGACGGTCACCAGGCCCCGCCCACCCGCGTCCACGACTCCCGCCCGCCTGAGGGCCGGAAGTTGTCCCGTGGTCGCCGTGAGGGCCGCTCGGGCGCCGTCGTAGGCGGCGCGGGCGACGACGCCGCAGTCGCCCTCTGCGCCGTGGGCCGCGTCGGCGGCGGCCGAGGCCACCGTCAGGACCGTCCCCTCCACGGGGTGCGCCACCGCCTCCCGCGCGGACTGTGCCGCGTGCCGCAGCGCGAGCCGCAGCGCCGGTCCGTCGATGTGCGGCGCCCCGCCGTCGGCGGCGAGCACCTGTGCCATGCCACGCAGCAGCTGCGCGAGGATCGTGCCGGAGTTGCCCCGGGCCCCGATCAGCGCTCCGTGCGCCATGGCCCGCACGGCCTCGGCGAACGACGGCCGTTCGGCGCCGGCGTTCTCGCGGACGGGGCCACCGACCTCGTGTCCCGCGAACACCGCCTCCACGGCCTGGGTGGCCGACTCCAGGGTCAGATAGAGGTTCGTCCCGGTGTCCCCGTCCGCGACGGGATACACGTTGATCGCGTCGATCTCCTCGCGCGCCCGCCCGAGCGCGTTGAGCGCGAGCCCGCACCAGGCGCGCACCGCGACAGCGTCGAATGGCACCTGCGGCACCTGCGCCTCCCAGAGCAGCTGAACTGGACGCAGAGTAGCCTCCGGAAGGGGTTCCTCCGGAAGAGGGGCCCGGGAGGGCCGGGCCTCGGTATGCCCTGGGCGGGGCTGGGACAGTGGCTGGGGCGGGGAGCTGGGGCGGGGGCCGGAACGGGGAGCCCCCGGAGCATGGTAATTTCCTTCTACGGACGCAGCCGTTATATGCTGCTCCGGTTGCCCGAACCAGTTCGGGCCTTCCCCTGGCACCGCCACTCGGATCTAGTTGATCCTGATCCCGGCATGCCGGGATCAAACCGTAAGAGCATCTGAAGTCTTTGGAGTGACCCCGTGGCTGCCAACTGCGACGTCTGCGGCAAGGGCCCGGGCTTCGGCAACAACATCTCGCACTCGCACCGCCGTACGTCCCGTCGCTGGAACCCGAACATCCAGCGTGTGCGTACCGTGGTCGGTGGGACGCCGAAGCGCGTGAACGCTTGCACCTCGTGCATCAAGGCCGGAAAGGTCTCGCGCTGACGACCGGCTAGCGCACGGCCACCAAGCCGGTCCACCTCGGGTGGACCGGCTTTTGCCATGCCCGTGCGGGACCGGGGTCCCGGAAGGCCGCCCAAGAGCTCCGAGCGAGCTCTAAAGGCGCCCCCGCCACCCGTGGTCCACCGGGCCGATCCCGTCCCCGAGCGCGAATCCCGCCGCGATCGCACCGGTCACGTACTCCTTGGCCGCCCGTGCCGCTTCCGGCACGGACTGGCCCTTCGCCAGGCCGGAGGCGATGGCCGAGGCGAGGGTGCACCCAGTGCCGTGCGTGTGGCGGTTGTCGTGGCGGGGAGCCCGCAGCCAGTGCTCCGCCGAGCCGTCGGTCAGCAGATCGACCGCGTCACCGGCGAGATGACCCCCCTTGATCAGCACCCAGCGCGGCCCGAACCCGAGCACGGCCGCCGCGGCCCGGGGCAGCTGCTCCTCCGACGTGACCCGCATTCCGGTGAGTTGGACGACCTCGTCGAGGTTGGGCGTGGCCACCGTCGCCACCGGCAGCAGCTTCGTACGGACGGAGTCGAGGGCGGAGGCCGCCAGCAGCGGGTCGCCGTGCTTGGAGACCCCGACCGGGTCGACGACGACCGGGGCCCGCGTACCCGCGAGCAACTCGGCGACCGCCTCCACGAGTCCGGCCGAGGCCAGCATCCCCGTCTTGACCGCCTGCACCCCGATGTCGTCCACGACGCTGCGGTACTGGGCCCGCACCGCCTCCACGGGCAGTTCCCAGGCGCCCTGCACCCCGACGGAGTTCTGCGCGGTGACGGCGGTGACAACGCTCATGCCGTGCACACCCAGCGCGAGCATGGTCTTGAGGTCGGCCTGGATCCCGGCGCCCCCGCCGGAGTCGGAGCCCGCCACCGTCAGCACCCGGGGCGGAGTCGTCCGTGGCGCGGCTCCCCGTGACGGCGCGCTCATGACTCGATGTCCCCGAAGTGGTCCCACCCGCCCTTGTTGGTCCACGGCGCCCCGTCAACCGTCACCTGGGGCAGCGCCGAGGGGTTGAGCACTTCGCCGATCACCTTCCAGCGGGCGGGCAGCTTCACGTCGGGCGGGAAGGTCGCCACGATCGCGTGGTCCTCGCCGCCGGTGAGCACCCACTGGATCGGGTCGACCCCGACGGCCTGACCGATGTCGTTCATCTGCGATGGGATGTCGATGGCTCCCGAGCGCACATCGATGCGTACCTTGCTCGCCTCCGCGATGTGTCCGAGGTCGGCGATGAGACCGTCGCTGACGTCGCACATCGCCGTCGCCCCGAGGCCGGCGGCGGCCGGTCCCGCGTGGTAGGGCGGCTCGGGCCGCCGGTGCGCCTCGACGAACGCGCGCGGCGAGCGGAAGCCGCGGGAGAGCACCGCGTGTCCGGCCGCGGACCAGCCCAGCCAGCCGGTCACCGCGACCACGTCGCCGGG
Organism: Streptomyces cavernae; assembly: GCF_004023625.1. Classification (GTDB taxonomy): domain Bacteria; phylum Actinomycetota; class Actinomycetes; order Streptomycetales; family Streptomycetaceae; genus Streptomyces; species Streptomyces cavernae. The sequence goes on along the minus strand of NZ_RPDJ01000037.1, from coordinate 36,952 downwards.
CTGGGCGCCGGCCCGGGTCACCGGCTCGTGGTTGCGCAGGTCGCCGAGGGCGGTGATGGCGATGGTGATGGTGTCGCCGCGGACGACGTCACCGCCGACCACGGCCGCGCCCGCGACCTGGCACTCGTCGCGCAGCCCGTCCATCAGCTCGGTGGCCCAGGTGGCGGGGAGTTCCGCCGGGACGACCAGACCGAGCAGCAGCGCGGTCGGCACCGCGCCCATGGCGGCGATGTCCGCGAGGTTCTGCGCCGCCGCCTTGCGGCCCACGTCGTAGGCGGTGGACCAGTCGCGGCGGAAGTGCCGCCCCTCCAGCAGGACGTCGGTGCTCGCCACGACCCTGCGGTCGGGCGCGGACACCACCGCGGCGTCGTCTCCGGGGCCGACCCGGACCGCCGGAGTGGTGGTCAGGCGCGAGGTGAGCTCCCTGATGAGCCCGAACTCCCCCAACTCGCCCACGGTGCCCTTCATGCTCCTGCTCCCTCACCTGCGACCTGTGCCCGGTCGCGAGCCGTCACTGTCCTGGGTACGGTCGAGCCGACCGTCACCGTCTGCCCCCGAGGGCCGCGGAATGCGGTGCGCGGCGCACCCCGGTGCTCCGCGGTGTGCGCGCCACCCCTACCACGGGTCTCCCCGCGGCGAGCGGCGACGCGATACCGTGGCGTCCCTTCTCCCCACATGATCCTCGTGGCCGCCCTGGAGGTTCCGTGGTACAGGCGTACATCCTGATCCAGACGGAAGTCGGCAAAGCGTCGACCGTCGCCGACACAATCAGCAAGATCCCTGGAGTGCTCCAGGCCGAGGACGTGACCGGACCGTACGACGTGATCGTGCGCGCCCAGGCCGACACGGTCGATGAACTCGGCCGCATGGTGGTCGCCAAGGTCCAGCAAGTGGACGGCATCACGCGCACCCTGACCTGCCCGGTCGTGCACCTCTAGCCCCCGTCTACCCTTGGCCGGTGAAGTTCTCCCGTCACCGGCCCTTCGGCCTGCCCGCGTTTGCCCTGCTGTTGTCGATCACGGCCTGTTCCTCAACGGAGGACAGCGCCACGGCACCGATTCCCTCCCCCGAGGCGAAGGTCGCCGAGCTGTGCCGGAACCTCGACAAGGTGCTGCCGCAGAAGGTCGACGGTCTGGAACGAAATGATCCCGAGCCCCCTTCCCCGCTGACCGCGGGCTGGGGGAGCCCGGCGATCATACTGCGCTGCGGTGTACCCCGGCCTGCGGAGCTGAACACGGCCGACGCGCTCGGTGCCACGGTGGACGGCGTGGGCTGGCTGGTGGACAAGCGGGACGACGGTTCGGTCCGCTTCACCACCACGCTGCGGCGTGCCTATGTCGAGGTCACACTGCCGAAGGAGCGGGCGGGCGACGGGGCGGGCCCGCTGACGGGATTCGCGAAGCCGATCGCGTCCGCGATACCGGAAGGCATCGCGGACTAGGGGTGCACCGTTCCACGGTTGTACTGTTGCGCCCTGGCCCCTGCGTCCCGTGCGTGCTCGCGGGCCGCCTGACGGACGACGCGGACCGGGCTGCGCACACCAGGCCGCCTGCCCACCGCTGACACCGACGCCCTGACTCCGGCGGTGACACTCCGCCACACTCGGGTCCGGCGCCCCCGAACTCCGGAACTGCGAGGTTCCGGGCGACCTGACGCCGACGCCCTGACTCCGGCTCCGATCCCTGGGCCGACGCCCCCCGAACTCCCGCACCCCGGGGACCGCGGCGCCCCCAGGCGACCTGACACCGACACACTGACTCCGGCTCCGACACTCCGCCACCCTGGGTCCGGCTCTCCCGAACTCCCGCTCCCGGGGACTGCGGCGCTCCAGCGACGCCGACGGCGCCGTCGAGCCCTCGCCGTGCCCGGCCCGCCCTCCGCGGCACCGCCGCACGAATGCGGGCCGCCTGAGGCCGGTTACGCGGTTCTCCGTGCCGCTGAGGCCGACGCCCCGACTCCCACATCCGCGGCTGCGGCGCCCGCGAGCCGCGGGCCCCACTCTCCGGGCCCCACCTCCGGGCGCGGCACCACTCTCGGGCCCCACTCTCCGAGCCTCACTCTTCGGGCCGGGCTCGGCGGTGGAGTTCCGGGCCGGGCCCGGCATCCGGGCCCCGCCCCCAGGCACTGGACGGCTCCGTCGAGCCCCCGCGGCGCCGCGTCCGTTCTCGCCCTCGCAGGCCGGCCGCACGGGTGCGGGCCGGCCGTCGCTAACTCCTCGGTTTCCGCTCCCCTGACGGGGCGCTCAGCGCAGGCCGGTGGAGCGGCGCAGGGCCGCCTGGATCAGGCGGTCCACCAACTCCGGGTAGCTGACCCCGGTCTCCTGCCACATCCGCGGGTACATGGAGATCGGCGTGAAGCCGGGCATGGTGTTGATCTCGTTGATCACGAACTCGCCGTCCTCGGTGAGGAAGAAGTCCGCGCGTACGAGGCCCTCGCAGGACGCAGCCTCGAAGGCCTCGATCGCCAGGCGCCGCACCTCGGCGGTCTGCTCGTCGGTGAGCGGCGCGGGCACCACCCCGGGCGCTGCGTCGATGTACTTGGCCTCGAAGTCGTAGAACTCGTGGGACTGCACCGCCGGGATCTCCGCGGGGACCGAGGCCCGCGGGCCGTCCTCGAACTCCAGCACCCCGCACTCGATCTCACGGCCGCGCACCGCCGCCTCCACGAGGATCTTCGGGTCGTGGTGCCGCGCCTGCGCGATCGCCTCGTCGAGCCCCTCGAAGGAGTCGACCTTGGTGATGCCGATCGAGGAGCCCGCGCGCGCGGGCTTGATGAACAGCGGCCAGCCGTGCTCCCCGGCGAAGTCGGCGATCCTGCCGCGTACGGCGGACTCGTCGCGCTCCCACTCGCGGGGCCGGATCACCAGATACGGGCCGACGGGCAGCCCGAAGGAGATGAAGACCCGCTTCATGTACTCCTTGTCCTGGCCGACCGCGGACGAGAGCACGCCCGAGCCGACGTACGGGATCCCGGAGAGCTCCAGCAGGCCCTGGAGGGTGCCGTCCTCGCCGTACGGGCCGTGCAGCATCGGGAAGACGACGTCGACCTCGCCGAGGGCCTTGGGGACCGATCCCGGCTCGCTGTAGACGACTTCACGGTTGGCCGGGTCGACCGGGAGGACCACGCCGCCCTCGCCGGACTCGGCGAGCTGTTCCACGCTCGGTTGCTGCCGGTCGAGGATCGCCATCCGCTCCGGGTCGTCCGCGGTGAGCGCCCAACGGCCGTCACGGGTGATGCCGATGGGCAGCACGTCGTACTTCGTCCGGTCGATGGCGCGCAGGACCGCTCCGGCGGTGACGATGGAGATCCCGTGTTCGGAGCTGCGGCCGCCGAAGACGACGGCCACACGCGGTTTCCGGGGCTGCGGCTCGGGGCTCTGGGGCAGGTTCTCAGCGCTCATATCGCGTTGAGAGTACCTGCTGGTAGGTCCTGAGTCAGCGGCGGCACGGGCTGGTTACCCGGCTCGGCAGCCGGTTTTCCGGGCCGTGATCGCTCAGCGTCGTTCGGGCTTGGCGCTGCGCGACATCAGCTCCTTGAGCGCGACCACCGGCGGCTTGCCGTCGTGGACGATGCCCACGACGGTCTCGGTGATCGGCATGTCGACGCCGTGCCGACGGGCCAGATCGAGCACCGACTCACAGGACTTGACGCCCTCCGCGGTCTGCTTGGTGACCGCGATGGTCTCCTCCAGGGTCATGCCCTTGCCGAGGTTGGTGCCGAAGGTGTGGTTGCGCGAGAGCGGCGAGGAGCAGGTGGCCACCAGGTCGCCCAGGCCGGCGAGACCGGAGAAGGTCAGCGGGTCGGCGCCCATGGCGAGACCGAGCCGGGTCGTCTCGGCGAGTCCGCGGGTGATGAGCGAGCCCTTGGCGTTGTCGCCGAGGCCCATGCCGTCCGCGATGCCTACGGCGAGCCCGATGACGTTCTTGACGGCTCCGCCGAGTTCGCAGCCCACGACGTCGGGATTGGTGTACGGGCGGAAGTACGGGGTGTGGCAGGCGGCCTGCAGGCGCCGGGCGACCTCTTCGGAGGTGGCGGCGACCACCGCGGCGGCCGGCATGCGGGCGGCGATCTCCCGGGCGAGATTGGGCCCGGTGACGACGGCGACGCGCTCGGGCCCCACCTTGGCGACGTCCTCGATGACCTCGCTCATCCGCATCGCGGAACCGAGTTCGACGCCCTTCATCAGCGACACGAGGACGGTGCCCCGGTGCAGCAGCGGGGTCCAGTCGGCGAGGTTGGCGCGCAGGGTCTGCGAGGGAACGGTGAGCACCGTGAACTCGGCGCCGGCCGCCGCTTCGGCGGGGTCGGTCGTGGCCCGCATGTTCGCGGGCAGTTCGATGCCCGGGAGGTAGTCCGGGTTGGTGCGGGTCGAGTTGACCGCCTCGGCGACCTCCGGGCGCCGCGCCCACAGGGTGACTTCGCACCCCGCGTCGGCGAGCACCATGCCGAAGGCCGTGCCCCACGATCCGGTCCCGAAGACGGCCGCCCTGACGGGCTCGCCGGATGACGTCACTTGCTGTGCCCCTTCTGCTCCTCGGCCCGCTCCTGCGTCTGGGCCTCGGTCCTGCGGCGCTGCTCCAAGCGCACCTGACGCGGGTCGAAGGGCACCTCGGGCGCCTTCTCGCCGCGGATCACCTCGAGCTGCGCGGTGATCGCGGCCATGATGACCTCGGTCGCCTCCTTCAGGACCTCCGGAGTCATTTCCTTGTCGTAGAAGCGCGACAGGTCGACCGGTGGGCCCGCCAGCACGTGGTGTGTCTTGCGCGGGAAGACGTTGAGCTTCTTGGCGTACGGCGGCAGCAGCAGGTTGGCGCCCCACTGGGCCACGGGGACGACCGGGCACTTGGTCTGCAGGGCGACCCGGGCGGCGCCGGTCTTGCCGGTCATCGGCCACTGGTTGGGGTCGCGGGTGATGGTGCCCTCGGGATAGAACACCACGCACTCGCCGCGCTCCACCGCGTCGACGGCGGCCCGGAAGGCGCTGAGCGCGTCGGTGCTCTCGCGGTAGACGGGGATCTGTCCGGTACCGCGCATCGCGGCGCCGATGAATCCCTTCTTGAAAAGGCCGCTCTTGGCGAGGAAACGTGGAACTCGGCCGGTGTTGTACTGATAGTGGGCATACGCGAACGGGTCCACATGAGAATTGTGGTTGACCGCGGTGATAAAACCGCCGTCCCTCGGAATGTTCTCCATTCCGCGCCAGTCCCGCTTGACCAGAACCACCAGAGGCGGTTTGCACAGGACCGCTGCGAAGCGATACCAGAAGCCGATTCTGCGGCGGGACACTCGGACACCTTCCGTTGGGGCCTGGGGGCCGGTGGGGCCTGCGGGCCGGACAAGTGTGGCTCCAGGCCGCGCGTCTGTCGAGAACACCGTACGCCCGCGGTGCGGCGCGCCCGCCTGCCGCGTGTGCGGGCAGGTGACAATGGGGCCTACGCGGGCGGGTGGAAGGGCCCGGAGGCGGAGGGCGGGAGCACAGGTGCAGTGGACTCTGGTGATACCCCTGAAGGCCTTGGCACGCGCCAAGAGCCGACTCTCGGACACCGCCGCGGACGCGCTGCGGCCCGGCCTGGCGCTGGCGTTCGCACAGGACACCGTGGCCGCGGCGGTGGACTGCCCGGCGGTGCGGGATGTGGCGGTCGTCACGGGTGACACGCTGGCGGGCCGTGAGCTGGCCGCGCTGGGCGCGCATATCGTCGCCGACGAGCCCGGCGGGGGCATGAACGCCGCGCTGACGCATGCCGCGGCCGTTGTGCGCGTTCCCCGCCCGGAGTCCGCCGTGGCCGCCCTGAACGCCGATCTGCCGGCGTTGCGCCCCATGGAATTGGCGCGGGTTCTCGACGCCGCCGCCGAATTCCCGCGCGCTTTCCTCCCGGACGCGGCGGGAATCGGTACGACGCTGCTGACCTGTGCGCCCGGGCGGCAATTGCTGCCCGCCTTCGGCACGGATTCACGGGCGCGGCACCGGGCGTCGGGGGCGGTGGAACTCGCCGTGCCGTCGGTGGATTCGGTCCGCCAGGACGTGGATACCGGGAACGATCTGCGGGCTGCGCTCGCACTGGGAGTGGGGCCGCGGACGGCCGCGGTGGCGGCACGGATGGCGCTCCGCTGAGCGGCGGCGCTGCGCTGGTCAGCCGTCCTGGGTGGTGCCCCGGCCCCGGTTTTCCGTCTGCTGCGGGCCGGGCGTGGTTTCTCTCGCCCCGACGGGGCGCTGCCCCGCGTCCCCGATTCCCCACACTGCGGGCCGCCACTGGTTTATCGCGTAGTTCCCCGGCCCCTGAAGGGGCGCAGCCACCGGCCCGTCCGAGGGGCTTAGTACGCTTCCCCCATGCAGGCGACCGCGTACACATACGAACCCGAGACCCGTAGCGGGCAGGTGTTGCTCGACGACGGAACACCGCTGGCGTTCGACGGGGCCGCGTTCGACGCGGGTGGGTTGCGGATGTTGCGGCCGGGACAGCGGGTGCGTATCGAGGTCGCGGGTGAAGGTGAGGCGCGACGCGTCACGCTGGTGACGCTGTATACGTTCTGAGGGGATCACGCACCGGACAACGCCGCGGGCCGGGCTCCCGTGGGAGCCCGGCCCAGTGCGTGAGTGCCCAGCGCCCTTGTCACGAACGGGCGGTGGTCGTCTTCTTGGCGGTGGTCTTGCGCGCCGTCGATTTCCTGGCCGGGGCCTTCTTGGCCGGGGCCTTCTTGGCCGGCGCCTTCTTGGCGGCGGCCTTCTTGGCCGTCGTCTTCTTGGCCGTGGTCTTCTTCGCCTGAGTCTGCTTGGCGGCGGCCTTCTTGGCCGTCGTCTTCTGCGCGGCGGGGGTGGTCTTCTTCGCCGCGGCCTTCTTCGTGGCAGCGGTCTTGCGCGCCGTGGTGGTCTTGGCGGTGGCCTTCTTCGCCGCGGCCTTCTTGACCGTGGCCGCTGCACCGCCGGTCAGGCTGCCCTTGGGCGCCTTCTTCACGGCGACCTCGCCTCCGCGCGGGAGTTTCTTCGTGCCGCTCACCAGGTCCTTGAAGCCCTGGCCCGCACGGAAGCGCGGAACAGAGGTCTTCTTCACCCGGACCCGCTCGCCGGTCTGCGGGTTGCGGGCGTAACGGGCGGGGCGGTCGACCTTCTCGAAGGAACCGAATCCGGTGACCGAGACCCGCTCCCCCGCCACAGTTGCACGGACGATCGCATCCAGTACGGCGTCGACCGCGTCGGCGGCCTGCTGACGCCCGCCGACCTTGTCGGCAATCGCTTCTACGAGCTGCGCCTTGTTCACGTCTTCCCCTTCGGAGACATTGCCGGAACGAAAGTGTTCAAGCGTTTTCGCACGTTAGGCAGATATATACCGCAAATCAAACACGAAACGGGCTAATCACCCTTGTGCCGCATCCGACTCGGACGGTCACGGAGTTCCTCAGAGGCCCTCTTCGGGGATTCGCCCCTCGTCGAGGTCCTTCATGAAGCTCTCCAGACGCCTTGTCGCATCGGCGAGATCGTGCTTGGCCGCGGCCGTAATGACCAGCAGCTTCCGGGTCAGCGCCATCCGTACGCCCTCCGGGACTTGCAGTGCGCGCACCCTTGAGTGCGCTTCCTTGAGTTGGGCCGCGACCGCCGTATAGAGCTTGAGTTGGCCGTCGTTGTCCATGCACAGATTGTGCCATCTGGGGCGAGTTGTCGCCTGCCCAGGGGACAACTGCCGTCTCCCAGAGGCCTCTCCGGCACTTCCGCCGAGCGCGGCACCGAGGTCCGGGTACCCAGGCAAAGCCCTTTGTAACTAGGCAAGTTGGCATGCGTTTCGGGGTTGCTCCGGGCCCGGCCGGGGGCAGACACGGCTGTACCCCCAACCGTCCACGATTGGGGGTACAGAGGGGTGTTGCTATGGCTGGATTCAGACTGGCGCGGGCGGCCCGTGAAGGCTCTCGCGTCGAACGTCTCAGACGGGGAGGGTCCGCGGCTTGTACGAGGGGCGGCCCGCCTCGTACGCCGCGATGTCCGCCTCGTTCCGCAGCGTGATCGAGATGTCGTCCAGGCCGTTCAGCAGCCGCCAGCGGGAGTTCTCGTCCAGCTCGAAGGAGGCGGTGATGCCCTCGGCGCGCACCTCGCGGGCCTGGAGGTCGACCGTGATCTCGGCCTCGGGGTCCTTCTCGGTGAGCTCCCAGAGCGCGTCCACGATCTTCTGCTCCAGAACGACCGTGAGCAGACCGTTCTTCAGCGAGTTGCCGCGGAAGATGTCGGCGAAGCGGGAGGAGATCACGGTCTTGAAGCCGTAGTTCTGCAGCGCCCACACGGCGTGCTCGCGGGAGGAGCCGGTGCCGAAGTCGGGGCCGGCGACCAGGACGGTGGCGCCCTCCCGCTCCGGCTGGTTGAGGATGAAGGACGAGTCCTTGCGCCAGGCCTCGAACAGCCCGTCCTCGAAGCCGTCCCGGGTCACCTTCTTGAGCCAGTGCGCGGGGATGATCTGGTCGGTGTCCACATTGCTGCGGCGCAGCGGAACGGCCCGGCCGGTGTGCGTGGTGAATGCTTCCATGGCTGTTCAGACTCCAGCGGGCGTGCGGGTGTCGGCGTCGGACAGGTCGGCCGGGGAGGCCAGGTGGCCGAGTACGGCGGTGGCGGCGGCGACCTGCGGGGAGACCAGGTGCGTACGGCCGCCCTTGCCCTGCCTGCCCTCGAAGTTGCGGTTGGAGGTGGAGGCGGAACGCTCGCCCGGGGCCAGCTGGTCGGGGTTCATGCCCAGACACATCGAGCAGCCCGCGTGCCGCCATTCGGCGCCGGCGTCCTTGAAGACCACGTCCAGGCCCTCGGAGACGGCCTGCAGACCCACGCGCGCGGAGCCGGGGACGACCAGCATCCGTACGCCGTCGGCGACTTTGCGTTCTTTGAGGATCTCCGCGGCGGCGCGCAGGTCCTCGATGCGGCCGTTGGTGCAGGAACCTACGAAGACGGTGTCGACCTTGATCTCGCGCAGCGGCTGTCCCGCGGTCAACCCCATGTATTCCAGGGCCTTTTCGGCGGCCAGTCGCTCCGAAGCGTCCTCGTACGAAGCCGGGTCGGGGACGGACGCCGAAAGCGGCGCACCCTGGCCGGGGTTGGTGCCCCAGGTGACGAACGGGGACAGTGAGGCGGCGTCGATGCGGACCTCGGCGTCGAACTCCGCGTCGTCGTCGGTCTTCAGCGTCTTCCAGTAGGCGACGGCGGCGTCCCAGTCCTCGCCCTCGGGGGCGTGCGGGCGGCCCTTGAGGTAGGCGAAGGTGGTCTCGTCGGGGGCGATCATGCCCGCGCGTGCGCCGGCCTCGATCGACATGTTGCAGATGGTCATCCGGGCCTCCATCGAGAGCTTCTCGATGGCCGAGCCGCGGTATTCCAGGATGTAGCCCTGGCCACCGCCGGTGCCGATCTTGGCGATGATCGCCAGGATCAGGTCCTTGGCCGTGACGCCCTCGGGCAGCTCGCCGTCGACCGTGATCGCCATGGTCTTCGGGCGGGCCAGCGGCAGCGTCTGGGTGGCCAGCACGTGCTCGACCTGGGAGGTGCCGATACCGAAGGCGAGCGCGCCGAAGGCGCCGTGCGTGGAGGTGTGGGAGTCACCGCAGACCACGGTGGTGCCGGGCTGGGTCAGGCCCAGCTGCGGTCCCACCACGTGGACGACGCCCTGCTCGACATCGCCGAGCGGGTGCAGCCGTACGCCGAACTCCGCGCAGTTCTTGCGCAGGGTCTCCAGCTGGGCACGGGAGACCGGGTCGGCGATCGGCTTGTCGATGTCGAGGGTCGGGGTGTTGTGGTCCTCGGTCGCGATGGTGAGGTCGAGGCGCCGCACGGTGCGGCCGCTCTTGCGGAGGCCGTCGAAGGCCTGGGGGCTGGTCACCTCGTGCAGCAGGTGCAGATCGATGAAGAGGAGGTCGGGCTCGCCCTCGGCGCGCCGGACGACATGGTCGTCCCAGACCTTCTCCGCGAGTGTCCTACCCATCGCTTTCCCTTCGGCCGGCTGTGGTCGCCCGGCCCAACTAGAGATGTAGACGTCGTCGTCCGTACCCCAGTACTGGACGGCGTCCGCCGGACCCGTCGGTCCATCGGGCCGTTGATACGTACAGGGTGGCAAGTCCGCCGGGAAATTGAACTTGCGTTTCACAGAGTGAGACGCGAGTATCGTTTCATGGACAACTCTAGCGGCGTGGGCGTTCTGGACAAGGCGGCCCTTGTCCTCAGCGCCCTGGAGTCCGGTCCGGCCACCCTCGCGGGGCTGGTCGCGGCCACGGGACTCGCACGACCCACGGCTCATCGACTGGCCGTGGCACTGGAACACCACCGCATGGTGGCGCGGGACATGCAGGGCCGTTTCATTCTGGGTCCCCGGCTGGCCGAGCTGGCCGCGGCGGCGGGCGAGGACCGGCTGCTCGCCACGGCCGGCCCGGTGCTGACGCATCTGCGGGACGTCACGGGCGAGAGCGCACAGCTCTACCGTCGCCAGGGGGACATGCGCATCTGCGTGGCCGCGGCGGAGCGGCTGTCCGGCCTTCGGGACACGGTGCCCGTCGGCTCGACGTTGACGATGAAGGCGGGCTCGTCGGCCCAGATCCTGATGGCCTGGGAGGAGCCGGAGCGGCTGCACCGGGGACTGCAGGGCGCGCGTTTCACGGCGACGGCCCTGTCCGGGGTACGACGCCGGGGCTGGGCCCAGTCGATCGGCGAGCGGGAGCCGGGGGTCGCGTCGGTCTCGGCGCCTGTGCGCGGACCGTCGAACCGCGTGGTGGCCGCCGTCTCGGTCTCCGGACCGATCGAGCGGCTGACCCGGCACCCGGGCCGGATGCACGCACAGGCCGTGATCGACGCGGCGGCGCGGTTGTCCGAGGCGCTGCGGCGCTCGGGCTGACCCTCCGGGTCGGCCGCCACGGGCCGACCGCGGTTGGGAGCCGACCGTCTTCGGGCGACCGACCGTGCACGGGTGACTGACCATCCTGGGCTCACCGACCGTCCTCGGGTGACGGATCAACGCCGCTGCTGCAAAGCCCTTGAGGTGTGCCTCCGCGCCGGATGCGGCGCCTGTGACGGCGGGTGCAGCATGGAAGTAGTGCCCCCAGGAGGTGTGTGATCATGGCCGAGTTCATGGACGTCCATCACGGGATGAAGGGGATCACGGGCGAGCAACTGCGGGCTGCCCACCGTGCGGACCTCGCCATCGAGAGAGAGGAGAGTGTCCACTTCAAGCAGGCCTGGGCGGACCCGGAGTCCGGGGTCGTGTACTGCCTGTCGGAGGCCCCGTCGGCGGAGGCGGTGCAGCGTATCCACGAGCGCAGCGGCCACCCGGCGGACGAGATCCACGCCGTGCCGCTGACCGCCTGAGTCCAAGTCGATTGTCCCGACGCGTCCCGTCGCCGACGCGTCCACGGTGTCCGAGCATGCGGAAGGGGCCTCCCGCGTACGGAAGGCCCCTTCGGATCGAGTACCCCCGACCGGATTCGAACCGGCGCTACCGCCTTGAGAGGGCGGCGTGCTAGGCCGCTACACAACGGGGGCGAGGATCTTGCGTTTCCGCAGATCCGAGCTGGTCTACCAGGACTCGAACCTAGACTAACTGAACCAGAATCAGTCGTGCTGCCAATTACACCATAGACCAATGTGGTTTAGACCAGTTTGTACCCCCGACCGGATTCGAACCGGCGCTACCGCCTTGAGAGGGCGGCGTGCTAGGCCGCTACACAACGGGGGCCCTAGCGATCCTGCATCAAGGGGAGGGGGTGCGACCCGGACTCTCCTCGCGGGAAGGATCTGTACCCCCGACCGGATTCGAACCGGCGCTACCGCCTTGAGAGGGCGGCGTGCTAGGCCGCTACACAACGGGGGCTTTGTGGAGTCGATCTCCACGGGCGCAGATGAGCTCTGCGAGCTGGCCTACCTGGACTCGAACCAAGACTAACTGAACCAGAATCAGTCGTGCTGCCAATTACACCATAGGCCACTGAAACGCAACCCCCTGCGAGGGCTTTGTTTTAGCTTGCGCCTCGGGGTTCCGGCCTTTCGGCCCGCTCTCCGGCGGCGCAGGAAGAACATTACCCGAAGGTGGACGGCGCTCCAAAACGGGTATCCGGGCCGAGGAGCGCGGGGAGTTCGGCGAGGGAGGCGATGCGACGCAGGTCGACGGGCAGGGTCGGGCCCGCTCCGGCCGGCTCGTTCTCGGGCACGGCGGGGCCGCCGGTGACGGCGGTCACGGACGAGCGGTCGATCCAGACCGCGAACATTCCGGCGTCGGCGGCGCCACGGCCGTCGATCTCTGGGTGGTCGCCGACATAGGCGACCTGGTGCGGGGCGAGGCCGAGCGCGTCGCAGGCCGCGTGGAAGGCCTCCGCCGCCGGCTTGGAGACGCCGAGTTCGGCGGCGCACAGCACCGACTCGAAACGGTCGCGCACTCCTAGGATGCGCAGCTTGCGATCCTGGTTGCTGAGGCTGGAGTTGGACAGGATCGCGTGCCGGTAGCCGACGGCGAGGAGGTCGAGCACGGGCAGCACGTCGGGGAAGAGCGCCCAGGCCGCTTCGTAGTGTCCGACGTAGCGGTGGAACCATGCGTCGGCCTCGGCGTCGCTCAACTCCTCGCCGAGGAAGACCCTTACGCGCTCCCGGCGCTGTTCCTCGAAGGTGGTCTCCCCCGCGGCGAACCGGGCCCACTGCTGGTCGCTCACCTCCCGCCAACGGTCCAGGGCCTGCTCCGGGGAGGGGTAGGCGTGGGGCAGGCCCACCGCGGAAAGATGGGCCCACAGCCCGGCGCGGTCCGCCGTGGTGTAGTCGAAGAGGGTGTCGTCGATGTCCCAGACCACGGCTTGGATCCTCATGAGACGACCGTAGCGCTGGACGGTCCGACTCGGCACCGCACCTCCAGGGCGGTGTGCGACCGGCGCGAGAACGTCCCCGCGTCCCCGCCCGTGGGGGTCCGGGCGGAGCCCGAGGAACGAGACCAGGGACGACGCTCGGCCGCTGCGGGGTGGGACCTCTCTGCTCGAGCGACACGGGCGGGCCGATCGCCAGGGCCACAACCACGTTGCCTCGGGCCGGGCCGGTGACGGGGCGGGCGCGGGCCGGGCCGGGCCGGTGACGGGGTGGGCCGGTGACGGGGCGGGCGCGGGCCGGTGAGACGGGGCAGGCTGGTAGGGACAAGGCGGACCCGAGGGCAGAGGCAGACCCGGGGGCCCGGCTGAGGGCAGAGGCAGACCCGGGGGCCCGGCGGCCTCGAGGGTCGCGGCAGACCCGGGGCCTGACGCAACCTGCGTCAAGGCCGGAGTGGGCCGTGAGGGCCGCGGCGGCGCGTACGCCGTGCGCGTCCGCGGCCACGCCTGCACAGGCCGAGGCGGCCGGGCCAAGGCCGGCCGAGGGCCAAGGTGGGCGATGTCAGCCGGGTGAGGGCGAGAGGGCGGAGCCATGTCTCTCGCCGGGCGGCCAAGCAGCACGCAAGCCCGGCGGTCGGCCGGCACATGGGCGCGGGCGTACGCCAGGCAGCCGAAGCACGTAAACCCGTCGGCCCGCACGCGAGCCAGGCGGCCGGCCAACGCGCGAGCCAGGCAGCCGACCAGCACGTAAGCCCGCCGACCCGAACGCGCGCCAGGCAGCCGGCCAGCACGCAAGCCAGACGGCCGACCAACACGCAAGCGAGGCGGCCGGCGAACGCCCCAGTGAGGCAGCCGACCAGCACGTACACCCGCCAGCCGGCACGCGCGCCAGCCAGGCGGCCCGCGCTTGGCCCGCGAAGCGCGGGGAGTAAGTCGCCCAGCAAGCCCGCACGCCGGTCGGCGTATGACGATGGGGCGACACCCGACACGGGTGGCGCCCCATCGTCATAGCGGGCCGCGGCTACGCCGCCAGCTTCGCCAGTGCCGCGTCGATGCGGGCGATCGTCTTGTCGCTGCCCAGGATTTCCAGGGACTCGAAGAGCGGCAGGCCGACCGTGCGGCCGGTGACGGCGACCCGGACCGGGGCCTGGGCCTTGCCGAGCTTCAGGCCGTGCTCCTCGCCCGCCGCGAGGACTGCGCTCTTCAGCGACTCGGCGCTGCTCCAGTCGGCCTCGAGGAGCTTGGCGCGGGCGGTGGTGAGCAGCTCGGCCGCGCCCTCCTTCATCGCCTTCGCCCAGGACGCCTCGTCGGACACCGGCTGCGGGAGGAACAGGAAGTCGACGTTCTCGGTGATCTCGGAGAGGACCTTCAGACGGGTCTGCGCGTGCGGGGCGATCGCCTGCCACTTCGCCTCGTCGAAGTCCTCCGGAGCCCACGGCGCGAACGGCGCCCTCAGCCACGTCCGGCAGCGCTCGGTGAACTCCTTCACGTCGAGCAGCCGGATGTGGTCGGAGTTGATCGCCTCGGCCTTCTTCAGGTCGAAGCGGGCCGGGTTGGGGTTGACGTCCGCGACGTCGAAGGCCGCCACCATCTCCTCGGTGGAGAAGATGTCGCGGTCCGCGGAGAGCGACCAGCCCAGCAGGGAGAGGTAGTTGAGCAGACCCTCGGGCAGGAAGCCGCGCTCCCGGTACAGGTTCAGGGAGGACTGCGGGTCGCGCTTGGACAGCTTCTTGTTGCCCTCGCCCATGACGTACGGCAGATGACCGAACTCGGGCACGGACTTGGCGATGCCCAGCTCGATCAGCGCCTTGTAGAGGGCGATCTGGCGGGGGGTGGAGGAGAGCAGGTCCTCGCCGCGCAGGACGTGGGTGATCTCCATCAGGGCGTCGTCGACCGGGTTCACCAGGGTGTACAGGGGCGCGCCGTTGGCCCGGACGATCCCGTAGTCCGGGACGTTCTCCGGGGTGAAGGTCAGCTCGCCGCGGACCAGGTCGGTGAAGGTGATCGTCTCGTCGGGCATGCGGAATCGGACGATCGGGGTGCGCCCCTCGGCCTCGTAGGCCGCCTTCTGCTCGGCAGTGAGATCGCGGCAGTGGCCGTCGTAGCCGGACGGGCGGCCGGCCGCGCGGGCGGCGTCACGGCGGGCGTCCAGCTCCTCCGTGGAGCAGTAGCAGTGGTAGGCGTGGCCGGCGTCGAGCAGCTTCCCGGCGACGTCCTTGTAGAGGTCCATGCGCTGCGACTGACGGTACGGCGCGTGCGGGCCGCCGATCTCGGGGCCCTCGTCCCAGTCGAAGCCCAGCCAGCGCATCGAGTCCAGCAGCTGCTCGTAGGACTCCTCGGAGTCCCGGGCCGCGTCGGTGTCCTCGATGCGGAAGACGAACGTGCCGCCGGTGTGGCGGGCGAACGCCCAGTTGAACAGGGCCGTGCGGACCAGGCCCACATGGGGGTTGCCGGTCGGGGACGGACAGAAACGTACGCGAGGGGGTACCCCCTGCTCGAGCGCCGCCGAGAGCTTGGGGGAGGGTGCGCTAGCCACGCTTGACAACCTTGTTGGTGAGAGTGCCGATGCCTTCGATGGTGACGGCGACCTCGTCGCCGACGGTGAGGGGCCCGACCCCCGCGGGGGTGCCCGTGAGGATCACGTCGCCGGGGAGCAGCGTCATGGCCTCGGAGATGTGCACGATCAGATCCTCGATGGGGTGGATCATCTCGCTGGTGCGGCCGAGCTGGCGTTGCTGCCCGTTGACGGTGAGCTGGATCGTGAGGTCGGAGGGGTCCAGCTCCGTCTCCACCCAGGGGCCCAGCGGACACGAGGTGTCGAAGCCCTTGGCCCGGGCCCACTGCTTCTCGCGCCTCTGGACGTCACGGGCGGTGATGTCGTTGGCGCAGGTGTAGCCGAGGATCACGTCCTTTACCCGTTCGCGCGGCACCTCACGGCACATGCGGCCGATGACCACGGCCAGTTCGGCCTCGTGGTGCAGGTCCTGGGAGAAGGAGGGGTACTGGATCTCGTCGCCGTGGCCGATCACCGAGGTGGACGGCTTGAAGAAGGCGAACGGGGCGTCCGGGACCTCGTTGCCCAGTTCCCTGGCGTGCTCCGCGTAGTTGCGGCCGTAGGCCACGACCTTGTTCGGGAGCACGGGGGGCAGCAGCCTGACCTTGCTCAGCGGGACCTTGGTGCCGGAGAGCTCGAAGTCCGAGAACGGGATGCCCTTGATGATGTCGAGGACGAGCTCGCCGGGGCTGCTGCCGCTGCCCTCGACCGCGCCGAAGGCGACATTGCCGTCGATGGAGAATCTGGCGATGCGCACGGGTTCCTTGCGCCCCTCACTGAGTCACTGAGCTGCTGGAGTCGTAAGGCCCCAGGCTATCGCCCGAGGGCCGATGGGCCGCATCCGTAATAGCGCCGAGCGGGCCCGGCACCCCGAAGGAACCGCTCAGACGCCCGACGGGTGGACCGTACGAGCCCAATGATCACTTCATGCCGTCGGGATCGGCCTCGGCCATCGGGCATCGAGACCAGACCTTGGCCATCGGGCATCGAGACCAGGGAGAACGGGGCGAGCGGCGGAAACGGAGACGCCTGGCACGGTGGGCGCGGTGGCCGCTGCGGCGGTCCTGGTACCGGCACGACCGCGACCGCGGAGGACGCCTGCGACCGCTTCGTGTTCGGCGGAGAGCTACTGCGGCGGAGCGCCAAGGTCCACAAGGACTTCACCGGCGGCCGCACCGGCGCCAGCCCGCGCATCTGCGCAACCGCACCCGCACCCGCACCCGCACCCGCACCCGCACCCGCCAATCGTGTTCCTCGTGGCCGGATGACATCGACGTGGGGCACCGCGTCCGCTTCCGCGTCGACCCGGTCGGCAATGGGCTGTTCGTCTCCGGCGGTTGAGGCGGCCGGGTGTCCACCGGAACCCCGAACGCCGGCTGGCACGAGGGCCGTGACCCCGTGGCACCGTGGCAATGACCGCACGCGGCCGCCCGGTGCCCGGGCGGCCGCGTCGCGCGCTACTTCGCCGCGACCGCGGCGGCCGGGATCTCCATCAGGACGGTGCGCCGGGGGTTGGCGGTCTGCTCCGGGAGGTCGACGGAGTGCTCCTGCTGTTCCGCGGCGCGCAGTTCCTCCGCGTCCGAGAGGTGCGCCAGCGTGGTGCGGCGCGGGTTGGCTATGGTGCGGAACATCATCGTCGTCTTCACAGTTGTAGTTGACCTCGTCGGTGCGGGCGCCGGGCTCGAAGTGCCTTGTCAGCGGCGCGGGTTGTCGGATTGGCCATCCATGTAAAGCGTCAGGCTAAACATGCAGTTCCCGTGTAATGCCGGAAAGGTGCCGTGAAGGTCGTGTGAGTTTGCTCACTGACTAGTGGGCAAATCGGGCATTACGCATCAGTGAGCCACCCCTTCGAAACGGACATTGCCCTTCGGAAGCCACCATTCCGCTCCCGATCATGGCGACTGGGACACCCCCCGCCCCTAAGTGATAAGCGAAAAAGGTCCGTTATCTCCGGGATCCTTTCACACTCTTGGTAACGCTGCATTCGCAATCTGTCACCAAGGTCACAGTGTGACCCTCGGGCCTTGTTCGAGGATCCGGCACTGTGCTGGAATTCCCGGGACCGCCGCGGACGAAGAAACCGGCGCACAGGGGGCGCACAGCAGCGCCGAAGGCGGCGGGAAGGGGAAAGTCCAGCGCCGGTCACTCAAGACCACCAAGGGCGTGACGCGCCCGGAAGACACCGACACCGTCCCTCCGCAGCTGCGGAGGGGCGCCTGGTCCAGAGGTTGCGACGCTAGTGCAGGGACGTTTCAAGAGGGATGGCAGCGCTTCGGCCGAGCCGGAGCCGACCGGCGGAACCGACCGCGGTTCCTCGCCCCCGCACGCCCAGAACCCGGGCCCGGCACCAGCCGGTGAGATCGGCGGCAGCGCCGCTCGTCCCGGGACGACGGCGGGGCCCAACACAACCGCACCCAAGCCGCCGGCCCCCACGGGCCCCGGCTCCCGAGTAGCACTGCGCAACTGGCGCATCTCCACGCGTCTGGTCTCGCTCCTCGCGCTTCCGGTGGTCGCGGCCACCTCGCTCGGCGCGCTGCGCATCAACCAGTCCATGGACGACATTCAGCAGCTCGACAACATGAAGCTGCTGACCGACATGACGAAGCAGGCGACCAACCTGGCCGCCGCGCTCCAGGACGAGCGCGACCAGTCGGCCGGTCCCCTCTCGCACGGCGCCTCCGCCGCGGACTACGAGGTCAAGAACGTCCGTGAGAAGACGGACCTCGCCCGCAGTGCCTTCCTCGAGGGCACCCACGACATCGACACCAGCGGGAACCAGAACCTCGACGGTGTCCGCGACAACGTGGTGCAGATCGCGCAGCAGATCGGCGAGCTCAGCGGTATCCGCCAGGACGCCTACAAGGACGACGGCAACTCCCAGCAGACCGTCCAGGCCTACCACCAGCTGATCGAACAGCTTCTCGGCCTCTCCCAGGACATGGCGCAGGCCACCTCCAACCCGGAGATGATCCAGCGCACCCGCGCGCTGGCGGCCTTCTCCTCCGCCAAGGAGTACGCCTCCACCCAGCGCGCCGTGATCGCCGCGGCCCTGCCGGTGAACGACAGGGACTTCGGGAAGCTCTCCCAGAACGACCGGCAGTACGGCCTGTCCGCCTGGGACAACGAGCGCAACGAGCTGGCCTCGTTCCGCAATATCTACCAGGGCGACGCCGCGGAACTGATCAAGCCGCTCACGGACGGCAGCGCGACGATCAAGGAAGCCGACGAGTACTCCGAGCGTGTGCTGAGCCAGGAGAACGGCATCCAGCTGCGCGACAAGCGCTCGTACAAGGACTGGGTCGACGCCGACTCCACGAAGATCCAGGCGATGTCCAAGATCGAGGACACGCTGCTGAACGAGATGGAGCAGAAGGCCCGCGAGCTGCGCAACGAGTCCGAGCGCGAAGCCATCATCTCCGGTGCGCTGATCCTGCTCGTCCTCGGTATCTCGCTCGTCGGCGCCTTCGTCGTGGCCCGGTCCATGATCCGCTCGCTGCGCCGGCTGCAGGACACCGCCACCCGGGTCGCCCAGGACCGCCTGCCCGAGCTGGTCAAGCAGCTCTCCGAGTCCGACCCGCAGGACGTCGACACCTCCGTCGAGTCGGTCGGTGTGCACTCCAAGGACGAGATCGGCCGGGTGGCCGCGGCCTTCGACGACGTGCACCGCGAGGCGGTCCGCCTCGCCGCCGAGCAGGCCCTGCTGCGGGGCAACGTCAACGCGATGTTCACCAACCTCTCGCGCCGCTCGCAGGGTCTCATCCAGCGTCAGCTGTCGCTGATCTCCGAGCTGGAGTCCCGCGAGGCCGACCCGGACCAGCTGTCCTCGCTGTTCAAGCTGGACCACCTCGCGACCCGTATGCGCCGTAACGGTGAGAACCTCCTCGTTCTCGCGGGTGAAGAGCCCGGCCGCCGCTGGACCCGCCCGGTCCCGCTGGTCGACGTGCTCCGCGCCGCCGCGTCCGAGGTGGAGCAGTACGAGCGCATCGAACTGGCCCAGGTCCCGGCGACCGAGGTCGCCGGCCGCGTCGTCAACGACCTCGTGCACCTGCTCGCCGAGCTGCTGGAGAACGCCACCTCGTTCTCCTCCCCGCAGACCAAGGTCAAGGTCACCGGTCACGCGCTGCCCGACGGCCGGGTACTGATCGAGATCCACGACACCGGTATCGGCCTCTCCCCCGAGGACCTCGCCGCGATCAACGAGCGGCTCGCCTCGCCGCCCACCGTGGACGTCTCCGTCTCCCGCCGCATGGGTCTGTTCGTGGTCGGCCGGCTGTCGCAGCGCCACGGCATCCGCATCCAGCTGCGCCCGTCCGACTCCGGTGGTACGACCGCACTCGTCATGCTCCCCGTCGACGTGGCCCAGGGCGGCAAGAAGCCGGCCCCCGGCAAGCCCGGTGCACCGGCCGCAGGCGGTCCCGCCGCCGCGCAGGCCGCCGCCGGTGTCGCGGCAGCTCGCCGCGGCGGCGCGGGTGGTCCCGCGCTCGGTGGCGGCGCCTCCGGCGGCGGTCCCGGGCTGCTCGGTGCGGGCGCGGCACCCCGCGGCCAGGTCGGCGGCGGTTCGCGGGCAGCACTTCCGGGTGCGGGTCCCGGCGGTCCCGCTGCCCCCGGCGGTCCGCGTGGTCCGCAGGGCGGCCCCCAGCAGGGCCGGCCGGCTCCGGCCGGTGCCGGTAACGCCTTCGGACAGGCCGGGCCGGGCGCACAGAACTTCCAGGCCCCGAACTCCGGGCGCCAGGACGGCGGTTTCGACGGCTTCGCCGCGCGTGAGCCCGGGCGTCAGGACGCCTTCGGCGGTGCCCGTGGCACGTCGCCCGCACCGCAGCAGCGTCAGGGCGACGACGGTGGTCGGCGCCGTCCGCAGCTCCCGCCGCTCGGTGGTCCGCGCGCCGAGCTGCCCGGAGGCAACCCCCAGCCCCGGACGCCGAGTTGGAGCGACGACAACGCGCAGCCGCCGGTGCCGCCGCGTCCCCCGCTGGACGCCCCGCGCGGCCACGAGGAACCGGACGTCACCTCGCGTCTGCCCCGCATCGACGACCAGCAGGGTCCGGCCGCCACCGGCCAGTTCCCCCGCCCCGGCCACGGTGCTCCGCAGCAGGGCAGCGGCCAGTTCGTCCGCTCGGACGTGTACGGCGGACCGACCCCGGCTCCCACTCAGGACTTCAGTCAGCGGGACAGCGGTTCGACGGGTCAGTTCCCGGTCCAGGAGCCCGCCTCCACAGGGCAGTTCCCGGTCCAGGACCCCTCGTCCACCGGGCAGTTCCCCACGCAGGACCCGGCGTCCACCGGGCAGTTCCCCACGCAGGACCCGGCGTCCACCGGGCAGTTCCCCACGCACGACCCGGCGTCCACCGGCCAGTTCCCCACGCAGGACCCGGCGTCCACCGGCCAGTTCCCCGCGCAGAATCCCGCGTCCACCGGGCAGTTCCCGGTGCAGGACCCGGCGTCCACCGGCCAGTTCGCCCTGCCGGGGGGCCGTGAGGACGGCAACACCGGCAACTCCACCGGCCAGTTCGAGCGTCCGGGAACGAGCGGCACCCGCGGTGAGCTCGGTAGGCCCCTGCCCCCGCGCCCGCCGCAGCCCCCGCGCCGCACTGAGCCGGAGGCGCTGCCGCCGGCCACCGGGCCCGGGGACGGCCGGACCCCGGTCTACGACACCCTGGAGACCAACTGGTTCCGGGGCGGCGGCCACGGCGGCGGCGACAACGGCAGCAACGGTTCTTCGCCGGCGTCGTCCGCCCCCGCGCCGCAGCCGGCCACCGCGTCGGCGAGCACCAGCGGCAACGGGTCGAACGGGTCACTGACCAGCACCGGTTCCTGGCGGATCTCGCCCAACGACGAACTCGGCCGACAGGCCGAGCGGGTCCGCCAGCCCGCCGCGGGCGGGGTCACGGTCTCCGGCCTGCCGCGCCGGGTTCCGCGCGCCAATCTCGTGGCGGGCACGGCTCAGCAACAACAGCACCAATCCGGTCCGCAGGTCTCGCGTTCGCCCGACGACGTTCGCGGCCGGCTGACCAATCTCCGACGGGGCATCCAGCAGGGTCGCCAGGCCGGTACCGGCCAGACCGGCAGCTTCCCCAGCCCCACTCACCAGCAGGAGCGTTAGTTGAGCCAGATGAGCCAGGCGGCACAAAACCTCAACTGGTTGATCACCAACTTCGTGGACAACACCCCGGGGGTGTCCCACACCGTCGTCGTCTCCGCCGACGGGCTCCTGTTGGCGCTTTCGGAGGGTTTTCCGCGCGACCGCGCGGACCAGCTGGCCGCCGTCGCCTCCGGGCTGACCTCCCTCACCGCCGGGGCCTCCCGGATCTTCGAGGGCGGGAACGTGGCCCAGACTGTCGTGGAGATGGAGCGTGGCTTCCTCTTCCTGATGTCCATTTCGGACGGATCGTCACTGGCGGTCCTCTCCCACCCGGAATGCGACATCGGCCTTGTCGGATACGAGATGGCACTGCTGGTCGACCGCGCGGGCGCGGTACTCACCCCCGACCTCCGAGCCGAGCTGCAGGGCAGCCTGCTGCACTGAAACACCCCGGCACCACCGAACGCACAAACCGTCCGGCCGCCCACCTCCCCCCACCGGCCTCGCTAGACGGCACTCGACCGACCCGACTTGCTGTCCCGCCCGGAGGATCCATGACCCCGCCCACCGCCTCTCACGACCCGTACGGAGATCCGTACGGGGACGAGGGCGACCAGCCGCTGGTACGTCCGTACGCGATGACCGGTGGCCGGACCCGGCCGCGTTACCAGCTCGCCATCGAGGCGCTGATCAGTACGACGGCCGACCCGGCAGCGCTCATGGGGTTGCTCCCCGAGCACCAGCGCATCTGCCACCTGTGCCGTGAGGTGAAGTCCGTGGCGGAGGTGTCGGCCCTGCTGGCCATGCCGCTGGGCGTGGCCAGGATCCTCGTCGCGGACCTCGCGGAGGCGGGCCTGGTCGCCATCCACCAGCCGGGCGGCGACGAGAACGCCGGCGGCGCGCCGGACGTGACACTGCTCGAAAGGGTGCTCAGTGGACTTCGCAAGCTCTGACGGAGGGCGGGCCACCACCTCCGCGAAGATCGTGGTGGCGGGCGGCTTCGGCGTGGGCAAGACCACGTTCGTCGGGGCCGTCTCGGAGATCAACCCGCTGCGCACGGAGGCCGTGATGACGTCCGCGTCCGCGGGCATCGACGACCTCACCCACACCGGGGACAAGACGACGACCACCGTCGCCATGGACTTCGGCCGCATCACCCTGGACCAGGACCTGATCCTGTACCTGTTCGGCACCCCCGGCCAGGACCGGTTCTGGTTCATGTGGGACGACCTCGTCCGCGGCGCCATCGGCGCCGTGGTCCTCGTCGACACCCGCCGCCTCGCCGACTGCTTCCCCGCCGTCGACTACTTCGAGAACAGCGGGCTCCCCTTCGTGATCGCGCTCAACGGCTTCGACGGGCACCAGCCGTACACACCCGACGAGGTCCGCGAAGCCCTCCAGATCGGTCCCGACTCACCCATCATCACCACGGATGCCCGGCACCGTGCGGATGCGAAGAGTGCCCTGATCACCCTGGTCGAGCACGCTTTGATGGCACGGTTGCGATAACGTCCGTACACAACCGGACCAAATTGATGTTCAAGTTGTCGTTCCTATACGGCAGTTGACGTAGATACCACCAGCGCCGGCTGTGTCTTTTGACACGGTCGGCAATAGTGTTCATAACATTTCGACAGAGAAATCCGGGGGCCTGGACACGCGTCGCGGTCGCCCGGTGTCGCTGCGTTCACAAAGGCCCCGTCTTTTGGCGGGGCTCGCTCTTTATGACCGTTTTATCTGAGGCATCCGTCACTCCCAGCAAGTCGGAAGATCGGCTTCCCAGTGTTTGGAACTGCGCCGTTTGACATGCTGGAATGCCGCTGAACTGCCCGGTATTCAGGGGCCCGGAGAGACACAGCGGCACGTGTAGGTGCCGACGCCGAGAGGTTGTTGGTCGAGTGAGGCGAAGCAAGAACGGTTCCGAGCCGTCGGCACGGGGCAACTTCACCCCGCCGCCGCGCGGAGCGGCACCCGCACATGTGCCCGAGCCGACCCCCGCGCCCGCGCCCAGCGGCAGTCGGCTGTCCCCACGTAACTGGCGCGTGCCGACCCGACTGAACGCGATCCTGCTCATACCCGTCCTTGTCGGTCTGGTCATGGGCGGCTTCCAGGTGAAGAACTCGATCGACACCTGGCAGGAGGCGCGGGACGCGGAAAAGGTCGCCAAGATCGTGGCCGCCGCCTCGGACTACGCCGAGGCGATGCTCAACGAGCGCGACATATCCGCCGAGCCGCTGCTGAACGGCGACAAGGACAACGCGGACGTCAAGAACGCCCGCGCCTACACCGACGAGATGAAGGACGTCTTCCACCAGGCCGTGGTCGGCATGCCCGACAAGCCCGGCCTCAAGCGCCGGCTGGCCCTGGTGGAAGAGGCCGAGCCGACGCTGGAGAAGGTCCGCGCCACGGCCTTCACCCCCGAAACGGACCCGGTGAAGACCGAAGAGGGCTACGTCCAGGTCGAGCACCTGCTGATGGAGTTCACCAACGAACTCGGCCTCGGCACCGGCAACATCACCGCCTACGGGCGCACCGTCTACGCCCTCGCGCTGGCCAAGGGCGGTGAGTCACTGATGCGCTCGATCGGCACGCACCTGCTCGTCAAGCCCAGCACCAACGAGCAGACCAGGAAGCTCCAGATCACGGCCTTCACCTCGTACGCGTACCTGGAGAACGTCGCCATCCAGGAGTACATCTCCGGCGGCACCGAGCGCGACGCCGCCCGGCTCACCGAGGCCATGCAGAAGGCCCAGACAGAGGGCCAGAAGAAGCTCGCCGAGGCCAAGCAGAAGATCGAGGCCAGGGGCGGGACCTTCAAGACGCCGCCTCAGATGAACGACATGATCAAGCTCATCGGCAGCGGCGCCACCCCGGACGAGCTGAAGCAGCGGGGCGTCACCCCGGAAACCTGGATGGCTGCCGCCACGAGTAAGTTCGAGGCCTACAGCCAGGTCGAGAAGGGCCTCATCGACACCGCGGTGAGCGAAGCCGGCAACATCGCCTCCGACGCCCAGCGGGACGCCTACATCAACGGCGCCGTCACCCTCGTCGCCCTGCTCACCGCGTTCATCATCGCCGGTGTCATGGCCCGCCAGATGAGCCGCAGCATGCGCCAGCTGCGCACCGCCGCCTTCGGCATCGCCGAGCAGCGCCTGCCGATGCTGGTCGACCAGCTCTCGCGCACCGACCCCGGCCGGGTGGACACCCGGGTGCAGCCCATCCCGATCAACACCCGCGACGAGATCGGCGAGGTCGCCCGCGCCTTCGACCAGGTGCACCGCGAGGCCGTCCGGCTCGCCGCCGAGCAGGCCCTGCTGCGGGGCAACATCAACGCGATCTTCACCAACCTCTCGCGGCGCAACCAGTCGCTGATCGAGGGCCAGCTGACCCTGATCACCGACCTGGAGAACAACGAGGCCGACCCGGACCAGCTGGAGAACCTCTTCCGCCTGGACCACCTGGCGACCCGTATGCGCCGCAACGGCGAGAACCTCCTGGTTCTCGCGGGCGAGGAGCCCGGCCGTCGCTGGGACCAGCCGGTGCCCCTCGTGGACGTCCTGCGGGCCGCCTCCTCCGAAGTGGAGCAGTACGAGCGCATCGAGCTCTCCGGCGTCCCGGAGGCCGACATCCACGGCCGCGCCGTGACCGACCTCGTGCACCTGCTGGCCGAGCTGCTGGAGAACGCCACCACGTTCTCCTCGCCGCAGACCAAGGTCCGTGTCACCGCGACCCGTCTCCCGGACGGCCGCGTGATGATCGAGATCCACGACAAGGGCATCGGCCTCACCGCCGAGGACTTCGCGGACATCAACCACAAGCTGGCCAACCCGCCGACCGTGGACGCCGCGATCTCGCAGCGCATGGGCCTGTTCGTGGTCGGCCGGCTCTCCGACCGGCACGGCATCCGGGTCCAGCTGCGCCCCTCCGGCGAGCAGGCCGGCACCACCTCGCTGGTCATGCTGCCGGACGCCATCACCCACGGTGGCGGCGGCGACCAGGCGCAGCGCGACGAGTTCACCGTGTCGCAGATCATCCCGGAGCAGCAGCCCTTCCAGGGCGAGAACTTCGGCGGGCCGATGCGCACGGCGGCCGAGCTCGGCTTCGACGACAGCCGCTACGCGGACGTCCCGGACGACATCCGGGAGCTGGACCCCATCGGTCGCTCGCTGATGCGTGAAGAGCGCCGGGCGGCCCTGGAGTCCCAGTCACCCGGTCACCCGGAGCTCACCGAGGCCGAGGACTTCCTCGAGGAGTCGGCGCCGCGGCAGCCCGCCTACGACGAGCGGCAGTCCTCGTACGACGAGCGGCAGCCGGCCTACGACGAGCGGCAGCCCGCCTACGACGAGCGGCAGTCCTCGTACGACGAGCGGCAGCCGGCCTACGACGAGCGGCAGCCCGCGTACGACGAGCGGCGTCCCGCGTACGACGACCAGCAGAGCCCCTACGGCGAGAGCCAGGCCCCGTACGAGCAGCCGCAAGCGAGTTTCGCCCCGCAGACGACGTATGAGGAGCCGCAGCAGACGGCGTACGACGACTCGTACTACTCGCCGAACGGCGGCGGTTACCCCGAACCCTCCTATGCGGAGGCCGAGCAGACGTCGGTCGCGGGTCCCTCTCCGGAATCCCTGGCGGCCTTCGAAGACCAGCCCTACCAGGACGACTGGCCGCAGCAGACCGATTACCAGAGCGGCTACCGCTCCGAGTACGCTCCGGAAACGGAATCTGAGCAGGCCACTGACGTGACCGAGCCGGACCGCGTAGGCTTCGAGCGGCCGGGGGCGGCCCCTTCGGGCGGCCACGCCCTGACCAGCGCCGGTCTGCCCCGCCGCGGCACCACCGCGAACGGCAACGGCCAGGTCACCGGCGGCACCAAGCAGCAGGAGCAGGCGGTCCGGGAAGCCCCGAAGGCGGCCACCCCGTCCACCAACGGCTTCGGGGCCTCCACGGGCCTCGGCGGCGACTGGCGTTCGACGAACGACGAGCGCTGGCAGCAGGCCTCACAGCTCCGCAAACCGAAGGCGGGCGGGGTCACCTCCTCCGGCCTGCCGCGCCGGGTCCCGAAGGCCAACCTGGTCCAGGGCGCGGCGGAAACGACCCCACAGGGCGGCCCACAGGTCTCCCGCGCACCCGAGGACGTCCGGGGCAGGCTGAGCAACCTGCGCCGCGGTGTCCAAAGGGGACGCAACGCAGGCAGTGAAACGAACGGCCAGGGCTTCGGTCCTGACAGCACCTACAACCAGGAGCGTTAGTGTGAGCCCGATGAGCCAGGCGGCGCAGAACCTGAACTGGTTGATCACCAATTTCGTGGACAACACCCCCGGGGTGTCCCACACGGTGGTGGTCTCCGCCGACGGACTCCTTCTGGCGATGTCCGAAGGCTTTCCGCGCGATCGAGCCGACCAGTTGGCGGCCGTCGCCTCCGGTCTGACCTCGCTGACCGCGGGTGCCTCCCGCATCTTCGAGGGCGGGAGCGTGAACCAGACGGTTGTGGAGATGGAGCGTGGATTCCTCTTCATCATGTCCATCTCCGACGGTTCCTCGCTCGCCGTTCTCGCACATCCCGAAGCGGACATCGGTCTCATCGGGTATGAGATGGCCCTGCTGGTGGACCGTGCGGGCACCGTGCTCACCCCGGATCTCCGCGCGGAGCTCCAGGGAAGCCTTCTCAACTAACAGACAGGCGGTGCGGTTTGGCGTCCCGTGGCTTTAAAGTTTCGGGACGCGGTCCCACGCGATGGGTGCCCGGCACAGTCGGAGGAGGAGAAAGTGGCAACACCCCCAGGCGGTTCATCGTCCGGAAACTGGTCCTACGGACAGGGCCAGGGACCGGGCGACGCTGCGCCGAACCGGTACAACTTCCCCTCCGCGCCAAGCCACCGGCAGCAGCAGCCGTACGCACCGCAGCAGCCGCAGGGTCCCGGGCCGTCGCCCTACGACCGGCCGTCGGCGCCGCGCATCCAGCCGGTGCAGCCCCAGCGCCGCTCTCCCGAGCCGTCGCCCGCGGGAGGTGCCAGTAATCCGCTGGTGCGCCCGTACGCGATGACGGGTGGCCGCACCAGGCCCCGTTACCAGCTCGCCATCGAGGCGCTGGTGCACACCACCGCGGATCCGCACCAGCTGCAGGGCCAGCTGCCCGAGCACCAGCGGATCTGCAACCTCTGCCGGGAGATCAAGTCGGTGGCCGAAATCTCGGCGCTGCTGACGATTCCCCTCGGCGTGGCCAGGATCCTCGTCGCCGACTTGGCGGAGGCGGGCCTGGTCGCCATCCATCAGCCGGGCGGCGACGAGAACGCCGGCGGCCAGCCAGACGTGACACTGCTCGAAAGGGTGCTCAGTGGACTTCGCAAGCTCTAGCGGCGGTCCTTCCCGCTCCACCACCTCCGCGAAGATCGTGGTGGCGGGCGGCTTCGGCGTGGGCAAGACCACGTTCGTCGGGGCCGTCTCGGAGATCAACCCGCTGCGCACGGAGGCCGTGATGACGTCCGCGTCCGCGGGCATCGACGACCTCACCCACACCGGGGACAAGACGACGACCACCGTCGCCATGGACTTCGGCCGCATCACCCTGGACCAGGACCTGATCCTGTACCTGTTCGGCACCCCCGGCCAGGACCGGTTCTGGTTCATGTGGGACGACCTCGTCCGCGGCGCCATCGGCGCGATCGTCCTGGTGGACACCCGCCGCCTCGCCGACTGCTTCCCCGCCGTCGACTACTTCGAGAACAGCGGGCTCCCGTTCGTCATCGCGCTCAACGGCTTCGACGGCCAGCAGCCGTACAACCCCGACGAGGTCCGCGAGGCCCTGCAGATCGGTCCCGACACCCCGATCATCACGACGGATGCCCGGCACCGTGCGGACGCGAAGTCGGCGCTGATCACCCTGGTGGAGCACGCGCTCATGGCGCGCCTGCGCTGACGCGCTCAGCACTTGAGCCGGGGCCCCTCCGATGCGGAGGGGCCCCGGCTCTTTGGTGTGCGGCGCAAGGTGCGGGGAGCGCGCCCGTCCGGGGTGCGGAATGCGCGCTCCAGCGCAAAGGGCCCCTCCGGGGTGGAGGGGCCCTCTTGGCCAGTCCTCCGCGGCGATCATCGCCGCGGAGTGCGCTTGCCCAGACCTGGAAGACCCAGTACCTGGCGCCTAGCTAGCGCCAGCTGTGCGGCGCCCGGAAGCCCGGCTCGCGCTCCAGGCGGCGCCAGCCGGCCGTGGAGCGGCCGCGGTGGGCCGGGGCGGCGGACGCCGGCTGGGCGGCGGCGCGGGCGAGCAGGATCGCGGTGATGGCGGCCACTTCCTCGGGTTCGGCGTGGCCCTTCTCGACACGGATGTCAGAGTTGTTCATGGATGAAGTCTCCGGGAGAGAGGTTTCCGCAGGGGTACCGCAGAGGTTCCACTGGGTTACCGCGTGGCTTACTGCGGCGGGTTTCCGTGCTTGCGGGACGGGAGGTCGGCGTGCTTCGTGCGGAGCATCGCCAGCGAGCGGATCAGGACCTCGCGGGTCTCGGCGGGGTCGATGACGTCGTCGACGAGTCCGCGTTCCGCCGCGTAGTAGGGGTGCATCAGCTCCGCCTTGTACTCCTTGACCATGCGCGCCCGCATCGCCTCGGGGTCCTCGGCCTCGGCGATCTGCCGGCGGAAGATGACGTTGGCGGCTCCTTCGGCGCCCATCACCGCGATCTCGTTGGTGGGCCAGGCGTAGGTGAGGTCCGCGCCGATGGACTGGCTGTCCATGACGATGTAGGCACCTCCGTACGCCTTGCGCAGGATCAGCGAGATCCTCGGCACGGTGGCGTTGCAGTACGCGTACAGCAGCTTCGCTCCGTGCCGGATGATTCCACCGTGCTCCTGGTCGACGCCGGGCAGGAAGCCGGGCACGTCCAGAAGGGTGACGATCGGGATGTTGAAGGCGTCGCACATCTGCACGAAGCGGGCGGCCTTCTCCGACGCCTCGATGTCCAGCACGCCCGCCAGGCTCTGCGGCTGGTTGGCGACGATGCCCACCACCTGACCGTCCAGCCGGGCCAGCGCACAGATGATGTTGCGCGCCCAGCGCTCGTGGACCTCGAGGTACTCGCCGTCGTCGACGAGTTCCTCGATGACCTTGGTCATGTCGTAGGGCCGGTTGCCGTCGGCCGGGACCAGGTCCAGCAGCACGTCCGAGCGCCGGTCCGCGGGGTCCTCGCAGGAGGTCTGCGGCGGGTTCTCGCGGTTGTTCTGCGGGAGGAGGGAGAGCAGGTAACGAACCTCGGCGAGGCAGGTCTCCTCGTCGTCGTAGGCGAAGTGGCAGACGCCGCTCGTCTCGGCGTGGACATCCGCGCCGCCCAGTCCGTTCTGGGTGATCTGCTCACCGGTCACGGCCTTGACGACGTCCGGGCCGGTGATGAACATCTGCGAGGTCTCGCGGACCATGAACACGAAGTCCGTCAGGGCCGGGGAATAGGCGGCACCGCCGGCGCACGGGCCCAGCATCACCGAGATCTGCGGGATGACCCCCGAGGCCTTGGTGTTGCGCTGGAAGATCCCGCCGTAGCCGGCGAGCGCGCTGACGCCCTCCTGGATCCGGGCACCGGCGCCGTCGTTCAGCGAGACCAGCGGCGCTCCGGCCGAGATGGCCATGTCCATGATCTTGTGGATCTTGGTGGCGTGCGCCTCGCCGAGGGCACCGCCGAAGATCCGGAAGTCATGGGCATAGACGAAGACCGTGCGGCCTTCCACCGTGCCCCAGCCGGTGATCACACCGTCCGTGTGGGGCTTCTTCGCCTCCAGGCCGAAGCCGGTGGCGCGGTGCCGCCGCAGCTGTTCGACCTCCCTGAACGAGCCCGGGTCCAGGAGCAGCTCGATCCGCTCCCGCGCCGTCAGCTTGCCCTTGGCGTGCTGAGCCTCGGTCGCCTTGTCGCTCGGGCCGCGCAGCGCCTGCGTGCGGATCGCGTGCAGTTCGGCGACCCGGCCGCGCGCGTCGGTGGGATCGACCCCCGCAGAATCAGCAGCTTCAGCCTCGTCCAAAACGGTCATGTAGCGACCTTACGAAGCCCGGCAAGCAAAACGGGCCGTTGACTCCTCACAGTCTCCGGCCCCATTCCTTGGTAGCCCTAAACAGAACCATGCCGCCGTGCAGGCCTTCTGACTGCCCAGGGGGGTCTCAGCTTGTTGAGGGCTCACAAAAATGTCACCCGAGGGCCACCTCACATTCCTGGGTGGCACATGCCATCCCCGGAGTGACACGGAGCCGTAACCGCCGCCCCGTGGCGAGGACCTCGACCCCCGGGCCCCGGCGCACCACCCGGCGTACCGGGCGGTCCCAGACGATCTCCAGCGGGCGTCCGGTGCGCGGTGGCTCCGCGACGCAGAGCTTAGCCCGGCCGCCTTCGCACCGGACGAGCACGCTCGCCCCCGCGGAGGCGGTGAGAGCTCCCCACGCCCCCGCCGCCTCCCCGGTGTCCCTGGTTCCCGGCGCCCCCCTGGTCCCAGGGATCGCTTCAGTCCCCGCCGTCCCCGCCGTCCCCGCCTTCCAGAAGTTGGCGGCCGTGAGGGAACCGGTCGCCGTGACGAGGCGGACGGCCTGGCAGCCCGGGCCGTTGGCGAGGACCGTCAGCCAGGACGGGTCGGCCGCCCGTGCGGCGACCTCCCGGCGGTCGGCACCGGGCATCAGGACGTAGAGGTACGACGCCCCGTCCGGGTCCCTCCCGTGGTCCAGCCACAACGTCTGCCAGCGCCGGGTGCGCCGCTCGGTGGCGCCCGAGGTGTTGACGTCGGCCCAGGCGCCGGTGCGGTCCTCACGGAGGGTGCGCAGGACGCCGGTGCGGCCGTGGCCGGTGGGGAGGACCCAGCCGCCGTGGCCTTCGAGGTGGGCCCAGTTGCGGCCGGTGGTGAGGGCCTGGGTGCCGTTCTCGCCCAGGTTCCGGTTGTCCACGACGGTTTCGACGGGCACACCGTCCGAGCAGGTGATCCCCGCGCCGAGGCAGACCACGGCGTCGTCGGCGCAGAACCACGACTTACGGGCCTCCAGCGTGGAGCCGAGCCCTTTGAGGTGCTGGCCGACGGCCGCGTACTCGCCGTCGGTGGTGCCACCCACCCAGCGCACGTCGGGGCGCGCGGCGCCCCATGCGCCGCCCGCCTCGTCGGCGAGCCGCTTGGTGGACACGGTCGTTCCGGGCAACCGGTACCAGTCCACGGTGGGCCAGTACCAGTCCGTGTACTGGTCGGACTGGCCGGACCGGCCGGACTGGCCGGACCGGCCTGAGGAACGGCCCGGCTGGCCGGACCGGCCTGAGGAACGGCCCGGCTGGCCGGACCGGTCCGGCTGTCGGGGCCACCAGGAGACCATCCCGGCGCCGGTGTGCCAGCCGCGCGGGTTCTCGCCGTTGCCGCACTCGTAGTACGCGATCCGGTCCGAGGCCATCGCGATGGCGGCGGTGAAGCGGGGGCGGCGGTGGACCGCGCGGTCCATGGCGGCGAAGAGCCGGTGCCCCACGGGCTCGGGGGCGGCGGGCACCGGGGAGTCGGCGATCGCGTTCAGCCGCACCAGATCCGCCACGCCGAACTGGGGGGCGGCGCGGAACGGTGTGACGGTGTCCCGCTCGATCCAGCCCTTGATCCGGCCGTGCCAGCGCTCGCGCTCCGCCGCGCTCGCACCGCCCGCGAGCAGGGCGATCGCGGCGATCAGCGCCTGGCCGTGGACGTGGTCGCTCCGCATCACCTGCCCGTCGTCGCCGAGCAGACGCCCCCGGCTGATGGCACGGCCGTTGACGCAGTCCATCACCAGGCCGTCGTGGATGAGGGGCGCGAAGGCGTACTCGACGCTGTCGAGGACGATCTGCCGGTTGGGGTCGGTGACGGCCCACCGCGACCCGGCGAGCAGGGCGAAGAGCCGGCCGAGGCCGTCGAGGAGGACCTGTCCGTAGGTGCCCGAGTACGCGACCCACAGATGCTGGACGAAGGAGCCGTCGGCGTGGAGGCCGTCGCCGCGGGTGACGTACGGGAAGACGGGCGAGAGGGCGTCACGGGCGAGGGCGATCCTGTCCGGTGCCCGGCCCACGATGCCCCGCAGGGCCACGGAGCGGCACAGGTCCACGCGGTTGGCACCGGTGGAGGTGCCCGAGTAGTCGCTCAGCAGGCCGTCCGGGACGAAGTGGTCCACGGCGGCACAGGCGGCGGCCACCCGGTCATCGGTGAGCCGGGGGCGGAGTGCGGCCACGATGTCCATCAGGATCCGGGGGCTGCCGATCCGCCACTCCCACCAGTTGCCGTAATGGGTGGTGTCCGGGTTGTAGACGGTCGCCGACAGATGATCGAGACCGGCTACGACGTCCGCCAGCAGGCCCGCGTCCCCGGTCGATCCGGTGCCCGGCTGGACGTACGCCTGCGCCATCCTCCACAGCCTGCCGTAGCTCTGGGTGATTCCGGACGGCGGGTCGAAGGGACGGTCGGGCCAGAGGGAGCCGGGTGCCGGGGCCATGGTGGCGCGGTGCACCCGGGCGAGTTCGCCGGTCGCGCGCAGCCGGGAGGCGTAGGGCTCGGCCGTCGGGTCGTACCCGGTACCGAGGGCGATCTCCAGCCAGCGGGTGCGAAGGGATTCGTACTCGTCCCCCTCGCTCCCGCCCCCACCCCCGCCCCTGCCCTCGCCCTCGCCCCCGCCTTCATCCTCGCCTTCGTCCTCGAGGTCTTTGGCGTGCATGCGGGCGGAAGCGGCGGGCACCGGGCACAGCACGCCCGCGAGTGCCGCGACGAGGAGGAGACGTCGGCGGGTGGCAGTCATGGGGACGCCGTTTATCAGTCGCTGTCGGTGAATGTCCAACAGCACCGTGGCCTGGATTGCCCCAAACACCCGTCACTCGTCGACTCAGGGATGTTGAATATTGAACGGAATAGGTCTACGGTCATCCGTGTTGGACCCATTGAATCTTCAACAGCTTCCCGTCGTGGCCCCGCAGCGGCCGCGGCACATCCCCAAGGAGCACGTCATGGGCATCTTCGGCCGCAAGAACACCGAGACCAGCGAGACGGCGACCGCCACCGCGGCGCCCGCCGCCGTGAGCCCGGACCTCGCCGCGCTGACCGGCGACTACGCGATCGACGCGTCCCACTCGACGCTCGGCTTCGTCGCCCGGCACGCCATGGTCACCAACGTCAAGGGCAGCTTCACCGAGTTCACCGGCTCGCTGCACCTCGACGGCACGGACCCTTCGAAGTCCTCCGCGTCGATCGACGTCAAGATGGACAGCATCAGCACGGGTTCCGCGGACCGGGACGGGCACCTCAAGAGCGCGGACTTCTTCAAGACGGAGGAGTTCCCGACGATGACGTTCCGCTCCACCAAGGCGGAGGCGCTCGGCGGTGACGACTACCGCATCACGGGCGACCTCACCATCCTCGGCACCACCAAGCCGCTCTCCATCGACCTGGAGTTCAACGGCGCCGCCAAGGACCCGTTCGGCAACGAGCGCGTCGGCTTCGAGGGCAAGGCGGAGATCCTCCGCTCCGAGTGGGGCCTGACCTGGAACGCGGCGCTCGAGACCGGCGGCGTCCTGGTCTCCGACAAGATCAAGCTGAACTTCGACATCTCGGCGATCAAGAACGCCGAGTGACCCCTCCGGGAGCCTCCTCGACGAGCTGCCGTACGCGAGCGCCCGCCACTGCCCCATCCGGGGAGGGCGGGCGCTCGCGTTCGGCGGCAGTGGAGGCGGGAGCGCAGCGGCCACCGGTAAACCGGGTGCGTCGCCGTGCGCGCGACGGTTAGCCTCGCGCGCATGACCTGGTTGCCCGACGGCTTTGCACACCCCGTTCATGTCGAGATCCCCGGCGGCTGTCACCTGCGGCCGATCAGCGGGGCGGACGCGCCGCTCGACTACCCGGCCGTGATGGGCTCGCGGGAACGGCTGTGGTCCATCTACGGCAAGGCCTGGGGGTGGCCTTCGGAGACCATGACCTACGAGGCGAACCAGGCCGACCTGGAGCGGCACGCGCACGAGATCGAAGCCCACCAGTCCTTCAACTACACCGTCGAGAACGACGACCGCACGGCCCTGCTCGGCTGCGTCTACATCGATCCGCCGGAGAAGGCCGGTGCCGACGCCGAGATCTCGTGGTGGGTCGTCGACAGCGAGGCCGGGGGCGGACTTGAGCGGTCTCTCGACACCTTCGTGCCGCGGTGGATCGCCGAGGTGTGGCCCTTCGAGCGGCCGCGGTTCGTCGGGCGTGATCTCTCGTGGGACGAGTGGCTGGCGCTCCCCGACCTCGTGTGAGGGCGCTTCCCGACCTCGCGTGAGGGCGCTCCCCGACCTCGCGTGAGGGCGCTCCCCGACCTCGCGTGAGGGCGCTCCCCGACCTCGCGTGAGGGCGCTCCCCGACCTCGCGTGAGGGCGCTCCCCGACCTCGTGTGAGGCCCGCCCGCCGCCGCGGTCAGAACCCTCCGCCGAAGTCCCCGCCACCCCCGAAGTCGCCGCCGCCGTAGTCGCCGCCTCCGAAACCGCCGCTGAAGTCGCCGGAGTCGAAGTCCGCGCCGGAGACATCGCCGCCTTCGTAGCCGGCGCCACCGAAATCGCCGTAGCCGGCGCCATAGGTGGCCGCGTAGGACGGGGTCGCCATCATGCTGCCCAGTAGGGTGCCGACGAGCAGTCCGGGCAGCAGGCCGCCGCCGAAGTAGCCGCCCGCCCAGGGGCCGTAGGCCGGGCCCGCGTCCCAGTACGGGCGGCGGCCGTAGTCGGTGTCGACCTCGCGGATCTCGGGGTCGCGTCCGTCGGCGAGGCGGGTCGCGTCCGCCGCGCAGACGGGGATCTCGCGTGGTGCGCCGGCAGCCGGGGTCCAGGTCGCGTCGGTGACCGACGGACCGTGGCGCGGGTCGAAGAAGCAGGGTGGGCGCCGCTCGGGCAGCGGTCGGCGCTCGCGGCGGGCGGCGAGCTGCGCCAGCGAGAAGCGGCCGTCCTCCAGGGCCTCCGTGACGGCCTTGACGTCCTCGGGCCGCACGGCGGCCGCCATCCGGGACTTGGCCTGCTCGTACGCGTCCAGGGCACGCTCGTAGTCGGCGCGCATCGCGTCGTCGGCGCCCGGCTCCGCGGGATGGAAGTCGAGCCGGTCCAGTTCCTCGCCGAAGGCGGTGATGTCCTCGTCGACGACGACCCGCAGCCTTTCGAGGGCGGCTCGCTGCTCCTCCTCGCGCCGCAGCCTGTTCCGCCGTACGAGGGCGTAGGCGCCGGCGCCGCCCGCGGCGAGCACCGCGCCGAGCCCGACCAGCGTGCCGGTCGGTACGTCGTCGCCGCTCGTCCCGCCCCAGCTGCTCGGGGCCGAGCCGCCGATGTTGGCGAGCGCGCGGTCCGTGAACTGGTTCAGCTGGTTCACCGCGTTCTCGCCCTGCACGCTGGCGACCAGGTTCCGGACGGCGTCGGGAGAGAGCACCGAGGAGTCGGCCCGGGCATCGAAGCGGTCACCGAGGCGGATCGCGTAGAGGCCGGTGATGCCGGTGGCGGTGCGCAGGTCCCTGAAGAGGTCCTCGGTGGGGAAGTCCTGCGGAAGCACCGCGATGAAGACGGGTTTACCGGCGTCCTCGATCTCGTTCTCGAGGGCCTCCGCCTCCGCCGTGGGGAAGCGGACGTCCGGGTCCACGTAGACCGGGTCCTCCCGCAGTTCCTCCGCGACGGTGGAGACACCGGTGGCCGCGTCCGCGCTCGGCGCCATGGCCGGCAGCATGGCCAGTGCCGCGATCACCAGCGCGACCAGGAGGCGGGGAAACGCCCGGGTCAGTGCGACCTTCATGCTTTGACGCTACC
This sequence comes from Streptomyces cavernae, assembly GCF_004023625.1. GTDB lineage: Bacteria > Actinomycetota > Actinomycetes > Streptomycetales > Streptomycetaceae > Streptomyces > Streptomyces cavernae. The sequence goes on along the minus strand of NZ_RPDJ01000037.1, from coordinate 773 downwards.
CCGAATGGGTGCAAAAGGGACATCAGTGGCGAGGGTTTTTGCCCGATGAGGCCTGTGCTGCGGGGCGAGCCGACGGTGCCGGCGGCCGGCGGCTGCGGGGCGATCCCCGATGTCGGCGGCCGGCGGCAGGAGCGGGGAAACCCGGCCCCCGCCGCCTCTATCGGCGGCCTCGCACCGCCCCGTACGCCTCCGTCAGCTTCAGCACCGCCTCCCGGTAGCGCCCGAAGAGCGACAGACGGTCCGCGCTCATCCCGTGTCACACAGAGCAGGGCGAGAAGTCCCGGGCTGCCGGTGGCACGGGTCTCGGCCGCGGTCACCTCTCCCACGCGGTAGGCGAGTCGGGGATCGCGCGCGGCCCTCAGCCCGACGTTGTGCGGGGTGATGGTGGCGCCGACCAGGTTGTTGTGGCCGTGCACCGCGTCCACGCCGTAGTCAGCGGGATCTGGAACCGGGTTGCCCGGGAGTTGGAAGCTTCGTACGCGACCGTCACCGGTGCGGAGACCGTGCCGGTGACGGAGATCCGCACCTCCGCCGTGCCGCCCTCCCGCACCGGCCGCACGGCGGCGTCGGTCAGCACGCTCGCGGGCTCGGCAGCCGACGCCGTGCCGGTGGCGGTGAACGGCAGGAGCCCCGTGAGCAGGGCGGCCGAGAGGAGCAGGGAGGTTCTTCGGGTCGCAGGGTCGGTCGGGGTGGTCGGTGAGGACCGCGGGCCGCCGAGCCGCCGGGCCGCCGGGCCGCCGGGGCCGCCGGGCCGCCGGGGCCGCCGGGCCGCC
>NZ_ML137715.1:90199-120569 GCF_004023625.1 Streptomyces cavernae | reverse complement strand
TTTCGGTGGCCATAGCGTGAGGGAAACGCCCGGTTACATTCCGAACCCGGAAGCTAAGCCTTACAGCGCCGATGGTACTGCAGGGGGGACCCTGTGGGAGAGTAGGACGCCGCCGAACAAATATTGAGAGAAAGCCCCACACCGCACGGTGTGGGGCTTTCTTGCTTTTCTTTCTGGTCGTTCTCCCACGTGCTCGTCTAAGGTCGAGCCATGCGCTATGACCTCGTCATCTTCGACAACGACGGCGTGCTCGTCGACAGTGAGCCGATCTCCAACCGGCTCCTCGCCGCCTATCTCACCGAAGTCGGGCACCCTACGACGTACGAGGACTCACTGCGCGACTACATGGGCGCCGCTATGCATCGTGTCCACGACCTCGTCCAGGAGCGGACCGGGCAGCGGCTGCCGGCGGACTTCGACGAGGTCTTCCACGGGCGCGTCTTCGCCGCGTTCGAGCGGGAGTTGAAGCCCGTGCCGGGCGCGGTCGACGTGCTGGGGAAACTGGCCGCGGACGAGGTCCCGTACTGTGTCGCGTCGTCAGGAAGCCATGAGCGCATTCGCGTCGGGCATCGGAAGACCGGGCTCGACCGGTGGTTCGACGACGGGCGCATCTTCAGCTCCCAGGACGTGGGGCGCGGGAAGCCGGCGCCGGACCTCTTCCTTCACGCGGCCGAGCGGATGGGGGTGGAGCCGGAACGATGTGTGGTCGTCGAGGACAGTCCCCTCGGCGTGCAGGCAGCGATCTCGGCCGGTATGGACGTATACGGGTTCACCGCCATGACGCCGGCCGACCGGCTCACCGGCGCTACACGACTCTTCTCGCACATGAGTGACCTGGCTGACCTGCTTGTTTGATCAAAAGCTCCGATCGGGCGACCAAAGCTGAGGGGAATTCATCTTTGGCTGGATCTACCCATAGGTAAGTTGGGGCCCTACGCTCCCGCCATGACAGATGTCGCCATGACAGATGCGCTGCGGCGCGGCCGGGCCTCTTTGGCGTTCAGCTTCTTCGCTCAGGGCGCCGCCTTCGCTCTGCTGGTGACGCGGATCCCCGCGATCCAGGACCGGTACGGGGTCTCCGACGGACTGCTGCCGCTGTTCCTCGCGGCCGTGCCGATCCTCGCCGGGGTCGGCAGCGTGTGCACGGAACAGTTGGTGAAGCGGGTCCCGCCCAGCCAAGTGCTGCGCTGGTCGCAGCCGGTGGTGATGCTGGCGCTGCTCGGTGTCGGCGCCGGAGACACGATGGCCGAACTGGCGCTGTCCCTCGCCGCGTTCGGGCTCGCGGTGGGGGCGCTGGACGCCTCCATGAACATGCTCGGGGTGAGCCTGCAGCGGACCTACGGACGCAGCATCATGCTCGGCTTCCACGCCGCGTACAGCCTCGGCGGGATCGTCGGGGCGTCGCTCGCCTGGGTGGGCGCGCACTGGGACGTGGCGCTGTTCCTGGCGTATGTGCCGGTCGTGCTCGTGCTGCTGCCGGCGGTGTTCGTCGGCAGCGCCTGGTACGTCGACGCTGCCGCGCCCGCGGGTGACGCCGCGAAGGACGTGGAGGCGGAGTCGGGGCCCGTGGTCTTCAAACTGCTGCTGCCGCTCTGCCTGGTGATGACGTTCGCGTACATCGGGGACTCGACCGTCTCCAACTGGAGCGCCAAGTACCTCGAGGACGTGCTGGGCAGCTCGGAGCAGCTGGCGACCGTTCCGTACAACGTCTACATGGTGACCACACTGCTGGGGCGCTCCATCGGGGACCTCGGGGTGCGGCGGTTCGGGGCCGTGGCCGTCGTACGGGCCGGTGCGGTGGTGGCGGCGCTCGGGTTCGCGGTGGTGGCCGCGGCGCCGGGTGCGTGGGTCGGCATGCTCGGTTTCACCCTGCTGGGACTGGGGCTGTGCGTGATCGTGCCGCAGACCTTCGCGGCAGCCGGCCGGCTGTTCCCGGGGGCCTCGGACACGGCGATAGCCCGGCTGAACATTTTCAACTACGTGGGGTTCCTGATCGGCTCGCCCTTGGTGGGGGCGTTGGGCGACGCCTGGAACTACCGGGGGGCCATGCTCGTGCCGATGGTGCTGGTGCTCGTGACGTTGGTGTATGCCCGGTCGTTCGAGGCCGGGACGGCCCGATACGGTGACGGTCATGAGCGGCCGCGCACAGCTGATGTGGGACGAGGCAGTAACGGGGTATGACTTCGGTCCGGACCACCCCATGGATCCGGTCCGTCTGGCGCTGACCCGGCGCCTGGTGGACGCCTTCGGGCTGGACCAGGCGCTGGAGGTGGTGTCGGCGAAGCCCGCGGGTGAGTCGACTCTGCGGCTGGTGCACCGGGAGGACTATGTCGCCGCGGTGAAGGCCGCGTCCGCGGACCCGGGATCGGCGGACCAGTCGTATGGGCTGGGGACGATGGACGACCCGGCCTTCAAGGGCATGCACGAGGTGTCGGCGCTGATCGCCGGGCAGTCCGTGGGAGCCGCCGAGGCGGTGTGGCGCGGGGACGTGCTGCACGCGGTGAACTTCGCCGGTGGGCTGCACCACGCCATGCCGGGCGGCGCCTCCGGTTTCTGCATCTACAACGACGCCTCGCTCGCGATCGCGCGGCTGCTGGAACTCGGAGCCGAGCGGGTGGCGTACGTGGATGTGGACGTGCACCACGGGGACGGGGTGCAGGCGGCCTTCTGGGAGGACCCGCGGGTCCTCACCATCTCGCTGCACGAGCATCCGCGGACGCTGTTCCCGCAGACCGGGTGGCCGGAGGAGACGGGCGCGGAGTCGGCGGAGGGGTCCGCGGCCAATGTCGCCCTGCCCGCCGGGACGGGGGACGCGGGATGGCTACGGGCGTTCCACTCGGTCGTGCCCGAGCTGATCGCCGACTTCCGGCCGCAGGTGCTGGTGACCCAGCACGGGGCCGACACCCACTTCGAGGACCCGCTGGCGCATCTCGCGGTGTCGCTCGACGCACAGCGCGCCGTGCAGATCGCATGCCATGAACTGGCGCACGAGTACGCGGACGGACGGTGGCTCGCGCTCGGCGGTGGAGGCTACGCGGTGGTGGACGTGGTGCCGCGCTCCTGGACGCACCTCGTGGCCATCGCGGCCGGGCGGGAGATCGCCCCGGACACCGTCATTCCCGAGAGCTGGCGCCAGGAGGTGTACGCCCGGACCCGGCAGTTGGCGCCCGTGCGGATGACCGACGGGCGGTGGCCTGTGCCGTGGAAGGAGTGGGAGGACGGGTACGACCCGGCCGACCGACTCGACCAGGCGATCGTCGCGGCCCGGCGGGCGGTCTTTCCCTTGCGGGGGTTGCTGGCCTAGTCGGCGAAGCGGCGGAAGGGGCGGGCGGAGCGGTGCGCCCGTCGGGTACACCGTGCTGCCCACGCTGGCCGCGCTGCGTGCTGGGTTCGCCGGGCCGATCGTCGCGTGCACCGGGCGGGCCGTCGCGGTACCGGGTTGGCAGGGCTGCCCGCCGCGCGTGCCGGATTGCCCGGGTCGGCCGTCGGGGTCCCTCCACCCGGCTGCCCGCGCTGCGCCGCGGCGCACCGGGCCGGCCGTCGCTGCACCCGGTCGCGAGGCCGCCCGCTGCGCGTGCCTCCTTGGCCTGGGTGGCCGTTACTCCGGCCGTGCGGCGTTTTCCCGTTTCCGGGGCGGCCGCGGGGTTGCTGCGTCACGATCGCTGCCGTGTTGAGTGCGGGCGCCCTGCGGGCGCATCTGTTGGCGGCTCGGCTGGCGGGGCCCGTCGCGACCTCTCGGCAGGCGAGTCTGCTCAGTTATCGGTTGTTCGCGGACCGCGACCCCCGGGTTCTGATAGGTCTTGACCCTGAAGGGGCTTGGCAGCCCCGGGACTTGATCGAGCTGATGGCCGATAAGTGTGGGGTGTCCCGCGATCCCTCGTACACGCATGGCCATGACGTGATCGACCCCGAACGCACTCTGGCGGCCCTCGACGCCTTCGCAGACCGCCTGGGAGAGGCGATGCGGAATCGCTCCCCGGTGCTTCTCGGCACCGGCCACCCGCACCGGCTGCTCGGTTTCTACGCCGCTCTTGCGGACGCCTTGTCGGCGGCAGGATGTGTCGTTCTCACCCCGGCGCAGGGTAGCTCTGTCGACATAACGACCCGGTTCGGTCTACGTACCTACAACCTTGACTACGTACGAGGTGTCGCGCTGGTACGCGAACCCGGGACCTCGGGCCCGGGTTGTGAGACCGGCGCACACAGTCATTCCCCGCTCCCGGTTCGTACCGCTCTGGTCACCCAGGCCGAGGCCGGCGGGCAGCTCCCGGAACTGGTCGTGGGGGACCACGGATGGGTCTGCGGTGCAGGTCAGCTGGGGTTTGACGCCATCGGCCTGGCCGACGTGGACGACCCCGCGCTGTTCGTGGGGGAGGCCGAGGGGCGGGTGTCCGTGGCCGTTCCGCTTGATGACGCTGTGCGGTCTGATTACTACCGACCGCTTACTCGCTATGTACTCAATCGAGCGTGTCTGTCACAGTAGGCGGCCGATGGCTGCTCCTCTTCCCCACTCGCATCACCCGCCCCTAGTCTGGGGAGTGAGCACGCAGCGACGAAGTGTCACCGGAAGGGGAAGCCGGTGACCGTCGAGTGCGGAAGGTTCAGGTGTGTCATGGCTGCTGGCGAGAGGCCTCTGAACGAGGTCCAGTTTCTGACCGTGGCTGAAGTCGCCTCGGTGATGCGAGTGTCGAAGATGACCGTGTACCGCTTGGTGCACAGCGGTCATCTGCCGGCCATCCGGGTGGGCAGGTCCTTCCGGGTGCCGGAGCAAGCGGTTCACGAATACCTTCGCGAGTCGTATGTGGGGGTGGAGACAGCCTGATGGTGTCTCCGGGGATCGACCGGGAAGGCCCGCGGGCCTTCCCGGTAGTTCACCCGGAGAGCCTGGATGACCCTCGATTACAAGCTCGGCGCTCAGTCGGGGTAGGCTAGCCCCTCGTAGGTCGTGTGGGCCCCAATGCAGCCCCGCACCGAGTGATTGTCCCCGCCTGGGCGGGGGTTGTCCGAGAAGTGAGCGAGGGTAGTCGTGGGCTCTGTTATCAAGAAGCGGCGCAAGCGGATGGCGAAGAAGAAGCACCGCAAGCTGCTCAAGCGCACCCGCGTCCAGCGTCGCAACAAGAAGTAAGCGGCGCGGCGAGCAATCGCGCTCTGTGGCCCCCCACCGAAGCGGTGGGGGGCCACAGCCGTCTCCGGAGGTCCTCACGCCTGTTGACGCCGGCTGTCGGTGTCGGTCGGCGGCCGGTGCCGATGACGTGCGTTGCGGGCGCGGAGCCGACGACGGTTCTGCGGGCAGGGATCCGATGCCGGTGGCGTTCGGGCAGGGATCGACGACGGTGCGTGTGGGCGCGCATCCGACGACGGTTCGTTCGGACGGTTCGGGCGCGGATCCTACGACGGTGCGTGCGGCAGGGGTGGTGTCGTGTGTGTGTCCGCGTCGCGTGCCGGGACATCCGTGTGACAGACGTCCGGCATCGGGGCGGTATCGGTGGGGCGTCCGTGTGTCATCCGGCTGCCGCGCCGTGCGTACGCATACGCAGTGAAGGCATGGGCCGGTTGGTACGACCACGGCCGCCGCGACTTCGTGCGTCGGGCGGTCATCACAGCGCAACATCGAACCGCTAACGTGACCGGTGAGGGGAACACGGCAGGATACGAGCAGCGGTTCGACGAGGCGGGAAGGAAGGCCTGATCTTGGGGAAGATCGTGCTCGTGACCGGGGTGGCTCGACGCCTTGGCGGCCGGTTCGTACGACGGATCCAGCGTGACCCCGAGGTGGACCGGGTGGTCGCTGTGGACGCGATCCCGCCGGAGCATCACCTGGGCGGCGCCGACTTCGTGCGGGCCGACATCCGGCAGCCCGCCATTGCCAAGGTGCTCGCCGAACACTCCGTGGACACGGTCGTGCACATGGACGTCACCGGTACCGCGCTGGGCAGCGGCAGCCGGGCCTCCGTGAAGGAGACCAACGTCATCGGCACGATGCAGCTGCTCGGTGCCTGCCAGAAGTCCCCGACCGTCAAACGGCTGGTGGTGAAGTCCAGTACGAACGTGTACGGGTCCGCGCCGCGCGACCCGGCCGTGTTCACCGAGACCACCCCGCCCAAGTCGCTGCCCAGCGGCGGCTTCGCCAAGGACGCCGTCGAGGTCGAGGGCTATGTGCGGGGGTTCGCGCGCCGTCGGCCCGATGTGGCGGTGTGCGTACTGCGGTTCGCGAACATCCTGGGGCCGAGCGCGGACTCGCCGCTCGCCGAGTACCTGTCGCTGCCGGTGCTGCCCACCGTCTTCGGCTACGACCCGCGGCTGCAGTTCGTGCACGAGGACGATGTGATCGACGTGCTGAGGCTGGCCTCGCACGAGCCGCGGCGCGGGACGCTCAACAGCGGCACGTTCAATATCGCGGGCGACGGGGTGCTGCTGCTGTCGCAGTGCTCCCGGCGTCTGGGCCGTCCCACGGTGCCGGTGCTGCTTCCGGCGGTCACCTGGGTCGGCTCGGCGCTGCGTACGCTGGGCATGACGGACTTCTCGCCGGAACAGATCCGGCTGCTCACCCATGGTCGGGTGGTGGCGACCGGCCAGATGCGCGAGACGCTGGGCTTCCAGCCGAAGTACACCACCGCGGAGACCTTCGCGGACTTCGTTCGCAGCCGCGGTGCCGGTCTGCTGCCGCCGGAGGTCGTCGCTGCGGCCGTCGACCGGATCGCCGCGCTGCCCCTCCCGGGCGGTGGCCACCTTTCGACGAAGAGCGCCAACTAGCGCCAACCGAGGAGCGCATCAACGATGGCGGACGCCAAGGTCATTCCGTTCGACGACGACCGGTCCCGCGGGGGCGCCGCGCAGCGCCAGTCGCGCCGCCGGGGCGTCGGGAGCCGGCGCAAGGGCGAGCCTGCGGCGGTCCGGGAGATTCCTGAGGTCAAGGCTCTGCCGGAGTCACCGGATCAGCAGGATGATGTTCTCGTGACGCAGGAGGACAAGGAACCGCAGGCCGGCTGGGACAAGCGCATCGCCGGTGGCCTCGCGTTCCTGCGCCGTCGCCTCACCGGCGACTACGAGGTCGACGACTTCGGCTACGACAAGGAACTCACCGACCAGGTGCTGATGTCGCTGCTGCGGCCGGTGTACGAGAAATACTTCCGGGTCGAGGTGAAGGGCGTCGAGAACATCCCCTCCGACGGCGGGGCGCTGATCGTCGCCAATCATTCCGGGACGCTGCCGCTGGACGGCCTGATGATGCAGGTCGCGGTGCACGACAACCACCCCAAGAACCGGCATCTGCGGCTGCTCGCGGCGGACTTGGTCTTCATGCTGCCGGTGGTCAACGAGTTGGCCCGCAAGGCCGGGCACACGCTGGCGTGCGCCGAGGACGCCGAGCGGTTGCTGCGGCGTGGGGAGCTGGTCGGGGTGATGCCGGAGGGCTTCAAGGGCATCGGCAAGCCCTTCGCCGAGCGCTACAAGCTGCAGCGGTTCGGCCGCGGTGGGTTCGTCTCCACGGCGCTGCGGCAGGGCACGCCGATCATCCCCTGCTCGATCGTCGGGGCCGAGGAGATCTACCCGATGATCGGCAACGCCAAGACCTTGGCGAGGCTGCTGGGCTTCCCGTACTTCCCGATCACGCCGACCTTCCCGTGGCTGGGTCCGCTGGGCGCCGTTCCGCTGCCGACGAAGTGGACCATCCAGTTCGGCGAGCCGATCCCGACGGACGGGTATCCGCCGGAGGCGGCCGAGGACCCGATGTTGATGTTCAACCTGACGGACCAGGTCAGGGAGCAGATCCAGCACACGCTGTACAAGCTGCTGGTGCAGCGCAGGTCGGTGTTCTTCTGAGCGTGCTGTTCGGGTACGGCGATGGGGGCGCCCCTGGTGTGTGGGGGCGCCCCCATCGTGCTGGGGAAGCGCCCTAACCGCTTGCCTCGTCGTCGATGCCCAGGCCGGGCAGGAGACCGGGCAGGAGCGGGGGCACCGTCACATCGGGTTCGGTGGTCGGGGTTCTGCTGCTGGACGGTGGGGCGCTGGACTCGCTCGTCGGCGGGTCGACCAGTCCGCCGGTGCTTCCGCCGAGCAGGCCGTCGTCCTGGGAGCCGGACGTGGACGGCCTGGGTTTGCTGCTGCTGGAGTTGTCGCTGTCGGCGGAGCCCTGGGTGTTGCTGGGGGTCGGGCGGTTGGAGCCGGTGGATCCCGTCTCTGCGTCCTGGCGGCCGGCGCCGGGGCGGTTGGTGCCGCCCTTTTCGGTGACGGGTGGCTGGGGCAGCTGGGAGCGCAGCGGGTCGACCTCTTGGTCTATGGCGTCGAAGACCGAGTCGACCTGGTCCCGGACGTCGCCGAGCTGGACGGGCAGGCGGTTGCTGAGGTCGCCCCAGACGTCCCGGTGGGACTGGGAGAAGGCGGAGAGGGCCTGGATGGGGCTCAGGGAGCCGTCCCGCTCGTATGCCTCGTGCAGTAGGCGGTGGCCTTCGGCGGCGTCGTGGCGCATGCCCGTCAGGGCGCGGCGGACTTCGCCCAGCGACTCGTGGTCGAGCTGGCCGGCTCGGCCGCGTTCCATCAGCCTGCGGGCCTCGCTGAGGCGGGTGGAGGCTTGGTCGAGGTAGAGCCGGCCGCGGTCGTTCTCGCCGTCCGCCATGCCCCGCTTGAGGTCCTCCATGCCCCGTTTGAGGCCGTAGAGCGAGTCACCGGGGAGGGCGTCGGAGCTGGCGGCGGCGACTCCGCTGAGGGCGCCCGCGGCGACACCGACGGTCAGCCCGCCGGCCGCGAGGCCCTTCGACAGCCGTGAACGGGGGCGCAACTTCCTGATCCCGGTGGCCCGGTGAGCGCCTCTGCCCCGGGGGGAGCGTTGCTCGGGCACCGAAGGGTCCGCCTCGCCGCCCGTCAGCAGCATGGCCTCCATGGCCGCCACCAGCCGGGCCCGCTGGACGACCTTCACCTCGGGGTCCAGCCCAGGCCTGGGCAACGCGCCGAGTCCGGTGGCCAGGGCCAGCATGCGGCTCTGCTCTGTCCGGTCCTCTTCCGCAGCAGCCGGGGCCGGGCCTTCGGACTGCTCGGCCGCCGGACCCCGGTCGGAGTGCTGCTCCAGGGCCTGGGCGAAGGCGTTCGCCCGCCGGTGCGCCGATACGTTCGCGATCACTGGCGGCACCTCCTCTCGTCATCACGGTCGACTCCCCAGGGGGTCCTGAGGGTTGCACCCGCTGACCATGCCCACACGATCGAGTGAGCCGTGCTGGTCGGAGTGTGACCACAGGGAGCCTGCATCCCGCACAACGAGCGTCCCGGCACTTGGGTTACGGACGGCGGATGATCGGACCACGATCCCAACGCACTTTCACGGACGGTGAGTTGATGGTTGCCCAGCGTGTGGGCCCGGTGTGGCGTCCACCTCGTCGTAGGCACTGTCGTACGTGGCGTCGTACGGACGGTCGGGTGCGGTGTCGATGCGCCGTGTGTCTCGTCGTACGGGCTCGCGGGGAGTCGAACGAGCTCTTGGGGAGTCGTCAGGGCTTGTGCGGGCCCGTGCGAACGGTTGCCCCGGGTGCGTGCCGTTGTCGGCTTCGGGTCGGCCTCAGCGGGCGTCTTCCGGGAGGAGCCGGGCCAGGGTGCGTACGGCGCGGTACTGGAGGGTCTTGATGGCGCCCTCGTTCTTGCCCATCACCCGGGCCGTCTCGGCGACCGAGAGGCCCTGGAGGAAGCGCAGGGTCACGCACTCCTGCTGCTGGGGGTTGAGGCGGCGTACGGCGTCGAGCAGGGCGGCGTTCGACAGGGACTCCAGGACGGAGTCCTCCGGGCTGCGCTCCACCTCGTTGGCGTCGAGCATTTCGCCGGTGGTCACTTCGAGTCGGAAGCGGCTCGACTTGAAGTGGTCGGCGACCAGGTTGCGGGCGATCGTGACCAGCCAGGCCCCGAAGTCGCGGCCCTGCCAGGTGAAGGTGCCGATGCGCCGGAGGGCACGCAGGAACGTCTCGCTGGTGAGGTCCTCGGCGGTCGCCTTGCCGCCGACGCGGTAGTAGATGTAGCGGTACACGGTGTCGCTGTACTGGTCGTACAGGCGCCCGAAGGCTTCGGCTTCGCCGGCCTGGGCCCGCTCGACGAGGTCCATCATCCGGGCGCTGTCACTGTCCGCGGCGGGGCGGCGGGTGGTGGGCGTGCCGGCCGCGCGGCCCCGTCTGCCCTCCCGGCCGTCTCCCGATCGCCGCCCCCCGACCACGGCGCTCCGTGCCGACCCCTGATCGACGCTGTCGGCCAGGGCGTAACACGGGCCGACGGGCTCGGCAGGGACGGCTAGGGCGGGGACGGCGTACGCGGTGGGGACGAGACCACGCAACAGGTCATGGACCGTTGCGCGCAGCGTAGCCAGGCCCGAGGCGTCAACCCCGACGTGTGGGTACACGGGACTCCCAGAGGCAGAGCTTCCATCACGTGCAGTGCCGGTCCGTTCACCCGTCGTAGCGACGGAGGGGTACCGGAGTGCGTCTGAGGAGAATAACGCTTCGTAAAGGCGGCGCTACACCGAGTTGCTCAAATCATCGATTACGTCGCTTCTGTTACTGATTGACGCCCGATCAAGTATCGGACAGTGACCGCTTGTTGATCGGATAAGTCCGGCTTGAGGGTCGCTCGGGGGCGTGTTGTGGCCGGGTGCGCGTTGGGGGGACTGCGCGGGGCCGTGTGGGGGTAGGTCGGCCGGATGGGTGTGCTGACGTACTGAACATGGGGTTACGCTCCGCTACGGCTTGACGTCTTCGGCCCCCTCAGGTGGGGGTCGCATTGACGTGCCGGCTCGCGGGTTTGTTCGCCCTCTGCGCCTCTGCCTGACTCTCCCGAGCGCTCGACTTCGCTCGAGCCGGGACGCGGGGAGCCCTGACCGACGGCAGCCTCCCGCCCCAGCCGGCGCCGCGCGCACGGGAAGCGGCCCGCACGCACCCTCGGTCGAGGGTGCGTGCGGGCCGCGAAGTGTTCGTCGTCCTCGGCGACCGACCCGCTGGGGCTCGGGTCCGTCTCCTTCTAGCGGCGGCGGCGGTGCAGGGCGATGGCCGCCGCCGTGCCGCCCGCCACCGCGCCCACGCCCGCTGCCGCGGGGATGCCCACCTTGGCCGCCTTGCGGCCCGTGCGGTAGTCGCGCAGGCGCCATTCCAGGTCGCGGGCGTGCTTGCGCAGTTTCGTGTCGGGGTTGATCGCGTAGGGGTGTCCGACGAGGGAGAGCATCGGGATGTCGTTGTGCGAGTCGCTGTACGCCGCGCAGCGGGAGAGGTCCAGGCCCTCCGCCGCGGCCAGGGCGCGCACCGCCTCCGCCTTCGCCGGGCCGTGCAGCGGTTCGCCGACCAGCTTGCCGGTGTAGACGCCGTCCACGGACTCCGCCACCGTGCCGAGGGCGCCGGTGAGGCCCAGTCGGCGGGCGATCACCGTGGCGATCTCGACGGGTGCCGCTGTGACCAACCACACCTTCTGGCCGGCGTCCAGGTGCGCTTGGGCGAGGGCGCGGGTGCCCGGCCAGATGCGCTCGGCCATGTACTCGTCGTAGATCTCCTCGCCGATCGCCATCAGTTCGGCGACCCGGTGGCCCTGGACGATGGACAGGGCCGAGTCCCGCGCCTCCTGCATGTGCTCGGGGTCCTCGACGCCGGCCAGCCTGAACCACGCCTGCTGCCAGGCGAACCGGGCCAGGTCGCGGGTCTCGAAGAACTTCCGTTTGTACAGGCCGCGGCCGAAGTGGAAGAGCGCGGCGCCCTGCATGACGGTGTTGTCGAGGTCGAAGAACGCGGCGGCCTTGTCGTCGCCGAGCACGGGGAACTGTGGTTCCTCCGCGGTCCCGCCGAGCGCGGGTTCCTCCAGTTGCTGGGAGGTTTTGCGGGCTGCCTCCGCCGAGGCTTCGCCTGCCAACACGCTCCGCGCGGTGGCGGAGCGCCTACGGGGAGTGAGCCATCCAAGTGCGGCCATGGCGTGAGCATAGCCAGTTTGTTCGGTGGTTCCGGAGTCGGGAGGATTCGGCGCTGTGAACACTCCGCGACCGCGTCGTTAAGGCGGCTCCGGCACGGCCGTCGAAGTGCGGCGGAACTGCCGCTGCGCCTTCGGTGCGTACGGCGCGAGAATGGCGGACATGAGTCCCATGTTCCGGCGCGCCGAGCGCCGTACTGCAACACGGAAGAGTGAACGCCTCGTCACCCTCATAGGAAAACCGGGCTGCCATCTGTGTGACGACGCCCGGGTGGTGGTGGAGAAGGTGTGCGCCGAGACGGGGGTCGCCTGGGAGGAGAAGGACATCACCGAGGACGAGGATCTGCACCGCGAGTACTGGGAGCAGATCCCGGTCGTCCTCGTGGACGGCGCGCAGCACACTTTCTGGCGCGTCGACGCGGATCGGTTGCGCCGTGCCCTCGCTTAGGATCGGGGCGGACTGGTCTCGGGGGCGAGCATCGTGAGGAGTGTGTGCGGTTGTGCCCCCGGTCGACAGTGCCAGAGCCGCCTCGAGAGCCGACGCCCTGGCCGGGGCCGGCGCAAGCGCCAGAGGTGGCAGGGCCTTGGCCCGGCGTCCCGTCGGGGCGGCGGACGTAGAACGATGTTGCTGGCGCGACGGTTCCCCACGCATGTGGCGGCGGCGCGTGACCCCCATCACGTTGCCCGGGCAAATCGGACACCATCTTTGTGCACGCGTTCACAAAGACATAGCCTGCATTCGACGGGGCGGTCTAGGTACGTGTGACCGCCTGCAGCCCCGCGCTACCCGCAGGAGCACCGTGGCAACTGGCCGAACTCACCGACCGGCGACCCGCAGCCGAGGGATTCCCGAGGCCACAGTCGCCAGGCTTCCGCTGTACCTCCGTGCCCTCACCGCGCTGTCGGAGCGCTCGGTACCCACGGTCTCCTCCGAGGAGCTGGCCGCCGCCGCGGGGGTCAACTCCGCGAAGCTGCGCAAGGACTTCTCGTACCTGGGTTCGTACGGGACCAGGGGTGTCGGCTACGACGTCGAGTACCTCGTCTACCAGATCTCCCGGGAGCTGGGCCTGACCCAGGACTGGCCCGTGGTGATCGTCGGTATCGGTAACCTCGGCGCGGCCCTCGCCAACTACGGCGGGTTCGCCTCGCGCGGTTTCCGGGTCGCGGCGCTGATAGACGCGGACCCGTCGATGGCCGGGAAGCCGGTCGCGGGGATTCCGGTGCAGCACACCGACGACCTCGAGAAGATCATCGACGAGAACGGCGTCTCGATCGGTGTCATCGCGACCCCGGCCGGTGCCGCCCAGCAGGTCTGCGACCGGCTGGTGGCCGCGGGTGTCACCTCGATCCTGAACTTCGCGCCGACCGTGCTGTCCGTGCCGGACGGCGTCGACGTACGCAAGGTGGACCTCTCCATCGAGCTGCAGATCCTCGCCTTCCACGAGCAGCGCAAGGCCGGCGAGGAGGCGTCGCCCGACGGTTCCGGGCCGGCGGCCGCGCCGAAGGACACCTCCGGACAAGGACCAGACGGGGATGTTCCCGCCGTGATGCCGGCATGAGTCTCCTCGTCGTCGGGCTGAGCCACCGCAGTGCCCCGGTCAGCGTCCTGGAGCGGGCCGCGCTGTCCGCGGACGCCCAGATCAAGCTGCTGCAGGACACGCTCGCCGCGGAGCCGGCCGCCGAGGCCGCCGTGCTCGGCACCTGCAACCGCATCGAGCTGTACGCGGACGTGGACAAGTTCCACGCCGGTGTCGCCGAGCTGTCCACGCTGCTCGCCCGGCACAGCGGTGTCGGGCTCGACGAGCTCACCCCCTATCTGTACGTGCACTACGAGGACCGCGCCGTCCACCATCTGTTCTCCGTGGCCTGCGGGCTGGACTCGATGGTGATCGGCGAGGGACAGATCCTCGGGCAGATCAAGGACGCGCTGGCCACCGCGCAGGAACTGCACACCGCGGGCCGGCTGATCAACGACCTGTTCCAGACCGCGCTCCGGGTCGGCAAGCGTGCCCACTCCGAGACCGGGATCGACCGGGCCGGACAGTCCCTGGTCACGTTCGGGCTTCAGCAGCTCGCCGTGGGCCGGGAAGTGAACGACTGGGCCGCCGGTAAGCGTGCCCTCGTGATCGGTGCGGGCTCGATGTCCTCGCTGGCCGCCGCGACGCTCGCGCGCGCCGGTGTGGCCGAGGTGGTCATCGCCAACCGCACCCTCGACCGGGCCGAACGGCTCGCCGAGATCCTCACCGAACAGGACGTCACGGCCCGCGCGGTACCGATGGATTCGGTGCCGGCCGAGCTGACACGTGCTGACGTCACGGTGTCCTGTACAGGGGCAACGGGCCTGGTCCTGACCGCGGAGGCGGTCACCGAGGCGGTCGCGGGGCGGCTCCCCGAGGACCCCGCCCGCGGTGACGGCGGTACCCGGCAGCAGGCCGCCGCCGCACGGGACGAGCGCTCCATACGTGACCGCCGCGACGACCGCGACGGCCGTGACGAGCTGCCGCCCACCACCGTCGGCACCGACGACGGCTGTCCGCTCGACCTCTCCGCCGTACAGGGCACCGCGGGTTTCTCCGTGCACGGTGAGGCGGCGGTCGCCGGAATGGCCGCGGCGGATCTGGAGCGGCACGCGGCCTGGGTGGACAAGGGCGCGGTGGACCGGCAGCCGGTTCGTACGCAGCCCAGGTCCCAAGACCGGCCTGCCCGCCCCGTCATCGACGCCGACGCCGTCGCGGCCCTCGTCAGCGCGGCGGCCGTCACCGGACGGATCCCCGAGCGGCGCACCGGTGAGCCGTTCGTCGACGTGCCCCGGCCGGCCCCCGTGCTCGCCCTGCTCGACCTCGCCATGCCGCGCGACATCGACGCCGCGGTGCACCGGATCCCCGGAGTCCGGCTCGTGGACATCGAGTCGCTCGCCGAGGCGTCCGCGGACGCGCCGATGGCCGCCGACGTGGACCTGGTGCGGCGGATCGTCGCCGACGAGGTGGCCGCCTTCGGGGCGGCTCAGCGTGCCGCTCACATCACCCCCACCGTCGTCGCCCTGCGCACCATGGCCGCCGATGTCGTGGCGAGCGAGATCGCCCGGCTCGACGGGCGGCTGCCGGGGCTGGACGAGAAGCAGCGCGGGGAGATCACCCAGACCGTACGGCGCGTCGTCGACAAGCTGCTGCACGCGCCGACCGTACGGGTCAAGCAACTCGCCGCCGAACCCGGCGGCGCCGGGTACGCGGACGCGCTGCGGACCCTGTTCGACCTGGACCCGGAGACGGTCGCGGCCGTGTCCCGGGCCGGCGACGACAGCGCGCGGGATGCCGAGAACCCGGGGCAGGACCCCGAGAGCCGAGGGCGGGTATGAGTGAGCAGGCACTGAGGCTCGGGACCAGGCGGAGCCGACTCGCCATGGCCCAGTCCGGGCATGTGGCGGACGCCGTCCGCGAGGTGACCGGACGGCCCGTCGAGCTCGTCGAGATCACGACGTACGGGGACACCTCCCGTGAACAGCTCGCCCAGATCGGCGGTACCGGCGTCTTCGTCACCGCGCTGCGCGAGGCCCTCCTCAAGGGCGAGGTCGACTTCGCCGTGCACTCGCTGAAGGACCTGCCGACCGGGCAGCCCGATGTGCTGGCGCTGGCCGCCGTACCGCTCCGCGAGGACCCGCGCGATGTGCTCGTCGCCCGTGACGGGCTCACCTTCGCCGGCCTTCCGGACGGCGCACGGGTGGGCACGGGTTCGCCGCGGCGCATGGCACAGCTGAACGCGTACGCGCGCGCTCACGGCAGGTCCATACAGACCGTGCCGATCCGCGGCAACGTCGACACCCGCATCGGGTACGTGCGCGACGGCGAGCTCGATGCCGTGGTGCTGGCCGCCGCGGGCCTCAGCCGCATCGGAAGGATCGAGGAGGCGACCGACTTCCTGTCGGTCGACATGGTTTTGCCTGCCCCCGGCCAGGGGGCACTGGCGATCGAGTGCACCGCGGAGAACGCGGGACTCATAGCCGCGCTCGGCGAGCTCGACGACCCGTTCACCCGGGCCGCCGTGACCGCCGAACGGTCCCTGCTCGGCGCCCTGGAGGCCGGCTGCAGTGCCCCTGTGGGCGCGTTGGCCGACCTTCCCCCACTCTCGGCTTCGCTCGAGCGGGGGGACCCCCAGGCCGACGGGCAGATTGTCAAGGAAATGCGCCTGCGCGGCGTCGTCGGCACCACCGACGGCTCGACGCTGGTGCAGTTGTCCACCACCGGTCCCGTGCCCGAGACGTACGACCAAGCAATGGCGCTCGGCCGTGAACTCGCGGCTGAGATGCTTGCCAAGGGCGCGGCCGGTCTGATGGGGGAGCGAGCACTTTGAGCCCCACCAACCTTTCCGCCGGTCCCGAACACGGGCACGTCACCTTCCTCGGTGCCGGGCCCGGCGATCCGGGCCTGTTGACACTGCGCGCCGTCGAGGCGCTGGCGAACGCGGACGTACTGGTCGCCGAGCCCGAAGTGCTCGACATCGTCCGTACGCATGCCAGGCCCGGTGTCTCCGTCCTGGATGTCCCGGACGGCCTGGACGCTTTGGACCAGGGCACGCCTCAGCTGACGGTTGTTGACGGTTCGTCAACAACCGCGGGGGCCCCCGTGGCGAGGGATGCGAGCAATCTTGTCATGGAGGCCGCGCGGGGCGGCAAGCGGGTCGTGCGTGCTGTCTCCGGTGATCCGGGGCTCGACGCGTACGCGGCCGGCGAGATGCTGGCGTGCGCCGCCGCGGGGGTGCCCTTCGAGGTGGTGCCCGGGGTGGCCGCCGCGGTCGGGGTGCCCGCTTACGCGGGGGTGCCGCTCAGGGACGCGCAGGGCGCGGACGTGCGGTTCGTCGACGCGAAGACCGCCTCCGACCGGTGCTGGACCGAGGTGGGCGCCTCGGACGGGACCGTGGTGGTGTCGACGACGCTGGACTCCGTGGCCGCGGCCGCCGGGGAACTGGTCGCCGGCGGGCGCAAGCCGGACACCCCGTTGACCGTCACCGTCGCCGGCACGACGACCCGGCAGCGCACCTGGTGCGCCACGCTCGGGACGATCGCGCAGACGCTGAAGCAGGCGAAGGTGCTGCCGTCCGCCGAGGGCGGACGCCCGGTCATAGCCGTGGTCGGGGAACGTTCCGCCACCGCTCAGCGCGACCGGTTGTCCTGGTTCGAGTCCAAGCCGCTGTTCGGCTGGAAGGTGCTCGTGCCGCGGACGAAGGAGCAGGCGGCGTCGCTCTCCGACCAACTGCGGTCGTACGGCGCGGTGCCCTCGGAGGTGCCGACGATCGCCGTCGAGCCGCCGCGTACCCCGCAGCAGATGGAGCGCGCGGTCAAGGGCCTGGTGACGGGCCGTTATGAATGGATCGCCTTCACCTCGGTCAACGCCGTGAAGGCGGTGCGGGAGAAGTTCGAGGAGTACGGGCTCGACGCGCGTGCCTTCGCCGGGATCAAGGTCGCGGCGGTGGGCGAGCAGACCGCGAAGGCGCTGGTCGCCTTCGGTGTGAAGCCGGACCTGGTGCCGAGCGGTGAGCAGTCGGCCGCTGGTCTGCTGGAGGACTGGCCGCCCTACGACCCCGTCTTCGACCCGATCGACCGGGTGTTCCTGCCGCGGGCCGACATCGCCACGGAGACCCTGGTCGCCGGGCTGATCGAGCTCGGGTGGGAGGTCGACGACGTCACTGCGTACCGGACGGTGCGGGCGTCGCCGCCGCCGGCGGAGACCCGGGAGGCCATCAAGGGCGGTGGCTTCGACGCGGTGCTCTTCACATCGTCGTCGACCGTGCGGAACCTGGTGGGCATCGCCGGGAAGCCGCACAACGTGACCGTGATCGCGTGCATCGGTCCGGCCACGGCGAAGACGGCCGAGGAGCACGGGCTGCGGGTGGACGTGATGGCTCCGGAGCCGTCGGTGCACAAGCTGGCGGAGGCGCTCGCGGACTTCGGCCTGCGGCGACGCGCCGCCGCGCTGGAGGCGGGGGATCCGGTGACGCGGCCGAGCGAGCGGCGGCCGGGGGCGCGGAGGCGGCGGAGTACCTGACCTTCGAGTCGGTACCTGACGGCTGGGTCGCGGAGTACCTGACCTTGAGTCGGAGTACCTGACGGTTGGTTTGCGGGGGTGCGGGAGGGTGCGCCGGTGGTGCGCCCTCCCGTTGCGGTCTGTCCGGGCCGAGCGGGTGCTCCCCGCGAACCCGTGGCCGAGTTGAGTGAATATGGGCCCTCTCCGAACCAGCAGTGGCCGGGCGGACAGCCGGGAGGGGAGACCGTGATTCTCTCGGCTCGCCTCAGCGCCGGGAACTACTGTCGCGAGCATGGTCGAACACGATGCCCTCAGCGCGACCCGCGAGGCCTACGACGCTGCTGCTACCACCTATGCACAGCTTTTTTCCGACGCGCTGCGTGAGAGTCCCCTGGACCGGGCGATCTTGGGCGCCTTCGCCGACTTCGTACGCGCGAGCGGGGACGGTCAGGTCGCGGACCTGGGGTGTGGTCCTGGCTATGTCACCGCTCATCTGGACGAGCTGGGGCTGGCGGCGTTCGGTGTCGATGCCTCTCCCGCGATGATCGAGTTGGCTCGACAGGCCTATCCGGGCCTGCGGTTCGAGGTGGGCTCGATGGCCGCGTTGAACCTCGCCGACGGCGTGCTGGGCGGCGTCCTCTCACGTTGGTCCATCATCCACACTCCGCCGCAGGAACTCCCTGTCATCCTGGCGGAGTTCCACCGTGTGCTGGCACCCGGCGGCCACCTTCTGGTCGGCTTCTCGGCAAGCGATGATCCGTCCCACCCGACGCAGGTCTTCGATCACAAAGTCGCGCCGGCCTATCGGTGGTGGCCTGATCACCTCGCCGCGATGCTGCGCGAGGCCGGGTTGGCCGAGGTGGCCCGGATGGTTCGCGAGCCCCGGCCCACGGACCCGCGGCAGTTCCGGGAGATCCAACTGCTCGCCCGCAAAGCCTCGGCGGAGGCTGCCTGACCGAACGCATGGTGTGGACCACGGGCCGGTGCCGTCCAGGACCGTGTGGGCGGAAGCGGACCTCCTGCGAACGTCGGTGGCCGGACGCGCGCAGCCGACCCGAGGGGGCTCGGGCCGGCTGAAACGTCACGCCGGCGGTCGCGGGCGGTTCGGGTGCGGGCCCTGGGTCAGAAGCCGCAGTAGCTGGTGGAGCCGAGGTCGTTGGGCAGCAGGTCGTCGCTCACCCACCCGTACGTTCCGTCGGTGACGTTCCTCAGGTACGTCCAGGTGGAGCCGCTGGCGTTGACGGTGTAGCAGTAGTAATCGAGGGTGTCCCGGTTGTCCGCCCAGCCCCTGACCGCGCAGTTCGTGCTGGAGCCGCTGCGCATGTTCGCGCTGACGCCAGCCGTCTGCCTCACGGTGGTGCCGTCGAGGTTGGGCCCGCTCCGGCCACAGGACGCCGCCGCGGACGCGGGCGCGGCGGTCGCGACCAGGGCCACCGGAACCGCGACCGCGGCCAGGGCCGCGGACACGACTCCGTACTTCCTCAGACCGGACCTGAAGTTCGTGATCACTATTCCTCCTCGGTGAAGGGGTGATGCGATGACGTACGCACCGTGAGACCGCTTTCGTCCCCGTGACCTTTTGGGCACTCGGTGACAGGTCCATGCTGAGTGGGGCGGCTTGCGAAAACCTTGCCGGGCGACGTCCTGCGACGTCCTGCGGCGCCGGTCGGCTAGCCGTCGTGCCGGGCGCGGGAGCGGAGCATCCGCAGCACCACGTCCGAGCGTTCCAGAAGGAACTTGTGGACCACCGGGGCCGCCTCGGTCGAGGTCGTGCGGGACCGCTCCACGTATTCGGTGTCGATGGCGTAGAGCGGGAAGAGCTGGGTGGTGAAGAACATCGACGGGATCATTCCGCCGCGGTCCAGGTGCGGGATCAGTTCCAGGTAGCGCTGGGGGTAAGGGGCCAGGAGCGTGTCCTGGGCGGGGCGCCAGAAGGCCCTGGTGACGGGGCGGACCCCGCTGAGGGGGACCGTGCGGTCCACTGCCAGCTTCTGCCAGGTCTCCGCCTTCGCGGCGGGGTCCGGGGCGGCTGCTCGTACGGTGAGGGCGCGGACCCAGGCGTCGGGGTCGGGGTCGCGGTCCAGTAGGCGGGCGGACTCGGCGGAGACATCCGCGCCCAGCTCCGCCTCGCGGGTGAGGGTGTGCCAGAGCAGGTCGACGTCGTCGTGTGCCTGGTCGCGCAGCCAGGTCAGGTCGTCTTCCGTGGTGGCCGTGCGGGCCAGGGCGCGCAGGGCGACCCGGCGGCGGGCGGGGTTCCCGGCGAGGTGGCGGCAGACCGAGGCCACCGCCGCGGTGAGGGCGGCGCGTTCACTGTCCGGCGCCCACAGTTCCGCGATGTCGATGGCCAGGGTCAGATAGGGCTCGATCACCGCGTCGGACGTTTCCGTCCCGAGCACCGCCGTGATGCAGCGGCTCGCTTCGGCGGCTGTCGCCTCGCCGGTCGTCAGCATGTCCCACACGGTCGCCGTGGCCACGCCGCGGGAGATGGCCGTGGGCAGGTCGGCGGCCGAGCGGAGGAGGGTGGCCCTGGCGGCCGGGTCGGGGCGTGTGGTGGCGAAGGTGAGGTCGTCGTCGTTGATCAGCAGGACGTCCGCGTCCTCGGGCAGGCCCTCGATCGGGGTGCGGATGTCCGTCGCCTCGATCTTCACCTGGGCCGTGCGGGTCAGGGCGTCGCCGGACCTGGTGTACGCGCCGACCGCCAGCACCTGCGGGCGGGGCCGGCCGGCCGCCACGAGTGTGACGGTGCCGCCGTCGCGCTCCAGGGCGAAGCGGTCGGTTCCGGCCTGCTCCAGCCAGGCCGCGCGCCATGCGTTCAGATCACGGCCGGAGGCCTCCGACAGGGCGTCGATCAGGTCCTGGAGTGTGGTGTTGCCCCAGGCATGCCGGCCGAAGTACGCGGCCATGCCGACCGTGAAGGCCTTCTCACCCACGTACGTCATGAGCTGGTACAGGACGGAGGCACCCTTGGGATACGTGATGTTGTCGAAGATCGAGGCGGCCTGGGCCACGTCGTGGATGGGCTGGCGGATGGGGTGGGAGACCGGGCCCTGGTCGGACAGGTAGGCCTTGAGCTTGTCGTCCGCCAGATGGCTCGCCCACGCGTCGGTGTGCCGGGTGGCGCGCTCCGCCGCCCAGTTGCAGGCGAACTCCGCGAACGCCTCGTTCAGCCAGAGGTCGTCCCACCAGCGCATGGTGACGATGTTGCCGAACCACATGTGCGCCATCTCGTGCAGCAGCACCTTCGCCAGCAGTGCCTGCTCCGCGGGGGTCGGCGCGGATCGCCGCAGGAACCCGTCCGACCAGGTCACACAGCCGTAGTTCTCCATCGCCCCGCCGAACTCCGGAGCGAACACCTGGTCGTACTTGCGCTGCGGGAACGGCATCGCGAAGACATCGCCGAAGAAGGCAAGGCCCTGGCGGGTGAGGGTGAATATGTCGTCGGCGTCGCGGTCGAGTACGGGGGCGAGGGAGCGGCGGGCGTAGAGGCCGAGGTCGTGACCGTCCACCTCGCGGCGGATCTCATGGAAGGGGCCCGCGTTGACGACCGTGTTGTAGGTGGCGAGGGGCGGGGTGTCGGGGAAGGCCCAGCGGCGGGTCCCCGGGGCCGCCTCCTCGATGTGCGGGTCGCCGGAGTTGCTGGTGACGGTCCAGGCGGCGGGGGCGGTGACGGTGAAGGCGTGCGGGGCCTTCAGGTCGGGCTGGTCGAAGCACGCCCAGACGAACCGGGCCTCGTCCGGCTCGAAGGTCGTCCACACGTAGACCTCGCCGTCCGCGGGGTCGACCGCCTTGTGCACGCCCGCGCCCGTGGCCGTGTCCGCCTGGACGCTCTCCACCCGCAGCACGTTGTGCTCGGCGAGGCCGGTCAGGGGGATCCGGCCATCCGCGGCGGGGGCGATGGGGGCGCCGTTCAGGGTGGCCTCCACGACCTGCGCCGCGCAGTCCACGAAGGTGTCGGCGCCGGGTTCGCGGCAGCTGAAGGTGACCGTGGAGACGCTCCGTATCTCCGGGCCGTCGGGCAGTGCCGTTAAGTCGAGCGCTATGTCGTAGCGCTCGACCGTGAGCAGCGCGGTCCGTCGCTCGGCTTCGGTGCGGGTCAGGCTTCGGACGTCCATGGCGCCTCCGTGAGTTGTCGGGTGTTCCGGCGGGTGGGGCGGTGCGGTGCGTGTGCCGTTCGGCGACGTCAGCGTATGACGGGGATCGCCGGTGACCACCAGGTTTCTGCGTGGCCGGGCCCGGGTTCCGCCGAGGGCCGACAGGGCGCGGGGGCAGGCCGGGGCGGGGTCTTCAACTGCTGCTCTTCACGTCGAGTGAGTGAGCGTAGCCATGTGTGAGTGAGTGTCTTTGCCGCAGCATGAATCTCACGGGCACGGCTTGTGTCCATGGCCGCCGAGCTCGGCATCAGCATCGTCGTCGTCGACCCCGCCTACACCTCCCGTTGGGGCGCCGAGCACTGGCAGAAGCCCCTCAGCAGCGAGAACCGCAAGACCACCCGCCACGACGCCGCTGGCGTCGCGATCGGACGACGCGCTCTCGGGCACCGCATCCGGCGACGGACGGCACCGCCTCCGCACGACCAGAGCGATCGTGTGGGGCATCGGACCGCCCAGGCCGGACACGGCACCCGCGGGGGTGAGGAGACCCGCCCCCGCATCCCCGGAGCGCGGACACGATCCGTGTCGCCGGACGCGGCGCGAACGCGGGTGACCAGTGCATCCACAACCGTTCGGGATGCGTCAGTTGACCAGGTTTGGGTGCAAGACTCACTCCTGCTCACTGATCAGGAACGGTAGCGTGGAGGCCATGACGAAGTACGGATCCTTCCCCGGCAGCCGGCCCCGGCGGCTGCGGACCACCCCGGTCATGCGGCGTATGGTCGCCGAAACCCGGCTGCACCCCGCGGACTTCATCCTGCCCGCCTTCGTGCGGGAGGGCGTGAGCGAGCCCGTGCCGATCGCCGCCATGCCCGGAGTCGTGCAGCACACCCGGGACAGCCTGAAGAAGGCCGCCGTGGAGGCCGTGGAGGCCGGGGTCTCCGGGATCATGCTCTTCGGGGTGCCGATGGACGAGAAGAAGGACGCGAACGGCACCGTGGGGACCGATCCGGACGGGATCCTCCAGGTCGCTCTGCGTGACGTGCGCGCCGAGGTCGGGGACGAACTGCTGGTCATGTCGGATGTGTGCCTGGACGAGTTCACCGATCACGGGCACTGCGGGGTGCTCGACGCGCAGGGGCGGGTCGACAACGACGCCACCCTCGAGCGGTACGCCGAGATGGCCCAGGTGCAGGCGGACGCCGGAGCCCATGTGGTGGGGCCCAGCGGGATGATGGACGGGCAGATCGGCGTGATCCGGGATGCCCTGGACCAGATCGGTCGCGACGACGTCGCCATCCTCGCCTACACCGCCAAGTATTCGTCCGCGTTCTACGGGCCGTTCCGGGAAGCCGTCGCCTCCTCCCTGACCGGCGACCGCAAGACCTACCAGCAGGATCCCGGCAACGCCCGCGAGGCCCTGCGGGAGTTGGCGCTCGACCTCGAGGAGGGCGCCGACATGGTGATGGTGAAACCCGCCGGGCCCTACCTCGACATCCTGGCGCGGGTCGCGGACGCGGTGGACGTGCCGGTCGCCGCGTACCAGATCTCCGGCGAGTACTCGATGATCGAGGCGGCCGCGGAGAAGGGCTGGATCGACCGCGAGAAGGCCATCCTGGAGACGCTCACCGGGATCAAGCGGGCCGGTGCGCGCAACATCCTCACCTACTGGGCCACGGAGGCCGCGCGTCTTCTGCGTCAGGACTGAGCCTCCTTCTTCCGAGCACGCCTGGGTGCGGCGCCGGCGGGATCAGCCCGCGCAGGCCGGTTCGGCGTACAGGAAGACCGAGGTCGCACCCTTCAGCGCGGCGGGGAAGGTGGCGGGGTCGGTGAGGTCGCACATCAGGGTTTCCGGGGTGGCGGGGTTGCTGGAAGCCTGGCGGACCTCCAGGCCGCGCTCGCGCAGCAGGGCCATGAGGTTCCGGGCGACCGCGCCGCGGCTGCCGGTGACGAGGATGGACACGAGGTGTTCCTTTCGAGCGCGTCACATGTCGAGCGCGTATCGGGAGGGCCCGATGCCGAGCCGAGCGGAGTTGCCGGCGCACGTCATCGCCGAGAGCCGACGGCACTACGCCGCGTTCTCGATGTTCAACCAGGCAATGGCCGACCATCTGGGCCTGCACCCCACCGACCTGCAGTGTCTGTCACTGCTGGACCTCGAAACCGGTCCGGTGAGCACCGGAGAGATCGCCACGCTGACCGGTCTGACGCCCGGCTCCGCCTCCCGGCTGGTCGACCGTCTGGAGAAGACGGGCTTCGTCGAGCGGCAGGCCGACCCCCGGGACCGCCGACGGGCCATGGTCGCCCTGGCGCCCGACGCGCACGCCAGGATCGCGGCGGCCTGGGACACCCCCGGCAGCGCCTTCGGGGAGGTCCTCGACCGCTACGACGACACGCTCGAGATCATTGCCGACTACCTCGGCCGCGCCACCGACGTGGGGCGCGAACAGGCCCGCCGCCTCGCCTCCACGGCCCTGCCCACGCGACCGGCCCGCAGCCCGGGGCCTTCCGGGTCCGGCAAGCCCTTAGCGGTCCGCCAACAGCTTCACCAGTCGGGAGAGCCCGTCGTGGGCGTGGCCCTCGGTGATCGCGCGGTCGAGCAGGTGACGCATCGGCTCGAAGAGGTCGGGGCGTACGCCCTGGCCGGAGAAGGTGTCCAGCAGGTTCGGGAACGCCGCCTGGTTCGCGGCCAGGCTGGAGACCGTGGTCAGGTGGTGGTCGGTGTCGAGGGCTTCCGCCGTGTTCGGGACCATGGCGTCCGTCATCGCGTTCAGCCAGTCGTGCAGCAGGGGCGCGAACTCGCGGGCCGGGATCCGCTCCGAGCCGATCAGGGCGTACGACTGCACCACGCCGGCGATCAGGCCGTACATGCCGGTGAGGAGAGACAGGTCGTAGAGGGCGGCGAGGCCCGGGTCCGCGCCGGTCCAGCGGGTGCCGCCGAACGCGGCCAGGGTCGGACGATGTTCCTCGTACGCGGACTCGTCGCCGCTGTAGAGGACGTACGCCGCCGGGGTCGCGATCATCTGCGGTATGGCCATGATTCCGCCGTCCACATAGGCGATGCCGTGCTCCTCGGCCCGCGCGGCCATCGCGCGGGCCTGGGCCGGTGTGCCGTTGGTGACATTCACCAGGGTGCGGCCCGCCAGGGTGCCGGTGAGCGGCCGCAGGACCTCGGTCACGTCGTCGTACGTGGTGAGGCAGGTGATCACGAGCGGGCTCGCCTTCGCCGCCTCGGCGGGGGTGTCGGCGGGCTGCGCGCCCTGGGCCGTGAGTGGGCCCGTCTTGGACGGGGTGCGGTTCCAGACGGTGGTGGGGTGGCCCGCCTTGAGCATGGCGGTGGCCAGGGCCGTTCCCATGAGGCCGAGACCGAGGACGCTGACGGGGGCGAGGGGGGTGGGTGTGAGCACGGGGTCTCCGATGGTTGCTGCGGGTTGCTGCGGGTTGCTGCGGGTGTTTGCTCGGCAGCGGTGGTCGGCAGTTCGGCCGGTCGGCCGGTCGGCAGTTCGGCCGGTCGGTCGGCGTGAGGTGTCGTGGTCGGCCGGCCCGCCGATAGCCGAGTTCTCGTGGTCGGCCGGGCCGCCGACCGACCACGAGTTGCCGTGGCGGTTCTGCCGGTTGCGCTCGCCTCGATCTTTGCCTCGGCCCCAACTCGCCACAAGTACCGACTAATTGCTCAGATACTCACCATTCGGTAAGTCGGCAGGTCGCAAGGGTTTCTGTGCCGGTTCAAGTCGCCCCGGTTGTTGGGTTGACCACCGGGCCCAGGGTGCGTCGCTGAGGTGAGTAAGCGGTCACTCGATCCTCACCGCCACGCTCGGGCTGCAACTGCTGCACTCCGGTCGGGCCGCGCAGCGCCGCCGCAGACCCTGGTGGCCGTGGTCAGTGGTCGCACACGGGGTGCTCACCTACGCGCGGTACGCGTACGGGGCCTGCTCGGGGGCCGGGCCTTCAGTGAAAGCGGATGCGCGAAGGCATCAGCCCCGCGCCCGGGCGGAGGGCCCGGGAGCGCGGGGCTGTCGGTCGGTCGGCCTGGCGGGCGCAGCGAGGCGTCAGAGCCGCTCGGGCGTCCTGATGCCCAGCAGGGCCATGCCCTGGTGGAGGGTGCGGGCCGTGATGTCGCACAGGAACAGGCGGTTCTCGACCTGCTCCGGGGTGTCCGCCTTCAGGACCGGGCACTTGTCGTAGAACGTCGTGTACAGCGACGCCAACTGGTACAGATACGCCGCCAGTTTGTGCGGGGCGTACTCGGTGGCGGCCTCGGCGACCGTCGCCGCGAAGGCGTCGATGTGCAGGCCCAGGGCGCGTTCGGCGTCGGCCAGTGCCAGCTCCGGGTGGGCGGACGGGCGCTGCTCGCCCGCCTTGCGGAGGATCGACTGGATACGGGCGTACGCGTACTGGAGGTAGACGGACGTGTCGCCGTTCAGGGACACCATCTGGTCCAGGTCGAACTTGTAGTCCCGGTTCGCCGACGTCGACAGGTCCGCGTACTTCACCGCGCCGATGCCCACCTGGGTGCCGCGCTCGGCGATCTCCTCCTCCGACAACTGATTCTGGGTGTCCTTCTCGCGGACGACGGCGGTGGCCCGCTCGATCGCCTCGTCGAGGAGGTCGACCAGCCGTACCGTCTCGCCCTCACGGGTCTTGAACGGCTTGCCGTCCTTGCCCAGGACCGTGCCGAAGGCGAGCTGGTACGCCTTCACGTCGTCGTTCAGCCAGCCGGCCCGGCGGGCCGTCTCGAAGACCATCTTGAAGTGGAGCGACTGGCGGGCGTCCACCACGTAGATGATCGAGTTCGCCTTCAGGTTGAAGACACGGTCCCTGATCGCGGAGAGGTCCGTGGCCGCGTAGCCGTAGCCGCCGTCCGACTTCTTCACGATCAGCGGGACCGGGCTGCCGTCCGGACCCTTGATGTCGTCGAAGAACACGCAGAGGGCGCCCTCGGAGCGGACCGCGACGCCGGACTCCTCCAGCAGCCGGCAGGTCTCGTCCAGCATGTCGTTGTAGCCCGACTCGCCGACGATGTCCGGGTCCCGGACCTCCATGTCCAGCTTCTCGAAGACGGAGAAGAAGTAGATCTTCGACTCGTCGACGAACTTCTGCCACATGGCGAGGGTGTGCGGTTCGCCGGCCTGCAGGTCGACCACCCTGCGGCGGGCCCGCGTCTTGAACTCCTCGTCGGAGTCGAAGAACCTGCGGGCCGCCTTGTAGAGGCGGTCGAGGTTCGACATGGCCTCCTCGCCGGACTCCTGGAGGTTCTCGGCCTGCTTGTGGTCCAGCTCGTGCGGGTGCTCGTCCAGGTACTGGATCAGCATGCCGAACTGGGTGCCCCAGTCGCCGATGTGGTGGCGGCGGACGACGTTCTCGCCGGTGAACTCGAGGAGCTGGACGACGGAGTCGCCGATCACGGCGGAGCGGAGGTGGCCTACGTGCATCTCCTTGGCCACGTTCGGCTGCGCGTAGTCGATGACCGTGGTGCCGGGGCTTTCGGCGTACGGCACGCCGAGGCGGCCCTCCGTGTCGGCGTAGCGCGCCGCGAGGTTCTCCGTGATCGCCCGGTCGGTGATCGTGACGTTCAGGAAGCCGGGGCCGGAGACCTCGACTTCCTTGATCACGTCGCCGGATTCGACCTGCGTGACCACCTGGGTGGCCAGGTCACGGGGGTTGGCCTTCGCCTTCTTCGCGAGCGCCAGGATGCCGTTGGCCTGGAAGTCGGCCCGGTCGCTTCGGCGCAGCAGCGGGTCGGCGGAGCCGGCCTCCGGCAGGGCTGCCGAGAGGGCTGCCGTGAGGCGCTGCTGGACGGAGTCGCTGAGGGACGTGACCGGGGCCATGAGGTGGGTGCCGTTCTCCTCGGAGGGTTTCTGGGATGGGGTCAGTATCCCATGCGGGGGAAAGGGTTTTTTGGGGTGCGGAGGTGGGGGTGCGCGTCGGGTGTCGCCCCGCCGCCCTTACCCTTCGCATCCCTAAGGGCTGCGCCCTTCCCGTCCCCATGGCTGCGCCTTTTCCGCCCCCATTGGCTGCGCTCCCCGTCCCCATGGGCTGCGCCCCCGTCCCCATGGGCTGCGCCCTTCCCGCCCCCATGGGCTGCGCCCCTTCCACTCGCTCCTCGGGCTGCCGCCCCGGACCCCGCCACGCTGCCGACCTGAACGGCCTCGCCCTCGACCGCCGGCCGGGCCGAGCGCCATGCCGGGCCGAGGGCTGGCCGGGCCGGAGGAGCTGGGCTGGGCTGTTGGGCGCGGAGTGCCCGCCCCCTCAGGGCGCGGGGCGCGGCCTCCAGGGGCAGGGGTCGAAGGGGCGCGCAGTCCTTGGGGGAGGCCCAGGACGCCTGGGAGGCCATGGGGAGGCACTGGGGAGGCCCCGGGGGAGGGAAGGGCAGGGGTGGCGGGGGCGGGCTGGCCCTATCTGCCTCTCTGCCCGCCGGCCCCCCACCCCCCGTGAAAAGGGGTTTTCGTGGTTGTGCGGGTACCTGGGAGAATGGCCGCGTCAACCTTGTGAGAAAGAAGGACGTGCCGATCGTGGCTCAGAGCACGGAGACCACCGACTGGGTCTCCCGTTTCGCGGATGAGGTCATCGAGGAGTCGGAGCGTCGTGCGCCTGGGAAACCGGTCGTTGTCGCGTCCGGGCTGTCGCCCTCGGGGCCGATCCACCTGGGAAACCTGCGGGAGGTCATGACCCCGCACCTCGTCGCGGACGAGATCCGGCGGCGCGGCCGTGAGGTACGGCACGTACTGTCGTGGGACGACTATGACCGGTACCGGAAGGTGCCCTTCGGCGTGCCGGGTGTCGACGAGTCGTGGAGCGAGCACATCGGCAAACCGCTCACCTCGGTGCCCGCCCCGGCCGGCTCCCCGTACCCGAACTGGGCCGAGCACTTCAAGGCCGCGATGATCGCCTCACTCGCCGAACTCGGCGTGGAGTACGAGGGCATCAGCCAGACCGAGCAGTACACCAGCGGTGTGTACCGCGAGCAGGTCCTGTTCGCGATGCGGCACCGCGGCGAGATCGACGCCGTGCTCGCGCAGTACCGGACCAAGAAGGCCCCGGCAAAGAAGCAGCAGTCGCAGAAGCCCGTCGACGCGGCCGAGCTGGAGGCCGAGGAGGGTTCGGGCGCCGCCGCCGAGGACGACGGCAGTTCCGGGTCCGCCGGGTACTTCCCGTACAAGCCGTACTGCGGGCAGTGTGAGAAGGACTTCACCACCGTCACCGCGTACGACGACGACACCACCGAGCTGACGTACGTCTGCTCGGCGTGCGGGTTCTCCGAGACCGTGCGGCTGGATGCATTCGACCGGGGCAAGCTGGTCTGGAAGGTCGACTGGCCCATGCGCTGGGCGTACGAGGGAGTCGTGTTCGAGCCGAGCGGTGTCGACCACTCCTCGCCCGGGTCCTCCTTCCAGGTGGGCGGGCAGATCGTCGGGATCTTCGGCGGGAAGCAGCCCATCGGGCCCATGTACGCGTTCGTCGGGATCAGCGGCATGGCGAAGATGTCCAGCAGCAAGGGCGGCGTGCCCACGCCCGCCGACGCGCTGCAGATCATGGAGCCGCAGCTGCTGCGGTGGCTGTACGCGCGGCGCAGGCCCAACCAGTCGTTCAAGATCGCTTTCGATCAGGAGATCCAGCGGCTCTACGACGAGTGGGACAAGCTCGTGGGCAAGGTCGCCGACGCCTCCGCACTGCCGGCCGACGTGGCCGCGTACACCCGCGCGGTCGGCCCCGCCGCCGGGGAACTGCCGCGTACGCCGCGACCGCTGCCCTACCGGACGCTGGCCTCCGTCGTCGACATCACCGCCGGCGCCGAGGACCAGACCCTGCGGATCCTGCGCGACCTCGACCCGAGCGACCCGCTCACGGCGCTCGACGAGGTGCGTCCGCGGCTGGACAAGGCCGAGGCGTGGATCAACACCCAGGTGCCGGCCGAGCAGCGGACCGTGGTGCGCGACGAACCCGACGTCGAGCTGCTCAAGTCGCTCGACGAGCAGGGACGGGAATCGCTGCGGCTGCTTCTGGAGGGACTGGACGACCACTGGTCGCTCGACGGGCTGACCCACCTGGTGTACGGCGTACCGAAGGTGCAGGCCGGGTTCGCCCCCGACGCCACGCCAAAGGAGCTGCCGCCGGAGATCAAGACCGCCCAGCGCTCGTTCTTCGCGCTGCTGTACCACCTGCTGGTCGGCCGTGACACCGGTCCCCGGCTGCCCACCCTGCTGCTCGCGGTGGGGGCGGACCGGGTGCGCAAGCTGCTGACCGCGTAGGACGGACTCGCACAGGTCCCGCGTACGAACCGCGTAGGACTCGCACAGTACGGGGGCGGCCCGGGGGGTGCCCCCGGCGCCCCCCCCCCGGCGGGGC
>NZ_ML137715.1:0-90189 GCF_004023625.1 Streptomyces cavernae | reverse complement strand
CACCCGGGTCGGACCCCCACTGTCGGGGGGCCCCGGGTGTACCCCCCGGGCCGCCCCCGTACGTTCGTGCATCGGGCCTACGCGATGTCGGCCTACGCGATGTGGTCCTCCTCCAGCTCCGCGTTGAAGCGGTTGGAGAAGCGGTTCACCATCCGCTCCGCCTCGCGGGCGGCGAGCGGCGTGCCGAACGTCGCCTCCACGCTGTCGCCGAACTCACGGGGCGTGGGCAGACTTCCGTTGATCGACTGCTTGAAGACCTGGTAGTACGACTCCTCGTCAGGCACCGGGTTGGGGGAGCCGCCCTCGCCGAGCTGTCGGGTGCGGTTCGGACCCGCCGGGATGGGGAAGCTGCCCGTGTCCTCCGGCGAGGGCTCCACGGAGGCCTGCTGCTCGTCGTCCTCGACCCGGTTCCGGGCCTGCCGCTCGGCGAACGCACGCTGCTCGGCCTCGTACTGCGCCTGCTGGGCGGCCTGGTAGCGCGCCCACTCCTGGTCCGGGTCGTACGTGGGGTCGTAGCCGCCTTCGTAGACGACTTCCTGCTGCGGGGCCTGGAACCAGGGATTGCCCTCGGTCCCGGGCAGCTCCTGAGGGAACTCCTGCTGCGGCGCCTGCTGTTGCCCGACCTGGGGCTGACCCTGGGCCTGGGCCTGGATCTGTCCCTGTGTCTGCGGCTGGCCCTGGACCTGTCCCTGTGTCTGCGGCTGGCCCTGGATCTGACCCGGTGCCTGCGGCTGGGCCTGGAGCTGCGCCTGCCGCGGTGCCTCCTGCTGACCCTGACCCTGCGGGAGTTGGTGCTGCTGCGGCGACTGCTGCCGCGCGTACTCCTGCTCGGGTTCCTCGGCGTACTCCGGGCGGCGCGGGGACGGGATCGGGGCTTCGAGTTCGCGGTGCTCGGGCGCCGGGGCCGGTGGCAGCAGCGCCGGCTCGATGCCCGCCGCCGCCAGACCGGAGGGCGCCGTGTCCGCGAGCGGGACGCCGTAGCGGGCCAGCCGCAGCGGCATCAGGGACTCCACCGGGGCCTTGCGACGCCAGGCACGGCCGAAGCGCGAGCGCAGACGCGCCTGGTAGACGAGACGTTCCTGCTCCAGCTTGATGACCTGGTCGTAGGAGCGCAGTTCCCACAGCTTCATCCGGCGCCAGAGGAGGAAGGTGGGGATCGGGGAGAGCATCCAGCGGGTGAGGCGTACGCCCTCCATGTGCTTGTCGGCGGTGATGTCCGCGATCCGGCCGATGGCGTGGCGGGCCGCCTCGACGGAGACCACGAACAGGATGGGGATGACGCCGTGCATGCCGACGCCCAGCGGATCGGGCCAGGCCGCCGCGCCGTTGAACGCGATCGTCGCCGCCGTCAGCAGCCACGCCGTCTGGCGCAGCAGCGGGAAGGGGATGCGGATCCAGGTGAGCAGGAGGTCGAGGGCCAGCAGGACGCAGATACCGGCGTCGATGCCGATCGGGAAGACGTAACTGAAGTTCCCGAAGCCCTTCTTGAGCGCGAGTTCACGGACCGCGGCGTAGGAGCCCGCGAAGCCGATGCCCGCGATGACGACCGCCCCGAAGACGACCACACCGATGAGTATCCGGTGCGTCTTGGTGAGTTCCATTGGCGCCGCCACCCGTGCTCCCCTCCCTGCTGCGTCCACAGGCGCGTTTCGGCCTGAGACTTCCTGACGCGGTTCTTATGCGGGCAACAGAGTGGCACATGTGTGCGTACTGCGGAGGACCGGTATTGCGTGAGCCCGCCTCCGTACGGGGGCGGGCTCCCACGAAAGGACCTGACTGAGCTGGGACTTGGACGTCAGCTCGGGCTATCGGGCCGTCAGCCGGACGATGCGGCTTCTGTGAGCTATTTCTCCGCGCTTCACCGGCTCCTCCGGACTTCTCCCACGTCTCCGCGCTTCTCCGTCTCTCCGGCTTCCCCGCGCTGCTCGCGCCTCTCGCGGGTTCTCGCGTGTTCTCCCGCTTCCGTGCGGTTCGGACCCCGTCAGCGCTTCGACGGGGACGCGGAGGCGCCTTCGGCGTCCTTGGCCGGCGAGGCGCCCTGGCCCGCGGCGCTCTTGGACGGGGACGCGCTCTTGTTCGGCGAGGCTCCCTTGGACGGGGAACCGCTCTTGCCCGGCGAAGCCTCCGCTCCCTGTCCGCCGCCACCCGCGCCGTTCGCCGAGGAGACCGCCGCCACCGACTCCTTGACCGCGTTCTGGGCGAGCTTCGCCAGGTCGTCGGCGTTGGGCGCCTTGTCCCCGGCCAGACCCGCGCCGTTGTAGTCGAGGGTGACGACCACGTTCTCGACCCGCGCCACCACTGTCTGCTGCTTGAAGGTTCCTTCCTTCTTCTTCAGGTCGTAGCGGATCGCGGTCGCCTCGTTGCCGATCCCGCTCACCGGCGCCGACTTGGAGCTCTTCGCGTCCGGGGCGGACTGGGCGTCCTCGACCTGCTTGGCGAAGTACTCCGTCGCCAGCTTCTCGCCCGAACCGCGCACCTGGGACGAGTCGAAGCGCAGCAGCGAGACGTTCAGCCAGCGGAACTGCGAGCCCTTCACACCGTTGTTCTTCAGGCTCGACCAGGAGCAACTGCTCCGGGCGTCGATGTCGTCGGACTGGCCCGCCTTGCCCTTGCCCTTTGCCTCCGGCACCAGTTCCTTGAGCGTCTTCTTCGACAGCACGGCGCACGAATCCGGCAGCTTCGCGTACGCGGCCTGCTGCACGGCCGCCGGGGAGTTGCCGCCGCCTGCCGAGTCCGTGGACGCCGAGGCGCTCGAGCCCTGCTTCGCGTCGTCGCCGGAACCGGAACCGGAGTCCGAGTCCGAGGAACACCCGGAGACGATGAGCATCACCGGGACGGCGGCTGCGCAGACGAGAGTGCGGGTGAGTCGCTGTACTGGTCGGTGCATGGTTCCTTCACTCAAGACGCTCGTTGTTCGTGCGTGCGGACGGGTCCGATGGGCCACGGTACGCCGAGTGAGGCGGTCGCGGATTTGTTTCAGGCCGTTCGCGAGGGCGCCCCGAACCCCGTCAGTCGCCGAGCGTGTCAGCCAGCTGAGCGGCCAACTTCTGCGCTCTGTCCTGCATTTCCTTGCTGTCGGGCAGCTCGGTGACGGTGGCCGACTGCTCCTCGTACTGGACGGTCACGAGCACATTCGACGTGCGGAACACCACAGTTACCGTGCGCTGTGCCGAGGTGGTGTTCAGCTGGTCGTTCAGGAACGCCTCGTCGCCGAGGTCGTCGAGGGTGCGGGGCTGGAGCGCGGTGGGGGTCGCGGAGACGGACGGGAGCGCGCCCCCGGTCGCGGTGGTGCTGGCGGTGGGGGCCGGGGTGGTGCTGCCGCCCGCCGCGACGTCGTCGCCGGCGGTGGCGGACGCAGAGGGGTTTTCCGCGGCTTCTTGGGACTCCGGGGTCGCCGAGGCCGAACCGGCGGGTTCCGGAAGGTCGGCGGTGACTTCCTTCTTGGCGAAGATCTCCTCGGCGCGGCTGTCGTCGCTGACGCTGGTGTCGTACGAGACCACGCGCTCCAGGTCGACCATCAGACGGTCCGTGGCCGTGGCGGACTCCGCCTTCCAGCGGCAGCCGACCCGCCGGTCCGTGTCGTAGGTGACCCGGGCCGTGCCCTCGTAGGCCGTCTCGCGCTGGGTCTCGTCGGCGATCTGGTTGATGCCCGGCAGCAGCGAGTCCAGTGTGCCGCGGCTGACGGCGCCGCACGGCTCGGGCAGCGTTCGGTACCTGCCGGGCGGGGCCGCGCTGGCCGTGGTGGCCTCGCCGCTCGGCTTCGGGTCGTCGTCGCCGTCACCGTCGCCGGAGCCGGAGCAGCCGGCCACCAGCGCCAGGAGAAGCGCGGCGACACCGGACACGTACGCCTTCCGCTGCACGGTGATGGCTCCTCTCCCGAACGGAGTCCCGCTGCCGGGCATCGTCGAGCACCGGGCTGCCGCGGGTTCTTTCTCGCTGTTATTCGCTTGCCGCACGAGTGCGGCCGGTGAACACAATGTGTATCGCACGCACTGCCGTGGACGCCGGTCCGTTGTCCCTTTCATTGACCTTGGCGCCGGTTTTGCGCTTTCAGGCTTCTGTAGTTCTTTCGGGGGAATGAGGACGTTATGTCGTACGTGGAGATGCCGGGCGCGCAGGTTCCCATCCGTATGTGGGCCGACCCCGCGTCGGTGGAGGAGGGAGCTCTGCAGCAGCTCCGCAACGTGGCCACGCTGCCGTGGATCAAGGGCCTCGCCGTGATGCCGGACGTGCACTACGGCAAGGGCGCCACGGTCGGCTCGGTCATCGCCATGCGGGGTGCGGTGTGCCCGGCGGCGGTGGGCGTGGACATCGGCTGCGGGATGTCGGCGGTGAAGACCTCGCTCACGGCGAACGACCTGCCGGGGGATCTGTCGCGGCTGCGGTCGAGGATCGAGCAGGTGATTCCGGTGGGGCGGGGCATGCATGACGACCCCGTCGACCCGGGGCGCTTCCACGGGTTCGCCACCGCGGGATGGGACGACTTCTGGGGGCGGTTCGACGGGATCGTGGATGCGGTCAAGTTCCGTCAGGAACGCGCCGTGAAGCAGATGGGGACGCTCGGATCCGGTAACCACTTCGTCGAGGTGTGCACGGATGAGAACGGTTCGATCTGGCTGATGCTCCACTCCGGCTCCCGGAACATCGGCAAGGAACTCGCCGAGCACCACATCGGCGTGGCCCAGAAGCTTCCGCACAACCAGGGCCTGGTCGACCGCGACCTCGCCGTCTTCGTCGCCGACACCCCGCAGATGGCGGCCTACCGCAACGACCTGTTCTGGGCGCAGGAGTACGCGAAGTACAACCGCGCGCTGATGATGGGACTTCTGAAGGACGTCGTCCGCAAGGAGTTCAAGAAGGCGAAGCCGACCTTCGAACCGGAGATCTCCTGCCACCACAACTACGTGGCGGAGGAGCGGTACGAGGGAATGGACCTGCTGGTCACGCGGAAGGGCGCGATCCGGGCGGGCTCCGGCGACTACGGGATCATCCCGGGCTCCATGGGCACGGGCTCGTACATCGTGAAGGGCCTCGGGAACGAGAAGTCCTTCAACTCGGCCTCGCACGGAGCCGGTCGGCGGATGAGCCGCAACGCCGCGAAGCGCAGGTTCTCGACGAAGGACCTGGAGGAGCAGACGCGGGGCGTGGAGTGCCGCAAGGACTCCGGCGTCGTGGACGAGATCCCGGGCGCGTACAAGCCGATCGAGCAGGTCATCGACCAGCAGCGGGATCTGGTCGAGGTCGTGGCGAAGCTCAAGCAGGTCGTCTGTGTGAAGGGCTGACTGCTACTTCGCGTGCGTCACCGCGTAGATCATCACGAACGCCACGATGTGGATGCCGAAGAGGAAGTAGGCGAGGAACCACCACACGTGGCGTTCGTTCTTCTCTTCCTGCGCGAGGCGCTGCTGTTCCAGGGCGTGCTGTGCTCGGGCCTCCGGTGCTTGGGTGTCCGGTGCCTGGGATTCCAGTTCCCGGGTGTCCGGTGCTTGGGTGTCCGGTGCCTGGGATTCCAGTTCCCGGGTGTCCGGTGCTTGGGTGTCCGGTTCTCTGGGTTCCGGCATTCAGAACTCCCTGTGGACCTTCGTGTTGGACGCCTGGGCACGGGGGCGGAGGACCAGGAGGTCCACGTTGACGTGGGAGGGCCGGGTGACCGCCCAGGAGATCGTGTCCGCGACGTCGTCCGCGGTGAGGGGCTCCGCCACGCCCTCGTACACCTTCGCCGCCTTGTCCGCGTCCCCGCGGTAGCGCGTCGTGGCGAACTCCTCCGTCTTCACCATGCCGGGGGCGATCTCGATCACGCGGACCGGAGTGCCCACGATCTCCAGGCGCAGCGTCTCCGCGAGGACGTGCGCGCCGTGCTTGGCGGCGACGTAGCCGGCGCCGCCCTCGTACGTGCCGTGGCCCGCCGTCGAGGAGACCACGACCACCGTGCCGTCCCCGCCCGCGGTGAGTGAGGGCAGGAGGGCCTGGGTCACGTTCAGAGTGCCGATGACGTTGGTCTCGTACATCTGGCGCCACTCCGCCGGGTCACCCGTGGCGACCGGGTCGGCGCCCAGCGCGCCGCCCGCGTTGTTGACCAGGACACCGATCGTCTTGAAGGCGGTGGCGAACTCGTCCACGGCTGCCCGGTCCGTCACGTCAAGCGGGTACGCGACCGCCTGGTACCCGGCCTCGACCAGTTCCCCCGCGAGCGCCTCGATGCGGTCCTTGCGGCGGGCCGTGAGCACCACCCGGTAGCCGGCCTCGGCCAGCCGGCGGGCCGTCGCCGCTCCGATCCCGCTGCTCGCGCCGGTCACCACGGCGATACGGGAGGCGGGGGCGGGCGCGGTCATGGGCTGCTCCTCGGGGCTGGGTTGCCTGGCGTCGGTCCTCGTGGCTCCGGACTCCGTCAGGATAGGCGGACGGGTTATAGGGGCCGTAGGCCCCCTGGGGCCTGCCCCGTCGTCGGCCCGCACCGCGTACCGGCGGGTCAGCCGCCGCCGCGCGGGGCCCACATGATGACCCCCATCCCGGCCAGACAGACCAGTGCGCCCAACACGTCCCAGCGGTCGGGCCGATAGCCGTCCGCGACCATGCCCCAGGCCAGCGAACCGGCGACGAAGACACCGCCGTACGCCGCCAGGATCCGGCCGAAGTGCGCGTCGGGCTGGAGCGTGGCCACGAACCCGTAGGCGCCGAGCGCGAGCACTCCGGCGCCGATCCACGCCCATCCGCGGTGTTCCCGCACCCCCTGCCAGACCAGCCACGCCCCGCCGATCTCGAACAGCGCGGCGACGACGAACAGGGCGGCGGAGCGAACGATGACCATGAGCGCAGCTTGGCACCTCATGTGTCGGCCGGCTCCTGCGGGGAAGTGGGGAGGGGACCGTCGGGCGACCTGGCGTCGCCTCGTGGCGGGTGAGGCGACGGTGTTCCGTGCGGCTCCCCGCAGCCCCCCGCGGCGTACGATCGCCGTACGACGCAGACGCGACCGGAGAAGGCGCCCATGTCCAACATCAGCGCCCGCCGCAGCCTCCTCCTCGACGAGTTGTCCACCGAGTCCCGGCGGTACATGGCCGCGTACGCCCTCTTCAACCAGGCCGCCGCCGATCATCTGGGGCTGCATCCGACCGATCTTCAGTGTCTGAACCTGCTGGGTCTGGAGAAGGCCCCGGTCGCGACCGGGAGGATCGCCGGGCTGACGGGGCTGACCACCGGTTCCGCGACGCGGCTGGTGGACCGGCTGGAGCGGGCGGGCTATGTCGTGCGGGAGCGGGACACGACCGACCGGCGCCGGGTGCTCGTGGCGGCCGTGCCGGAGAAGATGGCCGAGTTCGGCCGGTTGTGGCAGCAGCTGACCGCCGGCTGGTACCAGCTGTTCGAGCAGCTGGACGAGGACGAACTCGCCCTGCTCATCGGCCATATGCGCCGTACGGTTGAGTTCAGCGCCCGGCAGACCGCCCAGCTGCGCGACGCATGATCGGCCTCGACGGGGCCCGGCACCGGCCTGCCCGTCGGTCGCCTGGTTGCTGCCCGTCGGCCCGCTGGTTGCCGGCCACCGGTCCGCTGGTTGCTGCTTGCCGGCCTTCCCCCGGGTCCACTGCTGGCTGGCTGCTTGCGCTGGGCCCGCTGCCCGCTGCCCGCTGCCCGCCGCCCCGGTAGCGGCTAGCGGGAGCCCTGGGCGTATGCCGTCGGTGGTACCCCGACCGTCGAGGTGAAGTCCCGCACCAGGTGTGCCTGGTCGGCATAGCCCAGGTCGGCCGCCAGGGCCGCCCAGTCCACCGTCGTGTGGGTCTCCGCGTGCTCCAGGGCCTCGTGGATGCGGTAGCGGAGGATGATCCAT
The DNA here is from genome assembly GCF_004023625.1 of Streptomyces cavernae. GTDB lineage: Bacteria > Actinomycetota > Actinomycetes > Streptomycetales > Streptomycetaceae > Streptomyces > Streptomyces cavernae. The sequence goes on along the minus strand of NZ_ML137715.1, from coordinate 82,367 downwards.
TTCGGGCCTACGCCGACGTACGAGGCGAACAGGCGCTGCAGTACCCGTACGGACATGCCCTCGGACCGTGCGAAGTCGCCGACGCGGCGGATCCCGCGGTCCGTGCGGATACGGTCGACCAGGGCCATCGCGAGGTCCGCCTGGGGGTCCGGGCGTGGTTCGAGAGCCAGGAGGAAGGCGTCCAGAGCGGCGACACGGACGTCCTCGTCGTCGGGGGTGAGCACGGCCGCGGGGTCGGTCCCCGGGTACACCTCCGCCAGCGGGACCCGCCGGCCCGTCCACTCCGTGACGGCGTGTTCCGGTGCGAAGGGGCGGAATCCGCCCGGCCGGAACTGGATCCCGCACACCCGTCCCCGGCCCTCGAGTTTCTGCGTGAACAGCTCGAGGCCGATCCCCGCGACCTCACCGAACGGCTCGCGGGCCGGGAACTGCTGGAAGACCACGTTCACCGACGGGTGCGGGACCACGTGGGACGCGTACGGCTGGGAGAGGTTCCAGTCGATCAGCCAGTAGTGCTCGAGGTACGGGCGCAGCGGCCCGGCGGGTTCGCGGCGCCGGAAGCGGACCCGGGAGAAGAGTTCCTCGGCGTCCACGATGCCTCGGGTGTCACGGCGTGGGGCGGCCATAAGGCGATCGTAGGCGGGGGGACTGACATCGGACGGGGCCGCGAGGGACCGGTGGGGAATGGCGCGGGTGGGCGGGGAACCGCAGGGGACTGGCGGCCTGCGGGACTGGCGGGGCTGCGGGACTGGCGGGACTGGTGGGGCTATCGGGCTGACGGGAGCGGCAGGACCGGCGCCGTACGAGGCAGGTGGCCGCAGGCTGAGAGGTAAACCGAGTCCCCTGGGTACCCGGCCCGTACCCGGAATAGGGGCAACACGGGGACCGTTACGGAGGTATAGTTTAACGGTCAACAACCTGGAGGGTGAGCGACCATGCAGTTCGGGATCTTCAGCGTCGGCGATGTCACGCCGGACCCCACCACGGGCCGGACGCCGACCGAGCGCGAGCGGATCAAGGCCATGGTCGCCATCGCGCAGAAGGCCGAGGAGGTCGGCCTCGACGTCTTCGCCACCGGCGAGCACCACAACCCGCCGTTCGTGCCGTCGTCGCCCACCACGATGCTCGGCTGGATCGCCGCGCGCACGGAGCGGCTGATCCTCTCCACCGCCACCACGCTGATCACCACCAACGACCCGGTGAAGATCGCCGAGGACTACGCGATGCTCCAGCACCTCGCCGACGGGCGGGTGGACCTGATGATGGGGCGCGGCAACACCGGCCCGGTCTACCCGTGGTTCGGACAGGACATCCGGCAGGGCATCAACCTCGCCATCGAGAACTACGCCATGCTGCGCCGGCTGTGGACCGAGGACGTAGTCGACTGGGAGGGCAAGTTCCGCACGCCGTTGCAGGGCTTCACTTCCACACCCCGCCCGCTGGACGGCGTCCCGCCGTTCGTCTGGCACGGCTCCATCCGCTCCCCGGAGATCGCCGAGCAGGCCGCGTACTACGGCGACGGCTTCTTCCACAACAACATCTTCTGGCCGTCCGACCACACCAAACGGATGGTCGAGTTCTACCGCACCCGGTACGCGCACTACGGCCACGGCACCCCCGAGCAGGCGATCGTCGGGCTCGGCGGCCAGGTCTTCATGCGGAGGAACTCGCAGGACGCCGTACGGGAGTTCCGGCCGTACTTCGACGTCGCGCCGGTGTACGGGCACGGGCCCTCCCTGGAGGAGTTCACGGCCCAGACACCGCTCACGGTCGGCACACCGGAACAGGTGATCGAGAAGACGCTGTCCTTCCGTGACTACGCCGGTGACTACCAGCGCCAGCTGTTCCTGGTGGACCACGCGGGACTGCCGCTGAAGACCGTGCTCGAACAGATCGACATGCTCGGTGAGGAGGTCGTGCCGGTGCTGCGCGAGGAGTTCGCCAAGGGGCGCCCGGCGGATGTGCCGGAGGCCCCCACGCACGCGGCTCGCGTGGCCGCCGCCCAGCAGGCCGGGTCCGACGAGCAGGCCGGGTCCGAGCAGACCGAGTCCGGCCGGAGCGCCGAGGAGGAGGTGCGCACGGCATGAAACTCGTCGTCGTGTCGGCGGGGCTGAGCGTGCCCTCGTCCACCAGGCTGCTGGGCGACCGGCTCGCCGCGGCGGCCGCGGAGCGCACCGGGGCGGAGGTCCAGGTCGTGGAGCTGCGGGAACTGGCCGTGGAGATCGCGCACAACCTCACGAACGGGTTCCCGGGGCCGCAGCTCGGTGGCGCGCTGGACGCGGTGAAGGCGGCGGACGGACTCATCGTGGTCACGCCGGTGTTCTCCGCCTCCTACAGCGGTCTGTTCAAGTCGTTCTTCGACGTCATGGACGAGGACGCGCTCGCGGGCAAGCCCGTCCTGATCGCGGCGACCGCCGGTACCGCCCGGCACTCGCTCGTCCTGGAGCACGCCCTGCGTCCACTGTTCGCCTACCTCAAGGCCGTCGTCGTACCGACGGCGGTGTTCGCGGCCTCGGAGGACTGGGGCGCGGACGGGCTCGCCGATCGGATCGAGCGGGCGGCGGGGGAACTGGCGATGCTGATGGCGGGGCCGGGGCGGTCCGCCGGGCCGCGGGAGTCCGCGCCGGAGGCGAAGGTGACCTCCGGGGACTTCGAGTTCGTGCCCTTCGAGCAGCAGCTTTCCGCTTTGCGCGGGGAGTGACGCGGGGGAGACGGCACGGAGGGAGGGCAGGCGGGCCGACGGGCTGGTGGGCCGCCGACGGGCTGGTGGGCCGGAGGGTCGGACGGCCGACGAGCCGGCGAGCCGGTGGACCGGCCGGCCGGCCGGTCGGCTGGCCGGTGGGTCGGTGAGCCGGCGGGCTGGAGGGTCGGTGGACCGGCCCCGGTGAGCTGGCAGTCCTCCCACCGGGGCCGCCGGCAACAGTCCCCGGCCCCGGTGGGAGGACTGCCACCGAAGCCGGTCCGTTCCGGTCCGTTTCGGTCAGTTTCGGTCCATTCCGGTCCGGTCCGGCCCGTCTCGTTCCGGGGCCGCGTCGGCCGGGGCACGGCGGGGGAGGTCCGCGGCCCGGCCGACGCGGTGTCAGGTCAGCTCAGGTCAGGCCCGGCGGCCGGCGGCGAGCCCGGGGCCGAGCGGGCCCGGCGGGTATCCGGCCGCGCGGCCCCGCGGGGCGGGCGCCGGTCGAGGTGCGCAGCCGTCGTCGCACGCCCCGCCACCGCCGTCGCGCCCACCCCACCGCGTCCACCCGCAACCGCAGCCAGGACCGCTGGTGCCGGGTCGCGAGCAGCTCGCCGAAGAGCAGTTCGTAGCGGGCGACGATCGGTTCGGGGTCGTAGCGGCGGGCGCTCTCCAGGGCGGCCAGGGACATCGCGCGGCGCCACGCGAAGTCCTGGATCAGTTCGATCATCGCCTCGGCCAGTGCCCGGGCGTCGCCCACGGGCACCAGTCGGCCGTCGACGCCGTCGGTGACGATCTCGGCGGGACCCAGCGGGCAGTCCGTACTGATCACGGGGACGCCGCACCGCATCGCCTCCACCAGCGTCATCCCGAACGACTCCGCGTCCGAGGCGCTGACCACCAGCGACGCCTTCGCGAACTCCGCCTCGATGGGCGTGCGCGCTCCCATCAGCCGGGCCCGTCCGGCGAGGCCCAGCTCGTCGATCAGGTTCCGCAGCCGCTCCCGCTCGGCGCCGCCGCCGTAGATGCGCAGTTCCCAGTCGTGCTCCTTCGCGGCGACCGCCGCGAACGCCTCGATCAGCAGGTCGAACCGCTTGCCGGGCGCGAGCCGCCCGGCAGCCGCGATCACCTTCGCGGTGCCGTCGGAGGGCGGTGTCGCGGGCGCCGGGACGATGTTCGGCACGGACGTCACCCGCACGCCCGGCAAGCTCATCCGCGCGCGGTACACGGCGGCGTCGGCCTCCGTCATGGTGACCACCGCGTCCAGGGCCCGGTAGTGCCGGGCGAGCACCGCGCGCAGCTTCTTGCGATGGGCGTCGTGACTCAGGTGCTCCTGGGCGATGCGCAGGGCGCGGCGCGGGCCGAAGCGGGCGAGGTAGACGTTGATGCCGGGGCGGGTACCGATCACCACGTCCGCGGTGCAGCGCTCGAGGTAGGCGCGGACCCGCAGGTCGGTGAGGCGGGAGTACTGCTTGTAGCGCTTCTCGGCGGTGGGGAAGTCGGCGGAGGGCTGGGACCGCGCCGGGTCGGCCAGATCGGCGCTGCCCGCGCGCAGGTCGACCAACGGCACGAGTCTCACCCGGGGATCGACCGCGAACTGCGGGTCGTCGCGGTGCCGGGCCATCGACACGACCTCCACCTCGTGGCGGTCGGCGAGCGCGGCGGCGAGGTTCAGCGTGGTGCGGACGGTGCCGCCGACGGCATAGGCGTTGTGCAGCAGGAACACGATCTTCATACGCGTGGTGCGCCTCATGCGGCTTATGTACCTCATGTGCGGTGTGCGCTTCATGTCGCGCTTGGCGTGGCGCTCCGTGTCGCGCGCCAGGCCGCGTTTCGTGTGGCGCTCCGTGTCGCGCTTCGCGTGGCGCTGCACGGCGCGTTCCGTGTCGCGCTTCGTGTTGCGGCGCCTCATGTCGCGTCCCCCATCGCGGCCGAAGACCTCTCTGCCCGATATGTGGGACACATAGTGACCCGGCGAGGTAAGCCGGCCGTCCGGGGCAGGTGAGAGGCGGGTAAGAAGTCGGCTCCACCACCCCTCACCAGGCGGGACGCGGGCGAGGCCTTGGCACACTGGTCCGGTGTCCCACACCGTGCTGCTCGCCGAGGACGACCGCGCCATTCGTCATGCCCTGGAACGCGCGCTGACGCTGGAGGGTTACGACGTCACCTCCGTCGCCGACGGAGTGCAGGCGCTCGCCCAGGCGCATCGCACCCCGCCGGACGTACTGCTCCTCGACGTGATGATGCCGGGCATCGACGGCCTCCAGGTCTGCCGGGTGCTGCGCGCCGAGGGCGACCGCACGCCGATCCTGATGCTCACCGCGCTCGTGGAGACCGCCGACCGGATCGCCGGACTGGACGCGGGCGCCGACGACTACGTCGTCAAGCCGTTCGACGTCGAGGAGGTCTTCGCCCGGCTGCGCGCGCTGCTGCGCCGTACCGGTGCCGCCGAGAGCGCGCCGCGCGAGCAGCGGTTCGCCGACGGACCCGTCACGACCGCCGGGCTGCGCATAGACGCGCAGGCCCGTCGCGTCTGGCGCGGGGAACGCGAGGTGGAGCTCACCCGCACCGAGTTCGACCTGCTCGAACTGCTGGCCCGCAACGTGGGCATCGTCCTCGACCACTCCACGATCTACGACCGCATCTGGGGCTACGACTTCGGGCCCGGCTCCAAGAACCTCGCCGTGTACGTCGGTTATCTGCGCCGCAAACTGGACGAGCCCGGGCAGCCGCAGCTGATCCACACGGTGCGGGGCGTCGGGTACGTACTGCGGGAGGACTAGTGCGACAAGTGCTTGGGACCGGACGGCCGTGCTGCCCCTGAGGAGGCCGCTGAGGAGCCCCCTGAGGAGGCCGCAGAGGAGCCCGCAGAGGAGCCCGCAGAGGGGGCCGCTGAGAAGTCCGCTGAGGAGGCCGCTGACGATGCCTCTGACGAGGCTGCTGAGCCGACGGAGGTTGGCCTCGCTGCGGACCACGTTCGCGCTGTCCTTCGCGGCCGTGGCCGCGGCCGTCACCCTGCTCATCGGGTTCCTCAGCTATGACGCCGCGGCCCGGCTCGTGCGGGTCGACCAGCAGACCGTGTTCGACGAGGTGGTGCAGAACCTCCGCGACCAGGTGCGCCACAGCGAGCTCCACCCCGAGGACTTCGCCGCCTCCACCCCCAACGGGCCGCGCGACGCGCTGATCCGGCCCAGCCGTATGGATGTGCAGGTGCTGGGACCGGGCGGGACGGTCGTGGACCGCGGCAGTCCGCGGCTGCCGGTGTCCGCCGCGGACCGGGCGGTCACCGACGCGCAGATCGCAGGAAAGGTGACCGAACACCGCGAGGTGGAGGTGGCCGACGAGGCTTACCGGGTGGCGGCCGTGGCGCTCGGGGAGGGGCGCGGTGCCGTGCAGGTGGCGCAGGAGTTCAGCGAGACGGAGGACCTGCTGCGGGAGCTGCAGCAGCGGACCCTGCTGCTGATGACCGCGGTGGTGATGGCGGCCGGGCTGTTCGGCTGGTGGCTGGCGCGGCGGATGACGGGCCGGCTGGTGCGGCTCGCGGGGACCGCCGAGGACGTGGCGCGCACCGGGGACCTCGGCATCCAGGTGCCGGTCACCGGGTACGACGAGGTGGCCCGGCTCGGGCGCTCCTTCGACCGGATGCTCGGCCGGCTGGCCCGCTCGGAGGAGAACCAGCGCCGTCTCGTCCAGGACGCCGGGCACGAACTCCGTACGCCGCTCACCTCCCTGCGCACCAACATCTCCCTCCTGCGCCGCATCGACGAGTTGCCGCCCGCGGCCCGGGAGGAGCTGGTCGCGGACCTGGCCCACGAGTCCCGTGAACTGACCGACCTGGTCAACGAGCTGGTGGCGCTGGCGGCCGGGCAGTCGGACAGCGAGCCGGTGAGGCGGGTCTCCCTCGCGGACGCCGCCCGGGACGTGGCGGTGGCGGCCCGTCGCCGCACGGGACGCGTCATCACGCTCGACGCCTCCGGCGACACGACGCTGGACGGCCGCCCCGGAGCGCTCCAGCGTGCGGTGTCCAACCTGGTGGAGAACGCCGCGAAGTTCGACCGCGACGGCTCGTCCCCCATCGAGGTCGTCGTCGAGGGCCCCGGTGGCGCGGACGGCACGGCCACGATCCGCGTCGAGGTCCGCGACCGGGGACCCGGTATCGCGGAGGAGGACCTGATCCGTGTCTTCGACCGCTTCTACCGCGCCCCGGCCGCCCGCAGCCTGCCCGGGTCGGGCCTGGGCCTGTCGATCGTCCGTGAGGTGGCGGCGGCCCACGGAGGCGCGCCGTTCGCCCGGCGACGGTCGGGCGGAGGGTCGGTGATCGGGTTCACGGTCACGTCCGGGGAGCCGTCCGGCGACGCCACGGAGCCGGGTTGAGATCAGAGGACTCGGTGGAGGTCGACACTCGGGTTGGGGTCGGACATTCGGCTAGAGGCCACCCCAGGCGGCGGTCATGGTTCGGTTGCGCGGGTGCGGTGGATTGCTCGGTTGCTCGTGCTGGGGTCAGGGCCCGGTCGGTCGTGCTGCGATCAGGGCCCGGATGCGCAGGCGGCGGTCATGGCCCGGATGCGCAGGCGGCCGTCATGGCCAAGATCCTCAGGCGGCGGTCATGGCCCGGATGTCCGCGGCGATGCCCGGCAGGCGGTCCGTCCGGCCGGTCGAGGCGAACCAGTCCCACAACTCCAGGGCGTGGTACAGCCGGTAGAGGTCGAGCCGACCGGACCAGCCGGGCGGCAGCGGCCCGTACCCCTCGATCAGGGCCCGCCATTTCTTCGCATCGCCCCGGACCGAGTAGTACTCCGTCTTGGCGAGGTCCAGCAGCGGGTCGGCGGCGGTGGCGTTCTCCACGTCGACGAAACCGGTGACCCGCCAGCCGCGTTCGGTATCACGCTCCACCAGCACATTGCCCTCATGGAAGTCGTTGTGGCACAGCACCGCGTGCGGGCAGTCGGCCAGCAGACCGCCCTGCTCGGCGACCTTGGCCTCGGCCGCCGCCAACAGCTCCGCGTCCCCGCCGAGTTCCCCGAACTCCCGCAGCCGCGCGGCGAACCGCCCCAGCATGAAGGCGCTGTTGCTGGGCGCCGCGTCGACGATACGCGTGGTGATGTACCCGTAGGCGTCCTGCGGGATCCGGTGCACCGCGGCGAGGCAGGCACCGAGCTCGCGGTACAGGGCGCGGACCGTCGCGGTGTCGAGGCCTCCGACGACCGCCGACAGGGGTTGTCCCGGCATCATGCTCAGCACGGTGACCGCGTTCCGCGTCGTCTCATCCGGTGTCACCGCGTCCGGTGTCACCGCTTCCTGTGTGTGCAGGACGGCCGGCACGGGCCCCACCCCGTGTCTGCGCAGCAGTTCGTAGACGTACGCCTCCTTCTGCTGCTTCCAGCGCCACCGGTCGTCGTAGAACTTGACGATCACGGGTTCGTGGGGCGCGGCACGACGGACCTCCAACACCGTGCTCAACTGGCCGCCCGTGCACGGGATCACCTCCGTGACCGCGGCGTCCGGGAGGAGGCCGCGCACGATCGCCTCGGCGGTTCGGCGGTTGCGCTCCGGTGAGGACACGACTGAAACCGTAGGTGAGGTGTCGCCGGAGCACACCTCGATTTCCACGCGGGCGGAGGGCGTGGTGTACCTGGTGTGTAACGGAGGCGTCACGCCACGCGCTTGAGCGGCCGACCGGGCCAACAGCGCTGACATGATGCGGCGTTATGTCGACATCAGGTCATTCACCGGATCTCGGCCCTGCGTCGGAGATCAACGCGCTGCCGACGGCGTCCGCGGCGGCACCCGCCTGGGCCACCGAAGCCGCCAGATCGAGGATCGCGCCGGTGCCCGCGGACCCGGCGGCGGCGTGGGTGGAGGTTCCTGCCGCCGGGCCCGGGCACTGCGCCGTTCCCCGTCCCCACGGGTACGGCGCACAACGGGGTCGTCTCCGCTCGGGCGACCCCGGTCCCCAGTCCCCGCCCCCACGGCCGCGGGTGGCGTGGGGCTCGATGGGTGGTTGGCCCGATGGTTTGCTTGCCTTAGGCAATCATGGAGGGGCTACTTAAGTCCAGCAACTTCTTGGCCGGGTGGGTCGACGGCACACGAGGGTGACGGAACGCCCGCGTGCCGCCTCGGTGAAACCAGCAGCACGACCGGCACATGACGAGGGCGGGGTCGAAACCCCGCCCGAATCCACGCGAAAGCGGAGGTCAGGGCCACACCAGGCAGTAGGGCTGATGCCCCGCCTCATGCAGCCGGTGCGAGAAGTCCTGCCACTCGTGCAGGAGTTGGTAGACGTTGAACGCGTCGCGCGGGCCGCCGCGGTCCGGGACCGTGGACCAGATGAACGCCGCGGCGCCCACCGCCTCCTCGCCGATCCCGCGGAGCGGGTCCACCACCGTCATGGGGAGCCTGACCACCGCGTAGTCGGGGTGCAGGACCACGAGTTCGAGCGGGGGCACCTTGTGCAGCGGGATGCCCTCGATGCCCGTGAGGACCATCGCCGCCATCGTCTCCGGCTTGATCTTGGTGAACATGCCGTTCATGCCGAGCTCGTCGCCGCCCAGTTCCTCGGGACGCATGGAGATCGGGACGCGAGCGGCGGTCGCGCCATCCGGAGCGCCGAAGTATTTGTACGTCACCCCCACCCGGCCACCATTCCTGCTCCCGCTTCCCGCTCCGGGGCGAACGATCCGCTCCGGCTCACTGTGTGTCTGTCGTGTCTCAGCTGCTTCCGCCTCGCGCCGGTGCCTTCCCCGCCTGGCACGCCGAGGACCCAGGTCATCGGTCCCCTCGCCCAGTCCGCCACCGCGATGCATATCTCCACCCGACTGCTTTTTTAAGGCGCGCGACCACAGCAGCGCAACCCGATCATCGTGACAGTGACCTCCCCCACGGTCGCGCGCCGAAACGTGCGTTGAAACACCTGTCCGCGGGATCTTCGGAGCCTCTGACACCATGGCTTGTGTGAGCTATCCGTACGAAGCCCCAGTTTCGCAGACTCTTTTCGAGCGCGCGGCGGCCGTCACGCCCGGCGGCGTGAACTCTCCCGTGCGCGCCTTCCGCGCCGTGGGCGGTACGCCCCGGTTCATGGTGTCCGGTACCGGTCCGTACCTGACCGACGCCGACGGACGGGAGTACGTCGACCTCGTATGTTCCTGGGGGCCGATGATCCTCGGCCATTCCCACCCCGAAGTGATCAAGGCCGTGCAGGACGCCGTTTCACGTGGTACGTCCTTCGGCACACCTGGTGAGGGCGAGGTCGCGCTCGCCGAGGAGATGGTCGACCGGATCGATCCCCTGGAGCAGGTGCGGCTGGTTTCCAGTGGTACCGAGGCGACGATGTCCGCGATCCGGCTCGCGCGCGGGTTCACCCGGCGCACCAAGGTGATCAAGTTCGCCGGGTGTTATCACGGTCACGTCGATTCGCTGCTGGCCGCGGCGGGCAGCGGAGTGGCCACCTTCGCGCTGCCCGACACCCCTGGTGTGACGGGGGCGCAGGCGGGCGACACGATCGTGCTGCCGTACAACGACCTCGACGCCGTCCGTGCCGCCTTCGCCGCCCACCCGGGCGAGATCGCCTGTGTGATCACCGAGGCCTCGCCCGGGAACATGGGCGTCGTGCCGCCGCTGCCCGGGTTCAACCAGGGGCTCAAGGACGTCTGCGCGGAGAACGGGGCCCTCTACATCTCCGACGAGGTCATGACCGGTTTCCGGACGAGCCGGGCCGGATGGTTCGGGATCGACGGCGTACGGCCGGACCTGATGACCTTCGGGAAGGTCATGGGCGGGGGGTTCCCGGCCGCGGCCTTCGGGGGGCGGGCCGATGTGATGGCCCACCTGGCGCCCGCCGGGCCCGTGTACCAGGCCGGCACCCTCTCCGGGAACCCGGTCGCCACCGCCGCGGGCCTCGCCCAGCTGCGGCTGTTGGACGAGGCGGCCTACGACAAGGTCGACGCCGTGTCGGAGCAGATCCGGGGGCTCGTGACCGAGGCGCTCACCAAGGAGGGCGTGGCGCACCGGCTGCAGAACGCCTCCAGCATGTTCTCCGTCTTCTTCACGGAGGGGGAGGTGCGGAACTACGAGGACGCCAAGGCCCAGGAGTCCTTCCGGTTCACCGCCTTCTTCCACTCGATGCTGGCGCAGGGCGTGTATCTGCCTCCGTCGGCGTTCGAGGCCTGGTTCGTCTCCACGGCACACGACGAGCGGGCGGTTCAGCGGATCGCCGACGCCCTTCCGGCGGCGGCACGGGCAGCAGCGGAGGCCACAGCGGCATGAGTGACATCACCGTCGTCCACCTGATGCGGCACGGGGAGGTGGCCAACCCGGGCGGAGTCCTCTACGGACGGCTGCCCGGCTACCACCTCTCCGAACTGGGGCGGCAGATGGCCGACCGGGTCGCCGATCATCTCGCCACGCGGGACATCACCCATGTGGTGGCCTCGCCGCTGGAGCGGGCGCAGGAGACCGCCACGCCGATCGCCAAGGCGCACGGCCTGGACCTCGCGACGGATGCCCGGCTGATCGAGGCCGACAACGTCTTCCAGGGCAAGACCTTCGGGGTGGGGGACGGCGCGCTCAGACGGCCGGAGAACTGGAAGCACCTGTTCAACCCGTTCCGGCCGTCCTGGGGCGAGCCGTATGTCGAGCAGGTCGTCCGCATGATGGGGGCTCTCGACGCGGCCAAGGACGCGGCCCGCGGGCACGAGGCCGTGTGTGTCAGCCATCAGCTGCCGATCTGGATAGTGCGCAGCTTCGTGGAGCGGCGCCGGTTGTGGCACGACCCGCGCAGGCGTCAGTGCACCCTGGCCTCCCTGACCACTTTCACATATCAGGGCGACAGGATCGCGTCCGTCGGATACACCGAGCCGGCCCGTGATCTGGTGCCCGTCCATCTGCTCGCGGGCGCCAAGCCGGTGAAGGGGAAGGGCAAGGCGTTCGGCGCCTGACATCCCGCCGTGTGGGCGCCGAGCGCGTGGAGGCGTGCGCCGCGGACAAAGCATGCGCGCCTTCACAAAACCTGTTCAGTCCCCTCATATTGCTGTTTCTCCGTAACGACCGGGAAATCTGTGGCTTTCCTTGGAACCCCGGTCTTTGCCGCTCCCTCTGAAGGGGTGACCACCCTTCAGGAAGCGGCGAAACGGGGACGTAGTGCGTCATATCGATCGACAGGCGACTGGTTGGCAGGCAACGGGCCGGCAGGCGACGAGTTCACAGGTGACGGGCCGGAGGGCGACGAGTCGGCGGGCCTTGAGCCGACGGGGAGTGATCGGGCTCGGCGCCGGCGCCGCGGCGGCCGCGGGACTGGCCGGGTGCGGCGCCGGAGGCTCCGGCGGCGGCGCCACACCGCGCGACGCGGGAGGCTCTGCCGGCAGGTCCCCGACGGGCCGGCCGAGCCCCTCCGGGAAACCGGTCCGCCCGATCGGTGACGGCTCGACCGCCTTCACCGGCAAACAGCCCAACCAGCCCGCGAAACCGGAACCCCTGGAGCCCGGCCGGACGCCGCCGCAGTTCGTCGTCTTCTCCTGGGACGGTGCCGGGGAGGTCGGCAACGGACTCTTCCCGCGCTTCCTGGAGATCGCCAGGGAGCACGACGCGCGCATGACCTTCTTCCTCTCCGGGCTGTATCTGCTGCCCGAGTCGAAGAAACGTCTCTACGATCCGCCCAACAACCCGCGTGGCGCCTCGGACATCGGTTACCTCACCGACGACCACGTCAGGCAGACGCTGAAGTGCGTCCGCCAGGCCTGGCTCGACGGGCACGAGATAGGCACGCACTTCAACGGCCACTTCTGTGCCGGCTCCGGGTCGGTGGAGCGCTGGACGCCGGCGCAGTGGCGCAGCGAGTTGGACCAGGCGAAGTCGTTCGTGAAGCAGTGGCGCACCAACACCGGCTGGACCGATCTGCCGTCGCTGCCCTTCGACTACGACAAGGAACTGATCGGCGCCCGCACGCCCTGTCTGCTCGGCCAGCGCAACCTGCTCCCCACGGCCCGGCAACTGGGCTGGCGCTACGACGCCTCCTCACCCGGCGGCCGTCAGGTCTGGCCCCGGAAGAGGCAGGGCATCTGGGACCTTCCGCTGCAGCAGCTGCCGTTTCCGGGCCGCAGCTTCGAGGTCCTGTCGATGGACTACAACATCCTCGCCAACCAGTCGATCAACTCGACCAACGCGCCCGCCCACAACTACCCGGCCTGGCGCACCCAGGCAACCAACACCTACATACAGGGATTCAAGCGAGCATACGAGACAAACCGCGCACCTCTTTTCGTGGGCAACCACTTCGAGGAGTGGAACGGCGGCATCTACATGGACGCCGTGGAGAAAGCGCTCAAGTTCATCGCGGCCGAGCGGGAGAAGGGCGAGGACGTCCGCCTGGTCTCCTTCCGGCAGTTCGTCGACTGGCTCGACGCACAGCAGCCGGAGGTGCTCGACAAGCTGCGCACCCTCGACGTCGGACAGCGGCCGACGGGCGGCTGGAACACCTTCCTCGCCGACGCGGGGACGACGACGCGGGGACGACCGGCGGCGTGACCGCGGGGCTGCCAGACCGCCGACACACGGACTGCCGGCTCCAGGACTACCGCCACACGGACTGCGGGCTCCGGGACCGTCGACATACGGACTGCGGGCTCCGGGACTACCGCCACACGGACTGCGGGCTCCGGGACCGCCGACATACGGACTGCGGGCTCCGGGACTACCGCCACACGGACTGCGGGCTCCGGGACTACCGACACACGGACTGCGGGCTCCGGGACCGTCGACATACGGACTGCGGGCTCCGGGACTACCGACACCGGGACCGGGGACCGGGACCACCCGGACCGGGTACGAGGACGCGGGACGGCACCTCGGCCTCGTGGAGTCCCTGGAAACATGGCCTGACAAGGGGCTTACGGCCGTGGAGGGGGGCGCGAAAGATCCTCGGAACGGGCATGCGAAACTTTTCACATGAGTGCCGCCAGCCGCGCCCCTCAGCGCACCGTCCGGACCCGTGGCCGCAACCGTAACGCCCTGATCACCGCCTCAGCCGCCGCCGCGGCGCTGCTCCTTTCGGCCTGCGGCTCCGGGGGTGTCCAAGGAGGCTCCAACAAGACGGGCTTCATCGCCGGCCCCGACGGCATCGCGACCGCGAAGAAGGGCGAGCGGGCCGCCGCTCCCGATCTCTCCGGCAAGACCCTCGAAGGCAAGGACATCGCCCTCGCCGACTACAAGGGCAAGGTCGTCGTCATCAACGTCTGGGGCTCCTGGTGCCCGCCCTGCCGCGCCGAGGCACCGAACTTCGCCAAGGTGTCCGAGGAGACGGCCAAGGACGGTGTGCAGTTCGTCGGCATCAACACCCGCGACACCAGCACCGGCCCGGCCAAGGCCTTCGAAGAGGACTACGGCGTCACCTACCCGAGCCTCTACGACCCGACCGGCAAGCTGATGCTCCGCTTCGAGAAGGGCACGCTCAACCCGCAGGCGATCCCCTCCACCCTGATCATCGACCGCGAGGGAAAGATCGCGGCGCGGTCGCTGCAGCCGCTGAGCGAGGAGAAGCTGCGCAAGATGCTCGACCCCGTCGTCGCGGAGAAGTGACGTGACCGAAGCGTCCGTACTCGCCGCCGGCCTGAGCGAGACGGTGTCCAGCGGGGCTCTGCTGCTCGCCCTGCCCATCGCCGTCCTCGGGGGACTCGTCTCCTTCTTCTCCCCCTGTGTCCTGCCGCTCGTCCCCGGATATCTCTCCTATGTCACCGGGATCAGCGGCACCGACCTGGCCGAGGCACGACGTGGGCGGATGGCCGCCGGAGCCTCGCTCTTCGTGCTCGGCTTCACCGCCGTCTTCGTCTCCAGCGGGGCACTCTTCGGCTACTTCGGCTCGACCCTGCAGAGCCAGCGGGACATCCTCTCCAAGATCCTCGGCGTCCTCATGATCGTCATGGGCGTCTTCTTCATGGGCCTCATGCCCTGGCTGAACATGCGCGAGTTCCGCTTCCACAAGAAGCCGGTGACCGGACTGGCCGGCGCACCGGTGCTCGGCGCGCTGTTCGGGATCGGCTGGACGCCGTGCATCGGCCCGACCCTCGCCTCCGTACTGGCCCTGTCCTCCACCCAGGCGGGTGCGGGGCGCGGAGCCATACTGACCGTCGCGTACTGTCTGGGGCTGGGCCTGCCCTTCGTACTGGCGGCCGTCGCCTTCCGCAAGGCGCTCGGCGCCTTCGGCTGGGTCAAGCGCCACTACGTATGGGTGATGCGCCTCGGCGGCGGCATGATGATCGCGACCGGACTGCTGCTGCTGACCGGCGCCTGGGACCGCATCGTGCAGGAGATGCAGGTCTGGTCCAACAGCTTCACTGTGGGGATCTGATCGATGAGCACCAAGACGGACGACACGGCGAAGGCGGACGGCCCCGACGCCGGCTCCGGCGCCGAGGAGCTGGGCGCCGCCGGCTCGCAGCTGTCCACCGCACCTGTGGAGGACGCCCCCAACCTGCCCGCGCTCGGTGTCATCGGCTGGGCCCGCTGGTTCTGGCGGCAGCTGACCTCCATGCGGGTCGCGCTCCTGCTGCTCTTCCTGCTCTCGCTCGCCTCCATCCCCGGCTCGCTGATCCCGCAGTCCGGGACCGACGAATTCAAGGTCGCCGACTTCAAGAAGGCGCACAGCACGCTCGGCCCGATCTACGACAAACTCGGGCTCTTCAACGTCTACAGCTCGGTGTGGTTCTCGGCGATCTACATCCTGCTGTTCGTCTCCCTCATCGGCTGTATCGTCCCCCGCACCTGGCAGTTCGTCGGCCAGCTGCGCGGGCGCCCGCCTGCCGCGCCCAAGCGGCTGACCCGGCTGCCCGCCTACGCGACCTGGCGGACCGAGGCTGCGCCCGAACAGGTCCGTGAGGCGGCGCTCGGTCTGCTCAAGCGGCGCCGGTTCCGCGCCCATGCCGCCGGGGAAGCCGTCGCCGCCGAGAAGGGCTACCTCCGCGAGGCCGGCAACCTCGTCTTCCACGTCGCGCTGATCGTGATGCTGATCGCCTTCGCCGGCGGGCAGCTGTTCAAGTCCGAGGGCGGCAAACTGATCGTCGAGGGTGACGGGTTCGCCAACACGCTCATCCAGTACGACGACTTCAGGTCGGGCAGCCTCTTCGACCCCGACAACGATCTGGCGCCGTTCAGCTTCACCCTCGACAAGTTCACCGGCACCTACGAGCGCAGCGGCCCCAACACGGGCACGCCCCGCGTCTACCGGGCTGACGTCACCTACAGCGAGGGCGCCGACGGCAAGCCCAAGAAGACGGCCATCGAGGTCAACAAGCCGCTGGAGATCGACGGCGACAAGGTGTACCTGATCGGACACGGGTACGCGCCCGTCGTCACCGTCCGGGACGGGCGCGGCAAGGTCGTGTTCCAGCAGGCCGTGCCGCTGCTGCCCGTCGACTCCAACGTCACCTCCACCGGGGCCATCAAGGTCCTGGACGGCTACCGGGACAAGAACGGCAAGAAGGAGCAGCTCGGCTTCAACGCCTTCTTCGTGCCCACCTTCGCCGGGGCCGGACAGGGGAACATGTTCTCCACCTTCCCCGCGCTGGACTTCCCCGTGCTCGCGCTGAACGCGTACCACGGCAGTCTCGGCGTGGACGCCGGGATCCCGCAGAACGTCTACCAACTCGACACCTCCAAGATGAAGGAGTTCAAGGACTCCAAGGGCAAAGCGCTCAAGCAGCGGCTGCTGCCCGGCGAGACCATGAAGCTGCCGGACGGCGCGGGTTCGATCACCTTCGAGAAGGACATCAAGCAGTGGGCCACCTTCCAGATCTCGCACCAGCCCGGTGACGGCTGGGCGCTGACCGGAGCGGTGGCCGCGATCGGCGGCCTCGCGGCCTCCCTGTTCATCCAGCGCCGCCGTGTTTGGGTCCGCGCCACCACCGGTCCCGACGGCGTCACCGTCGTCGAGACGGCGGCCCTCGGCCGCAGCGAATCCGCGAAGGTCCCGGAAGAGCTGAGCGCACTGGTCGCCCTCCTCCACGCCGAGGCCCCCACCGCCCCGGACGGGCCGCCGTCCGCAGACAAACCCGCGGGTTCCGCCTCCGCCACGGAGACCGAGCCCGCCGCCCCCGGTCAGGCGCCGGAGGCCGAATCCCCCGTACCCGCCTCCGTCGAAGGGGCTGAGCAGCAGTGACTCACGCCGCCGCAACGACTCTCGCTGTCGCGACCAACGAGAATCTCGCGAACATCAGCAATGTGCTGATCTACTCCGCCATGGCCGTCTACCTGCTGGCCTTCTTCGCCCATATGGCCGAGTGGCTCTTCGGCAGCCGCAGCAAGGTCGGCCGTACGGCCGCCGCGCTGACCACCAAGGCCATCGCCTCGGCCGAGGCCCCGAAGGTGCAGGTCAAGGGCGGCACCGCCGTACTGGACCGGCCCAAGGTCGTGGTCCGGTCCGCGGCCGGTGCCCGGGACGTGCCGGACGGGCCGGGCGCGCACGGCGGGGACGAGCAGGGCGACCTCTACGGCCGTATCGCCGTGTCCCTCACCGTCCTCGGCTGGCTCGTCGAGGCCGGGGGTGTCCTCACCCGCGCGCTCTCCGTGGAGCGGGCGCCGTGGGGCAACATGTACGAGTTCAACATCACCTTCTCCACCGTCGCCGTGGGCGTGTACCTCACCCTGCTCGCGCTGAAGAAGAACGTCCGCTGGCTGGGCCTCCCCCTGATCACCACGGTCCTCCTCGATCTCGGCCTCGCCGTCACTGTCTTGTACACCGCCAGCGACCAGTTGGTTCCCGCCCTCCACTCCTACTGGCTGTGGATCCACGTCTCCACCGCGATCTTCTGCGGCGCGGTCTTCTACGTCGGGGCCGTCGGCACCCTGCTCTACCTGTTCCGGGACTCGTACGAGAACAAGCTGGCCACGGGCGGCAAGCCGGGCAGCTTCGCCGGCTCCGTGCTGGAGCGGCTGCCCTCCGCGGCCTCCCTCGACAAGTTCTCGTACCGCGTCAACGCCGCCGTCTTCCCGCTGTGGACCTTCACGATCATCGCGGGCGCGATCTGGGCGGGCGACGCCTGGGGCCGCTACTGGGGGTGGGACCCCAAGGAGGTCTGGTCCTTCATCACCTGGGTCGCCTACGCCTGCTACCTGCACGCCCGCGCCACCGCCGGCTGGAAGGGCCGCAAGGCCGCCTACCTCGCGCTCATCGCCTTCGGCTGCTGGCTGTTCAACTACTACGGCGTCAACATCTTCGTCTCCGGCAAGCACTCCTACGCCGGCGTGTGACGACCGCCGTCGTCTGACACTTCATCAGAACCAGGCCCGGGCCGGTTCCTGTGACGTGAGTCACCGGAACCGGCCCTTGTCGATCCTCGAGCGGGCGGTCCTCGACAGGGCGGGCGAGCGTCCGTGACGGGCTGCGGAGCGAGCCCGTGACCGGCTGCCGGGCGACCGGCTGCGGAACGGTCGGCCCCGAGTCAGGCTGGTGCCATGAACCACTCCGTCGGCGTGATCGAACCGGGCAGCAGCGAGACCCGGGACGGAACCCACACCCTCCGCTTCGTCGTGCGGGTGCCGCACACCATGGAGGAGGTCTGGGACGCGGTGGCCACCCCGGAGGGGCTCGTGAAGTGGCTGGCGGCCGCAGACGTCCTGGAGCGGCACCTCGGCGGGGCGGTGGTGCTGCGCCTGCTCAACTCGGACGCCCCGGCCGTGTCCGGCCGGATCACCGCCTGGGACGTCGAACGGGTCGCCGAGTACACGATGGAGGGCTTCCACGGGCGCATCCGCTTCCACCTCGAACCCGGCACCATCCTCCGTTTCACCAACGAGATCCACGGTGACGACGAGTTCCGCCTCGACTGCCTCGCCGCCTGGCACGACCACCTCGAACGCCTCGCTGCCGCGCTGGACGGCCGCCCCACGGACTGGTCGGCGTGGACTCCCGACCGCTTCCGGGAACTCCGGGCGTCCTACACGTAGGCAGGCTCGGTCAGCGTCAGCCGGTAGCCGCTCAGCCAGCGAGTAGCCGGTCAGTCAGCCGGAGCCGGTCAGCCCGTCGCCAGCAGGAGCGCCCGCGACGCCGCCGTCGCCCGTGGAGCCCAGCCGCTGTCCCGCGCCACCTCCGCGAGCGTGCGGCGTGCCGCGTCGCGCAGCGCCGGGTGGCGGTCGTCGCGGACCGTCGCGAGGAAGGCCACCTGGTCGGTGTTCCCGTCGGCCCGGCCGCGCAGCACGGCCGCTATCAGGGCCGGGGCCTCCTGCGCGTTGTCGATCAGCACCAGCGGACGTCCGAGACGGTGCGTGCGGCGCAGGGCGCGGGTGTACGCGTCGTCGAGATCGGCCAGCAGGGCCCGTACGAGATGGAGCTCGGCCCGCCTGCGGGGTGCGGCCGTCCTGAAGTCCCCGGCCAGCAGCACCAGTCCGAGCTTCGGGCTGCCCCCGGCCCCCGGGTAGTCCCGGTACCAGGCTGCGGCCCTGCGGAGCCGGCGGTGGACGGGGGACACACTCTCGCAGAATGCCTCCAGCGCGGCCTCGATCAGCGGTTCCACGACCGGGCCCGTGGTGGACAGCGCCGCGAGCAGCCTGCCCACGATCCGCCCCGGACCTGCGCCGGAGCCGCCGCGCAGACCGACACCGGGAGCGCCTGTTCCCGGACGGGAGCCGGGGGACGGCCCGGACACCCGCCCTGACGTGCGCCCCGGGCCCCTGCCCACCGGGCCCGGCCCGCCCAGGGCCAGGATCCGCTCGGCCTCGCACCACATCCGCGCGTACGCCGTCTCACCCCGCGCGTATGCCGTATCACCCTGCGCGTGTGCCGTCTCACCCTGCGTGTGAGCCGCCTCGCCCGCGCTCAGGCCACCGGTCCCGTCCGCGCTCAGGCCACCCGTCACGTCCGCACCCAAGCCACCCGTCCCGCCCGCGCTCCAGCCGCCCACCGCGACCGCCAGCAGCCCCGCCGCCAGCCGTGGGAACCCGATCCGGGCGGCTCCCGCCACCGGTTCCGCGAGTTGCTCGGCGATGTGCGCCAGCGCCCGGGCCAGGGGCGGCCCGAAGCCACCGGACCCGTCCGGCCCGAAGCCACCGGATCCCGTCGGCCCGCCCGCGCAGTCGGTGAGCGCGACCGGGGTGTGCCCCCGGTAGGCCGCGCGCAGTTCGCTCAGCAGCGTGCTCCCGTCCGGGCCGGTGAGCAGCACGAACGGCGGTTCCTCCGGATGCTCGTAGGGGGTGGTGTGCCGCCCGTGCGGGAGCAGGCCGACGAGCCGGGGCACGAACCCGGGCGGAGCGCTGCCGAGCAGGGCCTCACGTGTGTGCCGGCCGTCGTCCACCGTGCCTCCCCGCTCCTTCGCCCACCGCTCGCCGCGCGCGCCGCACGACCGTCGGCAGGTCGTGTCCGCGCCGCCAGCAGGTGTATCAACCGGCGGGAAGCACGGGGGAGTTGGTTCGAAGTAGGACTGATGATGTCCTCGAGTGGGGCAGATGCTGCCCGCGTGGTGCGCGGAAGTGTCGACAGCCGACCACGATCGATCCGGTTCCGGAGAGTGAGGCGGGGGCGGTGCAGGAGCTGTTCGACGCGTTCACGGCGGACGCCCTCGACGATCGCCTCGTAGGCGGTGCCGCAGTCGGCCAGGCGACGGCGCAGCGTGCGTTCGCTCGACGCATGTCTGCGAGCCTGTTCGGAGAAGGAGGGGACGACCGGGAGGCTCTGTGCGACGGAGATCTCCAGTACCTCCGGGAGGTCCTGCTGCCGACGACGTGAGGCCATCTGCGCTTGAATTCGCGTCCGGTTCCGGCCTTGCTAGCGAGTGCGGATCCAGACTGTCTTCTCCCTGGTCCACTGGGCGAACGCGTCGGTGGATCGCTCCGCCCCGCCGAATCCGGACTGTTTCCAGCCTCCGAAGGGGGCGGTGATGTCGCCCTCGCTGTAGGCGTTGACGGAGACCACTCCGGCCTGGATGCCGCGGGCGAGGCGGAAGGCAGTGTCCAGGTCGTGGGTCCACAGGGAGGCGGCGAGGCCGTAGGGGGTGATGTTCGCCGTGCGGATCGCTTCCTGGCACCGCGCAACCCGAACTTCGACGCCGCGTAGATGGGGGTCTCGCCCTGCGGGAAGATGCCGGCGAGGGACACCGTGGTGATGACACGGGGGTCGGCGGAGGCCCTCAGCAGGGGAATGGCGAGACGCGTGGCCACCAACGGGGAGATCATGTTCAGGTCGATCTCCCGCTCGATGGTCTCCACCGCGCGCACGTCGAACCGCTCGGTGCTGGTCATGCCGACGTTGTTGACCAGCACGTCGAGACGGCCGGAGACGAAGGCGACGTGCTCGAAGAGGTCCGCCACCCCGGCCCGGTCCCGCAGGTCGCAGCCGAGCCCCAGGTGACCGGGTGCCGGGCAGGCTGTCCGCGACCTGATGCGCGCGGTCGCCGTCGATGTCGACGACGACGCACACGGCGCCGCCGATCGCAAACCGCCGGCACAGCGCGCTGCCGATGCCGCCCGCGCCGCCGGTCACCAGCATCACCTTGCCGGTGTAGTCGTATCCGCTCATGCCACCGTCTCCCTGCTGCGGACGGCCGGCACCGCCGGAGGTCGTCCCTCGGTGGGCCAGCCCATGCCCGCGGCGACCTTGGTGAGGTACTTGGTGTACGCGGCGCTGTCGACGTAGCCGGTGTGGCGCGGGGAGTCCACGAACCTGAGCCCGCCGGACAGGTCGGGGCGGTCGCCGCGGATCATGCGGGCGAACCGCTCGGCGTTCGGCAGGCCTCGACGGGTGTCCTGGATGAAGCCGGCGATCAGCTGTGCCTGCGCGTCGAAGAGTTTGTAGGCACCGGAGTTGGTCTCGATGAAGCCGACGCCGAACAGACCCTCGTGCTCGCGGGAGAACGACGACAGGTACAGGTCGGGGTGCTGTTCGTCGCCGAAGTAGCGCTGTGCTACGGGCACCTTGTGGACGTAGCCGGTGGCCAGCAGGATCAGGTCGAAGTCGGTGCTGCTGCCGTCGGTGAAGTGGACGGTGCTGCCCTCGGCGCGGAGGATTCCCGGCCGCGCGGTGATGTCACCGTGCTGCAGGTGGTGGAGCAGCATCGAGTTGACCGTGGGGTGGGCCTCGAAGAGCTTGTGGTCCGGCTTCTGCAGGCCGAGGCGGCGCGGATCGCCGTTGACGATCCTCAGCAGTGCGCCGAACAGCTTCTGCTCCAGCCACTTCGGCATCCGCGGACCGACGCCTTCGAGGGTGTCCACGGGCCTGCCGAACAGGTGCTTGGGGATGAACCAGTAGCCGCGGCGCATGCTGATCTCCGCGTGGTCGGCGGCGCGGGCCGCGTCGCAGGCGATGTCGCAGCCGGAGTTGCCCGCGCCCACCACAAGAACTCGCTTGCCGCGCAGTTCGTCGCTGCTGCGGTAGCCCACCGTGTGCCGGATCTCTCCGCTGAAAGCACCTGGGATTTCAGGGATGTTGGGGTACCACTGCGCGCCCGTACAGACCACGACCTGCGCGTGCCGACTGGTGCGCCCGTCGGCACGGCTGACCGTCCAGGTGCCGTCCGCATTCTTGGCCACGTCACGGACCCCGGTGCCGAACTCGATCTGCTTCGTCAGTCCGTACGCGTCGGCGAAGGACGTCAGATACGACAGGATCTGGCGCCGCGAGGGGTAGTCGGCGAAGTGGTCGGGCATCGGCCAGCCTCCGAACCCCGAGAGGGTCTTGCTGGAGACGAAATGCGCCGACTCGTACATCGGGCTGCCCGGGTTGTCGATGTCCCACAGACCACCCGCACCCGTGTGCCGCTCGACGTGTGTGTAGGGAAGCCGCCGCTCACCGAGCGCCCGCGCCACCGCCAGCCCTGCGGGACCGGCCCCGATCACACACGTGTCGAATTCGGACTCCTTCACGAGTCCACCTCCTCTCGTCGCCACTTTCGGCGTGGGAGGAACTTAGGCAGCGTGCGGGCACTCACGGACTGTCCTGTGCGGCCACAGAGGGGACCGCAGCGGCCAGCCCGACCGGCCTGGCGCCGCGCGGACCGGTGCCCCTGCCGCTCGGCCGACGGTGAGCCGGCCCCTTGAGGCACCGCCCGGGCCGCCCCGCCCATCCGCTCGTGGCCGCCAGGGTCCTCCGTGTGGCCGTCGGTGTCCTACGCCGCGCCGGTCCGCATTCCTACGGTTGCTCCAATCCGCGAACACCGACCCGTCCACGGTCCGTGACAGGAAGAGGGTCCCCACGCGAGCGCCCCGCCGTCGATGACGTACGAGGCGCTCCATGACCGCATCCGCCGGAGCGACGGCTCCGCCTCGGTCCGCGGGCAGCGGACCGCTCGCGGGAGCCCGCCGGGCCGCGGCCACCGTGTTCGCCGCCCAGGGCGCGGCAGTGGCCGCCGTGTCCACCACCGTGCCCGCCGTGGAGAGCCATCTTGGGCTGTCGTCCCCGGCGGTGACCGCGCTCACCATCGCCCTGACCCTGGCCGCGGGCGCCGGCAGCTGCGCGGGTCTGGCCGCCGTACGCCGCTCGGGCCCCGTCACCGTCATGCGCGCGGCGGTGCCGACCACGGCAGCGGCCCTGCTCTCCGTGGCCTGGGCACCCGGCAGGGTCGCCGCCTCGGCCGCCTATGTCCTCCTCGGACTGGCGCTCGGCGCCATCGACGTGTCCGTCAACACCCGCGCGGCCACCGTCGTAAGAACCGCGGAACCCATCCGCCGTCTCTCCCGTCCCACTGGGGATCGGCAAGGGACGGAGGGCACATGACAGAACGCACGAGGGCCAAGGTGACCACGGGGGCCGCGATGACGGCCGTGCTGGTGCTCGGTGCGCTCCAGGGCTCCAGTGCCAGTGCGGAACCCGATAACACGTCCACCGTGGCCGAGTCCGCCGCGGCGGCGGCCACCGAGTGCGTCGGCGAGCAGCCGGTCGGCAGCCTGCCCGGGCCCGGGACCGGAGTCCCGGACGGCACACCGCTGTTCCGGGTGATGGCGTACGCGGACCGGACGACGGCCCAGGCCCGCTACGACACCGTCTTCACCGGTCTCGCCCTCGACGAGGAGAACAAGGCCGTGGACGTGTACCGGATGCCCTCCACGGCCTCCTCCCAGGCGCTCGACACGCGGATCTGCGCCGCCGCCGAGAAGGGCGTGACGGTACGGCTGCACGACACGCCGATCAGCGAGAAGGACCTCAGCGCGCTGATGGACCGGATCAACGCGGACATGGACCGCTGGGAAGGCACCTTCCAGGTGCGCCAGGCCGGCCCGGACGTCGAGGGGTACGTCGTCATGGGCGTCGACGACCCGGTGAAGGCGGAGCCCGTCATCAAGAAGGCCTACGGGGAGCAGGCGAAGTACATCAAGGTGCGGCACGCCGAGCAGGCGCAGCCGTTCACCACCAAGTAGACGCCACCACGGCCCGCCCGGCGCTGCGTTCGCGGCCGGTCCCGCAGTTGCGTTCGCGGCCGGTCCCGCAGTTGCGTTCGCGGCCGGTCCGGCGCTGCGTTCGCGGCCGGTCCCGCAGTTGCGTCCGCGGCCCGTCCGGCGCTGCGTTCGCGGCCGGTCCCGCCGTCGCGTCCGCGGCCCGTCCGGCGCTGCGTTCGCGGCCGGTCCCGCCGTCGCGTCCGCGGCCCGTCCGGCGCTTGGTCCGCGGCCGGTCCCGCCGTTGCGTCCGGCCCGTCCAGCCCAGCGTCGGCGGAGACGGCTGGCGGGGTGTCGCAACGACCTCTTGAACTGAAGGCCGGCGGGGTGCATCCGCCCCCGCCATCCCTCCCGCCGTCACTCCTTGGCGTCGTCGCCGCCGTTCTCGCGGCGCCGCAGCTCCTCCTCGCGGCGCCGCAGATCGGCCTCCCAGTCCTTCAGCAGCGCCTCGTCGTTCCGGGCCTCGTCGCCCGTCGCCCCGTCCCCGTCGTCCTCGTAGCGCTGCGTCCCGTCCTGCTTCTTGTCCTCGTCGAGGGACTTGAGGAACTCGGGATTGTCGTCGGGCGCGACCCAGCCGGCGCCCCTGCGCGAGCCGCCGATGCGCTCGGCGCTGCGGTCGCGCCCGATGATCAGCCAGGAGATCGAGCCGACGAGCGGGAAGAGCAGGATGAGGATCGCCCACAGGGGCTTGGGCATATGACGGACGTGGTCGTCCTGCGTGGTGACGCAGTCGATGAACGCGTAGATGCTCAGTGCCAGCGGCACCAAGATCATCAGCACCCGGAGCATGAATCGGTCCCTTTGCGAGTCGCTGGTCCGGGCGGCCCCCGCCCCCGGTGACGGGGCCAGGGTAGCCCGTACCGGCCGTGCCATCCCGTGGGACGGCGAGTCCCGACAGCGAGTCCTGGCACCACGTACCCGCGTCCGGCCCACCGTGGCGCGGGCGTGGCGCGGGCCACGGTGGGCCGGACCCTCCGGAGCCGGGGTGGCCACAGACCCGTAGGACCTCTCGGCGATACTGGGACGCATGGCTTACGACGATCTTCGCTCCCTGCTCAGGGCGCTGGAGCGCGAGGGCGACCTCAAGCGCATCAAGGCCGAGGTCGACCCCTATCTGGAGGTCGGTGAGATCGTCGACCGGGTGCAGAAGGCCGGCGGACCGGCGCTGCTCTTCGAGAACGTGCGCGGCTCGGCTATGCCGCTCGCGATGAACGTCTTCGGCACCGACCGGCGGCTGCTGAAGGCCCTCGGCCTGAAGTCGTACGGCGACATCACCGACAAGATCGGCGGACTGCTCAGGCCCGAACTGCCCCACGGGTTCGTCGGCGTGCGCGAGGCCTTCGGCAAGCTCGGGGCGATGACGCACGTGCCGCCGAGGAAGGTGAAGTCCGAGGCCGCGCCCGTACAGGACGTCGTGCTGCACGGCGACGACGTCGACCTCGACGCGCTGCCCGCCCTGTTCACCTGGCCCCAGGACGGCGGCTCCTTCTTCAACCTGGGGCTGACCCACACGAAGGACCCGGACACCGGCATCCGCAACCTCGGCCTCTACCGGCTCCAGCGCCACGACAAGCGCACCATCGGAATGCACTGGCAGATCCACAAGGACAGCCGCAACCACTACCAGGTGGCCGCCCGCCGCGGCGAGAAGCTGCCCGTAGCGATCGCCTTCGGCTGCCCCCCGGCCGTGACCTACGCCGCCACCGCCCCCCTCCCCGGCGACATCGACGAGTACCTGTTCGCCGGGTTCGTACAGGGCAAGCGGATCGAGATGGTCGACTGCAAGACGGTGCCGCTGCAGGTGCCGGCGCAGGCCGAGGTGGTCCTGGAGGGCTGGCTGGAGCCCGGTGAGATGCTCCCCGAGGGCCCCTTCGGCGACCACACCGGCTTCTACACCCCGCAGGAACCCTTCCCGGCCCTGCGGATCGACTGCGTCACCATGCGCAAGCGGCCCCTGCTCCAGTCGATCGTCGTCGGGCGCCCGCCGACCGAGGACGGCCCGCTCGGCCGGGCCACGGAACGCTTCTTCCTGCCCTTGCTGAAGATCATCGTCCCGGACATCGTGGACTACCACCTGCCCGAGGCGGGCGGTTTCCACAACTGCGCCATCGTCGCGATCGACAAGAAGTACCCGAAGCACGCGCAGAAGGTGATGCACGCGATCTGGGGGGCGCACATGATGTCCCTCACCAAGCTGATCGTGGTCGTCGACGCCGACTGCGACGTGCACGACCTGCACGAGGTGGCCTGGCGGGCGCTCGGCAACACCGACTACGCCCGTGACCTGACGGTGGTGGAGGGCCCGGTCGACCACCTCGACCACGCCTCGTACCAGCAGTTCTGGGGCGGCAAGGCGGGCATCGACGCCACGAAGAAGTGGCCGGAGGAGGGGTACACGCGGGACGGCGGGTGGCCCGAGATGGTGCTGTCCGACCCGGAGACGGCGGCGAAGGTCGACCGCCGGTGGAAGGAGTACGGCCTGTGAGCTCAGCCTCCGCCGCGATCCCGCAGCCGGGCCGGACGAGGGCGTTCCTGCGCCTCGTCATGATCGAACACTCGATCTTCGCCCTGCCCTTCGCCTATATCGCCGCGCTCACCGCGATGTTCCAGTGGGACAGGAACATCCACTGGGGCAGGCTGCTCCTGGTCACCCTCGCCATGGTCGGTCTGCGGACGTTCGCCATGGCCGCGAACCGGATCATCGACCGAGAGATCGACGCCCGCAATCCGCGCACCGCCCGCCGCGAGCTGGTCACCGGCGCGATGACGGTGAAGCACGCCTGGACGGGCGCGCTGATCGCCCTCGTCGTCTTCCTCGCCGCCGCCGCCCTGCTCAACCCGCTCTGCCTGGCGCTCGCACCGATCGCCGTGATCCCGATGGTGGTGTATCCGTACGGCAAGCGGTTCACGAACTTCCCGCAGGCGATCCTCGGCCTCGCGCAGGCGATGGGCCCGGTGGGCGGCTGGCTGGCGATCACCGGCGAGTGGTCCTGGACGGCCGTGATCCTGGGACTGGCCGTCGGCATCTGGATCGGCGGCTTCGACCTGATCTACGCGTGCCAGGACGTGGAGACGGACCGTGAGACCGGCGTGATGTCGGTCCCGGCCCGCTTCGGCATCCCCGCGGCGATCTGGGCCGCCCGTGTCTGCCACGCCCTCACGACGGCCCTGTTCGTCTGGTACGCCCTGGTCACCGACGCGGGCGGGTTCTTCTGGCTGGGCCTGCTGATCGTCGCCGGTGCCTTCGTCTACGAACACACCATCGTCCGCCCCCACGACCTCTCCCGGGTCGACCGGGCGTTCTTCTCGACGAACGGCTTCATCGGGATCAGCCTCTTCGTCTGCGCACTGATCGATCTGCTGGTGCGTGGGCTCACGTTGTAGGCCGTACGCGTTCACGCTCGACTGCTCCCCGCGCACGCGCGGATGTCGACCCGACCTGAGACCACTCCGCCCCACCGGTAGGCTCAGGGTGTGAACGCAGGGGAAACGCAGCGTCGGCCTTGGATCGTGGGGGTGTCCGGGGCGTCCGGTACGCCGTACGCGGCTGCCGTGCTGCGGGCGCTGCTCGCGGCGGGGGAGAGTGTCGACCTCGTCGTCAGCAAGGCCTCACGGCTCACCCTCCTCGACGAGACCGGTATCGCCTTCCGGGATGCCCACTGGCGGCGCGACCTGCGGGAATGGCTTCAACGAGGGGCCGACGGAAAGCCGGTCGGCTTCGACGCGTCCCTGGACGACGTACGGCACTGGAGCCCCGGTGACCTGGCCGCGGGGCCGTCGTCGGGCTCGTACCCCGTGAAGGGCATGCTCGTCGTGCCGGCCTCCACCGCATGTGTCGCCGGGGTCGCCCTCGGTCTGTCGAAGGACCTGCTCCAGCGTGCCGCGAGCGTCACGCTCAAGGAGGGCCGCAAGCTGGTCGTCGCCGTCCGGGAGACCCCGCTGAACGGGCAGACGCTGCGGCACCTGGTGACCCTGGACGACGCGGGCGCGACCGTACTGCCCGCCTCCCCGGCCTTCTACGCGGGCGCCACGCACATTCAGGACCTGGTGGACTTCGTCGCCGGACGAGTGCTGGACGCGGCGGGCGTCGAGCACACCCTGTACCGGCGCTGGGACGGCGACGTCGGCGGGGCGCGCTCCTCAGCGGGACCTTCAGGACGGCCCCGGCGTACCACCTGAGCAACACACTCACCCACTCACACTTTTCAGCGGAAGGCTTTCGATCGCATGGACGCGGTGGACAGGCAGCTCATCCAGGCCCTCAGGGAGAACGGCCGCGCCTCCTACGCGGAGCTCGGACGCCTCGTAGGCCTGTCCGGGCCGAGCGTCACCGACCGCATCAACCGGCTGGAGGCGGCCGGGGTCATCACCGGTTACCGCGCCACCGTCGACGCCGCCTCACTGGGCCTGGGCGTGACCGCGCTGATCGGTATCTCGCTCTCCGACGCCGCCGACCACGAGGACGTGGCACGCCGGCTGAAGGAGCTTCAGGAGATCGAGGACTGCTGGTTCATCGCGGGCGACGACTCCTTCATGCTCAAGGTGCGCGCCTCGGACGTCGACGGGCTCGAGAAGACGATCCGGAGGCTCAGCGGCACGAAGGGCGTCTCCCGTACGCGCACCACGATCGTGCTCTCCACGAAGTGGGAGAACCGGGTGGGCGAGCTGCCGGAAGAACGTTAGGCGCGGAGCGCCGTATGGGGCACCGCCCGGCCGAAGGGCCGGGGGTACGGTGGCAAGGCTGTGAAAAAAGGGAGAGGTGGCGGAATGGACGTCGGGCTCAAGCGTGAGCTGGAGGACAAGGTGAGGGCGGGCGTCCGCCTGACCCGCGAGGACGGCATCGCGCTGTACGAGTCGGACGACCTGGCCTGGCTCGGCGGACTCGCCCACGAGGTGCGCACCCGCAAGAACGGCGACGTCGTCCACTTCAACGTCAACCGCCACCTCAACATGACCAACGTGTGCACCGCGTCGTGCGCCTACTGCTCCTTCCAGCGCAAGCCCGGCGAGAAGGACGCGTACACGATGCGCATCGAGGAGGCCGTCCGCCTCGCCAAGGCGATGGAGAACGAGAACCTCACCGAGCTGCACATCGTCAACGGCCTGCACCCGAACCTGCCGTGGCGGTACTACCCGCGCTCCCTCAAGGAGTTGAAGGCGGCGCTGCCGAACGTGTCGCTGAAGGCGTTCACGGCGACGGAGATCCACCACTTCGAGACGATCTCGGGCCTGAGCGCCTCCGAGATCCTGGACGAGCTGATCGACGCGGGTCTGGAGTCGCTGACCGGCGGTGGCGCGGAGATCTTCGACTGGGAGGTCCGGCAGCACATCGTGGACCACCGCACCCACTGGGAGGACTGGTCGAGGATCCACCGGCTGGCGCACGAGAAGGGGCTGAAGACCCCGTGCACCATGCTGTACGGGCACATCGAGGAGCCCCGACACCGCGTCGACCACGTGCTCAGGCTGCGCGAACTCCAGGACGAGACCGGCGGGTTCCAGGTCTTCATCCCGCTGCGCTACCAGCACGACTTCGTGGACATGAAGGACGGCAAGGTACGCAACAGGCTCCAGGCGCGGACGCAGATGGCGACGGGCGCCGAGGCCCTGAAGACGTTCGCGGTCTCGCGCCTGCTGTTCGACAACGTCCAGCACGTCAAGGTCTTCTGGGTGATGCACGGCGTCCAGACCGCCCAGCTGGCACTGCAGCACGGAGCGGACGACATGGACGGCTCGGTCGTCGAGTACAAGATCACGCATGACGCGGACAACTTCGGCACGCCGAACAAGCTGACCCGTGAGGACCTGCTCGACCTGATCCGGGACGCCGGCTTCCGTCCGGTGGAGCGCAACACCCGCTACGAGATCATCCGCGAGTACGAGGGCCCGGACCCGCTGCGCCGGGAGTCACCGCAGCCGATGCGCGTGTGACGAGCGGTGCGCCCGCCCGGGTGCGCACGTGAGGGCCGCGCGGCAGACGCACGCGGGCCGGCGATGTGCGGGGCAGAGGCATGCGCGGCAGACGGACGCGGGCGGGCGACATGCGGGGCAGCGACATATGGGCAGGGACCTGCGGGCAGAGGCACCATGTTTGACCTGCGGCGTCCGGGTACCCGGACGCCGTGAGCCCGCGCACACAAGCCCCCGAAGAGGCCTACACGGCGGAGCCCTTCGTCCCGTCCGCCGCCGACCTCGCATCCCTGCGCGAAGCCGCCGCCGGCTGCCGGGGCTGTCCGCTGCACCAGGACGCCTCGCAGACCGTGTTCGGTGAGGGCGCTGAGGACGCCCGCGTCATGCTCGTCGGGGAGCAGCCCGGCGACCAGGAGGACCGGCAGGGCAAGCCGTTCGTCGGTCCCGCGGGCCGGCTGCTGGACCGGGCGCTGGCCG
This sequence comes from Streptomyces cavernae, assembly GCF_004023625.1. GTDB lineage: Bacteria > Actinomycetota > Actinomycetes > Streptomycetales > Streptomycetaceae > Streptomyces > Streptomyces cavernae. The sequence goes on along the minus strand of NZ_ML137715.1, from coordinate 51,964 downwards.
AGGCGGGCATCGAACCGGGCCAGGCGTACGTCACCAACGCCGTCAAACACTTCAAGTTCACGCTGCGCGGCAAGCGGCGCATCCACAAGGCACCCAGCCTGCGCGAGATGACGGCGTGCGCTCCGTGGCTGGAGGCGGAGCTGGACCGGGTCGAGCCGGAGCTGGTGGTGACGCTCGGCGCGACGGCCGGGAAGGCCCTGCTGGGTTCCTCGTTCCGGGTGACACAGGAGCGCGGGACGCTGCTGGAGCGGGAGATCCACGGACGGCCCGAGCGGGTCGTGGCGACGATCCATCCGTCGGCGGTGCTGCGCGCGGAGGACCGGGAGGCCGTGTACCAGGGGCTGGTGGCGGACCTGAGGGTGGCGGCGCGGGCACTGGGCGGGGAGTGAGCGGCCGGGGGTGACCAAGTGGCCGGTGTGATGCCTGTCAGGCGTGCGGAAAGTGGTTGAGAACCCGGTTGGGTAATGGATAAATTTGCCATATGCCCCTTACCTTCGAACTCGATCCGAACGTCGACCCGGCCCTCCGTGACGGGATCCTCCGACTGTGGACCGATGTCACCAACGCGGGCGGCGCGGTCGGCTTCGTGCCACCGGTGACCGTCGGCACGGTCCGGGTCGAGCTGATGAAGCACCTCGCCGCCATGGCCGAGAAGCGGATGCGGCTGCTGGTCGGGTACGAGGAGGGGGGCGAGGTGGCCGCGACGGCGTTCCTCTCCTTCAACGCGCACCGGCTCATGAAGCACTGGGTGTGGCTGTACACGGTGATGGTGCACCCCAGGCACCAGGGGAAGGGCTACGGCCGCGACCTGCTCGGGGCGGCCGAGGAGGCCGCGAGCGGTTTCGAGGGAATCGAGGCGATACGGCTCACCTGCCGGGGCGGGGAGGGCCTGGAGCGCTTCTACTCGTCGTGCGGCTACCGGGAGGTCGGGCGGGTGCCGTCCGCGATACGGGTGGCGCCCGGTGACGACCGGGACGACGTCATCATGCACCTGCCGCTCGCACGGCGTGCCTGAGGTGGCGCGGCCGAGGGAGGGCCGCCTGAATGATCCGTGGCTGGTCGTGCTTCACTGGACGGTGCCCCATGCCTTTCGGGTACGTTCGAGACGGAAGAGTGGAATGACATGCTCCGCTACACGCTGATGCGCCTAGGGATCTTCGCGGGCTGCCTCGTGGTCGTCTGGGGCCTCGTCTACTCCGGCGTCGTCCCCCGGGGCCTGGGCGATTCCAACTTCATGTGGGTCGTCCTCCTCTCCCTGCTGATCTCGGCTCCCATCAGCTTCGTGGTCCTGCGCAAGGAACGCGATCGTGCGTCGGCCCAGGTGGTGGCGCGAGTGGATCGCGCGAAGGCGAGCCTGGACCGCAACCGGGCGCAGGAGGACTTCTGACCCGGCGCCGCGGGGTGCCGGCCGGCCGCTTTCGGGGCCGGCGTCGGACGGCTGTCCGGCCGGAGCACTGAACTCCGGCCTCCCCGGCTTACGCTGAACCGCATGGGTGCAGTCAAGAGCAAGCGCATGCCGCGTGCCGTACGCGAACAGCAGATGCTGGACGCCGCAGTGCAAACCTTCGGACAACGCGGCTACAGCGCCGCCTCCATGGACGAGATCGCCGACCTCGCGGGCGTGTCCAAGCCGTTGGTGTATCTGTATCTCAACTCGAAGGAAGACCTCTTCTCGGCGTGCATCCGCCGTGAGGCGCAGGCGCTGGAGACGGCCGTGCGCGAGGGTGTCCGCCCCGACGAGCCCGCCGACCGCCAACTCTGGGCCGGACTCCAGGCGTTCTTCACCCACACCGCCCAGAACCCGGACGGCTGGACGGTACTGCATCTGCAGGCCCGCACCCACGGTGAGCCGTTCGCCGCCGAAGTGGCCGCCATGCGCAGGGAGATCGTCGTGTTCGTCACGGAGCTGATCCTGGTGGCGGCACGTGAGGCGCACCGTGATCCCTCACTGCCGGAGCGCGAAGTCGCCGGTCTGGCCGAGGCGTTGGTGGGTGCGGCGGAGTCCCTGGCGGCCTGGGCCAACACCACCCCGGGCATCTCCGCCAAGCAGGCCGCGACGACGTTGATGAACTTCGCCTGGGCGGGGCTGGGGAACCTGATGCAGGGCAACCCCTGGTCACCTCGCTGACGAGTGACGCGAAGTTCATTTGAAGCGTGTAAATGAGCTGCTTTTCCAGATCGGCGAAACGACACCGTACGGCAACGGCCGTGTAATTTTCGCAAGGTATGGCGCATTACCAGGAGTCTCGCCAAGATCGCGACTGTCACCCAGTCAAGTTTCCTTGCACGTAACAAATCTGATCCCGCGTCAGTGAGATCGGTTCCCTCCGATCGGTTAACAAAATTTTTTCGTTTGCGGCGTTGATTGGAGTCTGTCAGCCTCAATACGCTGTCTGGCCGGAGGGGGGTGAGCGCACATGACCTTCGCAATGGGCATGCGCTCTGACAGGACAGGACGCATGTCGACCAGCAGGTATCCGCTGTCGTGACGTCGGCGCGCCGGGTTGCGCGCCTTTTCGTACTCGCCCGCACGGGCCTCCCACGACCACATGACCGGGGGCCCGACCGGGATTCCGCGTCGGCGATCAACACTTCTTCATCCGTCGCTCAAGGCTGCCCGAATGGCGGCGCGGCGGAGTCTTTCCAGCCGGGCCAAGCGCATCTCACGCATGCGCGCATCCGATCAGGAGACCAGCGGACATGGCCAGAATATTCATCGTGGGTTCAGGCGTCGTCGGTACCGCCACCGGCAAGGGATTCCTGCACGCGGGGCACGAGGTGACGTTCATCGACATCCTCCCCTCGCGCGTCGGGGCCCTACGCGCGGAGGGCCTCGACGCGCGGGAGACACTCGACCTGCGCGCCGAACCGGGCGCCTTCATCTTCCTCACCCTGCCCACCCCCAACAGCGGGCACCGCTACGACCTGTCCGCGTTCGAGGCGGGTACCTCGGCCGTCGGCCGGGCCCTGGCCGGGGCGGCCGAGAAGCACATCGTGGTGGTCCGCTCCACCGTACCGCCCGGCACCGCCGAGGGGCTGGTGCTCCCGCTGCTGGAGAAGAACTCGGGCGGCAGGCTCGGCGAGGACTTCATGCTCGCCAGCAACCCGGAGTTCCTGCGCGCGGCCTCCGCGGTCGAGGACTTCCGCTACCCGTGGATGACCGTGATCGCCTCCCGCAGCGCACGCACCAGGGAGCGGCTGCGCGAGCTGCTGTCCCCCTTCGGCGGGGAGATGCGTGTCTTCGACGAGCCGGCCGCGGCCGAGTTCGTCAAGTGCGCGCACAACATCTACAACGCCACGAAGATCAGCTTCTGGAATGAGATGTGGCTGGTCAGCCAGCACCTCGGCCTCGATCTCGACCCCATCGCGCAGACCGTGGCCCGGTCCGCGGAGGCCTCGTACAACCCGTCGTACGGCATCCGCGGCGGCGCCCCGTACGGCGGCGTGTGCCTGCCGAAGGACACCCAGGGCTTCCTCGGCCTGGCCGACTCCATGGGACTGGACATGCCGCTGCTCAAGGCCGTCGTCGAGGTCAACGACCTCCTGGCCGCGAAGGTCGACCAGGAGGCCGCGGCGCTGACTGTCTGAGCCGCGCAGCCGCCGTCCGGGCGGGCGCCGGCCCGCTCCGGCGACACCAGACCCGTACCCCTCCGGCGCCGTGCGGCCAGGCGGGTGGCCCGCACGGTGCACACGACGCACCGGCTCCCAGAGAACAGGCCCATGAGCGGATTCCTCGACAACGCGCTCTACGACTTCCGGTACTACCTCGTCTATCTCCCGCTGGGCATCCTCGGCCTGGTGCGCTGGACGTTCTGGCTCATCCGCAGAGCCCCGGCATCGCTGTACCGGCCGGTCCAGAACCACTTCCGGCTGCCCATGTCGGTCGTGGTCCCGGTGTACCAGGAGGACCCGGTCATCTTCGCCCGGGCCATCGAGTCCTGGCTGCGCAACGATGTCGAGGAAGTGGTCCTGGTCATCGACGTCACCGACGACGCGTGCCGGGAGATCGCGGCCCGTTACCCGGTCACCGTCATCGTCACCGACGTGCCCGGCAAGCGCGACGCCCTGGTGCGCGGCTGGGAGGCGTGCACCACCGATCTCGTCGCCCTCGTCGACTCCGACACCATCTGGGCCGACGACGTGGCCGCAGAAGTCTGCAAACCCTTCGCCGACCCGAAGATCGGCGGGGTGGGCACCCGGCAGAACGTCTACAATCCCAAGGGCTTCCTGCAGCGCGTCAACGACATGTACCTGGACTACCGGTACTTCGACGAGAACGCCGCACAGACCGTCATGGGCCGCGCCGTCTCCTGTCTGTCCGGCCGCACCGCCGTCTACCGGCGGGAACTGCTGCTGGAGATATCCGACGACTTCATGAGCGAGACGTTCATGGGTGTGCCGTGCATGTCCGGCGATGACAAGCGGCTGACGACGCTGATCCTGGAACGCGGCCACCTCACCTACATGCAGCGCTCCGCACGCGTGTGGTCCACGTTCCCCGGAACGCTGCGCATCTTCATCAAGCAGCGGTTGCGCTGGGCCCGCAACACCTGGCGGTCCGACCTGCGGGCGCTGTCCCGGCGCTGGTCGTGGCGCCACCCGTTCCTCGCCTTCACCATGATCGACAAAGGGGTCAGCAGCTTCACCCTGCTGCTGTCACCGGCCTTCATGACGTACGCGATCATCCGGCAGGACTGGTTCTTCGTGGTCTGTCTGGCGGCCTGGTGGTGGATCAGCCGGTCCATGAAGATCCTTCCGCATCTGGTCCGCCGGCCCTCGTCGGTGTTCCTCGTGCCCGGCTTCGTGCTGCTCTCCTTCGTCATGGCCGTGGTGAAGATCTGCGCGCTGGCCACCATCCGCAAGCAGCGCTGGCTGACCCGCCAGGTCTCCGTCGAGAACGGCGTCGTGGTCCGCACCGCCCAGCCCGTGGGGACGGAGGCCGCTGCGTGACCCGCCTGCTGCGCGCCCTGGCCGTCCGCAGGGGCCGGCCGCGTCGCCGGAACCCGAGGTCCCGGCGGCCCTGGCTGTCCCGCATCGCCGTCGTCACGCTGGCGGCGGCCGCCGCACTGGCCGCATCGGCCGGCACCGGTCTCGCCACTCCGGTCGTAGGCGGTCTCACCGCCCGGGCCACCGCTGGTTCGGACGCCGACGCCTGGCAGCGGACCGGCCGCCCGGAGCGGCTGATCGTGCTGCGGCCGGGTGTGGTCGACCTGGTCAGCCGCGGTGTTGTCACCCAGTACCTGTATCCCGGGCCCGGCAACGTCACCCTGGGCTGGCTCGCCGAGCAGGCCGGGCCCGCCTGGCTCGGCGTCGACCAGGACGGGATCCGGGTGCGCTCGGCGATCCTGCTCGCCCCGGACAGCTCCCTGACGATCGGCCCGCTGAAGGGCACCGTACGGTTCGCCGTCGGCGACACCGCGGCCGCCGGAACCTGGATCCGGGGCAGCCGGGCCACGCTCGACATCCGCGACGCGCGCCTCACCGCCGACGGAGGAGCGGCGGACTCGCCCGGACGCCCCTACATCCACATGGGCGCGGGCGGCCGGCTGACCTTCTCCGGCGCTGCGGTGACCGGGTTCGGACCCACCGCGGGCGCGGCCACCTCCCGTTTCTCGGGGGTGACCTGGAGCAAGGGCAGTACGGGCTCCGCGGTGGACTCGGCGTTCAAGGGCAACGGGACCGGGCTGCGGCTGGCCGGTTCCACGGGCGTCCGGCTGCGGAAGGTCGACATCAGCGACTCCCTCGGCGACGGGCTGGTCCTCGACGGCGACACAGGAACCGCCATCTCCGATCTGACCGCCCGGAACAGCGCCCACAGCGGCGTCACCGTCAGCGGCACGGACAATCGCACGCTGACCGGCGTGACCACCCGCGACAACCGCGGCGGCGGCATCCGGGTCGCCGCCCAGCGGGGCGTGCGGCTGGTGGGCACCGTCTCGGAGAACGACCGGGAGACCGGGATACGGCTGGTGTCCTGTGCGCGATGCACCGTCGAGAAGGCGAAGGTGACCGGAGCGCCGGTCGCCGTGGCCGTCTCCGGGGTCGCCGGCCGGGTGACCGTACGCGACGCGGAACTGAACCGCGGCGACACCGGCGTCTCGGTGGCCGCGGACACCCGGGGAACGGTCGTCTCGGGCGGCACGGTGACGGGCTTCGGCAGGGGCATCGCGATCGCCGGGGCCGGGATGAGCATCGAGGAGACCACCGTCAGCGGCTCGCGCACCGGCATCGCCGTGTACGGTGACGCCCGCCAGGTGTCCCTGCGAAAGGTCACCGTGCGCGGCGGCCGAGCCGGCGTCACCGCGTCGAGCACCACCAGTGGAGTGTCCCTCACCGGTGTCACGATCAGCGGCACCACCCGCAAGGGCCTGTCCTCCGCCTCCGCCGGCCTGCTGGTGAGCGGCGGTTCGGTGTCCGGCGCGACCACGGCCGTCGACCTCGGGGCCGCCGCACGGCTGGACTCCCTGACGGTCAGCGGCGCCCGGCGTGGCCTGCACCTGGCCGCCGGTGTGCGGGCCACCGCGAACGGTCTGGACGTCCTGGCCGAACGCAAGGGCATCGAGGCCGACAAGGACGCCCGGATGATTCTCACCGACTCACGGGTGCGGGCCCCCGTCGCCCTGGCCGGCGGCGGCTCGGTCGAACGCCGCGCCGGCACCGAGGTCACCCTGCCGCCCTTCCCCTGGCTCGGTTTCGCCGCGCTCGTCGCCCTGCTCCTGGCCGTCGGGCTGCAGACGGTCCACCAGGTCCGGCACCGGAACACCCCGCTGCCGAAGGTGCCCGACCACGTCCACAACACCGCCTGACAGCCCGCCACGTCACCCGCCAGCCCAGGAGCACCCATGGACAACCCCGCGACCCCACGCGACAGCGCCGGCGCCACCCACAGATCGCGCCCGCACGGCCCGGCGCGGCCCCTCACCGCCACGGTCGCCGCGACGGCGCTGCTGCTCGGCCTGCACACCGCGGTCGCCGGCGCGGCCGACGCCGCGCCCTGCTCCGGGCAGGTCCGCTACGCCGCCAGCACCAACACGCTGTACCTCACCTCCGGCACCGCCGACCCGGCCGGCATCCTCGCGCTGTGCCCGTCGGCGCCCCTGACGGAGATGGACGACGGCGTCTGGCAACTGAACGCCAACCTGGTCATCCAGAACGGCGCCACCCTGGAACTGCACGGCAGCGCGGCGGGCGGGTCGGTGGACACGCTGAGACTGCGCAGCCTGGCGACCAGCGCGGCCGCCGACGTCGTCTCGATCACCGCCCAGTACGGCACCATCGACATCGACTCGACCGTCATCACCTCCTGGGACGACGCCGCGGGCGGGCCCGACACGGACCCCTCCGTGCCGACGGGCGCGCCGGCCGGGTCCAAGGGTCGCGCCTTCATCCGCGCGCTGTCCTACCTGGACGCCGGCGTGCCCCGCGAGTCCCGGATGGACATCGTCGACAGCGACCTCGGTTACCTCGGCTACTACGCCGCGGAGAGCTACGGAGTGTCCTACAAGGGCCGCGGCTGCGACGCCACCCATCTGGACGTCTGCGCGGCGCTGAACGTCTACGGCTCGCAGATCAACAGCCGCTTCCACCACAACTACATGGGCACGTACACGTTCAACGCCGAAGGCATGGTGTTCGACGGCAACGAGTACGACAACAACAAGTCGTACGGCCTCGACCCGCACGACGACTCGGACAACCTCGTCATCACCGACAACCACGCACACCACAACGGCAATCACGGCATCATCTGCTCGCAGCGCTGCAACAACCTGCTGATCGCCCGCAACGAGAGCGACCACAACGGCATCCCGCCCTACCTGCCCCCGGGTGACCCCGACGCCTCGGACAACCAGGTGCACGGCATCATGATCCACCGCGGGGTCACCGACTCGGTCATCGAGGACAACTACGTCCACGACCAGCCCAACGGGGCCGGGATCGCAGTCTTCGACAGCAGCGACGACATCATCCGGAACAACATCGTCGACGGCGCCGAGTACGGCCTGCGCTACAGCGTCGGCTCGACGGGCATCACGACCACCGGGAACACGGTCACCGACAGCGTCCAGTACGCCGTGTTCACCTACCAGGGCTCGGACCTCCCGGCGTACACGAACACCACCGGACGGCCCACCAACCTCGTCTTCATCCAGAACACCTTCGCCGGGTCCGGCAGCAACGCGGTCAAGCTGAACCAGAGTGACGGCACGGTCTTCACCGGCAACAGTCTCACCGGCACCTTCGGCTCCGGGGTCCTCACGCAGTACACCACCGGGACCGTCTTCGACGGCAACACCGTGCCCACGTCACTGAACCACTCGGTCAAGGGCGATACGACGACGCCCGGCAGCATGGTGTTCAAGGACATCACCCAGGGCACCAAGGTGCAGGTGGACAGCGTCAGTTCGGCCTCCTTCACCAGCGGCGCCGGGACGGTGTACCTGGTCTCCGGCGTCCCGGCCGCCACCACGGCGCTGACCGCGAACGGTGGCACGACGACGCTGACCACCCAGGCCGTCGGCACCTCCACCCGGACGGTCACCCCGCTGCCGCTGGCCGTACGGCCCGACAGCGGCACCGCGACCGCCCGGGTGCCGGCCGGGTCCGCGCCGTACGAGGCGGCGGTCGCGGCCGGTGCGGCAGGAACCCAGCTCGCGTTCACCGGCTCGGGGCTGACCCCGGGCACGACGTACCGGCTCACCGCGGCCGGAGTGACCGTGGCCACCGGCACCGCCACCGCGCAGGGCACGGTCACCCTGAACGCCGTGGCCACCACCACGGCGGAGGTGACCTACCGCATCAGCGCGGCCTCCTGAGGGCCGCCCGGCCGCGCGTTCCGCCCCGCGACACCGACCGCGACCGGGAGCGCAACGCCCGCACCCGCCATGTCCGAGTACAGGAGCAGGCACCATGAGCAGTAGACGGCAGATCATCACGGCAGGGGGTGCCGCGGCGGCCACGGCTCTCGTCGCCGCCTGCTCCGACAGCTCGGGCGGCGAGCCGGCCGGCCACCCGAGCGCCTCCGCTTCCGGGACGCCGCTCAGTCGCGGCATGGCGCAGGTGACCCGCTTCTTCGGCCCGGACCTGCTGCCCAGGGACCACGGCGGGTTCGGCCTGTCCCGGGCGGTGCTGCTGCCGGGCCGGGACCCGGTCCTCGGGCCCACGCTGCGGGTCGGCTACCCGGCGGGCTCGGCCAGCATGACCGTAGCCCGGAAGTACGGCCGGCCCGAGGGCGGGGCGCAGCTCTACCTCGAGCGGCGCTCCGGCCCGGTGGATTCCCTGCACCTGCGCTACTACCTGCGCTTCCCCAACGGCTTCGACTTCGTCAAAGGCGGCAAACTGCCCGGCCTGTACGGGGGTTCCGTCACCGGCGGGCAGCACATCCCGGACGGCACGGACGGCATGTCCACCCGCTACATGTGGCGCAGGAACGGCTTCGCCGAGGTGTACGCCTACCTGCCGACCTCCGTGGAACACGGCACATCGCTCGGCCGCAGCGACGACTGGTACTGGCCGGTCGACCGCTGGACCTGTGTGGAGCAGGCATTGCACCTCAACACACCCGGCCGCGCGGACGGTTCGATCACGGTGACGGTGAACGGTGCCCGGGTGCTGGCCCAGCACCGGCTGACGTTCCGTACGACCCCGCGGCTGAGGATCGACGGGGTGTTCTTCTCGACCTTCTTCGGCGGAGACGACCCGAGTTGGGCGACGCCCCGCGCGCAATACGTCGACTTCGCCGCCTTCGCCATCTCGTCCCGCACCCTCGGTCAACTGCCCGGCACCTGACGGGCGGGCCGGACCCACCACCTCTGGAGGCATCCATGACCAGCACCACTCTTCCTGTTCCCCCGATCGCCGCCGGCTGGGAGCGGCCCTCGCTGGTGCGGCAGGCCGTGATCCTCGCCGGCGGTCAGGCCAGCCGGCTGCGCCCGTACACCGACCGGGTACCGAAGGCGCTCGTGGAAGTGGCGGGCCGGCCGATCTTCGAGCATCAGGCGGTCTGGCTGGCGTCGGAGGGTATCGAGGAGGTTGTGATCTCCTGCGGCTACCGGGCCGACGTCCTCAAGGAGTACGTGGCCACCCACGCGCTGCCGCTGCGGGTACGCGTGGTGGTGGAGGACGAGCCGCTGGGGCGCGGCGGCGGCCTGAAGCACGCCGCGCGCAGCCTGCCTCACCCGGGGGAGCGGTGGGTGGGGCTCAACGGCGACATCCTGACCCGGTTCTCGTTGCGTGACCTGGCGCGGACGCACGCCGAGCGGTCGGCACTGGCGACGCTGGCGGTCACGCCGCTGAAGTCGCCGTACGGCATCGTCGAGCTCAGCGGTACGGACTGCGTGACCAGCTTCGAGGAGGCACCCGTGCTGCCGCACTGGATCAACGCGGGCGTGTACCTCTTCGAGCCCGCCGTCACCGACCTGTTGCCGGACCTGGGGGACCATGAGGACACCACCTTCCCCGGCCTCGCCGAGCAGGGGCGGCTGTCCGCCTACCGCGTCAACGGCTACTGGCGGGGCGTGGACAACGCCAAGGACCTGAAGACGGCGACCGAGGAGATCACGGCGTTCGGCTGGGTCGGCGCGCTCGAAGCGGCCTGACCTGCGCCGTCGTCGGGGCTCACCGTCGCGGGGTCACCGTCCCGGTGAGGTGGACCCGTGAGGCGCCGCGGAGTTCGAAGGCGGGCCCGTCGGCGGCGTAGACGACGGCGCCCGGCAGCGGTACCGGCGCCTTGAAGTCGGCCCGTACCCGCACGGCGCCCTGCCCTTCCGCCCCGAACTCGGCGAGGCAGCGGGCGACCGTCCACATGCCGTGGGCGATGGGCCTGGAGAAACCGAAGGGGCTCGCGGTGACGGGGTGCAGATGGATGGGGTTGTGGTCGCCCGAGGCGCGGGCGTAGCGGCGGCCCAGGTCGCCGGCGAGGCGCCATTCGGAGCGGGCCGGTAGCCGCGGGTGGCTTGGTGGCGCCTGCACCCCCTCAGCTCCGCTCGGGGCTGAGGCCGTGTCCCGGCTCGTTCGGTGCCGGGCGAGATAGGTGCTGCACGACTCCCAGACGAGGTCGCCCCCGCACCGCACTTCGACGACCAAGCGGGCTTCGGTTCCGCGCCGGTGGGGAGCGAACCCGTCGACGTGGGCCGCGAGTTCGTACGCCTCGGCGACGGAGAGACCGCGCAGCTGCCGTATCTCGATCGAGGTGTGCACCAGCCCGAGCAGCGGCAGCGGGAACGTGCGGTCGGCCATGATCCGCATGGCCAGCGGGAACGCGAGGACATGCGGGTAGGTGACCGGCAGGTCGACGGCACCGACGCCGAACCCGCAGACGCGCTCGTAGGACGTGAGCCGCTGGACGTCGACGCGGACTTCCGGCAGGACGATCCGGGTGGCCGGAACGGGAGCGTTCCGGGCGTCCGGGCGAGCCCGCTTGAACGGTGACCACAACGCACCACGAGCCAGCAGCGGCCCGAGCCGGGGAGGGGCGGCGAGGGTGACGGAACGCCCGCGTGTCGCCTCGGTGAAACCAGCGTCACTCTCTGTCATTGGAGCAACCCCCCACTTAAGGGCTAAATTTACCTAGAAGTAAGGTTACTCAAGAGTCAGGAGCTGTGGCTACGGCGCGGCCGGGCTCACAAATGCGCGACCACCGCGCGGCTCAGCGAGGGTGGGCAACCGCCTTTCACCCCAGTACATGCCAACCACATACACCTCTCACAAACCTCACTCCCCGGAACACCCTCCTCCGTCCTCCGGCAGCCCCAAGATTGGGATAACTCGCTGACGCGGCCCGAACTTCTCAGCGGCAGACGACAAGGAGCCCCCCATGGCCGGCCACTATGACGCTGTCGCCCGCCCCCTTCTCGTGGAGCCGGAGCTCCGTCGGCTCGACGGGGTCGTCCGGGAGGCGTACGTACCGCCCCTGGTCGCACCCATGACGCACGGTTCGCTCGCGGACATCCCGTTCGACAACGCCCTCGAGGCCCCGGACGAGGCGGTGCTCAGCCGCAAGGACGAGAACGGCGACTGGCAGGACGTGACGGCGGACCGGTTCGCGCGGGAGGTGCTCGACCTCGCCAGAGGGCTGATATCGGAGGGGCTCGCGCCGGGCGACCGGATCGCCATCATGGCCCGGACGACGTACGAGTGGACGTTGCTGGACTTCGCCGCATGGGCGGCGGGGCTGGTCACCGTGCCGATCTATCCGACGTCGTCGGTGTTCCAGACCCGGTGGATCCTGCAGGACTCCGGTGCCGCCGCCCTCGCCGTGGAGTCCGTGGCACAGGCCGCCGTACTGGGACCCGAGCGCGACCGGATCCCCGATCTGCGGCACGTGTGGGTCTTCGAGAAGGGGCACACGGACCGGCTCGCCGAGCTGGGGCGGCGGGACGTCCCGGAGCAGGAAGTGGGCGTACGGCGAGGGATGCTCACTCCGGACAGCCTCGCCACCCTCATCTACACCTCGGGCACCACCGGCCGCCCCAAGGGCTGCGCCCTCACCCACGGCAACTTCTTCGCCGAGGTCGACAACGCGATCGAGCTGCTGCACCCGGTGTTCAAGGCCACCAGCAAGGAGCCCGCGGCGACCCTGCTGTTCCTGCCCCTCTCACACGTCTTCGGGCGCATGGTCGCCATCGGCTGTCTGCGCGCCAGGGTGCGCCTCGGGCACACCCCGAGTGTGGGCACCGAGGAACTCCTCGCGGACCTCGCCGGCTTCCGGCCCACCTTCCTGCTGGCCATCCCCTATGTGCTGGAGAAGGTCTTCAACACGGCGCGGGCGTCCGCCGAGAAGATGGGACGGGCCGCGTCCTTCGACCGCGCCGACCGGGTCGCCCGCAAGTACGGCGAGGCGATGGAGGCCGAACAGCACGGCACCGGACCCGGCCCGGGACGCAGTCTGCGGGCGGCACGCGCGCTGTACGACCCGCTCGTGTACCGCAGGATCCGCAACGCCCTGGGCGGCAAGGTCCGTTATGTGGTCTGCGGAGGATCCCCGCTGGGCAGGGGGCTCGCCGCGTTCTACGCGGGCGCCGGCATCGACGTCTTCGAAGGGTACGGGCTGACGGAGACCACCGCCGCCGCCACGGTCACCCCGCTGCTCAAACCCCGCCTGGGCACGGCGGGCTGGCCCCTGCCCGGCACCCGGTTGCGGATCGCCGCGGACGGCGAGGTGCTGGTGAACGGCGGCCAGATCCTGCGCGGCTACTGGGACCCGCACGCGGGCGGTGTGGTGCCCGCCACCACGGAGGGCTGGTTCGCGACCGGGGACATCGGCGCGCTCGACGACGAGGGCTATCTGACCATCACCGGGCGGAAGAAGGAGATCCTGCTGACCACGGGCGGCAAGAGCGTGCCGCCGGCCCCGCTGGAGCACTGGATCCGGGCCCATCCGCTGGTCTCCCAGTGCCTGGTGGTCGGGGACGCCCGCCCGTACATCACCGCGCTGATCACCCTCGATCCCGAGGGCATGGAGCACTGGCGCCAGATGACCGACAAGCAGCAGGTCCCGTTCGAGCGGCTGATCTCGGACCCCGAGTTGCTGGATGCCCTGCAGCGAGCCGTCGACGACGCCAACCGCCTCGTCTCCCGCGCCGAGTCCATCCGCCGCTTCACCGTCCTCCCCGGTGACTTCGCCGAGGAGGCGGGCCACCTCACCCCGTCCCTGAAAGTGAAGCGGTCGGCGATCGAGAAGGACTTCGCCGAGGAGATCGAGGCGATGTACCAGGCGCAGGACTAGGGCCCAGGGCCATGCCGAGGCTGCCTCTTGTGTACGGCGAACGAATGTACGTTTCCTGACGCTCGCGTGCCGAGGTCATGCCCCCAATATGGAGCACCTGGGTGATATCCCCCATATGTACGAGGCCCCGGAGTCGGGCACCCCTTCGGGGCGGCCGGCAGGACGGTGCTGCCGGCTCGTCCTGATCATGCGGCCCGCCGAGATTCATCCGAGATGGTGGGCCGTCCGGGTGAGGCCGTGGGGGCGGGCCCATGGGGTGAGGCCGCGCGGGTGACCGGGGAGGGCCGGCTGAGGCGCGGGGTCAGGCGGGGGCGACCCGGGCGAGGTCCTGGAAAAAGGGGCAGGGGCCCCGCGCCTTGTCGGCGCAGGGCCCCTTGGGTACTGCTCTCGGTTCCGGATCAGGGGCCTGGCGGCTCAGACCGGGGTGACATTCTCCGCCTGCGGGCCCTTCGGACCCTGCGTGACGTCGAAGCTCACGGCCTGGTTCTCCTCGAGGGAGCGGAAGCCGCTGGCGTTGATCGCGGAGTAGTGGACGAAGACGTCGGGGCCGCCGCCTTCCTGGGCGATGAAGCCAAAGCCCTTTTCGGCGTTGAACCACTTAACGGTTCCGGTAGCCATAAGCCCTCCTTGGGCCAAAGGGTTGCCCTGCTCCAGAACCTGCATCTGCGAAGAGAAGTGCATACGTCTGAAAACGACGAGAGCCCGCGGTCACATGCTCCGCAGGCTCTGTACTGCAAGGGAAACCAAACTGCAACTTGCGGCGAGCCTAGCACGCAGCCCGCCGAATGCAATAGAGGGCAAGATCACGTCACCCGAATGTTTGATACGTCTGTGACATGGATTGACGATCCCGGCGGAGAGCCGGATCGAGCATCCGGACCGATGGCGTCCGCGACGACGCGGTCGCGCCCCGCCGGTACCCGGATCCCGCACCGTATCGCATGGCAGCTAGTCTCGCGATGTGGACAATTCTCGCAACCGGCCGCGCGTCGGCCACATCCAGTTCCTGAACTGCCTGCCTTTGTACTGGGGCCTCGCGCGTACCGGGACGCTGCTGGACCTCGAGCTGACGAAGGACACCCCGGAGAAGCTCAGCGAGAGACTGGTGCAGGGAGACCTCGACATCGGGCCCGTCACGCTCATCGAGTTCCTCAAGCACGCCGACGACCTGGTTGCCTTCCCGGACATCGCCGTCGGCTGCGACGGCCCCGTCATGTCCTGCGTGATCGTGTCGCAGAAGCCCCTCGAGCACCTCCACGGCTCCCGGGTCGCGCTCGGCTCCACCTCCCGCACCTCCGTGCGCCTGGCGCAGCTGCTGCTCGCCGAATCCGTCGGCGTCGTCCCCGAGTACTACTCCTGCCCTCCCGATCTCGCGCTGATGATGCAGGAGGCGGACGCGGCCGTCCTCATCGGTGACGCCGCACTGCGCGCGAACCTGCACGACGGGCCCAGGCTCGGCCTGGACGTGCACGACCTGGGCGCCATGTGGAAGGCCTGGACGGGCCTGCCCTTCGTCTTCGCGGTGTGGGCCGCCCGCCGGGAGTACGTGGAGCGCGAGCCCGTCGTCGTACGGCAGGTGCACGAGGCCTTCCTCGAGTCGCGGGACCTGTCCCTGCAGGAGGTCGGCAAGGTCGCCGAACAGGCCGCGCGCTGGGAGGTCTTCGACGAGGAGGTGCTGGAGCGGTACTTCAGGACGCTGGACTTCCGTTTCGGCGCGCCGCAGTTGGCGGCGGTCGCGGAGTTCGCGCGGCGGGTCGGCCCGGCGACGGGCTTTCCGGCGGATGTGACGGTGGATCTGCTCGAGCCGGAGTCCGCGTAGTCGCTTACTCGGGTAACCGGTGAACGCGCGGGGAATTCCGGTCGACGAATTCCCCATGGAGGTTGGCTCGGGGGCTCCGGCTCCCTTCCGTGGATTTCACTCACGCAATTCGGCGCGGCCGGGCGCGGCCGCGGACATACCGCGTGCCGCCGTGACCCCGGGCCGCGAACTACCGGCCCGTACTACTACGGCGTACTACCGGCCCGTACTACCGCGTCGTACCACCGCTTCGTGACTTCCGGGCAGTAACTTCCGCGGGCGCACACGACTACTCTGCTGGGGGAGTGCAGAGCGTCCGGGGGAGGCAACGCCATGCAGCCGCTCGAAGTCGACGAACCCACGGTGGTGGGCCCCTACCGGCTGCTCGGCCGGCTCGGCTCGGGCGGCATGGGGCGGGTCTACCTGGGGCGCAGCGCCGGCGGCCGTACCGTCGCGGTGAAGATCGTGCATCCGCACTTCGCGCTGGACGCGGAGTTCCGGGCCCGGTTCCGGCGCGAGGTGGAGGCGGCACGGAGAGTGGGCGCCACCTGGACGGCACCGGTCCTGGACGCGGACCCCGACGCGTCCGTGCCGTGGGTCGCGACCGGATACGCCGCGGGCCCCTCGCTGGCCGCCGCGGTCGCGGACGGCGGGGCGCTGCCCCCGCATTCCGCCCGGGTCCTCGGCGCGGGTCTGGCGGAGGCGCTCGTCGCGGTGCACGGACTGGGGCTGGTGCACCGGGACGTGAAACCGTCGAACGTCCTGCTCACCGTCGACGGCCCGCTCCTCATCGACTTCGGGATCGCCCGGGCGACGGACGGGACGGCATCGCTGACGTCGACGGGCGTCTCGATCGGCTCGCCCGGCTACATGGCACCCGAGCAGATCCTCGGCAAGGGGGCCACCGGCGCGGCGGACGTGTTCTCGCTCGGGGCGGTCCTCGCCTTCGCCGCGACCGGTGCCTCACCGTTCCCCGGCGACTCCTCGGCCGCACTGCTCTACAAGGTCGTCCATGAGGAACCCGAACTCGGTTCTCTGGACGGCGAGTTGCGTGAGCTTGTGACGCAGTGCCTGGCCAAGGACCCCGCCGCGCGGCCGGATCCGGCCGACGTGGCGTCCCGGCTCGCCCCCGAGGGCGCGGCCCGTCTGGTCGCGGCGGGGTGGCTGCCGGGTTCCCTGGTGGAGCAAGTCGGCCGCAGCGCGGTGCAGTTGCTGAACCTGGAGGTCTCGGAGGCCGCGCCTTCGGGGCCGGTGGGGTTCAGCAGCCCGTCGGTGGACGGCACGTCGGTGGGGGTGGACGGCCCATCGGCGGGCGTGAGCGGGCGGTCGGGGACGGTGGACAGCCCGTCGGGGGTGGCGGACGGCCCATCGGGGGTGGTGGACGGCCCATCGGGCGTGACAGGGGAACGGTCCGTGGTGGCGGGGGACCGGTCGGCTGCGGCGGCTTCCGGGGCGGCGGCTTCCGTGGGCGGGGCTCCGGGCGCCTCGGCTTCGGCCGCACGGTCCTCGGCCGCCTCCGCCACGGCCGCCGGGTCCTCGGCTTTCCCGGCCCCCGCGGATTCCGGTGTGTTCGGACCGCCCGACCCCGCGTACGGGCTCGGGAGCGCACCCACGTACGTACCGCGGGATCGGGACGCGGAGTTCGACGGGACTCCCCAGGGCCCTGGCCCGGGCAAGCTCTCGGTGAGCGTGGCGGCGGTGTCCGCTCCGGGGGACAACGGGCGGGGCCGGAAGGTGAGTTGCTCCGTCGTGCTCGCGGTGGCCGGCGCACTGGCGGCGGTGACGGTGGGCTCGGCGCTGCTGTTCAACATGGCACCGGGCGTCGGCGACAACGACGACGGGGGCGCCGACGCCGAAGCCCGCCCGAGTGCGTCGAAGTCACTCAGCCCCGACGCCAACGAGCTGAACGTGCCGTCCGCCTACGTCGGCACCTGGGAGGGCGAGGGCGTCGCCCTGGGCGGCACGCTCCCCATGGGCACGTTCCGGGTCACGCTCCGCGAGGCGAAGGCGGGTGAGGAGTTCGGCACCTTCCGCCAGACCGACCCGATCGGTGGCATCTGCGAGAACGCGCTGGTCCTGAAGAAGGTGACGAAGCAGGAGATCATCGCCACCGGCATCCCCGAGGAGTCCAACCGCGACGTGTGCACGAAGGGGTCCCACACCGTCCGCCTCACCCCGGTGGGAGACGACCTGAAGTACGAGTCGGACAACGCGGACGCGGGGAACCCGTTGGCACGGATGTCGAGGGTCGAATAGCGGTCGCCGGTGGAGGCGTGGGCGGAGGCGCGGGTGGAGGCGTGGCTGGAGGCGCCGCACCACGCCGGTCCTGGTTGGGGTGTCCGTCCTTCACATCGGCACGGTGACCGTGACGACCTCGCCGTTGCCCAGATGCAGCATCCCCTTGCCGGGGGTGATCGGGCCGCCGACCATGCTCCGGGTCGTGCGGATGCCGATGAGTTCGCCCGCCGAGGAGTCCTGCGGGGACAGGAGCAGACCCCGGCGGCCCTTCTTCGCCTCCACCTGCCAGCCCGAGAAGCCGCCGCAGACCTCTTCCTCGTCACCACCGATGACCAGGGCCAGACCGCGTTCCGCACCGCGCTGGATCAGGCGCTTCAACTCCCGCTCGCAGTCGGCGTCCTCCAGGACCTCACCGTCGTCGACGAACACCACGATCGGCTCCTGCGGTGACGCCGACTCGATGGCCTCCTCGAAGTCGTCGCTCTCGATGTCGTCGTCGGTGAAGACCTTCAACACACCCTCCTGGCCCGCCAGTTCACGCAACGGCGAGGGCCGCGGGGCGGCGACGACGAGGCGCACGCCCTGCAGGAGGTACGAACGCGCCAGGTTCAACAGAGCTGTGGAGCGGCCCGACTTGGCGGGGCCCGCCACCACGAACGTCGGCACGCCCTGCGCGAGGTCCGGACCGAACGCCATGATGTCGTCGCCCCCGATCCCGGCCAGCGACCACAGCCTGGACGCGGCGACCTCCGGGTCCCGCATCTCCCAGGCCTCCGTGAACCCGATACGGCTGGGCAGCACGTCGACCCGGAAGGGGCGGCGGGAGCGCGGTATCCCGGCGTCCCGCGCCGTCGCCGCCTCCCCGATCGCGGCCAGCGCCGCCGCCTGACCCTGACCGCTCGCATCCTCCGACAGCAGCGCGAACTGTGTCTCCGTCGCCGTCTCGTTCTTGAAGCCACGGCCCGGCGGGATCTCCTCCGGCACCTTGCGGGCGTTGATCCCGAGCATCGAGAAGTCCGACCGGTCCGCAAGCCGCAGCCCGTACTTGTCCTCGGTCAGCGAGGCCATCCGGCCCAGCAGGACCTGCCGGTCACCCGCGATCACCAAGTGCAGCCCGACGCTCGCGCCCTCGCGCATCATCGTCTGCAACTCGTCCGTCAGTTCCCCGTGGTTGTACTCGCCGAGCGTGGGCAGCCACCCCTCCCAGCGGTCCAGCAGCAGCACCAGATGCGGCAGCCGGTCCTCCTCGGAGACACTGGCCCGCTGCTCCCCGATGTCCGCGAACCCCTTCTCCGCCAACAGATCCTGACGTCTTGTCAGCTCAGTCTTGAAGCGGGTGATGAGCCGCACCGCCCGCTCGGTCTGGTTGCGGGAGACCACGGCACCGCAGTGCGGCAGCCGGGTGAGGGCGTTCAGCGCGCCGTTGCCGCAGTCGATCCCGTACAGATGCACATCGGCCGAGGAATGGGTCCGCGCGATCGATCCGGCGATGGTGCGCAGGATCTGCGAGCGGCCGCTGCGGGGGGCACCGCCGATGAGGAGATGCCCGAAGGAGGAGAAGTCCACGACGACCGGGCGGCGCGCCTGGTCGGCGGGCAGGTCCTCGACACCGTACGCGGCCGGAGCCAGCTTGCCCGCGCCGAGCGGCACGGCCGGCACCGCCGGCATGTCGATGTCGTCCAGCAGCAGCGTCTCGGAGAGCGCAGGCAGCCACGGGCTGTGCTGCGCCGGAATGCCGAGGGCGCGATGGGCGTCCCGTACCGCGTCCACGAGCACCTTGAGATCGGTGATCTCCTCTTCCTCGCGCGCCTCGGCCTTGGGCTTGACCAGTGCGGACCTTCCCAGCTCCGCCCAGTCGAGCGGACCCGCCCAGGGCGCGAGCACCTGTGGGTCGGCGGCACCGGGCCGCCGGCCGCCGACCCGCCCCGACTGGAAGGGGACGAGCGAGGCGTGCCCGAGCCGGACGTAGGCACGTCCCGGCGTGCTCTTGCTGATGTGCCCCGCCTCCGGGGAGTCGATGACGTCGCTGGACTCACCGCCGTCGGTGACGCGCAGCGCGATACGGAGGTTGGTGTTGGCGCGGATCTCGGGGGACACCACACCGCTCGGCCGCTGAGTGGCCAGCAGTAGATGGATGCCGAGCGAACGGCCCCGCTGGGCGATGTTCACCAACCCCGTGACGAAGTCCGGAAGATCGCGCACCATCGAGGCGAACTCGTCGATGACGATGAGGAGTCGGGGCACGGGAGTGTGTGAGGGGTCGCGCTTGACGAGGTCCTGGTAGTCCTCGATGTCCTTGGCGTCGGCGGCGGCGAGGATGTGCTCCCGGCGCTTCAACTCCGCGCCCAGCGACTCCAGCGCGCGCTCGACGAGATGCGCGTCGAGGTCGGTGACCATGCCGACGGTGTGCGGCAGCTTCACACAGTCCTTGAACGCCGAGCCGCCCTTGTAGTCGACGAGGACGAACGTCATGTTCTCCGGGGTGTTGGCCACCGCCAGCGCCGCCACGATGGTCTGCAGCAGTTCCGACTTGCCCGAACCGGTCGTACCCGCGATCAGGCCGTGCGGCCCGTCCCGCCGGATGTCGATCCCGAACGGCCCGTCGTACGACTCACCGATCACCGCCATCGTCGACTGCCCGCCCATCCGCCAGCGCGCGGTGATCGCGTCACCGGTGGGCGGCTCCATCTGCAGTACGTCCAGGAGCCGGCTGGCCGCGGGCAGCGCCGAGTCCTCGGTTTCGCCGCTGATGTCACGGAGCGGGGAGAGGGAACGCGAAAGCCGCGCACACCAGGCGGGCGACACGAAGTCCGGCCGTACCTGCCGCAGCCGGGCCACCCCGGTCTGCTCGACACGCAGCCGCAGTTCGAGGGCCTGCTCCTCCTGCCGCCCGGTGTCCTGAGCGGTGGCGTGCCAGGCGTGGAAGGAGGGGAATCCGCCCTGAGGGGCCCCGGCGGCGGCCGCTTCGGCGGGCTTGTCCGCGGTGCTCGCCCGCGGCCTGGGCTCGGCGACGACGACGGCCTGGCACTCCCCGGGCAGGAACCGTTCCTCGGAGTCGAGGCAGATGGCGTACACACTGACGGCCGGTCCCTCGCGCAGCAGCCGTACGACACCGGGCATGGACCGCAGCCGCCGCGAGCCGTCCCAGACCACCACGATGTCCGGGTCGCTGAAGGTGGTGTCCCGGCCGTTGTTCTTGGCGGCCTTCTGCCGGGCGTCCAGGAGCTGGGTCAGCTCTCCGATCCGGGCCCCGACGGTCTCGGCGTCCGTGCCGATGAGAACGTTGGTGTCCTGCGCGCCGGAGGGGCGGGCGTGCGGGAGCCAGCGAATCCAGTCCCAGCTCTCCCGGGCGGTGTTCTCGGTGAGCACATAGAACTGGACGTCCAGCGGGCTGTGCAGCACAGCGGTCTGCGCCACGGCCCAACGCCCCAGCGCGTGCGCCGATTCCCCGGGCCCGGCGATACCGATGACACCGCGCTCGCGCAGCGAGATCCCGACCGGCGCGTCCTGGATCTTCCAGGTGACCTCGCGCTTGTGGTCGTCCTGTTCCGGGTCGTCGAGGAGGACTTCCGAGTCGAGCTGTCCCGTCCCGACCCGGATGAGCAGATGGTCGGGGTCGGTCCGCCGCCGCTCCCACAGCCGGGTACGCGGCCCCGTACTCATACTGAGCACGGTCGCCGGATCGGGGACGGCCTGCCGCCGGTCGAGGCGCTCCGCCACGAGCGCGTCCGACGCGTCCTTCTCGATCCGCTCCTTGGTCTCCTTGTACTCCTTGACCTGCTTCGCATGGGACTTGCGCCCGTGCTTCTTGTCCATGAAGTAGTTGCCGAAGAGGATCAGCGGGCTCAGCAGCGCCATGATCATGTAGTACCAGCGCCCGAAGATCATCACCGAGACGACGGCGCCCACGAGCGGGGTGAACGCCATCAGCCAGGGCAGCGGCCGGGCTTCGAAGTCGCGGGGCGGGGTGGGCAGCCTGAACCGGGTCTGCCGCTCGGGGGGCTGGAGGCGGGGCGGGCGGTTGTAGTCGAGGCCGGTGCCGTCGTCGGACCGCTTGAGGGCGGCGTCGGGAGGGGAGTAGCGGTCGAGTTCGAGGAGGGTGTTGCCGACGGCGATCTGAGCACCGAGGGGCCAGTCGCCGGTCTTGTCCTCGACGGGTTCGCCGTCGAGGGTGGTCGTGCCCCTCGAGTCCTCAGAGTCCCCTGTGTTCCCCGAGCCCCCCGTCGCCGTATTCGCCTTCACCTCGGTCCGCGGGTCCCCCTGGGCGTCAGCCGTCGCCCCAGCCCTCCGGCCCGACCTCCTGCCGGCTCGCGGTTCGTTCCTTTCGGCCGTTCCCGCTTTGTCGTTGTGAACGGTGAATTGGCAGGTTCCGTCGGCGGAGACGGAGAGGGTGAGGGCTCTTCGGCCGAGCTCGGGGTCGTCGACGCGGACGTGGTCGGCGGGGCCGCCGCCGATGTCGTACCGCCCGACGCCGAGCCGGTGCACGGCCCCCGCGGCAGGCCCGCCGGCGACCCGCAGTTCGACCAGCCCGGTGGGTTCGCCCGGGAGGCACCCGGCGGGATCGTGAAGCGAGACCACCGCACCTTCCCGGAGCGGGGAAGTGGGAATGGTGGCGGAGGGATCGACGGCATGCCCGTCGACATAGATGACGGGAGCGCCGGGGTGGGTGGCGTGCGGGTCGGGCTGGGTGGCGGGCGGACCGGGGTGGGTGGCGTGCGGGTCGGGCTGGGTGGCGGGCGCACCGGGGTGGGTGGCGGGCGGACCGGGGTGGGTGGCGGGCGCACCGGGGTGGGTGGCGTGCGGCTGGCCGATGGGGATGATTTGCGCGCCGCCCTGGTAACCGACCTGCGCGGCAAGCTCCTTGGCGATGTCCCCCATGGCGGACTCGGGATCGGCGTCGAGCACCACGTCGGCGTGGGTACCGCCGAGCGGATCGACGACGGTCAGAGTCAGGCGCACGATGGTCCTCCCCGGCGCCACTTCTGTTGTCGCGCCACCCAGTTGTCCCTGTCGACGCTGCCGTTTGCCGCAGCTGCGTCACGTCAGCTGCTTCGGGCTTAGCTGCTACAGCTGCTTCGGCCCGTGCTGCTGTAGCCGCTGCAGCCTGTGCTGCTGTGGCCACTTCAGCGACTCCAGCCGCCGCAGCTGCCGACCGCGCCCCCTGCTGTCCGCTCGACGATATCCGCTTGAGGGTTCCCATCGGCAACGCTGGTGGAACCGGAGCGCGTTGAGAACGGAGCCCCTCACGGAACCCCCACGACCCTCCGACGCAATCCTCACGGCCTGCGGCACGCTCGAACTCGCGGGGCCGCGACGGAACCAACTCGCGGGCTCGCGACCGAACCGAACTCGCGGGCTCGCGACCGAACCGAACTCGCGGGCTCGCGACCGAACCGAACTCGCGGGCTCGTGGCAAAGGGAACAGGGCCGCGGACCACCCCACTCGGGCCCGCCGGGCGCTCGGGTGCGGCCCCGCCGGAGACCCAACTCGGGCCCTGGCAAAGCGAAGCGGGGTGTGCGTCTGCAAGCGTCGTGCGTAAGCTGACGCGCGGCGGAGGATCGCATCATCCGCCACGGGAGCCACGGGGGTTGGCCCTGGGGCATGTTCGGACAACGGAGGGCGCCATGGCCGGCGGCAAAGACGCAGACATCACTTATGACGAGATGCACAAGGCGGCCACGAAGCTGACGGACGCCAAGGACAAGATCGACGAGAGGCTCGACTCCCTGGAGCGCTACATCCAGGGCCTGGTCAAGGACGGCTACACCACCCGCAAGGGTTCACAGGCCTTCGAGGAGTCCTTCACGGAGTTCAAGAAGGGCGCGAAGGACACCATCGAGGGCCTGACGGGCATGGCCAAGTTCCTGACGAACGCCGCGAAGGCTTACCAGGATCTGGACGATGAGATGGCCAAGGGGATTCGGGGCTGAGGCCTGACTCGGGGCGGCTTGCGCAGTCCCCTGGCTCCTTGCGGTGCGGTGGGGTGCAGGTGACCCCACCGCACCGGTGCTGTTACGCATGGCACGAAGCGGCCGGAGAGCAACGGACCGCTCACGGGGAAGGGAAAGCTGCTGTGGGCGAGCATACGAAGGTTGACGACCTTGATGTGATCAAGAGCGTGTCCAAAGGGCTGAACAGCATCGTCGAGGAATTGGAGCGACTCGACGACGAGGACAAGTACGGCTGGAGCCGCGAGGTGATCGGGCACGAGGAACTGACCAACAGGCTCGACGATTTTGCGACCAACTGGGACTACAAGCGCTCCAAGCTCGAGGAAGAGCTGAAAAAACTCGCCGGAATCACGAAGGCGGCAGCCGAGGCTTATGAGCAGATCGACACGGATCTCGCCAACGCTCTGCGCAAGCAGGAGAAGAAGTCGAAGGGTTCCGGGGAATAGCTGATGTCTCGTCCCAAGGATTGGTCACCGGTCGAACTCGACTCGGACCCCGTGGCCGGTGACCCGGCTGCTGTGGCGAAACTCGGCAGACGGTTCCGCGCTGTTGCCGATGCCATCCGGAAGCAGTCGGGAAACATCAATGCGCTGTGCGGGGTCGATGGCTGGCAGAGCGATGCCGCAACCGAATTCCGTAAGGCAGCGGACGGAACGGCGGGGCGCCTGAAGAAAGTTCTGGACCGTTTCGACACGGCGGCCGATCTTTTGGGCGAGCAATCCGACCAGCCGGACGATCGATACTCCTCTGTACTCGCTTCTTCGCAGGAGTCGGCTGACAAGGCACGGAGCGACGCCGAGATCGATCGTGACGAGAAGAACAGACTCGACCGTGCCATCGACGCCCTCGACAAGGCGGCCGACGACTACGAGGAGAAGAAGCGCGATCTCACACGCAGGCGCGATCAAGCAGCCGATCGTATTCAGGACGCCATCAAGCGGGTACACGCTGCGAAGGATGCCAGGAATCGAGCTGCCGAGAAGGCGGCGCGAGCCCTTGAAGATCTGATTGATCACGACGGCCTGAAAGACTCCACCTGGGAGAATCTCAAGGGTGCTCTCAAGAGCATCGCTGATATTGCCGGCTGGGTGGCCACATTCTGTGCCCTCGCCTCGCTTCTGGTCGGATGGATTCCGATTGTCGGTTGGGCGTTGGCCGGTGTTCTGGACGCGATCGCGCTTGCGGCGACGTTGGTCGCCCTGGTCTGTCACCTGGTCCTGCTCTTCACCGGGGATGCCAGCATCGCCGACGTGCTGCTGGACGGAGTGGCCTTGCTGACGCTCGGCCTGGGGCGAGCGGCACTGAGCGCGGGCAAGGCGGCTGCCACGGGGGTCAAGAGCGTTCAGACGGCCAGCCGTACGGCTCGCGCCGACTTCATGGCCGGAAATGTCTTGGCCGGTCGGTCGGTGAAGGCGGCGAACACGCTCAAGGGGAAGGCGACAAAGGCCGCGAACGAGGCTGCAGAGCAGGCTGCCCAGAGGCTCGCGGGAGAACTCCCCGGTGCTTTCGGAAGGCTTGACCAGTTCCGGCACGTACTGAACCCCAAGATGATCTACCGAGATACCGTTGACGCCTTCAAGGGACTCAAGGATTTCAAAGATCTGGGGAAGCTCGGCACGAGGGACGCCTGGGCAGGTGCCCGTCCCTTGGGAAACCCGGAATGGGTCGAATCCAGCAAGGCGCTCAAGGAGATCCCGATCCTCGGCAAATTCGAGACCATGGGCGGCATGCAGTTCACCGACTATGTGAGGTCTGCCGGTAATCGGTGGCTTGCCTACACTACCGCGGCCACCGTGGTGGACGGGAACGACAAGATCCATGGCCTCACCGAGTGGGACAATCCCTACAACAAGTGGAAAGAAGCTTGGACGGTAGGCTGAGCGCGATCCAGGGAGTGCGCGTGAGTGACGATGCGGAATGGCAATGCCTGATCTCGGAGCCGGAAGGAAGTATCAGACTTCCCGTGGGGCAGGGCCTGGAGTTGGGTGAATGGGCCAAGCAGGCCGCGCGGCACTATTTGGGATCTGATGCGCCCAGGAGTGAGACGCGTGAACTGTCATTGGTTCTGGCTCGCTTGGCGGCCACCTCCGAGCTGAGTGACCCGACCTTCGCCTATGCCTACGTGGTGGACGCCGCCAAGGCGGTGACCGCTGTCTACGAGGTCCATGATTACGCCGGAGACGGGTACCGCGCAGTGGACCGGCTGCCCGACCTGATCCGGGACGTGCTCCCTTCGACGCCGGAAAGTCAGGAGGTAACAAAGGTCACGCTGCCGGCGGGTCCGGGGGTGAGGATTCAGGAGCTGCAAGCACTGACCACGGGCACGCTGTTCAAGAAGAAGACGTTGATGGAAACCGTCACCTACGCGGTGCTTCCTCCCCAGGTGGAGAACATCATCGTCTTCCGTATGTCGTGGACCAACCTGGTATTCGGCGAAGCCCTGCTGGAACTGGCGCAGACGCTCGCAGAGTCACTTGAACTGGCGCAGATCCAGGAGGCCTGACGTTGACGGACCCTGTCACCGGCGCGCCGACGCCTGAGATGACAGCGCCGCCGCCCGCCGACTACGGTCTGGTCCTGCCTGACGACTGGTTCAGGATTCCGCTCGAGCCAGGTCAGTGGAAGCGACCCGTCCGAGCCCTCGCGGACAAGGCTTTCGAAGGACAGGACGACGCGGTCGTCCTCAAACGGAGCCTGATCAAGGATATTTCGGACCGGGCGGAGGCGGCGTATGAGAACGGTGGAATCGAGCTCTACATCTCCACCGCCACCATCGGCCCGATTCCGCTCTCGGCGTCACTCCTCGTGACTGTGATGCCTCCCCACGAAGACGCGAGGCTGACCGTCTCGGGAAAGCGCCGGGCTCAGGAAGTAACTCAGGTACACCTGCCCGCCGCTGGACCAGCGATGCGGCGCCGAACGAGAACTGTCCCCGACGAGGATGAGGCTTCCGGTAATCGGCTGCCAGTGACCACCGTCGACTACCTCGTTGCCGTGCCGATGACAGCCGCTTCCCTCCTGCTCACCTTCTCCACTCCCCTGGACGCCTTCGCGGACGCCATGGTCGAGCTCTTCGACGCCATCGCCGGTTCGCTCCACTGGAAGAGAGGGTGACGGGGCCGCCGACACCCGGCGGAGAGACCCGGACGCGCGGGTCGTAGTGCGTGGCATGAGCTGCGTCGGCATTGCGCGGACGAGGTCGTGGCTTTCGCGAAGGGAGCAAGTTTCTACGTGCGGGTTGCCCGTCGCGCACAAGGACCCTGGCGTGCCTCCTGGCGCATCCGGCTCTTTGGTCCACGAAGTACCAACCGTGCCATCATCACTGGGCACGCCGATCATCAATCTCTTGGGACAAGCTCATGCTGACCATGCGACAGCGGACGGCCATAGCCTGCCTCTTCGCCGGTGCCGCACTGGCTTTCACCGGTTGCAGTAGTGATCCAGCCAACAATTCGGCCAACGGTGAGATCGCGGGGGCCGATTCGAGTGAGTCGGACTCGCCGGCCCTGTCCCCCTCCATCACGGCAGAGGAGAACGCGCCGAAGTTCGAGCTGCCCTCCGACGTAGAAGTGACCGTCGAGAGGAAGCCGACGGGGGACGCGACGAAGGACGCGATTTTGCGGGATGTGGCGTACTCGGCCGAGTCTCACCTGGAGGCCTTCGTCAAGGGCGACGGCCGGACCGCGAACATGAACCGTTACTTCGCGGTGGATGCCCTCGACTATTGGGCTGGTGAGGTCGCCAGGGTCAAAAAGGAAGGGCTCACCTGGATCGTGGTGCTGGCACCGGTCGCCTACATCTGGGGCTTTCTGCCGAATAGGAACTGCCACTCGCCCAGTTGCGCGTACATCCCTGGGTCCGGCAGTGCTCTCCTGGCCTACGCCATCACCGCGGCCTCGCTGGGGTCGCTCACGCACCGCGTGCTGGTAGGTCGGGCAGAGGCACGCGCTGCGGAGAAGAGGAACCAGCTCCGGAAGCTGCGCAAGAAGGGCAAGGGGAAGAGCCGCGCGGCGCGTGGGCGGTGGTACCTACCGTCACATCGCCTGGCTCTCGGCCACGCCTGCCCGTTCTTGTAAGTCATCGGAGACGTCAGGCAGTACGGAACTTCTCCACGGCTGCGGAACCGGCGACCAGCAGCGGGGGCACGAACGCTCCGATGACACCCGGCCAGGATCCGGTCACGAGTGCGGGCAGGACGAGCACGACGGACACGAGCAGAGCATGGGTGAGGCCCTGCGGCCGGCGGCTGTGCCACGGATGGCGCGCGAAGATCCACAGCACACCGAGGATGCCGGCCGACACGACCGCGCGCTCCGTCCAGACCCACGCCGGCATGAACGATCGGGGGGTGACGATGGCCAGCAGGAAGTACACGATGATGAACACCGCCGGGACGATGACGCACAGACGCGCCGCCGCCACGACTCCACCGCCCAGGCGTTCCACGAGCGCGGAGTCGGCGAGTGATCGGTTGGGGGGCATCAGTTCATGACTTGCGCTCGTGCCGTGTGTCGGTCTACCGAAGATCAACCTTTCTTGCGCGGCACCCTACTGATTCGTTCGCTGGGGCGACGCGGGGTCGTTCGGCGTGGTGTCCTCGGTGTTGGCGTCGCTGCCCGTGTTCGTCAGGGGGTCGGTGAAGGACACCGTTCGCAGGACGGCGGCCATGAGGTCGCAGAACTCGGCCCAGTAGTCCATGGAGGCCGTGTGGAGGGTGAAGACTGCGGTGAACGGGCCCGTGGGGAAGGGGACGTGGACCTGGATCTGACCGGTCAGCAGGTCGGTGACCTCGCCGCTCGCCGTCACCTCCGGGTTGAGCTTGTATTCGCGCAGGGTGATGCAGGACACCGCCGGTCCGCAGGGGAGGTCGAGCCAGCGGGCGTCGTTGTGCGGGTCGGAAGCGAGAACCGCGAGTATGCCTTGGGCGACGATGTCGGTGCGGGTGCCGGTCGGCTGGGCACCTGTCTGGTCCGTCGGGACGGCTGCCACGGTGAAGGCGCACTGGGCGGCTCCGCCGGAGAGGTCGTGGCGGGGGACGCCGTCGTCGCCCTCGCCTGTGTCGGCGGCGACGTCGTCACCCTTCGCGTCCTCGTCCCCGGCCGTGGAGAACAGGCCCATGGCCGCGTACGACACCCCGGTGCCCGCCATGAGTTCGGCGATCGCCGCGTAGTAGGGGGCGGCGGGTTCCCAGATTTTCTCGTCACCGCGGGAGTAGAGCTCCCGTACGAAGGAGTGGGCGCGCTCCGTGCGTTCTTGGGGGGTGGGAGCCAGGGGGAGAGCGAAGAAGCCTTCGGGGACGTTGAACGAGAGGGGCGGGGGCTCTACGGAGGTGGGGGCGGGTGGGAGCACGCCCGGGGAGGGGCTCGATGTCGTCATCAGTGAGGCTTCTTCTGGTGGTGTGGTGCTTGGGAGCCTGGGGCAGGCAAGTCGAAGGCTACAAGTCGTCCGGGTGGTAGTCGGTGATACTCACCTCGGCACCTTCCGCGTCCATGAGCATGGAGTTCTCGGAAAGACCGAAGAACGAATCGACTCGGCTCGAGCGCATGAACTCGATCCGGTAGTGGCCGCAGGGCCGACGACTGATCACCGGGGTTCCGGCGTCAGGCGCGTTCGATGACGCGACGAAGTTCTCGACGGTGTTCCGCTGTCCAGGTGTGAGGGCTTCCAGCGGGATCAGGTCGAGCGGCTGGTGAAGGTAGCGCATGAACTTCTCCCGTGTGATGGCGTGAAGCCTGCACCAGGATCCGTCGGTGAAGACGACCTTGACGTCGTTTCCGTCTTTGAAGGGCTTCGCTTCCACATGGCGGATCCCGGACCGCGGGATCTCCCAGAGGACCTCGTCCTCGATGAGATCGTCGTTCTTCTTGGAGTAGGGGAAACCCACGATCACGAGCCTGCGGTCGGTGACAATCGCGTGCGTGCGGTAGTGCTTCTCGGGGGAGCGTGCGGGATCCAGTTGCCAGGGCAGGGTGCGGGCGACAGTGCCGGGGGCGGCCCACATGACCGGGAAGTCGTAGACCTCGTCATCGGGGTCGTCCGGCGTATCGGAACCCGAGCCGTGGACCGAACTGCCGCTGACGTTGCCGCCGGCCGAGCTGAGGACGGCCATGATGGCGACGCCCACTGCCATGGCCGCGCCCTTGAGTGTGTTCCTGGCGACCGTGTCGCCGGTCGAGCGAGCCGTGTGCACCGGCCCCTGGGGCCACCCCGGGAGCTCGCCCTGGATGTCGTTGCGCTGGGGGTCGCGGAACCACCTCATGCCCCTGACGCGCATGGCCGCGCCGGTGGCGAAGGTGACGTACGCCCGCGTGAGGAGCGTCTCACCCGGTTCGGGCTGCCAGATGGCCATAACCGTATACATCTTCCCATTGGTGTATCGGGTCTCGTGGTCCTGTGTGCCTACTCTGCCGCGTACACCCCCTGCGTTCAGTTGCCCGAGGCCGATTTCTCGAACTGGTCACCCGGGGAGAGGGCTTGTCCCACGTGCTCGTGAATACTCGGAACTTTGGGGAAAATCTTGAGCACGGAGTCCGTGGCGATACCGAATCCCATGGGGTTGATGTTCACTCCCGGAATGAGGTTGGCGCCCTTCGAACCGAGCCACTGGCCCGCGTGGTAGCCCTGGTTCGCGATCCCTCCCATGCGGGATAAGGCGCCGCTCGTGCTGTGGGCGACCTCGTAGACGTTGTCGGCTGTGCCACCCAGCACCACCCTTCCGGGTAGCAGTTTGAGTCCGCCCTTGACAAACGACGCTTGTTCGCCGGTGGACAGCAGCATCCGCGCGCTACCGATATTCGTCGCTTGGAAGCCCTTGCCAAGCTCTGCGGCCTTGCCGAGCCCGGCTGCCCTGGCCAGCGCCGGGGTCTTTCCCGCGACCTTGATGCCCTTGCTGAGGGCACCGACCCCCGGCATCAACCCCACCGCGTCCAGCCCGATCTGCATCCAGCTCACATCAGCCCCCGCTGCCTTCGCCAAGCCGTGTGCCGCCAGTGCCAGGCCGCTGGTGATGAGGGCTGCTGTGCCGAAGATCGCCGCGAGGGGTGGGAAGGGGAGCGTGATGATGGCCAGGAGGCCGAGGACCGCGGTGAGGTCGCTCAGCAGATCGCCGATGAGTCTGATGAGGTCGGCGTGGTCCTTGATCCACTTGGTGGTGGCGTCCCAGGCCTCCGCCACTCCCTTGGTGAGCTTGTCCCAGAAACCGGGCTCGTCCGGCGCTATGTCCGCGGCCTTGTCGAGTTCCTTGCTGATGTTCCCGGCGGCTCGCTTGTACCGTTCCTCCAGGTCGTGCACCTGACGAATGACATCGTCCACGGCGCCCGAGGCCTCGCCCAGTTCCTCGCTGCCTTTGCCGTCGCCTTTCTGGTCGGCCTTTTGCCG
The DNA here is from genome assembly GCF_004023625.1 of Streptomyces cavernae. Lineage (GTDB taxonomy): Bacteria > Actinomycetota > Actinomycetes > Streptomycetales > Streptomycetaceae > Streptomyces > Streptomyces cavernae. The sequence goes on along the minus strand of NZ_ML137715.1, from coordinate 20,873 downwards.
GGCGTCCTGTTTGGCTTCGAGTTTCTCCCCGGCTGACTTCTCCAGGCGGTCGGCCTCGTCCTGGAAGTCCTGGAGCTCGCCCGCCCACCGGTGCAGGGCACGGGAGGCCTTGCCGAAGGATTCGTGGCCCTTGCGGATGAGGGGGGCGACGTCCTTGGCTATGTACTCGGTGAAGGCGCGGGCGGTCTCACCCTTCCAGGCTCCCGCTTCGATTCGCTCCAACTCGCCCAGGGCTGTGCCTAGTTCGCCGGCCAGTCCGCCCAGCTTCCTGGCCAGGTCCCGGGTGTCCTCCACGCTGCCGGGCGTCGGGTCCCAACCGATGTTCGGGAAGGCGGGGCGCTTGCCGGCCACGGTCAGTTGCCCTTCTTGTCGGACTTCTTGGGCGACTTGAGGGATTCTGCGAGGTCTAGGTCGAGTTTGCCGAACTCGTCACCGATCTTGTTGATCATCTTCACCGCGCCGTGCGTGTGCTTGCCGAGTTGCTTGATGCCGTAACCCCAGTCGTCTGCGAAGTCGCGTAGGTCCTCGATGAGTTGGCTTTCGCCGACGGCGGAGGCGTCCGTGGCGCGGAGGGTGCGGCGTGCGGCGTCCATGCTGTCGCTGATCGTGCCGAAGGTTTTCTTCAAATCCTCGAAGACGGTGTCCTCGAGGCGCAGGTCGCTCATGGTGGCCTGTGGGTCCCTCGTTGTCGGTTGCTGGTTGTGGTCTTCCTTGGCGGGCTGGGGCTGGGGCTGGGGTGTGCGTGTGCGGTGCTGGTGCTCAGCGGTTGACGGACTGGATTTCCTGGACTGTGACCGGTTGGTCGTTGCCGAACTCGCCGTCGGGCAGGTTGCCACCGGCTCCGCCGGTTCCGGCCCAGGTGATTTCCCAGGTGACGGTCGCTTGGAGTTTGAACATCTCGTCTCCGGAGGAACGGAGGTACTTGAGGCCGCACGGAGGGGTCTGGTCGGCCTTGCCTTGCGCGTAGGGTTCGCCGATCGAGCCGTCGTCGTTGATCGCGCACTCGCCGGAGGCGGGGTAGGTCTCGGCGTCGGCCGTTCCCGGCTCGAGCCTGAGGGAGACCGGCTTGGCCGTGGTGGTGGCCTGGATGTTGAGACCGCCGACGTTCAACTCGGCCGTTACGGAGACCTCTTTGAACGTCGCCTTGTCCAGCCAGGCCCAGGTGGGGAGGTTCACCTTGGTGACGTTCTCGGGAGCGAGGGTGACCTCGGTGGCCGGGACTTTGGTGCGGCTGTAGGCGAGTTCCGCGAGAACCTCGGGTGTGACGGCGTTCCCCACGTCGGGGGCATCACCGTTCTCGACCCAGAATGGTTCCCTGTCACAGGCTTGTGCCTCGGGTTCCATCCAGCGGTCGGGATCTTGGACCGCGACCCACCAGTTGCCCTCGTCGGCGATGTCCTTGTTGTAATTCTCGAACTCGCCGTCCTTGTACTTCTGGCGGTACTGACCGACGGCTGCCTTGGCGTAGCTGTGCTGACCGGGGTAGTTGACCGTTTCGTCGTATGTCTTCTCGACGGACTGGGCGAACTCGTCCGCGGTGCGGGGTTCGTACCAGCAGGCCGGTGGCGTCCAGTTACCCACGGGCGTCATGCCGTCGGAGGAACCGCCGCCGGAGCCCGTGATGGAGCCGCTGAAAGAGATGCGGGATTCAAGGGTCTGGCCCTGTCGCGTACTGCTTGTCGATAGTTCGCTCTCGGACTTCCCGGGGCCTTTGGCCACGGCAGTCCCGGAAGTCAGAGCGAAGGCGCCGACGAGGGCGACGGTGGCGGCGAGCCGCGCAGTCACGACGCGCATGTCTTGTCCCCCCTCTTGGACAGGACGCTGGTTGTCTGCCAAACACCCTCATCGCTCTTCTCAAGGCGCGTGCTGTAGGTGACATAAGAACTCTCTCCGGAAGGGGATTTGTCGACCTTGCCCGTCTTCCGGTCCTTGTTGTACGCCTTGCTTTCGTCGGCACAGAAACTGACGGCTGCAGTGTTCTTGTCGAACACCTTCACGTTCGCGTCGAAGTACCGTGTGCTGCCGGTCCAGGTGAGGTCTTCGTCCAGCCATGCCTGGATCCACTTGGCCGCACTGATGAGTGCGTCACCCTGCCGGTAGAACTGAACCGTCGACGAGTTCTTGTCTCCGCGCAGGATCGCGTCGTCGACGGCATTCACGCTGCCTTGGGCGTCCGCCAGCACCGCGTCCTTCGCGGCATTCCCCGTCTTCCAGCCTTCGAAAACGTTCTCGACGTCGCGGGGGAACGTGATCTTCGGCCGCTCCGCGTCACCCGCGGTGCCGGCGCTCGGTGAGGCCGAAGTCTTGCCTGCGCCCTGGTCCGCCCCCGCGATCTTGTCGTTGTCCTCGGTCTTGTCACCCCCGCCGCCGCACGCCGTCAGCAGGAGAGCTGCGGTCGCGGCGAACGCGGCAGCAACGGGCAAAGAGCGGCGCTTCACTGTGACTCCCCGTGAGACAAAGATGCCATCAAGTGCAACGACGGTATCCATGGGGTTCGCGGTTTCGCCAGGCTCAACTTGCCCCTGATGGCGGGGCATTCAGGTATTTAGCCAGGTAAATCGGCTCGTCCCTGTGTCCTGATCGTGTCCGGGCGCACACGTACGAGTGGGGTGCTGTGACGAGTTGCCCGGGCTGAGGGCCGGACCCTGCTCTTCGCTGGAGTTATCGATTCGGCAACCCGAAGGGCTGGAGGAGTCGGTCCCGAGGACATCCCCGTCCCCGGTGACGCGTTCAGCCGCTTCGCGGAGTAGCCGCCAGGGCGGCGTGTTCTGAAAGGCCGGCTGACCATGGTGCGGCGTGGAAGCCAGGTCGCTCGGCCGGAGCATGGTCGGCATCTGCCGGCGGTTCACTCGCGGAGGTGATCCGTTCTCGGGCGGAGAAGGTGTGCCGGGTGCGGTCGCTCCGAAGGCGCCGCCCCGGTCTTCGCGGCGGCGCCGGCCGTGGCGGGCCGCCGGGTCCGGTCCGGATGCCACAGCCGTGGCGGGCAGTCGGGGCCCCGTTCAGTGCTCAGCCGCGCGAGCCCACCGAACGGCTCGTGAGTGATTCGTGCAGGCCTCATGACCACCCCGTGACGAACCCCTCTGACGGCGTGAAAGCCCAGCTCCGGCACGGATCGGAGAGCGCCGCGGATTCGCTCCTGCACAGCGGCCGACGGCCCGCATTACCGGCCGGCAACGGGGAACCGAATGGCGGCAGTTGCATGTGAATAAGGTCGAGTCCGGTGGGGTCCGCGATCCACAACGTGCCTTGAGGGGCTTATGTGCGGCTGATACGGTGCGATGGCTTGACACCCGCTCCAGCGCTGGCTATTGGGCCAGATCGGGCAGTACGTCCAGCTCAGGCGGTACGCCCCGCAAGGGCGTGCACGAGCGGAGTGTCCCAAATGGCAGACGAGTTGAACACTTTTTCTTGGGTGTACGGGGAGCGGTTGCGTGAAGATCCAAGAGCGTACGGGGGCGGGCAACACGCGCTCCGCTGCACCGGCTCAGCCGGTGATCGGTGAGCGGCTTCCCGCGCCGCCTCGCGAGCGCAAACCGGCGCTCGCCGCGCTCGCGGTGCTCCTCATACTCGTGGGCGCGCTGGGCGCCACCATGCTGGTGCTGCGCGTCGGGAACCGGATCGAGGCCGTGAAGGTGACCAAGGAGATCCCGATCGGGGAGTCCATCACCGACGACAACGTCACCTCGGTGATGGTCGCCGCCGACGACAGCATCGACTACGTCCCGTGGACCCAGCTCGAGGCCATCAAGGCCTACCGGGCCGTGACCACCATCCCCCGCGGCACTGTCGCCGTCGGGCAGATGTTCGCCAAGACCGTCAGCCTTCCGGCCGGCAAGGCCTCCGTGGGACTCGCCCTCGAGGAGGGCCAGTACCCGGCGGACATCAAGTCCGGCGACACCGTCGCCGCCTACCGCGTCGGCAGGTCATCCGGTTCCTCCGCCTCCAACTCCGGGACCGGCGGCAGCAGTTCCTCGGGCTCCTCGACCGGTACCGACAACTCCCTCATCGTGGACGACGCCAGGATCAACACGGTGCAGGAGGACAGCGACGCCACCGTGAGCAGCGGCAACCTCTCGCTGACGCTCCTCGTCGACCAGGACGACGCCGCGGCTCTCGCGCAGGCCGCCGCCGCGGGCGAGGTCGCCATCGTTCTCGTCCCCGGCAACTAAGGGCGAGCACACCAGACATGGCTCTCATCGCCCTCGCCGCCGACAAAGGCTCCCCCGGCGTCACCACCGCCGCCGTCGCGCTCGCCGCGGTCTGGCCGCGGCGCGTACTGCTCGCCGAGACCGACCCGGCCGGCGGCGACCTCGTCTACCGCAGCGCCGCCGCGCATGGCGGACCGCTCAACCCCAACACCGGCATGCTCTCCATAGCCGCGACCGCCCGCCGAGGCCTGGTGCCGGACCAACTCTGGGATCACGTCCAGCCGTTGAGCGGTGGACTGGACGTACTGGTCGGGCTCGGCATCGCCGAGCAGGCCGCCGGGCTCGCCGGCCTGTGGCCCACCCTCGGCCGTGCCTTCGCCCAACTCGCCGATTCCCCGCACCAGCCCGCCGACGTCATCGCCGACTGCGGACGGATCAGTGGTGACAGCCCGGCCGTTGAGATGTTCTCGCAGGCCGCCCTCGTACTCCTGGTCTCTCGCACCGAGCCCGAGTCCATCGCCCGCGTGCGGGACCGCGCCGCCGCCCTCTCCGCCAAGCTGCACGGGGGCCCGCGCGGCGCCGCGTCCCTGGCCACCCCGCTCATCGGCGTCATCCTCATCGCCGACCCGGGCGACGCGCCCAAGCTCGTCCACCAGGTGGGCGACATGCTGGTGGCCGGGCAGACCGGCGCCCGGGTAGTCGGCACCCTCGCCGAAGACCCAATCGGCGCCGAGCAGTTGGCGGGCCGTCGACGCGGGCGGCTGGACAAGTCGCTGCTCATCCGCAGCGCGCGCAAGGTGACCGCGGACCTCTACCAGCAGTACGGCGCCGCCTGGTCCGTACCGGCCGATGGGCATACGGGCGGGCACCACGGCCGGCCCGCCGCGGGGGCCGGCCGATGACCGCGGTCGACCACCAGTTGGTCAAGCGGTTCCGGCAGGACGCCGGCGACCGCATCGCCGAACAGCGCAGGCTCGACCAGGTCTCCGGCGTCACGCCGATGTCCAGCGAGGACGAACGGCACTACGCCCGCGCCGTCATCGCTCAGATACTGGAGGAGTACGCCCGTACGGAGATCAACTCCGGGCGTACCCCACTCGACGCCGAGACCGAGGAACAGTACGCCGCCGCCGTGCACGCCGCGCTCTTCGGCGTCGGCCGGCTGCAACCCCTGCTCGACGACCCGGAAGTCGAGAACATCGACATCAACGGGTACGACCAGGTCTTCATCGGATACGCCGACGGGCGGGAGGTGACGGGCGATCCCGTCGCCGAGAACGACGAGGAGCTCATCGAGCTGATCCAGGTCCTCGGTGCCTACTCGGGCCTGTCCTCCCGGCCCTTCGACTCCGCCAACCCGCAGCTGGACCTGCGGCTGCCCGACGGCTCACGGCTCTCCGCCGTGATGGACGTGACCCGGCGTCCGGCCCTCTCCATCCGGCGCGCCCGGATGGGCAAGGTCTTCATGTCGGACCTGGTGGGCAACGGGACCCTGACGCCCGAGATCGGGCACTTCCTGGCCTGCGCGGTACGGGCCCGGAAGAACATCATGATCGCGGGCGCGACGAACGCCGGTAAGACGACACTGCTGCGGGCGCTCGCCAACGAGATCCCGCCCCACGAGCGGCTCATCACCGTCGAGCGCGCCCTGGAGCTCGGGCTCGACACCTTCGCCGATCTGCACCCGAACGTCGTCGCGTTCGAGGAACGACTGCCCAACTCCGAGGGACAGGGCGCCATTTCGATGGCCGAGCTGGTGCGGCGCTCGCTGCGTATGAACCCCTCCCGAGTCATCGTCGGTGAGGTCCTCGGCGACGAGATCGTGACCATGCTCAACGCCATGTCGCAGGGCAACGACGGCTCGCTGTCCACGATCCACGCCAACAGCTCCAGCGAGGTCTTCAACCGCATCTCCACCTACGCCCTCCAGGCGCAGGAGCGGCTGCCCATCGAGGCCAGCCAGATGCTGATCGCGGGCGCGGTCAACTTCGTCGTCTTCATCCAGCGGCGCAACAACTACCAGACGGGCGGTCGGCTGCAGCGCATGGTCACCTCCATCCGCGAGGTCAACGGCGTGGACGGCCGGGTGCTCTCCAGCGAGGTGTTCGCCGAGGCTCCGGACGGCCGGGTCGTTCCGCACGCGCCCATCGCGTGCCTCGACGACCTGGTCGCACACGGCTACCGGATTCCCGGCGAGACCTGGGGGTGATCTGACGATGCGACTCGACACGCTCGGTTCCATGGGCGGGCTGTTCTCGACGACGGTGCTGTACGCGCTCGCGTGCGGCGTCGGGGTCGGCGGCGGAGTGGCACTGCTCGTCGTCGCGCTGCGCGGACTGCCCGCAAAGCCACAACACGAGAAGCAGAAGGCGAGCGAACGGGCCAACGAGCTCGTGCGGTTCGCCGGACGGCGCGGCTCGCTCGCGGTGGGTGCCGGACTGGTCGTGCTGCTGTTCACGCGCTGGGCGGTGGCCGGTATCGCCGCCGGTGTCCTCGTCTTCTTCTGGCACAAGCTGTTCGGCGGCGCGGCGGAGGAACGCGCGGCCATGCGGCGCGTGGAGGCGCTCGCCTCCTGGACCGAGTCGTTGCGGGACACCATCGCGGGCGCGGTCGGCCTGGAGCAGGCCATCCCCGCCTCCGCACGCGCCGCGGCACCCGTCCTGCGCCCGCACCTCGACGCCCTCGTCGACCGGCTGCGGGCCCGCACACCGCTGCCCGAGGCACTGCAGCAACTCGCCGACGAAATCGACGACGCGTCCGCCGACATCATCGTGGCCGCGCTCATCCTCAACGCCCGGCTGCGCGGCCCCGGTCTGCGCCAGGTCCTGGGCGCGCTCGCCAAGTCGGCGCGCGAAGAGGTCGACATGCGGCAGCGCGTGATGGCGCAGCGGGCCTCGACCAGGCGCTCCGTGCAGATCGTCGTAGCCGTCTCGATCGCGTTCGTCCTCGGGCTTTCCATCTTCAACCGGGAGTTCGTCGAGCCGTACAACTCGCCGGTCGGACAGCTGGTGCTCGCCTGCGTCTGCGGTCTGTTCGCTCTCGGCTTCTGGTGGCTGCGCAAGCTGTCGACCATCGAGACTCCGGAGCGGTTCCTGGTCCGGGACGAGTCCGCGGTGCAGTTCGTGCGCCCGCGCACGCAGTCCGCCGCCGCGGCCGGAACCCCGCAGGAAGAGGCGATACGACGATGAACGAGCTGACGCTTCCCCTGGCGGTCGGCGCCGTGTTCGGTCTCGGCGTCTACGCGCTGATCCGCGCCCTGATGCCGGCCAAGCGGAGCGCGGTGGCGCAGGTCGCCCGCATCGACGCCATGCGGGCGCGCGGGGCGGCGTACGAGTCGGCGCACCGGGCCAGGCAGGACGGCGGCGGACGACTGGGCTCGCTACGGGCCCACATCGGTGCCCGGGTCTCCGAGTTCTATCTGCAGCAGGGCTGGGAACAGCGCTCGCTGCGCGCCGATCTCGCCGTTCTGGACCGCAGTTGGGAGAACTTCCTCGCGACCAAGATGCTGCTGGCCGTGTCCGGGCTGTTCTTCGGGCCGTTCCTGTTCGCGGTCGTGTGGACGCTCGGCTTCGGCAGCAGCCCGGTCGTCCCGGTCTGGCTGGCGCTGCTGTGCGCGGCGCTGTTCTTCGTCCTGCCGGATCTGGAGGTGCGGCGGGACGCCGCCGAGAAACGACGGGACCTGCGACGGGTGATCGGCGCCTATCTGGACCTGGTGTCGATGAGCCTGGCCGGCGGACGCGGTCTGCCCGAGGCGCTGATGACGGCGGCGGAGGTGTCCGACGGCTGGGCGACGCAGCGCATCCGCAACGCGCTCTCCGACGCCCGGATCACCGGCATCAGCCAGTGGCAGGCGCTGGGTCAACTCGGGGAGGAACTGGGCGTGGAGGAGCTCAAGGACCTCTCCGCGTCGCTCGCGCTGGTCGCGGACGACGGCGCGAAGGTGCGCGAGTCGCTCGCCTCACGCGCGGAGACCATGCGGCACCGCGAACTCGCCGAGATCGAGGGCAACGCGGGCGAGAAGTCGCAGTCGATGCTCGTGGCGCAGCTGCTGCTGTGCGCCGGATTCCTCGTCTTCCTGATCTTCCCGGCGGCGATGCGCGTGTTCCAGGTCTGAGCGGACCATTCTTCGAGAAAGCATTTGGAGAGGACAACTCACCATGTACGGACGGAACTTCAGCACCGGGATCCCGGGGGTCGACTTCCTGGTCACCTTCCTGCAGGCCCGGGTGCAGCGTGCCCGCTCCGGCGAACTCGACCGCGGTGCCTCCGCCGTCGAATGGGTCATCATCTCGGCGGTCGTGGTCGCGATCGTCGGTGTGGTCGCGGCGATCATCAACGCCGCGCTGAGCGACGGCGCCAACAAGGTGGGCGACTGCATCAAGGGTGCCGACGCGGGCAAGACCTGCTGAGCCGTTCTTCGACACCACGTTCACGTACGTCAACTACGCCTAGGCAAACGGGGATGACGGTGCTGCGGGTACGTCGCCGGATACGCGGCTGGGCGCACCGCCGGGTGGAGGCCGCCTCCTCCCGCGGTGACTCCGGTATGACCGCGATCGAGTTCGTGCTGCTGACGCCCGTGCTCTTCTTCATGATCTTCGCGACGGTGCAGTTCGCGCTGTACTTCTTCGCGGACCATGTGGCCCAGGCGGCGGCCCAGGCCGGGGCGCGCAAGGCCCGCGCCACGGCCGACGAGCAGCCCGGCGCGTGGCGGGGCGAGGCGCGGGACGTGGTGGACAGCTACATCCAGCAGCTGGGTCCGCAGTTGGTGCTGGCACCGGAGGTGGTCATGCTGCAGCCGGAGCCGAACACGGTGGGAGTGGAGATCACGGCACGGGTTCCGTCGGTGTTCCCCGGGCTGGACCTGACGGTGCACGCGCAGTCGGCCGGGCCGGTGGAGCGGTTCGTGGAGGAGGGGCAGAACTGATGCCGCCAGTCTCCCTGGTCTCCATGTGGACACGCCGTCGGCGCCGGGCCCCGGCCGACGGTGACCGTGGCCTGTCCACCGTCGAGGTGGTGATCCTCGCCCCGGTGATGATCCTGTTCGTCCTGGTGCTGGTCGCGTTCGGGCAACTGGTCGACGGCCGCGGGGCGTTGGACGGTGCCGCACGCGACGCGGCACGGGCCGGCTCCATCCAGAAGGAACACGCCACGGCCATGGCGGAGGCACGGAAAGCGGCGGAGGCCAACCTGGAGAACGTCTGCTCGGGCCCGGTGGCCGTGACCCAGACCAGCCAGGGCTTCGAACCCGACACCATCTTCACCGTCGAGGTCAGCTGTGAGGTACGGGGCCTGGCGATGATCGGCCTGGACATCCCGACGACGCTGACGGCGAGTTTCAGTTCGCCGCTGGATCCGTTCCGGAGGACGCAATGAAGGTGCGCGCGGCCGTGCGGAGATGGACCAGGACCCGGCGTGAGCGCCTGGACGACCGTGGGTCGGGCGCGGGCGCGGTCATCATCTTCGCGCTGGTGTTCCTGTCGTTGTCGGCCTTCGTCATCGACGGCGGCCTGTCCATCTCCAAGCGGGAACGCGCCGCCGACATCGCGGAACAGGCGGCCCGCTACGCCGCCCAGGACATCGACAAGGAGGCCCTCTACGACAACGAGGGCGGCCCCGCCCCCATCAACTTCGAGAACTGCGACGCGCGTGTGAGGGCGTTCGCCCAGGAGATGGACATGAACGGCGCGGACATCGCCGGGACGCACTGCGTGGCGGCCGACGTCGACCAGGTCGAGGTGGAGGTCCAGCTCACGTACTCACCCGTCTTCACGGGCATGTTCTACGGCGGCGATGTGGTGGTGCGGGGGCGGTCGGTGGCGGAGAACGAGGTGGGGTGAGAGGGATCCCGGGGAGGTGAACCCACGAGGATCCAGTGCCTCGGCACGCGACGTCGGCCGTCAATGAGCGGGCGTGCGAAGGTTGCCCGCCGGGGCAGAAGGGCCCTAGTGCCCCGACAGGCACCGTTCGCCCCGTCGCGACCCCCGGCACGCTCCCCCAAACTCTTCGAGCAGGGGGTACCCCCAGAGCACGCTCCCCCAAGCTCTCGACTTCTCCCCCACTCTCGGCTGCGCTATAGCGGGGGACCCCCATGACGCCGCTCCTGACGGGCAAACGTTGCCTGCCGGGGCACTAGGTACCGTTCCTGCCTTCACCCCGCTTCGCCCCGCCCCCGTCTTTCGTCTTCACGCCCTGCGACACGTCCTTGGCGAGCTTGTCGTCGAGTTTCTTGAACTCGCGTACGACCGCGTCGGACATGTCGGCGAGGGCGTCGAGCTGCTGGCTGATGTCCTCGCGGCCGTCCTCCCAGTTGGACTCGAAGTCCTCGAGCTTGTCGTAGACGCCGTTGTCGCCGATGTCGTCGCGGTACGACTCGAAGAGCTTCTTGGTGTGGTTCAGTCGCCGCTTGATGTCCCGAAGCCGGCTTCCGTAGTCCTCCAGTTCGCTGAGCGGAAGGGCGAGATCGGGTTTGCTGCCGCCCACGTGGTCTCCTCCTGCCTGTTGAGGGGTGCTCAGACGAAACGGAAGGTGCTGGTCACGGCGTCGAAGATGTCGTGGAACGCCTCGGCGAGATCCAGCACCGGGCTGGCTCCGGAGACGAGCACGACCTGGTCGGTGGTTCCCGGGACGGGGATGTACGTCTGGGTCAGCACCATCCGGAGGGTGCGGCTGTCGCCCGGCGCGACGGGAACGTCCTCGACGCCGAACGTACGGGCCGCCGGACCGACTTCGGGAATGTCGACGGTGGTCACGGTGCGCCAGACGTCGCCTTCGCGACGCGGGGTGATGCCGCGCAGGGTGTCGGCGATGGCGCGCGGGTCGGTGGACAGGGCCCCGCCTTGCTTGCTCTTCGCGCCGAGCACCGAGACCGTGACGGTCGCGGAGAGCGGTACGCCGTCGAAGTTCTCGGCCATGCACCCGAGGTAGAGGGCGCCGGAGTCGTGGGCGTCCTTGGCCATCCTGCGGAGCATGGTGGTCAGGTCGGAGCGGTAGGGGGCCAGTTCCGGGGTCTCGCGGACCCGCTCGTCCACCAGTCGACGGATCGTCGCGTCCCGGCCCTCGGGGCGGATGTCGAACTCCCACCAGGAATCCGGGACGGAGAGTGAGATACCCGCCGTCGTGGCGGGTGTCGCCGATCCACTCGGACCGTGGGTGCGGTCACCGGTTCCGGAAGTCAATTCCCGTCACCTCCTCGAGAACGGAGAAGAGGGTGTTCTCGTCGAGTTGCGGAACGGTGTAGTCGAGTTCCCTGATCCTGCGGACGAATTCCTCGGGCAGGGCCAGATGGTAATCGGCCACATAATGCGGCAGGTCGTATCTCCACACCCACGCGCCATCGGTCTTTAGTGATGCCCCACCTGCGATGGCGAACCCGTCCGGCGACAGGACATCGACTTCCGCCCCCATCTCGCTGAAGATGTCGGCACCATTGACCAGATAGGAGACGATCTCGTTCTCGTCCTTCTCTCCCACGGGGCGCACGAAGTCCCGGATGGAGTCACTGTTCTCGATGCCCCACTGCTGCGACTGCTCTCGGAAGAATCCGAAGGTCCTGATCATGTTTGGATTCCTTGTGTCGGGACTGATTGTTACAGAAGGGGCAGGAACGTGCGCCATGTCCCATTGTCCCGAATGGACGGGGTGAAAGGTCCGTTCCCGATGGGTGGTACACCCACCGCGTTCGTGGGCGCCCGCACCGTGGTACCGAGAATATTCGCCATCTCTTGGGCCGGTGCGATTCCGCCCGGCGGTATGGCGCCGGAGTGGCAGGATAGCAACCGCACCGGATCTCCGTCATAGCCAGGAAAGCGGCGCACGGCGTCCGCGACCTGATGAGGGTTGACGATTTCGCCTGCCGCCCGGAATCCGGACAAGTTGTCGCTGCCCGCCAGGAAGGTGCCGTCGCGCAAGCCGTGGATCACGACGTCCTGGTGTCCCGGAAGGCGTTCGGCGACGTTGAAATTCCGTAGCGTCGAACTGTCGTAGCCGATCGCCAGCACATTGTCACCGTGATAAATGGGCATGCCGGAAGCGAGCGCGGCGTCGCCCGGCTTTGCCGGAGGTGCCGGGATCTTTGATCCAGCTCGCTCAGGGTGGCCCTTTGCCATGGTGCGCAGGAACACCGACCTGAGTGCGGCGCCACCGTTTCGGATCCCGTTCGCGAGATTCCTGAGCCCACCCCCTATACCGCCCATGAACGCGGGGCCGAGGGACTTGAGGCCGCCCGCCTTCCACAGCTTTCCGAGCTTCGCGAGGCTGGTGAAACCCTTGGTGGCCGGGATGCAGTCCAGGGCGGCCCATAAAAGGTCGCCCCAGCCTGCCGTGCCATTGGCCATTTTTCTCATCGTGTCGGCGAGGACGACCAACGCGGCGGCGAAGACCAGCCACCCCAGCGGCCCGCCGACGATCATCACGATGATGCCGACGACGGCGACGACCCACTTGCAGACCGTGACGATCTCGTCCCAGTGGTCCGAGACCCAGTCGCCGGCCTCCTCCCACCAGTGACGGTTGGGGATACCCGCGTCGGAGGCCTCTTCGAGTTTCCTGACCGTGCGCCGGGCCGCGTCCTCGCGCAGCCCCTTCGCCTGCGCCGCCAGCTTCTTCGCCGCGTCCAGCGCGCTCTGCGCGGCGTCCACGTCCCGCTGGGCGGCCGCCTGGCGCTCCTTCGCCTGCTGGGCGTTGCGTGTGGCTCGGCGGAGGTCCGCCTCGTCCGGCTGCGGTACGTCCTTGGCGCCGCCGTCCTTCTCCGGGTCGTAGGAGTCCGCCTTCGCGGTGGCCGTACGCACCCAGTCGTTCGCCCCGGACAACGAGCCCTGTGCGGTGGCGAGTTCGTCCCGCGCCCGACGTCCGTCCCGCAGAGCCTTGTCCGCCTTCTCCTGGGCGTCCTCGAGGTCCGGCCAGTAGGCGGCGAGGGCGTCACCCGCGAGCCCGTACGACTTCTCGAGCTTCTTCAGCTTGCCGGGGACGTCCTCGAACTCGGCGGTGAACACGTCCGCGGTCTTGCCCGCCCAGGCGAGGACCGCGTCCTCCTTCGCCATCCCCTTGACGTCCCGGAGCACTTGGCTCACGTCATCGGCGAAGTCGTGCAGACCGCCCGCGAGTTTCCGGATCCGCTGCGGGTCTCCCGGAGTCGGGTCCTTGTCCAGGTCGAGTATGTGCCAGTCCGTCGGCCTGTGCGCCACGCGTCCGTTCCCCCGTAACACCTGCAACGCCTACATCAGAACGTACGTCTGAACGTACCGCACGTTCCAGCTCGCGCGTGGTCGTGCGTCCGGTGGTGGTGTCTTCGCTTTCGCGGAGGTGACAGGGGAAGGGTGGTGGGGTGGCGGACAGCGGCAAGTGCGTGTGATGTGACCTGGAGTCGTCGCGCGCACGCTCACCGGTCGGCGGACTGGTCGTCGAGAACGTTGTGCCGCCCCCACTGGCCCAGGGGGGCCGGCGCCTCGTTGAGTGAGACACCGAGCGGCGTCAGCGAGTACTCGATGCGGGGCGGCACCTCTTCGTACACCTCGCGATGCGCGATGCCGTCCTCTTCCAGTTCGCGCAGTTGCTGGGTGAGGACCTTCTCCGTCACTCCGGGCAGCTCCCTGCGCAGCTCGCCGAAGCGGTGCGGCCGCATCTCCAGTGCCCAGAGGATCAGTCCCTTCCATTTGCCGCCGATCACGTCCATCGCGGCGTCGATCCCGCACGCGTACGCTCCCGGCCGCCGAGTGATCCGCATCGCTCCGCCACTCCACCTGGTCACTCACGCCAGGGTAACCACCCACTCTCAAGTACGTACTTCATCATCCAGGCCTCCCGCGACGAGCCTGATCGACATGGGAGACAACAACGAAAAGAAGATCACGCTGCTCGGTCTCGGTGCGATGGGCACCGCCATCGCCCGTGCCTGGCTCGGCGCCGGCTACGAGCTGACCGTCTGGAACCGCACAGCGAGCCGTGCCGAGGCGATCGCCGCCGAGGGTGCAAAGGCCACGGAGACGGCTTCCGAAGCGGTGGCCGCTAGCGACCTCGTGGTCGCCTGCCTCCTCGACGACGCCTCGGTCGGCGAGGTCCTGGCCGACGCACGAGAACGACGGCGACGTCGTTCAGGTCCTTCGGCACCCTGATGTCCGGTCGGCGGGCGTCTGCCGTGGCCGACGCCGATGCCGAAGCGCTGGTGGAACCCGTGTCCGCCCCCTCGAGGTCCTGCGAAGAGGAGGACTCACCCCACCGCAAGCGGTCAGTACGAGAGCCGCGGTTGCGGCGAGCGTGGCGGTCAGGGGCAGGGCCGGGCGTGCCACGGTTGCTGTCTCCCGGGGTGTTGGCGTATGCAAGTGAGAACGAAGCTATCAGGGCCCGGTAATGGGAAATTGAGCCCCGGTGGATGATTGTGTGCGCAACGTGCGGTGCGGGGCGGAAGAGTTGGAGGAAGGGCCGGCACAACACCCGTGCCCCTGCCCGCCCTTCGACACCCTTCGTAGGATCTCAGTAGGCTCGCACCACGACCCACCCCTGTCCCGAGCGACCACGCCACCGACCCCACGCCCTAGCACCCCACACCCCCACGACTTCACGAAGGCCTCAGGAAACCCTCCATGGCGCGCACCACTTCAAGCTCGACAGGAAGCCCGCCGGGTCCGCCGAACCGGACCCCGCAGCCCCTGCCCCGCCGGCGCCGGTCGTTCGGGGACTTCGTGAAGGCCTTCCTCGCCTTCGTCGCTCTCCTCCTGCTCGTCGTGGGTGTGCCACTGGCCCTCGCCACCCAGGCCGGCTGGCCCTTGCCCGACGGTGCCCCGTCCACCGACTGGCTCAAGCGGCCGATCACGGTCGACACGTTCGTGAACGTGCTGACCGTCGTCGTCTGGCTCGCCTGGGCGCAGTTCACCGCGTGCGTCCTCGTCGAGGTGAAGGCCGCCTTCTCCGGCGTGGGTGTGCCGGGGCGGGTGCCCGGGGCCGGGCCGAGCCAGCTGCTCGCGCGGCAGCTCGTCGCGGCGCTGCTGCTGGTCGGCGCGACCGCCGCCGGCTTCACCCCCGGACTCAGCCAGTTCGGCCAGCAGGTGGAGGGCGACCAGCGGCCCACCGTGGCCGCCGCCCAGCAGACCCCGGGCACCCTGTTCAGCCAGAGCCAGGAGGCCGCGGGCGCCGCCGTGAACGCCGTCGCGGAGCAGGCCGCCCACGCCGAGAGCAGCGCCCGGAACACCCCGAAGGCCGAGGGGGACACCAAGTACTACCGGATCCAGCCGCCGGAAGGGCGCCACCACGACTCCCTCTGGGAGGTCGCCGAGCGCCACCTCGGCGACGGCCGCCGGTACAAGGAGATCTACGAGCTCAACAAGGACCGCGTACAGCCCGACGGTTCACGGCTCTCCGAGGCCAGCCTCATCCGGCCCGGCTGGATCATGGAGATGCCCGGCGACGCCCGCGGCGGTGAACTCGTCGAGATGCCGGAGGAGTCACCCAAGGTCTCCCCAGAGGCCCGGCAGCAGATCTCCGAGTACGCCAGGACCGGCGACCACCAGCAGGGTCGTCAGCAGGGCGACGGCAGCGCCGCCACCGACCGGGACCGCGACACCGCGCAGATCAACATTCCCCAGCAGCGGCCCTCCCAGGACCACGGCCGGTCGCACCAGTCCCAGCAGCCGGGGCAGCCGGGACAGGGACAGGAGCAGGAACAGGGGCAGGAGCACGCCACCGCCGGGCAGGGAAGTGGCGGCGGGTTCGGGCTGCCCGAAGCCCTCATCGGCGCCCCACTGCTCGCCGCCGGCCTCCTCGGCGCCCTCGGCCGCCGGCGCCGCCAGGCGCTGTGGCAGTCCGCGCTCGGCGCGGTCGGCGGGCGCCGCGGTATGGAACCGCCCACCCCGACCGGTGACGCCGCCGACGCGCGGGACGCACTGCTCGTCGGCGCCGACCCCGAAGGCGTACGGCTCCTCGACCGCTCGCTGCGCGGCCTCGCCGCCTCATTGGCCCAGGAGTCGCGCCCGCTGCCGACCGTGTACGCGGCCTGGATGAGCAACGGCGATCTGCACCTCCAGCTCGCCCAGCCCGCCGGAAAGCCGCCGCTGCCCTGGCAGTTGGGGCAGGACCAGACGTTCTGGATGCTGGCGCGCGCCGACGCCGAGCGGTACGACGAGGTGGACACCGCGGCGCCGTACCCGGGTCTGGTCAGCCTCGGCACCATGGACGACTCGCGGCTGCTGCTCAACCTGGAGTCCGTTCCGGGGATCGTCTCCCTGAGCGGCAGTGAGACCGACCGGGCCGGCGTCTTCGCCTCCGTCGCCGCCGAGCTGGCCACCAACGGGTGGTCCGACCGCATGACGATCACCCTCGTCGGCTTCGGCGAGGACCTCACCCCGCTCGCGCCCAACCGGCTGCGTCATCTCGACGGCATCGAGGCGCTCCTGGAGACGATGGAGGCCGAGACCCGGCAGCGGCGCGGAGCGCTGGGCGCGGCAGGGCACGACTCGGTGCTCACCGGCCGTACGGGCCCGGCGCAGCACACGCGTTGGGCGCCGCACCTCGTTCTCCTCGCGGCCGAGCCGTCGCCGGAGGACGCGGTCGAGCTCGCCGAACTGGCCGCGGACGCGGGCCGGCTGGGCATCGGCTACCTCGTCGGCACCGAGGCCGGTGAACTGCCGGGCGCCGCCTGGGAGATGGAGATCACGGGGGAGGGGAAGCTGCTCGCCCCGCTGCTCGGCCTGGAACTCGAAGCGCAGGTGCTGCCGGTGGCGCAGCAGCGCGCCGTCGTCGAGCTGTTCGTGGAGGCCGACCCCGAGCGCGGGCCGGACGGGCCGACGACCACCCCGCCGTTCCTCGTCGACATCAGCGAACAGGGCCGTCCGGCGGTGTACGCGCGGCTCGTCGGACCGTACGAGATCATCGGCCTGGAGACTCCGGACGGCGAACGCAGTCCGCTGCTGCACGAGGCGCTGGCGCTGCTGTTGCTGCACCGCGAGGGTGTGCACCCGCGGGTGCTGTCGTCCGCGCTGTGGCCGCGCGGGGCGACCGAGGACGTAACGGACGCGCTCCTCGAGCGGATGCGCGCCTGGCTCGGCAGTGACCCTGACGGCACACCCCGGCTCGGCACGGACGAGACCGGGCGGCTCACGCTCGCCAAGTCCGTCGTCTCCGACCTGGACGTGCTGCGCTCGCTCTACCACGAGGCGACCCAGGGCAAGGGCGTCGACAGCCGGGTCGTCCGCGGCCGGCTGCTCACGGACGCGCTCGTCCTGGTCCGCGGGCCGCTCCTCGCCGACCGCCCCGAGGGCCGCTACGGCTGGCTCACGCACGAGATCATCGACGCCCAGCTCCCGCTGCTGGTCGCGGACATCGGGCTGGCGCTGTCCGCGTTCCACCTGGAGAAGGACCGGGCGGAGAAGGCGATCGAGGCGCTGAACGCGGCGCTCGGCTCGGCGCCCGCCGACGAGCGCCTGTGGAACGAGCTGCTGCGCGCGACACACGCGACCGGGGACGCCGACCGGCTGAGGACGCTGGCCGCCGACCTGGTCACGCGCGGCGGGGCCCGGGGCCTGCCGCCACGCACGGAGGCACTCCTGGACGAACTGCTGCCGACCTGGCGGAGCGGGGCGACGGCGACGGGCTGACCTGACGGTGACGGCGACGGGCTGACCTGACGGTGACGGCGACGGGCTGACCTGACGGTGACGGCGACGGGCTGACCTGACGGTGACGGCGAAGGGCTGACCTGACGGTGACGGCGACGGGCTGACCTGACGGTGACGGCGACGGGCTGACCTGACCGTGACGGCGAAGGGCTGACCTGACCGTGACGGCGAAGGGCTGACCTGACGGTGACGGCGACGGGCTGACCTGACGGTGACGGCGAAGGGCTGACCTGACGGTGACGGCGACGGGCTGACCTGACGGTGACGGCGACGGGCTGACCTGACGGTGACGGCGACGGGCTGACCTGACCGTGACGGCGAAGGGCTGACCTGACGGTGACGGCGAAGGGCTGACTCGTCGGCGCCCGGCTGACTCACCGGCGCTGGGTTGGCTGGATGGCGACGGGCTGACTCGTCGGCGCCCGGCGCCCGGCGTCCCGGTCCTCCCGCCCGCCGGGCGCCGACCGGGGGATGCCGGGCCTGGCGTGCCCGACCCAGAACGCCGACCGGGGGGCCGACCGATCGATGTCTGGCATGACCTGACGTCACTGCCCGCCCGACATCATCCTCCGCAGTGCCGAGAACAGCCCCCTCGGCTGACCCGTGGGCGGTATGGCCGCAGCCTCCACCGGTGCCAGGTCCCCGCCCGGTCGGACGGACGGCCGGGGCGGCCTACCGCGGCGCTGTTTCGGCTCAGCTCGTAATGCACCGGGAGTTGTCTGAGGCCCCGCACCATCGGCCCCGACCGCCATGGCAACCGGTCCGGCGGCACCGCCAGTTCGGCCCGGTCGAAGTGCTCGAAGAAGCGCCCCACCGCCGTGGTCACGATCATGCTGCCCAACTCGCGGGCGGCGCTCGGGCACTGGTGCGGGCCGGCCCCCCAGCCCAGGTGCGCTCGCGTGCTGACCATCGACTCGGCGACCTGGTCGGGACCGGCCACCATCAGCTCCTGGTGGGCTGCCGCGGCCGATGGCAGGGCGACGTCACCGGCCCGGATCCAGAAGTTGCCCAGCCGTACGTCCCGCGAGGCGAACCGGAAGGGCATGTTGGCCGCCGGAGGGTTGATCAGCACCGCCCGGTTGAGCGTCTCCTCCAGTTGCCCGGTGGACAGGGTGCGGCGCACGGAGGCGTTGCCGACCAGCACCTCCAGCAGCGTGTTCAACACCATCGTGTTGGTGATGTCGTTGAGGTAGACGGCGTTCATGAACAGCTCGCGGCCGAGCTCTTCGTCGGAGAGCCCGGGGTCGGTGAGCAGCATGTACGACGTCAGGTCGTCGGCGGGGCGTTCCCTGCGGTGTGCGGCCACGCGCGTCATGGCGGCCAGGGCGCGGCCGGCCGCCGGGTCGGCGCCGGGTCCGCCGTCCAGCATCAGCCACAGGTCGTGGACGAGTTCGTCACCGAGTTCGCTCGGGAACCCGAACAGCTTGGTGGTCACCATCAACAGCAGCGGCCTGCTGTAGCGCGCGCACAGATCGGTGTATCCGACGTGCCCGGACTCCGCCGCCAGCGCCGCGACGAGGTCGTCCGTGCAGCGGGCGACCGCCGTCCGTATCTCCCACCCCTGCGCGGTGTTGCCGTCCCGGAAGGGGTGCAGCGCCTCGTTGTGGGTCTGCCGGGCGTGGCGGTGCTCCTTGTCGTCCATGAACATCGTCTGCCGCACCTCGTACCCCGCGAGGAGCGGCCAGTCCGGCGGCAGCTGGCCGTATGCCCGTGCCCGCCAGTACTGGACGTCACGGCGCCAGGTGCTCTCGTTGCGCAACACATCCAGGACCTCGCCGTAGCCGAGGACCAGCCACACCGGCACGCCCATCAGACCGACCGGGGCCACCGGACCGTAGGTGCGCCGCAGGCGCTCGTACACCCTGATCGGATCCGCGTCGAACTCGGGTGTGAGCAGCGGTTCCACCCGGAGTGACTCGAGCGTCGGGCTGCCGGCCGGCGCGCTCGTGATCATTTCCATGCCGAAACACATAGCGCACCAACCGCCCAAGAAGGACCAGTGCGGAAGCAAACGTTACGTCTCGGTGATGATCGCACTACATGCAGTCACATCCTTGTATAAGCACTCACTCCTGGTGAGCGTCCCGGACGGGCTCACCGCCGCTGAGGCACCTACGTAAGGTGTGCCCGTGGATCTCGACCTCGTGCTGCCGGGCGCCGCCGCCGTGTGGGGAGCCGTCGTGGGGCTGCTCGTGCCGCGCGGCGCCTACCGCTTCTCCGTCGAACCGGAGGAGCACTGGCGCGACCGCTGCCCCGACGGCCATCTCATCGGCGGCTGGATAGGCACCGCGCGTTGCCGTGCCGGCGGCGGCCACGTGTACGGGCCGAGCGGCGCGCTGGTGGCCACGGTCACCGCCGTCGTCTGCCTCCTCCTCGCCGCCGCCACGGGCACCCGGCCCGAACTCGGTGTCTGGCTGCTGCTCGCCCCCGTCGGCGTCCTCCTCGCCGTCGTCGACCACAAGGTGCAACGGCTGCCCGACGTCCTCACCCTGCCGCTGGCCGCCGCCGCCCTCGCCCTCCTCGGGGTCAGCGCCCTGCTCCCGGAGCACGCCGGGGACTGGCTCACCAGCCTCTACGGCGCCCTCGCCCTCGGCGGCGGCTACTTCGTCCTCTTCCTCATCAACCCGAACGGCATGGGCTTCGGCGATGTGAAGCTGGCCCTCGGGCTCGGCGCGGTCCTCGGCTGGTACGGCTGGCCCGTGGTGGTGCTCGGCACCTTCGCGGGGTTCCTGTTCGGGGGGTTGTACGGGCTGGTGCTCGTCGTCGCCCGGGGCGCCGGGCGCAAGACGGCGATGCCGTTCGGGCCGTTCCTGATCAGCGGGGCGTTCGTGGGGCTGCTGATCGGCGCGTACGCGGCCTGACGTCGGACGGGGAAGGCCGTTGACGTACGCTGGATCGGTCCGTCCACACCCCTTACGAAAGGGTCGTTCCGGTGACCGAGAAGGCCGACCTCACGTCTGTTGATGTCACAGCCGTCCTCGACCGTGCCGCCGGCGGTGGGCGGATCACCCCGGAGGAAGCGCTCGTCCTCTACCGCGACGCCCCGCTGCACGCGCTGGGCGCCGCCGCCGACGCCGTACGGCGCCGCAGGTACGCCGGCACCGAGCACATCGCCACG
>NZ_RPDJ01000034.1 GCF_004023625.1 Streptomyces cavernae | reverse complement strand
ACGACCGACGGCATCCGCAACCTCCCGGGGAGCGACGACACAACACGCCACCACTCCCACCGATTCACCGGCCCTATGCCTGACCAGCGAAAACACCGCCCTCAGATTCGGAACGACAACAGCTACTTTGGCCTGGGCACAGGCCCCTGGCCGGGTGAGCCCACCTGCGGTGGGGCTTGCCCGGCAGGGGCGCAGCTGCCCCGGGGCGCCCAACAGCTCGGAAGCTATCGCCCGTTCGCGGCTGCGGGGCGTCTTTGGCTGAGCGCCAGTTCCCCGCGCCCCTTTCGGGGCGCACACCCGCCCCCGGCAGCGCCAACAGCTCGGGAAGCGACCGCCGTTCGCGGCTACCGGGCCTCCCTGGCTGAGCGCGCAGTTCCCCGCGCCCCTTTCGGGGCGCCCTTACTCCGAAGTCTCCTTCTTCTCGGACGGAGGTTCCTGGGCTTCCTCGAAGTACGCGTCCAGTACGTCGTCCAGCTGGGTCTCCCACTCCGTATGCAGGGAGCGGGAGTTCGCTTCGATCTCGATGGGGTACCAGCGGCGGTCGGGGGTGTGGACCGTCACGGTGAAACGCTTGCCGAAGCGCGGGGACTCGGTCTCGATCGCGCCGATCTCGTCCCAGCGGAACTCGCACTCCTGGTCGTCCAGGCGGAGTCGGACGCCTCGGCGATCGGCCACGATCTTCGCGCGCCGGTCGGACGCCTCGAAGGCCGGACCGTCGACCGCCTCCTCCGACTCCTCGCCCGGCTCCTCGTCCGCCACTTCGCCGGCTGCTTCGTCCGAGGTGCCCGCAGAGGACCCGGGCGTCTCCTCGGCCGTCTCGTCCGAGGACTTCTCCTCCGAGGCCGCGTCCTCGAGCTCGTCTGCCTTCTCGTGCTCGTCGGCCTTCTCCTGCCCGGCGGCCTTCTCCTGCCCGGCGGCCTTCTTGGGCCCGGCGGATACGGGCGACGTGAGCCCGGGGATGTGCGACGGGTCGACCGCGGCGACGTCCAGGGACCTGTTGCTCGAACCTATGCGCTGCTCCACAGCGGGCAGTATGGTCGATGATCCTGTGCCAGGAACAGTCAGGCCCCGAACACCCTGATTCATCCCCTTGCTGTCGCGCCCCCACCGCCCCGGCAAGGAGACCACCGACCCGTTTCCACGGCCTCCGCCCCGCCCGGAACCGGATGTGACGGCAGCTGCGCGAGTGGGTCACGAAAGGACGTCACGCCCCGGGGACGGGGACTTGCGCTGTCGGTCAGTCATGTGACCCACGGGGCGGGACATGAGCGACGGTGAAGGCGGAGGCACGGGCCGGCGTACCTGGCTGTTGCCTCCCGGAGCGGACGACCCCACGCCCATCGGCCCGTACCGCGTCCTCGCACGGCTCGGCTCCGGTGGCATGGGCCGTGTGCATGTCGCGCGCTCCCCCGGCGGCCGGCTCGTCGCCGTGAAGACCCTGCTCGCCGAAGGGGTCGTCGGTGAGGGGGACCGCAGGTGAGGGGGACCGCAGACGCTTCGCCCGCGAGGTCGCCCTCGCACGACGGCTCAGCGGGGTCTGCACGGCGAACGTCGCGCGACGGCCCGGTTCGCGGTGGCGCGGTCGCGCCACTGCTCGCCCCGGTGCAATCGCGCCGTGCACCCGCCGCCAGCCGAGCGGCGCGCGCTCGGCCGAGCCGATGACCCGGACCACAGCCACTGTGCCCGCCAGTGCGGTTGACCAACTGGCCTCCGACGCTGGAGTACAAGGCCGCGAAGTTCGGCCGCAGCTTCCTCCGCATCGGACGGTTCGAGCCGACCTCCCGGGTCTGCTCAGCCTGCGGCGTCAAGGACGGCCCCAACCCCCTGCACATCCGCGTGTGGGAAGGCGGGGCTTGCAGGGCCGTCCTCGACCGGGACATCAACGCGGCGGTCAACGTCGCCAAGGCCGCCGGACTGGCGGTGTCAGCCTGTGGAGCGCAGGTAAGACCGGTACTCGTACCGGCCCAGCGCGGCGCTGCGCTACGAGGACCTTCCGGCGCCTTGCGATGCACGGCACCAGACCACGCGACCCGGGCGGACATAGTGAAAGGACCCCTTAGCCCAGGGAGCGGAAGTCAAACGAAGAGACTGAGCACCGCCGCCATCACGAACCCGGCGACCGACAGCACCGTCTCCAGGACGGTCCAGGTCTTGAGGGTGTCGCGCTCGCTGATGCCGAAGTACTTGGCCACCATCCAGAAGCCGCCGTCGTTGACGTGCGAGGCGAAGATGGAGCCCGCCGAGATCGCCATGATGACCAGGGCGATGAAGGCCTGCGAGTGGTCGCCCTCGGAGAGGAGCGGCGCCACGATGCCGGCCGTCGTGACGATCGCGACCGTGGCCGAGCCCTGGGCCACCCGCAGCACCAGCGAGATCAGGTACGACAGCACGATCACCGGAAGACCCACGTCGTTGAAGGTGTCCGACAGGGCCTGGGCCACCCCGCTGCCCTTGAGCACCGCTCCGAAGACCCCGCCCGCGCCGACCACGAGGAGGATGTTGCCGACGGGCTTCAGGGACGCGGTGGACACCGTCTCCAGGGACTTGCGGGACCAGCCGCGGCGGATGCCGAGGAGGTAGTACGCGAGCAGCAGCGCGATGGTCAGCGCGACGAAGGGGTGGCCGAAGAACTCGATCACGCTGCGGCCCGTGGACGGGTCGAAGGCGATGGAGGAAAACGTTGCCATCAGGATCAGGACGAGCGGGGTGCCGATGATCGTGAGGACGACGGAGAGCGGGACCGGCTTCTCGGGCGGCGTCACGCCCTCCCGGCGCTGTTCCTCGGCGAGTTCCGCCTTGGACTCCTCCGCGGCCTCGACCATGTCCTGCGGTACCGGCACGAAGATCCGCTTGCCGATCCAGGCCGACCAGGCCCAGGCGGCGAGCACGGCGGGAATGCCGCAGACGACGCCCATCAGGATGACCCAGCCGAGGTCGACCTTCAGCAGTCCGGCGGCGGCGACCGGGCCGGGGTGCGGCGGCAGGAAGGCGTGGGTGACGGACAGACCGGCGAGCAGCGGCATGGAGTAGAGCACGATCGACTTGCCGCCCCGCTTGGCGGCCGCGTACACGATCGGCGCGAGCACGAAGATGCCGACGTCGAAGAAGACCGGGATGCCGAAGATCAGGCCGGTGAGTCCCATGGCGAGTGGGGCGCGCTTCTCACCGAAGAGGCCGAGCAACCGGGCGGCGAGCACCTCGGCACCGCCGGAGACCTCCAGCACCGCGCCGAGCATGGTGCCCAGGCCGATGATGATCGCGACATGGCCGAGTGTGCCGCCCATCCCGGACTCGATGAGCGAGACGGCGTCGGACTTCTGGACGGTGCCGAAGAGTTCGGTGACGGAGAGGCCGGCACCGAGGCCGACGGCTATGGAAACGGCGAGGAGGGCCACGAAGGGCTGCAGTCTGACCTTGATGATCAGGACGAGCAGGAGGACTATGCCGAGCGCCGCGAGGGTGAGGAGGCCTGCGGTGCCGTCTATGAGGGCCAGGAGGCCGCCTGTGTGCGGGGTTGTGGGGGGCATGACAGTGGAAACCTCGTGATTTCATCAGTTTTTGTGTGGGGGGAGTGCGGCACGGCGCCGTGGAGGCCGGGCGCCATTGCCGGGTGCGGGTTGGCTGCGGGTTGGGTGCGGGTTCGTCGTGGCCCGTCGTGCTCGGGCGGCGAAGCCGCGAGGAGCCGCGCGTCGTACGGTCCCGCGCCCCTTGAGGGGCACGGCACCTCGGCTCAGCTGTCGAGCACCGCCAGCGCGTCGATCTCGATCAGCAGTCCGGCCGGAAGGCCCACGTACACGGTCGTGCGGGCCGCCGGAGCCGCTGTGAGGTGCTCCGCGAAGTACGCGTTGTAGATCTCGTTCATCTCCGCGAAATGGTCCACGTCCGTGAGGTAGACGCGGATCATCATCACGTCGTCCCAGGTGGCGCCGCCCTCCTCGAGGACCGACTTGACGTTGGCGAGGGTCTGGAGGGTCTGTTCGCGCAGGGTCGGCCCCGCGGGCGTGGGGGGCTTGCCCTCCTCGGCGGGCAGGAAGCCGACCTGGCCCGCGACCTGGAGGATGTTGCCCTTCTTCACACCGTGCGAGAACTTCGCGGGCGGGGTGGTGTGGGTCTTCGGGGTGAGCGCGATCTTGTCGGTCATACGGAGCCCTTCTCGGTTGTCGGTCGTGTCTCGGTCACGCGGTGTCCTTGGCCGGCGTCCGGCCGGAGTACTCGCGGCTGACGGCGTCCGCCGTGCGGCGCACCATGGGGAGCAGGGTGAGGAGTTCGTCGGCGGTGACGACGACGTTGGGCGCGGACACCGACATGGCCGCGACGACCCGGCCGTCCGCGCCGCGGATCGGCGCGCCCACGCAGTTGATGGACTCCTCGTGGCCGCCGAGGTCGGTGGCCCAGCCCTGTTCGCGGACCGTCGCCAGTTCCCGGAGGAAGGCGGTGGCGTCGGGGATCGAACGGGCCGTGTACATGGGGTAGTCGAGCTTCTCCGCGAGGGCGCGGCGCTCGGGTTCGGGCAGGTCGGCGAGGAGCAGTTTGGCGACGGCGGCGACGGTGATGGCCACCGGTTTGCCGATGCGCGAGTACATGCGCACGGGGTAGCGGCTCTCCACCTTGTCGATGTAGAGGACCTCGTCCTCCTCGTAGACGGCGAGGTGCACGGTGTGGCCGCACTTCTCGTTGAGTTCCACGAGGTGGGGGTGGGCGATCTCGCGGATGTCGAGGTTCTCCACCGCCTCCTGGGCGAGGGCGAAGAGCTTGGCGCCGAGGCGGTAGCGCTGGTCGGACTGGCGGTAGACCAGGCCGTGTTCGTGGAGGGTGCGCAGGAGGCGCAGCGCGGTGGACTTGTGGACGCCGAGCCGCGCCGCGACCCGGCCGAGGTCGGCGGGCCCCTCGGCCAGCAGCGGCAAGATGGACAGCGCTCGGTCGACTGTCTGGCTCATGGGGTGTGTACCTCCTCCTTGGCCCCCTCGGCGACGGCTTCGGTCCAGCCGGGGCCGAGTCGAAGTGTCCCCCACTCGTGCTCGTCGAGGGCGGCGAGACGGTCGGCGAGCGCGCGGGAGGGCACGGTGCCGATGTCGCCGGGGACGGTGAGGGCTCCGGCCGCCATCAGATGACCGTGCCGGAGCCGGTCGCGGGCGCCGAGGCCGCGCAGGGTGGCGGAGAGGAACCCGGCGGCGAAGGCGTCACCGGCGCCGACCGGAGCGACGACGCTGACGTGCAGGGCCGGGGCGAAGGTGACGGTGTCCTCCTCGAAGCGGTGCGCCTTTGAGGCGTTGCCCTCGAAGAGGGTGACGCCGTGCGCGCCCTGTTTGACGACGAGCAGGTCCGGTTCCGGCAGCGCGTCACGGATGGCCTCCGGTCCTCCGGTGACGCCCCACGCGGCCTCCGCCTCGTCCTCGCCGACGAACACCAGGTCGGCGTCGCGGGCCAGGGCGAGGAGCGTCTCACCGGCCTCGGCGGGGTCGCGCCACAGACTCACCCGGTAGTTGACGTCGAAGGAGACGAGGGGGCGGCCGGGACGGGGTGCGGTGAGCTGTCGTACGAGCGCGAGGCAGTCGTCGGACAGGGCGGGTGTGATGCCGGAGAGGTGCAGGACGTGTCCGGAGTCGAGTTCGGCGGCGGGCATGGTGGCGGGGGACATCACGGAGGCGGCGGAGCCGGTGCGGTAGTAGACGACCTCGGAGAGCGCGGCGGCATCCCGCTCCCCGGGGGACCCTGCCGCCCGTGCCACCGCCCGCTCCCCCGCCGTGCGGAAGTAGATCCCGGTCGGCCGCAGCGGATCGCGCTGTACGGCGCCCACGTCGACGCCGTACGAGGCGATCCGCTCCAGCAGATGGTCGCCGAAGCCGTCAGCGCCGACCCGGCTGATCCATTTCACGGTGTGGCCGGCGAGGGCCAGCCCGCAGGCCACGTTGGACTCGGCGCCGCCGATGCCCCGGTCGAAGGACGGTACGTCGGCGAGACGGCCGGGGCGGGACGGCAGGAAGGTGACCATGGACTCGCCGAGCGCGACCACGTCGACGCGCGCGGCGTCGGCGTGCGCTGCCGGGACGGTGCGGGCGGATCCGGGGACGGTCACGATGGTTCCTGCTCCTCGCTGTCGCTCGGTCGCGGTCGGCGGGCCGGACGGGCGGACGGACCGGACGGACCGTGGGCACCGTTGACCCGGCGTCGGCTCGGATGTTAGACAGCGGTGAGCGATATACGCAATGCGCGTTGCGCAGCGTGCAACGCAAACTCGCGCAGCTTCCACCGACCTACGCCGACGCAACCTCTCCGAGGAGGCTCCATGGCCGCAGACAAACCCGCCGAAGCCGACACCGCGACAGAGGTCGACTCAGACGTCGCGGCCGACGCCGCAGCCGGGGCCGACGCCGCGGTCGAGGAAAACGCCGCGGCCGAGGCCTTCGCCGCGCTGGCCGCGGAGCGCGTGGACCACCGCTTCAAGGGTCTCCCGCCGGACGCCGAGGGGCTGACCGTCGCGGAGCTCGCGGCCCAGCGCCGCAATCTCTTCACCGGCGGTTTCACCACCCCCCTCCTCGCCCTGTCCGCCGAGCGCCTGGACCACAACCTGCGCCTGATGGAGGAGTACGCGCAGCGGCACGGCCTGTCCTTCGCCCCGCACGGCAAGACGTCGATGGCTCCCCAGCTGTTCCGGCGGCAGATCGAGCACGGCGCGTGGGGGATCACACTGGCGGTGCCGCACCAGGTGCGGGTGGCGCGGGCGTACGGGATCCGGCGGGTGTTCCTGGCGAACGAGCTGGTGGACCCGGCGGCGCTCGCCTGGCTCGCCGCCGAGCTGGCCGCCGATCCCGGCTTCCGCCTCGTCTGCTACGTGGACTCGGTGCACGGCGTCGAGCTGATGGACGCGGCGCTGTCGGACACGGCGCTGGCCGACACCGGGCGCCAGGTCGACGTGGTGGTGGAGCTGGCCGCGGGCGAGGGGGCGCGCACGGGGGTACGTACGGAGGCGGAGTGCGCGCGGGTGGCGGACGCGGTGGCCGCGTCCCCGTCCCTCCGGCTGGTGGGGGTGGCCGGCTACGAGGGCGAGGTGCCGCAGCCGGACCCGCAACGCGTGCGTACCTGGCTGCGACGGCTGACGGCCCTGGCGGCGGACTTCGACAAGGCGGGCCGGTTCGACGGGACGGGCCTGGACGAGATCGTGGTGAGCGCGGGCGGCAGCGCCTGGTTCGACGCGGTGGCGGAGGTCTTCGCCGAGATCCCCGAACTGTCGCTGCCCGTACGGAAGGTGCTGCGCTCGGGTGCGTATGTCTCGCACGACGACGGCCACTACCGCAGGGTGACGCCGTTCACCCGCGTCCCCGAGGAGGGCGAACTGCACCCGGCGTTCCGGCTCTGGGCGCAGGTGGTCTCCCGGCCTTCGCCGGAGCAGGCGTTCGTCAACGCGGGCAAGCGGGACGCCGCGTACGACCTGGACCTGCCGGAGGTCCAGGTGGTCCGGGCGGACGGCGTGGAGCGCCCCGCCGCCGGTATCACGGTCACGGCCCTGTCCGACCAGCACGGCTGGCTGCGCACGGCCCCGGAGGCGGAGCTACGGGTGGGTGACTGGGTGGGCATGGGGCTTTCGCACCCGTGCACGTCGTTCGACAAGTGGCAGCTGATTCCGGTGGTGGAGGCGGACGGAACGGTCACGGACTACGTCCGGACGTTCTTCTGATGACAGACGTCTGACAAACGTTGTTGACAGACGTTCTGCGTTCAGACGGACGTTCTTCGAGCTCGGAAGGGGTGGTCGGGGTGGAACTCGTCGTACGGGGCGCGCGTGTGGTCGACGGCACGGGCGGGCCTTCCTACCGCGCCGACGTCGGCGTCCAGGGCGGGCGGATCGTCAGCATCGAGCGGGGCGGGGGGCTCGGCGGGCGGCGGGTGCTCGACGCCGACGGCCTGGTGCTCGCGCCGGGCTTCATCGACATGCACGCCCACAGCGACCTCGCCCTCCTGCGCGACCCCGACCACAGCGCCAAGGCCGCGCAGGGGGTGACCCTGGAGGTCATCGGGCAGGACGGGCTGTCGTACGCCCCGGTCGACGACCGCACCCTCCAGGAGGTCCGCACGGCGATCACCGGGTGGAACGGTCACGGCGAGGACATCGACTTCGACTGGCGCACGGTCGGCGAGTACCTGGACCGCCTCGACCACGGCTTCGACGGCGAGGGCATCGCCGTGAACGCCGCCTACCTCATCCCCCAGGGCACCGTCCGGATGCTCGCCGTCGGCTGGGAGGACCGCGAGGCGACCCCCGAAGAGCTCGACCGGATGCGGGAGTTGGTGGCGCAGGGGATGCGGGAGGGCGCCGTCGGCATGTCCTCCGGCCTCACCTACACCCCCGGCATGTACGCGAAGGACGCCGAACTCACAGAACTGTGCCGGGTGGTGGCCGAGTACGGCGGCTACTACTGCCCGCACCACCGGAGTTACGGAGCCGGGGCGCTCGAGGCGTACGAGGAGATGGTCGAGCTGACCCGCACCGCGGACTGCGCCCTCCATCTCGCCCACGCCACCATGAACTTCGGCGTGAACAAGGGCAGGGCCCCGGAGCTCCTGGCACTGCTCGACGCGGCCCTGGCGGACGGTGCCGACATCACCCTCGACACCTATCCCTACACGCCCGGGTGCACCACCCTCGTGGCGATGCTGCCCAGTTGGGCGAGCGAGGGCGGTCCGGAGGCGATCCTCGAGCGGCTGCGGGACGACGGCACCGCCGAACGGATCCGCCACCACATGGAGGTTGTCGGCGCCGACGGCTGCCACGGCGTCCCCATCGAGTGGGACACCATCGAGATCTCCGGCGTCACCGACCCGGACCTGTCGTCGTACGTCGGCAGGACGGTCCGGCAGTCCGCGGACGCCCGCGGCGAGACCCCGTGGACCACCGCCCGCGAACTGCTGTTGCGGGACCGGCTGGGGTCCAGCATCCTCCAGCACGTCGGCCACGAGGAGAACGTGCGCGCCATCATGCGCCACCGTGTCCACACCGGCGGCTCCGACGGCATCCTGCGCGGAGCCAAGCCCCACCCGCGCGCGTACGGCACGTTCCCGCACTATCTCGGCCATTACGTACGGGAGTTGGGGGTTTTCGGCCTGGAGGAGTGCGTCGCCCATCTGACCTCACGGCCCGCCGCCCGACTGCGGCTGCCCGACCGGGGGCTGGTCCATGAGGGCCATCGCGCCGACCTCGTCCTCTTCGACCCGGACACGGTCGCCGCCGGTTCCACCTTCGAGGCCCCGCGGACCCTGCCGACCGGTATCCCGTACGTGCTCGTCGACGGCCGTTTCGTGATCGAGGACGGCCGGCGCACGGACGTCCTGGCCGGGCGGGCGGTCCGCCGTACGCCGACGTGAGCGCCGTACGACAACAGTGACCGCCGTACGACTGAAGTGACCGCCGTACGACTGAAGCGACCGCCGACCGCCCGCCCGGCGAGGGTCACGGCTTGGGCAGGGTGCACCCGCTGCGGCTCAGGTCGACCTTGTTGTCGAGCCCGACGCACGGCACGACCTGATAGGTCTGCTGCGCGTAGT
Organism: Streptomyces cavernae; assembly: GCF_004023625.1. Classification (GTDB taxonomy): domain Bacteria; phylum Actinomycetota; class Actinomycetes; order Streptomycetales; family Streptomycetaceae; genus Streptomyces; species Streptomyces cavernae. The sequence goes on along the minus strand of NZ_RPDJ01000034.1, from coordinate 142,041 downwards.
TGATGCCCTGGCGGACGGTGACGTTGCCGCTCGCGTCGACCTCGCAGGGGTTGTTCACGGTGCAGCGCTCGCCGTCCTCGTTGCCGGTGTTGTTGACGGCGACGACCTTGCCGGTGGTGGCGTCGATGACGGGCGAGCCGGACGTACCACCGATGGTGTTGCAGGCGGAGGTGTAACGGACCGAGTCCTTCCAGGTCCAGTCGCCCTCCTTGAGGCGGTAGGCGAATCCGTCGACGTTGCAGCTGTAGATCCGCTTCCAGTACCCGGAGACGACCTTGATGGCCGTCCCGGCCGCCGGGCGCGCGGCGTCCAGGGTCAGCGCGTTGATCCCGTACGAGCTCTTGATCTGCGCGTATGTGGTGGTGAGCTGATACAGCGCCATGTCGGTGTCGGTCATCGTCGCGTAGGCGATCTTGCTGGCCCGCAGGGTGCCGACGCGGGTGCCGGAGGAGTTGAGCAGACCGAAGGTACGGCTGGAGGGCCGGTCGACGACGACCTCGCCGGCGGCCGGGAAACCGGACTCCAGGCAATGGCCGTTGGAGAGCACCAGCGCCGGGTCGTTGTCCTCGGAGGCCGGCAGACGGACCACGGAGCCGGAGCAGTTGCTGAGCGAGACGGTGCCGGCGAAGTCCACGGCCTGGACTGCCGGGGCGGCGGCGGACACCGTCGACTCCTGCGCCGCGGCGGACACCGTCGGTTCCTGCGCCGGTGCCGCGACCGCGGTTGCCGTGCCCGCCCCGGTGATGACCAGGGTGGCGAGCGCGGCGACGAGAGGCTTGTTCATGTGGGGTCCCCTCTGGCGTGGCGGGAAATCTTCCCGCCACTCGCATGATTGTCATGCGCTGTGTGACGGGCATGATCCCCGGGCGACATGGTGTCGTATGCGGAACGACCCGCGGACGCGGCGGCCGCCGGCCGCCGCTTCCGCACCTTTCACCCTTCGGTGACGCCTACTTGGGCCCCTTGGTGGCACCGCGCCCCCGGCCGTTGCCGGGGTTGTCCGGCTCGTCCGGGGTGTCCGTGGCCGGATCGGGCGCGGGCGGGGCGGGGGCCGCGGACTCGGACTCGGTGGGGGTCCCGGTGGCCTGCCCGGCCGGGGCGGTGCTGCGTGAGGCGCTCGGACTCGACGACGCCTCGGCGGAGCCGGAGGGGTCGGCGCCGGGGACGGTGGTGGATGTCGCGGTGGACCCGTCGGCGTCCGTGGGGTCCGCGGATCGCTCGCTCTTCGGCAGCGGCGTCCCTCCCGGGTCTCCTGCCCCACCCCCGGAGCCTGATCCGAAGAGCCCGGAGAACCCGGCGACGACCCCCAGGACGCAGACCGCACCGGCGGCCACGACCGCCCGGCGCATCACACGGCCACGCCGGGCGGCCTGTGCGCGCCGCTGGGCCCTTCCCACGGGTATCGGGGCCCCGTGGGCCGCGCCACCGCCGGCAAGGCCGTAGGGGGCGTCATGAGCGCCATAGACGTCGTAGTCGTCACGGGTGTCGTAGCCGTCATGGGCGTAATAGCCCTCATGGGCGTCGTAGCCGTGGGTGCCGGCCGTGCCGCCCGGGTGGGCCGTGCCGTCATGAGCCGACCCGGGATAGACGTCGTAAGTCGGGGACTCCTGAGTCGGACCGACCTGGCCAACGCCGTCATGAGCAAGCCCGTCCGGCGGCGCACCCACCGGCATCGCACCGTCCGGCAGCACACCGCCCGGGACCGCACCCATCGGCAGCCCACCGCCCGGCAACCCACCCTCCGGCACCGCGCCCCCCGGCAGCCCACCGCCCGGCAACCCACCCTCCGGAACCGCGCCCCCCGGCAGCCCACCGCCCGGGAGCCCACCGCCCTCCAACCCACCCTCCGGAACCGCGCCCTCCGGCAGCCCACCGCCCGGCAACCCGCCATCCGGCACCACAGCGCCAGGAGCCGGGTCGCCCCGGTCGGGTCCGGCGGGCACCGGTGCGTCGCCGAACGGGCCGTCCGGGGTCACGGGCAGTTTCTGGGTCTCGTCGTAGGCGTTCTGCCAGCCATGGGCCAGCGCCGGGTCGAGGTACCGGTCGTACTCGGGCGTCGTGTCGGCACTCGGGAGGTACACCTTCGGCGGCTCCGGGGCCGCGCCGTCTTCCCGGTTCGCCCCTTCGGCGGCGTTCGCGCCGTTCGCGCGGTGCGCGGTGTTCGCGTCGGACGTCCCCTTGCCGGACCGATGCTCCCTAGCCATGGTGGCGCATTCTAGATGCAGGAGAGTCTGATGATGCGGTTACCGGCGATAACCACCCAAAGCGCAGCCTCGTCGACCGGGCGGCGGGACCGGGAAACGAGCACGTCGATCGGACCAAGTGGTGCAAAACACGGAGCGGTGAGCGTTACTCGGCCGTAAGCTCACGGACATGCAGGTGATCCAGTCCACGAAGCTCGCCAACGTCTGTTACGAGATCCGGGGTCCGGTACTTGAAGAGGCGATGCGGCTGGAGGCAGCGGGTCATCGCATCCTCAAGCTGAACACCGGGAACCCGGCGGCGTTCGGCTTCGAGTGCCCGCCCGAGATCCTCGAGGACATCCTCCGCAACGTCTCCTCGGCCCACGGTTACGGCGACGCCAAGGGCCTGCTCGCGGCGCGCCGAGCCGTCGTCATGCACAACCAGACCCTCGGCATAGAGACAGACGTCGAGCACGTCTTCATCGGCAACGGCGTCTCCGAGCTGATCGTGATGGCGATGCAGGGCCTGCTGGACGACGGCGACGAGGTGCTCGTGCCGTCGCCGGACTACCCGCTGTGGACCGCGGCCGTCTCCCTGTCCGGCGGCACCGCCGTGCACTACCGCTGCGACGAGCAGTCCGACTGGATGCCCGACCTCGCCGACGTGGAGCGCAAGGTCACCGACCGCACCAAGGCGATCGTGATCATCAACCCGAACAACCCGACGGGTGCGGTGTACGACGCGGCGGTCGTGCGCGGCCTCACGGACATCGCGCGGCGGCACAACCTGCTCGTCTGCTCCGACGAGATCTACGACAAGATCCTCTACGACGGCACCACCCACACCCCGACCGCCGCGATCGCCCCCGATCTGCTCACGCTCACCTTCAACGGGATGTCGAAGGCCTACCGGGTGGCCGGCTACCGGGTCGGCTGGATGGCGATCTCCGGACCGCGCGCGCACGCGGACTCGTACATCGAGGGCCTGACCATCCTGGCGAACATGCGCCTGTGCGCGAACATGCCCGGACAGCACGGTGTCGCGGCCGCCCTCAGCGGCCGGCAGACCATCGACGACCTGGTCCTGCCCGGCGGGCGGCTCAAGGAGCAGCGCGACGTGGCGTACGACCTGCTGACACAGATCCCCGGGGTGAGCTGTGTGAAGCCGAAGGGCGCGCTCTACCTCTTCCCCCGGCTCGACCCCAAGGTCTTCAAGATCAGGGACGACCGGCAGATGGTCCTGGACCTGCTTCGCCGCGAGAAGATCATGGTGGTCCAGGGCACGGGCTTCAACTGGCCGGAACCGGACCACTTCCGGGTGGTGACCCTGCCGACGGCACGCGACCTCACGGACGCGGTGGGCAGGATCGCGAACTTCCTCGACGGCTACGGCCAGCACTGATGAGCGCCGCGCATATCCCCCGATCCGCCGTCCCGCCAGCGAACTCTACTTTAGACGGATTCTAATGTAGGATGGCTTCCTGACAGCACAGGAGGCCATCCTCATGTACGAACCGATCCGCACCAAGTCGGTCCACACGATGGCCGGCACGACGTCCGACTTCCCGCATCGCTCACGCGAGGAGGAGCTGGACATACAACTGGCCGGTCATCTCGCGGCACTGCTCGCGGTGACCGACGACCTGCGGGCGCTCGCGCCGTCCGCCGAGCTGGACATCGCGGCGGAGCGGCTGGCCGCACTGATCGAGCGGTTGCGCGGGGTCTCCCCCGTGCGAACGTCCACGGCCACCGGCCAGGCGGGGCGCGTTCCGGCACTGCACCAGCGGGCGCACACCCTCGCGGGCCGGGCCCTGGTGGTCGCCGCGTCCCGGGCGGACACCGCGGCGGCGATCCTGGCGGCGGAACGCGTGGACGCCCACGCGGCGGCACTCCAGCACGGCGAACTGGCGTCCACCGCCTGAGCCCACCGGGCTCCCCGCACGGCCCCGGTCCGCGCGCACCCACAGCGACGCGCGGACCGGGCGCCACAACACCGCGCTCGCTTCGGCGTCACCTGAGTTCGCGCTGACGGAATGTCCGCGCGACTCACGTCGCCGAACAGGCGCCCCGCTCCAACCCCCGTCGCACGCCACCCCCGGACGCGCACGCCCCCCGTCGCACGCCGCACCTCACCCCGGAGCCGCTTCCTCCGGTTGCGTACTGGGAACACGTGGACACCCGCCGTTCACCCCCGACGCCCTGGAATGTCCAGTTCCGCGAGCACGCTCGAAGTGTGAGACGAATCATAGGAATCGTCCTCGCGGTACTGCTGATCGGCGGCGTGGGAGCCGCTGTCGTCGCCGGCCGCGAACAGGACACGAGCACGGCAACGAAGACCGTGCGCGGGGTGATCGGGTCGGAGAAGGCCGAGTTCTTCTCCGACCCCGACGTGGTGAAGGCTCTCTCCGCCAAGGGCTTCACCGTGAAGACGGAGACGGCTGGCTCCTGGGCCATGGAGGACCTCGACCTCAAGGGGTACGACTTCGCGTTCCCCTCCAGCAAGGCCCCGGCCGACGCCCTCGCGGAGAAGTACCGGGCCCGGCAGCCGCTGCCGCGCCCGTTCTACTCCCCGCTGGTCGTCGTCGCCCACCGCGTCGCCGCCTCCGTACTGGCCGCGAACGGCCTCGCCACTCTCGACGGGGGCGGTGGCCGCGGCACGCTGAAGATGGCCGAGTACCTCAAGGCGGCCGAGCAGGACCGCACTTGGCAGCGGCTGAAGGGCGCGGAGCGTTACGCGGAGCTCACCGGCGCCGTCTACATCACCAGCACCGACCCGCTCAGCTCCAACTCCGGCGCCCTCTACCTCGCCGCCGCCTCCTATGTCGCCGCCGGCGACCGGGTCGCCGCGAACAGCGCGGACGTCGGGCGCACCGCACCGCTGATGCGCAAGCTGATCGGTGTGCAGGGCGCCCAGCAGCCCAGCTCGGACGCGGCGTTCCGCGACTTCATCAGCGGCGCCGGCAATCCGCTCGTCCTCGTCTACGAGCAGCAGGTCGCCTCGCTGCTCGCCCAGGGACAGCAGGTCGACGACCTCACCGTGCTCTACCCGGACACCACGACCACCAGCGACCACACCGTCGTACCCCTCACCGCCGAGGGCAGGGCGCTGGGTGAACTGCTCAGCAGCGACCCGAAGCTGCGGGCGCTCGCTGCCCGGCACGGGTTCCGGCCGCAGGGCGACACCGGGGAGTTCACCGCGGCCACCGCCGCCCACACCACGTACCTCAACCAGAAGCTGACCGGTTTCCACCAGGCGCCCGTGCCCGCCTCCGCGGTGCTGCACGAGATGGCGCGACGGGCCCGGGGCTAGGGGAAACACGACCATGAACACCGAACACAGCCGGATGGACACCGACCGGAGCGAGTTCACGCTCACCCCGCCGCAGCCCGTTGCGGCCGTCCCCCGCGACAAGGCCGGCGGTCTCGTCCCCGTCGACGAGTCCGTGCGCACGGACATGGCGCGCCGGGCCGCCGAGTACGTCGGCTCGCTCGCCGCCCTCGACGCCCGCTCCCCCGAGTTCGCTCACAAGGTCGGCGAGATCGCGGCCCTGGGCGCCGGCGAGATGCGCGGTGCCGCCGCGCAGTCCAACCGCATGCTGGAGCGCGCCGTCCGCAGCCTGCCCGCGAACGGCGAGGACGCCCAGTCCCGGGTCTCCTCCTCACTCGTCGAACTCCGCCGCACCGTGGAGGACCTGGACCCGCGCGACCTGCCGGGCGGCAGGACCCGTAAGTTCCTCGCCAAGCTGCCGGGCGGCAACAAGCTGCGCGACCACATCGCCAAGTACGCGTCCGCACAGGGCACGCTGAACAAGATCGTCAGCTCGCTGCGCGGCGGTCAGGACGAACTGCGGCGCGACAACGCCGCGCTGCAGACCGAGCGGGTCCGCCTCTGGGAGACCATGGGCAAGCTCCAGGAGTACGTCGTCCTCACCGAGGCCCTGGACGCGGCCGTCGAGGAGCATGTGGCGGCTGTGGAGGCCCGCGACCCGGCGGAGGCCGACACCCTGCGCGCCGACGTCCTCTTCCCGGTCCGGCAGAAGCACCAGGACCTGCTGACCCAGCTCGCGGTGTGCGCCCAGGGCTATCTGGCCATGGATGTCGTCCGCCGCAACAACGACGAGCTGATCAAGGGCGTCGACCGGGCCGCCACCACCACCGTCTCGGCCCTGCGCATCGCGGTGATGCTGGCGTCCGCCCTGGACAACCAGCGCAAGGTCGTCGAGCAGGTGAACGCCCTGCGCGGCACGACCGAGGACCTGATCCGCGGCAACGCGGAGATGCTCGCCACCCAGAGCGGGGAGATCCAGCGGATCGCCGCCGACCCGGCGGTGGGCGTGGAGACGCTGCGCTCGGCGTTCCAGCAGATCTATCGCACCCTCGACACCATCGACACCTACAAGGCGCAGGCCACCGAGGCGATGGCGGCGACCGTCACCTCCCTCACCTCCGAACTGCAGTCGGCGAGCACGTACTTGGAGCGCAGCCGGGCGCAGGGGGCACTGGAAGGGGGGCTCGCATGAGACTGCGCAGGAGAGTTCGACCGCGCGTCGGTGCGGGCGCGCTCACGGTGGCCGCCGTGCTGCTGGGTTCGGGCTGCACGTCCTCGGCTGAGACGGAGGACCCCGGCGCTCCCCGGCCCGGCACCCTGCGGGTCCTCGCCTCCAGCGAACTCGTCGACATGGAGCCCGTCCTGGACCAGGTCGAGGAGAGGACCGGCATCAAGATCCGGCCCACGTACATGGGCACCCTCGACGCCGTCTCCCTCCTCGCGAAGAACACCACGGACGGCAGGTACGACGCCCTGTGGCTGTCCTCCAACGACTATCTGCACCTGCGCCCGGACGCGGCGCGGAAAGTGGTCTCCGAGACACCGGTCATGACCAGCCCGGTCGCGATCGGCGTGAAGACGACGACCGTACGACGGCTGGGCTGGAAGCCGCAGGAGGTCACCTGGTCGCAGGTGGAGCAGGCGGTCCGGGACGGGCGGCTGACCTACGGGATGACCGACCCCGCCCGGTCCAACTCGGGCTTCTCCGCGCTGATCTCGGTCGCATCGGGCCTGTCCGGCGCCCAGTCCGCGCTGACCGAGGCGGACGTGGCGAAGGCGACCCCGCGGCTGAAGGAGTTCTTCAAGGGTCAGAAGCTCACCTCGGGTTCCTCGGGCTGGCTGGCCGCCGCCTACGGCCGCCGCGGCACGGTGGACGCGTTGATCAACTACGAGTCGATGCTCACGCCCATGAAGGACCTCACGGTGATCCGCCCGCGCGACGGGGTGGTCACCGCCGACTACCCGCTGACCTCGCTCGCCGCGACCGGCCAGGACACCCGCGACACGGTACGGCGCGTCGCCGACGCGCTGCGCACCCCGGAGATCCAGGACGAGATCACCCGCAGCACCTTCCGCCGCCCGGTCGTCACCTCGGTACCGCCCTCCGACGCGCTGGACACCGGGCGCCGGCGTGAACTGCCCTTCCCCGGCAGCCGGTCCGTGGCCGACGGCCTGCTCGACTCCTACGAGAACAAGCTCAGGAGGCCCTCCCGGACGGTCTACGTGCTGGACACCTCCGGCTCCATGGAGGGCGACCGCATCGAGCGGCTGAAGGCGGCGCTCGCCGATCTCACGGGGGACTTCCGCGACCGTGAGGAGGTCACGCTGATGCCGTTCGGGTCGGACGTGAAGAGCGTGCGGACGCATGTGGTCGACCCCGCCGATCCACGGGCGGGACTCGACGCCATCCGCGGGGACACCGACGCGCTCAGCGCCGACGGCGACACCGCGATCTTCACCTCGCTCCAGAAGGCGTACGGGCATCTGGGCACCGGCCCCGACACGTTCACGTCGATCGTGCTGATGACGGACGGCGAGAACACCGCGGGCGCGAAGGCGTCCGAGTTCGACGACTTCTACCAGGGGCTGCCCGCCGCACAGCGGGAGATCCCCGTCTTCCCGATCCTGTTCGGCGACTCCGACCGCGATGAGCTCGAGCACATAGCGGAGCTGACCGGCGGCAGGCTCTTCGACGCACAGAAGGGCTCCCTCGACGGCGCCTTCGAGGAGATCCGTGGCTACCAGTGACAAGTTCCTGCGCCATCTCGAGTCCCGGAAGAACCTCGCCGGGTGTGCCTGCGGAATCGTCGGCCTGGTGCTGACCTTCACCGGTCTCGCGGGCGCGTACTGGCCGGTCGTCGTCGCGGGGCTGTACGGCGCGGGTGCGCTGATCGCCCCGCCGGAGCGCCCGCCGCTGCCGGACTTCCCGGACCCGTCCGCCCAGCTGGACGAACTGCGCGGCGACTTCGAGAAGCTGCGGGCCTACCTCGGGGACGTGGAGCTGCCGCCCGCCGCCTCCGGCCGGCTCACCGAGCTGACCGAGCTGCTGGCCGCCCTGCTGGACCCCGGCTGGGTCGCCGGTGTCCTGGCGCAGGACCCGGAGGGAGTGCACAGCCTGTCGCGGGCCGTCCGCCAGGACATCCCGGAGGCCGTCGACACCTTCGTACGCACCCGGTGGTGGACCCGGCTGACCCCCGGGCAGGAGCCGCCGGAACGCCACCTCGAACGGCAGTTGGCACTGCTGCACGACGAGGCGGACCGGCTGGCGGCCGGGCTGCGCGAGGTGGAGGCCCGGCGTCAGGAGTCCCACACGCGGTACCTGGAGGACCGCTCCCGCTGACGGGGACAAAAACCCGGACCCCGCACGCCGTTGTGCGGGGTCCGTTGTGCGTCGCCGCGGCCGGCGGGACGACATCGCAGGTCAGGGCAAGGTCTGGCCGGCCGCGGAGCCTTACGTCAGGCGGAGCCTTACGTCAGGCGGTGCGCCCGCCTCAGCCGAGGCGCTGCACCAGGGCCCGGTACTCGTTCCACAGCTCCTTCGGGGTGTGGTCGCCGAAGGTGTTGAGGTGGTCGGGGACCAGCGCGGCCTCCTCCCGCCACACGTCCTTGTCGACGGTGAGCAGGAAGTCCAGGTCGGACTCCGACAGCTCCAGCCCGTCGGTGTCGAGGGCCTCCTTGGTCGGCAGGATGCCGATCGGGGTCTCGACGCCCTCGGCCTTGCCGTCGAGACGGTCCACGATCCACTTCAGGACACGGCTGTTCTCACCGAAGCCCGGCCACACGAACTTGCCCTCGTCGTTCTTGCGGAACCAGTTCACGTAGTAGATCTTCGGGAGCTTGGACTGGTCCTTGCCCTTGGCGACGTCGACCCAGTGACCCATGTAGTCGCCCATGTTGTAGCCGCAGAAGGGCAGCATGGCGAACGGGTCGCGACGCAGTTCCCCGACCTTGCCCTCGGCGGCGGCGGTCTTCTCGGAGGCCACGTTGGCGCCGAGGAAGACGCCGTGGTTCCAGTCGAAGGACTCCGTCACCAGCGGGACGGCCGTGGCGCGGCGCCCGCCGAAGAGGATCGCCGAGATGGGCACGCCCTTGGGGTCCTCCCACTCGGGCGCGATGATCGGGCACTGCGCGGCGGGCACGGTGAAGCGGGCGTTGGGATGGGCGGCCGGCGTCTGCGACTCCGGCGTCCAGTCGTTGCCCTTCCAGTCCGTGAGGTGGGCCGGAGTCTCCTCCGTCATGCCCTCCCACCAGATGTCGTTGTCGTCGGTCAGCGCGACGTTGGTGAAGACGGAGTTGCCCCACAGCGTCTTCATCGCGTTGGCGTTGGTGTGCTCGCCGGTGCCGGGGGCGACACCGAAGAAACCGGCCTCGGGGTTGATCGCGTAGAGCCGGCCGTCCTCGCCGAACCGCATCCAGGCGATGTCGTCGCCGATCGTCTCCACCGTCCAGCCGCGGACCGTGGGCTCCAGCATGGCGAGGTTGGTCTTGCCGCATGCCGACGGGAACGCGGCGGCCACGTACTTCGACTCACCGCTCGGCGGCGTCAGCTTGAGGATCAGCATGTGCTCGGCCAGCCAGCCCTCGTCGCGCGCCATGACGGAGGCGATGCGCAGGGCGTAGCACTTCTTGCCCAGCAGCGCGTTGCCGCCGTAGCCGGAGCCGTAGGACCAGATCTCGCGGGTCTCCGGGAAGTGCGAGATGTACTTGGTGGAGTTGCAGGGCCAGGGGACGTCGGCCTCGGTCTCGGCGAGCGGCGCACCGAGGGAGTGGACGGCCTTCACGAAGAAGCCGTCGGTGCCCAGTTCGTCCAGGACCGGCTGTCCCATGCGGGTCATGGTGCGCATCGAGACGGCCACGTACGCGGAGTCGGTGATCTCCACGCCGATCGCGGAGAGCGGCGAACCCAGCGGGCCCATGCAGAACGGGACCACGTACATGGTGCGGCCGCGCATCGAGCCGCGGAAGATGCCCTGTTCTCCCGCGAAGATCTCCCGCATCTCGGCGGGGTCCTTCCAGTGGTTGGTCGGGCCCGCGTCCTCCTCTTTCTCGGAGCATATGAACGTACGGTCCTCGACCCGCGCGACATCGGTCGGGTCGGAGGCGGCGTAGTACGAGTTGGGGCGCTTGATCGGGTCGAGCTTCCGGAAGGTGCCTTTTTGGACAAGTTCCTCGCACAGACGCTCGTACTCGGCTTCGGATCCGTCACACCAGACCACATTGTCCGGCTGAGTCAGCTCTGCGATCTCGTTGACCCACGAGACCAGTTCTTTGTGTTCGGTGGGGACGGTTGAGGGAGCCGCGATGTCGCGCGCCACGATTGCTCCTAGGTGAGGGATTTGTTGTTGATTGCCCCTTGGGGGCCTCGACCCGGACGCTTCGGATGCCTCACAGTGGATCATCTGGCGCTCATCCGGTGCCGACTGCACTCATTTGATCATCCGACTCCTTCGCCCATCTGTCCAGTGGGCCGCACACCTGAGCGACGTGAGCAACACCACGCACCTGTGCCGTTTAGCGCTCATCCGCTGTTCACCGCAGGGATTCCCGTGAGACCATCACTTCGCCGTGACGTCTTTCATTGGCCCAGACTGATTCGCAACCTACGAAGCCGTAGGTACGATGCGGCGCATGACTGCGTCCGCCCCCGACGCGCCTACGGACACGCCGGCCGCCGGCCGCGGTCCCGCCGCGCTCTCCCTTCCGCATCCGATCAAGCCGAAGCTCCGCGGCTGGCTGCATGCTGGAATGTTTCCGGCCGTCCTGGTCGCCGGGCTGGTGCTCACCGCGCTCGCGGACTCACCCCGCGGCCGCATAGCCTGCGGCATCTACGCGCTGACGGCCTGCCTGCTATTCGGCGTCAGCGCCCTTTACCACCGGGGCAATTGGAGTCCGCGCATGGACGCTGTCCTGCGCCGACTCGACCACGCGAACATCTTCCTGATCATCGCGGGCACCTACACCCCGCTGACCATGCTCCTGCTGCCGGGCGGCAAGGGGCAGTGGCTGCTGTGGGGCATCTGGGCCGCCGCGCTGGCCGGAATCGCCTTCCGCGTGTTCTGGATAGGCGCCCCGCGCTGGCTCTACACCCCGTGCTACATCGCGATGGGCTGGGCCGCGGTGTTCTTCCTCCCCGACTTCATGCGGAGCGGTGGGATCGCCGTCCTGGTGTGCGTGATCGTGGGCGGGCTCCTCTACAGCGCGGGCGGGGTGATCTACGGCATCAAGCGGCCGAACCCCTCACCCCGCTGGTTCGGTTTCCACGAGGTGTTCCACTCCTTCACCCTCGCGGCGTTCGTCGTGCACTACGTGGGCATCTCGCTGGTCGCGTATCAGCACAGCTGACCTCTTCGCCTCCGGGGCACCCTTCGCCCCGGACCCCCCACCCCTCTTCCCCAGTGGCCGTGGCGGCCTCGAAGCCACGGCCACTCGCCATGTCAGGACCGTGATCCCGGCCGCCACGGCCCCCAGCACGACGGGCACGCCGCCGAGCGGATAGCCGGCCAGGCACAGCACCGCGGTCACCAGCGCCAGCACCTTCACACCGAACGTGTCCACCTCGCCCCCTCCAAGATCACGATCCGTGAACCGACGTGATCTCAGAGTGACACGCCCCACTGACATCCAGGCGTCGCGCAGGTCAAGAAATGCCTTGCCTGGACGGCCCACAGAATGACGGCCGCTACTTTTTGAGAGTAGCTCTCAAGTCGAGCCGGACTGCCGTGCGGCGGTCCACGGAGCCATCGATGACGTGCCCCCGCCCCCGCGGATGGCCGACAATGGCCACCATGGCCGCCACCCCAGCACGGAGCACGACCCCCACCCCCGAACACCGGCTGGGGCTTCGCGAACGGAAGAAGATCAAGACCCGGACCGCGATCCGCGACGCCACGTACCGGCTGATCAGGGAACAGGGGTACGACACCACCACCATCGAGCAGATCGCGGAGGCGGCCGAGGTCTCCCCCTCCACGGTGTTCCGGTACTTCCCCACCAAGGAGGACATCGTCCTCACCGACGAGTACGACCCGGTGATCGAGGAGGAACTACGGGCCCGGCCCGCCGACGAGCCGTGGCTGGACTCCCTGCGCCATGTGATGCGCAGGGCCCTCGGCCTCCTGGACACCGAGGAGCGCGAGGTGACCCGGCTGCGGACCAGACTCATGGTCGAGGTCCCCGCCGTGCGCTCCCGGATGATGGAGAGCATGTCGGTCACCGGCCGGCTGCTGTGCCGGGTCATCGGGGAGCGCACCGGCATGGACCCCGACGGCCTGGAGGTCCGGGTCTACGCGATGGCCCTCATGGGCGGCCTGATGGAGACCTCGCTGTACTGGGCCGAGAGCGGCCACCGGGAGGACCTCGCCGAACTGGTCGACCGGACCCTGGACGTGCTGGAGCACGGCCTGCCGCCGGAGGGCTAGGGCCCGAAAACCGGGAGGCCACGGGCGCGCCCCCCGTGTCATCCTGACCCGGTGAACGGTCCCGAGATCCATGTCGCCTTCGCCCCCGAGCTGGACCTGTTCGTTCCGCACGGGCGCCGGGCGGGAGCCACGAAGGTCGTCACCGACGGCGTCTCCACCCTCGGCCATGTCATCGAGTCGCTGGGCGTCCCGCTGACGGAGGTCGGCGCGCTCCTCGTCGACGGCCGCGAGGTGCCGGTCTCGCACGTGCCGGCGGACCGCGAGTCCGTGATCGTGCGCGAGGTGGTGCGCCCCCAGCGCGTCCCGGGCGCCCCGTTGCGCTTCCTGCTCGACGTCCACCTCGGCACGCTCGCCCGCCGGCTGCGGCTGCTGGGCGTGGACGCCGCGTACGAGTCCACGGACATCGGCGACCCGGCCCTCGCCGCGCGCTCGGCCGCCGAGCAGCGGGTCATGCTCAGCCGCGACCGGGGCCTGCTCCGGCGGCGCGAACTGTGGGCGGGCGCGTTCGTCTACAGCACCCGCCCCGAAGACCAACTCCGCGACGTGCTCGGCCGGTTCGCGCCGGAACTCCGGCCGTGGACGCGGTGCACGGCCTGCAACGGACTGCTCAGGGACGCCACCAAGGAGGAGGTCGCGGACCAGCTCCAGGGCGGCACGCAGCGGTCGTACGACGTGTTCGCGCAGTGCGCGGAGTGCGGGCGCGCGTACTGGCGGGGCGCGCATCACGAGCAACTGCAGGCGATCGTGGAACGGGCGCTGATCATGCGGGCCGAGACGTGCTGAACTGCCGGACCGCTCAGCCCGGCCCTCACCGCGCGATGCTGATGTACATCTGTTACATTCGCTACATGAGCGAGCCCGTCATTTCACCGATGGCCGACGTCCGCCGACACCTCGCGGACGTCATAGACCGCGCCCACCGGGACGCGACCCCCACGATCATCACGCGGCGCGGCAAACAGGAGGCCGTGGTGATCGACATCGATGAGTACCAGCGTCTGCGCGACCTCGCGGAGAAGACCGAGGACGCTTGGCTGAACCAGCTCGCCGACGAAGCCGAGGCCGAGGGACTCGAGGGCTCCGTCTCGCTCGAAGAGATGGCCGCGGCACTCCGCGCCCACCACGCCTGATCGTCATGGGGTACGTCACCCGGTTCACACCGCACGCCCAGCGGGACATGCTCAAGATCCCTCGCCCCGAGGCACTGCGGATTCTCCACCGTCTCGCCGAACTTCAAGAGGCCCTCGACGTGGACGACACCTCGGCATTCGACATCAAGGCCCTGCAAGGCCACAACGCCCGCTGGCGCCTCCGCGTCGGGGACTACCGCGCCGTGTACACGATCGAGGACGGTGAACTGATCGTGTGGGTCCTCACGGTCGCCAACCGCCGCGATGTCTACCGCAGCCTCTGAGCGTGATTCCAGCCCCGTGGGCCGCACCGGGCTCGGTGCGGCCCACGGATGGCTCGATGACGCGGCTGCCGTCGGCGGCTAACGCCTCCTCAGATCGCCTTTCCGGCAGGTGAGTCCGTCCTTGTCCGGATCCAGCCGCAGCGGATCGTCCTTCCCGTTGACCTCGAGGCGTCCGTAGTCATGGGCCTTCAGCCAGGCGCAGCGGGCCGCGGTCGTCGCCCTCACCTCCGCGGGGAACACCGTCGGCACGCAGACGTTGGCGGAGCCGTAGTGCCGGTCGCAGCCGGAGACCGTCGGGCTGACCGCCTGCGAGGTCCGTTTCTTGCCGGGTCCGGTGACCTTGCCGTCCAGGGAGTCGGCGAAGGAGTGGATGTTCGCCGAGGGTGCGTCGTCGGAGGTGCCGTGTCCGGCGGAGGCGTGCCCGGAGGACGTGTCCCCGGACGCGGCGGCCATGGCCGAAGGACCCTGCAGGTGCACCCACTTCGCCACCGACGGCACACCGTTCGCGTCGACCGCGAAGAGCATGTACCAGCCGGGCGGGGCCAGGTTGGGGTTGCTGGTCACGTTCAGGTCGACGTTGTTGCCGTCCACGCTCAGCGGCAGGTCGACGAAGCGCTGGTTGGGGTCGGAGGAGTGGGTGACGGCGGCCGGACGGATCAACTCGGCCTTGGCGATGGGGCGGTCGACCGTGATGCGCTGGGTGTCGCCGTACGTCCACTCCGTGTCGATCACCGAGGTGATCGTCGGGCGGGGGCCCTTGAGGAGGTACGGCGGGGTGTAGATCGACACGTTGTGGTTCCAGGAGCCGTTGCCCGGGTTGTCGCCGGTCGCCATCACCCGGCCGTCGGGCAGCAGGAACGCGGAGGAGTGGTAGCCGCGGGCCTCGGGGTCGGCGGCCACCGGATCGAAGGTCTCGGTCTCCGGGTCGAAGATCGACGCCTCGTAGACGGGGTTGGCGCGGTTGTTGAGGGCGCCGCCGGTCTCCAGGACCTTGCCGTCGGGCAGCAGCACCGCGGAAACGTACATCTTGCCCTGGTCACCGGTCTCGGGCACCTTGCCGTTGCCGAGGTCCACCGTGCCCTGCGGGAGCGGCGGCCCGGCCACGTGGGACGGGTTGGCCTGCTTGAGGTCGATGATGTCGGTGAGCCGGTTGGCGTCCGGGTTGGAGTCGATGTTGCCGCCGCCGATCGTCAGCACCTTCTGGTCCTGCGCCGGAGGCAGCAGCACGCTCGCGGACTGGTCTCGCTCGTCCTTCTTCTGCAGTCCCGGGATCTGCGTGATCGTGTTGGCGTCGTAGTCGTAGATCGCCGAGCCGGTCCCGGGGATGTTGTTGCCGAAGACATGGCTGCCCGAGTAGAAGAGCCGTCCGTCCTGCATCAGGATCATCGACGGGTACAGGCCCCAGTACGACCAGGTCTGGTTGACCTTCCACAGCGGCTGCCACTGCTGCTCGGCGTCCGACCACAGCTCGGCGGTCACCGAGCCCGTGGAGTCCTCGCGCAGTCCGCCGAAGGAGATCACGTCACCGTTGCCGAGCACGGTCGCAGACGGGTACCAGTGCCCGTCGTTCATGTCGTTGGTCTTGATGTACGTCTCGGTGTCAGGGTCGAATATGTACGAGTCCTTGTATCCCTCGTAGCCGTGCGAACCGTCCGCCGCCGGGTAGGCCTTGTTGCCGCTCATCACCAGCACCCGCCCGTCCTGGAGCTGGACGTGCCCGGCGCAGAACATGTCGTCGGGCGTGGGGATGACCTTGTACGAGCCGTTCGCCGGGTCGTAGACCGCGCTGGTGAACGTGCCCGCCTCGAACATCTCCTCGCTGTTGCCGGAGCCTGCGATCAGCAGCACCTTGCCGTTCTTCAGGACGACCGAGTGCATGGAGCGGACCGGGTTCTTGGTGGGCAGCACGTCCCAGCGGCCGTTGGCGCACTCCTCGGCGGTCCCGGTGCACACCGGATCGGGGACCGGATCGGCGACCTGTTCCATCGTGTAGTCGTCGGTGGTCGCGGACCCGGTGCCGTAGACCGAGACGCCCCAGGTGATGCGGTCGGTGCCGGCCGGGACCTCCGGTGTGCGCACCGTCGCCTGCGTCCAGCCGGCCCGCATGTCCAGCGTCTTGAGGTCGGTCCAGTACTGCCAGCCGGCCGTGGTGTCGTGCCGGAAGAGCGTGATCGACGCGTCGGGCGTGGTCGTCTTGTACCAGAGCCCGAGGTCGTACTGCTTGCCCGCAGTGACCACCGGCGCGCACTCGGCCGACTCGGTGATCAGCGCCTTGCGGTCGCCGTCGACGCGCCGGGTCAGCTCGACCTTCATCGCCTTGGACCCCGAGTGGGCGTCGGAGGTGGTGGTGAAGGTGAAGTCGTTGTCGCCCCAGCCGGACTTCTCCCAGCAGTACGGCATGTCGTCGGTGCCCGCGGTCTCGAAGCCGGGGTTCTTCACCAGGTTGGCGGCCGAGGCCGGCTGGGGCGCGGCCAGCAGCATGCCCGAGGCGAGGGCGCCCACGGCCAGCAGTGAGGTGCGGCGTCTGGGTCTGAAACGGAGTCCTGGTCTCACACGGATGTTCACGGAGTTCTCCTCGATGTGCGGCTCCCGGAGGCCCCCCGGCCCCGGCGCGGCAGATAGACCAGCGCCTCCGTCCCCACGAAGCGCAGGACGAAGGTCGTCACCAGGGCGAGTGCGGTGGCGGGCAGTGCCCCCATGCCGAGCTCGCCGACGAACAGCGCGATCAGCGGTATGCGCAGCACCAGATCGGCGTTGGCGAGCAGCGCGAACCGGATGGCGCGGTCCCACCAGCGCCGGTGCGAACGGCGGTCACGGAACAGCAGTTGGTCGATGAGCAGGAAGTTCCACACGACACCGAACTGGTTGGCGATGATCTCGGCGGGCAGATAGTGCAGCCCGAGCGCGGTGAGCCCCCAGAGGCCGACAAGGTTCGGTACGAAACCGGTGACGCCGATGAGTCCGAAGAACAGCATCCGGGCGACGGGCGAGGCGGCGCGCAGGCCGAGCAGATGGCGCAGGAACCGCAGGCCCTCCCGCGCGGTGGACTTGGACTCGCCCGCGTAGCGGTCCTGGAAGACGAACGGCACCTCGGTGACCTCGCGCGGGCGGCTGCGCACGGCGAGTTCGAGGAGGATCTTGTAGCCGAGGGGGCGCAGGACCTCCGCGGGGACCGGTGCCCCGGCAGGCAACGCCTGCCCGTCAAGGAGCGGCGTCATGGGGGTCCCCCCTGCTCGAGCGAAGTCGAGAGCTTGGGGGAGTGCCGGGCGTCGCGACGGGGCAAGCGTTGGCTGTTGGGGCACCACGCTTCGGCGGATCGCGAAGAAGCCGCTCAACGGGTCGCTGATGCCGCGCAGCCGGCGCGGGAAGAGCAGCTTGGTGAGCCAGGTGGCGCCCCGCGAGACCGCGATGCGGTAGCCGCCGGCGAGTCCGGCGCGGCTGCCGCCCGGGATGTAGCGGGAGGCGACGACCAGCCCGGCGCCCGTGTGTTCCCCGGTGGCCACCAACTCCGGGACGAGGGACGGCGGGTGCTGGCAGTCGCCGTCCATGACGACGATCCAGTCCGAGCCGGCCGCCTTCATGCCCTCGACGACCGCGCCGCCGAGCCCCCCGGCCGCCTCGTCGCGGTGCAGCACGGTGACCGGGAACGGGCAGTCCTGCGCAGCGGCGGCGATCACCTCGGGGGTGTCGTCCGTGGAGTCGTCCACGAAGATCACCTCGCAGGGCAGCCGGGCGGGCACCGACTCGGTGATCTGCCGCAGCAGCGGCCGTACGTTCGCGGACTCGTTGAAGGTCGGTACGACGATGGTGACGGCGGCGGGTTCGGGCACGCCGGTGGCGCTCAGGCGGGGGTCGCCGAGGTCCTCCGGCAGCATGGATTCGGAGGTCATCGAGTGCCTCCCCGGGTCCCGGCACCGTCGATCCGGCGGATCTCGATGCGGTCGTCGCCCTTGCCGAAGGTGACGACCGGCGTGGAGTGTTCGAGCGCCTGTTTGACGTTGGGGAGGTCGACGGCGTCCCGGCGGACGGTGGGCGAGGCGACGACGTAGTCGAGGTCGCGCCAGCCGTCGGGCATCGTCTTGGTCACCGCCGGGTCCAGGTCGGCCTTGTAGAACCAGATGACGCCGAGCCCCGGCCGGTAGCCGGCATGCACGAGGTCGAGCCAGAGCGCGTCGTCTACGAGGACACGGGTGTCCACGGGGTCCGCCACGCGGGTGGTCAGCCACTTCGAGGCGGCCTGGTAGGGCGCGTTGGCGTCGGTGGTGACGGCGGTGCGGGCGCCGTCGTACCAGCGGGGCACCACGTATGCGGCGGCGGCGAGCGCGAGGACCGTCGCGAGGACGTAGCGGGCCGATGTGAGGTACCTGTGCTCCTCGCCGCGACGCCACCGGCGCAGCACCGCGTGGACGACGCTCGCCGCGCCGCCGGCGAGGACGAGGGCGAGGAAGGGCAGCGCCTGGATGATGTACATCGCGGGCAGGTAGCCGCTCGGGCGCATCGCGACGAGCGCGAGGATGGCGACGGTGAGCGCGGGCCCGGCGAGTGCGCGGGCGGTCACCGACCAGCGGAAGGTGACGAGCAGCAGGAGGGCGCCCGCGAGTCCGCCGAGCGGCAGGACCCGGTCGTAGTAGAGCCAGGACTGCAGCACGCCGTAGGAGCCGGTGCCCGCGTCGAGGATGAAGCCCGAACCGGGCCGGGTCATCTGGTACTCCAGGCCGTCCCAGAGGGAGACGTGCCCGCTGCCGGGGAACAGCTCGCCCTTCAGCAGGGCGAAGAGCGGATACGACAGTCCGATCATGGCGCAGGCGGTGACGGCGCCGGTGAGCGCGAACTTCCGGGTGTCCCGGTGGCTGTGGCGCCACATGGTGACGAACAGCGCGGGCAGGACGACGAGCATCGTCTCCTTGGTGAGGACCGCCGCCGCTGCCGCGATGCCGGCCCCGAAGTGGTGCCAGAGATGGCGGCTCGGGGAGGCGGCCAGGCAGAACGCGAGCAGCGTCCACATCACCGCGATGTTGTCCAGGAAGATCTCGCGCTGGAGGACGACCGACAGCGGTGACAGGCCGAAGAACACCATGGCGAGTCCGGCCGCCCAGCGGGGCAGCGCGAGCCGGCGGGCCAGCACGTAGATGAGGACCGAACTGGCCGCGCTTATCAGGAGCATGACAGTCCGCATCGAGCCGACGGTCATCCACTCCGGGTTGATCAGCGAGGGGATCCAGGTGAGCAGCGCGATCTGGATCCAGCCGAGCGGCGGGTGGTCGTACCAGTAGGTGTAGTGGGCGAGCCCGCGCCCCTCCTGAACGGCCCAGGCCTGGGCGAGATAGGTGCCCTCGTCGTCGCTGAGCGTCGGGTAGTCCGCGATGTTCCAGCCCTGCACGGTGATGATCGCCGCGAGGAGCACTCCGCAGAGGATCAGATCCGCGCGTGAGCTGCGAAAACGGAGGGCGGGGCCGGTGGCGGGGGTGGTTTCGTGCGCAGGGGACTGCTGCGCGGGGACCGAGGAGGTACTGGTCGCCGCGGGAAGGGTGGAGGTCACGCCGGAACGTCCTCTCGGGACTCGCGGGTCACGGTGGCTGCGGTGAGGTGTGCGCCGACATGACTGGTCAACTCCCAGTCGTTACGCCCCCGTTGCTCGCGCCATACGGCGCGGACGGCAGCCCCGGCGAGCAGCACCTGGTAGAAGGGGCCGCCGACGACGAGCTTCAGATAGTGGATGAAGCGGACGCGCAGTCCGTACTGCTTGCCGAAGTCATGCAGTCCGACGACCTCGAAGACGAAGGTGACGAGGGCGGTGACGGCCGGCAGGAAGGTGACGAAGGCGATGCCGACGGGCACGTCGAGGAAGAGCGCGATCGCCGCGTTGAGCGGGATGAGCACTCCGGAGGCGGCCTGCAGGAACGGGGTCATGAGGGTGTACCGGGCGAGCATCCGCTGGCCGAAGGCGGGCAGTTGCTTCCAGTCCTTCTTGCGGTAGACCTGCAGGAAGCCCTGGTTCCAGCGGGTGCGCTGTTTCAGCAGCGACATCAGGGTGCCGGGGGTCTCCTCGCGGGTGACCATGTCGGAGTCGTAGGCGACGACGACCTTCTTGCCCCGACTGGACAGCCGGACCCCCAGGTCGCAGTCCTCGGCGAGACAGTCCGGATCCCAGCCGTCGGCCTCCCGCAGCACATCGGTGCGGACGAAGACGGTGTTGCCGCCGAGCGGGATGAAGCCCTTCTGCGCGTGCAGGTGCAGCCGGGAGCGGAACCAGAAGAAGTACTCCAGGCAGTTGCGCAGGCTGTACCAGCTGGAGTTGAAGTTGATGAGCTGGACCCCGCCCTGGACGACGTCGGCGCCGGTGGAGCGGAAGGCGTGGTCGACGTGGGCGAGCAGTTCGGGATGGACCTGGTCCTCGGCGTCGAAGACCCCGACCACGTCACCCGTGCAGTGGGGCAGCGCGGTGTTCATGGCCTTCGGCTTGTTCTTCTTCTCGTGGTGGTCGACGACGACACGCACCCGCGGGTCACGGGCCGCAGCCTTCCGGGCCACCTCTGCGGTCTCCGGGTCGTCATGGCCGACGATCACGATGATCTCGAAGTCGGCGTGGCTGGACTCGAGCAATCGCTGGATGGTGTGGTCGAGCACCGCCTGTTCGTGCCGCGCGGGCAGTAACAGGGAGAAGGACAGCCCCTCGCCGCCGTCCGGTCTGCTGAACCGGGTGGAGGCGAGCACCTCGGGCGTGCGCCAGGCGTGCATCTGCCACCACAGGGTGAACGCCGCCATCCAGAACAGCACCAGGGAAACGGCAGCGATGAAGACGGACGTCAGCAAAAAGATCCCCCCAGATCCCCTATACCCCCCGGCGTACCTCGGGCGTGCACCCCCCGGTACACACCCGGGCGCAACGGAGTTCGCTCGCGTTGCGCCGACGATCAGATTATGGGGGAACTGTGAAGCTCGTGACCGCTTCCGATAAATAGCTTGTTTCCGCATGGTGGACAGTCGGGTGAAAGCCTCGGATTGCCTACAACGTCGTTGCAGGTGAGCGAGTTGACGATGGATCAGCGCCGACGCCGACGCCCGATCGATCGCTCAAGACCCCATCCATAAATGGCTGAACTTCGACCCACTTCGTTCACAGCTGAGAACGTTTCAGTCACGCGGGGTTACCGAGCGTCAGCGCTTCCCGCAACCGCTCCACATCCGTCGTCGGCGCGTCACAGGTGAAGTTGCGGCACACATAGGCAGCCGGACGCCCGTCCACCAGCGGCCGGCCGGCCGTCAACGGCAGCCCGTCACCGCTCGGCTCAGCGCCAGGTTCACCGCCCGGCTCACCGACCGCGACCACCGCACCGGGCGCGGTCGCCAGCAGCGCCGTCCGGTGCAGTTCCCTGGTGCCCGGATCGCCCGCCGGGCCCACGACCGCCACCTCACGCGGCCCGTCCAGCGACGCCTCCGCCACCGCGAGCCCCCAGCCGATGAACCGCGGCACCCGCGGACCGAGCGCCTTCACCATGCCCAGCGCCTTCTCGGCGGCGGTCCGGTGCCGCTCGGAGCCGGTGTGCGCCGCGTACGACAGCAGCGCGCCCGCGGCCGCGCTCCACCCGGACGGAGTTGCGCTGTCCGTCGGGTCCTGCGGACGGCGGATCAACCGCTCCGCATCGGCGGCCGTGTCGTACAGGGCGCCGCTGTCGTCGGTGAACCGCTCCAGCACGTGGTCGAGGAGCAGCCCGGCGAACTCCAGCCACACGCCGTCCCCCGTGACGGACGCCAGCGTCAGGAACCCCTCCGCGACATCCGCGTAGTCCTCCAGCACACCCTGGTTGGCGCCGGCCCGGCCGTCCTTCGACGTCCGGGCGAGGCGCGCGTGCTCGTCCATGTGCACCCGTACGAGGAGATCGGCGGCCTCCACCGCGACCTCCACGAAGTCGGGGTCGTCGAAGAACGCGCCGACCTCCGCGAGCGCGGCGATCGCCAGCCCGTTCCAGGCGGCCACCACCTTGTCGTCGCGGCCGGGGCGAGGACGCCCGTCCCGGGCCGCCTTCAGCCGCAGCTTGGCGTACGCGAGCCGCGGCAGATCGAACACGCCCTGGTCCTGCGGGAGTTGCAGGACGGAGGTGCCGTGCTCGAAGGTGCCCTCCTCGGTGACGCCGAAGTACCGCGTCGCGAGCTCCGCGTCCTTCTCCCCGAGCACCTCCCTGAGCTGCCCGGGCGTCCACACGTAGTACGCGCCCTCGACGTGCCGCCCCGTCCCGTCGTCGCTGTCCGCGTCCAGTGCGGAGGCGAACCCGCCCTGCTCCGTGCGCAGTTCGCGGTAGAGGAACTCCGCGGTCTCGATGGCGACCCGCCTGGCGAGCTCGGACCCGGTGGCCCGCCACAGATGCGCGTAGACCCGGCACAGCAGGGCGTTGTCGTACAGCATCTTCTCGAAGTGCGGCACCACCCACGCACGGTCCACGGAGTAGCGCGCGAAGCCGCCGCCGAGCTGGTCGTAGATTCCGCCGCGCGCCATCCGCTCCAGGGTGTCCTGCGCCATCTGCAGCGCACCTTCCGACCCGGTGCGCGCGTGGTGACGCAGCAGGAACTCCAGCACCATCGACGGCGGGAACTTCGGCGCGG
The DNA here is from genome assembly GCF_004023625.1 of Streptomyces cavernae. Taxonomy (GTDB): domain Bacteria; phylum Actinomycetota; class Actinomycetes; order Streptomycetales; family Streptomycetaceae; genus Streptomyces; species Streptomyces cavernae. Next base: position 119,097 of record NZ_RPDJ01000034.1, on the reverse strand, counting down.
CCCCGAAACCGCCGTACGTGGGGTCGTAGTCCCGGGTCAGGCCGAGCAGCGCCTGCGCCAGCTCCTCCTCACCCGGTGCGGTCGTCTCCGCGCCGTACGTCAGCTCACGCCCGGCGAGATCACGCACGATCTTCCCGGCGACCTCGGCGACCTCCTCCCGGCGGTCGGTCCAGGCCGCGTGCACCCCCTCCAGGACCTGCCGGAACGAGGGGCTGCCGGGGCGTGGCACGGGCGGGAAGTACGTCCCGAAGTAGAACGGCTCGGCGTCGGGCGTGAGGAAGACGGTCATGGGCCATCCGCCCTGCCCGGTCGCCGCCTGCACGGCCTCCATGTACACGGCATCGACGTCGGGCCGCTCCTCGCGGTCGACCTTGACGCTGACGTAGTGGGCGTTCATGTAGGCGGCGGTGGCCTCGTCCTCGAAGGACTCGTGAGCCATCACATGACACCAGTGACAGCTCGAATAACCGACGCTGAGCAGCACGGGAACCCCGCGCTCGCGCGCCTCCTCGAACGCCTCGGGCGACCAGGGCCACCAGTGGACCGGGTTGTCGGCGTGCTGCAGGAGATAGGGGGACGTCTCATCGACCAGTCGGTTCACCCTTCCACTCTCCCACGGGCAGCGGCGGGTCTCCCACGGGAAACGACGGCTCCGCGCACGGTCACGGAAGGCGACCGGGTGCCACGGTCCGTCACGGATGGCGTCGAGGAGGTCGTGCTGGGCTGTGAAGGGCCGGTGAGGGTCGCGTGCGCCGGTTCGTGTGATCGCTGGGCCTCTCGCCTTCGCGCCCCGCACCCCGCACACTCGTAACCGGACGAGCAGCTGTCGGAGGGGGACTGACATGCGGGAGAGCCACCGGGCCGAGGCCGAGAGGCTGTTGGCGCGGGCCGTCGAGGAGGAGGTGCGCCGGTCGGGCGGGCGGGTCGACGGGAACGTACTGCTGTCGCGGGCGCGCGGGGCGCTGGACGCGATGGCGCAGACGGCCGCGGAGGAGTACGAGGCCTTCGCGCGCGCCACGGACGAGGCGGAGGCCGGCCGGCTGACGTTCGCTCAGCGCTACGCCCGCGAGGGTGCGGGAACTCCGTTGCTGGTGGCGGCCGTCGCGGCGGTCGCGGCCTGTGTGGCGGACCTGGCGCTGGGCACCGGCGCGGGCACGGCACTCGGCGCGGGCGCGACGGTCGCGGTGGTGGGCGCCGCGGCGACGGTGGTGCGGGTCACCGCCTCGCATCTGCCCGCGGCGAGCCGGCGCGCCGGTGCGCTGGGCCAGCCCGGCGGCGCCGAGCAGTTGCGCCTTGCGTGGCTGACGGCGCTCGAAGTACGCGGCATCCGGCCTTTCCTGGACCAGCAGCGCGTACTGAGCGCGTCGAGCGTGGCCAAGAAGGGTGCCCCGCAGTTGCGGCGCACCGACAAGAGCGCGGCGGCGCGGCGACGCAACGTCCTTGAACGTTCGTTCGGTCAACTGCCGGAGCCCGAGGGGCCGTTCGCGGGCCGGCGACGGGAACTGCTGCGGATCCGGCAGTGGGTGCAGGCGGCGCGGGCCAGTACCGATACCCGGCCGACGGTGGTGGTGCTGCACGGTGCGCCGGGCTCGGGCCGCTCCACGCTCGCGATCCGGGCGATCCACGACCTGAAGGACCAGTTCCGGGGCGCGTGCGTGGTGGATCTGCGCGGCGACAGCCCCGAGGACTCGCCCCTGCCCCCGCTTTCCACGAGAGACGCGCTGCTGCATCTGCTGAACCGGCTGGGCGCACCGCGCGAACAGCTGCTGTTCCGAGAGCGTTCCGCCCCGGACCAGCACGTCAAACGGCTCACAGAGCTCTACAACCAGCATCTGACCGGGCTGCCGGTGACGATCGTGCTGGACGACGCCTCGGACGCCCAGCAGGTGCGCACCCTGATTCCGGAACGTTCGGAGAGCCTGGTGCTGGTCACCGCCCGCAAACCGCTCGACCTGCCCGCCGAACTGGCGGCCTGGGTGCACGAGCTCCCGGTGACGGCGCTGGAGGCGGCGGGCGCGGAGGAGTTGCTGAAGGCCGCCGCCCAGGAGGACTCGGGCCCCTACGACGCCGAATCCCACGACCGCATACGGGAGTTGTGCGGCGGGCTGCCGCTGGCACTGCGGGTCGCGGGGTCCTCGATCGGGGCGCGGTCGCCGCGTCAGCTGGCCGCCGATCTCGCGGCGTACGGTCCGGTGGAGCCCGTCGAACGGGTGCTTTGGCTGCGCTACACCGACCAGTCGGAAACGGCCCGGCGGCTGCTGCGCCGGCTGGCCCTGGCGGGCCGCGCCTCCCTGGGAGCGGCAGCGGCGGCGGCCCTGCTGGCGACGGACGAGGCGGAGGCGACCCGCCATTTGACGGCACTGTCCCGAGCGGGTCTGATCGACCATGTGCGCGGCAGCCGCTACCGGCTGCACGATCTCATACGGTCCTTCGCCCAGGCCCGGCTGCTGGACGAGGAGGATCCGGCGGAACGCACGGCGGCCCAGGAACGGCTGATCGTCAACTACGCGGAGCTGGCGGACTCGGTGATCCGTCTGGTCGACGGGAAAACGTCGACGCGGGCGGACACCGCTTTTCAGTCGAGCACAGTCGGCCCGCACGGCTTCACCTCACTGGACGCGGCACTGCGCTGGCTGGACGACGAGTCGAGCTTCATCACCTCGGCGCTGCGCTCCGCGGAGGGTGTCGACCAGGGGGCGGTGCTGAATCTGCTGGGCGCGCTGTGCGACTACTGCCTGCTGCGCGGCGACCTGTACCGGCTCGGGGAGATCAGCGAGCTGACACAGGCCGTCGACCAGGGCCTGCTGGTGCGTTCGGTGCAGTGGCGTACCGGTATCGCGGCCCGTCAACTGGGCGAGCTGGACACGGCGCGGACCACGCTGGCGTCGGTGGTGGACCTCTACTTCGAGGCACATCACGACGCGGGGGCCGCGCGGGCGCTGTGTTCCCTGGGGATCACCCTGCACCACCAGGGCAATCTGTCGGAGGCGGAGGCCAAGCTCAAGGAGGCCATGGAGCTGCAGTCCTCGCCCTCCCTGGCGGCGGACCGGGCGTGGACGATGCACGCGCTGGCGGCGGTGGAACGGGACCGCGGCCGGGTGGAGAGGGCCCTGTCACTGCTGACCGAGGCGCTCGTCCTGCACGGCGAGAGCGAGTCCGTGCACGGCGAGGCGTGGGCCCACTTCCAGCTGGGCCAGCTCAGCCTGCGGATGGGCGACATCCCGCGTGCGGAGTCGGAGCTGCGCACGGCACTGGACCTGTACGGCCGCACGCGCGACGCCCGCGGAGAGGCCTGGGCCCTGACACAGCTGGCCCGGGCCCGGCTGGTGGCCGGGGATCCGTCGGCGGCGGTGGACGGTCTGCGCCAGGCGGTCTCGCGGCACCGGGAGAACGAGGACGCGCGGGGCCAGGCGTGGACGATCTACTACCTGGGCCAGGCCCTGGAGGAGACGGGCAACCTCGATCAGTCCGTCCGCGAGCTGGAACGCTCCCGCACGATGTTCTCCCGGATGCGTGACGTCTACGGCCTGGCCTGCGCACGCCACCACTCCGCGCGGGTCACCCGGGACCAGCGCGCGGCCCAGACCGGCAGCCTGCGCAACTCGGGCTTCGCCCGCCAGCTCCTGGTGGACGCCCGGGCGGACTTCCAGCGCATCGGCGTGGCCCACGGCGAGGGCTGGACGTGTCTGGAACTGGCGGTGGTCGAGGCGGGCAACGCCCGTAACCAGCACGCCCTGCAGCTGTGTGACGAGGCGGTGGCGCTGTTCGCCTCGTACGGCGACCGCCGCGGCGAGGACTGGGCCCGCTTCCTGCGCTGCACCCTGCTGCCCTACGCCGCCCCCGGCGGTGTGGAGGTGGGCACGGCGGTGGCCCAGGAGGAACTGGCCCAACTGTCCAGCACCTCCCATCCGTCCCGCGACGCCAAGCTGGAAGACTATGTGGAGGCGTACCAGCTGCTGCTGGAACGGGGCGTGAACCTGGACGCGGGCTGGCAGGCATGGCGCCTGGGAATGGTCCCGAGCCGACACGCCCGAGAGATCATGGGCGTGCCGGTGACGGGTTAGCCCTGCGGCGAAGGTGAGCTGCGCGGCCCTGCGCGGAGGGGAGTCCGTCCCTGCGGGGAGGTGAGTCCCGCCCCTGCGCGGAGGTGGGGTTCCGCAACTGCGCGGAGGGGGGTTCCGCACCAGCGCCGAGGGGGTTCCGCACCAGCGCCGAGGGGGGTTCCGCAACTGCGCGGAGATGAGTTTCCCGCCCCTGCGCGGAGGGGGGTCCCGCCCCTGCGGCGAGGTGAGTTGAGCTCCTCCTCCGGCGCCCGGAAGCGAGCCGTCCAGGCTCGGGCCTACGCGTCGGGGGGCCAGGGGCAGCCCGCGGCTGCGTGCGCGTCCTCGGTCGGTGCGGCCGACGTCCGCGCTGTTCGCGGCGACCCGGTCGCCGCACCCTCCCTGCGTCGCCGCCGTCCGGGACCGGGGTCCAAGAAGCAGAGAGAGCCCCCGCGGCGGCCTCCGGGGCTGGGGCCGAGTGCGGACAGAGCCCCCGCGAAGGTATCCGGGCCGGGGGCGAGGGCGGACGGAGCCCCCGCGGCGGCATCCGGGCCGGGGCCGAGTGCGGACAGAGCCCCCGCGGCGGCATCCGGGCCGGGGCCGAGTGCGGACAGAGCCCCCGCGGCGGCATCCGGGCCGGGGCCGAGTGCGGACAGAGCCCCCGCGGCGGCATCCGGGCCGGGGCCGAGTGCGGACAGAGCCCGCGGCGGCATCCGGGCCGGGGCCGAGTGCGGACAGAGCCCCCGCGAAGGCATTCAGGCCGGGGCCGACGGCGGACGGAGCCCCCGCCGCGGCATCCGGGCCGGGGCCGGGCGGACAGCGCCCCCGTGTGCACCATCCGGTACCACCGGGTTGGGGGCAGAACCGCCCCATGGCCGGCATCCGGGGCGCAGCCCCGGATGAGAGTCCCCCTGCTCGAGCGCAGTCGAGAGCTTGCGCGAGGGGCGGGCTGGGACGGGCAGGGGCGGAGGGGGCGGAAACCCCTCCCCACCCGCTGCGGGGAGCCCCGAGTCACCGGCGGAAGACGCTCACCCCTTGGCGGGCGACGTCTTCCCCTTGGAACCGGAGCCTCCCTTGCCGGAGGCTCCCACGCCGGAGGCGGACTCCTCCTGTGGGGCTTCGTCGAAGTCCACCTTGCCCATGTGCCGGTTCATGGACTTCATCAGACCCCACACCGCCACAGCCATCACCGCGAACACGATGAAGCCGAGTACGCCGGGGGTGACCTTGTCCTTGTCCAACTCCTTGGCGAGGGGGACGAGGTACGTCAGTGCCAGGCTTGCGCTCATGTCAGGCATTGTCGCGGATGCCCGCGAAGAGGTCGTCCTCGGGGAGGGTGGTATCGACGAGCGACTTCGCCAGCTCGTACTCCTCCGTGGGCCAGACCTCCTTCTGGAGCTCCATCGGGACGCGGAACCAGCCCCCGTCCGGGTCGATCTGGGTGGCGTGCGCGATCAGCGCCTTGTCGCGGATCTCGAAGAAGTCGGCGCACGGGACGTGCGTGGTGAGCGTGCGCTCCGTGCGCTCGAACTCGTCCCACCGCTTCAGCCACTCCCCGTACGGCGACTCGAGCCCCCGGTCCAGCATCGCCTTGTGGAGCGCCTCGGTGCGCGGCCGGTTGAAGCCCTGGTTGTAGTAGAGCTTCTGCGGCTGGAACGCGGGACCGAACTCCTGCTCGGGGTACTTCTCGGTGTCCGCCGCGCCCTCGAACGCCACCATCGAGATCTTGTGGGTCATGATGTGGTCGGGGTGCGGGTAGCCGCCGTTCTCGTCATAGGTGGTGATCACCTGCGGCCGGAAGGCGCGGATCTTGCGCACCAGTTCCCCGGCCGCCTTGTCCACGTCCTCCAGCGCGAAGCAGCCGTCGGGCAGCGGCGGCAGCGGGTCGCCCTCGGGCAGCCCGGAGTCGACGAAGCCGAGCCACTCCTGCTTGACGCCGAGGATCTCGCGCGCCTCGTCCATCTCCTTCTTGCGTACCTCGTGGATGTGCTCCTCGATGTACGGGTCGCCCTGCAGTTTCGGATTGAGGATGGAACCCCGCTCCCCTCCCGTGCAGGTAACGACCAGCACGTCCACGCCTTCGGACACGTACTTGGCCATGGTGGCGGCACCCTTGCTCGACTCGTCGTCGGGGTGGGCGTGCACGGCCATCAGTCGCAGCTGGTCAGTCAAGACTCAATCCTCGTTGATTCGGCGCCCTGGTGTGTGTGGCGCATCCATAGGTGCCGTCCCGTGGGGACGTCGGTCGGCGTGGGGGCGGGTGCTGGGGCGGTGGTCGAGTGGTGGACGGGGGGCTTCTATAGTGACCGAATCGGGCGGCGAATAATTCCGCGCCCCGAAGAGCCCCGAAGAGCTCCGCAGCAGGCCCAGGACGCCGGCGCCCGGGTCCTGTGGGTTTTGAGGGTCCCTGACGTGCGCGCTCCTCCCGGGAACTCCCTTCCCGCCCCCAGCGAGAGGACGATCATGAGCACGGTGCAGCTGCCCGAGGGCCGTTACGGCCGCTCCGAGGACCAACGCGCCGACCGCATGCTCAAGATCGTCGGCAGCGTGCTCGGCGCCGCCCTGCTCGCCCTCGTCGGCTGGTTCGCCTACCACTACGTGGGGGGTACGAAGATCAGCGCCGAAGTGATCACCTTCGAGACGGGCGACACCGAGGTGAAGGTCCAGCTCGAGGTCCGCAAGGACGCGGACGCGAGCGGGTACTGCACCGTCCGCTCCCAGGCCGAGAACGGCGCGGAGGTCGGCCGCGCCGATTTCCGCTTCGACCAGAACGCCTCCCGCATCGACGAAGTGGTGACGTTGCGTACGACCTCGCGGGGCACGACGGCGGAGTTGCTGGGCTGCCGGGCCGATTGACATCAGACTCACAGGTCGCTCATGTCACGTACACGCTGACCAGCGTCGACGTAATTCTGGTGGCTTATGTCCTCCCCCTTCGGGCCGGGAATTGTTAGGCTCGTGGTTTCGCCCACCCGTGAAGGAACATTCTTCTGGGTAGGGCGATGCTTTGTATTTCCCAGTACCGACGAGGAGCACCTGTGACCCAGACCAGCGAGAACGTCACCTGGCTGACCCAGGAGGCGTACAACCAGCTCAAGGCCGAGCTGGAGTACCTGTCTGGTCCTGCGCGCACGGAGATCGCCGCCAAGATCGCGGCCGCGCGCGAGGAGGGCGACCTGCGCGAGAACGGCGGGTACCACGCGGCCAAGGAGGAGCAGGGCAAGCAGGAGCTCCGTGTGCGCCAGCTGACCCAGCTCCTGGAGAACGCCAAGGTCGGCGAAGCTCCGGCGGCGGACGGCGTGGTGGCACCGGGCATGGTCGTGACCATCGCCTTCGACGGTGACGAGGACGACACCCTCACCTTCCTCCTCGCCTCGCGGGAGTACGCGAGCTCCGACATCGAGACGTACTCGCCGCAGTCTCCACTGGGCACGGGCGTGAACGGCAAGAAGGTCGGCGAGGACGCGCAGTACGAGCTCCCGAACGGCAAGTTCGCCTCCGTGAGGATCCTCAAGGCCGAGCCTTACCAGGGCTGAGGCCCCCCGCCCGCGTTCTGGACGGGCCCCCGGCGCGGGCGCGCCGGGGGCCTCGTCGTGCCGGGGCACGCCGGGCTCAGTCCGGGGTCATTCCGGGTCACCCCTCGTGCCCGGGTCACCCCTCGCTCACCCCTCGTGCCCCGGGTCACCCCTTGTGCCCGGGAGGTGCGTCACGCCGTCGCCGAGCGGTACTTGCGTACTGCCAGGGTCCGGAAAAGGACGACGATCAGAACCGAGTAGATCAGCGAGGCCCACACGGGATGCTGCATCGGCCAGGCGTCCGACTGCGAGACGCCCGGGTTGCCGAACAGCACTCGGCACGCCTGCACCGTGGCGCTGAAGGGGTTCCAGTCGGCGATATGCCGCAGCCAGGGCGTCATATTGCTGCTGTCCACGAAAGCGTTGGAGATGAACGTGACCGGGAAGAGCCAGATCAGTCCGCCGGACGTGGCCGCCTCGGGGGTGCGCACGGACAGGCCGATCAGCGCGCCGATCCAGGTGAACGCGTAGCCGAGGAGAAGTAGCAGACCGAAGGCGCCGAGCACCTTGCCGGCGTTGGTGTCGCCGTCCGATCCGACACGCCAGCCCACCAGCAGTGCGACCACCGCGAGGACCAGCAGGGTCAGCGCGGTCTGCACGAGGTCGGCCAGGGTGCGGCCGGTGAGTACCGCACCGCGCGCCATGGGCAGCGAACGGAAGCGGTCTATGAGCCCCTTGTGCATGTCGTCGGCGATACCCGCGCCGGCACCCGCGGTCGCGAAGGTGACCGTCTGCGCGAAGATGCCCGCCATCAGGAAGTTGCGGTAGTCGGCGGGACTGGTGCTGCCGCCGATCTGCATGGAGCCGCCGAAGACGTACGAGAACAGCACCACGAACATGATCGGCTGAATCAGCCCGAAGATCACCATTTCGGGGATTCGGGACATCCTGATCAGATTGCGTTTTGCCACGACCAGGGAGTCCCGGACGGACCGGCCGAAGGCCCCCTGGGGCGCCGTGGACCGCACGGTGTCAGTGACGGCACTCACTCGGAGGCCCCCTTTCCGGCCTTGCGGCCCTTCGTGTCACCGGCCGCGCCGTCCGCCGCGTCCGCGCCGTTGCTGTCGTCCTTGATCTCGGCCGCGTGACCGGTGAGGGAGATGAAGACGTCGTCGAGGGTGGGACGACGCAGTCCTATGTCGTCGATCTCGATACCGCGGGCGTCGAGCTCCCGGATGATCTCCGCGAGCAGCTTGGCACCCCCGGTCACCGGCACCGTGAGCTTGCGGGTGTGGTCCTCGACGGTGGTCTCGCCCTTGCCGAAGCCCTGGAGGATCTCCGTCGCCGTGACGATGTGCTCGCGGTCGTGCACCACCACCTCGACACGCTCGCCGCCGGTGCGCGCCTTGAGCTGGTCGGCGGTGCCGCGGGCGATCACCTTGCCGTGGTCGACGACGCAGATCTCGTGCGCCAGATGGTCGGCCTCTTCGAGGTACTGGGTGGTGAGCAGCAACGTCGTACCGCCGGAGACCAGCTGCTTGATGACCTCCCACAGCTGCTGGCGGTTGCGCGGGTCGAGGCCCGTCGTCGGCTCGTCCATGAACATGACCGGCGGGGAGACGACGAGGGCCGCGGCCAGGTCGAGCCGGCGGCGCATACCGCCGGAGTACGTCTTCGCGGGCCGGTCGGCGGCGTCCGCGAGGTTGAACTGCTCCAGCAGCTCGCCCGCCCGCTCCTTCGCCGCCTTTGCCTTCATCTGGTAGAGCTGGCCGACCATCTGGAGGTTCTCGCGGCCCGTCAGATATTCGTCCACGGCCGCGAACTGGCCGGACAGGCCGATGGAACGCCGCACCTCGTTCGGCTGTTTCAGCACGTCGATGCCCGCGACCACGGCCTTGCCGCTGTCGGGGCGCAGCAGGGTCGTCAGACAGCGGACCGTCGTGGTCTTTCCCGCGCCGTTCGGCCCGAGCAGGCCCAGCACGGTGCCCTCCGGGACGTCGAGGTCGACGCCGTCCAGAGCCCTTACATCACCGAAGGTCTTCACCAGGCCTTCGGCATAGATGGCGCCTGGCATGTTATTTCTCCACGTCGTTGGGGTCGTAGCGGTTCTTCGGAATCGGTGTGCACGGCGCGGGGGGAAGCGCAGAGTACACGGCGCATCCGGCACACCGGACATGTGTGGCGCGATACACACCATAACGCGATGTATCGCGTTCCCTCAAGCGGTTCTCCCCACCGGATCAGACGGGCCCGCATGATCAAGCCCCGTGATCGGCAACACGCCTCACGGCAAAGGCCGACCGGCAGCATGCCGCGCCGGGCAGGTGCGGTGCGACCCATTTACCGGTCGTCGGGGCCGAGGGACGGAATGACGCCGCGAGGTCAGCCGATGACGGTGTAACCCGCCTCGCGCAGCGCCGCGCCGACCTCCACGCAGTGCTCCGGGCCCTTCGTCTCCAGATGCAGCTCCACCTCCGCCTCCGTGAGCCCGAGCCGCGGATCGGTCCGTACATGGCTCACGTCGAGGACGTTAGCGTCCACCACTGACAACACCCCCAAAAGCGTCGCGAGGGCGCCCGGACGGTCCGTCAGCCGAAGACGAACCGCCAGGTAGCGGCCCGCGGCGGCCATGCCGTGCCGCAGGACGCGCTGCATCAGCACCGGGTCCATGTTGCCGCCGGACAGCACCGCGACCACCGGCCCCTCGAAGGCCCCCGGCTCGCTCAGCAGCGCCGCGACCGGGCTCGCGCCGGCCGGCTCGACGACCAGCTTGGCCCGCTCCAGACAGTGCAGCAGCGCGCTGGACAGCTCGTCCTCGGAAACCGTACGGACCTCGTCGACCAGCTCGCGGACGATCCCGAACGGAACATCGCCGGGGCGCCCGACCTTGATGCCGTCCGCCATGGTCACCGGGTTCCCGACCGACACCGGCCGCCCCGCCGCCAGCGAAGGCGGATACGCGGCGGCACCCGCCGCCTGCACCCCCACGATTCGCACGTCCGGCCGCAGCGCCTTCACCGCGACCGCGACACCCGCGGCGAGCCCGCCGCCGCCGACCCCGACGACGATCGTGCCCACCTCCGGGCACTGCTCCAAGATCTCCAGACCCACCGTGCCCTGGCCCGCGATGATGTCCGGGTGGTCGAAGGGGTGGATGAACACCGCGCCCGTCTCCGCCGCGTACTCCTGCGCCGCGGCGAGCGTCTCGTCCACCACCTGCCCGTGCAGCCGCACCTCCGCCCCGTACTCACGCGTCGCGGCGATCTTCGGCAGCGGCGCGGCCGAGGGCATGAAGACGGTGGAATGCACACCGAGCAGCGAGGAGGCGAGCGCCACTCCCTGCGCGTGGTTGCCGGCGCTCGCCGCGACGACTCCGGCCGCGCGCTCCTCCGGCAGCAGACCGGAGATCCGCACATAGGCGCCACGCAGCTTGAAGGAGCCGGTCCGCTGAAGGTTCTCGCACTTGAAGTGCACCGGGGCGCCCACCAACCGGGACAGATGCCTGCTGCCCTCCAGCGCGGTCATCCGCGACACGCCCGAGAGCATCTTCTGGGCGCCGCGCACGTCGTCGAGTGTCACCGTCGGCCGGACGGCGGCCGTGCTGTAACTCATGACGTCAAGTCTCTCAGTTCACACCCCGCCACTCCGGGTGTGACCACGGGCCGAGACCCGGTTTCCCCAGCGCCCGCACGGCCTGCCTCCCCGCCGCGTACTCTGTCCCCCAACCAGCACCCACGCATGAAGTGAGCCCCCGGCCATGCCCACAACACCCGAAATGTCGATGGACATGACGACCGTCGGTGACACCGGTCTCCTCGACACGCTGCAGCACGAGGTGGCGGTCTTCGCCCGCCGTGCCGAACAGACCCGGCTGGGCGGTGTCGGCCAGGTGCGCAACTCCATGGACCGCGCCGCGTATCTGCTGCTCAACCGCCTCGACAAAGAAGGCCCGATGGGCGTCAAGGCGCTGGCCGCGAGCATGGGCATCGACTCCTCGACGGTCACCCGCCAGGTGGCACCGCTCGTCGACACCGGACTCGTCAAGCGCACCTCGCACCCCGAGGACGGACGCGCCGTGGTGCTCCAGCTCTCCCCCCGAGGCCTCTCCCGACTGGAGGAGGTCCGTTCGTCGCGGCGCCAATTGATGGCCGAATTGACCCACGACTGGGCACCCGAGGAGCGCGAGGCATTCTGCACGCTCCTGACGCGCTTCAACAGCGCACTCTCCGCACGGCAGGCGGCCCAGGGGGAGACACCGACCCCGTCGTGACCGCCGACACGGCGGGCGAGCCTCTCAGAGGCCGCGGGCCTCGACCCGGTGCACCGGGGCTCCGGCAACTCTCCCGCCATCCGGCGGATTTCCGGCTATCCGGCAGCCTCCCCGCCACCCGGCAAATCTCCCTCCACCCGGCAGCCTCCCCGCCACCCGGCAAATCTCCCTCCACCCGGCACCCTCCCCGCCACCCGGCAGATCTCCCTCCACCCGGCAGCCTCCCCGCCACGCGGCAGATCTCCCGCCGCCCGGCAGCCTTCCCGCGTTCCCGCCTCTCGGTCTTCCCGCTGTCCGGTCTTCCCGCTGTCCGGGCAACTTCGGGGGCGACCGCCCCGCTACCCCGGCAAAGTTCGCGCCTCCCGTGCGCCGGACGGGCCGTCCGCTTCCCGCTCCCGACAGAGTGTCCGCCCTCCCCGGCGACCTTCCCGCCCGCCGACCGGCCTTTCCCCTGGCCTTACGCCACGAGCAACCTCCCGCCCTCCGGCACCCCTTCCCACCTCGCGAGCAGCTTTCCCGCCCTCCCGGGCGACCTTTCCCCCAGCCCTCCGGCACGCCATCTCGCCGTGCCCGAGCGTGGTTCGCCGCTTCGTCGACACGCCGTGGACACGCCGTGGGCACCCGGCAGCGACAGCAGCGGGTGCCGGGCTCTTGACCCGGGGGCCGCGCTCGGTCTCATATGAGACCGGGCCCGTCATCCACCCAAGGGCCCTGGTTTCGCTCAGGGGTCACCCTCAGGCGGGAGGCGCGGTGCGAGAACGGCATGCGTCCCAAGGCGCCCGCAGGGCCCGGGAGTTCGAGGCGTTCGTCGCGGGCGCGGCCGGGCGGCTGCTGCATGCCGCCACACTGCTGACCGCGGAACCTCCGCACGACAACCCGCACGCGCGGCGCCTGCTGACCCTGGCCCTCGCCCACACGTACGCGTCCTGGAACCGGCTGCGCGGCGAGGACCCGTACGACACCGCCCGCCAGTACCTCGCCGTCCGCTTCGCCCGCGGCGCCTGGCACCACTACGGCACCCTCAGCCGGTTCCGCCCGAAGCAGCCCGGGGGCGCACTGGCCGTGCTCTCGCCCCAGGAGCGGCTGATCCTCGTCCTGCGGATCTACGAAGGCGTGGCCGAGGAACAGACCGCGGCACTGCTCGGACTGCCCGTGGAACGCGTCCGCTCGATCTGCGACCGCGCCTCGGCGACCCTGCTGCATCCCCCGAGGAAACCCGCCCCCGCCGTCGCGAAGGTGGCCCCATCATGAGCAGGACGACCCGCCGGGAGGCCGCCGTACGCGAACTCCTGGAAGGCCCCGTACCAGGCGTCCCGCCGGAGCTGTACGCGGACGTGGTCCGCCGGGGCAACCGCATGCTGCGCCGCCGGACCACACTGCGCCGACTGCTGTGGCTGCTGCTGCTCGCGGCGGCGGTGGCCTTCACGGTGTGGGCGTCGGTGGCGCGTCCCTGGGTGGCGCCACCGTCCGAGACCACGCCACCGCTCACCGGATGGTGAACCGCCCTTCTTGTGGCCTGACCGGACGGGACGGAACCGGACGGGACACGGGACCGGACCGGCCTGGTCAGAAAGGTCAGGTCGGCCGGGTCGAGTCGGGTCGCTGTCGGGTCGGGTCGGGTCGGGTCGGGTCGGGTCGGGTCGGGTCGGGTCCGGAACGGTCGGGGGAGGTCCCGGAATTGCCCGGAATCGCTAGCCCAAGGCCTGCTGAAGGTCCTCGAGGAGGTCGTCGACGTTCTCGATGCCGACGGAGAGGCGTACCAGATCGGCGGGCACTTCCAGCGCGGAACCGGCCGCGGACGCGTGCGTCATGCGCCCGGGGTGCTCGATCAGCGACTCGACGCCGCCCAGCGACTCACCGAGGGTGAACACCTTGGCGCGGTTGCAGACCTCGACGGCCGCCTCCTCGCCGCCCTCCACCTGGAAGGACACCATCCCGCCGAACGTCCTCATCTGCTTGGCGGCGACCTCATGACCGAGGTGCTCCGGCAGTCCCGGGTACAGGACGCGCGTCACGCGCGCGTGCCGGCTGAGCATCTCGGCGACCTTGGCGGCGTTCTCACTGTGCCGGTCCATGCGCACGGAGAGCGTCTTGGTTCCGCGCAGCACCAGCCACGAGTCGAACGGCCCGGCGACCGCGCCCATCGCGTTCTGGTGGAACGCCAGTTCCTCGCCCAGTTCCTGGTCGCCGACGACGAGCGCGCCACCGACGACGTCCGAGTGACCGCCCATGTACTTGGTCAGCGAGTGCACCACGACGTCCGCGCCGAGCGCGAGCGGCTGCTGCAGGTACGGGGTCGCGAAGGTGTTGTCGACGACGAGCCGCGCACCCGCGTCGCGCGCGATCTGGGCGACCGCGGCGATGTCGGTGATGCCGAGGAGCGGATTGGAGGGGGTCTCCACCCAGACGGCCTTGGTCTTCGGGGTGAGGGCGGCCCGTACGGCGTCGGGGTCGCTGGTGTCGGCGACGGACCATTCCACGCCCCACCGCGAGACGACCTTCGCGAAGAGGCGGAACGTACCGCCGTACGCGTCATTGGGGATGACGACGTGGTCCCCCGGGCTGAGCAGCGTACGCAACAGGCAGTCCTCGGCCGCCAGTCCGGACGCGAACGCGAGCCCGCGGCGCCCGCCCTCGAGGGCGGCGAGGTTCTCCTCCAGGGCGGTGCGGGTGGGGTTGGCGCTGCGGCTGTACTCGTAGCCGCCGCGCAGCCCGCCCACGCCGTCCTGCTTGTAGGTCGAGACCTGGTAGATCGGCGGGACGACGGCGCCGGTGAGGGGATCGGCCGTGTTGCCCGCGTGGATCGCCAGGGTTTCGAAGTGCTGGCTGATGTGCCTGTCGCTCATGGGCTCCGAGGGTAATGCGCCGGGCGGCTCGGTGAGGGCGGACCGGGTGTGACGGTTGCCGTGGCGGGCCGCGGCGCGACGACGGGGGCGGCGGCGCAGTCACCGGCACCGGCAGCGGCGTCGCGGGCTGGACGGGTTCCGCGGCCCGGTCCGCCGTCGGCCGCGACCGACCGCCGGGAGCGGGCCCACCGGTCCGCGTCGGTCCCCCGGCCGACGGCCGAGGCAGGCCCATCGACCCACCGCCTCGCCGACCCGGGCCCACCAGCCCCGTGCCCCGCTGGCCCGGCCCCCACCAGTCCGTCGGCCCACCAGTCCGTCGGCCCACCGTTCCGTCGGCCACCAGTCCGTCGGCCCGTCGGCCCACCGCCCGTGACCAACCGGCCCGCCGCTCACGGAGCGGTCCCTCAACCAGGTTGGCCAAATGTCAGACCCGTCTGGTTCGCTTGTGGCATGGAGATTCTCTGGGCCCTGTTCGCACTACTGATGATCTTCGCGATCGCCGGCCCCGTCATGCTGCGCCGGCGCGGCGGCATCCGGCTCGTCTCGGCCGGCGATCCGGACGCGGCGGACCCGGCGAACTACGGCTTCCTGCGCCAGGAGGAGCTTGACATCCGCATGCCCGGCCCCGACGAGGACCTCCTGGAGGTGCTTGACCTGGTGCAGCGCACTCAGGACCACCGCGCGGCGTCTCAACTGCTGGCGGGCACCGAAGCGGCGGGCGAGCAGCGCTGGCAGCGGGTGCAGGCCTTCGCGGGCGCGGCCTCGCTGGAGCTGCAGCGGCGGCCCGGCGGCGTCGGTGAGAGCCCCGGTGGGCAGTGGCTGCGGGTGTGGCGGGCCGAGGCACCCAAGGACGCGGGCGGTGCGGCGGTGCACGCGGAGTTCCTGGTGCAGCAGGCGTGGCGCACGTCGACGCCCGGGACGGACGAGTTCCGGATCATCATGGAGGAGGCGAAGGCGGCGTGCGCGGATGCCGCGCTGCTGGCCCCCGGCGACCCGATCCCGTACATCATCGAACTCTCCGTGGCCCGCGGACTCGCCTACCCCCAGGCGGAGTTCGAGAAGCTCTGGCTGAAGATCCTGGACCGCGACCCGACGCACATGGGGGCGCATCTGGCGGCGCTGCACTACTGGTGCGAGAAGTGGCACGGCTCGCGAGAGCTGGCGTACTCCTTCGCGGAGGCGGCGGCCGCCCGCGCTCCGGAGGGCTCGCTCCTGGCCGCGATGCCGCTCTTCGCGGTCTTCGAGCACCTCCCCGAGGTCAACCTGGTCAGGGGCTTCTACGAGAGCGAGGTCGTCACCAAGGCGGTGCACGGCGCGCTGTACGCGGTGCACTCGGCCCGTCCGGACGACCCGATGCTGGCCCACGTCCGCCATCTGCTGGTCTTCTTCCTGGTCCGCAGCGAGCGCTGGGCCGAGGCCATGCACCAGCTGGTCGACGTGGACGGCCACGTCGGGGCCCTCCCCTGGACCCTGAGCCCCGACCCGGCGGCGGAGTACGCGATATACCGCGCCCTGGCGGTGGCGGGCTACGAGGCCAACGGCGGCAGCCCGGCAACGCTGCCGCGCTGACGCCACTCGGGACCGAGCCGGAAGAGGCCCGGGAGCGACCCCGGAGCCAGAAGTGACCGCAGCCCAGGGCCGACGCCGGAGCGGGCCCGGAGCGCCCCCGGAACCAGAAGCTGACCGCAACCCAGGGGCCGCGGCGGGCTTGGCGGAGCCGCGCCGGAGCCTGTGCCACGAGCTTGCGTACCAGGTACGCCGCCGGTCCGCCCCCCGCGCCGGGCGACCCGGCCCCTACCGCCGCGCGCCCGCCCCGCCCGAAGCGCTCCCGGATCGGTCCCGGAGCGCTCCCGGAGCCGGAATGGGAAGAGGCGCCGATACGTTCTGCTGTACGGACGCCGAACGCCGAGGAGACGCATGTTCCTGCACAGTCGTACACCGCAACTGCCGACTCCGGAGCAGGCTCTGCGCGGCCGCGAGGTGCCGACGTTCCCGGTGCCGGAGCGCCACACGGTCCTCGGTACGCCGCTGCTGGGCCCCTACCCCCAGGGCCTGGAGATCGCCGACTTCGGCCTGGGCTGCTTCTGGGGTGCGGAACGCAAGTTCTGGCAGCTCCCACAGGGCGTGTGGACCACTTTGGTCGGCTACCAGGGCGGCTACACCCAGCACCCCACCTACGAGGAGGTCTGCTCCGGCCTGACCGGTCACACGGAGGCGGTGCGCGTGGTCTACGACCCGTCGAAGATCTCCTACGAGCGCCTCCTGCAGGTCTTCTGGGAGTCCCACGACCCCACCCAGGGCTTCCGCCAGGGCAACGACGTGGGCACCCAGTACCGCTCCGCGATCTACGCCCACACTCCGGCCCAGGCGAAGACGGCCCAGGCATCCCGGGAGGCTTACCAGAAGGTCCTGACGGCATCGGGCTACGGCACGATCACCACGGAACTCCTCCCGGCCGAGGGCCGCACCTTTTATCCGGCCGAGGGCTACCACCAGCAGTACCTCGACAAGAACCCCGCGGGTTACTGCGGGCTGGGCGGGACCGGGGTGTCCTGCCCGATCGGCGTGGCGCCGGCAGATGGCTGAGCCCCTCTCTCAACAGGCTACGGAGACGTTGAGGGCGCTGCTGACCGGCACAGACCCGGTGAGTAGCGCCCTTCGCGCTCAGATCCCACGCACGCAGGTGGGGAGCAGGTGCGGTTGCGGCTGTGCGACCGTCGACCTGGTGGTGGACCGCACCGCAGTGCCACCGGCACCGGCGCACGACAATCCGGCTGCAGATGCCTGGTATGTGGCACCGGAGGACGCCGGGGCCATGGTGTTCACACAAGATGGCTATCTCTCGCTCCTGGAGATCTACTCGACCTCCAGCGAACCGATCACCGATTGGCCGGAGCCCCGCTTCGTCGAGCGCTGAGCTGCGGGAGCGCGGCCACGAATCCGCGCCCTGATCAAGCGAGTGCAAGCCACCACAGGGGGCCGAGGGCTGAGGACCCCGGCCGTTGATGCGTTCGAAAAATCAATGGCCGAGGGGAATCGGGGGCTTCACCCTGTACGCCATGAAAGAACCGCAACGCGGGATCCGCGCCCTCCACACGGCGTCCACGATCACCGTCTACCAGGCGTACTCCCCGGATATCGGCCTGCCCGCCGCGCGCGAGGGCCGGTTCCCCGCCGCGTGGAAGCGGACTCGGATGACGTGGGTCATCAAGCCGCGTTCACAGACTCCGTCGGTGACCAAGGTGCATCGTGCCGTCCCGGTGACGTAGATGGACCTTCACGGTTCTCTCGAAGGTCCGGCTCGTTGGGCTTGCCAGAGGGATCGCAGTGTGGCGACCGCTCGTTGCGCTGCCTCGCGGCGCTCGGGACGCGGTGCGAGGATCCTTGGGCCGGCCAGGTCCCGACCGCTGAGTGACCGGGCGGGGACGGCGGTCCAGTCGGCTCGGTCCACGACAGCGACGTGTCCGTTCTCGTGCGCCGCTTCGTCCTGCCAGTCGTCGGGCGGTGCCATGAGGAGACGCAGCGACCGTGCGTCGAGCCACTCCAGTCCCAGAACCTGACGGCCGAACTCGTTTTCGATGAGAGAAGTTACCGCGCCCGATTTCAGGTGCAGAAGTAGTAGCTCCCCCTCGAAGAAGTAGCCACCGTCGTACCTACCGGTACCTATCGCGAGCAGCGGATGCCGGGGATGGAAGGCCAGTGCGTGGACGGGGAAGCGTGAGTGGATGAACGCGCGGCGGTCGAAGGAACGACTGCCGTAGACCGCGACCGGCGTAGCTTTGTCGTGTGCATCCGTGCCTGCCACAGCCACAAGGTCACGCTGCTCGTAGTGGGCAACCAAGACCGGGTCACCGACTCCAAGGAAGGCCCAGCCATCGGGGGGATGTTCGTTGGAGGCTGCCATGCCGTGATCTTCTCAACTGCCCGGCTTCGCGCGGTAGCCCGCCAAAGCGAGATCATGAAGAGGTGACGAAGCAGATCAAGAGGACAGCGGAGCGATCAGTCCGCTCCCGACGAGAAGGCATGGCGATGGACGAAGACGAGAGCATGCACCGCTACGGCCTACACCCCACAGGCGCGGACCTCGACGAAGTGCGAGACCTGCTCACCGCACAGATCCGGCTGGAGAATCGTGCGCAGGGGGACGGCGACACGGAGCTGATGAAGCTGTGCTGCGTGCAGTTGTTCAACGCCGGGGTGATTGACGACGTACCGCTCATCTGGCAGGCCAAAACCGCCAGCATGGACGCGGACGGCTCGATCGACATCCAGCTGTTGTGCGGAAGCGGATTGGTCAGGACCAAGTCGTTCCTGTCGGGCCAGCGGCTGCCCGAAGCCGAAGCGGCGCTGCAACGGCTGATCCGCTGCGAAGCGGCCGGCGACTTCGATTACTTCTCCACCAAGGGACACTCCGCCTGGTACGCCGCCTACTACGCACCCTGACGCGCGAGGCCGCCCCTTCACTCCGGCAGTTGCTCGTCGACGAACAACCTCCAAGGAGCCCCCGGCCGGAGGCCATCGACAAAAGGTCTGCGAGCAAGGCTTGACATGGGTCATCAAGCCGTGTTCACAGCCCTATCCATGGTGCTAGCAGCAGGACCTCAGGCACAACTACTCCACCACGATGCCGAAGTCCTGGACCAGTTCCTCCAGACCGCCTGTGTAGCCCTTGCCGCCGAGTACGAAGTCCCAGTCGCCATTGGACCTTCGGCGGAAGGAGCCGAGTACCAAGGCAGTCTCATGCGGCCGGCCGTCTGAGACCTCAAGTCGTCCCAGCTCGACCATGCCGGGATCGAGCAGCCGGATGCAGGCATCCGTGAAGCCGGACAGATCGGCGTCCGGATTGACCTCTGGGTCGATGGCGGCCACGAGCACGAACCGGTCAGCCGTAGCCGGCAACCCGTCGAAGGACACGCAGATCGCGGCCTTGTCCGGCGCGGCAGCGGGAAGAGCGCGCACTGAGCCGTCCGGGGTCTGTGGGTTGTTGAAGAACACGAAGTGATCATCACTGAGGACCCGGTTGCCGCGACAGACGAGAGCACACACGTCCAAGGCAACGCTTCCAGTCCATGACATGCCCAGGACGTTGTAGTCGTCGGGCAATCGAGTATCCCGACTCGACGGTGTCGGCTGCGCTGCGGCTTGGCGGCCACCCTCACCCAGTCGCCCACGCAGTCCATGACGATGCAGCAGGTCGACGAGCTCAGCGCCCGAGATGAGTTCCAGCGGTTTGCCGTTGGCGAAGGTGTGGGAGCCAGGACCGAACCCTGACGTCGTCACGAGGACACCCTTATTGGCGCCGGCGTCCTGCACAGTCCCATACAAGTCTCGTACGGCGGTGGGGGGCACCGTGTTGCGGTAACGCTTCACCTGTACGACGATCTTGCCGCCTCGGATCGGCGTCGGATCCAGCGCGTCGACGTCCACACCTCCGTCGTTCGAGCGTTGGGTCGTCACCGCCTGCATTCCCATGGCCCGGAAAAGATCGGCAACCAGATCCTCGAAGGCAACCGGATCCATGCCATACAGGTCCGGCTCATCATCACTGCCGTGGGCTACGACGCGGTTTCCGACATCTTGCGGGCGCCGGCTTGGTCGTACTGGTGTGAGTTGGTCCGGCCGAGTCGAGAGCTGCCCTCGCAGTGCGTCCGCCAGACAACTGCCTGCATCCACCTGTGCCAGGTGCAGATCACGGAAAGACGAGCGCGACGCCATGACAGTAGCGAGGAAGATGTTGCCCGGTCTGCCCGTCGTAGGGTCATGGCCGTCCACGAACCCGTTCAAGGTCACCGACTCAAGGGTGCCCAGCTCATCTGCGGCGAAGAGTTCGTGCAGTACGAGCAGCATGCACTGCGCGAGCACCTCCCTGTACAGGGCTCGGCGCTGGCCTACCGGCCGGGGGGTCTCCTTGTCCTGATCGGTCCCAGACATGTACCGAACGGACTTGACCTCAGGGACGATGCCGAAGGCGGGCAACTCCCAGTCCAGGACCAACTGTCGGGCTGCTGGGTCGTAGGCTGCCGCAACCTGACGCGGGAATCCTTCAGGCCATGCCGTTGAGGCGTAGAGAGCGGCGGAGAAGTACTCGACCACGGCATCGGGATCTCGGCGCCTTACACCTTCGACTACAGCCGCAACGCCAGCATTGTGGGCACGTACCTCGGCCAGCTGGGAATCGGCCCACTGCTGGTACTCCCGCTGGTACGACGCCAGCTGTTGCTGCCGGTGAGCCTCTGCCGCCTGGGCAGCTTGCCAGTCCCGCTCGAAGCGCGCGCGTGCTTCGGCCTGCGCTTGGGCCCGGCGACTCGCAGTCCAACCACTGTGCGTCTGGTACTGATTGAAATCTGGCATGGGAACGGGCTGCGCGAGCGGTCCCGGAGCGAAGGGCTGGAGCTCCTCCGGTCGCATGAGCGAGGAAGCCCTGAAAGCTGGGGCCTGACAGCCCGAGGCGAGTAGGCCTTGTAGTGACGCCACCTGTGCGTCCAGCTCCTCTGTGCGACGTAGCGCCTCTGCCTGTCTGTACTCGCGGTGGCTCTGGGTGGCTCGCCGCTGGTAGGCCCGTGCTTGCTGTGCTTCGTGTCTCCGCTGTCTGGCTTCGGCTTCCAGCTGGCGCTGCTGCTGACGTTGCATCTCAGCCCACACGCCGACAAAACCAGTAGAGCGACGACTCATGTGCTGCAGGCCCTCCCCAGGACGTCGGCAGCCGAAAGGCACCTTGGTTGTCCCCACAACCAGTTGTAATCAGACGACTCTATCGAGCAATTGCCGTCTCGCCTATCCACTCGTCAAAAGGCAACTCGCGCGACCATCCCTGCAGGTCAAGTGACTGAAGAGTAGCTAACGTTGTACCGAGCGGCAGTGCTCAAGTGGTCGCCCTTCGCAACGTTTGTCCCGCTGGGTGTGTCAGCCGCAAAAAGGTCTGCGAGCAAGGCTTGACGTGGATCAAACCGTCGTTCCTGTGGATGATGTACCGATGCGGCTGGGGCGCCAAGGCAGGTCAGGAGACCGTCCTCGCTGTCGAGATCAGCCGTGACGGCTTCGAGTGGGCGCTGCGCCACGCGTGTCTGTCCAGCTACACCCGCGGCGTACACCCTGACCGAGCCACCTGGCAGCGTCAATTGAAGCGTGCGCCCACCCGCGTGCAATGGGACCCCGAGCGGGACCTGCACCTCCAGCCCCTGCCGTACCGGTCCCTGCAACTCGGCCTCTCCGGTGAGGCCGCACGACGGTACGCGGACGAGTGGACGATCGCCATCCGCGACGTGACCCCACTCGCCCACGAGATCCAAGCCCTCGTCAGCGGTGGTCATCTGGACTCCGCCGCCCAACTGCTGCCCCAGGAAAGCCCCTATCCCCTTGGGGATGAACTCCTGACCCACCTCCGCGGATAACGGGGTGGCCCACCCGACAGCCGGCTCCCGGCCCATGGGGCACATGGCAGCACAGGCTCGCCGGAACCGGGGTGTCCTGCCCCACCGGTGTGGCCCTCGCAGAAGGCTGATCATGTAGCGGCTGGTCCGACCTCCGGGCGGGCGGCCAGCTGATGCCAGTCATGGCCACACCCGTCGGCGCAGTAGCGCTCGCGTCGACGCGTGTCCGCTATGGCGAACAGGGCGACCAGCAGGCGAAAGGCTCTGGCACGGTCGTAGGGCGGCAGGGCGGACATGTTCAGCCGCCATTTGGTCAGCATCACGGCCGGCGTGTAGGTCGGGCGTAACCCGGAGCGCGCGATGGCCTCCTCAGCATCCGCTTCCACGGCACGAGCCTGCAAGCAGAACTGCACCAACTCCCTCAGAACCAGACGCTGTTCATCCTCCACGAGAGCGGAAAACCACGCCGCGCCTTCTGACACTTGCCGAATCTCCTGGGCAAGCTCGTTGAGGATGACCTGACGCTCGTGCACGTTCCCCCCTCCGCGGCGAGGCAGCGACGTTTGAACCTCAGCCCTCCCCGATTGAACCAGGCAAGACGAAGGACCAAAGCGCGGATCATGACGCCGACCTGGCGGAACGACCGTGCCCTGCTCTCCGTCGACAGCGGGCTGCCGCAGTGGAAGCGGGACCGCGCATGCCCGACGAGCTACGTGCGCGGGGTGCACCCCGATCGCGCCACCTGGCAAGGCCAGTTGCAGCGTTCACCCGCTCGCATCCGGGGGACCCCGAGTGGGACCTGCGCCTGCAACCCCTGCCTTGCCGCTCGCTGCAACTCGGGCTCTCCGGCTGCTTCCCAAGGAGCGCTTCTACCTCGTCAGAGACGGGCGACTGACCCAGCTCCGTCCATTACGAGAAAGGCCCAGGGAGGCAGCCATGCTGTCATCCGGAAGCCACCACCTCGCCGGCCATGACCTCGGGAGGGTTGGGAAGCAGTGACGCAAGGTTGTCCCGCACGAAGTCCGCAGCTCTCGAGATCGATTCCTCGGCACCGGCCTGGTCCTGGAAGACGCTGGTCGAGACCATCACTCCGTCCCCGGCATCGATCCAGTAGTAGGCCACGAAGCCGGACACTTGGCGGATGAGCGGCACGAACCCCTCGTTCACGAGACGTGCCGCCTCGGCCGAATCGGTCACCCCTTCGTACCGCCGGACTGCTGCGTACATCCCCAAGCTCCTCACGGCGTTCTGGGTCCGTCGTTTGCTGAGACGTCGTACCCCTGCGACGGCTGTCTGGCTCATGAGGCGTCCGGCAATCACCTGAAGGGCCGCCTTGGGCACTCCGAACGGCGGCCGCTGCCCCCGACGCAAGGACCCGCACACACGAGTGGTGCAGCTGCGGCTGCGGCTGCGGCTGCGGCTGCGGCTGCGGCTGTGTGACCGTCGCGCTGCGCCACGCGTGTCCGTCGCGCTACGTCCGCGGGGTGCATCCTGACCGAGCCACCTGGCAGCGTCAGCTGAAGCGTGCGCCCGCTCGCGTGCAGTGGGACCCCGAGCGGGATGCCCCAGGAACACCTCCATCCCGTTGGAGACCAACTCCTTTCCCACCTACGGGGGCGACCGACTGGTGTCACCGCCGATCGGTGTGGCGTCGGCCGGAGGGTGATCACTCAACCCGCCCCGCGGACGCGCCGGTTGAGCGGACGAGACCGAGTCCTTGACCATCCGTCTGACCATCCATCTGAACGTCCGGTCGAAGGCCGGACGTCTGGCTTGATACAGCTGCGCACCGTGCCACACGCCAACGGAGCCCAACTCCGAGGAGTTGGGCTCCGTTGCTGTCCGGGACCGGTCCTCCGTGAACGGGTCGCACGCGTGTATTGACATGTACACAGGCATTCCTTATGGTCCAGGCCAATCTTTCCGCATTCGGAACTGCGTTCTCATTCGTGAACAGAAGAGGTCATCGGATGACACGAACCAGAACCGCCCTGCTGAGTGTTCTCGCCCTGCTGGCCGGCCTGCTGAGCCTTGAGCTCACCGGCCCGGCCCCGCGGGCATCGGCCGCACCGACCACCTTCACCCACCCAGGCGTGCTGGTGAGCCGGGCCCAGCTCGACTACGCCCGGTCAAAGGTGCAGGCCGGCCAACAGCCATGGAAGGCCGCCTACGACAACATGATGGCCAGCTCCTACGCTTCACTGTCGCGTACCGCCAAGCCGCGGGCCGTCGTGGAGTGCGGGTCGTCGTCCAACCCCAACCGCGGCTGCACCGACGAGCGTCAGGACGCCATCGCGGCCTACACCCAAGCGCTCGCCTGGTACTTCACCCGGGACGCCAGGTATGCCAAGAAGTCGATCGAGATCATGGACGCCTGGTCCGCCACCATCACCGATCACACCAACACCAACGCCCCGCTGCAGACCGGCTGGGCCGGGTCGACCTGGCCGCGCGCCGCCGAGATCATCAAGTACACCTACGACGGCGGCTGGCCGGGCGCGGGCCGCTTCGCGACCATGCTGCGCACCGTCTACCTGCCCGAGGTGATCAACGGCGCTGCGACCAAGAACGGCAACTGGGAACTGGTCATGACCGAGGCGGCGATCGGCATCTCGGTCTTCATCGAGGACCGCGCCAGCTACGACAAGGCGGTCAGCACCTACCTCGCCCGGGTTCCCGCGTACATCTACCTGACCAGTGACGGCGACCTGCCGAAGCCGCCGGCGGGCAGCAGCATCGACA
Source organism: Streptomyces cavernae (assembly GCF_004023625.1). Lineage (GTDB taxonomy): Bacteria > Actinomycetota > Actinomycetes > Streptomycetales > Streptomycetaceae > Streptomyces > Streptomyces cavernae. The sequence continues at coordinate 94,314 of NZ_RPDJ01000034.1, read as the reverse complement.
CCAGCGCCGAGATCATCAAGTACTGGCAGGGCCAGAGCACCTTCACCAACGGCCTCTCCCAGGAGACCTGCCGGGACTTCGGGCACACCGGCTGGGGCATCGCCTCCATAGCCGACGTCGCGGAGACCAGCCGCATCCAGGGTCAGGACCTCTATCCGAGGATCCAGGACCGGCTGCGCTACGCGCTGGGCTTCCACACCTCCTACGAGAACGGCACCGCCGTACCTTCCTGGCTGTGCGGCGGCTCGGTCAACAAGGGCCTCGACCAGGTCACGGAGGTCGGGTTCAACGCCCTCCAGAACCGCCTCGGGATCAGCATGTCCAACACCCAGAAGTACACCGAGGCACACCGGCCCTCCGGCACGGACAACTACTTCAACGCCTGGACGACCCTCACGCACGCCAACAATCCCAACTAAGGACCACGCCGACCACGCCGACCCCGCCCGGTCCCGCAAGGGCAGTACCTCGGCAGGATCCCTGCCGGTTCCTGCGGGCTGGGCTGGGCTGGGCTGGGCGGTACCGGCGTTGATGGGCGTGCGCGTCGGCGCTTCCACGGCGCTTCCACGGAACTGATCGCTCTCCCGGAGGGACCGCGGAAGTCCACCGAGTCGTGGGCCGACCTGTTGTCGGGCGACGACCTGAGGAACCCGCCCCAACAAGGGCATACCTCAACGGACTTACAAGCCCTGGCAGTTGCTCATAGGACGGCGCCGGTGACGCTACGCTGCTGTGTCGTGCAGGAGACGCGCCTCGACACCTCTCGGATCCGGGCGGCTCGCCGGGTGATCGACCCGGTCTTTCTCGACAGTCCGCTGTACCGCTGCGAGGCGCTGGAGCCCGGCCTCGGGTGCACGCTGAGCATCAAGCTCGAAACGGCGAACCCGGTCCGCAGCTTCAAGGCCCGCGGCACCGAGGTGGTCGCGAGCCTGCTCGCCGACAATGGCTCGCGAGCCGTGGTGTGCGCCAGCGCGGGCAACCTCGGCCAGGCCCTCGCTTGGTCCGGTCGTGGCCGGGGGCTCGACGTCACCGTCGTGGCATCCCGCTTTGCGACTGTGGCCAAGCTTGATCGCATCCGCGCGTTGGGCGCCAGGCTGGAGCTGGTGGACGGAGACCACGAAATGGCTCGCGAGCGGGCCGCGGCCATCGCGCGGTACGAAGGTATCCGGCTGCTCGAAGACAGCCTGGACATCGAGACCTGCGAGGGCGCGGCGACCATCGGCCTGGAACTGGTGGACACCGAGACGTCGTTCGACACCGTCCTGATCGCCCTCGGCGGCGGGGCGCTGGCCACCGGCGTGGGTCATGTGCTGAAGACCTTGGCACCCGCGGTCGAGGTGATCTGCGTCCAGCCGCTGGGCGCACCGGCGATGACGCACTCGTGGCGCCAACGGCGTGTCGTCACCACCGACTCGACCGACACCATCGCTGACGGCGTCGCCGGCCGGCGTCCCATTCCGGTCGTCCTGGACGACCTCCTTCTGGTCGCCGACGACGCCGTCCTGGTTCGGGAGGCGTCGATCATCGCCGGTATGCGGATGCTCCTCGACCACGCCGGCCTCGTCGTCGAACCGTCGGCCGCGCTCGGCATCGCGGCGATCCTCGAAGACCGTGACCGCTTCGCCGGCCGACACGTGGTCACCATCGTCTGCGGCAGCAACGTCGACGTGGACGCCTATCACCGCTGGGTCGGTGCGGCTCCCATCCACAGGTCCTGACGCGCTGAAGGGCGGGGCCTCCGCCCCGGTGGGCGCCCGGGTAGGTCGCCCGCCTACCTCTGCGAGCCGACGTGCCTGTCGTTCGAGGGGATGTGAGGGACGGCGGAGCTGGGGTCGAAGCCTGCGAAGGCCAGGCCGATGACGAAACCCGCCACCTCCTCCAGCTGGCGGACGCGACTCAGCGTTCCCAGAGCTGCCGGGATTCCGCCGACGTCACGGACCAGTTCGCCGGCGACGCGCAGGGCCTTCGCATCGTCGCCGCACATCGCCACCGTCACACGGGGCCGGCCGTCACCGGGTGGGCGCGTCCACTGGTCGGCGGGAAACAGATGGAACGCCTTCACGACCCGGGCTCCCGGAGCAAGCTCGGCGATCCGCGCCGCCATCGACGCGCCGGATTCCATGAGCAGAGTGCCGATGCCATGCGTGACGGCGTTCGTGGGATCGATCAGCGGCATCCCTTTGAGCACGCCGTCGGACGCGCCCACAGATCCCAACATGTCCTCCACACCGTCCCAGGAAACGGCGAGGAGCACCGCATCGCGCCCGGTGACCGCCTCATGCGGCGCGACGGCGAGCACTTCGTGGCCCAGCCGCTCGGCAAGCTTCTCCGCCTTGACCTGCGACCGTCCGCCGATCGCCACCCGATGTCCCGCACGTGCCCAGCCCTCACCCAGGGCCGCTGCCAGTGTCCCTGTTCCCAGAATCCCGATACGCATTTGTCTGTGCCTCTCCCCTGGCGGTCGGTCGGGTGATTACGGTAGGGAAGGTGTTCCGCACCAATCAGTGCGTGACCGGCGCGCGATGATGGGCGGCGAGATGACTGATCACGACGCCCACTGCCATGAGTTGGTCGCCGATTGCCGTCTGCGCGCGGCCACCGATCTCTTCGCCCATACCTGGGATCCTGTTGTGCTGGCGGCACTTCGCGTGGGACCACGCCGACGCCGCGAGCTCCGCGCTGCAATCGGCGGCATCAGCGACAAGGTGCTGACCGACTCCCTGCACCGTCTGCTCGCGGGCGGACTGGTCGAGCGCCACGCATATGCCGAGGCGCCACCGCGCGTCGACTACGCCCTGACCGGCTTGGGGCAGAGCCTGGTCGATGGTCCGATGATGGCGCTCGGACGCTGGGCGAACGAGCACGGCGACGAACTTCTCGACGCCCAGGAGAGCAGCGCCGCAAGAGGTGTGTGAGCTAGTTCGACGTGGGCCACCAAACCGCGTTCACCACCCTTCGGTCGCTGACGGCTGGAGACCGATGAGTATTCGCGCCCCCGGGCGTCTACAGATGCGACAGGCCCGACCGGGCCGTGACTGGGAACACGAGGAGACGAAGCATGAGCACCGAGCAGACCACCGCGGCCAACGGCTACTCCTACAAGCTGACCCGAACGCTCGACGCCCCCGCGGTGCAGGTGTGGCGGGCGTGGACCACCCCGGAGCTCTACGCCCGGTGGGCTTACGCCGTCGCCGGCTCCGTCGAGATGGACGTACGGCCGGGCGGAGCGTGGAAGGCGACCATGGCCACGCCCGACGGAGGACAGTTCCCACTGACCGGCTCGTATCTCGAGGTCACCGAGAACCGCCTCCTGGTGGTCGCCATGGACGTACCCGGCAAAGCCTCGCCGGCGACCATGACCGTAGAACTCGACGAGCAGAAGGACCACCACACGCAGATCGTGGTCCACCAGACCTGCGACACCGTCGAGGAACGTGACATGGCCGAGCAGGGTAGCACCATGCTCCTCGACAGCCTGACCGCCTTCCTCGCCGAAGAGGCGAGCGACTGAACTCGCTCCTCCGACGTACGAGCCGACCGTGGTCACGAGGCAGGCCGGAACACCGCGTCCTGCCTCGACCGACGGCAGCGGGCAGCCATCGGGCGGTTGTCGGACCCCGGTGGTTTCATGAAGCCATGACCAGCAGAAGCGTCGTCGTGGAGCGGCGCATCGCCGCTGCCCGAGGTCCTGTGTGGGAGGCCCTGACCGACCTCGCGGGCATGGAGCGCGTACTCAGCAGCGTCTCGAAGGTCGAAATCCTCACGGACGGGTCCTTCGACGTCGGCACGCGGTGGCGGGAGACCCGTCGCATGTTCGGCAAGGAAGCCACCGAGGAGATGCGGGTGACCGCCAGCGAACCACCCGAGCGCTTCGTGGTGGAGGCCGTATCACATGGCACCCGCTACATCTCGGAGTGGCTGCTGCGGGCGGACGGCCCGTCGACGACGACGGTCCGCATGACGTTCACGGCCGAGGCCCCCGGAGGCGTCCCGGGCCTGCTCGCCAGGATTCTGGGGGGCGTGGGCGCACGGGCGGTGAGGAAAGCCGTCGCGAGGGATCTCGACGACGTCGCCTCGGCGGTCGAGGCCCCCGGCGGCTGACCCTCCCCCCGGGCGCATCCTCGCCCCGGGCGCCTCACCGACAACCCCGCGCGCGCAGCCGGTCCTCCTCCGTCGGTGGCCGTGGTGGGGAGGTCACTCAGCCGTGTGTTCATCCGCCGCCCTGCTGGTTCGGACGCACCCGTGAACAACGTCCGTCAGTTCCGGCCCGGACCACGGCGGTGGTGGAGGAGGGTGCAGACCGCGTTCTCCTGGATGGTGCGGAGCCTTTTCAGGAGGGCCGGGTCGCTCGTCTTGTTCACCTGAGTGGTGAGCGAGAAGGTGAGGGAGTTCCGGCCGTCGGGCGTCGCGGCGATCAACTGCGTGTAGCCGGGGAAGTTCCCGGTGTGCCCCAGCACGACCCCACAGCGAGTGCTGTAGCGGAAGATGGCGAGTCCTGCCTTGTTGCGGCCGGGACCGGCCGGTTCGGAGGCCCCCTCGATCCAGCGGCGCTGTTCGCGCAGCACCGTCCTGGACGTCAGTTCTCCGGCGGCGTAGGCGCGGATGAACCGCGTCATGTCACGTGGAGTGGAGACGATCCCGCCCGAGGCCCACACACCGGAGGCGCCCAGCAACTCGCTGACGTCCTCCGGCGGTCCGGGCGGCTGGACGTCGTAGCCGTGCATGAACGGCTCCGGCAGTTCGTAGCCCAGGGGAAGGCTGGTGTCGCGCAGTCCGAGTGGTCGGTAGACGATCCGGCGGAGCAGTTCCTCGTAGGACCTGCGGGTGGCCGCCTCCGCCATCAGCGCCACGGCGATGTTGTCGGAGTTGGAGTACCGGTACCGCGAGCCCGGCCGGAAGCGCAGGGGCTCGTCCGCCACGAAGTCCAGCAGTCGACGGGGGTCGAAGGTCCGGCGCGGATCCTCCGCGAGCAGTTCCCGGAACTCCGGGTCCTCGGAGTAGTCGGGCAGTCCGCTCGTGTGGTTCAGCAACTGGCGCAGGGTCACCGACCGCCATGCGCGCGGGAGCCGGGGCAGCCTGCGGCCGATCGTGTCGTCGAGGCGGAGCGCGCGCTGCTGCACCAGACGCAGAGCGACGGCACCGCTGAACGCCTTCGCCGTACTGGCGATCCGCATGTGGTCGGTGGGCCGGATCGGACGGCCGCTCTGCAGATCGGCGACGCCGGCGCGCAGGACGCGGGACGTCTCCCCGCGCCGCAGCACGACGATGACACCCGGTGGTCCTCCGGCGGTGCCGACCAGTTCTTCGAGCTGTCGTTGGAGGCCACGCTCGTCCCCTCCGGTTCCACCGGCGCGACGGACTCCCTCGGCACTGACCGCACCAGCGGCGGAAGCGGCGCCGGCCGTCGGAGCGACGAGCAGGCCGCCGAGACAGGAGGTACCGAGCAGGGCGACGAACAACGGGCGGAGACGCGCGCCTGGACGTAGGCGCGGGCCCGGGCGCGGACGGCGACGAGGACGGGGATGGGGATGGGGGCGGAAACGCGGACCGAGCGTGAGTGGCATGGGGTGTCCCGGGATGTCGACGGGTCGGGGCGGACTCAGCTTGGCCGGGACCGCGCCCGCCCGCCCGTGATCTTGCTCCATCCGGCCGATCGCCGCTCTGGGCCGCGTCTCTGGGCCGCGCCCTCCCCCTGGGCGCAACCAAAGTCGCAGGCACCGTAGACCATCGGCCGACGACTGGAAGTGCGAGTCCTGTCCAGAGTGGAGACCATGCCGCTGTCCGCGGCCGGTGCCGGCACCACCCGACGGAAGAGCAGAAGCGTGGACATGAGGAAGGAAGCGGACCCGCGGGGTTCGCAGATCGCGCAGACCCCGCAGACCCCGCCAAGCCTGCGGACCGAGCTGACCGAGCGGACCCCGCAGGGGCGCAAAGTCACCGTGCTCGGGGAGCCGGCTTGGTTCTTGGTGCTCTTCTGTGTTGTGTGCGGAGGTGCGATCGGCTGGGTGGTCACACTCGCCGCCGACTGGCTGGTGACCCTGCGCTGGGCACCGCTACAGGGGCCGGCCGAGCTGCTGACCTCGGTCCCCGAGCCCGGCCGCACCATCGGTGCCGCCACCGTGTGTGCCCTGCTGGGTCTCGTGGTCGGGTTCATCGCGGTGCACGAGTCGCTGGGCGCCCGCATCTCCGACGTCCGCGTGGTACTCACCATCAGGGGCGAGGAGCGGGACTTCCCGCGTGACGCGATCGTACTGGCGGTCCGGGACGGCAAGCAGCTCGTGCTGCTAGGCCGCGGGGACGTGGAGCTCGCCCGGGAGGACTGCGGCCTCTCCTGGCAACGGCTCGCCGACGCTTTCACCGAGCACGGCTACGGCTGGGCCGACGAGGATCCGCACCGGAGCGAGTTCCGGCGCTGGGTGCCGGGGAACGCGGGCCTGCCCGAGGGGGCGAGCGCACTGCTGGAGGCTCGCGCGGCGGCACTGAAAACGAAGAACGACGCCGACGACGCCCGCGAGCTGCGTGCGGAGTTGGCGAAACTCGGCGTGATCGTGCGCGACGAGAAGGGACGACAGTACTGGCGTACGGCCCGGCGGGGCTGACAGGGGCAGTACTGGCGTACGGCCCGGCAGAACTGGCAGGGGCAGTACTGGCGTACGGCCCGGCAGAACTGGCAGGTGCAGTACTGGCCCCGACAGAACTGGCACAGTACCGACGCACGGCCCGGGGAAAACTGACAGCGCTACTGGCTCGGCCCGGCGGGGCTGACGCCGCCGGTGGCCGTGCCCGTGTCCCCGCCCGACCGGTGTGCGTCCTCTGCCCGGCGACTGACCGGCGGCGATGGCGAAGCCTGAGCCGCGTACCAATAAAGTGACCCCATGTCTGCCACCCTGAGTTCCGCGAGAGCCCGCGCCGCGCTCCGCACATCGGCGCGTGTCTCCGGGGAAATGCTGCTGGTACTTGTCATGCTCGCGGTGGCCCTCTGGGTTATGGGCCGGATGTGGTCGGTCGTCTGGCCGCTGATAGTCGGTCTCTTCCTCACCACGCTGACCTGGCCCGTGACCCGTTTCCTGCGTCGGCACGGGTGGCGTCCCGCGCTGGCCGCGTCGGTGGTGACCCTGCTGTTCCTCCTGGTCGCCGCGGGCATCATCGCTCTGATCGCGGTGCCGGTGGCTTCCCAGTCGGGCGAGCTGACCGACGGCGTGGTCGAAGGCATCCAGAAGCTGCGCGAGTGGGCCGCCGGGCCGCCGTTGAACATCGGCGACGACCAGATCAGCAAGGCGTTCGACACCGCGGTCGCCCGCGCTCAGGACGGCCTGGGCAGCATGGTCACCACGGTCGTCTCGGGAGTGAGCACCGTGGTCAACGGCTTGGTCACCGCCGTCCTCGCGCTCTTCCTGATGTTCTTCTTCCTCAAGGACGGACCGCTGTTCCTGCCGTGGCTTGCCCGTCAGCTGCCCGGTCGGCTGGCCACCGACGTGCCGGCCGTGGCCGCGCGCGGCTGGGACACGCTGGGCGCGTTCGTGCGTTCCCAGGCGGCCGTCGGTCTGCTCGACGCGGTTCTGATCGGCATCGGCCTGTGGGTTCTCGGGGTACCCCTGGTGCTCCCGCTGGCGGTGCTGACGTTCGTCTCCGCGTTCGTGCCGATCGTCGGCGCGCTGTTCGCCGGTTTGGTCGCGGTTCTCATCGCGTTGGTCTACAACGGCCCGACGGACGCGCTGTTCGTGCTGGCCATCATCGTGGTGGTGCAGCAGTTGGAGGGCAACGTGTTCCAGCCCATGATCCAGAGTCGTGGACTCGGCCTCCATGCGGCGGTGATCCTGTTGGCGGTGACGTTGGGCGGCAGTCTGGCCGGCATCGTGGGCAGTCTGCTCGCGGTCCCGGTCGCCGCGCTGATCGCGGTGGTCTGGAACTACGTGCGCGAGCAGCTCAGCGACCCGCCCCGGGAGCCGGGGCCCGACGAGACGCCCGCCGGTGCCACCGTCCCGTCGTAGGCAGGACTCCCCAAGCCGGCCGCGGCGCGGCAGCCACAACAACCAGGACAACGACGCCAACGACGCCAACGACGCCAACGACGCCAACGACGCCAACGACGCCAACGACGCCAACGACGCCAACAACGACGACCACGGCATCAACGGCAGCCAGGTCAGCCTGCGTAGTAGTCGGCACGTGTGCGGATAAATCGCCACCGTTCCGTGTGCGCAGTGCTCTGGGGGGCGTTGGTGAGCAATGCGGCGGACCGCGTAACCTGCCCCCTGCACTGGACGGCATCAGGGGGCGAACCGTTGCTCGACGAAAGACGTGTGATCGATGGACGGTTCGAGCTGCGGGAGCAGCTCGGCAGTGGCGGCATGGGCACGGTGTGGCGGGCCCACGACACCGTCCTGCATCGCGATGTGGCACTGAAGCAGGTCCGCTACGGCGACTCGCAGACAGCTGACAGGGACCCCGAGAGGGCACGGTTGCTGCGCGAGCGGATTCTGCGCGAGGCCCGCGCCCTGGCCCGTCTCAGTCACCCGAACGTGGTGACGATCCATCACATCGTCGACGAGGAACCGTTTCCCTGGCTGGTGATGGAGTGCATTCGCGGCGCGTCCCTCCAAGACCGCCTCGACGATGGGCCGTTGCCACCGCACGAGACCGCCGCGATCGGCCTTGACGTCCTGGCGGCGCTGCGGGCCGCCCACGCCGCCGGTATCCACCACCGGGACGTGAAACCGGCGAACATCCTGCTGTGCGAGGAAGACCCGGTGGGGCGGCCCGGCGTCACGGCTTCCACCGACACCCCGGTCTCGAAGAACTCCCCGGTCGCCAACAACTCCCCTGGCTCCGACAGCTCTCGTGGCTCCGACGACTCCCCCGGCTCGTCCGGCTCGATCGTCTCCAGGGCGGTGCTGACCGATTTCGGTATCGCCGCCGTCAAGGAGGAGACCCGCATCACCGTCACCGGTGACGTCGTCGGCTCGCCCGAGTTCATCGCCCCCGAGTTGCTGAACGGCGACGCGGACTCCCCGGCCGCCGACCTGTGGTCGCTGGGCATGACGCTGTACGTGGCCGTCGAGGGCGTCAGTCCGATGCGACGGGGAACCGCCCTGGCCACCCTCGCGGCGGTGCTCCACGACGAGGTTCCGCCGCCGGAGCGTGCCGGGGCGCTGGCGCCCGTGCTGAGGGAACTGCTCGAGCGCGAGCCGGAGGCCCGGCCCGACGCCACGCGGCTGGAGCATCTGCTGCGTACCGCCATGGACGGAACCAGGGACGGTACGACAGTTCTCGCGGGCCACCCCGAGAGCGGCCCTCGGAGCAGAAGCACCCCTCACAGCCGCAGCGCCTCGGACAGCGCCGGCACGGCCCACAGCCGGCGCACCTCGGACAGCGCCGCCACCTCCGACAGCACCCCCGCCACGAACAGTCCCGCCGCCACGCACAGCGGGAGCGCGGGCCGGAGCCGTCTGCCGTTGATCACTGTGGCCGCCGTCGCCGCCGCGGGACTGGCCGTGGCCGGCTCGCTGGCGTACGTCACGTGGAAGTCCGACGCGCAGAGCGGCCCGTCTAGCACCGTCGATGCCGCGCCCACCGTGACGGTCACGGCGAGTCCCGGTCCCGGCAAGAGCCCCTCCGCCGGACCCGAAAGCAAGAGCCCGTCCCCGGCCCGGTCCAAGGCCGGCGAAGCCGCGACACCGGTCGCGGCAGAATCACCGAAGAAGACCGTGACCGCCACCGCGACGGCGACCGCCCCGTCCGCCTCCGGCGAGCCGGCGACCGCATCGCCGGGAGCGGTCGATCCCGAGGCCTTCGTCAACCGCTGGATCAGCAAACTCGACACCATCTGGAGGGACTCGGGCACCGCCGTCAGGGATCAGCGCCTGGCGGCCGTACGCAAGCAGATACCCAATGCACAGGTGCTGGTCACCGACGACTTCGCCTCCATGGGAGCCGGGTACTGGGTGATCTACGTACCGCGCGCCTTCTCGACGGGCACCGCGGCGGTCGAGTACTGCGTGGCACGCGGCCGTACCACCGAAAGCGAGTGCGTGGGCCGCTATCTGAGCCACAACAGCGCCGACAGCCCGTACACCTGCTCCCCCACCGCCGACGGCCAAACCACGGGGCGCTGCGCGTATCCCTGACAGGTGGGCGAGGCCACACCGCCGACATCGTCCCCCACGCCCCACGCCCCGCGTCCCCCGCGCCTCGGCCGCCGTGCCGCCGGCGGCACGGCGGCCTTGACCGTGACGCCGGCGTGGACGTCACCCTCGACTCCGAGCCCGGCGAGCAGGGTGATGGCCGGTCGGTTGGGCTTGGTGAACGAGTAGACACTGTTGCTGCTGACTGCCGTTACCGTCCCGTGCATGCCTCGCGGCCCCCTGTTCGACAGCGGTGATCGTCTCCTCGGCAGCGTAGCCACCGGCTCCTCTCACTGGCCGAGGGGTGTCGGCGGTGTGGTGTTCGGGAGGGGAGCGGGGATCGGCGGGTGGTGCGCGCTGGTCGCCTGCTCTTTGATCAGGGCCTTGGTGATCCTGCGGGCCAGGAGTGGGTCGGCCGGAAGTACGTGCGAGGCGAACCAGCGGGCGGCCGACGGGTCGGGGGACGGTTCGACGAACTCCGCGCCCGCGTAGTCGTCGAGCGGGGGGTCGTAGACGTACCCGGCCACCACGCCGTGATTCACCAGGCGTTCCAGGAGGGCATTACGGCGGTGGACCAGGAGCGGGACCCGGAAGAGGGCGAGGGAGCCGTCGGGGATCGCCCGGTCGCGGAGTGCCTGGGAGGCCCAGTCGGTGCCCGACAGCAGGGTGACACCTGCCCTGCGGCGGGTGAGGTCGTCGTCGAGGTGAGCCATCCGCAGCTCCAACTGCCCGCGCATCAGAGCACCGTGACGGGCCCGGAAGCCGTGCAGGTCGACGCGGACCCACGGCTCGTACGCGGTCAGACTCGGCGCCTCACGCGCACAGCCGGACAGGCGCGGCGCGTGCAGGGCCATGCGGAAGTCGTCGCGCTCCAGCATCCCGAGGTGCTGCATCGTGCGCCACACGGGACGCACCAGGTGGAGCGTGCGCACGGCTGATCGTGCCAGCGGCCGCAGCGTCGTGGCCAGGTCGTCGCGGAGGCGACGCGGAGTCAGAAGGTCGTCGCGCAGCAGTTCCAGCTCCCGGCGGGTGCGCGGATCCTCGACGGCGAGGAATCCACCTGCCATCGCCGCGACGTGCTTGGACAGGCTGAACGCCGCCGCCGTCCCGAACGTCCCGATCGGCTGCCCGTCCACGTGCGTGCCGATCGCGTGCGCCGCGTCCTCGATCAGGGGGATCCCCAACTCGTCGCAGCGACGCCGCAGTTCAACGACGCGGTCCGGCATCCCGTACAGGTTCGTGGTCAGGACGGCGTCCACACCGCGCCAGGTGGACTCCGGTACGGCGGCGGGGTCGATGTTGCCGTCCCAGGGGGACACGGGCGCCTGGACCGGGCGTAGTCCGGCCGCGAGGACCACGAAGAGAATCACGTCGTCGTTCACCGGTGACATCAGCACCCGCGCGCCCGGCCGGCACCAGCGCCGCAGTGCCAGGTACAGGGCGAGCCGTGCCGAGGGCGTGTAGACGCATTCGCGTCCGAGTCGCCGTGTCATCATCGCGGCGAGCCGCGATCCGTACGGCATCGTCACCTCCTCCGTCGAAGGGTCACCTGAGGGCACAGTGCGCCTGCGCGAGCGTCGAGCGGGGCCGCCACCATGTCCGGCAGGCAGCGCGTCGTGCGCCAGAAATCGCGTGGCGCGCACAGAAAGCGCGTGGTGCGCCTACCGGTCACGTGCTGCGGAAACGTGCCTAGCGGAACAGGCCGATGTGGCGGTGTCGTCAGCGTGAATCGGTTGCGTCGGCGTGGTCGGTGGGCGCGTCAGCGTGGTCGGTGGGCGCGTCAGCGTGGTCGGTGGGCGCGTCAGCGTGACTGGTTGCGTCGGTGTGGTCGCCGGCGTCAGCTTGATCAGCGTGTGCGGGGTGCCGCTCTGCCCGAGGCCGTCCGGCCCGTTTGGCCCGTTTGGCCCGTCTGGCCCGTCCGGCCCGATCCATCTGGGGAGCGCCCCGGTCGTCCCCGTCGCCCCGGTCCCCCCGGTCCTCCCGTTCCCCCCGGTTCAACTGGTCGTTCGGGTCGGTCCGCCCGGTCGGCCGTGCGGAGCGTGCCGACGGTCCTCAGCAGTCGGTCGGCCGGTTCCCGCAGCGTGGGATGGGCCAGGACCGTGTTCCGCAGGCCGCGTACCGGTCTGCGCCACAGCCGGTGCGCCGCCGCCACCGGGTGGGGTCGGGTCGCGAACCCTTCACCCACGCGCAGTTCACGGGTCTTGAGCCAGTCCTTGTACTCCTTTTCGCCGCGTCCCAGATCGAGGAGCCGCACGCCGTGCCGGCCCGCCGCCTCGGCCATCCGCAGATGCATGATCAGTCCGGGCGAGTAGTACCGGAGTTCGGGGTCGTACGCGGTGAACCAGGCCGCGAACACCGTGCGCGACCTCGGTCCGAAGTGCGCTGCCACCGGCCGGTCGCCGGCGTAGACCACGGACAGCACCCCGGTGAAGTGCTCGTCGCGGACGTGGAACAGGTGGTCCACCAGGTCCACGATCCACGGCCGCGCGAACCGGTCCATCCGTCCCGTCCGGCGGTATTGGGCCGACTTCCATTGCATGAGCCGGTGCAGCACCCGCGGGTCGCGCTCGTCGAAGACGAACCGCATCTCGCCCAGGTCGCGCCCCAGTCGGCGCTCCTTCTTCAACGTGGTCTTGGCCAGCCCCGGGTATGCGCCGCGCAGCCACTCCGCGTAGTCACCGTAGTCGCCCGCGCCGTCCTTCAGGTCGATCACGGGTGAGGCGAAGCTCCCCGTGACATAGCGGCCGAAGGGCTTCTGCTCCTCCACGAGGTGGTCGAACTCGAAGACGGACAGCCCGCAGGCCCGCAGCAGTTCCTGAGGGTCCCAGGTGACCCCGGGCCGGTGCACGAGAGCCTGGCAGTCGGAGAGGCCCAGGCCGACGGCCCGGCCGACACCGAAGGCGTTGCGCTCGTAGGGGAAGAATCCCACGGCCTCACCGCCCTCGTGCAGGACCGCCACCTGCGCGCCACCGCGGTACCTGCCGATCCCGGCGGCGAACTCCGGCGCCAGAAAGGGGTTTTCGTACTCGGGCGACTCGTCCATCGCCCGGTGCCAGGCCTGGCGGAGCGAGGTGCTCAGGTCCTGGGGTCTGTGGATCGTTATCTCCACGTCAGATCAACCGCCCTTCCGCAGGCCTCCGGAGGGACGTGCAGGTCGCGGCAGGAGCCGGCAAGGCGTGTGGAGCGTACGGATCGCGTGGATCACACGGATCGAAGGGACTGATCGAGACGATTGGAGCGAACGAGATGACTTGAGCGAACGAAACGAACGGAGTGAACGAAACGAATGGAACGATTGGAACGCGTGGATCATGTGGATCAATGTTCATGGATCGCATGGGCGACCGCTCCCCCCAATTCCCCCATGACGCGCTGTCCGCGCCCTGCCACAACTACGGCCGTTCGGTGGGGATCAAACGTCGCGAACCAGTACGCACGCTGTCAAGGGTGTACGTGGTAATGGAAGAGTACGGATCGGATGGCCCGTCCACTCGACACCGTCCACCCCCGTCAGTCACTCAACTACCGGCCCGCCCCGGACTGTTGCGGAACCGTGCGTTCTGTTTCCGTTCGAGGGACCGCCCGGGGCTCGATTCTGTTCCGGTCAGTGTCGGGCGAACTGGACCCGGGTCGGCTGCACGGCGTCCGGTCGCAGTGCGATGCCGTTGATCGTCAACTGCTCTCCGTAGATGTCGGTGACCCTGATCGCGCCACCGCACCCGCTGCCGTCGGCGGAGAGGAAGTAGTTGTATTCGGTACGGGGCAGCCGACGCCAACCGCTCCCGGCGCGGACCTCCAACCGGGCCACCGGGTTGCGGTGGTCGATCACCTGGATGCCGCACCAGTACGGGCTGGACCCGGTCTTGTAGCGGATGGAGACGGTGTCGGAGGTGCTGGGGCTCAGCAGGCTCCAGGTGATCGGGATCCGGCCACGCGACAGCTCGGCGAGTTTGGCGAAGGCCTGTTTCGAGAGGTCGAGTTGGCCCGGTGCGCAGGGCAGCGGGCATTCGTTGGTGATGCGGACGGTGACGGATGCGCCGCCCGCCGCGCGGACGAGCACGTACGCCCCGCACGCCTTGGACACCTCGTAGTCGGTGTGGTTCATCGCCGCGACCATGAGGTCGTCGCTCGGGCCGTACAGGCAGGCGCCATCGCCGGTACCGGCGTCGTAGTGGGTGGCGACCCCCTGATAGGTGGCATCGGGCCGGATCCGTCCCGCCAGGGGTGCCGCGGCGGAAACCGCGCGCGGAGTGTCCCTGGCCGATGGCCGCGCCGGTGGGGTGGTCGCGGTGGTCGCGGTGGTCGCGGCAGTGGCGGCTGCCGGGGTGGTCGCGGAGGCCGTCGCGGTCGGGGAGCCCTTGGACGGCTTTCGCTCCGGGGGTGTCGGCCGATCGGTCACCCGGGCGCCGGTGGCGGGTGTGGCCGCGGTGTACCGGGCGCCGGCCTCGCTGTCGGAGCGGAACGCCATGACCAGGGATGCGACGAGCACGGCGGCCGCCACGGCGGCGACGGAGACGGATATGACGACCGCGCGGCGCCCGCGGCCGGAAGGGCCGGGGGAAGGGCGGTGGAAAAAAGAGCGGCGGGGAGAGCGGTGGGAAGGGCGTGCCACGGATGAGTCCTTGCGTGGTTCAGGGGAACGGATGGTTCGGCGAGCAAGTGGTCAGGGAGAACTGGTGCTTCGGAGATCACGTGGTTCTCGTGAGACATCGGTGAAGGGGGCTTCCGACTCATCAGTGGTCACCGTGGCCGAAAAGGTTGCCGGAGTGCCGGAGTAAGGCGCGTTACCCCGATCCCGACCGGCTCCCCCGCCCACGGTCCCGCCGGCTCCCCCGCCCAAGAGACGGCCCAGAGCCGGCTCCTCTGCCCTGAGCGAATCTGCCACCAGCCAAGATCCCTGGCCCGGTCCTCCCGACCCGCCGACAGTGGGAGGACCAGGAGGATCCTGCGGCGAACGGCGCCGAGGGACTGGTGAGTTGGAGGGTTCATGTGGGAGAGCCGGACACACGGCCTGGAGCGGCTGGATCTCGGCCTGGATCGCGGCCGGGAGCCGCGGGGCGAGTCGGGGGACACCCCTCCGTCGCGCTTCGACGATCATCTCGCCGCGCAACTGCTCGGGCAGCGCATCGTTTTCCTGGGGACACAGGTTGACGAGGTGTCGGCGCACCGGATCTGCGCCCAGTTGCTGCTGCTGTCCGCCGAGGATCCGCGGACGGACATCAGTCTGTACATCAACAGCCCGGGAGGTTCGGTCACCGACGGTCTCGCGATCTACGACACCATGCGGCTGATCCCCAACGACGTGTCCACGCTCGCCGTCGGCTTCGCCGCCAGCATGGGGCAGTTCCTGCTGAGCGTCGGCACGCGCGGGAAGCGGTTCGCTCTGCCGAACGCGCGGATCATGATGCACCAGCCGTCGGCGGGCATCGGCGGGACCACCGCGGACATCGCGATCCAGGCCGAAAACCTGGAGTTCACCAAGCGGACCATCGAACGGATCACCGCCGAACACACCGGGCAGACGCCGGAGACCATCTCCCGGGACGGCGACCGGGACCGCTGGTTCACCGCCGAGCAGGCGAAGGAGTACGGGATCGTCGACCGCGTCGTCGAGTCGCTCGCGGACGTCCGGCCCGCCGCCACACGACCGAGGATGGGGCTCTGATCCGCATGGGATACATGGACATGGGGACGTACACGATTCCGAACGTCGTGGAGCGGACGCCGCAGGGTGAGCGGTCGTACGACGTGTTCAGCCGGCTGCTGTCGGAGCGGATCATCTTCCTGGGCACGGAGATCGACGACGGGGTCGCCAACGTCGTCATCGCGCAGCTGCTCCACCTGGAGGCGGCGAGCCCGGAGACCGAGATCTCGATCTACATCAACTCGCCCGGGGGTTCCTTCACTTCACTGATGGCGATCTACGACACGATGACGTTCGTGCGGGCGCCGATCTCCACCCTCTGCGTGGGGCAGGCGGCCTCGACGGCGGCGGTGCTGCTGGCCGGCGGCGATCCCGGGCGGCGGATCATGCTGGAGCACGCGCGGGTGCTCCTCGGGCAGCCGGCGACCGGCGGACAGCGCGGCACGGTGTCGGACCTCAGCCTGCACGCCAAGGAGATGCTGCGGATCCGCTCGCAGGTGGAGGAGGTGCTGGCGCGGCACACCCACCACGACGTGGCCACCCTGCGCGCCGACATGGACCGGGACAAGGTGTTCACGGCCCAGGAGGCGGTGGCGTACGGGCTCGTCGACCAGGTGCTGAGCAAACGGGTGCTCGGGATGACGGCCTGAGACGTGCCGCCACCGGCCCCGAGGTCACCTTGCCCGAACTGCGCCAGGCGGCGAACGGCGCCCGTCAGGCGGCCAGGCACATCCCGTCGTACGAGGACGTGGTCGCCCTGCGCGCCGCACCCGGCGACGGCATGGAGGTGACCGATGCCGTCCGGCGGACGATCTCCCCCTGCGCCAGCGCGAGCAGATCGGCGAGACCGAGCCCCAGGGCGCGGGCGGCGGCCGCGAGGACCTCGGAGGAGGCCTCCTTGCGGCCGCGCTCCAGTTCGGAGAGGTACGGCATGGAGATCCGCGCCTCGTCGGCCACGTCCTTGAGCGTCCGCTCCTGCGCCTGCCTCTCCCGGCGCAGGACGTCTCCCACGACGTCCCGCCACAACGGCTCCTTCTGCGGGGCGGGTTCGGGACCGGGACCGGCGCCGGGCGCGGTGGCCGGACGCAGCGGAATGACTCGGGCTTGCCTGGGCGCGTGATGGGTCACACCTTCAGGGTAGGCAGCGCCGCGTCCCACGGGGAGCGGTCGGCGTTCCGCCCCCGGCGAAACCACCGAGTGCACCACCGCGGCCTCGCTCGACAGCGGGTGACCTGGAGCCGATCGAGGCCGCCCGGGGTCCGGCGAGGCGGCGCGGGACTTCGCCCGCTGAGCCGCTCCGCGCCCGAGCCGCGCCGAGCCGAGCCGCCCCTCTCCGAGCCCGAGCCGCGCCGCGCCACACCGAACCGCTTCGGGATTCACGCTCCCCCGCTGCCGTACGGCCTGGTCAGGATCTCCAGTCTGTGGCCGTTCGGGTCGTCGAAGTACGTGCCGCGACCGCCGTCGTTGCGGTTGATCGCGTCCGGGCGGCGGTGTCCGGGGTCGGCCCAGTGGGTCAGTCCGGCGGCCTCGACCCGGGCGAGGATCGTGTCGAACTCCTCCTCCGAGACCAGGAACGCGTAGTGCTGTGCGGCGATCTCGCCGTTCGCGTCCATGTAGTCGAGGGTGACGCCGTTGGGGATCTGCACCGGGATGAACGGGCCGTACGGCGCGCCCACTTCGAGGCCCAGCAGATCGGCGAGGAACCGTGCCGACGCCTTCTTGTCACGGGCGGCGACGATCGTGTGGTTGAGCTCGACGGACATGAGGGACTCCTCCCTGGTCGCGGCCTGGCGGACAGTTCCACGCTAGGCGGCGGCCCGGTGGCACACCATCGGTCGCCGGTCGGGCCCCGCATGAGTCCGGGGAACCAGGTCCCGCGCCATGGGCCCGGGGAACCAAGCCCCGCGCCATGGGTCCGGGGAACCAAGCCCCGCGCCATGGGTCCGGGGAACCAAGCCCCGCGCCATGGGTCCGGGGAACCAAGCCCCGCGCCATGGGTCCGGGGAACCAAGCCCCGCGCCGTGAGTCCGGGGAACCAAGTCCCGGCACCCCGTCCGTCCATCAACGTCCGTACATCAACGTCCGTACATGAACATGCGGGTGCGCGGGGCGGACACCCGGCCGCCCCGCGCACCCGCAGTCCGGACGCTCAGATCGTCGCCGTGTCGATCACGAACCGGTACCGCACATCGCTGCTGACGACCCGCTCGTACGCGTCGTTGATCTCGGACGCGGCGATCAGCTCTATCTCGGCGCCGATTCCGTGCGTCGCACAGAAGTCCAGCATCTCCTGGGTTTCCTGGATGCCGCCGATGCCGGAGCCCGCGAGGGTCTTGCGGCCCGCGATCACGGAGAACAGGTTCAGCGAGACGGGCTCCTCCGGCGCGCCCACGTTCACCAGCGCGCCGTCCGTCTTCAGCAGCGACAGCAGCGCGCCGAAGTCCATCGGCGCCGACACGGTCGAGACGATCAGGTCGAATGTGCCGGCCAGTTCCTTGAAGGTCTTCGGGTCGCTGGTGGCGTAGTAGTGGTCGGCGCCCAGCTTCAGCCCGTCGTCCTTCTTGCGCAGGGACTGCGAGAGCACGGTCACCTCGGCGCCCATGGCGTGCGCGAGCTTGACGCCCATGTGACCGAGCCCGCCCAGGCCGATGACGGCGACCTTCTTGCCGGGCCCGGCGTTCCAGTGCCGCAGCGGGGAGTAGGTGGTGATGCCGGCGCACAGCAGCGGGGCCGCGACGTCCAGCGAGAGCCCGTCCGGGATGCGCAGGGTGAAGGCCTCGTCGACGACGATCTTCTGGGAGTAGCCGCCGTAGGTGGGCTCGCCGTTCTTGTCGAGGGCGTTGTACGTGCCGACGTTGCCCTTGAGGCAGTACTGCTCCAGGCCCGCCACGCAGTTCTCGCACTCACGGCAGGAGTCGACCATGCAGCCGACGCCCACGCGGTCGCCGACCTTGAACTTGGTGACGCCGGGGCCGACCTCCGCGACGATGCCTGCGATCTCGTGTCCCGGCACCATCGGGAAGATCGCCTCTCCCCAGCCCTCGCGTGCCTGGTGGATGTCCGAGTGGCAGATGCCGGCGAACTTGATGTCGATCAGGACGTCGAACTCGCCGACGTCCCGGCGCTCGATGATGGTGCGCTCCAGCGGAGCCTTCGCGGCGGGGGCGGCGTAGGCGGCGGTGGTGGTCATGCCGGGGGTTCTCCTAGCTGGTCTGGCTGCGTCTCGGCCGGTCCGGCCGGACTGTCACCACTGTGCCGAAGCGGAAGCCCGTCATCCAGCCCTCGGCTCTGCCTACGACCAGTGGTCCTACTACTGCGGGGGTCAGGATGGCAGGCCTACGAGCATGAATACTGGGCGCATGGACGAACGGCCCGAACCCGTGCCGGAGCCCGGACAGGCGCTGGACCGGCGCGCCGAGCTCAGTGAGTTTCTGCGCACCCGGAGGGCCCGGCTGAAGCCCGAGGACGTGGGGCTGCCGTACTTCGGCCGGCACCGCAGGGTGCCCGGTCTGCGCCGCGAGGAGCTGGCCCAGCTCGCCGGGGTCTCCGTCGCGTACTACACACGGCTGGAACAGGGCAACGGACGGAACGTGTCCGCGGAGGTGCTCGACGCGATCGCCCGCGCCCTGCGGCTGACGGACGCCGAGCACGCGCATCTGACGCATCTCGCGAAGCCGAAGCAGCACAAGAAGAAGACGTCCGGGCGGCCGCAGCAGGTCCGGGCGGCGCTGCGGCAGCTCGTCGACACGATCGACGGCATCCCGGCGTACGTGGTCGGCCGCCGCTCCGAGATCCTCATCTGGAACCGGATGGCGGCGGCGGTGTTCGGGGACTGGTCGGAGCTGCCGCCGCAGGAGCGGAACTGGGCCCGGATGGTGTTCCTGAAGCCCGAGTACCGCGACCTGTTCGTCGACTGGGAGGGCAAGGCGGCCGACATCGTCGGCTATCTGCGGATGGACGCGGGCTGCCACCCCGACGACCCGCGGCTGTCCTCTCTCGTGGGTGAACTGTCCGTGAAGAACGAGGACTTCCGCAGACTGTGGGCCGCGCACGACGTCAAGGAGAAGAGCCACGGCGTCAAGCGGCTGTGCCACCCGCTGGTGGGTGAAATGACGCTCTTCTTCGAGACCTTCCGGCTGCCCGACGACCAGGAGCAGTCAGTGATCACCTACCACGCGGAGCCCGGATCCGCCTCGGCGGAGGCACTGCGTCTGCTGGCCAGCTGGGGCACGGACGCGACCCGGGCGGGGACGGCGACGCAGTAGCCTCCCGTCCCGGGTCGTCAGGGGCTGCCGCCCCGGGGCCCGCTGTGTGCCCCCTCGCTCACGGCTGGTACGGGCCCTCGCTGTGTGCCCCTTGCTCACGGCTGGTACGGACCCCCGCTGTCTGCCCCCTCGCTCACGGCTGGTACGGCGGTGCCGCACCCCACGACCACTTCGGTACGGGCTGCTCGGCCGGGGGCGTGGCGTCGGGGCCCGAGAAGTACACCGCGAGCCGGGTCCCCCATTCCGCGTAGGCGAGGAACGCGGAGCGGAACTCGGCGTCCGTGGGCAGGCCCGCCTCGTCCGCCGCGTCCTGGAGCAGGTTGACCCAGCGGCGGCGCTGAGTTTCGGTGATGTTCCTGCCCAGGTGCTTGGCGACCATGTGGCCGTGGCCGCCCTGGGTCTCGGAGTACGCCGGCGGGCCGCCGAAGACCTCGCCGAGCCACAGCGCCACGTGCTCGGCGTGCTCGGGGGCGAGACCGGCGAAGACCGGGGCGAGGACGTCGTCCTTGAGGACCTTGCCGTAGAACACCTCGGTGAGGCGGGCGAAGGCCTCGGCGCCGCCCGCCCAGGCGTACAGGGTGGGTACGGAGGCGCCCGTGCCGCGTACGGTGGTCGGCTTGTAGTGGCGCATCTCCTCGATGTTGCCGACGAACGCCTTGATCTCGGCGAAGAACTCGGCGAAAAGCTCCGACTTCCGGAAGCCCTCGAGGTGGTCCTCGGTCGAGGTCCAGGTGATGCGCAGGATGAAGTGCTCGAAGTCCTCCTCGCAGCGGGCGAGTTCGTAGTCCACGCACTGGGGGGCTGCCGCGAGCCGTTCGGCGGCCCGGGTGTAGGCGGACAGGAACTCCGCCGACTGCTGCTCGGGGATGCGGTACCGGATGTACTCGACGGTGTGGGCAGTCATGACCCCACACAAACACGTACGGCCCGCCGGATCCATCGGGATCCGGCGGGCCGCCGCCGTTGTCAGCGCTCGGCGGAAATAACCGAAGGCTCAGCTCCGGTTACTTGCCGTAGTACGCGTTGTAGATCGAGATCGTCGACTTGTTGCCCTTCTTGTCGGCGATCTTGGCGTGGAAGGAGATGCCCTTCCCGGCCGCCGGGTTCTTCACCGTGACCTTGCCGTTCTTCACGGTGAGCTTCTTCCAGGTCTTGCCGTAGTCGTACGACACGTACACAGCGAGCGACTTGAGGTTCCTGCCCGCGGCGGCACCCTGCACGGTCACCGGGAACGACCCCGTCTTCCCGGCGGCCGCACGGCTGTCGAGGGTCAGCGACGGCTTGAAGCGGACCGTGGAGACGGGCAGTTTCGCCTCGTCGACCTTCTTGGAGCGGAACGTCCAGCTGGCGTCGATCCGGGTGGAGGCCGCGGCGTCCTTCACCGACCGCTTGATGGACGTGGTCAGCCGGTACGAGGCGTCCGCGGACGGAACCTTGAACTCCCCGGCGCCGTCCAGCGCGTCCGCGGTCTCAGCGATCTTCTTGCCGTTGCGGTACAGCGTCGACTTCACCGAGGTGTAGTCGGACGCGCCGGCGTGGGTCTGGCCGTCGGCGAACATCGGCAGCAGACCGTAGATGCTGTTGTTCTCGCGGTAGACGCCGAACACGCTGTCGATGCGCGGACCGAAGACACCGACGTTGAAGGTCTTCGTGTAGCTCTTGCCCGCCTTGAAGACCTGCGGGTTGCCGAGCGAGTAGTAGGCCTCGGGGATCGGGTTGCCCTGGGGATCCTTGGCTCCGGAGTACTGCAGGAAGTCGAAGGTCCACTGGACCTTCTGCCCGGTGGAGAGGTACAGGGTGCGCCCGGTCGGCAGCTTCTGGTCGACGGGGCGGCCGAAGCCCGACTCCTCGCCGATCACGGCGAACGGCATGACCGCTCCGGTCTTGCCCGCGGTGGAGGCACCCAGGTTGGTCTTCACCCTGGCCAGCTCGCCCGCCTTGAAGTGACGTACGTGCGCGCCCACGATCTTCTTGGCCTTGGCGGTGGTGATCACGTCGTACTCGGCGGCCGTGCCCTTGGTGAACTGGCCGGTCCAGGTCTGCACGATTCCGCTGGAGACCTCGGGGCCGAGGTGCGCCATGCGGATGTCCTTGAAGGAGTTGCGCAGGACGCCGGCGCTCCAGCCCGCGGCGGCGTCGGTGTACGACGCCAGAGCGGTCTCCGGCTTGGCCTGGGCGTCCGGCACGGTGATGTCGGCCGGCTTGGTGGTACGGGCGTCCAGGGTCAGCGTGACGTCCTTGATGACGCTCAGCCGCGGCTGGACCAGCCAGTCCAGCGCGCCCTTCGCGGTGGGGCTGTCCAGGTCGTCGCCGATCCAGGCGTCCACCAGGTAGTTGCCCTTGGGCACCCGCACGGTCTCGGTGGGCTCGTCGCCGTACGCCTGGAAGTCCTGGAACTTCGCCAGACCCGACAGGGCGAAGAGGTCGGTGAGGTGTCCGGCCGCCGGCTGCCCGTCCGGCCCGATGTGCTTCAGCGTCACGTCGTAGGACTCGACCTCACGCTGCACGGCCGCGGCGGTCCGCACGGACTGGCCGCCGCCGGTCGCGGTGACGTACGCGTAGTACGAGCCGTCGACGCTGCCGCCGAGTCTGGTGTCAACGGTCAGGTCGACCGCGGCCTCGCGGCCCGCGGGAACGGTCACCTTGGTCGCGCCGAGCTTGAAGAACCCGGCCGGCGCGGCCTGCCCCTTGGGGTTGGTCGCCGTCACGGAGAGGCTCAGGGTGACATCGGTCTTGCCGAGGTTGCGGTAGGTGATCGCATCGGTGACGGGCTTGTCGTCGGTGTGCGGCCACTGCTGCACACCGAAGCCGACCGAGGACGGTTCGGCGAGCACCGTCTGCTTGATGGCCTTGTCGACGGCGATACGGCCCGAGCCCTGCTCGTAGGGCGAGTACTTGCCGCCCTTGGCCGAGCCCGTCAGCGCGGCCTTGAGGTCGGTGTACTTCCAGTCGGGGTGCTGCTGCTTGAGGATCGCGGCGGCACCGGCGACGTGCGGGGTCGCCATCGAGGTACCGGAGATGGTGGTGTAGCCGGCGGGGTTCTCGCCGACCTCCTTGGCGATGACGCTGCCGGCGGCCGACGCCGCGGTGGTGTCCACGCCGGGCGCGGTGACGTCGGGCTTGATGGCGCCGTCGCCGATGCGCGGGCCGCGGCTGGAGAACGAGGCCAGCTTGTCCTTGTCGTCGACCGCGCCGACCGAGAGCGCGGCGTCCGCGCTGGCCGGGGAGCCGACGGTGCCGGCGCCGAGCTCGCCGCTGTTGCCGGCCGCGATGGCGAACAGGACGTCCTCTGCGGCGGACAGCTTGTTGACCGCGGCCTCCAGCGGGTCCAACGCCGCGCTGTCGGGGCCGCCCAGGCTGAGGTTGATGACGTCGGCACCCTGTGCGGCGGCCCATTCCATGCCCGCGAGGATCCCGGAGTCCTCGCCGAAGCCGCTGTCGTCGAGGACCTTGCCGTTGAGGATCTTCGCGCCGGGCGCGACGCCCTTGTACTTGCCCTTGGACTTGGCGCCGGTGCCTGCCGCGATGGACGCGACATGGGTGCCGTGGCCGTAGTGGTCGGTCGTGTCGGCCGCGGCGGAGAAGTTCTTGGACTCCACGACCTGGGTCTTCAGGTCGGGGTGGGTGGCGTCGACGCCCGTGTCGAGCACGGCGATCTTGACGCCCTTGCCGTCGTAGCCGGCCGCCCATGCCTTGGGGGCGCCGATCTGCGGGACGGACTTGTCGAGGCTGGCCTGGCGTACGCCGTCGAGCCAGACGTGGGCGATGCCCGAGGCCGTGGTGGCCTCGTCGCCCTTTTTGTCGGTGACCGCGGACCACAGCTCGGAAGCGTCGTCCTTCGGCGTCACCACGGCGTCCGCGTTCAGTGTCTTCAGGGTGCGGGTGACCTTGGTGTCGCCCGCGTCCCGCACATCCGCCTTCGCGGCGGTGGCGGCGCCCTTGTAGCCGACGATCACCTTCAGGGCCGACGCCTTGCGCGCGGCGGCCTTGGTCAGCTCGGTGACGTCGAACAGCCGGCGGTCCACTTTCCCGGCGGCGATCAGCCTGCGCACGTCGCCGGGCACCACGAGGGTGTGGCCGTTCGCCTTGCGGATCTGCACGGGTATGTGCTCACGGCCCTCGGCGCGTTCGAAGCCGACGACCTTCCCCCTTGCGTCGACGACGACACGGTCACCGGTGATCAGTGTGATCCGCTGCTTGGGCGCGAGCTGTGCCGTCGCCTCCGCGCTCTGCGCCCGCTCGGGCCGCGCCGACGCCGAGCTGGTCATGCCCGCCGTCAGCGCCACGGCCACCGCCGCGACGCACGCTCTCTTCACTTGTCTGCGCAAGTCTCCCCCTGGAGATGAAGTACCGGGCCGAATCCCCTTCATGCCCGGCCGGGGGAGCCCCCTGCGCCGCAGCGCTGTTCACCCCCCGGGATACGCAGTATGCCGGGGGGTGAAGTGGTGCTCAATAGTGGGACGTACTCAAGCACTTGGTGGGGCGTACTCAAGCGCCCTGCGCGCTCCGGACGTTGCCCTTCGCACTCCCCCAGCCTCCGGCGGGGGGACCCGCAGAGCACGCGCCGCGGAGAACGCCGACGGCGGCGCCGCCCTCTCGGGGTCGGCGCCGCCGTCGGACGCAAGGGAGAGCGGGCGGTCCCGTCAGGCCGCCGAACCCGCCTTCCACTGAGCCCAGTCCAGGTTCCACCCGTTGAGCCCGTTGTCCGGGGCGATCTGCTTGTCGCCGGTGTTCTGGACGACCACCACGTCACCGATCATCGAGTTGTTGTAGAACCACGCACCCGCCGTATTGGGGTCGTTGGCGCCCTTTGTGTCGGAGAGGCCCACACAGCCGTGGCTGGTGTTCACCGAGCCGAAGATGGACTTCGCGCCCCAGTAGTTGCCGTGGATGAACGTGCCGGACGTCGACAGGCGCATGGCGTGCGGTACGTCCTTGATGTCGTACTCGCCCTTGCCGTCGTCGTCGGTGAAACCGACCGTCGCGCCGTTCATCCGGGTCTCCTTGAACTTCTCGGAGATCACCATCTGGCCCTCGTACGTCTTGTTCTCGGGCGCGCCGGCGGAGATCGGGATGGTCTTGATCGTCTTGCCGTTCTGCGTGACCTTCATGGTCTTGGTCTGGGCGTCGACGATGGAGACCTGGTTGCGGCCGATCTTGAAGCTGACCGTCTTCTGCTGCACGCCGTAGACGCCCTGCGCGCCCTCGACGCCGTCCAGCGCGAGCTTCAGCGTGACGGTGGAGCCGCCCTGCCAGTACTCCTCCGGCCGGAAGTCGATCCGGTTGGGGCTGAACCAGTGGCCGACGACCTCCTGACCGCTGCTGGAGGTGACGGTGATGCCCTTCTGGACGGCGGCCTTGTTGGTGATCGCCTTGTCGAAGTTGATCGACACGGGCATGCCGACGCCGACGGTCGAACCGTCCTCCGGCGTGAAGTTGCCGATGAAGGAGTTGGCCGGGGCGACGGTGGTGAACGAGGCGTTCTCGTGGGCCGCGCGCCCGTCGGCGTCCTTCGCGGTGGCGCTGATCTTGTAGGTGGTGGCCCTCTCGAGCTGGGCGTCGGGCTTCCAGCTCTTCTTGTCCGCGGATATCTCCCCGGCCACGACCGTGCCCGCCGAGGTCTTCATGGTGACGTCGGTCAGGGTGCCCTTGGTCACGGTGACCGCGGCGGAGTTGTTGATGGAGGCGTTGTTCGAGCCGTCCTTGGGCGTGATCTTGATCTGAGCCTCGGACGTCTTCTTGGCGGCCGCCTCGTCGACCTTGGACTGTGAGGTGTCGCCGCCCTTGCCGCTCTCGGCCTTGTCGTCGCCGCCGTCGCCACCGCCGCTACACGCGGACAGGACCAGTACGCCGCCAAGCAGTGCGGACGCGGCCATGAGACCCCTGCGCCGCCTACCGTCCGTCATCACACGCTTCTCCATCGTTGCCGATTGCCCAAAAAGCCCGAGACTCCCCGTAGAGCCCTACAACGCGCTGACCGGTTCATCCCGTTCCGCATATGCGGAAAGTGTGGGGCAGACCACGCTCATCTTTACGTTGCCAGCGTTGCCGCTGTTGTCGGTGCGCCCCGTGAGACGACAAAACCAGGGATCTCGGTTGCCACTCGGAGTCCCCGAATTCGGGAACCCTATGAGCGGCCGCCGTCACCGTCGTCGACTTCGCCGTCCGCAGCCACCACATCATCCTCGTCCGGACCCCATTCCGGCGAATCGGGGTCGTAGTCGATCTCCTCACTGCTCCACGAGGCCTGCAGGAGATCCACCCCGGGCACGTCGTCCACCAGGTCGGGCGGGTCGACGAGGAAGGCGAGCGCCTCCGCCGTGTCCTCCGTCACGGCACGCACCGTGTAGGCACGCTCGTCGTCCGCCATCGCGCTGTCGCCTCCGATGCGGTCCAGTGCGGCCCTGGTCACGGCCGCGGAGTCGGTGAGTTCCAGTACGAGTTCCACGCGAAGCCGCACATATCGTGATGTCTCGGGAGTACTCATGGCGGGGAGCGTACGGCCCCGGACCCCCGCGACTTTCCTGCGACCCGCGACTTTCATTAGCATCGCCCCACACGGCCAATTCGCCAGCAGCACAAGGGGATAGATATTCAGTGTCCGCCGCACATCGAACGTCGTCCGCCGCACGTCGATCGCTGCTGACCGCAACCGCCGCCGGAACCCTGCTGGGCGCACTGTGGTTCGTCCCCTCCGCCAACGCGACGATGGAGGGGCCCGCCGGGCACACCATGGCCGACACCACGCCGGCCACCGCCTCGGTCCGGGCGAGGACGACCACCGAGGGCACGGCGGAGACCGCGGACACTGCGAACACCGCAGACACGACGGACACCGCGGACTCGGCGGACTCGGCGGACGTGACGACGACGTCCGACGCGTCGGGCACGGAGGACGGCAGGGAACTGGCCGACACCGGCGCCTTCGACACCACCCCGTATGTGATCGGCGGCATCCTCTTTCTGGGTTTGGGCGCCGGCTTCGTGACGTACTCGGTCCGCAGGGAGCGTACGGACGCCTACTGAGCGGGCGTGCGCTGGTGACCGACCGTGCGCCCACCGTCCGGGCGTGCGGAGAGTACCGTTCCGCCCTGTCGGCCGATCCCCAAAACAACGCAAAGAAACCAAGCCCTTCTTGGACTGCCGCCGCAGGCAACGGGGCTCTTGCCAGCGCTGACTGACCGATCGTCAACCGGGAGGCCCTGAGCCGGGGGGATTTACCGTCCCTTCACTTGTGGCTCGCAGTCAGTTCCCGCTTCCTTCACAGGGTTAGACTCCACGTCAGGTTTGCGCCGGCGGGCGGCGTGCGCCTGCTCACACACGGGGTTTTCTGTCTTGAAGATCAGCTTTCTGCTGCACAATGCGTATTCCATTGGCGGCACGATCCGTTCGACCTTGAATCTCGCCGGTGCGCTCGCCTTACGGCACGACGTCGAGGTCGTCTCGGTCTTCCGCACCTCCGACAGACCGACGCTCGGGATCAGCGGCAAGGTGAAGCTCACGCCCCTCGTCGACGAGCGGCCGGAGGCGGAAACCTTCGACGGCAGGCATCCGCTGATGGCGCAGCCGTCGGCGGTGGTGCCGTCCGACGAGGTCCTGGTCCAGCGCTACACCGCGCTCTCCGACGAACGCCTGCTGGACTATCTGCAGCGGACCGACGCCGATGTGGTGATCGCCACCCGGCCGGCCCTGGTGGTCTTCCTCGCCCGGCACGGCTCGAAGCGCTATCTGCGCATCGGGCAGGAGCACCTGTCCTACGACAACCACACCCCGGGCGTGCGCATCGCGCAGAACGAGGCGATCGGGCGCCTGGACGCCTTCGTCACCGTCTCCGCGCGGGACGCGGAGCACCACCGTGCGGAGCTTCCCGGGGTGACCGCCCGGATCACCGACATCTCGAACGCCGTGCCCCGGTCCCGGGCCGATCTCTCCGACGGCCGGGCCCCGCTGGTGGTCGCGGCCGGCCGGCTGGCCCGGGTGAAGCGGTACGACCTGCTGATCGAGGCCTTCGCCAAGGTCCACGCCGAACGGCCCGAGTGGGGGCTCAGGATCTACGGGCAGGGCCCGCAGAAACCCAATCTTCAGGCCGACATCGACCGGCTCCGGCTGAACGACCACGTCCGGCTCATGGGCCCGCACGGCACGATGGAGACGGAGTGGGCCAAGGGCAGCATCGCGGCCGTCACCTCCGACTGGGAGTCCTTCGGGATGACCATCATCGAGGCCATGCACGCCGGGGTGCCCGTGGTCGCCACCGACTGCCCGCACGGCCCGGGCGAGATCATCACCGACGGCACCGACGGACTGCTCGTACCGCAGGGTGACGCGGAGGCGATCGCGGCCGGACTGCTGAAGCTGATGGACAACGCCGACGAACGGCGCCGCATGGGCGAGGCCGCGCGGGTGACGGCGCAGAAGTACGCGCCGCGCAAGGTCGCCGGCCAGTACGAGTCGCTGATCAACGAGTTGCGTGCGGAGCGGGTCACCGCGATGACGAAGCTCGGGCGGCGGATGCGCAAGGCAGTGCGAGGGCTGCTGCCCGCCGGGGCCGCGACGAAGAAGTCCGCACCGCAGACCTCCGCGCAATCCTCCGCGCGGACCGCCGCCGGGACGGACGCCGAGCCCGCCGCCGCGCGGCACGCCGACGGCACACCGCGCCCGTTGCGGCCGAAGGCCGGATGCCGGGTGGACGGCCAGGGCGATGTGCTGGTGTCCGTCGCACCGGGGGGTGTGTCCGGGACGGATCTGTCGCTGGTGGTGCGGCTGCGCAAGAGCGAGGAGGAGTTCCGGGTCCCGCTGGAGGCATCCGCCGACGCCAAGGCCCCCTGGACGGCACGGCTGTCCCGGCATTCCGTGCCGGAGGGCCGCTGGGACATGTACGTGGAGCGCGCCGGTGACGGCATGCGGCGCCGGGTCAAGGCCCGGCTGGTCGAGCAGCGCGCCCTGCTCACCGTGGCGCCCGCTCCGCAGGCGTGGTGGATCCCGTACGCCACCAAGGACGGCTACCTGGCACTGCGCACCTTCCGCAGGACGACGCACGCGGAGGTGACGGCCGTGCGGGCGGGCGAGGGGTCGGTCACCGTCGAGGGCGCCCTGTACGGCGTCACGCTCGGGGACGGGGCCGCGCTGGTCGGGGTGGCCCGGGGCGAGGACCTGGCCGGCTTCGAGGTGGCCGCGGAGGGTTCCGCCGGCACCTGGTTCCAGGCGACGGTGGCCTCCGTGCCCGGGTCCGGGCACCCGGACAAACGCGAGTGGGACCTGTTCCTGCGGCCCGCCGAGGGCGCCGAACTCGTGCGGGTGGGGCGGGTCTCGGACGACATCGTGGACCGCAAGGGCACCGACAGGTACCCGGCGGCGGCCCTGGCCGGTGGCGAGGTCCGGCCCTTCTTCACGGTCACCAACGACCTGGCGTTCAGCGCGGCCCCGAAGTCGTCGGACGGTTCGTCGTGAGGTGAGGGGTGGTGAGCGGTGGGGGGCCGGTGTTTGGCGGCCCCCCAACCGCCGTCACGCCAGGGGGCCGGTGACCGGCTCCACCGCCGCGAGCAGACTGCCCTCCCGTACGAAGGACTCGGCGGCCGCAAGGTCCGGGGCGAGGAAGCGGTCCGGGCCCGGGCCCCGCACGCCGGCCGCGCGGGCCGCGTCGATCACGGCGCGGGTCGCCGGGGCCGGGGTGAGGCCCTCGCGCAGTTCGACGGCGCGGGTGGCGGCGTACAACTCGACGGCGAGGACCCGGGCCAGGTTGTCCACGGCCGTACGGAGTTTGCGGGCCGCCGACCAGCCCATGGAGACATGGTCCTCCTGCATCGCCGAGGACGGGATGGAGTCCGCGGAGGCGGGCACGGCGAGCCGCTTCAGCTCGCTGACCAGGGCCGCCTGGGTGTACTGGGCGATCATCAGGCCCGAGTCGACGCCGGGATCGTCCGCGAGGAACGGCGGCAGGCCGTGTGAGCGGTTCTTGTCGAGGAGCCGGTCGGTACGGCGTTCGGCGATCGAGGCGAGGTCCGCGGCGGCGATGGCGAGGAAGTCCAGGACGTACGCCACCGGAGCGCCGTGGAAGTTGCCGTTGGACTCGACCCTGCCATCGGGCAGGACGACGGGGTTGTCCACGGCGGAGGCGAGCTCACGCTCGGCGACCAGGCGGGCGTGGGCCATGGTGTCCCGGCCCGCGCCCGCGACCTGCGGGGCGCAGCGCACCGAGTACGCGTCCTGCACGCGCGGGGCGTCGTCCTGGTGGTGCCCGGTGAGCCCCGAGCCCTTCAGCACGGCGAGCATGTTGGCGGCGCTGGCCGCCTGGCCCGGGTGCGGGCGGATGGCGTGCAGTTCGGGGGCGAGGACCTTGTCGGTGCCGAGGAGGGCCTCCAGGGACAGGGCGGCCGTGACGTCGGCGGACTTGTAGAGCAGGTCGAGGTCGGCGAGGGCCATGATCAGCATGCCGAGCATGCCGTCGGTGCCGTTCAGCAGGGCGAGGCCTTCCTTCTCGCGCAGCTCGACGGGCGTGATCCCGTGCTCGGCGAGGAGTTCGGCGGCGGGGCGCACGGTCCCGTCCGGACCTTCCGCCTCCCCCTCGCCCATCAGGGTGAGGGCGCAGTGGGACAGCGGGGCGAGGTCGCCCGAGCAGCCGAGCGAGCCGTACTCGTGCACGACGGGGGTGATACCGGCGTTCAGCAGGTCGGCCATGGTCTGCGCGACCTCCGGGCGGACGCCCGTGTGGCCGGAGCAGACGGTCTTGAGCCGGAGGAACACCAGCGCGCGGACGACCTCACGCTCCACGCGCGCACCCATCCCCGCCGCGTGCGAGCGGACGATGTTGCGCTGCAACTGCGCACGCAGTTCCTGGCTGATGTGCCGGGTCGCCAGGGCGCCGAAGCCGGTGCTCACGCCGTAGACCGGGTCCGGCTTGGCGGCCAGCGCGTCCACGATCGCGCGCGCCGCGCGCAGCGCGGAGACGGCCTCGGCGGACAGCTCCACGCGAGCGCCCGCGCGCGCCACGGCAACGACGTCGGACGCGGTGACACCGGACGTCCCCACCACCACAGTGTGCATATTCATATTCAGGAGCGTAGGGGTTGAATTCGATGATGTCACTAGCGGTCCCGGGACCTGCCCCTTACCGGGGCCCCTGGGGGCACGCGGCGGGGGGCGCGGGCTCGGGGATCGGCCGCCGCCGGAGTCAGGGGCGGCCGCGGAAGGTGCGGCGCTCCCCGGCCACGGGAGGCGGAGCGTCGGCCAGCAGGACGACCGGGTCGTCCGGTCCCGCACGGCCCGCCACGACCGGCCCGGTCGCCCGGACCGCCTTCGCCCGGTACTGCGCGGCGTCCGCCAGCCGGAACAGCCGGCGGGCCGAGTGCACCGGCCCGATGGGGTCGCCGGTGGAGGCGACTCCGCAGGAGACGCCCTCGCCGAGGTCGAGGCAGGACGCGCGGCGGCAGAGTTCGGCGGCGGCGCCCACCATTTCGTCGGCGGGCGGTCCGACCGCGAGGAGGCAGAACTCGTCGCCGCCCAGGCGGGCGGCCAGCGCATCGGGGAGCATGGCTCCGCACAGCGAGAGCACGGAGCCGAAGCGCTCCAGGAGACGGTCGCCGACGGCGTGGCCGCAGGTGTCGTTGACGTGCTTGAGTCCGTTGAGGTCGCAGACGGCGAGGCTGACCACGACATGCTCCTTGCGGTGACGTTCGATGGCCTCGTCGAGGCAGACGTCGACGGCGCGGCGGTTGGCGAGACCGGTGAGGGCGTCGGTGAAGGCGAGTTGGCGGACCTCTTCCAGGCGCTCGGTCTGGGCGATGCCCGCGGCGACCACGGCGGCGAGGACGGTGGCGAAGTCCGCGTCCTCGGAGCCGAAGACGGGAGCGTCGGGCGGGCGGGCGACGTAGAGCTCGCCCCAGGCGCGGCCGTGCAGTACGACGGGCGCGACTATGCAGCAGCCGCGGCCCCGTCTTCGGAGGTTGGCGACGCGTGGGTCCGACGCGTCGCCGGCCGCGGTCTCGACCCAGGCGTCGGCTTCGCCGCCCGTGGCCCAGCGGTCGTGGAGGAACTCGGTGATCTCGGGGAACCGGTTGACCGGGTAGGACTCGTGCTCCGGGAACTCCTCCTCGCCCGGGGTGCGGTCGCCGGAGTTCACCAGGACGCGGAGGCGGCCGAGGTCGCGTTCCCATACGGAGAGTGCGGCGAAGGAGCCGCAGAGGGCCCGACAGGTTCCCTGCGCGGCGGCACGCCAGCACTCGCGCGGGGTGTGCGCCGCCGCCATCCCCTGCGCCAGCGCCACCACGGCTCGTAGCCGTGCGTTCTCTCCCATTACTCCAGGTTAGGTAGGTTTGGGGGAGTTTGTTATGTCGGTCCCGCGCCTACTCCCCCGGCCACTGCGGGTCCCGCTTCTCGTTGAAGGCCGCGACCCCCTCGGCCCGGTCACCGGAGAAGGCCGTCGTGCGCCAGGCCGCATCCTCCACCTCCAGGCCCGCCCGCAGGTCCAGTCCGTCCCCCAGACGCAGCGCACGCTTGGCGGCGCGCAGACCCACGGGGGAGTTCGCCGCGATACGGGCGGCCAGGGCGAGGGATTCCACACGGTCCCGGCCGGGTTCGACCAGGGTGTCGATCAGGCCCAGGTCCAGCGCCTCCTGCGCCTTCACTCGACGGGCGGTGAAGATCAGCTCGGCCGCACGGGCGGAGCCGACCCGGCGCGGCAGGAGCTGGGTGCCGCCACCGCCCGGGATCACGCCGACCGAGACCTCGGGCAGCCCCAGCACCGCCGTACCGTCGGCGACGATGAGATCGCAGGCCAGCGCGATCTCGAACCCACCGCCCAGCGCGAAGCCGTGCACGGCGGCGACGGTGGGCATGGGCAGCTCCAGGACGCCCGTGTAGGCGGCGCGGGTCACGGGTCGCTGACGGAGCAGGTCCGCGTCGGTGAAGGAGTTGCGCTCCTTGAGGTCGGCGCCGACGCAGAAGGCACGCTCGTGTGTGGAGGTGAGCACGACGACACGCGCCTGGCGGTCGGCGCCGAGCGCAGCGCAGGCCGCCGTGAGCGAGCGGGCCATCTCGGTGGAGACCGCGTTCATGGCCTTGGGACGGTCCAGCACGAGTTCCGCGACGTGACCGTGCCGCCGCACGGCCACGAACTCCCCGTACCGCTGCTGCTCCTCAGTCATGACCCTCTCCCGTTAACGATGGTTAACCATATGCCCGGCCGATCATCTCAGCCGAATGAGCGGATGACCAGAAGCCGAGTCCGGGGCCCTCGTTCGGGTGACTCCTCCCGTAACACCTGCCTCGGCGTCCCCCGCGCCCATAGCGTGCGCACCGCACAGCGCGCCGGACGGGCCGGCGCGCGCCCTCGGAACGGGGGCCCCGAGCGATGCGAGAGGTGCTGAGGTGCCAGAGGTGCGACAGGCGCGAGAGACGAGGGACGTGCGCGGACGGCACCGCAAACCCCGCCCCCTGCGGAGCTTCTACGCCGTCGGCGGCCTCGCCCTCGCCGCGGGCGCCCTGAGCCTGGCGCGCGTCGCGCCGGAGTCGGGCACGGCGGACATCGCGGTGGGCCCGAGCGCCGACACGGTCGTCGACACCCCCGGAGAGGTCGTGGTCACCGCCCGCGCGACACCGGCCGCTGCCACCGCCGCCCCCACGGAAACGACCACCGAGACCGGCACCGACGCCGGTGACCAGCCACGTGACAGGGCCGGCGAACAGGGTGACACCGGTGCCGTCCCGCGAGGGCTCCCGGCCGTGTCCTCGGCCCCCGGAGCAGCGGGGATCCCCCGCGCGGTCTCCTCCCTGGCCGCGGCCCAGCTCCCCGTCCCGACCGCGACCCCGGACCCCACCGGCATCCCGGGCGCGACCTCCGTACCACCCGCCGGTTCCACGGCCCCCGAACCCACCAGGAGCTTCACCCCGGCCCCGGGCACGTCGTCCCCCGCCGCGGACGGCCCTCAACAGCCCAGGAATCCCGGCATGTGCCTACCGGTCGTGCGGCTGTGCTTCGGCGGCCCGCAGGGTTAGGGCCCGCCTCCGCCCGCCTTCCGCCCGCTTCCCGCCTTCCGCCCGCCTTGCGGTCCCGGGAGACGGCAGGGCATCAGGCCCGGCGGGTCAGCAGCCAGGGTTCGACCACGCCGAGGCCGCGCACCGGGCGCTGCCACATCGGCTGGAGCGCGAAGCGGTACGTGGGGGGCTCCTTGCCCTCCTTCTCCGCCGCGGCAGCCGCCTCCGCGGCCTCCGTCTCGGACGCGGGGGCCTCGCCCGTGCGAATGAGCTCCTCGGCGAGCGCCTGGTCCACCAGCACCGCGTCCCTGGGCGCTATCGAGGTGAGCCGGCTCGCGAGGTTGACCGTCGTACCGAAGACGTCGCCCATCCGCGTCGTCACCGTGCCGAAGGCGAGACCGACGCGGAGCTCGGGCATCGTCTCGTCGTTCGCCATGGTCTCGATGAGGCGCAACGCGATCTCGGCGGCCGTACCCGCGTCATCCGCCGCGTACAGGACCTCGTCGCCGAGGGTCTTGATCAGCCGCCCGCCGCGCGCGGCCACCAGGTCGGCGGCCGTCGTCTCAAACGCCTCGACCAGCTCGCCGAGCTCCTCCTCCTCCATGCGGCGCGTCAGCCGCGTGAAGCCGACCAGGTCCGCGAAGCCGACGCACAGCCGGCGGTCCACCATCTCCTCGTCGTCGGCCGCCTGTACGACGCGGCCGGTGGCGGCGGCGAGCTGGCGGCGCCACACGTAGACGAGGAACTCCTCCAGTTCGGGCAGGAGCAGCTCGATCAGGGGGTACGTCACCTCGGTGCGCGTCATCCCCGGTTCGGGCGGTTCGGTCAGGCCCTCCAGGAAGGAGTCGATCTGCCATTCGGCCAGGCGCGCCGTGGTCTGCCCCGTCGACCGCGCCACCTGCACCGCCATCGCCTCGCTGAGCAGCCCCGCCTCGACGAGACCGGCGAGCCGGCGCAGCGCCAGCACGTCCGCCTCCGTCAGCGCCTTGGCCTGGCCTATGTCGGCGAAGCCCATGGCCCGCCAGAAACGGGAGGCCAGTTCCATGGAGACGCCCGCGCTGCGGGCCGCCTGGAACGGGGTGTAGCGGCGCTCCGCGCCGATGATGAGCGCCTCCAGCCGGAGGGCGAGGGGGTTGTCGCGGGGGTCGGCCGGGGGCGCGTCGCCGCGGGACGGTGGTTCGGGACGCGGGGGCGGCTCGGCATGCTCGCCCGCCGCGGGCTGCGCTCCGTCGGTGTCGGGTCCGACCCGCCCGGTGCCGGCCCCCGGGCCTGCCCGCCCGTCGGCGGCCTCGGGACCTGTCCGTCCGGACCCGGCCTCCGGATCCGCTTGCGCGGTGCGGTCGGAGGCCGACTGCCGCTCGGAGGCCGACTGCCGCTCGGTCGCCGATGCCCGCGGGGACGTCGGCGGTCGGGGGGCCGACCGGTCGGGCAGTGCTGCCCGCTCGGGGCGGTCGGTGGGTGCGGGATCCTCGGAGCTGCCGGGGGTGGAGCCGTCGGTGAGGTCCGGAGCTCCGGTCGGCTGTTCGGCGCCGTCCGACGAGTGGTCGGCGACGGACCCGGCGGTACGGCCGGGCTCGCCGTCTCCGGCGGGAGTACCGGAGCCGGAGCCCGTGTCGTCGACGGTCACGCCTGCTGCCCTTCCGATCTGCTGCGGTCAGGTATCGACCGTGCTCAACTCTACGGCAGGTGTGCGCTGGCTCACTCCCGTGAGGGGATCAGGGCCCTGGGACCGCGCGCTGAGCGGGCGTGGGGCGTCGGCCACACGCCAAGCGGGCGGCGGACGCCCCGGGCTCACACACCTCGCAGATGCACGATGTCCCCCGCCCCCACCGGCTCCTGCACACCTTCTCCGGTGGCCAGGATGAGTCTGCCGTCCCCATCCAGCGCGACCGCCTCCCCGGTGACCGAGCGTCCGCCGGGAAGCTCCGCACGGACGGTGCGGCCGAGCGTCGCGCACCCCGCCGCGTACGTCTCCTGCAGACCGCTCGACACGGGATCGCCGCCGGCCTCGCGCCACCGCACGTACCACTGCTCCAGCGAACGCAGCACGGCCCGCAGCAGCGGGTCGCGGTCGGTGGTGGTGGCGCCGGCGAGGGCGAGTGAGGTGGCCGTGGGCACGGGCAGCTCGTCCGCGCGGAGGGTGACGTTGATCCCGATGCCGATCACGATCCCGTCGTCGCCCGCGCGCTCGGCGAGAATCCCGCCCGCCTTGCGCTCCTCGCCGTCCACCGACAACAGCAGATCGTTAGGCCATTTGAGTGACGTGTCGACCCCCGCGGTCCTTGACAGCGCCGTCGCCACCGCCACCCCGGTGAGCAGCGGCAGCCAGCCCCAGCGGGCCACCGGCACCGCGGAGGGCTTGAGCAGCACCGAGAAGAACAGGCCGGAGCGCGCGGGAGCCGTCCAGGCGCGCTCGAGGCGCCCCCGCCCGGCGTTCTGCTCCTCGGCGACGAGGACCGAGCCCTCGTCCGCCTTGCCCTGCTCCGCGAGGCGGACGAGGTCGGTATTGGTGGACCCGGTGCGCTCCACCACGTCGACGTCGCGCCAGAATCCGCCGTGGCCGCCGTCCCGCACCAGCGCCCGGCGCAGGGAGGCGGTGTTCAGCGGAGGACGGTCCAGGTCGGACCACCGGCTGTCGTTCGGATCTGAGGCATCTCGGGGCGTCATGCAACCCACCCTAGGTGTGTTAAACGCCGCACTGCCGAAAGGTATCGGCGCCACTACCCTACGAACCAGTAGCAACTCCTCGGCAGCAACTCCCCTGAGCAGGTCGTCCAGTACGTTCCCCGCCCAGGTACCGCACCCCCACGACCGCCGTGCCCCCATCCCCCACCGTCCCCACGTCCCCATAGAGCAGGCAGGGAGCCGCATCCCCATGTCCGAGCCGGAAGAGCCGCGCGAGATCGACATCCACACGACCGCGGGGAAGCTCGCGGACCTCCAGCGGCGCATTCACGAGGCGACCCACGCCGGCTCCGCGCGCGCGGTGGAGAAGCAGCACGCGAAGGGCAAGCTCACGGCGCGCGAGCGGATCGAACTCCTGCTGGACGAGGGTTCGTTCGTCGAGCTGGACGAGTTCGCACAGCACCGCTCGACCGCCTTCGGGCTGGAGAAGAACCGTCCGTATGGGGACGGCGTGGTGACCGGCTACGGAACGGTCGACGGGCGTCCCGTGGCGGTGTTCTCCCAGGACTTCACCGTCTTCGGCGGTGCTCTCGGCGAGGTCTTCGGCCAGAAGATCGTGAAGATCATGGACTTCGCGCTGAAGACCGGCTGCCCGGTGATCGGTATCAACGACTCCGGTGGCGCCCGGATCCAGGAGGGCGTGATGGCCCTCGGCATGTACGGGGAGATCTTCCGCCGCAACACGCACGCCTCGGGTGTGATCCCGCAGATCAGCCTGGTCGTCGGGCCCTGCGCGGGCGGCGCGGTCTACTCCCCGGCGATCACCGACTTCACGGTGATGGTCGACCAGACGTCGCACATGTTCATCACCGGACCCGATGTCATCAAGACCGTCACCGGGGAGGACGTCGGCTTCGAGGAACTCGGCGGCGCCCGCACCCACAACGCCGTCTCGGGCGTGGCGCACCACATGGCGGGCGACGAGAAGGACGCCATCGAGTACATCAAGTCGCTGCTGTCGTACCTGCCGTCGAACAACCTCAGTGAGCCCCCGGCGTTCCCGGAGGAGGCGGAACTCTCCGCCACCGACGAGGACCGCGAGCTGGACGTGCTGGTCCCCGACAGCGCCAACCAGCCGTACGACATGCACACGGTGATCGAACACATCCTGGACGACGCCGAGTTCTTCGAGACGCAGGCGCTGTTCGCGCCGAACATCCTCACCGGCTTCGGCCGGGTCGAGGGCCACCCGGTGGGCATCGTCGCCAACCAGCCGCTGCAGTTCGCCGGCTGCCTCGACATCGACGCGAGCGAGAAGGCCGCGCGTTTCGTGCGCACCTGCGACGCCTTCAACGTGCCCGTGATCACCTTCGTGGACGTCCCCGGCTTCCTGCCGGGTGTCGGCCAGGAGCACGAGGGCATCATCCGGCGCGGCGCGAAGCTGATCTACGCCTACGCCGAGGCGACGGTCCCGCTGATCACGGTGATCACACGGAAGGCGTTCGGCGGCGCGTACGACGTCATGGGCTCCAAGCACCTGGGCGCCGACCTCAACCTCGCCTGGCCGACCGCGCAGATCGCCGTCATGGGCGCGCAGGGCGCGGTCAACATCCTGCACCGGCGCACGATCGCGGCGGCGCCGGAGGAGGAGCGGGAGGCGGTGCGGGCACAGCTCATCCAGGAGTACGAGGACACCCTCCTCAACCCCTACACGGCGGCCGAACGCGGCTACATCGACGCGGTGATCATGCCGTCCGACACCCGTGCGCACGTCGTCCGCGGACTGCGTCAGCTGCGCACCAAGCGGGAGAACCTGCCCCCGAGGAAGCACGGCAACATCCCCCTCTAGGCCTGCTGGGAGTCGTCATGAACATCAGGGTCGTACGGGGCAACCCGACCCCGGAGGAGCTGGCCGCCGCACTGGCGGTGGTCAGGGCACGCGCCGCGGCGGCGAGCTCCTCGCCGTCCGGCGCGGTGCGTGAGCCGGACGCCTGGGCGGACCCGTCCCGCGTCGCCCAGTCCCGCCTGCCCGCGCCGGGACCGAAGGCCTGGACGCGGACCTACTGGCCGGGCTGAGCCTTCCCCCGACCGGGGGCCGCGCCCCCTGGGCCGGCCCCCGCCGGCCGCGCCGCCCCCGCCATCAGCTCCGCTGTGCATGCCATGACCAACGCTTTGCCCGGAGCAGAGGCTTCTGAGACCCACCGCGCCCGTACCTCCGTGCGGCGCCCCCGACCGGCGGGGCGCCCGCATGCGAGGAGGGCGCCATGCGCATGTCACGGAATAGCGCCGGAACGGGCTTGGTGGTCGGCGCCATGGCGCTGACCATCGGCGCGCTCGCCTATCCGGCGATGCTCGGAATCCAGCACACGGCGAGCACCCCGAACCGCGTCATCGCCCAGACCCCGACCGGGCCGCTCACCGAGGCCGACCGCGACTTCGTCGTCAAGGTGCGCGCGGCGGGGCTGTGGGAGTTCCCGTCCGGCCTGCTGGCCCTGCAGAAGGGCACCACCGACGCCGTCAGGACCGCCGGGCAGCATCTCGTCGTCGGCCATGCAGCGCTCGACGCGGAGGCCCGCAAGGTGGCCGCCCGGCTGGGCATCACCCTGCCCAACCAGCCCTCCCCACAACAGCAGGGCTTCGTGGCGACACTCGGCGCCGACACCGGCAAACAGTTCGACAGCGACCTCGCCAACATCCTGCGGCTGACCCACGGCCAGATCTTCCCGGTCATCGCGAACATCCGCGCCACCACGCGGAACTCGCTGATCCGCGAACTGGCCGACCAGGCCAACAGCACCGTGCTCGACCACATCACGGTGACGGAGAAGACCGGCCTGGTCGACCTCGACCGGCTCCTGTTCCGGGAGACCACCCCGCCGAGGCTGCCCGACAGCGAAGTAACCCCGCCGAACCCCCCGCCGGGAGCACCCACGGCCGAATTGTCCGCACCCCCCGGCCTCTCGGTGTCTCCAGCGTCCTCCGGGTCCTCCGGGTCCTCCGGGTCCTCCGCCTCCTCCGCGTCCTCGGAAGCCTCGGGACCCACGAAGTCGTGAACGTCCTTCGAGGCCCTCTTGACCCTCAGGGCTCCAGCGTCCTCGTCCCCGCCCTCAAGTTGAGTACGCGTACTCAGGCGTACGGGCGCCCGCGGCCGGAGGATCGTTGACATGCTGTGGTCCGATCCCGAGAACGAACCCCCGGAGGAACTCCGCGACACACAGGTGATGTTGCGACGTCTGGGGATTCTCCTCGCGTTGGCCATGGTGCTCGGGATGGTCCTCCTCGGCGTGCGGTGACGGTACCTGCCCGTCGGCCCCGGTCGGCATCGGACACCCCCCGAACGGCCCCGTTACCCTGACCGCATGACCGATCAGCCGCGCCGCCGTCTCGTCCTCGCCTCCCAGTCCCCGGCCCGTCTCAACCTGCTGCGGCAGGCGGGTCTGGACCCCGAGGTGATCGTCAGCGGATTCGACGAGGACGCCGTCGCCGCCCCGACCCCCGCCGAACTCGCGCTCGCCCTGGCCGAGGCGAAGGCCTCGGTGGTGGCGGCGCGGCCCGAGGTCAAGGGAGCGCTGGTGATCGGCTGTGACTCGGTGCTCGACCTGGACGGCGAGGCGCTCGGCAAGCCCGCGGACGCCGAGGAGGCCGTCGGACGCTGGAAGGCGATGCGCGGGCGGGCCGGCACCCTGCAGACCGGACACTGCGTGTGGGACACGGCCGAAGGGCGGTACGCGTCGGGGACCGCGTCCACCGTGGTCCGCTTCGGCGAGCCGACGGACGCCGAGATCACCGCGTACGTGGCCTCGGGCGAACCCCTCCAGGTCGCCGGGGCCTTCACGCTGGACGGCCGGTCCGCCCCGTTCATCGACGGCATCGACGGCGACCACGGCAACGTCATCGGCATCTCCCTGCCGCTTGTGCGCCGCCTGCTGGGCCAACTGGGCGTCTCGATCACCGAGTTGTGGACGCCCCCGGAGTAGTGACCGGGCGGTCCGCGCGGGCCCCCCGATCAGGTGGTTGTGGGCGTCGGCGGGGTGACGGGGGCGCCCCCGTCACCGTCGCCGCTCGCGGGGACGGCGTCCGTGGGCTCCTTCCGGGCGTCGGCGTCGTACGTCATCAGGGTGAGCACGATCAGCCCGAGCACCACCATCATGAACAGGAACGCGCCCCAGCCCACCAGTCCGACCGTGAACGCGCCCAGCAGACCGTGCACCACCGCCGCGCTGATCAGCACGATGCGCCCCAGCCCGGCCGCCGGACGGTCCCGCACCGCGACACGCGCGGCGACGAAGGCGCAGAACCCGAGATAGACACCGAAGAGGGCCCCGGCGACCCAGGACCCGATCGCCATCGCGTTCGGGTCCAGCCCGGCCAGCGACATGTCCTGGCGGTCGACGACCACACCGAGGAACCAGTTCACCAGGACGAATCCCACGGCCTCCACGAGGAGCACGGCCGCCGTCAGCCACGCCACCGGTCTGCGCACCACTGGCCCCACCTCTTCCGACTCCTGCCGCCACTCCGGCTTCCCGCGGGCGCGAGCGCCGCCACACCACGTGCGTGCGAGGACGACACGCACGCTACTAACGGGTAAACCTGGGGACAAGGGTCCACGGGCGGGCAAAGAATCGTTGGGCCATTCGTAGGGATTCCACAAAGAAACGCGACGGGCCGCTGCGTGGCCTCACAGAGACCTTGACCACATCAGGGGGCTAGGGTTCCAGGGAGGAATCCTGGGCACCTCGGTGCGACAAGGGATTTCACGGGTCGAGCAAGCCTCGAATCACGCTCCGTGTGGGCAAGCTCACCATTGGGGACGGGTCGAAAGGCCATATCGACTGTCCCTAAACTCGGCTTGTTTCAAGGAGGGAGCCTCATCGTGCGCAAGGTGCTCATCGCCAACCGTGGCGAAATCGCTGTCCGTGTGGCGCGGGCCTGCCGGGATGCCGGTATCGCGAGCGTTGCCGTGTATGCCGACCCGGACCGGGACGCCCTGCACGTACGGGCAGCCGATGAGGCGTTCGCTCTCGGCGGTGACACCCCGGCCACGAGCTACCTCGACATCGCGAAGGTGCTGCAGGCGGCCCAGGACTCCGGCGCGGACGCGATCCACCCCGGCTACGGCTTCCTGTCCGAGAACGCCGAATTCGCGCAGGCGGTGCTGGACGCGGGCCTGATCTGGATCGGCCCGCCCCCGCAGGCCATCCGCGATCTGGGTGACAAGGTCGCCGCGCGGCACATCGCGCAGCGCGCCGGCGCCCCGCTGGTCGCGGGCACCCCGGACCCGGTGAGCGGTGCCGAGGAGGTCGTGGCGTTCGCCGAGGAGCACGGGCTGCCCATCGCCATCAAGGCCGCGTTCGGCGGCGGTGGCCGCGGGCTGAAGGTGGCCCGCACCCTCGAAGAGGTCCCGGAGCTGTACGACTCGGCCGTCCGCGAGGCGGTCGCGGCCTTCGGGCGCGGGGAGTGCTTCGTGGAGCGCTACCTCGACAAGCCCCGGCACGTGGAGACCCAGTGCCTGGCCGACCGCCACGGCAACGTGGTCGTCGTCTCCACCCGTGACTGCTCGCTGCAGCGCCGCCACCAGAAGCTGGTCGAGGAGGCCCCGGCGCCGTTCCTGTCCGAGGAGCAGGTCGCCGAGCTGTACCGGGCGTCGAAGGCGATCCTGAAGGAGGCCGGGTACGTCGGCGCGGGCACGGTGGAGTTCCTGGTCGGCCTGGACGGCACGATCTCCTTCCTGGAGGTCAACACCCGGCTGCAGGTGGAGCACCCGGTCACCGAGGAGGTCGCCGGCATCGACCTCGTCCGCGAGATGTTCCGTATCGCCGACGGCGAGGAACTCGGCTACGACGACCCCGAACTGCGGGGTCATTCCTTCGAGTTCCGCATCAACGGCGAGGACCCCGGCCGGAACTTCCTGCCCGCCCCGGGCACGGTGACCACGTTCGCCCCGCCGTCCGGCCCGGGCGTGCGGCTGGACGCGGGTGTCGAGTCGGGTTCGGTCATCGGCCCCGCCTGGGACTCCCTCCTGGCGAAGCTGATCGTCACCGGCGCCACCCGTGAGCAGGCCCTGCAGCGAGCCGCCCGCGCCCTGGAGGAGTTCCAGGTGGAGGGCATGGCCACGGCGATCCCCTTCCACCGCGCGGTCGTCAAGGACCCGGCGTTCGCCCCCGAACTGACCGGCTCCGACCAGCCGTTCACGGTCCACACGCGCTGGATCGAGACCGAGTTCGTCAACGAGATCAAGCCGTTCGCCTCCCCCGCCGACGCCGAGGCGGAGGAGGAGCCGGGCCGCGAGACCGTCGTCGTCGAGGTCGGCGGCAAGCGTCTGGAGGTCTCCCTGCCCGCCAGCCTGGGCATGTCGCTGGCCCGTACGGGACTGGCGGCGGGCGCGCGGCCCAAGCGGCGCGCGGCGAAGAAGTCGGGCCCGGCCGCTTCCGGGGACACTCTCGCCTCCCCCATGCAGGGCACGATCGTCAAGGTCGCCGTCGAGGAGGGCCAGGAGGTCAAGGAGGGCGACCTGGTCGTCGTGCTCGAGGCCATGAAGATGGAGCAGCCGCTGAACGCACACCGCTCCGGCACCATCAAGGGCCTCGCGGCGGAGGTCGGCGCGTCCGTCACCTCCGGCGCCGTGATCTGCGAGATCAAGGACTGAGCTGATCAAGGGCTGAGCTCCGGCTGAAGTCCGGTCGGGGTACGGCTGAAGTACGGCCTCACGACCATGAGTTGGCCCCCGGTCACCGCCGGGGGCCGACTGCGTTGCGGGGTCTATGCTTCAGGCGTCGACCGGGCATCGAACCAGGGGAGCACGTGGAATTCCTGATATCTGTGGACGGCGTTGACACGGCGGACTCGCTGCTCGGGTGGCTCCGGTCGGAGGGGAACCAGGGCGTGGAGGTCACGCCCGTCGGCCACGCGTCGC
Source organism: Streptomyces cavernae (assembly GCF_004023625.1). Classification (GTDB taxonomy): domain Bacteria; phylum Actinomycetota; class Actinomycetes; order Streptomycetales; family Streptomycetaceae; genus Streptomyces; species Streptomyces cavernae. The sequence goes on along the minus strand of NZ_RPDJ01000034.1, from coordinate 50,769 downwards.
AGGATGTACCCGGCCTCGGCCACCAGTCGCAGGAGGCGCCCGGCGTCGGCGACGCGCCGCAGGAGGTGCTGGGAGTCCGGCTGTCCGGCGGGACACAGCTGGTGCCGCTCGTCCAGGCGCTGAGCACCTGGGTCCGCGCCCGGAACGCCGGCACCACGGTCACCGTGCGGACACCGTCCGGCGGGGAACTCGTCCTCACGCCCGCCGGCGTCGACTCAGCCGAACTCCAGCGCGAGGTAGCCCAGTTGGCGCAGCGGCTCGCCGCGTCGGACGGCCCGTACTCCGGTGGTCCCGTACGCCCCGCGGACAGTCCCACCACGCCCCCGCCGAGCGGGAGCCCCTCGCCCTACGGCCACACGCCCCCGGGCCCCTGGTTGCCATCGGCCGACGACTGGCCGGCGACCAGCCACACTCCCCCCGGCCCCGTCCTCGACCCTGGCGACGACTGGCCGGACAAGCAGGAGCCGTAGCCGGTGGGAGACATCGCCAAGGGCGTGCTCGGCGGGGGCTGGGCGCTGCTCGTCGGGTGGATCCTGCCGACCGCCCTCAACCTCGCCGTGTTCGGCCTCGCCGTCGCGCCCAGCCTGCACCATCCCGGCCTGGCGGATGCGCTGCGACGGGCGTCGAACGGCGACAAGACCCTGTTGTTCCTGGTCGCCGCCGTCCTGCTCGGCCTGGTCCTCAACGCCCTGCAGACCCCGCTGTACCGGTTTCTGGAGGGGTACGCGCTGTGGCCCGCCGCGGCGTACGAGCGCGGCTGCCGGGTGCAGCGCGCCCGACGTCAGCGCACGGCCGACCGACTCGCCGCCACCACCGTCACCCTGCGACGAGCCCTGCTCAGCGAGAAGCTGAGCCGTTACCCGGTCGACGACGAGCAGATCGCGCCGACCCGGCTGGGCAACGCCATCCGCCGGTTCGAGGAGTACGGCTACGACCGCTACCGCCTGGACACCCAGGTCCTGTGGAACGAGCTGACGATCGCCGCGCCGGAGGAGACCCGCCGGGTGGTCGACACGGCCCGGACCAATGTCGACTTCTTCGTGGCCCTGTTGTACGGGCACGCGGCGGTGGCACTGTGCGCGGTGGGCGCACTGGCCGCGACCCCGTCCGACGCGCTGGTTCTGCTCGTCACGGCCGGGGTTCTGGCCGCACTGGTCCCGGTCTGGTACCGCGCGGCGGTGGCGGCGACCGACGAATGGGCCGCCGCGGTGCGGGCCCTGGTGAACCTGGGGCGCAAGCCGCTCGCCGAGGCGCTGGGTCTCATGCTTCCCCAGGAGCTGGCCGACGAGCGCACCATGTGGCAGTTGGTCACCCGAATGTCCAGGCGCCCGTACGCTCCCGCCGCCGACGCGGCGTTCGCGCCGTACCGGGCCACACCCGGCGAGTGAGCGGGAGGGGCGCGTCGGTGTCGGCGTCCCGGCACCGGCACGTGCGCCCCGGAGGCGAACCGATCAGCCGGGAGATCAGCGCCTTCTGAGGTCCGCGACCCGGGCCGCCCGCTCACCCGGCGGCTGTTCACCCAGCACCGTGGAGGCGCTGCGCAACTGTGGTGCCCCGCCCGGTACATGGCCCCGGCGCGGACCCGGCAGAGCGGAGTCCCGGCGCGCCGGGCGTCCCGCCTGGACCGCGTCGCCTCCGGCGCCGCCCGTTCCGGCCACCGCTCCGGCCACCGAGATCTGCACCCCCTGATCGGCGAGGGCCTGGAGTTCGGTGCCCGCCCGGTCGTCGTGGGCGGGTGGCTCGTCGGTGACCAGACGGGTGATGACATCCGTCGGCACCGTCTGGAACATGGTGTCGGTGCCGAGCTTGGTGTGGTCGGCGAGCACCACGACTTCCGCGGCGGCCTGCACCAGGGCTCTGTCCACGCTCGCCGACAGCATGTTGGAGGTGGACAGACCGCGTTCGGCGGTCAGGCCGCTGCCGGAGAGGAAGGCCCGGCTGACCCGCAACCCTTGCAGGGACTGCTCGGCTCCGCTGCCCACCAGGGCGTAGTTGGAACCGCGGAGGGTTCCGCCGGTCATCACGACTTCGACGCGATTGGCATGGGCCAGCGCCTGAGCCACCAGCAGGGAGTTGGTGACGACGGTCAGCCCGGGCACCCGCGCGAGCCGGCGGGCCAGCTCCTGTGTGGTGGTACCCGCCCCGACCACGATGGCCTCGCCTTCTTCGACGAAGCTCGCGGCGAGGTCGGCGATGGCCGTCTTCTCGGCGGTCGCGAGATGTGACTTCTGCGGAAAGCCGGACTCCCGCGTGAACCCGCCCGGCAATACCGCACCGCCGTGCCGGCGGTCGAGGAGTCCTTCTGCCTCCAGTGCGCGCACGTCCCGCCGTACGGTCACTTCGGAGGTCTGGACGACGCGGGCGAGCTCACGGAGCGACACGGCCCCGTTCGCTCGCACCATTTCGAGGATCAATTGGCGACGTTCTGCAGCGAACACGAAACTGACAGTAACGCGGGCGACCGTCTGGTTTCAGCAGTATGCGCCGAATTACAGAAGTTGTTCGCACGGCGATACGGGAAGTGGTATAGAAGCGGACTTGCACCGTGGGTGCCGCGCACGCAGGTCATGACGTTCCGTGACCGGAGGGGATCGCCTGTCGGCCACGCCGGACCGAAGGTGACTTCTGACCCCGGGGACTCGCCCCGGCCGCGCTCGCCCTGGCCGTACCTCCCGGCCATGCTCACCCTGGCCGTGCGGGCCGACGGCCGATTACCCGCGTCAGGCACGCCCGGCCCCGTGTTCAGTCCCCGCCCGGCCCCGCGTCGGGCGCGCCCGATTCCGTGTCAGGCCTCGCCCGTTGCCTTTCGGGTGTGCAACTGCCGTGCCACCTCGGCGATCGAGCCCGACAGGGACGGGTAGACGGTGAACGCGTTGGCGATCTGCTCGACCGTCAGGTTGTTGTCGACCGCGATCGAGATCGGGTGGATCAGTTCCGAGGCGCGCGGTGCGACGACCACACCGCCGACGACGATACCGGTGCCCGGGCGGCAGAAGATCTTGACGAAACCGTCCCGGATGCCCTGCATCTTCGCGCGCGGGTTGCGCACCAGCGGCAGCTTGACCACGCGTGCGTCGATCTTGCCCGCGTCCACGTCGGCCTGGGTGTAGCCGACGGTGGCGATCTCGGGGTCCGTGAAGACGTTCGAGGAGACGGTCTTGAGGTTCAGCGGGGCCACCGCGTCGCCCAGGTAGTGGTACATCGCGATACGGCCCTGCATCGCGGCCACGGAGGCGAGTGCGAAGACACCGGTCACGTCACCGGCCGCGTACACGCCCGGAGCGGTCGTGCGCGACACCTTGTCCGTCCAGATGTGCCCGGAGTCGCGGAGCTTGACCCCGGCCTCCTCCAGCCCCATGCCCTCCGTGTTGGGGATGGCGCCCACGGCCATCAGGCAGTGCGAGCCGGAGATGACCCGGCCGTCGGAGAGGGTGACCTCCACACGGTCCCCGATGCGCTTGGCGGACTCGGCGCGCGAGCGGGCCATCACGTTCATGCCGCGGCGGCGGAAGACCTCCTCCAGCACCGCGGCGGCGTCCGGGTCCTCACCGGGCAGCACCCGGTCGCGGGAGGAGACGAGGGTGACGTGGGAGCCGAGGGCCTGGTAGGCACCCGCGAACTCGGCACCGGTGACGCCGGAGCCGACCACGATCAGTTCTTCGGGCAGTTCGTCGAGGTCGTAGACCTGGGTCCAGTTCAGGATCCGCTCGCCGTCCGGCTGGGCGTCGGGCAGCTCGCGCGGATGCCCGCCGGTCGCGATCAGCACGGCGTCGGCGGCGAGGGTCTCCTCGGAGCCGTCGGCGGCCCGGACGATCACCTTGCGGGAGCCGTCGAGGGCCTGCATGCCCTCCAGCCGGCCGCGGCCGCGCATGACCCGGGCGCCGGCGCGCGTGACGGAGGCGGTGATGTCGTGCGACTGGGCGAGCGCCAGCCGCTTGACACGCCGGTTGACCTTGCCGAGGTCCACACCGACGACCCGGGCGGCCTGTTCCAGCGGCGGCGTGTCGTCCGCGACGATGATCCCCAGCTCTTCGTACGAAGAATCGAACGTCGTCATCACTTCGGCGGTCGCGATCAGCGTCTTCGACGGTACGCAGTCGGTGAGCACCGACGCGCCGCCGAGGCCGTCGCAGTCGACGACCGTCACCTCCGCGCCGAGTTGCGTGGCCACCAGGGCCGCTTCGTATCCGCCGGGTCCGCCGCCTATGATCACGATCCGAGTCACGTACCCCATTGTCCCGCACGCCTCGGGGTGGCTTCCGCCCGGGGCGCCCCCGATGCGCCTTTGTTACTGGAGAGACGGACGGCACGGCTGTCGTACCCTCAGTGCCATGTCGCTCTACGCCGCGTACGCCGGCAATCTCGACGCGCGGCTGATGACCCGCCGCGCCCCGCACTCGCCGATGCGCGCCACCGGCTGGCTGAACGGCTGGCGGCTGACGTTCGGAGGCGAGCAGTTGGGCTGGGAGGGCGCACTGGCCACCATCGTCGAGTCACCGGGCTCCCAGGTGTTCGTGGCGTTGTACGACATCGCCCCGATGGACGAGGACTCCCTGGACCGCTGGGAGGGCGTAGGACTCGACATCTACCGCCGGACCCGGATCCGGGTGCACACCCTGGAGGGCGAGGAGCCGGCCTGGGCGTACGTCCTGAACGGCTACGAGGGCGGTCTGCCGTCCGCCCGCTACCTCGGTGAGGTGGCCGACGCGGCCGAGTCGGCGGGCGCACCGCACGATTACGTGATGGAACTGCGCAAGCGGCCCTGCTGACCGCTCGGGCGGTCTAGCCTCGTCCACGGTGCCGGCTCCGGCTTCCGGTGCGGGCTCCGGCTGCTCCGCGCCCGGCCCGGTCAGGGCCGGCCAGGGCGGCCAGGGACGGAGCCGACCACGGACGGGAGGGTCCATGACCGGCGTTACCGGCGTAACCACGTATCAGGTCTTCTACACGGAGCAGGCGGCCGCGGCCCGCGACCGGCTCGACGACCAGCAGCGCGCCTCCTTCGACAAGGGCATCGCCCTGCTCGCCCGCAACCCGTTCCCCGATCTGTCCCGGTCGATAAGCGCCACCGGCGACGACCGGACGATCCGGCTGACGCAGAACATCCTCGTCGAGTACACCGTCAGCATGGGCCGCCTGCTGATCTTCATCGTGGTGGTCTTCAACGACCGGGACGTCCTGGTCACGGAGACGGACTGAGGCACGTACGGAGAAGCGGGCCGAGCGGGGGACGGAAGCGGACCGAAGCGGACCGAAGCGGACCGAAGCGGACCGAGTAACGGCAGGACGCGGAGTGACGCGCAAGGACGCGGTGTGGACGCGCAAGGACGCCGAGTGGACGCGGGGCCGAGAAACGACAAGACAACGATCACACTCCCCTGCCTTCGTCATCTACGCGCGTAGGGCCGAACCGGCTACTCTCATGCCCGTGAACGCATCTCTTCTTCCGGACGACATCCAGGGCGACCCCCACGCCGCCGCCGACGCCGCCGCCGGGCGGCTTCGGGAACTGACGGGCGCCGAGACCCATGACGTCGCCCTCGTGATGGGCTCCGGCTGGGCCCCGGCCGTCGACGCGCTCGGTACCCCCGAGGCCGACATCCTCGTCACCGAGCTGCCCGGGTTCCCGCCGCCGGCCGTCGAGGGCCACGGCGGCAAGGTCCGTTCGTACCGGATCGGCGCCAAGCGCGCCCTGGTCTTCCTCGGCCGCACCCACTACTACGAGGGCCACGGCGTGGCCGCGGTCGCGCACGGCGTACGCACCGCCGTGGCCGCCGGGTGCAAGACCGTCGTGCTCACCAACGGCTGCGGCGGGCTGCGCGAGGGCATGCGCCCCGGCCAGCCGGTGCTGATCAGCGACCACATCAACCTGACGGCCGCCTCCCCCATCGTCGGCGCCAACTTCGTCGACCTCACGGACCTCTACTCGCCCCGGCTGCGCGCCTTGTGCAAGGAGATCGACGCGACGCTCGAGGAGGGGGTGTACGCCCAGTTCCCCGGCCCGCACTACGAGACCCCCGCCGAGATCCGGATGGCCCGCACGATCGGCGCCGACCTGGTCGGCATGTCGACGGGCCTGGAGGCGATCGCCGCGCGCGAGGCGGGCGCCGAGGTGCTGGGCATCTCCCTGGTGACCAACCTCGCCGCGGGCATGACGGGCGAGCCCCTCAACCACGAGGAGGTCCTCCAGGCGGGCCGTGACTCGGCGACCCGCATGGGATCGCTGCTGGCCCAGGTGCTGGGGCGCATCTAGCGCAGGGCCGGGGCGCAGCCGCATCCAGAGCCGGCTGGGGGCGCATCCAGCGCTCCAGCGCCGTCGAATGCTTTCGGGGTAGGCGACTTCCGTACAGATCCCGTACGGACCCCGTACACGTACGAGAAGAGAGGCTGACCTCAAGTGCAGGACGTGCAGGACGTGCAGGACGAACTCCTCGCGCGGGCCCGGGCGTGGCTCGCCGAGGACCCCGACCCGGAGACCCGCGAGGAACTCGCGAAGCTGGTCGACTCCGCGGAGTCGGGGGACACGGCCGAGCTCGCGGCGCGCTTCGCGGGGACCCTGCAGTTCGGCACGGCTGGGCTGCGCGGAGAGCTGGGGGCGGGCCCGATGCGGATGAACCGTTCGGTGGTCATCCGCGCGGCGGCGGGCCTGGCCGCGTACCTCGAGGACCAGGGGCAGGCGGGCGGGCTGGTGGTCATCGGCTACGACGCCCGTCACAAGTCCGCCGACTTCGCCCGGGACACGGCGGCGGTCATGACGGGTGCCGGGCTGCGCGCGGCGCTGCTGCCGCGTCCGCTGCCCACACCCGTGCTGGCCTTCGCCATCCGGCACCTCGGCGCGGTCGCGGGCGTGGAGGTGACCGCCAGCCACAACCCGCCCCGGGACAACGGCTACAAGGTCTACCTCGGCGACGGTTCCCAGATCGTGCCGCCCGCGGACGCGGAGATCGCGGCGCGGATCGACGCGGTGGGCGCCCTGGACGACGTCCCGCGGCCCGAGTCCGGCTGGGAGACGCTCGACGACGGCGTCCTCGACGCCTACCTCGCCCGTACGGACGCGGTGCTGGCCGAGGGTTCGCCGCGCACCGCGCGCACCGTCTACACGGCGATGCACGGCGTCGGCAAGGACACCCTGCTCGCGGCCTTCGCGCGGGCCGGCTTCCCGGAGCCGGTCCTGGTCGCGGAGCAGGCCGAGCCGGACCCGGACTTCCCGACGGTCGCGTTCCCCAACCCGGAGGAACCCGGGGCGATGGACCTGGCCTTCGCCACGGCACGCGCCGAGTCCCCGCAGCCGGACCTGATCATCGCCAACGACCCGGACGCGGACCGGTGCGCGGCGGCCGTACGGGACGGCGCTCAGTGGCGGATGCTGCGCGGCGACGAGGTGGGCGCGCTGCTCGCGACACACCTGGTGCGGCGGGGCGCGCGGGGCACGTTCGCGGAGTCGATCGTGTCGTCCTCGCTCCTCGGCCGGATCGCGGAGAAGGCCGGGCTGCCGTACGAGGAGACGCTGACGGGCTTCAAGTGGATCGCCCGGGTGGACGGTCTGCGCTACGGGTACGAGGAGGCGCTCGGCTACTGCGTCGACCCGGACGGGGTCCGCGACAAGGACGGGATCACGGCGGCGCTGCTGATCACCGAACTGGCCTCGCAGCTGAAGGAGGAGGGCCGGACGCTCACGGACCTCCTGGACGACATCGCCGTCGAGCACGGCCTGCACGCCACGGACCAGCTCGCGGTCCGCGTCGAGGACCTGTCGGTCATCGCGGACGCCATGCGCCGGCTGCGCGAGCAGCCCCCGCAGCGGCTGGCGGGTCTCGCCGTCACCAAGGCGGAGGACCTCACCCGGGGTACGGAGAAGCTCCCGCCCACGGACGGACTCCGCTACACCCTGGAGGGAGCCCGGGTGATCGTCCGGCCGAGCGGCACGGAACCCAAGCTGAAGTGCTACCTGGAGGTCGTGGTGCCGGTCGCCGCGCACGCCGACCTCCCGGCGGCGCGGGCGAAGGCCGCGGAGCTGCTGGCGGAGGTCGAGCGGGATCTCGCGGCGGCGGCGGGCATCTGACCCGCGCGAGGCGCCTCCTCGGGACACAGCCCCACGGGAGACGCCCCGTCGCGATCCTCGCGGCATAGCCCCACGCGAGACGCCCCACGCGAGATGCCCCACGCGAGATGCCCCACGCGAGATGCCCCTCGTGGCACAGCCCCTCGTGGCACGACCTCTCGCAAGGCACGTCCCTTCGCGACACGACCGACTCGCCCGTACGAGCCCCGGTCCTGGACCGATCAGTCGGCAGTCGGCAGTCGGCCCGGGACCGGGGCTCCGGCGTACTACCGACAGAACGAGCCACACCGTGGCCGAAAAGTAACCAAACGCATGTACAACCCTTGCCCCTCGACGCGGGTCTCTTGATCGCCAACCGCACGCGAACCCCCTCCCAACCACGGGTTACGCGGGCGGGGCGCTCCCCATCGACAGGGATGTCACCCCGGACATCCCGCATGCCGCAGGAGACCCGCATGCACAAGTACCTGCGTCTCGCCCTCGCGACGGCCACCGCGACCGCGCTGGCGGGCGGCGGACTGCTGACGTTCTCGGCGGTCACGGCGACGGCCGCGACCGTGGCGCCCGACGACTTCAACGGCGACGGCTACCGCGACCTCGCGATCGGCGCGAGCAACACGGACGTCGGCGGCAGGTCGGCCGCCGGGGCCGTCATCGTGCTGTACGGCTCTTCGTCCGGCGTCTCCGCCGCCAGACGGACCGTGATCACGCAGAACTCCAGCGGTGTCGCCGGTACGGCCGAGCAAGGTGACCTGTTCGGCACCAGCCTGTCCCCCGCCGACTTCAACAGGGACGGTTACGCGGACCTCGCCGTGGGCGCGGAGGGCGAGAGCATCGGCGACCGGGACGCCGTCGGCATGGTCACCATCCTGTGGGGCAGCTCCTCCGGGCTGAAGGGCGGGGTGACGGTGCCGCAGCCGTCCACGCTCTCCGAGTACGGCGGCTACTCGATGGACCTCGCGGCGGCCGACTTCAACGGCGACGGCGCGGCGGACCTGACGGTCACCGGACAGTCCCGCACCCGGCTCTACCTGGGCCCGTTCAAGAGCGACGGCACGGCGGCGAGCGCGGGCAACGTCGGCATGATCGGCTCCACGGCCGACGTCGCAGCGGGCGACCTGAACGGCGACGGCGCGGCGGAACGCGTCTACCCGTTCCGCACCGATGCCGACCCCGGCGGTCACGTGTGGTACTACCGCTGGACCGGTTCGTCGTACGCCATCACCGACATGACCAAGGCTGACGGCGACAAGGGTGCGGTGGGTGACATCAACGGCGACGGCTACGGCGACCTCGTCCTCTCCCAGCACCAGGACCCGGACGAGAACTACCCGGTGGGCCACAAGGGCGGGCAGCTCGCGATCTGGTACGGCGGCCCCGCCGGCCCCGACCTGGCGCAGACCCCGACCGTCATCCACCAGGACACCGCGGGGGTGCCGGGGGCGGGCGAGACCTACGACCGCTTCGGCGCCACGGTGAGCCTCGGCGACATCAACGGCGACAAGTTCGCCGACGTCGCGGTGGGCGCCCCGGGCGAGGACGTCGGCACCAAGCGGGACGCGGGCTCGGTCACCGTCCTGTACGGCTCCGCCTCGGGCCTGACCACGACCGGCGCCAAGACCTACACCCAGGACACCTCGGGCGTCCCGGGCGCCGCCGAGACCTACGACGGCTTCGGCGGTGCCGTCCGGCTGATCGACCTCAACAAGAACGGCCGGGCGGAACTCGTGGTGTCCGCCCCCGACGAGAACAGCAGGGGCGCCGTCTGGATCCTCGGCGGCACGAGCGCAGGCGTGACCACGACCGGCGCGAAGAGCATCTCCGCACTCGACGTCTCCCTCACGACGGCGTCCAACTTCGGTACGGAGCTTGCGGAGTAGGCCGGAGGACGACCACCGGCACACCCCCCACCCCGCCCCACTCCTTCTCCTCGCCTTCTCCTTCGCCTTCTTCTCGAGCCCAAGGAACCCGATGCGCATCCGCTCCGCCACGACGGCCGCGGCCCTCCTCGCGGCCGTCGGGGTCCCCCTCACCCTGACCGCCTCCTCCGTCGAGGCGGCGACCCCGGCGGTCCCGTACGACTTCAACGGCGACGGCTACCGCGACCTGGCGATCGGCGCGCCGGGCGCCACGGTCGCCGGGCAGTCGAAGGCCGGTGCCGTGTCCGTGGTCTACGGCGGCTCCGCCGGCGCCGACCCGGCGAAGTACCGGCTCATCACCCAGAACACCTCCGGCGTCCCGGGCGGCGCCGAGGCCGGTGACGCCTTCGGCACGGCGGTCGCCTCCGCGGACCTGAACACCGACGGCTACGCGGACCTGGTCGTCGGCGCCCCGGGCGAGGACGTCTACGGCGACACCAACGACGGCACCGTGGTCATCGTGTGGGGCGGAGCTGCCGGCCTGTCCGGCGCACGCACCCTCGTCAACTACAACCCCAGCGACATGGACCGCTACGGCCAGGCCATGACCGCCGGCGACTTCGACGGCGACGGGGACGACGACGTGGCGGTGGGCGGCACCGGCCGCTTCCCCCTCGGGATCGTCGAGGGACCGTTCGCCAAGTCCGGCGATTTCACGGGAGGCAGAGGCACGAGCTTCTTCGACACCTCGTACGGCGTCGAGTACCTCTCCTCGGGCGACGTGCTGGGCACGGGCTCCGACGCCCTGATCATCCACAGCCGCACCAAGGGCACCGACGACGCCGTCACCGCGTTCGCCGACGCCCGGATCTCCAACTTCACCGACTGGCTGGAGTTCCTGCCCGCCGGCTACGTCTCCTCCGTCGCCGACGTCAACGGCGACGGCCACGCGGACATCGCGATCGGCAACCACCGTGAGACCTCCGCCGACCCGTCCGGCGCCCTGGGCGGCGCGGTCGCGCTCGTGTACGGGGCGCCAGAGGAGGCGTTCACCACGTCCTTCACCACCCGCACCCTGACCCAGGCCACGTCCGGAGTCCCCGGGAGCGCCGAGTCCGGCGACCGGTTCGGCAGCGGGGTCGCCCTGGGGGACCTCAACGGCGACGGGTACGCGGACCTCGCGGCGGGCGCGTCGCATGAGTCGATCGGCGGCGCGGGCGGCACCGGCACGGTGACCGTGCTGTACGGCCGCGCCACCGGCCTCACCACGGCCGGCGCGGCCACCCTGTCCCAGTCCACCTCCGGCGTCCCCGGCACCTCCGAGGACGGCGACCACTTCGGCGCCCGCGTCCTGCTCGCCGACACGTCGAAGGACTCCCGGGCCGACCTCGCCGTCACCGCACCGGACGAGAACGCGGGCGACGGCGCGGTGTGGACCCTGCGCGGCACCACGAGCGGCCCGACGACGAGCGGCGCGAAGAACTTCGGCCCGACCACGGTCGGCGTCTCCACCACCGGCTCCCCGACCTTCGGCGCGGCCCTCGGCAGCTGAGCCATCGAGCCGACCGGCCAAGGAACCCGAGCCCCTCGACGGCCGGGCCGCCGAGCCATCGAGCCGACCGGCCAAGGAACCCGAGCCCCTCGACGGCCGGGCCGCCGAGCCGGAGGCAGCGGGAACCCGAACGCCCCGGTGGCCGGGCCGCTCCACCGGACGGAGCCGAGCCCGGGCGCTCCAGTCCCCCTCCTGGGAGAGGCCGGAAGCTCCGGTCCTGGGGAAGACGGGCGCTCAGCCCCCTCCTGAGGGAGGCCCGGGCGCTCAGGCCCCCAGGGGATCCGGTCAGCCCGTCGCGATGAGGATCACCAGCAGGACCGCCCCGGCCACGGCCGGGGCGGCGACCTCGTACGCCCAGCGCACGGTCGGCTCGCCCTGCGACGTCGGCGCCGCCGCCCGGGACTCCTTCAGCTCGCCCAGTTCGTCCATGATCTGGTCCGCCTGGGCGCGGATGGGACCGTCCGCCGGGGCCATCCCGTCAGCCTCGGCCCGGTTCTGTCGGCGTGTCGCCTTCTTGCGGGCGCGCAGGGACACGGGAATGGCCCACAGCTGGTACTTGGCTCCGGCCGTGTCCAGCACCTCGTTGGAGTAGCCGGACCGGAACGACTCGACCGTGGCCCAGGGCAGCTCGACCACCCTGAAGGGGTTGCGGATGCGCAGCCGGTCCTCGTTCGCGAACACCGCCGGCCGCAGCGTGAACGCCGTGATCAGCGGCACCATCAGCAACATGGCCGCGAGCGCCAGCCACGGCACCCGCCCGTCCCCCGCGACGAGCGCGTCGATCCCGAGCCACCCGACCAGGCCGAGCAGCAGCACGCCGCCCGCGATCCCCGCGGGCGAACGGTAGATCCTGTCCCGGGACGCCGTCTGCGACGAGGACGAGGACGCCGGGGATGACGGAGAGGACGAGGAGTCCGAGGGGGGTGGCTGAGGGTCCGGGGTCGTCATGACGCCGATTCTGCCCGACGCCGGAACGGCCCCCTGCGGCAGCATCCCGCGAACCCGACCCGGCACCCGCTGCCACCGGAAGCCGTCGCCCGGCCCGGCACCCTTCCGCCGGAAGTCGACGCCCCACCCCCTTCCACCGGAAGCCGTCGCCTCCGGCCTCGTCCACCGGAAGCCGACGCCCCACCCGGCGCCCTCCACCGGAAGCCGACGCCCCACACCGCCCCCTCCACCGGAAGCCGACGCCCCACACCGCCCCCTCCACCGGAAGTCAGCACCCCCCGGCCCCCTTCCACCGAAAGCCGACCCTCCGCCCAGGCACAGCGCAGCGCAACGCTCCCCTGTACAGCCGCTACGCGCGTAGATATGCTCATCTCGTGACCATGCCCACCACTGCAAACGCAGCACCCGCTCTCGCCGACGTCACCACGTCCGACAGCACTCTGCGCCGCTTCCTCCACGGACTGCCCGGCGTGGACGCGGTCGGGCTGGAGGCGCGGGCCGCCTCGCTCGGTACCCGTTCGATCAAAACCACGGCCAAGGCGTACGCCATCGACCTCGCCATCTCGATGGTCGACCTGACGACGCTGGAGGGTGCGGACACCCCCGGCAAGGTTCGCGCGCTGGGCGCCAAGGCCGTCCACCCGGACCCCACGGACCGCACGACGCCCGCCACGGCGGCCGTCTGCGTCTACCCGGACATGGTGGCGACGGCCAAGGAGGCCGTGGCAGGCTCCGCCGTCAAGGTCGCCTCCGTCGCCACCGCGTTCCCGGCCGGCCGCGCGCCCCTCGGGGTGAAGCTGGCCGATGTGCGCGAGGCGGTCGCCGCGGGTGCCGACGAGATCGACATGGTCATCGACCGCGGCGCCTTCCTCGCGGGCCGGTATCTGAAGGTGTACGAGGAGATCAGGGCCGTGAAGGAGGCGAGCGGCGCCGCCCGCCTGAAGGTCATCTTCGAGACCGGTGAGCTCTCCACGTACGACAACATCCGCCGCGCCTCCTGGCTCGGCATGCTCGCCGGGGCGGACTTCATCAAGACCTCGACCGGCAAGGTCGCCGTCAACGCGACCCCGGCGAACACCCTCCTCATGCTGGAGGCGGTGCGCGACTTCCGTGCGCAGACCGGCATCCAGGTGGGCGTGAAGCCGGCCGGCGGCATCCGCACGTCCAAGGACGCGATCAAGTTCCTCGTCCTCGTCAACGAGACGGTCGGCGAGGACTGGCTGGACAACCACTGGTTCCGCTTCGGCGCGTCCTCGCTGCTGAACGACTTGCTGATGCAACGTCAGAAGCTGGCCACCGGCCGCTACTCCGGACCCGACTACGTGACGGTGGACTGATCCCCATGGCATCCCCCAAGGCATCCGCATTCGAGTACGCACCCGCGCCGGAGTCCCGCTCCGTCGTCGACATCGCGCCCTCGTACGGCCTGTTCATCGACGGCGAGTTCACCGAGGCGGCAGACGGCCGGGTCTTCAAGAGCATCAGTCCGAGCACGGAAGAGGTCCTCTCCGAGGTCGCCCAGGCGGGCGAGGCGGACGTCGACCGTGCGGTGCGCGCCGCGCGGAAGGCGTTCGAGAAGTGGTCGGCGCTGCCCGGATCCGAACGCGCCAAGTACCTGTTCCGCATCGCCCGTATCGTCCAGGAGCGCAGCCGGGAGCTGGCCGTCCTGGAGACGCTGGACAACGGCAAGCCCATCAAGGAGACGCGGGACGCCGACCTGCCCCTGGTCGCCGCGCACTTCTTCTATTACGCGGGCTGGGCCGACAAGCTGGACCACGCCGGTTTCGGACCGTCCCCGAAGCCGCTGGGCGTGGCCGGACAGGTCATCCCCTGGAACTTCCCGCTGCTGATGCTGGCGTGGAAGATCGCCCCCGCTCTGGCGACCGGCAACACGGTGGTGCTCAAGCCCGCCGAGACGACGCCTCTGTCCGCGCTCTTCTTCGCCGACATCTGCCGTCAGGCGGGCCTGCCCAGGGGTGTCGTCAACGTCCTTCCGGGATACGGCGACACGGGTGCCGCGGTGGTCGCGCACCCGGACGTGAACAAGGTCGCCTTCACCGGTTCCACGGCCGTCGGCAAGGAGATCGCGCGGACCGTCGCGGGCACCCGCAAGAAGCTCACCCTGGAACTCGGCGGCAAGGGCGCCAACATCGTCTTCGACGACGCCCCCGTCGACCAGGCCGTAGAGGGCATCGTCACCGGCATCTTCTTCAACCAGGGCCAGGTCTGCTGCGCGGGCTCCCGGCTCCTGGTGCAGGAGTCGATCCACGACGAGCTGCTGGACTCCCTGAAGCGCCGCCTGTCGACGCTCCGCCTCGGCGACCCCCTGGACAAGAACACGGACATCGGCGCGATCAACTCCGCCGAGCAACTGGCCCGCATCACCGCGCTCGCCGAGCAGGGTGAGGCGGAGGGCGCCGAGCGCTGGTCCCCGGCCTGTGAACTGCCCTCGTCCGGCTACTGGTTCGCGCCGACGCTGTTCACGAACGTCACCCAGGCCCACACCATCGCCCGTGACGAGATCTTCGGCCCGGTCCTGTCGGTCCTGACCTTCCGTACGCCCGAGGAGGCCGTCGCCAAGGCCAACAACACCCAGTACGGGCTCTCCGCCGGCATCTGGACGGAGAAGGGCTCCCGCATCCTCGCCGTGGCGAACAAACTCCGGGCGGGTGTCGTCTGGTCCAACACGTTCAACAAGTTCGACCCGACCTCGCCGTTCGGCGGCTACAAGGAGTCGGGGTTCGGCCGCGAGGGCGGTCGTCATGGCCTGGAGGCGTACCTCGATGTCCGATAAGACCGAAAAGACCGAGCGGCTGTCCGTCTTCAAGACCTACAAGCTGTACGTCGGCGGGAAGTTCCCGCGTTCCGAGAGCGGCCGGGTGTACGAGGTGACCGACTCGAAGGGCAAGTGGCTGGCCAACGCGCCGCAGTCCTCCCGCAAGGACGCCCGTGACGCGGTCGTCGCCGCGCGCAAGGCCTTCGGCGGCTGGGCGGGCGCGACGGCGTACCTCCGCGGCCAGATCCTCTACCGCGTCGCGGAGATGCTGGAGGGGCGCAGGGACCAGTTCGTCCGTGAGGTCGCCGACGCCG
Organism: Streptomyces cavernae; assembly: GCF_004023625.1. Lineage (GTDB taxonomy): Bacteria > Actinomycetota > Actinomycetes > Streptomycetales > Streptomycetaceae > Streptomyces > Streptomyces cavernae. Next base: position 35,261 of record NZ_RPDJ01000034.1, on the reverse strand, counting down.
AGGGTCTGTCCAAGTCCAAGGCGGCCCTTCAGGTGGACGCGGCGATCGACCGCTGGGTCTGGTACGCGGGCTGGACCGACAAGATCGCCCAGGTGGTCGGGGGCGGTAACCCGGTCGCGGGCCCGTTCTTCAACCTCTCCACCCCGGAGCCGACGGGCGTGGTCGCGGTCCTCGCGCCCCAGGAGTCGTCCTTCCTGGGCCTGGTCTCGGTGATCGCCCCGGTGATCGCGACCGGCAACACTGCCGTCGTGATCGCCTCGGAGCAGTCCCCGCTGCCCGCGCTCTCCCTCGGCGAGGTGCTGGCCACCTCCGACCTGCCGGGCGGCGTCGTGAACGTCTTGTCCGGCCGCACGGCGGAGATCGCGGCGCCGCTCGCCGCGCACCAGGACGTCAACGCCATCGACCTCACGGGCGCCGACGAGGTACTGGCCAAGGAACTGGAGATCGCGGCGGCGGACAACCTCAAGCGGGTCGTCCGTCCACAGGCTGTGGATTACTTCGGCCCGCCCGGGATCGAGCGCCTCACTGCCTTCCTGGAGACGAAGACGGTCTGGCACCCCACGGGGTCGCTGGGGGCGTCCGGGTCGTCGTACTGAAGCTGCGGGTCCGCCCCGCCCGCACACCACCGGCCCGTACAGCTCGAAGCCCCGGCGTTCCTCCCCGTCCAGGAGGAACGCCGGGGCTCGCGCTCGGGGCACGCGTCACAGGCCGAGGCGGGCCGCGATGCCGTCGAGCAGACAGTCGAGTCCGGTCTCGAACTCCCAGGCGGCGTCGTCCTTGCGGGCCGCGTGCTCCGCGTATTTGCGGTACGTCGGATAGCGGCCGGTCCCCATCAGGTATCGCATCTGCGGTGCCAGTCCGCGCCTGGTCTCGTCCGGGCTCCACCAGCCGTGCTCCTCCATGTACTGCCGCAGGACGACCTCGGACCGGGCCGCGCCGTACACATAGGCGGTGACCGCGCGGAAGGCGGCCATCATCACGTCGACGTCGAGGCCGAGGCCGTCGAGCGCGGCCAACTGCCGCTCCGCCACGGCCAACCGCCTCGGCGTGAGCGCGAAGAGCGGCGCCGGCATCGACCCCAGCCAGGGATGTCGCAGCGTCATCTCCCGGGTCTGCACCGCGAAGCTCCGCAACACCTCACGCCAGTCGGTCACCTCGTCCGGAACCGACAGTTCGGCGGAGACCCGGTCGACCATCAGCGCCCACAGGTCGTCCTTTCCCGAGACATGCCGGTACGCGGCCATGGGCGCGACCCCCAACTCCTTGGCCAGACGGCGCATCGTGACAGCGCCGACGCCCTCCGCGTCCGCGACCTCCACCGCGACGGCGGCGATCTTCTGCGGGGACAGGGCGACACGGGCCGCCGGAGCGGGGCGGTCCATGCGCTCCCAGATGGTCACCTCCGCGGCGTTCGCATCCTTCTTCTGAGTTGCCACAGCCGGAACACCTCTCCCTAGCGGTGGCGTACATCGTATCCCTCAGTAGACGGCGTACACGCTCGCTGTGTACGTTGTACGCGTCTCGATACGCCGTACACAGACCGTGATACCGAGGTTCCCATGACCGACACCACCGCACCCCTCCGCGTAGCCGTCCTCGTCGGGAGCACCCGCGAAGGCCGCTTCGCCCCCGTCGTCACCGACTGGCTCACGGCCCACCTCGCCCAGCGCGACGACATGACCGCCGATGTCGTGGACCTGGCCGAGAGCCGACTGCCCACCGTGTTCCCGGCGTTCGGCCAAAACCTGCCGCCCGGCAGCGCGGACCTGCTCGCCGGAGTGTCACCGCGCCTGGCCGCGGCGGACGCCTTCGTCCTCGTGACGCCCGAGTACAACCACAGCTTCCCCGCGTCCCTGAAGAACGCCATCGACTGGCACAACGAGCAGTGGCACGGCAAGCCGGTCGCCTTCGTCTCCTACGGAGGCCTGTCGGGAGGCCTCCGCGCGGTGGAACAACTCCGCCTCGTCATGGCCGAGTTGAACGCCACGACCATCCGCAACACGGTCAGCTTCCACGACGCCTGGAGCCGCTTCGACGAGTCCGGCGCCGTCAAGGACCCCGCCGCCGACACCGCGGCGAAGGCGCTGCTCGACCAACTGGCCTGGTGGGGGCACGCCCTGCGCGACGCCAGGGCCGTTCGCTCGTACGTCGCGTGAGCCGGCGGCGCCCGGAAGATCTGAGGGGAATCGTGAAGCGACGCACGGACGAGAGCCCGCCCGCAGCGACCGACGGGGTGGCGACCGGCGCACCGCCCTCCCGGCTCGTCATCCTCGGCCTGCTGCTCGGCATCGTGCTCGCCACGCTCGACGGCACCATCGTGGGGACCACGCTGCCCACGATCGTCGGCGATCTGGGCGGACTGAAGCACCTCTCCTGGGTGGTGACGGTGTACCTGCTCACCACCGCCGTCTCCACTCCCATCTGGGGCAAGGCCGGCGATCTGTACGGCCGCAAGGGCACCTATCTGGTCTCCATCGGCTTGTTCCTCGGCGGCTCGGTGCTGTGCGGACTCGCCCAGGACATGGGGCAGTTGATCGCCTTCCGGGCCGTCCAAGGGCTCGGCGCCGGCGGCCTCTTCGTGGGGGCGCTCTCCCTCATCGGGACCCTGCTCACCCCCGCCGAGGCCGGCCGCGCGCAGTCGCTCATCGGGGTGCTGCTGCCCGCCGCCACGATCGGCGGGCCACTGCTCGGCGGATTCCTCACCGATCAGCTCGACTGGCGTTGGGTGTTCTACGTCAACGTGCCGGTCGGCGCCGTGGCGCTGGCGATCATCGCGCTCGGCGTCCATGTGGACGCCCCGCGCGCCAAGGCGCGGATCGACGTCGCGGGCGTCGGACTCCTCACGGCCGGCATCCTCGCCCTCACCCTCCTGTCGAGTTGGGGCGGAACGACCTACGACTGGACCTCGCCGCAGATCGTCACCCTCGCCGTGATCGGCACGGCCGCGCTCACCGCGTTCGTCCGCGTGGAGCGGCGCGCACCCGAACCGGTCATCCCGCCACGCCTCTTCCGCGACCGCAACTTCACGCTCGCGCAGGTACTGAGCTTCGCGACGGGCGCGGCGATGCTGGCGGCGGCGAGCTATCTGCCGCAGTACATGCAGTTCGTGCAGGGCATGTCGTCGACCCGGAGCGGGCTGTACCTGGTCCCGCTGATGCTCGGCATGATCGGCGCGCAGCTGGCCATCGGGCGGCGGGTGAGCAACGGCGGCCGGTACCGGATGTACCCGATCGCCGGCGGCGCCATGGCGACGGTGGGCGCCCTCGCGCTGCTGACGCTCGGCGTCGGCACCTCGGCGGGCCTGCCCTCGGCGGTGACGTTCGTCCTGGGTGTCGGGGTGGGCTGCCTCATGCAACCGTCGATGCTGATCACCATGAACAGCGCCGAGCCCCGCGACATGGGCGCTGCGAGCGCCACGACGACCCTGCTGCGCACCATCGGAGGCGCGCTCGGCGTCGCGGTCCTCGGTTCCGTCTACACGGCCCGGATGGCGGCCTCCCTCTCCGAGAGCCTGGGCCCGGACGGCGAGCGGCTGACGGGAGGCGACCTCACCCCGGCGCTGCTCCTGGACCTGCCCGCCGCGACCCAGGACGCGTTCCGGGAAGCCGTCACGCACGGCCTGCACGGCGTCGCCCTCGGCACGGCGGCCCTGTGCGCCGTCGTCTTCGCGACGTCGTGGCTGATCCGGGAGGCACCGTTGCGCGGCCGGGCCGAGTAGCCACACCAAGGGAGAAGGCCCTACGGGGGCCTTCTCTCCCGGAAGTTCTCCTCCGCCGGTCGCGCCGAGCACTCCGCCTCTATCGGCTCGACCGGCCCAACCGGCTCAACCGGGCAGCAGACCGGTCGCCCGGCCCAGCCCCGGAACACTCCCCAGGGACTCGGCCTGCGCCACCGGCCTCGTCACGTCACGCGAATCCACGGGCCGGAAGTCCGCGATCTGGGTGCCGACGCCGTTGTCCAGCGGGTCGACGCCCGTGCCCGCGAGCGGGTTGGGCTTGAGGTCCGCCGCGGGGCCCGCGACGTACCGGACGTTCCCGGTGAGCGCCTGGAGTCCCGAACGGGGGTCGGTGGAGCCGGGCGAGGCCGCGGGCCGGACGCCGCTCCCGTCCGCCGCGACCGCGGTGTCCGCGAAGGCCGTGCCGGCCCCCGCGCCGAGGGCCATCCCGGCGGTGGTGACGGCCAGTGCTGCGCGCCGGACGGCAGGGGACGAGTGGGCCGAGTGTCGTGCCATCGATGGGACCACTTTCTGGTACTGAGGGTAATCGGAAGGAAACACAGGGTAGTTGAGATGTGATGTGCGCTCCACCAGGGAACCGCCGTCTCGTGCGGGAGCCCCGCGATGCCTCACACTGGACTCTCGTGAGTTCACATCCCTCGACACCGACCCGGGTCGTCCTGCTGTCCGGCCCGTCCGGCTCGGGCAAGTCCCTTCTCGCCGCCCGCTCCGGCCTGCCCGTGCTGCGGCTCGACGACTTCTACAAGGAGGGCGACGACCCCACGCTGCCGCTGGTGGCGGGGAGTTCGGACATCGACTGGGACCACCCGCTGTCCTGGGACGTGGAGGCGGCCGTGGCAGCGATCGGGGAACTGTGCCGCACGGGCCGTACGACGGTGCCCGCGTATGACATCTCCCTCAGCGCGCGCACCGGTGCGGAGACCCTGCACGTCGGGCACACCCCGCTGTTCGTCGCGGAGGGCATCTTCGCCGCCGAGATCATCGGGCGTTGCCGGGAGTTGGGCCTGCTGGCCGACGCGCTGTGCCTGACCCGAGGCCCGGTCGCCACGTTCCGCCGCCGTTTCCTGCGCGATCTGAAGGAAGGCCGCAAGTCGGTGCCGTTCCTGCTGCGCCGCGGCTGGCGGCTGATGCGCCTGGAACGCACGATCGTGGCACGACAGACCGAACTCGGCGCTCACCCCTGCGACATGGATGAGGCCCTGGAACGCCTGGCGGCGGCCACCTCCGGACGGTGCGTGCAGGCGGCCGCGTAACCGAGGCTGGGCAAGGACACGAAAACGGGACTGGACGGACCCCCCGGCCCTCCAGTCCCGCTTCCTTGTTCCCCCGTGTTACTTGCTTCCCCCGTGTTACCCACTTCCCCCGTGGTTTTCCTGCTCCCCCGTTTCCTTGCGCCCCCCGGTTCTGCCAACTCACCCCCGTGGGTCCCCCGACCCCCGTTGGCTTCCGGTACCGCTCCCCCGTTGTCCCCCCGGTACCGGTTCCCCTTTTCCCCGTTCCCCCATTGCCGTCCGCCGCCTCCCCCCAGAGTGACGGACGCCCCCCACATCCCTCAGGCGACGAGCTCCCCGAAGGACTCCTCCTCGTCACGGCCGAAGCTGAGGACCTCGTCCTCGCGCAGCCGGCGGAGCGACCGCCAGATGCTGGACTTCACCGTGCCGACACTGATGTCGAGGATCTCCGCGATCTCCGGGTCGGTGCGGCCCTCGTAGTAGCGCAGGACCAGCATCGTCCGCTGGAGCTCGGGCAGCCGGGCCAGCGCCTGCCACAGGACGGCGCGCAGTTCGGTGCCGCGCATCGCGTCCGTGTCGCCGGGCGTCTCCGGCAGCTCCTCGGTCGGGTATTCGTTCAGCTTGCGGCGGCGCCACGCGCTGATGTGCAGGTTCGTCATCGTCCGCCGCAGATATCCCCCGACGGCGGCCTTGTCACTGATCCGGTCCCAGGCCTTGTAGGTCGAGAACAGCGCGCTCTGCAGCAGGTCCTCGGCCTCGAAGCGGTCCCCGGTCAGGTGGTACGCGGTGGCGTACAGGGAGGCGCGGCGCTCCTGGACGTAGGCGGTGAACTCCGCCTCCGACACCGAACGACGCTCCCCCGAGACCTCCCTGTACGCAGCTCCCCCGTGAGCTCCCCCGCTGGCGCTTCCCCCCGTGTGCGTGTCAACCACCGTCATGTACACGGTGTGCTGACGCCCGGTACCGCGAGCGCATCCGCGGCCGACACCGGACTTCTCCGTACCCCGCATGTCGTGGAGCCGCGTGACAACCGCGCCAGTGCTGGTGCTGTGCAGCGTGTCCATCTCGCGCCCCCCGTCGTGGAGTTCCGGTTCCTCGGTGCTTCCTTGCTTGTGCCGAAAAGCTTGCCCGGGCCACTTCATGACGGTGTCCGCCGACTGTCACAGACGTGTCACAGGGGTTCCTCCCCGGCGTGGCACAGCATGACCACAGAGAAGCGTCGTACGGCTACGCAGCGGCGTTCAGGGGCGCGGCGGCACCCGCGGCGGACGTGCGGGAGGGCCTCCGAAGACGGGCCGCGAACGGACTGCAGCGCATGGGAGCGCTCCAACAGTCGAAACACCACCGTGCCATGCGCCAGAATGACGTTCGTGCCTTCCCTGTTGCTGATCGAGGACGACGACGCCATCCGGACGGCCCTGGAGCTCTCACTGACGCGCCAGGGACACCGCGTGGCCACCGCTGCCACCGGCGAGGACGGTCTGAAACTGCTGCGTGAACAGCGGCCGGATCTGATCGTCCTCGACGTGATGCTGCCCGGCATCGACGGATTCGAGGTGTGCCGCCGCATCCGGCGCACCGACCAGCTGCCCATCATCCTGCTGACCGCGCGCAGCGACGACATCGACGTGGTGGTGGGCCTGGAGTCCGGCGCCGACGACTACGTCGTCAAACCCGTGCAGGGTCGGGTCCTGGACGCCCGGATCCGTGCCGTGCTGCGGCGCGGGGAGCGCGAGGCCAATGACTCGGCGACCTTCGGCAGCCTGGTCATCGACCGGGCGGCGATGACGGTCACCAAGAACGGCGAGGACCTGCAACTGACGCCCACCGAGCTGCGGCTGCTGCTGGAGCTGAGCCGTCGTCCCGGACAGGCGCTGTCCCGCCAGCAGTTGCTGCGGCTGGTCTGGGAGCACGACTACCTCGGCGACTCCCGGCTCGTCGACGCCTGTGTGCAGCGGCTGCGCGCCAAGGTGGAGGACGTGCCGTCCTCGCCCACGCTCATCCGCACGGTCCGCGGGGTCGGCTACCGGCTGGACAGTCCTCAGTGAGCGAACCGCACGACAAGTCCCGCGGCCCGGCCGCAGTGCGCAAGGCGATCCTGTCCGGTCTGCGCTTCACCAGTCTGCGGCTGCGTCTGGTCGTGGTCTTCGCGCTGGTCGCGCTCACCGCCGCGGTGTCGGCGTCGGGCATCGCGTACTGGCTCAACCGCGAGGCCGTCCTCACCCGCACCCAGGACGCGGTACTGCGTGACTTCCAGCAGGAGATGCAGAGCCACGCGAGCGCGCTGCCGCTGAACCCGACACAGGACGAACTGCAGCGCACCGCCGTGCAGATGGCCAACAGCAGCCAGCGCTTCAGCGTGCTCCTCATCGCCGAGGACCCGGACGGCAACGTCGTCGTCGGCAATTCCGACCTGGACACCTTCACCCGCGAGGACGTTCCCGCCTCGCTGCGCAAGGCGGTCAACAAGGAGCAGCCGCTGTCGTCGAACAACAAGGCCGCCTACCACCTGTACTGGCAGCGGATCGTGGTGAACGACACGCCCTACCTGGTGGGCGGCACAAGGGTGATCGACGGCGGACCGACCGGTTACATGCTCAAGTCCCTGGAGCAGGAGGCCAAGGACCTCAACTCCCTCGCCTGGTCACTGGGGATCGCCACGGCCCTCGCCCTGGTCGGCTCGGCGCTGCTCGCGCAGGCCGCGGCCACCACGGTCCTCAAGCCGGTGCACCGCCTGGGCACGGCGGCCCGCCGGCTCGGCGAGGGCAAGCTCGACACCCGGCTGCGGGTCTCCGGCACCGATGAACTCGCCGAGATGTCACGGACGTTCAACCGTGCGGCGGAGGCGCTCGAGCAGCGGGTCGCGGAGATGAGCGCCCGCGAGGAGGCGTCCCGTCGCTTCGTGGCGGACATGTCCCACGAACTGCGCACCCCGCTGACGGCCATCACGGCGGTCACCGAGGTCCTGGAAGAGGAACTGGACGCCGAGACGGGCAGCGTGGACCCCATGATCGAGCCGGCGGTCCGTCTGGTCGTCAGCGAGACCCGCCGCCTGAACGACCTGGTCGAGAACCTCATGGAGGTCACCCGCTTCGACGCGGGCACGGCGCGTCTCGTCGTCGACGACGTGGACATCGCCGACCAGATCACGGCGTGCATCGACGCCCGCGCCTGGCTGGACGCGGTGGAACTGGACGCCGAACGCGGCATCACCGCGCGCCTGGACCCGCGCCGCCTCGACGTGATTCTCGCCAACCTGATCGGCAACGCGCTCAAGCACGGCGGCTCGCCGGTGCGCGTCTCGGTGCGCACGGAGGACGACGACCTGCTCATCGAGGTCCAGGACAACGGCCCCGGCATCCCCGAGGACGTCCTGCCCCATGTCTTCGACCGCTTCTACAAGGCGAGCGCCTCGCGCCCCCGCTCCGAGGGCAGCGGTCTCGGTCTGTCGATCGCCCTGGAGAACGCGCACATCCACGGCGGCGAGATCACCGCGGCCAACGCCCCCAAGGGGGGTGCGGTGTTCACCCTGCGCCTGCCCCGTGACGCCTCCCCGCTGATCGCCGGGACCCGAGAGGAGGACTCCCGATGAGCGTCCGCCGTCTTCTCCCCGCCCTGCCCCTGCTGGCCGTTCTCCTCAGCGGGTGCGGAATCCGCGCCACCGAGGTCCCCACGGACTTCGGCCCGGCCCCGTCCCGGGTGCCCTGCTCGCTCCCGGGCCCCGATCTCACCACCCAGTCCTCCGGGGGTGTCCCGGTCCAGATCTTCCTGGTCTGCTCCGCGCAGCTCGTGACCGTCGAGCGCACCGTCACCATCCCCTCGGGCAATCCGGCCACCGACCGGGTACGGGTGGCCCAGGCTCTGGTGGACGAGCTCGCCGAGACACCCACGGCGTTGGAGAAGCAGGCCCGGTACACCACGGCGGTGCGCAGCGGCATGACGGTCTCCTCCCCCCGCTCCGGCGACCCCGCCGACGCCCTCCGCCTCAGCACCCCGCCGGGAAACCTGTCCTCCTACGCCCTGGCCCAGCTGGTCTGCACCCTCGCGGGCTCGGCAGCGGCCTCGGACGACGGCACGGTGACCCTCGGCGGCCCCGACGGTGGTGCGCTGCGCCGCTACGAATGCACGGACGACGTCCGCACCAGCCCCGGCAGCAAGCCCGTCACCTCCACGGAGGTCAAAGGGTGACGCCCGGGTGACCGAGGCGGGGGCGTCCCCGGCACCCCGTGCCCGGCTGTCACCCACTGCCCGGGGCGGACATGTGGCGCACCCCTCACCCACAAGTGAGATCCCCGCACCCGCCACCGGAACCGATCCCACCGACGCCCGCGTCTTGGGGGTCGTGCAGCGTCAAGGCAAGAGCAGCGGCAGCGGCGGCAACACCAGCGCCGCGATCCGCCTTCGTGTGGCAGGAGCCGCCCTCCTGGTCGCGCACCTCCTGCTCGTCGGCTGGATCACTCTGCGTCCCCTGGACGTGCCCTGGGTCAGCGCCCCTAACCTGCGCCCCTTCGCCGGCATAAGGGCCGACCTGGCCATGGGCCCCGCCACCGCGGCCCGCCGCATGGGCGAGGGGCTGGCACTCCTCGCCCCCTTCGGCGTTCTGCTCCCCGCGGTCGGCGGCAGACTCGTCACCTCACCCATCGGCTCCCTGATCCGCACCACCGCCGCCGGCGCGCTGCTCTCCCTCGCCATCGAACTGCTGCAGACGGGCGTCCCGGGACAGGTCGTGGACGTCGACTCGCTGATGCTCAACACCGTCGGCGTGGCCCTGGCCCACCTCGCTGTCGTCCCGGCCGCCCGCGCCCGCCTCCGCCGCCGGGCGGAACGCGCGGAGAACGAGCGCCGCAGCGAAGCCGTCCACAGGGAGGAAGCGGCTCAGGGTCCGACCCCGACGATTCCCAGGGTCGGGATAGCTCCGTAGAGGGACGCTTCGCCCCCTTCGCCGCCGTAGCGTTGATTGCAACGAGAAGGCAGACATGCCCGGACAGCCCGAAAAGATCGGGTGACCCGGAAAGTCCCTCCCTACGGTTCGCGAAGGAGCCAAACCATGACCGCCCTTGCCCGCCCCACCAACGGACGGATGATCGGCGGAGTGTGCGCAGCGCTGGCCCGGCGCTTCGGCACCTCCGCGACCACGATGCGTGTGATCTTCCTGGTCTCCTGCCTGCTGCCGGGCCCGCAGATCCTGCTCTACATAGCCCTGTGGATCCTGCTCCCCTCGGAGAACAAGACCCGCACGGCCTGGTGAGGTCCGGTCCGGCGAGGTCGAGGAATCCTCGCCGGACGCCGGTGGGGCGCGCCCCCCAGGGCGCGCCCCACCACTGTGTGAACCGCCGCGAGTCAGCCGATCGGCAGCCCGTTGACGGGCAGGCCCTGCGTGGGCAGCCCCTGGGTCGGCGGGCCCTGGGTGACCACATCCTGCACGGGGGGCAGCGGCTGCGTGGGCAGGCCCTGGGTGGGCAGGCCCTGCGTGGTCACGTCCTGCACGGCGGGCAGCCCCTGAACGGGCAGCCCTCCGAGCAGTCCGGTCACGGGAGCCGCGGGCCCTCCGACTGCCGCGGGCCCTTCGACGGCGGCGGCACCGGCACCCGCGGCAGGCAGCGTCTCGGCGATGTTCCCCGCCGGCAGCGCGTCGGCGACGGAGCCGACCGGAGCGGGGACGTCGGGCACGGCGGGTACGGCGGGCGCGGCGTTCGCGGCACCGGCGCCCGCGGCGGCGAAGGCGGCACCGAGCGCGGCGACACCGAGGGTCTTGGCAGCAGACTGCTTCATTTAAATGCGTCCTTGGGATGCGACGGGCAATGCAGAGCGGTCCAAGAACGTAATCAGGAGCCAGCGCTCCCGCAAACACCGAAAAGGCGGCCGAAGCATCACTCCGACCGCCTCCGGGGCACCGCTAAACCGCTTCAGCTCACTCCGCCTCCGCCACGGAACCCCTGGTGGACGCGGTCTGCCGGAAGAGCCACTGGGATTTCAGCTCCGCATAACCGGGCTTGATCACGTCATTGATCATGGCCAGCCGTTCATCGAAAGGAATGAAAGCTGATTTCATAGCATTGACGGAGAACCAGGCCATGTCATCGAGCGTGTAGCCGAATGCGTCGACAAGGTGCTCGAATTCCTGGCTCATGCTCGTTCCGGACATGAGCCGGTTGTCCGTATTGACGGTGGCCCGGAAATGCAGCCGGCGCAGCAGCCCGATGGGGTGCTCGGCGTACGAGTCCGCGGCTCCGGTCTGCAGGTTGGAGCTGGGGCACAGCTCCAACGGGATGCGCTTGTCCCGCACGTACGAGGCGAGCCGGCCGAGCTTCACCGAGCCGTCCTCGTGCACCTGGATGTCGTCGATGATGCGGACCCCGTGCCCGAGCCGGTCCGCGCCGCACCACTGGAGCGCCTGCCAGATGGACGGCAGCCCGAACGCCTCGCCGGCGTGGATCGTGAAGTGGTTGTTCTCGCGCTTCAGGAACTCGAAGGCGTCCAGGTGCCGGGTGGGCGGGAACCCCGCCTCGGCACCGGCGATGTCGAAGCCGACGACGCCCAGATCCCGGTAGCGGTTGGCCAGTTCGGCGATCTCCAGGGCACGTGCCGCGTGCCGCATGGCGGTCAGCAGAGCACCCACCCGGATCCGGTGCCCGTTCTCGCGGGCCCGCCGCTCCCCTTCCCGGAACCCTTCGTTGACGGCCTCGACGACCTCCTCGAGGGTCAGCCCCCGCTCCAGGTGCTGCTCGGGCGCGTAGCGCACCTCGGCGTAGACGACTCCGTCCTCGGCGAGGTCCTCGGCGCACTCGGCGGCGACCCGCACGAGCGCCTCGCGGGTCTGCATGACGGCGCAGGTGTGCGCGAAGGTCTCCAAGTACCGTTCCAGGGAACCGGAGTCGGCGGCCGCGCGGAACCACACGCCGAGCTTGTCCGGGTCGGTCTCGGGAAGCCCCTCGTACCCGCTCTCACGGGCGAGGTCGACGACGGTCCCGGGACGCAGTCCTCCATCGAGGTGGTCGTGCAGCAGGACCTTGGGAGCCTGGCGGATCTGTTCCGCGTTGGGGGTGTTACTCGTCATTTCCGCACCCTAATCCCTACGCGCGTAGATCACCGCGTCCAGGGCCACGCCGATACCCAATGGTGACCCTGCGTACGGGTGGCGTACACCATCCCTTCTGACACTGTTCTGTCATGCCACAGCAAGCGACACCCGCGCGCACGGCCCGACTCGGGCGGCCGATCGGTCCAGAACTTCCGGCGGTGAGTGGGGTGGTGCTGCTGCTGCCGGGCGGCGACGAGGTATCCGAGCGCCGCCCCTCCCCACTCCTCGCGACCGCTTCCGTCCTCGCGCTCGGCCGCCGCCTCGCCCGGGCGGGCCGTGCGGAGGGGCTGGCGGCGCACGTGGTGCACTACCGCTACCGCGGCTGGAACGGCAGTGAGGCGCACCTCGCGCGGGATGCCCAGTGGGCGGCGGACGAGATCGTACGACGCTACGGCGACGTCCCGGTCTGTCTCGTAGGAGTCGACATGGGAGGCCGCGCGGCGCTGCACGCGGCCGGTCACACCGCGGTCAACTCGGTTCTCGCCCTTGCTCCCTGGCTGCCGGAGGAGGACGTGGCGGCGGCACCCGAACCGGTGAAGCAGCTCGCCGGGCGCCGGGTTCTGATCGTCCACGGCACGAAGGACGAGCGGACCGACCCGGAGCTCTCCTTCCACTACGCCGCCCGCGCGAAGAAGGCGAACCGCGACATCTGCCGCTTCGAGGTCCACTCCGACGGGCACGCCCTCCACCAGTACCGCTCCGAGGTGCACGCGCTCGCCGAGAACTTCATCCTCGGCACGCTCCTGGGCCACGCCTTCTGCCGCCCCCTCCAGGACGCCCTGGCCGCCCCGCCTCCCCTGGGCCTGCGCATGCCCCTGGCCTCGGGCTTCAGCAACAACTCACACCGCTGAGGCGAACTCGCCGCTGAGGCGCGACCCCGGTACCGCCGGGGACCGAGCCACCGGAAGGGCTCCGCTACTTGCTCTCGACCCGCCCCATCGGATCGGGAGCTTCCTCCAGCGCGGAGAGCGCCGCGGACCAGCTGGGGTCCTCGGGGTGGAGAGCGCTGCGCAGGAAGGCCCATGTGAGCTGCTGGACCAGAGCGACTCGTGCGGGACTCTCGTCGGTCGTTTCGGCGACGTTGTACCCAGGAATGCCACCGAGCGAGTGTTCCGCCCCGAACAGGGTCAGCAGGCTCTTGGCCCCCGGGCTCAGGAAGTACGGGTCGGTGAACCAGTCCGGCCCCCGGACGGACAGATGGGACTTGTCCTGATCGCCCGCGACCACGAGAGCCGGTGTGGTCATGCCGTCGAAGGACGGGCTCATGAAGGGGAAGTGCTCCGCCGCGAACGGAGAGAGGTCGTCTCCGCCCCGACCGGTGCAGGAGAGCAGCACACCCGCCGTGACCCGCGGGTCGGACATGTCCTCCCCCGGTACGCCGTCGGAATCGAGGACTCGCGCGCCCAGCAGCGTGCTCGCCGTCTGAGCCCCCCAGGAGTGTCCGGCCACGGCGATGCGACTCCGGTCGAGGCGCCCGCCGAGGCCCGGCACGGCGGCTTCCAGGACATCCAGCTCGTCGATGACGCGCTTGAGGTCCTCGATCCGGAAGCGCCAGATCCGTGGCGTACGGGGGTCGTCGGCGGGTACCCCGAGCGTCCTCGAGTCGAGGTGGGTGGGCTGCAGGACCACGAAGCCGTGCGCGGCCCAGAAGTCGGCCAGCGGGGCGTAGCCGTCCATCGACCAGCCGTAGCCGTGCGAGAAGACGATGACGGGCAGGTCGCGCCCGGTCGTGGGCGCGGAGACCCGGACCTGGAGATCCGTACCGCGGCCCGGTGCGGGCAGGACGACCGGCTTCACGGATACGACCGGAGTGGGCTCGCTCGCGATCAGGCGAGTGTTCGCCGTGGTTGATTCGGGCATGGGTGTGCCTTCCATTAGCGCATGCTTGGCCCTGGGGCCCGTGCTCTGGCATCATGAACAAGCGGAACCTCGTTCCGGAACAACGATACGGAACGCCGTTCCGTTTAGCAAGATCGGTTGCGGAGGGACTCGCGGTGAACGACAGCGGCGACGGCTCGGGGCGCGCGGCCCAGTCCAAGCGGGCGGACGCCCGGCGTAACAAGGAGACCCTGCTCGACGCGGCCGCCGCGGTCTTCGTCACGTCGGGCGTGGAAGCGCCGGTACGCGACATCGCGGCCAAGGCGGGCGTCGGGCTGGGCACGATCTACCGCCACTTCCCGACGCGAGCGGACCTCATCATCGCCGTCTACCGGCACCAGGTGGAGGCCTGCGCGGAGGCCGGTCCGGCCCTGCTGGCGAGCAGCGCGACTCCGTACGGCGCGCTGGGGCAATGGATCGACCTCTTCGTCGATTTCCTGGTCACCAAGCACGGACTCGCCGCCGTGCTGCGGTCCGACGACGCCGGCTTCGAGGCGCTGCACACCTACTTCCTCGACCGGCTCGTGCCCGTGTGCGCCGAGCTGCTCGAGGCCGCAGCCACCGCCGGAGAGATCCGTTCCGACGTCGATGCCTACGCCCTCATGCGCGGCGTCGGGAACCTCTGCATCGGCGCGGACGGCGATTCCCGCTACGACGCACGCCGGCTGGTCGAACTCCTCATCGCGGGACTGCGCCGACCGCACTGATCCGCACCGACCGCCGCCCGGGCACCTGACGCAGGTCGCCCCCGGCCACGACCAGCGCCAAGCGCGGCCCCTCGGCAGCTTGGCCGGCTCCCCGGGCAGGCGCTTCCCCCACCGCGCACCAGCACCCCGCACAATCGCCGCGCACCAGCGCCCCGCACAAGCCGCCGACCCCGCGGGCAGCGGAGCTCTCGGAAGCTCGGCCGGCTCCCCCCGGCAGACGCTCCCCCACCGCGCACCAGCACCCCGCACAATCGCCGCGCACCAGCGCCCCGCACAAGCCGCCGACCCCGCGGGCAGCGGAGCTCTCGGGAACTCGGCCGGCTCACCCCGGCAGCAGCTTGCCCCGCCGCGCACCAGCACCCCGCACAAGCCGCCGACCCCGCGGGCAGCGGAGCTCTCGGGAACTCGGCCGGCTCACCCCGGCAGCAGCTTGCCCCGCCGCGACAGCAGGAATCGCCGGAACGCCGCCACAGGCACGGTGTCCGGGTGTCCCTGCAACCACGCCACGCCGATCTCCCGCACCGCCCGCGGAGCCGTGACCGTCAGTTCCACCACCCCGGGCCGCGGCACGGCGGGCGGGGGCAGCAGCGCCACCCCCAACCCCGCCGCCACCAGCCCGCGCAGCGTCTCCGCCTCCTCGCCCTCGAAGGCGATCCGCGGCCGGAAACCCGCCTCCTCGCACAGGTTGTCCGTGATCCGCCGCATGCCGTAGCCGGGCTCCAGCGTCACGAACATCTCCTCCGCCGCCTCGGCCAGCCGCACCCGCCTCCGCGACGCCAGCCGGTGGTCCGCCGGCACGACCAGGCGCAGTTTCTGTTCGTCCAGCCGGCGCGCCACGAGATCCGGAGCGTCCGGAACCGGAGAGGTCAGGCAAAGGTCTAGCTCCCCGGCCCGCAACCGTTCGATCATCGCCTCGCCGTAGTTCTGCACCAGACTGAACCGCACCCGCGGATGATCGACCCGGAACGCCCGGATCAGCTCGGGCACGGTCTCCGACCCCATGGTGTGCAGAAAACCGAACGCGACCTTCCCGGACGTCGGATCGGCATCAGCCCGCACCGCCTCCGCCGCCCGCTCCACCTCGCCCAACGCACGCTCCACGGAGGCGAGGAACGTGTGTCCGGCCGGGGTCAGCGCCACCGCCCGCCCGCGCCGGGCGAACAGTTCCACCCCCAGGTCCTGTTCCAGCCGCACCAGCGCCCGGGACAGGGTCGACTGCGGAACCTGCATCTCCTGCGCGGCCCGCGTCACATGCTCGGTCCGCGCGACTCCGGCGAAGTGGGCGAGCCGTGGCGCGAGCACGGCCGACCACGACTCGGGGTCCAGTCCGGCGGCCGAACGCGCGGTGTCTCGTAGATCACTGTTTGTGGAAGGGTTCGCCTTACGCCCCGACGACCTCTGCTCATGCACCATGGGAACGATTATCTCGATTCCATGCATTGGACGGATGAAAGCTGCCGCGCCTACGTTCGAGGCATGTCTCCCGCCAGTAGCGGGGCGTCCGCCACCCGCACGGACGCCCGCACCACCACCTCCCGCACCACCACTTCCCGCAGGGTTTCCACCCCTGTCGACGACCGCATGGCACCCGGAGGCCCCGGCTACCGCCGGATGAGCCTCGCCCTGTTCCTCGCGGGAGTCGCCACCTTCGCCCTGCTCTACTCGACGCAGGCGCTGCTCCCGCTGATCTCCGCCGACTTCGGCGTGAGCGCGAGCGCGGCGAGCTGGACGGTGTCGGCGGCGACCGGCGCACTGGCCCTGTTCGTCCTTCCCCTGAGCGCGGTGTCGGAGCGCTTCGGCCGGCGTACGTTGATGACGGCGTCGCTGGTGATCGCCGTGGCCGTCGGCCTCCTCGTCCCCTTCGCGCCCTCCCTCGGCGCGCTGATCGCACTGCGCGCGGTGCAGGGCGCGGCGCTCGCCGGACTTCCGGCGTCCGCGACGGCGTATCTCGCCGAGGAGGTCCGCCCCAAGGCGCTGATCACCGCTATCGGCCTGTTCGTGGCGGGCAACAGCGTCGGCGGGATGAGCGGCCGGGTGATCACCGGCTGGATCGCTCAGGAGTGGGGCTGGCGTGCCGCGGTCGGCGTGCTCGGAGTGGTCGCGGTGGCGTGCGCGGTCGCGTTCCGCGCGCTGCTGCCCGCGCCGCGCCACTTCACGCCGGGCTCCCCGCGCCCGCGCGTCCTGGCACGCACGGTCCGCAACCACCTCTCGAATCCTCTCCTGTGCCGTCTGTACGCGATCGGCGCCCTGTTCATGACGGTGTTCGGCGCGGTGTACACGGTGATCGGCTACCGGCTCACCGAGGCCCCGTTCTCGCTCCCGCAGGGCATCGTCGGCTCGGTCTTCCTGGTCTATCTGGTCGGCACGGTCTCGGCATCGGCGGCGGGTCGGCTGGTGGGCCGCCTCGGCCGCCGGGGCGCGCTCTACCTGGGCGGGGCGACGGTCGTCGTGGGTCTGCTGCTCTCCCTGGCCGACTCGCTCCCGCTGGTCCTGCTCGGTCTGGTGCTGATCACGTCGGGCTTCTTCGCGGGCCACGCGGTCGCCTCGTCGGCCGTCAGCCACACGGCGAAGGAGGGCCGCGCCCAGGCGTCGGCGCTGTACCAGTCGGCGTACTACATCGGATCCAGCGCGGGCTCCACGCTCGGGGCGGTGGCCTTCCACGCGGGCGGCTGGGCCGGGACCGCCGGGCTGGGCATGCTCGCGGTGGCGGGCGTCGTGACGATCACGGTGTTCGGCTCCCGGGCGGCACGCGTGCGGCGCCGGCACCTGGCGGCGGCCTGACGGCCAGGTGACCCGGAGTTGGCCCATGGGGGCGCGGCCGCGGAGGCCGCGCCCCCGTTTCGCGTTCTGCCTGCGCGTTCGTCCGCTCCGGAGGCCATTGTCAGTGGGCTGCGGTAGCTTCCGAAGTGCCGGCGGAGGTCGGCATCACAAGGACGTCAGGGGCGTCAGGGACGTCAGGAAGCGTCACGAACGCAGCAGCAGCCACAGGGGTGGGTTGGCATGAGCGAAGGTACGGTCACGACGGCGGACCTCGACATCCGGTTGGAGAAGCACCGGGTCGAGCTGACGGGGTACTGCTACCGCATGCTGGGCTCGTCCTTCGAGGCGGAGGACGCGGTGCAGGACACGATGGTGCGCGCCTGGCGTTCGTACGACCGCTTCGAGGGCCGCTCCAGCCTGCGGTCCTGGCTGTACCGGATCGCCACGAACGTCTGTCTGGACATGCTGAACGCGGGCAACAGGAGGGCGCGTCCGATGGACCTGACCGAGTCGACCCCGCTCGCTCAGGCCGCGCTCGCCCCCCGTCCGGACAACGTGTGGCTGGAGCCGATGCCGGACGCGCGCGTGCTGCCGACGGTCGACGATCCGGCGGAGGCGGCCGTCGCGCGGGAGTCGGTGCGGCTGGCGTTCGTCGCCGCGCTGCAGCAGCTCCCCTCCAAGCAGCGGGCGGTGCTGATCCTGCGGGAGGTGCTGGCGTGGAAGGCGAGCGAGGTCGCCGAGCTGCTGGACACCTCGGTGGCGTCGGTGAACAGCGCGCTGCAGCGGGCCCGGGCGACGCTCGCGGAGCGGCAGGGCGAGGGTGCCGAGGCCGCTGTCTCGGATCCGCTGGACGAGGAGCAGCAGAAGCTGCTGGAGCGCTATGTGGCGGCCTTCGAGGGGTACGACATGGCGGCGCTGACGACTCTGCTGCATGAGGACGCCGTGATGACGATGCCGCCGTTCGACCTGTGGCTGCGCGGCACGGACGACATCACGGGCTTCATGACGACGCTGGGTGCGGCCTGCGCGGGCTCCCGGCTGATGCCGGTGAACGTCAACGGCATGCCGGGCTTCGCCCAGTACAAGCCGGACCCGGACAGCGGGGGCTACACGGCGTGGGCGGTGCAGGTGCTGGAGATCTCAAAGGGCCGCATCACCGGGTTCCACTGCTTCCTCGACACGGCGCGCTGGTTCCCGCTCTTCGGCCTGCCCCTCCAACTCGAAGCGGAGACCGACTAGTTCGAGCAGCGTATGCAGGGCCGGGGTGGCGCCCCGCAGCCGTATGCGGCCTCCGGCCCGGCGCGCGGTGAGTTCGAGCCGGGCGAGCAGGTCGACGACGGCGAGCCCCGGCGGCCCGAGCCCGGCAACGTCACACACCACGGCTCCGGCCCCGCCGGCCTTCATCAGCGTCCGCAGGTCGTCGCAGAGTCCCGGCACCTCGTCGCGGGTGACGGGGCGGGCGAGCACGAGTACGGGGGGTGTTGTCGCGTCCACGTACGGTAGACCGAGCGGACGGGCACAACTCATCGGGGCGGCTGTGCGGCCCTTACTTGGCGGGGAACTCGCTGGTGTCGATCACGAGGTCGAAGGGGGCGGGCAGTTTGATGGGTTCGCCGAATTTGACAGTGCTCAGGACTCTGTAGACACCGCCCTTCGGCTGGCCGTAGAGCGTCACTGTGGGACCGCGCTCGGCCCACCGGTCAACGAGGAGGTACAAGGGGACTCCAGCAGCCGCATAGCCAGTTGGCTTGCTGACTCGATCGTGACGGGCGTTGGACTTCGAAGTGATCTCGACGGCCAGCTCGGCCATGCCGGCCGGGATGTGAGTGGCCTCCCCCTCACCGTCCAGCTCCCGCACCACCACGAGGTCGGGGATGAACATGCCCAGCCGCGACGGCACTGCGACAGCCAGGGTCTGGCAGACCTCCCACTCCTCGGGAATCACGGAGAGCAGACGGCGGTGGATCCTCGAGGCGATCACGTTGTGGCCGGACGCGGGAGCAGGTGACACGGTGATGATCCCCTCGATGATCTCCACCTTGCTGCCCTCAGGCCATTCCATCCCCTCCCAGAACCGGACGAGGTCGTCCCAGCTCTGGTCGGGCTCCTGGCTTACGGTGAGTGCCCTCACGGCGGTTCTCCCATCGGTGCGTCACCGATCCCAGCATGCCGAACGGGACCGAAACGGGTCCACTGATCCCATTCACCCGAAAGTGCCTCCCCTGGCCACCATGCCCATCATCCGGGATCACATTGACCCCGCGCCCTCCATCCCCGGAAAGTTGGATGTATGGCGCATGAAGATACCGACGATCACATATCTGAACAGCTCCTCCATGAGGAGGCCGAGTGCAAGGCGTTCTGACCGGGTTCGCGGTCATCGCCGTGGTCATCGGGGTCGGATATGTGATCGGGCGACGCGGGTATCTCGGCGAGAACGGGCGGGAGGTGCTCACCAAGCTCGCCTTCCATGTGGCCTCCCCCGCCCTGCTGTTCGTCACCCTCGCGCGGGCCGACCTGTCCGTGATCTTCTCCAGTCGGCTGCTCGTCACCGCGCTCAGCACGGCCGCCGTGGCGGGGGTCTTCGTCGCCGTGGGTGTCGTCCGCCGCTGGGGTCTCGGGCGCGTCACCATCGGCGCGCTCTGCTCCAGCTACGTCAACGCGGGCAATCTCGGCATCCCCATCGCCGTGTACGTGCTCGGTGACGCCTCGCTCGTCGCGCCCGTGCTGCTGTTCCAGGTCATCGCCATCACACCGATCGCGCTGACCGTCCTCGATCTCGCCGAGGCCAGGCAGAACGCGAGCGAGGGCCGGAAGACACCGCTCTGGCAGCGGCTCGGCGCGCCCCTGCGCAATCCCATCGCCGTGGGCTCGCTCTCCGGTGTGCTCGTCTCCGCCACCGGGCTCCACGTACCCGGGCCGATCATGGACCCGCTCACCCTCATCGGGAACATGTCCGTCCCCGCCGTGCTGCTGGCCTTCGGTATCTCCCTGTGCGGCAGCACCCTCCCCGGGCGCGGCTCCGACCGTCACCCGGTGCTGCTGTCCGTCGCACTCAAGGCCGTCGGTCAGCCCCTCGTCGCCTGGGCGCTCGCGAGTGGTGTGTTCGGGCTGCGCGGCGCGCCCCTGTTGGACGTCGTCGTGACCTCGGCGTTGCCCGCCGCGCAGAACCTGTTCACCTACGCCTCCCAGTACCGCGCCGGAGTGGTCCTCGCCCGGGAGGCGATCCTGCTGTCGACCATGCTGTCCGTGCCGGTGCTGGTGGTGGTGGCGGCCCTGCTGGGGTGAGCGCGGCAGGACTCACTTCTTCAGTGCCGCGAGGACGATCGGGAGGTTGCGCGGGTTGCCGTTCTTCGACTTGGCGTTCGTCGAATTGACCGAGTAGACCAGGGTGCGGTCGATGCGCCCCTCGGCGTCGAGCGTCGCTCCGATTCCGCTCGCGTAGCCGTAGCGTTCGCCGGACTTGCCGTAGCCCACGGTGCCGTCGGGGAGGACCGAGCGGGTCAGGCCCATGGTGTACGAAGCGGGGTCGGTGCTGCCGTACATGGTGATGCGCTGCGGGACTTCGAGCATGTGCCGCAACTGGGCACGGGGGACGATCCGGCCGCTGAACAGCGCCGTGGTGAAGCGTTCCAGGTCGGCGGCGGTGGAGATGATGTCGCCGGCCGCCCAGCCCGCGGAGACGTTCCACTCCGTGACGTCGACCAGGCCCGAATCGGTGCGCTGGTAGCCGCGGTTGTGCGGACCGGCGATCCGCGGGTCCGCACCGGGGTAGGAGGTGTGGCGCAGCCGGAGCGGGTCCAGGATGCGGCGCTGGACCTGGTCCTCGTAGGAGCAGCCGGTCACCTTCTCGATCAGCAGACCGAGCACCGTGTAGTTGATGTTGAGGTAGTGCTGTGCGGTGCCCGGGTCGAACTCGAGCCTCTTCGCCGTGGACGACGCGACCAGCTCCAGCGGAGTGGTGCTGTCGAAGCGGGCGGCGTACTGGGCCGCGAAGCTGTCGCCGGGGCCGTCGGCGGGCTGAAGTCCGCTGGTGTGATTGAGGAGTCGGGCGACGGTGATCGGCGGGTAGTGGGACGGGAACAGGTCCGGGAGGTGGTCCTGCACGGGGGAGTTCAGGTCCAGTCTCCGCTCGGCGACGAGCTGGAGTACGACGGCCGCCGTGAAGACCTTCGTGATGCTGCCCGCGCGGAACCGGCCGTCCGCGAGGGCCGCGCGGCCGGAGGTGATGTCGCGGACGCCCGCGACCCCGTGCCAGGTGCCGTCCGTGCCGCCCACGCGGATGACCGCGGCGGTGGCGTCGTCGGCGGGCAGGCCGGCGATGGTCTGCCGCAGGGCGGCCTCGTCCAGGGTGGACGCGGGAGCCGTCACGGCCGGTGCGGTGCGCGCCGCGGCCGGGGCGGCCACGGCGGGGGCGGCTGCCGCTCCGGCCGCCACGGTGAGGACGACGGCGGCGGACAGGGCGGTACGGATGTATGCCTTCAACTCTGCGCTCCAGAAGGTGAGTCGGTCCTGTTGACGACTCCCATCCTGTTGATCAGGGGCATATGACGGATCGCCGGAGCGAGCGATCTCTGCCCGTCCGCTCCTCCCCCGCGCGGGGGAGTACGCCCTGAGACGTCACTGCCCGGCGCTTACCAGCCCGGTTTCGTACGCGCAGATGACCGCCTGGATGCGGTCCCGCAGCCCCAATTTCGCCAGCACATTGCTGACGTGGGTCTTGACGGTGTGTTCGCTGACGACCAGTTCCACGGCGATTTCGGCGTTGGACAGCCCTCGGCCGAGCAGGTGCAGCGTCTCCCGCTCCCGCGCGGTGAGCGCGTCCAGCCGCTCGGAGGGCTCCGGTCCCACGGACCGCTCGCGGGGGCGCCGTACGAAGTCCGCGACCAGCCGGCGGGCCACCGAGGGAGCCAGCAGCGAGTCGCCCGCGGCGACCACCCGTACCGCGTGGACCAGGTCGTCCCGGCGCACGTCCTTGAGCAGGAACCCGCTCGCCCCCGCGTACAGCGCCTCGTGGACGTAGTCGTCGGAGTCGAAGGTGGTCAGCACCAGCGCCCGGCAGTCCGACTCCGTACCGGCGCAGATGACCCGGGTCGCCTCGATGCCGTCCATCAGGGGCATCCGGATGTCCAGCAGAGCCACGTCGGGGTCGTGGCGGCGCACCGCCTCCACCGCCGCCGCGCCGTCCCCGGCCTCGGCGACCACCTCGATGTCCGGCTGCGCGTCCAGGATCATCACGAAGCCGCTGCGCACCAGCTCCTGGTCGTCGGCCACCACCACACGGATCGTCAACGTCCCACTCCCAGACTCACGAAGACCTCGAAACCCTTGCCGCCGGGGCCGGGCCCGATGCGGGCCGTGCCGCCGTGCGCGGCCGCGCGCTCCCGGATGCCGACCAGGCCGTGACCGTTACCACGGCCGTGACCGTTACCACGGCCGTGGCCGTGGCCGTCCCGGGAAGCCGAGGTGCCCGGCCCCCGGCCGTCGTCGGTCACGGTGATGTCGACCGTGTCGCTGCCGTAGTCGAGCCGTACCGAGACCCGGTCGGCGGCGGCGTGCTTCACCACGTTCGTCAGCGCCTCCTGGACCACCCGGTAGACGGTGGCCTCGATGTCCAGGGGCAGCGACCGTATCGGGCCGCTGGTGTCGTACGAGACCGTCAGCCCGCTGCCCTCGACGCGCTCCAGCAGTGCGGGCAGCGCGGTCACCGAGGGCTGCGGCTCGCGCGGGTCGGCTGCGTCCTCGCGTAACACCCCCAGCATCCGCCGCAGTTGCACCATGGCCTCCCGCCCGGTCCCCGCGATGGCGTCGAACGCCGCCTCGGCCCGCTCCGGCGCCGCCCGTACGGCCACCGGTCCGGCCTCGGCCTGGACCACCATCAGGGCGACCGAGTGCGACAGCACGTCGTGCATCTCCCGGGCGATGCGGGCCCGTTCACGGACCACGGCCTGCTCGGCCGCCCTGCGCTCGGCCTCCGCGGCGAACGCCTGCCGGGTGCGGGTGAGGGTGCCCAGCGCATACGCCCCGAAGAACGTGAACAGAGAGAACAGCAGCTCCCTGGCCTGCCCGGTGTTGAACGCCACCGTGACCACGATCGCCGGCACGCCCACCGCGATCACCGCGATGCGCTGCCGCAGCGTGGACAGCATGGCGACGGTGTACACACCCACCAGACCCGCGTACGGCAGCGGCTGGCCCGGGCCGTCCAGCGCGGCCCGGTAGAGCACCTGCAGTCCGGTGATCACGAACAGCACCGTGACCGGCGCCCGTCTGCGCCACACCAGCGGCAGCACGCCCAGGCTGGTCACCGCGTAGGAAATCCAGGTCGCCTCGGGCAGCCGCGGATCGCGCGGTACGACGAACGGCATGGTCACCGCGAGCTGCACCAGCAGGGTGATCCCGACATCGACGGCCAGCGGATGCCAGGACCTCATCCACCGCACCACACCCGCCCCGTGCCCAGGCCGGACCATGCCGGCCCCGCGCCCAGGCCGCACCACACCAGCCTCGTGGCCAGGCCGCACCCCAGGTGCACCGCGCCCAGTTCGCGCCACACGTGCCCCGTCCCCAGGCACCGAACCCCCGTTCCAGCCCGCCCGGCCCGTCACCGCGTGGTCAGTCGATGCGCTCCAGCACGATGGGCCCCGCCGTGAACTCCGTCTCCGCGGCCCCGACATCGTACGCACCTTCGAGCGCCTGCAGGGCGTACTCGAAGCGCTCGGGGGTGTCCGTGTGGAGGGTGAGCAGGGGCTGACCCGCCGTCACCGTGTCGCCCGGCTTCGCGTGCAGTTCGACGCCCGCCCCGGCCTGCACCGGGTCCTCCTTGCGGGCGCGGCCCGCGCCCAGGCGCCAGGCCGCGACCCCGACGTCGTAGGCGTCGAGGCGGGTCAGTACACCTGAGGCCGACGCCGTCACCACGTGCTGTTCGCGGGAAGTGGGCAGGGGTGCGTCCGGGTCGCCGCCCTGCGCGGCGATCATCCGGCGCCAGACGTCCATCGCGGACCCGTTCGCCAGGGCCTCGGCGGGGTCGGCGTCCTTCAAGCCCGCCGCGTCCAGCATCTCCCGGGCCAGGGCGAGGGTCAGCTCCACGACGTCCGCGGGGCCGCCGCCCGCCAGGACCTCCACGGACTCGCGGACCTCCAGCGCGTTGCCCGCGGTCAGGCCCAGGGGGGTGGACATGTCCGTGAGCAGCGCGACCGTCTTCACGCCGTGGTCGGTGCCCAGACCGACCATCGTGGACGCCAGTTCGCGCGCGTCCTCGATCGTCTTCATGAACGCGCCGGTGCCGGCCTTCACGTCCAGGACGAGCGAGCCGGTGCCCTCCGCGATCTTCTTCGACATGATCGAGGAGGCGATCAGCGGGATGGCCTCGACGGTGCCGGTCACGTCCCGCAGGGCGTAGAGCTTCTTGTCTGCGGGGGCCAGGCCGTCGCCCGCCGCGCAGATCACCGCTCCCGTGGTGTCCAGGACGCTCAGCATTTCCTCGTTCGACAGCAGGGCACGCCAGCCGGGGATCGACTCCAGCTTGTCGAGCGTGCCACCGGTGTGGCCGAGTCCCCGGCCGGACAGCTGCGGGACGGCCGCGCCGCAGGCGGCGACCAGCGGGGCCAGCGGCAGGGTGATCTTGTCGCCGACGCCGCCCGTGGAGTGCTTGTCGGCGGTCGGGCGGGACAGCGAGGAGAAGTCCATCCGCTCGCCGGAGGCGATCATCGCGGCGGTCCAGCGGGCGATCTCCCGGCGGTTCATCCCGTTGAGCAGGATCGCCATGGCGAGCGCGGACATCTGCTCGTCGGCGACCTCGCCGCGGGTGTACGCGTCGATGACCCAGTCGATCTGCTCGTCGCCGAGTTCGCCGCGGTCCCGCTTGGTGCGGATGACGGAGATGACGTCCATGGAAATCCCTAAGCCCTGGAGAACTGGAGAACTAGAAAAAGAGAAAGGTGTGCGGCCCTCCTGCCCCCCGGCCGGGAGGGCCGCACACGAGTCGTGTCACGTGAGGTGGACGACTACTTGAGGTGGTCGGCGCCGAACGCCTGCGGCAGCATCGCCGACAGCCGCAGGATCCCCTCGGGGGTCTCCAGCAGCAGGTCGGGGCCCCCGAACTCGTGCAGCAGCTGACGGCAGCGCCCGCACGGGACGAGGATCTCGCCGCGCCCGTCCACACAGGTGAAGTGGGTGAGCCGACCGCCGCCCCCGAGCTGCAGCGCGGAGACCAGGCCGCACTCGGCGCACAGCCCGAGCCCGTACGAGGCGTTCTCGACGTTGCAGCCGGAGACCACCCGGCCGTCGTCGACGAGGGCCGCGGCGCCGACCGGGTAGCCCGAGTACGGGACGTACGCGTGGGACATGGCGTCCCGCGCCGTCTCGCGGAGGGCGTCCCAGTCCACGTGCGGGGCGCCCGCCCCGGACGTGGACTCGGAGCCGGAGGTCACTTGCCCTGTCCCTTCCGGTACGGCATGCCGTCCGCCTTCGGCATCCGCAGGCGCTGCGCCGACAGCGACAGCACCAGCAGCGTGACGACGTACGGGGTGGCGGTGACGACCTGGTTGGGGACCTCGTCGGTGGCGAAGAACCACACGAACATCAGCGCGGAGACGGCGCCGGTGATGATGGCCGGCACGATCCGCTTCTTCCACAGCAGGTACAGCGCGCCGACCACCAGCAGGATCGCGATGAGCAGCAGAAGCGCGTGGACGTTGGTGCCGCCGCCGCGCAGCTTGAGGCTGTCGGTGTAGCCGAAGAGGCCGGCGCCCAGGGCGAGTCCGCCGGGCATCCAGTTGCCGAAGATCATCGCGGCGAGACCGATGTAGCCGCGGCCACCGGTCTGGCCCTCCAGGTAGATGTTGGAGGCCACGATCGACAGGAACGCGCCGCCGAGGCCCGCGAGTCCGCCGGAGACGACCACGGCGATGTACTTGTACTTGTAGACGTTGACGCCGAGGGACTCGGCGGCGACCGGGTTCTCGCCGCAGGAGCGCAGGCGCAGTCCGAAGGAGGTGCGCCACAGCACCCACCAGCTGGCCGGGACCAGGGCGACGGCGACCACCGTGAGCGGCGACAGGTCGGTGATCAGACCGCCGACCAGGCCCGCGATGTCGGAGACGAGGAACCAGTGCTTCTGGTTGAGGGTCTCCAGCCAGCCGGACAGTCCGGGCACGTCGAACGTGCCGAGGGAGTCGATCGGCGGGGACTGCTTGGAGGTGCCGCCCTCGGCGTTCTCGAAGGTGAACGTCGAGAGGTAGCGGGTGGCGCCGAGCGCCAGGATGTTGATCGCCACACCGGAGACGATGTGGTTGACGTTGAAGGTGACGGTGACGATCGCGTGCACCAGTCCGCCGAGCGCTCCGCCGATGATGCCGAAGGCGACACCGGTCCACGGGCCCCACTGGTAGCCGGCCCAGGCGCCGAACCAGGTGCCGAGGATCATCATGCCCTCGAGGCCGATGTTCACGACGCCCGCGCGCTCGGCCCACAGACCGCCGAGCCCGGCGAGGCCGATCGGCACGGCGAGCCGGAGCGCGGTGGACATCTGTCCGGTGGAGGTGATGCCGTCCGCGTCGGTGATCAGCCGGACGACGGAGGTGAGGACCAGTACGCCCGCGATGATCAGCAGGACGACGGGGAGGGAGACGCGGCGGCGGCCCGGGGCGGGCTTCGGCGCCGTGGGCTTGGCGACGGTCGTGGTGCTCATCGGGCCGCCACCTCCTTCTCGGTGTGGTTGTCGTCGTTGGTGGCGGCAGCGGCGGCGGCCAGTTCCTCGCCGACCCGGTGCTGCTGGCGGCGCAGGCCCCAGACGCGGACGGCCTCGTAGGAGACTACGACCGCGAGCACGATCAGGCCCTGCATGATCACTGCGATCTCCTTGTCGTACCCCACGTAGTCGAGGGCCGGGGAGGCCTTGTCGAGGAAGGCGATCAGCAGGGCGGCGAAGGCGATGCCGACCGGGTTGTTGCGGCCGAGCAGGGCGATGGTGATGCCGGTGAAGCCGAGGCCGGTCGGGAAGGACAGGCTGTAGGTGTGGGCGTCGCCGAGCAGGATCGGCATGCCCGCGAGACCCGCGACACCGCCGGAGATCAGCATCGCGGTGAGGACCATCCGCTTGGCGTCCACTCCGGAGGCCGCGGCGGCGGTCTCGGAGGCGCCGGTGGCGCGCAGGTCGAAGCCGAACCGGGTGCGGTTGAGGACCAGCCAGTACAGCACGCCCATGAGGACGGCGATCAGGGTGAAGCCGTAGATCTCGCCCGCGGCGCCCATGTCGATGCCGGGGAACCAGCCGGACTTCTTCATCTCGCCGGTGGTCTGGTTGTTGCCGAGCGGCACACCCCAGACGGAGGTGAGGGTGAGGTAGCCGATGAGGCTGGTGGCGATCGCGTTGAGCATGATCGTGGCGACGACCTCGCTCACCCCGCGGGTGACCTTGAGGACGCCCGCGATACCGGCCCAGAACGCACCGGTGAGCATGGCGACCAGCATCAGGAACGGAATCTGCAGGACGGCCGGGAGGTCGACGTGCGCGCCGACCACCGCGGTCATCATCGCGGCGAGGCGGTACTGGCCGTCGACGCCGATGTTGAACAGGTTCATCCGGAAGCCGACTGCCACCGCGAGGGCGGCCAGGTAGTACATCCCGGCCTGGTTGATGATCAGCACCTGAATGTCGGAGAACGTCGCCTGCTCGAACATCAGGCTGTACGGCTCGATCGGGCTCTTGCCCGAGGCGATCAGCACGACCGAGGTCAGCGCCACCGCCGCGATGAGCGCGATGACGGGTCCCGCCACCGCGAGGAGCACCCGCTCCCTGTCGAACTTTTTCATCGGGCCTCGTCCTCCGGGGCGGCTTCTTCCGCGTCTTCGGCGTCTTCAGCGTCTGCAGCGTCTTCGGCGGGCTCCTGCTCGACGTGCTCGAGGTGCCCGGTGGCGGCACCGGTCATGGCGGAGCCCAGCTCCTCCGGAGTGACGGCGGCCGGGTCGGCGTCCGCGACGAGCCGGCCGTTGTATATCACGCGGAGGGTGTCGGACAGGCCTATGAGCTCGTCCAGGTCGGCGGAGATCAGCAGGACGGCCAGGCCCTCGCGACGGGCGTCGCGGATGTGATCCCAGATCGCGGCCTGTGCGCCGACGTCCACACCGCGGGTGGGGTGGGCGGCGATCAGGAACTTCGGCCGGTGGCTCATCTCGCGGCCGACGATCAGCTTCTGCTGGTTGCCGCCGGAGAGCGAGGCGGCGGTGACGTCGATGCCGGGGGTGCGGACGTCGTACTCCTCGACGATCCGCCGGGTGTCGGCCTGCGCGCCCGCGGGGTCGAGCCAGAACGCCCGCTTGCCCTTGGTGTTGGGCTTCTCGGTGACATGGCCGAGGATCCGGTTCTCCCACAGCGGGGCCTCGAGGAGGAGGCCGTGGCGGTGGCGGTCCTCGGGGATGTAGCCGATGCCCTGCTCGCGGCGTTTTCGGGTCTGCCAGGCGGTGATGTCCTCGCCGAGGAAGGCGATGGAGCCGGCGTCGGCGTTCTTCAGGCCGATGAGCGCGTCGATCAACTCGGTCTGGCCGTTGCCCTCGACACCGGCGATGCCCATCACTTCACCGGCGTGGATGGTGAAGGTGACGTCGTCGAGGACGCGCCGCACCTGTCCGCCCACGGACCCCTCGGCGACCGGACCGCCGCCGGTGATGCCTCCGGCCGCGCCGCCCGCCGGGTCGGCGACCTCGGCGGGCGCACCGAGCTCGCCCAGGGAGGCACCGCTCGCGTAGACGGTGAGGCCCTTGACCTCGATGACGGGCTTGTCGGTGACGGTGGACTCGGCGGTCTCCGGGGTGGGCAGTTCGCTGCCGACCATCAGTTCGGCGAGCTGACGGGGGGTGGTCTCGGCGGGGACGGCCGTGCCGACCGTGGTGCCGCGGCGGATGACCGTGATCTCGTCGGCGACCGACAGCACCTCGCCCAGCTTGTGCGAGATGAAGATGACGGCGAGGCCCTCGGCCTTCAGCTCGCGCAGGTTGGCGAAGAGGGCGTCGACCTCCTGCGGGACGAGCACCGCGGTGGGCTCGTCGAGGATCAGGATGGTCGCGCCTCGGTAGAGGACCTTGAGGATCTCCACACGCTGCCGGTCGGCCACGCCGAGGTCCTCGACGAGGGCGTCGGGGCGCACACCGAGCCCGTACCGGTCGGAGATCTCCTTGATCTTCCTGCGGGCCGCGCCGCCGATGCCGTGCAGCTTCTCGCTGCCGAGGACGACGTTCTCCAGGACGGTGAGGTTGTCCGCGAGCATGAAGTGCTGGTGCACCATGCCGATGCCGCGGGCGATGGCGTCGGCGGGGCTGTGGAAGGACACGGGCTCGCCGTCGACCGCGATGGTGCCCTCGTCCGGCTTCTGCATGCCGTAGAGGATCTTCATCAGGGTCGACTTGCCGGCGCCGTTCTCGCCGACGAGGGCGTGCACGGTGCCCTTGCGGACGGTCAGATGGATGTCGTGGTTGGCGACCACGCCGGGGAACCGCTTGGTGATCCCCGTCAGCTCCACCGCGGTGGACTGAGCGGTGGGCGGAGGGCTGCTGGACGCGTCGATGGCGCACTCTCCTTGGAAAAGGGGCCAACCTACGCGCGTAGCGCCCCTGCTTCAACTGCTGGTGCGGAGGTGAGGTTTTCTTCTTGACACTCCGCCGCGCGAACGGGGCGCGCGGAGGCCATCCTCCCCACACCCCGTTTTCGCGACCGTAACGCTGCCATTACAACGTCAACATGGCCATGCTCAGGACGTCTTGACCTTGATCGTGCCGTTCTCGATACCCTCCGTGGCAGTCTTCAGGGCTTCCTGGAGCTTCGTGTTGTCCTTGAACACCGGGTTGGAGTCCGCGAGGCCCACGCCGCCCGTCTTCAGGGAGGCGCGCACCACGCCGGTCGCAGGCTTGCCCTCCTGGACCGACTTGGCGAGGTTGTACACCGCGCCCGCCACGTCCTTCAGCGCCGAGGTCAGGATGTACTGCTTGTACGCCTTCAGCGCGTCCTGGTTGTACTGGTCGGAGTCCACGCCGATGGCCCACTTCTTGGCGGTGGCCGCGGCCTCGATCACGCCCTGACCCGACAGGCCCGCGGCGTGGTACACCACGTCGGCACCGTCCTCGATCTGGCCCTGGGCGGCCGTCTTGCCCTTGTCGGGGCTGGAGAAGCCGCCGTCCTCGGCCTTCTCGGTGAGGAACTGCGAGAGGACCTTCACCTTGGGGTTGGTGTCCGCCACACCCTGCTTGAAGCCCGCCTCGAACTTGTGGATGAGCGGGACGTCCACGCCGCCGATGAAGCCGACGGTCTTGGACTTGGTGGTCAGCGCCGCGGTGACGCCCGCGAGGTAGGACGCCTCCTCCTCGTGGAAGACGAGGTCGGCGACGTTCTTCTCCTGGACCGTCTCGTCGTCGACGATGCCGAAGGTGACGTTCGGGAAGGTCTTGGAGGCTTCCTTGACGGCGGGCGCGTAGGCGTAGCCGACGCCGATCACCGGGTTGTAGCCGGCCTTGGCGAGCTGCCCGAGGCGCTGCACCTTGTCCGCGTCGGACTCGCCGTCGCTGGGCTCGACCGCCTTCTGGCCGTAGCCGAACTCCTTGGCGGCCTTCTCCATGCCGGCGGTGGCGGCATCGTTGAAGGACTGGTCGCCCTTTCCGCCGACGTCGTACGCGAGGGCGACACCCTTGCTGCTCTTGCCGTCGCCACCGCCGCCGCCGGCGGCCTCGGACGACGTGCCGCCACAGGCGGTGAGGGAGGCGGCAAGGGTAGCGGTCGCAACGGTCGCAACCGCGATACGGGAGACCCGGCGCATGGAACAATGACTCCTTTGTGCAAGCGCCTGATCGAGGCGCACGTTCCGGCGCAGCGTAACGCGCGTAGACCTGTGGGAAAAACCCTTCTGTCCGGTCCGTTACCGACCTGTGGCCGGTGTTACCGACCAGTTCACCGCCCCCACTCACACACGCGCACGCCCCTTCCGAGCGGCAAAGGGCGCACGACCTGCGAAGGCGCCCGGGGGCGGGGCCGGGAGGGCCGGGAGCAGGCCGGAGGGGTGGGGGCCGGGTGTTCCGGAGGGGCGGGGGGTCCCGCTGTTCGGAGGGGCGCAGCCGGGAGGGGCGGTGGCCGGGCAGGGGCGGGAACCGGGAGGGGCGGGAACCGGGCGGGAGCCGGGAACCACGGAGGAGCCCGGAGGGGCGGCGGCCCAGGTCCCCCGGAAAGCCGGGAGCCCGGAGACCCGGGAGCCCGGAGACCAGGGAGCCCGGAGAGCCGGAGACCCAGCGGTCACGAGGGCGGGGCCGGGACGACCGGAGCCCGAAGGCGGGGGCAGCCCGGAGAGGCGGATGCCCAGGTGCCCCAGAGAGCCGGGAGCCCGGAGAGCCGGGGGCCGGGAAGCCCGGAGGCCCGGGACCGGGAAGCCCGGAGAGCCGGAAGCCCAGAGGGCCGGAAGCCCCGGAGACCCGCAGGTGGGAGCACGGAGGGGCTGCCTTCCGGAAGCCTGGTGCCCCGGGAGCCTGAGCCCGGAGGCCGGAGGCCCGTCCGGGCTGTGGCCTGGTGCCGGCTCCGGTATTGCGCGGGTTGGGTGGTCATGTCGGGGTGTGCCCCCGCGGGGGCACACCTGCGTCGCGGTCCGACTGGGCAGCGCCGGGCTGGTTCGGGCGTCGGCCCCGTGGGGCTTCGGCCCTGAGGGGCCGCGGCAGCGGCCCCGTCAGGACCTGCGTGCTACGCACGGGGCGTCGGTCCCGTCGGGCGGGGTGCCTGGCCCGTAGAAACACCGGCTCGTCAGAGCCACCCGGCCCATCAGAGCAACCGGCCCCTCGGGCAGACCCAACCCATCAGAGCAACCGGCCCCTCGGGCAGACCCAACCCATCAGAGCAACCGGGCCCCCGGGCCACCCGACCCATCAGAGCAACCGGGCCCCCGGGCCACCCGACCCATCAGAGCAACCGGGCCCCCGGGCCACCCGGACGGGCCGTCGAACAACCGCCCCGGGCCGTCGGTACAACCCGCCCCGGGCCACCCAGGCCCGACGGACAGGGGCCCGGTGACGGGCCCCGCCGGCTACTCCGTCTTGACCGTGACCTTGCCGCTGACGATGTCTTCCTTGGCCTTCTCCACGGCGTCCACGACGTCGGTCATGGCCTTGTACTTCGGGTTGGAGTCGGCGAAGCCCACGCCGCCGGACTTCAGGTCGCCGCGCTGCTCGCCGGTGAGCGGCTTGCCCTCGACGACCGACTTGGTCAGGTTGTAGACCGCGCCGCCGACGTCCTTGAGCGCCGAGCCGAGGATCCAGTCCTTGTACTTGGCCAGCGCCTTCTGCTTGTACTGGTCGGAGTCGACGCCGATCGCCCAGACCTTCTTGGCGCCGGCCTCCTGGATCACGCCCTGACCGGACAGGCCCGCCGCGTGGTAGATGACGTCCGCGCCGGCCTCGATCTGGCCGCTCGCGGCCTCCTTGCCCATGCTCGGGCTGGAGAAGCCACCGTCCTCGGGCTTCTCGGTGAGGTAGCGCTTCTCGATCTTGATCTTGGGGTCGACGGACTGGGCACCCTGGACGAAGCCCGCCTCGAACTTGTGGATGAGCGGGATGTCCACGCCACCGATGAAGCCGACGTGCTTCGCCTTGGAGGCCTTCGCCGCGGCGACACCGGCGAGGTAGGAGGCCTGCTCCTCGGCGAAGACCATGTCGGCCACGTTGGGAGCCTGGACCTGGTTGTCGTCGATGACACCGAACGTGATCTTCGGGTACTTCGGGGCGACTTCCTTGACGGCGGGGGCGTAGATGAAGCCGACGCCGATGATCGGGTTGTAGCCGGCCCTGGCGAGCTGCTCCAGTCGCTGCACCTTGTCCGCTTCGGACTCGCCGTCGCTGGGCTCGAGGTCCTGGCCGCCGATCTTGAATTCCTTGGTGGCCTTCTCGAAGCCGGTGTAGGCGGCGTCGTTGAAGGACTGGTCGCCACGGCCGCCGATGTCGTAGGCGAGGCCGATGCCCTTGCCCGAGTAGGCGCCGGAGGAGGACGAGGACCCCGCGGTGGCGTCGTCCTGCGCCGACTCGCTGCTGGTCTTGCCGCACCCGGCGGCGGCGAGGACGACCACCGTCGCGGCGACAGCCGCTTGGGTGAGCCTGAATCTCCGAGATATGCGACGCACGAGAGTTCCCCTTACACAATCCCCAGAGCGCCGTTGCCGACGCCGACTGCAGCGGACAGTAACGCGCGTAGACGTCGAGGGGAACGGGGTTGCTCCCGGACGTTATCGATTCGTGCCGACCTCGAGTTACGAACCGCTGCCGACGGTTACGGCGCGGTGAAGCGGTACGGCAAAAGGGCCGGAAACCGGCCTTTTCGCCGCATGACCGGGGTCAGCTCGACAGCGTGTGGAGGAATGCCGTCGCCGTGAAGAGCTCCACGCCCACCGTGATCGCCGTCTCGTCGACGTCGAAGTCGCCCTGGTGCAGATCCCGGGAGACATGGTCTCCGGGGTCACGGACGCCGAGGCGGGCCATGGCGCCGGGGACGTGCTCCAGGTACCAGGAGAAGTCCTCGCCCCCGAGGCTCTGCTCGGTGTCCTCGATGGCGTCCACCCCGCGGCGGGACGCCATCGCGGCGTACAGCAACTCGGTGACGACCTGGTCGTTCACGACCGGCGGGACCCCGCGGATGTAGTTGATCTGGGACTTGGCCCGGTAGAGGTTGGCGATCTCGTCGATCGCCGCGTGCACCAGGTCGGGAGCGGCCTCCCAGGCGGCGAGGTTCAGGCAGCGCACGGTCCCGGACAGCTCGGCGTGCTGCGGGATGACGTTGGGCGCGTGGCCCGACTCGATACGGCCCCAGGTCACCGAGAGACCGGAGCGCGCGTCGACCCGGCGGGCGACCACCGCGGGCACGTCCGTGACCACGCGCGCCGCGGCGGTGACCAGGTCGGTGGTGAGATGCGGGCGCGCGGTGTGGCCGCCGGGGCCGTCCAGGGTGACCTCGAGGCGGTCGCAGGCGGAGGTGATGGGCCCGTAGCGGAGGCCGATGCGCCCGGCGTCCACCTTGGGGTCGCAGTGCACCCCGACGATCCGCCCGACCCCCTCCATCGCGCCTTCCTTGATGACCTCCGGTGCTCCGCCCGGCAGCACTTCCTCGGCGGGCTGGAAGATCAGCCGTACGGCGTTCGGCAACAGGCCCTGGCGGTGCAGGTCGGCGAGGACCAGGCCGGCGCCGAGCACGACGGTGGTGTGCACGTCGTGGCCGCAGGCGTGGGCACGGTCGGGCACGGTGGAGCGGTAGGCGCAGCCGATCTTGGTGTCCGGGATGGGCAGCGCGTCGATGTCGGCGCGCAGCGCGAGCATGGGGCGGTCCGGGTCCGGTTCGCCGATGTCGCAGATGAGTCCGGTGCCGATGTCGAGCACGCGGGGGGCCAGACCGGCCCGCTCGAGGCGGCCCTTGATCGCCGCGGTGGTGCGGAACTCCTGGTTGCCGAGTTCGGGGTGCATGTGCAGGTCGCGGCGGAACGCGATGAGCTCGGCGCGCAGTGCCTCCGGCAGGGCGCCGGGGAGCTCATCCCCGGGGAGGTCGGCCTCGGACTTTCGGGACATCAGCTTGTTCACCCTTTGAAGGGTAGGACGACAGACGGCTCGCTTGACCCACGATCAACAAAAGTTCAGCCCGTCAGACGAAGAAAAACGGCGGCACG
The DNA here is from genome assembly GCF_004023625.1 of Streptomyces cavernae. Classification (GTDB taxonomy): domain Bacteria; phylum Actinomycetota; class Actinomycetes; order Streptomycetales; family Streptomycetaceae; genus Streptomyces; species Streptomyces cavernae. Next base: position 195 of record NZ_RPDJ01000034.1, on the reverse strand, counting down.
CCGCATGAAGATCGGCACGAGTGGGTAAACTCGCCCGCCCTTCGGACTGACGGGAATCCGGAAGAACCGGTGGTGAACGTGGGCCCGGACTCCACGGATACCACGGAGGCCGGGCCTTATGCGGATCAGTTCATCTGTCGGGACGCGGGGGGCGGCCGACGCGGTGCGGGGGCGCGGCGGGGGGGCGGCACGTGG
>NZ_RPDJ01000033.1 GCF_004023625.1 Streptomyces cavernae | reverse complement strand
ACGGGTCCCCTCGGGGCTTGTGGAGAGCCGGGTGCGGTGCCAAGTCGCATGCCCGGTTCGGGAAGCGGCTCCGGGGAAACGGGCCGGTCGAAAGACCGGAACCGCGCCCCGGGCCGACTTCACCAGCGAACGGGTCTCCCACCGCGCTATTGCTGTGACCGCAAACGTTCACCGGGTGCAAAGTGAAGGAGTGGCCGTTGATGCGATCCCGCATCGGAAACCCTGAGCCTTCCCAACCTCCGCTCGATGCGTTGAGGTGGAGGACGAGTATCGCCTGAACGAGGCTGGTGATGCGGGTGGTGCTGCACCGGAGCTTCCGCAGCAGGTGCCACGCCTTCAGGGCAGCCACGGCCTGCTCGCCCGTAGAGGTCCGACGGATTGCTCGAGATGCAAGCCGAGAGTTCGGTCTCCAGGTGTCGCATGCGGGCAGCGAGCCGGTTGCTGTGGTCCGGGGCGTGTACCAGGTCGGCTGGAGTGAGGCCCTGCTGACGAGTGCGCCGGGGTCGTGCCGGGTGGTCGGCGCCGGCTGCGTGGACTTCGGCGAGCAGGTCCTTGTGGCGGTAGGGGAAGGCTCGGTCTGCTCCGGCCTGCCGTGCTCTGCCCGAGGCGCCCAGATCTCGACCGGGCGCCGGCCGGTGTCGATGAGAAAGGTGGGGCTTCCTCTGTGCTGCTGTTCACACCGCCCTCGCCTCCAGCAATTTACTAGGACATCCTAGTATCTCTAGAGCCAGCGTCGCCGATCTAGCCCGGGAAGGCCCCCCATGAGTGATCTGCACCGCCCCGTGCATCCCGTCCGCCTGGTCACGGCTTCCGCCCTGTTCGACGGGCACGACGCGTCGATCAACATCATGCGGCGGATCTTCCAGTCCCAGGGCACCGAGGTGATCCACCTGGGACACAACCGCTCGGTGCAGGAGGTCGTGGACGCGGCGCTGGAGGAGGACGCGCACGGGGTGGCGATCTCGTCCTACCAGGGCGGGCACGTCGAGTACTTCGAATACCTGGTGCAGTCGCTGCGCACGCAGGGAGCGGACCATGTCCGCGTCGTGGGCGGCGGAGGCGGCGTCATCGTGCCCGAGGAGATCTCCCGGCTGCGCAACAGCGGAGTGACCATCTTCTCCCCGGAGGACGGCCAGCGGATGGGTCTCGCCGGGATGGTCAACTCGGTCGTGAAGGACTGCGACTTCGACCTGTGGGACGGCAAGCCGGCCGACGCCGCCGCCGTACTCGCCGGCGACCGGTTCGCGGTCGCCCGCGCCATCACCGGTGCGGAACTCGGCAAGCTGCCCCCGGACTTCCTGCGGCAGTTGCGTTCCGCTGCCGCCGCCGGCCCGGTTCCGGTGCTCGGTATCACCGGCACCGGCGGCTCCGGGAAGTCGTCACTGACCGATGAGTTGGTGCGCCGCTTCCGCGTCGACCAGCAGGACAAGCTGCGGATCGCGGTGATCGCGGTCGACCCGACCCGGCGCCGGGGCGGCGGTGCGTTGCTCGGCGACCGCATCCGTATGAACTCCCTGGACGGCAAGGGGGTCTTTTTCCGGAGCCTGGCCACCCGCGGCAGCCGCGAGCTGCCCGAGCACCTGTCCGACGTGATCGACGTGGTGAAGGCCGCCGGGTTCGATCTGGTGATCGTGGAAACGCCGGGCATCGGCCAGGGCGACGCGGCGATCGTGCCGTTCGTCGACACTTCGCTGTACGTGATGACGCCGGAGTTCGGCGCAGCCTCGCAGCTGGAGAAGATCGACATGCTCGACTTCGCCGACGTCGTGGCGATCAACAAGTTCGAGCGCCGCGGCGCCAAGGACGCGCTGCGCGATGTGGGTCGCCAACTGGTCCGCAACCGCGAGGCGTTCGGCATGAAGCCCGACGACATGCCGGTGTACGGAACCTCGGCGGCCACCTTCAACGACGACGGGGTCACCGCGCTCCACCAGCACCTGAAGACGGCTCTGGCGGACAAGGGTCTGCCCTTGTCGGAGGGCACGCTGGCGCCGGTCGACGTCCGCCATTCCTCCGGCATCCGGCAGGTGGTGCCCGCGGACCGGGTGCGCTACCTCGCCGAGATCACCGACACGGTCCGGGTGTACCACAGCGAGACCGAGCGGCTGGCCGAGGCGGCCCGGCGGGTGCAGCGCCTGGCAGCAGTCGAGGGCGAGCTCGCCGAGGCGGGCTCCGACGCCGGGAACGTGTCGTCGCTGCTGGCGGACGCCCGCAAACGTCTCCCGCATGAGGTCACGGAGCAGATCGAGAACTGGCCCGCCGTAGTGAAGTCCTACTCCGGCGACGAACAGGTCGTGAAGGTCCGGGACAAGGAGATCCGCACCAAGCTGACCCGCGAGTCCCTCTCGGGCAACAGGATCCCCCGCGTCGCCCTGCCACGCTTCACCGACCACGGTGAGCTCGTGCGTTTCTGGCGTCGGGAGAACCTGCCCGGCCACTTCCCCTTCACTTCCGGGGTTTTCCCCTTCAAGCGCGACGGCGAGGACCCGGCGCGGATGTTCGCCGGCGAGGGAGATCCGTTCCGCACCAACCGGCGTTTCAAGCTGCTCTCCGACGGCCAGTCGGCCACCCGGCTGTCCACCGCCTTCGACTCGGTCACCCTCTACGGCCGCGACCCGGACGAACGCCCGGACATCTACGGCAAGGTCGGCACCTCCGGCGTCTCGGTGGCCACGCTGGACGACATGAAGGCGCTCTACGACGGCTTCGACCTGGTCGCCCCGACCACCTCGGTCTCCATGACCATCAACGGGCCCGCGCCGACCATCCTGGCCTTCTTCCTCAACACCGCGATCGACCAGCAGATCGACCGCTTCCGGGCCGCCGAGGGCCGCGACCCCTCACCCGAGGAGACGGCCGAGCTGCGGGCGCACGCGCTGGCGAACGTGCGCGGCACGGTGCAGGCCGACATCCTGAAGGAGGACCAGGGCCAGAACACCTGCTTGTTCTCCACGGAGTTCAGCCTGCGGATGATGGCCGACATCCAGGAGTGGTTCATCGCCAACAAGGTCCGCAACTTCTACTCGGTGTCCATCTCCGGCTACCACATCGCGGAGGCCGGCGCGAATCCCATCAGTCAGCTCGCCTTCACGCTGGCCAACGGCTTCACCTACGTCGAGGCGTACCTCGCCCGGGGCATGCACATCGATGACTTCGCCCCCAACCTGTCGTTCTTCTTCTCCAACGGCATGGACCCCGAATACTCCGTCCTCGGCCGCGTGGCCCGCCGCATCTGGGCCGTCGCGATGAAGGACAAGTACGGCGCCAACGAACGCAGCCAGAAGCTGAAGTACCACGTCCAGACCTCCGGACGCTCCCTGCACGCCCAGGAGATGGACTTCAACGACATCCGCACCACCCTGCAGGCGCTCATCGCCATCTACGACAACTGCAACAGCCTGCACACCAACGCCTACGACGAGGCCGTCACCACCCCCACCGAGGACTCCGTCCGCCGGGCCCTGGCCATCCAGCTGATCATCAACCGGGAGTGGGGGCTGGCCATGAACGAGAACCCGCTGCAAGGCTCGTTCATCATCGACGAACTCACCGACCTGGTCGAAGAGGCCGTCATGCAGGAATTCGAGCGGATCAGCGAACGCGGTGGTGTGCTCGGCGCCATGGAGACCGGCTATCAGCGCGGTCGCATCCAGGACGAGTCGATGCTCTACGAGCAGCGCAAGCACGACGGCACCCTGCCCATCATCGGCGTCAACACCTTTCGCGCCCCCCACGCCGACACCGCGGAACCCGGCGCCATCGAGCTGGCCCGCGCCACCGAAGAGGAGAAGGTGTCCCAGTTGGACCGCGTACGGGACTTCCAGGCCCGCCACCGAGACCCGGCCCACGCCGCCCTGGCTGCTCTCAAGGACGCGGCGGTCAGCGGCCAGAACGTCTTCGCCGTCCTCATGGACGCGGCCCGGGTCTGCTCGCTCCAGCAGATCACCGAGGCCTTCTTCGAGGTGGGCGGCCAATACCGCCGCAACGTCTGAGGCACCTCACAGAACCACACCGCACCCACTCATCGGACAGGACATCAGATGAATCCCGTTACCCGTCTCGGCGTCGTCGGCTGCGGCCTCATGGGCTCCGGCATCGCCGAGGTCGCCGCCCGCAGCGGCATCGACGTCCGGGTGGCCGAGGCCACCCCGGACGCCGTCGAGGCCGGCCGCCGCCGGCTCACCGCATCCCTCGACACGGGGGTGCGGCGCGGCAAACTCAGTGAGGAACAGCGCGACCAGGCCCTCGCCCGGCTCTCCTTCACCCACGACCTCAGTGACATGGCCGACCGCCAGTTCGTCATCGAGGCCGTCGCCGAGAACCGCGACATCAAGACCGACGTCCTGCGCACCCTGGACAAGGCGGTCGAAGACCCTGCGGCGATCCTGGCCACCAACACCTCCTCCATCCCCATCGTCGACCTCGCCGTCGCCACCGAGCGACCGGGCCGGCTCATCGGAATGCACTTCTTCAACCCGGTGCCGGTTCAGCAACTGGTCGAGGTCATCCCCGCCCTCACCACCAGCCAGGAGACCGTCCAGCTCACCCGCGACCTCGTCGGCCGGCTGGGCAAACAGGCCATCCAGGCGCCTGACCGCTCCGGCTTCGTCGTCAACGCCCTGCTCGTGCCCTACCTGCTCAGCGCGGTACGGATGGTGGAGTCCGGTGCGGCACGCCCCGACGACATCGACCAGGGCATGGAACTCGGCTGCGCCCACCCGATGGGCCCGCTGCGTCTGCTCGACCTCATCGGCCTGGACACCGCCCAGGCGGTCGCCGAGTCCATGTACGAGGAGTTCAAGGAGCCGCTGTACGCGCCGCCCGCCCTGCTGCGCCGCATGGTCGCCGCCGGCCACCTCGGCCGCAAGAGCGGCCGCGGCTTCTACACCTACGACGCCTGATATGAGGCTGAAGCCCCGGTGTCCCTCGCGAGACTCTGCTGAAAGGGCGTTCCGGGCGTCGCGACGGGGCGGACGTCGCCTGTCGGGGCGCTAGGAACAGGTCGGCCGGGGCAGCCGGGGCAGCGTCGAGAGAGCGGTTCGCAGTTGGGGCGGCAGGCCGTGCCAGCCGTGTTCGTCGATGCTCCGCTGCGCCGCACGCAAGTGGACGTCGGCGGCAGCCCGGTCGTCGGCGGCGAGGTCCAGCAGGCCCCGCACGCCCTGGGCGCCGTGCTCGGTGGCTCGGCCGTCCAGGGCCGCGCCACCTCGGCCAGTGATCTGGACGTGGCCATCCTCCTACCAGACTCGGACAGCAGCCGCCGCGAGATCATCCGCCACGACGGCCGCCTGGCCGAGTTGTTCTTGCACACCGTCACGGACGTGCCCGAGTTCTTCCAGTGGGACCGTGCCCGTCGCCGCGGGACCGTTCTGTTCATCTATGCCGAGGGCTTGCCCCTGACCGACCCACACGGCTATTTGGCCCGTACCCGCGATAAGGCGCGAGCGGTACTCGCGGCCGGCCCTCCCGCCCTGACCCCGGCGGAGTGGGAGCACGGCCGTTACGTGCTCACCTGCTACATGGACGATCTGCTCGATACCTCGCCCGCTGATCGGTACGAGCAGCTGTCCATCGCCGACCACACCCTGCGCGAGGCAGCACACCTGCTGTCCGCCCACCACAGTGCGTGGACGGGTATCGGTAAATGGCTTCCGCGCAGACTGCTGAGCGCGGACCCGGAACGGGGTAAGTCTCTCCTGGACGGTCATCAGGCGGTGGCTGAACGGGCCGACCCCATGGCGTTGGCGACTGCGGTGAAGCAGGTGCTCGACCTGCTCGGCGGACCGCTGAGGGAGGGGTACTCACACCCTTCCCTGTTTCTCCAACACGGCTCGAACTTGGCCGGCGTTTTCGCAGTCCAACGGACTCCGTCTTTCGAGGGCTTGTTGGGACTCGACCGCGCCACGGGATGGGTGTTGCGCCCCACTTCCTGACAGCTCGGTACACGACTTCGCCGGGAACACGCCAGTTGCCCAGCAGTCCCGCACCCCGCAAGCCCTCGACCAGGTGCCGCATCACATCCGGATACGGAGCCGGACGCCAGGCCGAGCACGAAACACACCTTCGATGGGTGACGAGTCGGTGCAGGTGCCGAGGCCGGCGGTGAAACGGCGATGGGGCCGGCCGGCATCGCGGTGATCTCTGGGTCGGCAGTGTGTGGATGTCGCTTTCTCCGGCTGGGAGCCGGATGTGGTCGTCACTGTGCATTCGGGCTGCGGACGGCCGTGAAGCGTTGCTCGGCCTCGTCGAGGGCAGTGAGCTGGGCGAGGATTTCTCCCGAGGAATCCCCGATGACCTTCTGCAGGAACGGTGTGCGGTCGAGGAGGGCATCGCGTACGGGCCGCAGTGGTGCCGGTGCGTGGTGGAACACCTTGCCCAGCATCCATGCCTGCTGGACCTGGCGGGCGGTGTGCGGCTTGCGCGGTGCCTCGAACGCGTCCAGTGCGGCCCGTACGGCGGTGTAGTCGGACAGGTCCACTCCGGCCAGGCGGCGGCCGAGGAAGTAGCCGTCCTCGGTGGCCATGCCGGCACCGTAGGCGGCGTAGGGCGAGGTGGCGTGGGCGGCGTCGCCGACGAGCGTGGCCCGGCCCTTCGACCACTGCTTGATCGGCTTGCGGTCGCGCAGGACCCAGTGCTGCACGTTCTCCGGGTCGGTGGCGGCGATCAGCTGCGGCAGCGGGGCAGCGAAGTCGGCGCCCATCGCTGTGGCGGTGGCGTGCCGGTCTCCCGTGAACTCCTGGCGGGCGTCGTGAGCGCTGAGGACCCACCACTGGAATCCGTCACGACCCTTGTGCCGGATGTCGGTCCAACTGCCCTGCACGGTCCGGTTGTGGGAGATGACGCACAGTCCTCTCTCCGCCCGGACGTCCTCGGCGAAGGTGTACCCGCCGAAGATGTGCAGGTTGTGCTCGCGCTTGGGTGTATCGCCCCACAGGGTGCGCCGGACGAGAGAGTCGATGCCGTCCGCGCCCACCACGACGTCGACCTCGATGACATCGCCGTCGGCCATGTGCAGCCGTACGCCGGCCTCGTCCTGCTCGAAGCCGTCCACCGCGCGGTTGACCTGCAGCATGCCCGGCGGCAGTGCGGCGAGCAGCCGTTCGTAGAGTCCCGGCCGGAGCAGACCGATGAACCCGCCGCCATATCTCTGCACCACGTCTTCGGGGAGTTTCACCGTCGCCCGGGTGCGGCCGGCCGCGGAGCGGAACTCCGAGTGGCAGGGCGCGCCGAGATCAGTGGTGTCCACGCCGAGCAGGCCGAGCGCCTTGATGGGCGCCGGCCACAGGTTGAGGATGTTGCCGGCCGGCCGGGCCTGCGGATAGCGCTCCAGCAGGATCACGTCATGGCCGGCCTGGTGCACCGACAGGGCGGTGGCCATACCGGCCGGGCCGGCGCCGATGACGGCGACGCGACCGGGCTTGACGGGGGCGGTGCTCATAGGGGGCTCCTCGGTGGGATTTCGCCGGGCCCGGCCTGCTGCGGTGTGGCCAGGGCGGTGGGAGTCGGCCTGGGGCGCCGGTGTGTCAGCCGGAGTCGGGCACCCGGTGGATGGTGAGGCTGGGGGTGCCCTCGACCAGCTGTGCGGTGTGCGCCAGGAATTCCTGGGTGCGCGGGTGGGCCATGTGTGCGTCGAGTGCGTCCTGATCCCGCCAGGTCTCCAGGCTGACGATCGTGTTCTCGTCGTCGATGTCGGAGAAGAAGCCGTAGGAGTGGCATCCGTCTTCGACGCGGGTGGCCGCGGCCATCTCGCGGGCGGCGGACGTCAGGTCCTCCCTGCGTCCGGGGAGAGCTCGGGCACTGCCCATCGCGATGATCATGAATGCTCCTGTTGTCGTGGTCGTCGGCACGATCCGGAACCGTCAGTCGTCAGGAGCGGTTCAGCAGGCAGCCGTGAAGCTGTCCAGGCGCAGGGGAGCGCCGGTGCGAGCCGCGATGTCCTCGATGGTCACGTGCGGGGCTGTCTCGACGAGGGCGAGGCCGTGTTCGGTGACGTCGAGGACGCCGAGATCGGTGATGATCCGGTGGACGCAGCGCTCGCCGGTGAGGGGCAGAGTGCATTCGGTGAGAATCTTGGGGCTGCCGTCCTTGGCGGTGTGTTCCATCAGGACGATGACGCGGCGGGCGCCGTGGACGAGGTCCATGGCGCCGCCCATGCCCTTGACCATCTTGCCGGGGATCATCCAGTTGGCCAGGTCGCCGTGGGCCGACACCTGCATGGCTCCCAGGACCGCGGTGTCGATGTGACCGCCGCGGATCATGCCGAAGGAGAGCGCGGAGTCGAAGAAGGAGGCTCCGGGCAGGACGGTGACGGTCTCCTTGCCCGCGTTGATCAGGTCGGGGTCGACCTCGTCCTCGGTCGGGTACGGGCCGGTGCCGAGGATGCCGTTCTCGGAGTGCAGGACGACGTGGATGCCGGGCGGGAGGTGGCCGGGGATGAGGGTGGGCAGGCCGATGCCGAGGTTGACGTAGGAGCCGTCGGCGAGTTCGGCGGCGGCGCGGGCGGCCATCTGGTTCCGCGTCCAGCCGATGAGTGTGGTCATGCGTGTGTGGCCCCTCGTGTCGAAGACGCGGAAATGCGAACGTGTTCGATCTGCTTGTCCGCGGCCTGTTCGCCGGTCAGCTCCACCACCCGCTGGACGAAGACGCCCGGCGTGTGCACGGCGTCGGGGTTCAACTCGCCCGGCTCCACCAGTTCTTCGACCTCGGCGATGGTGATGCGGCCGGCCATCGCAGCGAGCGGGTTGAAGTTGGCCGACGCCTTGCGGAAGACGAGGTTGCCGTGGCGGTCGCCGCGCCAGGCGCGTACGAGAGCGAAGTCGGTGGTGAGGCCGTGCTCCAGGACGTAACGGCGGCCGGCGAATTCGCGGGTCTCCTTGGGAGGGGAGGCCACGGCGACCGTACCTCCCCCAGACTCCGTCCGGGAGGTGCCCCCAGCGGCGTAGCGCCAGGGCAGCCCGCCGCGGGCGACCTGGGTGCCCACGCCCGCCGGGGTGTAGAAGGCGGGGATGCCGGCGCCGCCGGCGCGCAGGCGTTCGGCGAGCGTGCCCTGCGGGACGAGTTCGACCTCCAGTTCGCCGGACAGGTACTGGCGGGCGAACTCCTTGTTCTCGCCCACGTAGGAGCCGGTGACGCGAGCAATCCGGCCCGCGGCGAGCAGGATGCCCAGACCCTGTCCGTCCACGCCGCAGTTGTTGGACACGACACTCAGGCCGGTCGCGCCCTGGTCGTACAGGGCTTGGATGAGGACGGCCGGGATGCCACTGAGGCCGAAGCCGCCGACGGCCAGCGAGGCGCGGTCGGTGATGTCGGCGACCGCCTCGGCGGCGCTCGCACAGACCTTGTCCATGGCAGGAGGGCCCTTTCTGTGTCAGGTTGCTGATGCTCGATGTGGGGGTGACCGCGTCCACCGTGCCGGTGCGGCCGAGCAGCGGCTTGCGGGCGCCCGCCCTGCGCAAGGCGGGCGCGGCGGATCCGGTCATGTCGGTCTCGGTGTGGCTGGGGTGGAGGGGAGTTCAGGCGGATGCCGTGCGGGCCGGGTTCCAGGCCCGCCACCGGGCCACCAGCAGTCCGAGCGCGACCGCCGCGGTTGCCAGCCCCAGCAGTCCCACGGCGCCGACCAGAGTGCCGACCGCCGACTCCACGGCGAGCAGCACCAGCGGGCACACGAACGCGCCGCCGAAGAAGGCCGCCGTCCACAGGCCCGTGCCCCGGCCGCGGTCCTCGTACTCCAGCCGGGACATGGCACTGGTGAGGAGCGCCGGCAACAGCATCCCCGTACCCAGGCAGTTGATCACCGCACCGATCACCAGCAGGGGGACACCGCCGGCGAGGAACATCACGCCGAAGCCGGCCGCGCAGATGGCGAAGACGGTGGGCAGCATCGGGTCCGGGGAGCGCTTCAGACGCGCGAAGGTGATTGCTCCGGCCACCGTGGCGGCGCTCGCGACCGCGGTGGCCAGACCGATCACACCGGTGTTCTCCACTCCGAGGCCGTCGAGCAGGTACGCCATCTCCACCGGAACGGTGTAGAAGACCATCGCCCCGAAGAAGGTCAGGGCGCAGATGCCCGCCATCTGCCGCCAGGGGAACGGGCGACGTGCGGGCCGGACACCCTCCGTGGCTCTCTTTGTGGCCTCGCGCACCGCCGGACTGGGGAGGGCGAGGGCCAGCACCGGGGCGAGCAGCAGGCTCACCGCGTAGACCCAGAACGGGACTCGCCAGCCCGCCGCGCCGGCAGCGCCCCCGAGCACGAAGAAGGCAGTGGCGGACGCGGAGGCGCACATGGTCTGCAGGGCTAGGTATTTCACCCGCCGGTGACCGGAGTAGTAGTCCCCGATCAGGGTGGTGCAGCAGGTCATGATGGCGGCCTCGGCGACGCCGACCAAGGCGCGGCTGGCGATGATCGCGCCCAGCGAGTCCAGCCAGAGCGGTGCTGTGCCGAACAGCGCGTACAGGACGGTCGCCACCAGCAGCAGACGCTTGCGGCCCAGGCGGTCGACGATCACCCCTGCGAACGGGGCCAGCAGCGCCAGCGCCAAGGCAGGAACGGTCAGCGCCAGCGGAACCAGCGCCTTGGCGCCGGGGATCGACGCGAAGTGGTCCTGCATCTTCGGCAGCACAGGAGCGATCAACACCGCCCCCAGCACGGGCAGACAACTGCCCGCCATCAGCGCCGTTACCCGCAACAGGTGTGCTGGGCCCGACACGCTCACAGGCGGCGGGGCGGAGTCATCGATCACGGCGGAGGGCAAGGGCACGGAAGCGGGCATGGTGACTGACTCCAGGGGACGATGTGTGGGAGCGGGCATGCCGCACAGGCGCGGGCGGCGCTCGGCATGCAGCGGAGGACGTCACACGACGCGGGATCGGGGACATGACGTGCGGGTGGGACGACTATGCGGTCTTTGAGGGCCGCCGCCCACCCTCCGTGCGATCGGTATTTCGGATGTGGCGCATCCGCGCAACGAATGGGGTGTGGCGGCCTGAGCAGGTCGGGCTGTGACATGTGAGCGGTTCCGGAGCCCGAAACGCCGGGACGCGAAGGGCACGTGCGTCGGGGCCGGGCACAGACCGGGCCCCGACCAGCTGCGTCCGGATCCGCTCAGGGGCGGCTGCGGGGACGTCGGCGGCCGGTCGGCAGGGGTACCGGCTCGGGGCCGGGGACGACGGTGTTGCGGACGGAGCCGAGGACGTCCGCGGTGAGGGTGACGGTGTCGCCGGGCTTGAGCGGAGGCGGGACCTGTTCGCCGCGTACGCCCCACAGTTCGGCCAGGCAGCCGCCGTTGCCGCAGGTGCCCGAGCCGAGTACGTCGCCGGGGCGGACGACGGTGCCGCGCGAGGCGTAGGCGACCATCTCCTCGAAGGTCCAGCTCATGTTGGACAGCAGGTCCTTGCCGACGACCTCGCCGTTGATCTCCGAGGTCAGGGCGAGTCGCAGGAACCCGCCGGCGTCCCGGTACGGTTCCACCTCGTCCGGGGTCACGAGGTAGGGGCCGAGGGTGGTGGCGGTGTCCTTGCCCTTGCAGGGGCCGAGTCCGACCTGCATCTCGCGGATCTGGAGGTCGCGGGCCGACCAGTCATTGAACAGGGTGTATCCGGCGATGTGGTCACGTGCCTGCTCGGGGGTCAGATCGCGCCCCTCACGGCCGATGACGACCGCGACCTCGAGTTCGAAGTCCAGAACCCCGCTGCCGGGCGGGTACGGCACGTCGTCGTGGGCACCGATGACGGCATGCGGGTTGCTGAAGTAGAAGGTGGGTGCGTCGTACCACACCTCCGGTACGCCCCGTGTGCGTTCTCCGGAACGCCGTACGCCCTCGATGTGTTCTTCGAAGGTGACGAAGTCTCTCACCGACGGCGGTTCGAGGGGCGGCAACAGCCGTACGTCGTCTAGCGGGACCGGGTCCGACAGGGCTGGGAGCTCTGTGGCTGCTTGTGGGAGACCGTAGTGGATCAGGCCGAGCAGCGTCGTGCCGTCGGGGAAGGGGTGTACGGCGGCACCGTCGACCACGCCGCAGTGACGGCGGCCTCCGTGCTCGTACGTGGCGAAGCGCATGGGGGCTCCAGGGGGTTGGGTCGGCCCGGGGGCGCGGCGGGCACTCAGGGCCATGAGCGGGGCGTCGCCGCGCTCCCGGAGCGGGAGAGGATCAGACCGGCGGGGCGGTGAAGCAGCCGCGGTCGGGGTCGTTGAAGGACTCTTTGGCGACCAGTTCGTTCACGGGGTTGGCGGTCCCCCACTGGTCCGAGACCTGGTCGGTGGAGAAGTCGTAGACGTGGGGGTGCCAGGTGTCCTCGTCCAGCTGCTCCAGCTCGGTGGTGTATTCGAGGGTGTTGCCGTGCGGGTCGTGGAAGTAGGAGAAGGTGTTGTCGCCCGCCAAGTGGCGGCCGGGGCCCCAGACCTTGTGCACTCCGGCGCGCAGCAGACGGCCGGTGCCGCGCATGTACTCGTCGATGCCGCGCATCTCGAAGGAGATGTGGTGCAGGGAGGTGTGCGGTCCCTGGGCGATGGCCATGGAGTGGTGCTGGGAGCTGATCCGCATGAAGTGCATGGCCTCACCCATCTTGGGGTGCCAGAGGGTGTCGGAGAGGCGGAACCCGAGGTGGCGCTCGTACCACTCCTTGGTGGCGTTCAGATCGGGGGAGTTGATGACGACGTGCGACAGCTTGACCGGGATCGACTCCTTCTCCTCGATCTTGCGGTGCTGCCGTACGGCGACGTCCGCGGAGACCTCGATGGTGCGCCCGTCGAAGTCGAAGAAGCGGAAGCCGTAGCCGCCGCCGGGTGTGTCGACCTTGCCCGGCTGGGAGATCAACCGCACGCCCCCGGCAAGGAGTCGTTCGGCGAGGGTGTCGACGTCGGCCGGGCTCGCGGCCCCGTAGGAGATCAGGTCGAGGCGCTTCTGGTCGGCCTTGCGCAGCCGCACGATGTACTGCTCGGGGCTGCCCTCGGCGGCGAGGAAGGAGATGCCGGAGTCCTCGGCGACCTTGGTCAGGCCCCAGATGCCGGAGTAGAAGTCGAGTTGCTTGTCGTAGTCGGGGACGGCGAGGTCGACGTGCCTCAGGTGGGTGAGCAGACGATGGCTCATGGGGTTCCTCTCAGGCGAGGTTGAGAAGGGCGGCGGCGTTTGTGCCGCGTATGGCGTGGAAGTCCGGCTCGGGCAGCCGGGCGGCGCGCAGAGCGGTGACCGGGTCCTCGGTGCCCATGTCGAAGGGGAAGTCGGAGCCGAGCAGCACGCGGTCGGCGCCGACGACGCGAACCAACTCGCGCAGCACGTACGGGTCGTGGACGAGGGAGTCGAAGTAGAGCTGTTTCAGGTAGCTGCTCGGCTCCCGGGCGCAGCCCCTGGCGTCGGGGCGGACCCGCCAGGCGTGGTCGGAGCGGCCGATGTGGGTGGGCAGGTACCCGCCGCCATGGGCGGCGATGAGCTTCAGCTCGGGATGCCTGTCCAGGACGCCGGAGAAGATCAGGTGGGAGAGGGCGACGGCGTTCTCGGTGGGCTGGCCGACGGTGTTGGACAGGTACCAGCGGTCCAGCCGCTCGTCGAGGGTGCAGCCGTAGGGATGCAGGAACAGCACCGCCCCGGTCTCCTCGGCGCGGCTCCAGAGCGGCTCGTACGCGGGGTCCGACACTTCGATGCCGGGCGCGTGCGAGGAGATCTCGACGCCCCGCAAACCCTGCTCCAGGGCGTGTTCGAGGGCTTCGACCGTCAGGTGCGGGTGCTGCAGCGGGACCAGTCCGAGGCCGCGCAGCCGGTCCGGGGCCTCGCCGCAGTGGGCCGCGGTGCCGGTGTTGGCCAGCTCCCACACGGTCCGGGCCAGGTCTTCGTCGGCCCAGTAGTGGTAGTCCGGGACAGGGGAGACCAGCTGTACGTCGACACCGCCGGCGTCCATCGCGGCCAGGCGGGCCCCCACGTCGGTGAGCTTCGCCATGCGGTCGCGGATCATCGGGCCGCTGACGGCCTGGGCCTCGGGCCCGTTGCGGCGGGCCTCCAGTGCGCGGGCGGCGGCGCGTTCGGGCCGTCCGGCGACGGCCTCCTCCAGCTCGGGGAGGACGACGTGGGCGTGCACGTCGACAGTCAAAGGGCGCGCAGCGCTTCCTTGGAAGGGCGGTGGTGGGAGACGGGTGGGCGCCGTCACGGCAGCTCCGTCAGAACGGTCATCGTGCGGTCGATCAGGCCGGGCACGTCGGCGTCGCGTACCCCGTCCAGTTGCCATCGGCAGATCTGGACGGCGCCGTCCACGACCAGCCGGACCCGGGGGACACGCCGCTCGTAGTACGCCGTGAGCAGTTCGTCGTCCCAGTCGTCGTGGCCGGCGAGCAGCTCCGCGAGGACGAGGGCGTCCTCCAGGGACATGGCGGCGCCCTGGGCGAGGGTGGGAGGACAGCTGTGTGCGGCGTCGCCGACGAGCACCACGCGGCCCCGGTGCCAGGAGCCCTCGACCAGATGCCGGGTGAACACCGTGTAGTTGACCTGCTCGGGATCGGTGATGGACGCGCGGATCTCGTTCCAGGCCCCGCCGTACGGCTCGGCGAGACGGCGCATCTCGTCGGCGTAGGTGTGGGGATCGAGGTTCGCGCGGTCCCGCTGGGGTTCGACGAGGTAGGCGTAGAGCGAGTCCTGACCGGTGGGGCAGTAGCCGGCGATGTAACAGGGCCCGCCGTAGGTGAGGTCGGTGCGCCGGACGCTCTCGGGGCGAGGGGCGCGGACGCGCCAGATGCCCATGCCGACGGGTTCGGGCCGCTCACTGATGCCGATCATGGCGCGGGTGGCGGAGTTGAGTCCGTCGGCGGCGACGACCAGGTCGTACCGGCCCGTGGTGCCGTCGCTGAAGGTGACGTCGACTCCTGCGGCATCCTGTTCCAGCCGCTGGACGGTGGTGCCGAGCCGGACTCGGGCGCCTGATCTTCGTACCGCTTCGATGAGGATGTGCTGGAGGTCGGCCCGCCGCATGCCGACGATCGCGGGCAGGTCGGGGCCGCCGGTGCGGTAGTGGGACTCGACGTGGAGCACCGTCCCGTCGGGGGCGGTGATACCGAGGTCGTCGAACCCGAAGCCGTGCTTCTCGGCCCCCTCCCAGACGCCGATCTCGCGCAGCACGCGCAGGGCGTTGCCCTGGGTGGTGATGCCTGAGCCGTGGACGTTCCAGTCGGCCTTGCATTCGACGAGGTCGACGTCGATGCCGGCCTTGCGGAGCAGGACGGTCAGACCGTTTCCTGCGGTGCCGCCGCCGACGACGAGGACGGTGCGGGGGTCGGTCATGGGAACTCCTTTGTCCCTCTTGCTGCTTCACGGCGATCGGCTGTTTCGGGGCTGCCGGGTCGGTGTGCTACTTGACGGCGATGGGGTTGACGGGTGAGCCGACGGCGCCGGTGATGGGCAGGGGCGCCGCGGTGAGCCAGAACGCGTAGACGCCGTCGTCCGCACAGTCCGCCGCGAGCGCTTCCAGGTCCCACATCTCGCCGACCAGCAGACCCATGTTGGGGATGACGACCTGGTGCAGCGGCTGGAAGGCGCCCTCGAACTCGTTCGGCCGCACTTCGAAGCCCCAGGTGTCGGTGGCGACGGCGGCGATCTCGGTGCGGTGCAGCCAGCCCGCGGTGGTGAAGGACAGGCCGGGCGCGTCTCCGCCGGCGTAGTCACCCCAGCCCTCGCGCCGGGCGCGGGCCAGCTGGCCGGTGCGTACCAGGACGATGTCCCCGCGGCCGACGGCCACCCCGTGCGCCTCGGCGGTCGCGGTCAGGTGCTCCTCGGTGATGGCGAAGCCGTCGGGCAACTCCCCGTCGGTGCCCATGACCCGTCCCACGTCGAGGAGGACGCCGCGCCCGGCCACATGCGGGGCCATGTGCTCGATGCCGGTGATCAGGTCGCCCTCGGCGGTGACGACCTTTCGTGCGTCGCGTCCGTTCCACGCCTTGCCGTGGTCGAAGACGTGGCCGAGTCCGTCCCACTGGGTGGAACACTGCAGCGGCATCGTGATGAGGTCGTCGGCGCCGCCGATGCCGTGCGGGGAGCCCTGGTTGTCGAGGGCGGCGTCGGTGCCGGTCATCAGCATGGTGTGGATGGGGTTGGTGCGCCTGCGCCAGCCCTTCTGCGGGCCGTTCATGTCGAAGCGCTGTGAGAGAGAGAAACTCACCCCGCGTCGGCCCAGGGCCATACCCTCGCGGCGTTTCGCCTCGTCGAGGAAGTTCAGGGTGCCGAGCACGTCGTCCTCGCCCCAGCGTCCCCAGTTCGAGTACGCCTTGGCGGCCTCGGCGATCGCGCCCTCGGGATCGGTGCGGTCCAGGCTCATGACGCCGTCTCCGCCGTGCATCGCGTGCGTTGGACGCCCAGTCCGGTGATCGACCCCTCCATGACGTCGCCGTCGCGCAGCAGCCGTCCCCAGTGGATGCCGTTCCCGGCCGGGCTGCCCGTGAGTACCAGGTCGCCGGGCAGGAGCCGGGAGGTCCGGGAGATGTACGACACCAGTCGCGCGATGCCGAAGAGCATGTCCTTGGTGGACTCGTCCTGCATGGTCTCGCCGTTGAGCCTGAGGGTGACCCGCAGGTCGCCCGGGTCGGCGATCGATTCGGCGGGGACGATCCACGGGCCGAGCGGGGTGAAGCCGGGGGCGTTCTTGCAGCGCAGCCAGTCGGTGCCGATGCCGGGCATGTCCTGGCGGAAGACGGTGGCGCGGTCGGTGAGGTCGTTGGCGATGGTGTAGCCGGCGACGTACTCCAGCGCCTCCTCCACACAGACCTGGTGGGCGGGTCTGGCGATCACGGCCGCCAGCTCCAGCTCCCAGTCCGGCTGTGTGGCCCATGCCGGGAGCACGATGTCGTCGTACGGGCCGGTGATCGCGCTCGGCAGGCCGATGAACACGTAGGGCAGGTCCTCGCGCGCTCGCCGGTCCATGACCTCCGCGAACTCCGCCCGCGCCTCCTCGACCGTGCGGGGATCGTCAGGGGAGCGGTGGGCGACTGCCAGGTCGATCACGTGCTGCCGGTAGTTGGCGCCGGACTGGAAGACCTGCCGCGGCTCCACCGGGGCATGTACCCGCAGACCGTCCAGCGGCAGCAGGGCGCCGGCCGTGTCCGCGGCCAGACTGCGCAGACGGGGCAGCACCTCGTCCCACCCCTCCAGCAGTGTGCGCACGGTGAGCTGCGGCGCGCCCAGCGCGGTACGCAGGTCCAGCACACGGGCGTCCGACAGGACCAGAGCGGGAAAGGGCGTCCGACCTGGTGCGCTGACGGTGCCGAGGGCGAAGGGGCCGGAGAAGAGTGGTGAATCGACATCACGTTTCACGGATGTGTCCTCTCGGTGGCGGTGCGACTAATCTGGCCGTCCCGCATCCGATTGGGGAAATCGATTCGCCGGATGAAGCCCATCGGTTTCACCGATGAGCTTCAGGTCCCGTCTCTCGTCTCCGCGGCCGACCAGCGCTCGGGAGTGTCATGCATTTGGCCAGCCTTGACCTGAATCTGCTGGTGGCTCTGCGCGCTCTGCTGGAGGAACGCAACGTCACCAGGGCCGGGCAGCGCATCGGGCTCAGCCAGCCCGCCATGAGCGGCGCCCTCGCGCGACTTCGCCGGCATTTCGACGACGAGCTCCTCTTCAGGACCGGCAACAGCTACGAGCTGACCGCCCTCGGCCAAGCGCTGCTGGACCGGACGGCCAGGGCCTGCGACATGGCGGAACGGGTCTTCAGCAGCCAGGCCGAGTTCGATCCCGTCCAGGACGGCCACGAGTTCAAGATCATCGCTTCGGACTACGCCGTGACGGTCTTCGGCACCGAACTGACCCGCGTCCTCCACGCGGAGGCGCCCGGCGTCCGGCTCCATTTCGAGCTGACCCCCGCCACGGTCACCGAGGAGACAGCCGCACTGCTGAGCACCACTGACGGGATGCTCCTGCCGCACGGCTTCATCAGCGGTTACCCGGCGGTCGAGGTCTTCCAGGACCGCTGGGTCTTCGTGGTCTCACGGGACAACGAGGAGGTGGGGGACGCGCTCACGCCCCACGATCTGAGCCGGCTGCCCTGGGTGACGTATCGGCGGCTGTACGACACGACGTCCACGCGGCAGCTGAGCATGCTCGGTATCGAGCCCCGCTCGGAGGTCTCCGCCGACACCTTCCAGGCACTGTGCTTCCTCGTCGCCGGAACCCGCAGGATCGCCCTCGTCCAGGCCCGGCTCGCCGAGCGACTGCGCGAAACGGCCGGCATCCGCGTCATGGAGCCGCCGCACGGCATGGTGCCCCTCCACGAAGCCCTGTGGTGGCACCCCGTACACACCCACGACGCGGCGCACATGTGGCTTCGCGAGACCATCGCGCGCGTCGCGAAACGGATGGCAGAGCGCTCACCGGAGGGGTGACCAGGCTGCCCTCAGGGCGCCGAGGACCTCGGCTTGCCTTCCTCACCCGCGAAGACGCGGAGCTGCAGGGCGAGGGTGGAGTAGTAGCCCACCAGGGTCGTCAGCTCGAACAGGCCGCGTTCACCGATCGCCGACACCGCCGTGCGGTACTCGTCGTCGTCCAGGCTGCCGGAGCGCAGCAGCGAGGCCGTGGTCCGCAGGGCGATCGTCTCGTCCGGGTCGGTGACGTCCGGCAGCACACCGGAGCGCAGTGAGTCGAGTTCCTCCTCGGTCAGACCGCAGGCACGCCCCACGGCTTCGTGCGCCTCGCGTTCGAACGCGCTGCCCCAGTGCGTGGCGACGAGGAGGACGGCCATTTCACGGACGCGGTCGCTGAGAGAGGACCGGTAGCGCACCGCCGCACCCACGCCCTGCAGCGCGGCTCCGACCGGAGGACTGAGCAGCATCGCGTTGAACGGCCCCCGAAGCCGTCCCTCGCTGTCGGTGAGGGCGAAGAGCTGGGGACCGGCGGCGCGCGGGCCTCCGGAGATCGACCGGTAGACCGCGGCTTGTTCCTCGCTCATGTCCCCGGGAAGGAACCCGGCCAGACGGGCGACCATCGTCGCTCCCTTCGTTCGGTGCCGGGGAACTATAGCCGCGCGGCTCCCCGGAGTGTGTCAGCCCTCGCGGCGCAGTGCGGCCGGCGTCGTACCGAGGTGGGAGTGGACAAGGCAATCAGGCCCTCGTCGCGGGCGAGTTCTTATACGCGGGCGACTGCGCCGCCCAGCTCAAGCAGACCTACGCCACTACGGACAGGGTTCAGCACCGGGTCCGTGAACTGACGCGATCCGTGAACTGACGCGATCGTCCCCCTCGGCAGGCTCTGCCGAGGGGGACGGAGAATGTTCCTGACGGGGATGCACCGAGGCACATCACCGCAGTTCAGCGCACCCTCCCCCGCGGTTTCAGCGCCACCGGCGGCAGCTCCGGAGCAGGCAGCGGATCGCCGTCGTAGCCCTTCACCTCGCCGAAGCGGGAGCCCTCCATCCAGCCCTTCCGCGCCTCCTCGATCTCGCCCTGCGTCCGCCCGATGAAGTTCCACCACATGATCAGCTCCTCCTCGAACGGTTCGCCGCCGAGGAGCATCAGGCCCGCTTCCGAGGCTGCGCGCAGGGGGAGTCCGGTGCGGCCGCAGCCGAGGTAGAGCATGGAGCCGGGCAGGAGAGGGACGCCGTCGACGTTGGCCTCGCCGGACATGGACAGGACCGCGTACTCGAAGTCCGGATCCAGCGGGAGGCGCACGTCGGCGCCGCTCGTGAGGGCGAGATCGGCGCCGACGATCGGGGTGTACGTCGTACCGGGCGAGGTCGCTCCGTCCATGGTGCCCAGGATCAGCGTGGCCCGCAGGCCCGGTGCGGTGACCACCGGCAGTTCCGCGTGGTGCTCGAAGTGCGGGTGGGTGTGGCGGTGACCGTCCGGCAGGGCCACCCACAACTGGGCGCCGTGCAGGAAGCGGGCGTGCGACCGAGGACTCTCCTCGGAGTGGCTGATGGCCCGGCCGGAGGTCATCAGGCCCAGTTCGCGCGGGCGGATCGTCTGCAGGCTGCCCGTGGAGTCGCGGTGCAGCACCTCGCCCTCGTGCAGCCAGCTCACCGTCTGCAGACCCATGTGCGGGTGGGGCGGAACCTGCATGCCGGGCTCGTCGGCGATGTCGTCGGGACCGTAGTGATCGACGAAGCACCAGGCGCCCACCATACGGCGGCCCAGATTGGGCAGCAGCCGGCGGACTTCGGTGGACTCGCCGAGCTGCACCGTGCGGGGGCTGAGAAGTTCGCGCACCGGTTCGGCCACCACGAACCCCCGGCCGCCGCACAGTGCGGGCACCGCCTCGCGATCAAGATTGCTCATGTCGCCCAACCTAGCCCCGCCGGGGCCCCGTCGTCAGTCCCCCGGCCGGTCCACCGCGGCACACTTGGCCGAGAAGCTCGGGCGACCCACCTCCAGTCGGAGCCAGAGCCGCGAGAGCCACGACCGGCCAGTGTTAGTGAAATATTCAACCAACCTTCGGTGTTGGCGGGGTCGTACGACGTCGAAGCCGGGGTCGTACGACGTCGAAGGAGGTCACGAGTGGAGATGACGTACTACGGCCACGGGACAGCCGCCGAGCGCTGGGAGCGCGCGCGGATGTTCTTCGACGCCAAGGACTACGCCGCCGCGGCGCGGGTCCTGGACGAGCTGGTCGACGAGGTGCCGGAGCAGACCGGACCGCGGCTGCTGCTGGCCCGCGCGTACTACCACTCGGCCCAACTCCGCCGCGCCGAGGACGAGTTGCGCTTCCTCGTGGAGCGCGACCCGGTGGAGCACTACGCCCGGCTCATGCTGGGCCGGACGCTGCAGCGCCAGGGACGCCACGAGGAGGCGGAGTCCCACCTGCGGATCGCCTCGGCTCTCTCGGGCGAGTTCGACCCTCGCTGAGCACCGCGCGGCGCCGTCCCCGGAGACGGCGCCCAGGCACATTGACGCCCTCGCCTGCGGTGAAGGCAAGCGATTCCGGCCCGCACCGCCACGCGATGCGACCATGGGTTCCTGCTTCACAGGCCCTCGCCCACTCTCTTGCGAGAGCCGGTCTTACATGAGCCTCCACAGGCGTTACTTTCCGCCCGTCCGGCGGTAGGTCGGACAGCTCCGCCTGTCCGAACGACGCGCTCCCAGCCCTGGTTCTGCTCTCCTCCGGGCCGCTACGGCAAGGATGCCCTGCACCTCCACCCTGAAGGGCGGAGCACTGGGCAAGTGTTCGGCAGCCGCAGTCGCAGCAGTCCGTCGTGCGCGGCACGGCCGTGTCGAAGCCGGCCAGGACGGCCCTCGCGGTCCCGCACGCACCGAGGCGAGGCCGCGGCGGGCGGCTGGAGCGATGAGAGCGACGAGAGCGGCGTCGAGGTCCGGGCGGGCCTCGACGTCGCTCTCGCCGTCCAGCAGCCGCCCGCGCACCTCAGCACGGTCGGCGAAGCCTGCCCGCGATGGCCGCCGTCGGGTCCGGAGGTAGGACCATGCCAGACCATTCCGCCTCGCTCACGGGCTCTACGTCACCCGGCGATCAGCCGAGCCGGGCCCCGGCTCAGGAGTCGGCGGATACTCGTGTCTTCCTGCGGTGGGCGATCTCGCCGAGGACGACGTCGGCGGCGATGAACGCGACCAGCGGTATCCCGAGCAGCGGCACGAAGTAGCCGAGTACGGCGACGGCCGCCGGCAGTGGCACGAGGATCTGTGGCGGCACCTGCTGCCAGGCGCCACGCGGGATCGGGCGGCCGAACGTCCTGCCCCGTCCGCGCTGCCACCACATGCGGTAGCCCCACACGATCAGCAGGATCAGCGCCAGCGCGAGGGCCATCAGCACGAGCTGGTTGGCGATCCCGAAGAGCGTGCCGGTGTGCGCGTCGATGCCCCAGCGGGTCAGTTTGGCGAGCACCGGGTAGTCCGCGAACCGGAGCACGTCGGTGACCTCGCCGGTGGTCGGGTCCACGGCGACCGCGTCCTGCTTCTCGGGCCAGCTGCGCTGGACCTGCTTCACCACGTAGCCGGACGACGCGTCGGCGGGCGGGACGATCTCCACCGGGTCGTCGAGCCCCTCGGCCCGCGCGGCAGCGAGGACCTTGTCGAGGCCGACGCCGTGCTCGGTGCCGCCGGACCCGGCGGCGGCGTCGTGGTTCGCGTGGTCCCCGGCCGCCGCGGCCGAGATGGTCGGGGTGGTCTGACCGAGGGCGGTCCGCAGGTCCTCGACACTGGCCCCGGCATACGCCGACCAGGTCAGGCCCGTCGCGGAGAGGAAGAAGAACCCGGCCGCCGCCCATACGCCGACGGTGCCGTGCAGCCCCAGGGTGCGGCGGCGTCCGCTGGTACCGCGCAGCTTGCGCTGGGTACGGCGGCGCGCGAACCACAGCACGAGCCCGCCGCCGGAGATCACCCACAGCCAGCTGGCGGCGAGTTCGCTGTAGAGGCGGCCGGTCTCACCGAGGTGCAGATCGCGGTGGAACTCGTCGATCCAGGTGCGCAGCGGGAGAGCGCCGGTGGATCCGTACTGCTCCAGGGCGCCGCGCACCTTCCCGGTGTACGGGTCGACGAAGACGGCGAGCGTACGGTCCTCGGCGACGCCGGGGACACCGGAGAGCATCACCCTGGTCGTGGCGTCGGCCTCCGGAGAGGGCCGCACCGCGGAGACGGCGCCCTCGGGGTGGGCCTTGCGGGCGGCGGCGACCTGCTCGGAGATCGGCAGCTTGGTGTCCCCCACCGAAGGGACCGTGAGCTCGTGCGCGTACACGAACTTCTCGGCCTGGAACGAGGCGGCGTACAGGAAACCGGTGGCGGCCGCGACCAGCAGGAAGGGCGCGACCAGCACGCCCGCGTAGAAGTGCAGGCGCAGGACGAGCGGGCGCAGGGTGGACCAGGTGCCGCGGGTCGGCGTGGGGGCACCGGACTGCGCGGACTCGCCCGCTTCGGGGGAGTTCTCGGCGGAGTCCTCGGGGGACTCGCCCGTCTCGGTGGTGGGAGCGGTGGACATGGCGGCGGGTTTCTCCGGGGAGCTCGACTCGGGGCCGCTGCGGGGTTCAGGGCCGGGACAGAACAGGAGTCGGGCGGTCGGTGCCGGAAGTTCCCGGCCGGAGAAGTGACGTACGCCACAGCCGCCGGGGCGGGCAACTCGCCCGGTTTCCGGTCCTGTTGGCCCGTCACGCTCCTCGCTTGGCATCCTGGCCGAATGCCATCTCCAAGTGACCGCGTCGCCGACCTCGTGGCGCGACTCCTCGCCCCGGGCGGCCCGTTGCCGATCGTCGCGGCCGGTGACCCCGTGCTGCGCCGGCCCGCCGATCCCTTCGACGGCCAGCTGGACGCCGCGCTGCTCGCCCGCTTCGTGGCGGCGCTGCGCGAGACGATGCACGCGGCTCCCGGGGTGGGGCTGGCGGCGCCGCAGGTCGGGGTGCCGCTGCGGATCGCGGTGATCGAGGATCCGGCGCCGGTACCGCCGGAGATCAGTGAGGTCCGTGGCCGGGTGCCGCAGCCGTTCCGCGTTCTGGTCAACCCGTCGTACGACCCGGTGGGGACGGTCCGGGCCGCGTTCTTCGAGGGGTGTCTGAGTGTCCCGGGCTGGCAGGCGGTGGTGGCCCGGCCGCTCGAGGTGCGCCTGCGCGGGCAGGACGAGCACGGCCGCGAGCTGGACGAAGTCTTCGCGGGCTGGCCCGCCCGTATCGTCCAGCACGAGACGGACCATCTGAACGGCACGCTCTACCTGGACCGGGCGGAACTGCGGTCGTTGTCGTCGAGCGAGGCGGTTGCGGAGCGGTGGGCACAGCCGACGCCGGCCGTTGCCGCCGAGGCGTTGGGGTTCTCGCTCTGAGCCCTGAGCAAGGGGCGCCAGAACGGTTCTCCCGCCCCTTCCCCGCCCCGCCCTCGGCTACTTCCCGTCCCGATATGCCTCCAGCAACCTCAGCCACACCTCACTGATCGTCGGGTAGGAAGGCACCGCGTGCCACAGCCGGTCGATCGGTACCTCCGCGGCCACCGCGATCGTCGCCGAGTGGATCAGTTCGCCGACGCCCGGCCCGACGAAGGTGACGCCCAGGAGCGTTTCCGTGTCGAGGTCGACGATCATCCGGGCGCGGCCCCGGTAGCCGTCCGCGTAGAGACTCGCTCCGGCTACGCCGGAGAGGTCGTAGTCGACGGCGCGGACCCGGCGGCCGGACTGCTCGGCCTCGGCCAGGGAGAGGCCGGCCGAGGCCGCCTCGGGGTCGGTGAAGACGACCTGGGGGACCGCCCGGTGGTCGGCGGTGGCCGAGTGGGCGCCCCAGGGGTCGGTTTCCAGCAGGGGGACCCCGGCCGCCCGGGCGGCGATCGCGGCGCCCGCGACCCGTGCCTGGTACTTGCCCTGATGGGTGAGGAGCGCGCGGTGGTTGACGTCGCCCACGCCGTAGAGCCACTTGCTGCCGGTCACCCGGAGGGAGTCGTCCACCGAAAGCCAGGAGCCGGGTTCCAGCCCGACCGTGTCGAGGCCGAGGTCGTCGGTGCGGGGTGCGCGCCCGGTGGCGAAGAGGATCTCGTCGGCCTCGATGCGGTCACCGGTGCCGGTGAGGGCGACGACCGTGGAGCCGCTGCGCGTCACGGAGGTCACGGAGGTCGCTGTGCGGACGTCCGCGCCGCCCTCCGTCAGCGCCTCGGCGACGAGTTCCCCCGCGAAGGGCTCCATCCGCGGCAGCAGGCCCTTGCCGCGGACCAGCAGCGTGACCTGCGAGCCGAGGGCCTGCCAGGCCGTGGCCATCTCGGTGGCCACCACTCCCCCGCCGACCACGATGAGCCGGCCGGGCACGGACTGCGCGCTGGTGGCCTCGCGGCTGGTCCACGGCCTGACCTGGTCCAGCCCGGGCAGGTCCGGCAGCACGGCCCGGGTGCCGGTGCACACGGCGACGGCGTGCCGTGCGGTGATCTCGTGTCGTTCGCCGTCGGGTCCGTCGACCGTGACCCGGCGCTCCCCGGCCAGCCGGCCGTGCCCGCGGTAGAAGTCGGCTCCCGTGCCATTGAGCCAGGAGATCTGGCCGTCGTCCTTCCAGTGGGACGTGAACGCGTCACGGCGGGCCAGGATCGCGGGGGCGTCGAGGGGGCCCTGCACTGCGTGGCGCAGTCCGGGGAGCCGGCGGGTGTCGGCCTGGGCGATCACCGGTCGCAGCAGTGCCTTGCTGGGCATACAGGCCCAGTACGAGCACTCGCCGCCGACGAGTTCACTCTCCACGACCGCGGTGGACAGGCCGGCCGCGCGGGTGCGGTCGGCGACGTTCTCCCCCACCGGCCCGGCCCCGAGCACCACGACGTCGTACGTATTGGATTCCGTTTCCGTCATGGGCTCCAGTCTGGCTGGTGTGCGCCTGGGCCACATGGGTAAGCGCGCGGAATACGCCGCCCCGGGGTGGCGTTGTGCACACCGGTCTCCTTCGAGGCCCGACATCAGGAGAAGAGGTATTCACACCATGAGCAGCACCATGGAGCTGACCAAGGAGAACTTCGACCAGACGGTCACGGACAACGAGTTCGTCCTGATCGACTTCTGGGCGTCCTGGTGCGGGCCGTGCCGTCAGTTCGCCCCGGTGTACGAGAAGGCCGCCGCTGCCAACCCGGACCTCGTGTTCGCCAAGGTCGACACGGAGGCCCAGCCGGAGCTGGCCGCGGCCTTCAACATCCAGTCGATCCCGACACTGATGATCGTCCGCGACCAGGTCGCGATCTTTGCCCAGCCGGGGGCGCTGCCCGAGTCGGCCCTGGAGGACGTCATCGGGCAGGCCCGCAACCTGGACATGGAGGAGGTCCGCAAGTCCATCGCCGAGCAGGAGGCCCAGCAGGCGCAGCCGCAGCAGCAGGCTCAGCAGGACCAGCAGTAACCGAGCCCCGGAACCGGCCTGAGCCGGCGTTCGTCCGGCTCAGGGGTCCGCAACCTCAGAACGGGTATCCCGCCACATCGCCGCGCACCGTCGTCCAGCGCACGTCGGTGAAGGCCTCCAGATTCGCCTCACCGCCGAACCGGGCGCCGGTGCCGGAGGCGGCGATCCCACCGAAGGGTGCCACGGCCTCGTCGTTGACGGTCTGGTCGTTGATGTGGGCGATTCCGGTGGGGATGCGCTCGGCGAGGTCGAGGCCGCGGGCGGTGTCACGGGTGACGATGCCCAGGGAGAGGCCGTACGGTCCGGCGGCGGCGAGGGCCGCGGCCTCGTCGAGGGTGCTGAACGACCGCACCGGTGCCACGGGGCCGAAGACCTCCTCGGCGTATGCGGGCGTGGTGTCGTCGACCCCGGCGAGCACCGTCGGCCGGTAGTACAGCCGGTCGTGGGTGCCGCCGGCCGCCAGCTTCGCGCCCTTCGCCGTGCTGGCCTCGACGAGCCCGTGGATCTTGGCGAGTTGTGCGTCGTCGATGATCGGGCCGAGGTGGACCTGCTCCCGGTGCGGGTCGCCGACGTGCAGCGAGTCGGCCTTCGCGGCGAGCCGCTCCACGTACTCCTCGTAAAGGGAGGCGTGCACCAGGTGGCGGCCGGTGGTCATGCAGATCTGGCCCTGGTGGAAGAAGGAGCCCCAGGCGGCGGTGGAGATCACCGCGTCGATGTCGGCGTCCTCCAGGACGATCATCGCGGAGTTGCCGCCCAGTTCCAGGTGCGCCCGCTTCAGATGGCGTCCGGCGGCCTCGCCGACGGCGCGCCCGGCCGCCGTGGACCCGGTGAAGGAGATCACCGGCACCAGCGGGTCGGCGACGAGGGCCTGACCGGCCTCGACCCCGCCGGGCAGCACGTGCAGCAGTCCCTCGGGCAGGCCGGCCTCGGCGAAGACCGCGGCGAGGGAGAGTCCGCCGCAGACGGCCGTTCGCGGGTCCGGCTTCAGTACGACGCCGTTGCCGAGCGCGAGGGCCGGGGCGACGGAGCGGATGGAGAGGATCAGCGGCGCGTTGAACGGGGAGATCACGCCCACCACGCCGACCGGGATCCGGCGGGTGTACGACAGCCGGGGCGCCTCGGAGGGCAGGATCTGACCGCTGGGACGGGAGGCGAGGGCGGCTGCCTCGTAGCACTCCTGGGCGGCGACGTGCAGTTCGAACTCCGCCTTGCCCGGTATGGAGCCGGACTCGCGCACGATCCAGTCGCGCAGTTCGGCGGCGTGCGCGGTGAACAGGTCGCCGGCCTTGCGCAGTACGGCGGCGCGGACGAAGTGCGGGGCCCTGGCCCATTCGGTCTGGGCGGCGCGGGCGGACCGCGCGGCCGTCGTGACGTCTTCGGCGGAGGCGAGCGTGACGGTACCGAGCGTTTCGCCGGTGGCGGGCTCGGTGACGGCGTACTCACCCCCCGACAGGGTGTCGGACTGCCAGGTCTTCGGGTCGAGCAGCGGCATGCCGGATCTCCGATCGGTCACTGGCCCCGCGAAGAGCCAGAGCGCATGGGACACTTCACGAACTGGTCCACCAACGACACTTCACCCAGGGGCGGTTCTCAGGGGCTGGAGGGAAGTCCCGTGCGTCAAGCGGCCGGTGGGACCGCCGGGCAGGACGCGACGACTCGGCACGCCCGCCCGTGGGCAGCGACCGGTGGCCGACGCAGTCACCACCTGGTTGAGCGTGCAACATCCTAGTCATGCAGTGGACGAAACGTGTGGTCCGGTGCACAGGATCGACACAAGACGGCGCCCGACGGACACGCCGAACCGGCGCATGCCCCAATTGCACGCCGAACATCCGCAACCGACAGGTGGGCATACCGGCGCACAGCAGCGCATACGGGCGCACAACGGACCGCGTGGGCCCCCGTTTTCGGCCTCGGGCTGCGGACTTCGGGCCCACGGCGGTCCGGCGACCCGTCAGCTGGATTCCCGGTGCACCACCCGCAGCGAGAGGACCCCACGTGTCTCGGGTATCACGCCGGGCTCCCGGACCGCACGGTCGACCAGCTCCGCGAGGTCGCGGCCGGCGGGCAGTTGGATGTGGACGGTGGTCAGCCGCGGCCGCAGCAGCCGGCCGAGCATCAGGTCGTCGGCGCCGACCACCGACAGGTCCTCGGGGATCCGCAGGCCCTCGTCCTGCAACGCCCGCATGAGCAGCATCGCGTACTCGTCGTTGTACGCGAATACGGCGTCCAGGTCGAGGGATCGCCAGCGCGCGGCGAGCGCGGCGGCGGCCTCCTCCTCGTAGGCTAGCGGCAGTTCGGTCAGCGACGCGTCCGTGCCCTGCACGGCGCGGTGGCAACCTTCGAGCCTGGGTTTGGAGAAGGCGCTGAGGCCGGACTCCTGAGGCATGACGACGCCGATCCGACGTCTGCCCCTGGTCAGGAGGTGGGCGATCGCGTTCTCGCCCACTCCGCGGTGGTCCAGGATCAGCGTGTGCGCGCCCTCGACGGCCTCGGGACTGAGCGTGACGACGGCGCGGGCGCCGGATCGTTTGAGCACGGCCACGCCTTCCGGGCCGAGCCAGGCACCGGGCGCCACCACGGCGACCGGACGCAACTCGGCCCAGGCGCGGGCGATGTCGTCACCGGAGAGCCCGACACTGCCGTACTGCACGACGGTGTAGTCGAGACGGCTGAGGGCCCACTGGAGTTCGTTGAAGAACCCGCTGTAGAGCGGGTTCACCGGGACGGTGGGGGCCGGCATCAACACCATGCGGCTGTGCCCTGCGCGCAGGCTGCGTGCCGCGGCGTGCGGTACGTAGCCGAGTTCCTTGGCCGCGGCGTGCACCCGTCGCCGGGTGGGCTCGCTGATCCTTACGGCGCTGGTGTTGTTCAGGACGTAGGAGACGGTCGCGCGCGAGACGCCCGCCAGTCGTGCCACATCGGCACTCGTGGGGACGGGGCGTTGCGCGGGCAACGACGGGGCGGACTGCTTCGGTATCTGCACCATGACGAAGGGCATCTTTGCAGAAAGGTCGGACGACACTCCTACCCGGGGGAACTTCCGGCATATTCACGGAAGTTTGCAATGGTCAGGCGAATGGTCCCGAAGTGAGGACGCGACACTTCCGGGGAACCTTTCCACTCGGCGCCCGCGGAGGTTACCGTTCGGTAGACAACTGGCGACCGGAGGTGTCCTGATGGCTCCCGACCGTGCCCCCGGGCTTGCCCGGGCCGTGCGTGATCTCGCTGACGGCGAGGTCACGTCACGGACCCTGGTGGAGCGGGCGCTGGCCCGGATCGAGGCGACGCAACCCTCGCTGAACGCCTTCCGGATCGTCCGCGCCGAGGCCGCGCTCGCCGAGGCGGAGGCCGCGGACCGGGAGTTGGCCGCCGGGGTGCGCCGCCCGCTGCTCGGGGTGCCGCTGGCCGTGAAGGACGACATGGACGTGGCGGGCGAGCCGACGGCCTTCGGATGCTCGGGCGAGTTCCCCCCGGCGGCGGAAGACTGCGAGGCGGTACGACGGCTGCGTGCGGCCGGGGCCGTGATCGTCGGCAAGACCAACAGCTGTGAGCTGGGTCAGTGGCCGTTCACCGAGGGGCCGGCCTTCGGCGACACCCGCAATCCCTGGCACCGCGGCCATACGCCCGGTGGTTCCTCGGGCGGCTCCGCGGCCGCGGTCGCGGCCGGTCTCGTGCCCGCCGCGCTGGGGTCGGACGGCGCGGGCTCGGTGCGCATCCCCGCCGCCTGGACCCATCTGATCGGCATCAAGCCGCAGCGCGGCCGGATCTCCACCTGGCCGCGCCCGGAGTCGTTCCAGGGGATCACCGTCAACGGCACGCTGGCGCGCACGGTCGAGGACGCGGCGCTGCTGCTGGACGCGGCGAGCGGCAGCCACGACGGCGATCTGCACCGGCCGCCGGCGCTGCGCATGTCGGAGGCGGTGGGCCGCGATCCGGGCCGGCTGCGCATCGCCCTGTCGCTGAAGCCCCCGTTCACGGCGCTGCCCGCACGGCTGGCGCCGGAGGTGCGCGAGAAGGTGGTGGCGCTCGCCGAGCGGTTGTCCCTGCTCGGGCACGAGGTCGAGGAGGCGGACCCGGCCTACGGGCAGATCGGGCTCACCTTCATCCCGCGCGCCACCGCGGGCCTGGCCGAACGGGTGGCCGAGGTGCCCTGCCCCGAGCTCCTGGACCGGCGCACCCGTGAGGCCGCCCGGCTGGGCCGGCTGCTCGGCGGCGCCCCGCTGCGGGTCGCCCGCCGGGCGGAGGCGCGGCTGCACCGCCGGATCGGCGCGATCTTCGACTCGTACGACGTCGTCCTCGCACCCACGACCGCCACTCCCCCGCCGCGCATCGGTTCCATGCTCCGCCTCGGCGGTCTGGACACCGACCGGGCGATGATCGCCGCCTGCCCGTACGCATGGCCGTGGAACGTGCTGGGCTGGCCCGGTGTGAACGTGCCTGCCGGATTCGTCGGGTCCCTGCCCGTCGGCGCGCAACTCCTCGGGCCCGCGCACAGCGAGCCGCTGCTGGTCTCACTGGCCGCGCAGCTGGAGGCGGAGCTGGCGTGGCACGAACGGTGGCCGCCGGTGGAGCGGTCCGGGGCCGACGACGCTCAGGAGGCCGGTGCGGCAAGGGAGTTCGAGCCGCCCGTCGGCCCGTAGTCACTGTCCGCAAGCGACGGGCCGCGCACGCTGTGGCCATCGTCGGTCCGGCGGTTCACGCGTGTTGCTACCGTGACCCGGGTGACTGCGTACGCCGAAGAACACGTCCCCGGCCGTTACGGTCCGTCGGCCACGACCGAGGCGGACCCTCGTCAGGTGGGGCAGGTGCGGACCGAGTACTCCCCCGCCTACGACGGGGACCCCGACCCCGGCGAGATCGTCTGGACCTGGGTGCCGTTCGAGGAGAACGACGGCCGGGGGAAGGACCGTCCGGTGCTCGTCGTCGCCCGGGAGCGGGGTGGGACTCTGCTCGCCGTCCAGCTCTCCAGCAAGCAGCACGACGGTGACCGGGACTGGGTGCCGATCGGGAGCGGGCCGTGGGACCGGTCGGGGCGTGCCTCGTGGGTGGATGTGGAGCGGGTGCTGCGGCTGCACGAGGACGGGATGCGCCGCGAGGCGTGCGCGCTGGACCGGATGCGGTTCAACTCCGTGGTGCATCGGCTGCGCGAGCGCTACGGCTGGAGCTGACCGCTCCGCGGCTCGCCGTACGGGTTGCGCGCCGGCCGTCCGGCGCCACGCCACGAAGCCGGGGTCGCCGCGCGGCGGGGCAGACGCAGGCCAGGCCGACGCCGACCGCCGCGCTCAGGCCGCCTGTCGCCACGCCGCCGCGCCCCCGCCACCTGTCGCCACGCCGCCGCACCACCGGCCGCCTTCCCCGTCCGGAAGGCGCCCGCCCCCGCGCCGCTACCGGCACCGCCCGGCCGCCCCGCCGCCCCCACGACGCAGCACGCTTCCACGGGTTGCGCGGCCGGGTCCGGCCCAGCCGACACCCACCGCCGCGCTCCGGGGTTTCCCCACACCGCGGACCGTCCGTGACCGATCCCGCCGCTCCCCGCGCCTGACCGGGGGCGCCCGCCTCCGCGCCGCTGACGTTTCCGGCCGCTGCCGGTACCGCCCGGCCGCCCCCACTCCGCTGCCAGTACCGCCCCGCCGCCCTCGCGA
This sequence comes from Streptomyces cavernae, assembly GCF_004023625.1. Classification (GTDB taxonomy): domain Bacteria; phylum Actinomycetota; class Actinomycetes; order Streptomycetales; family Streptomycetaceae; genus Streptomyces; species Streptomyces cavernae. Next base: position 128,345 of record NZ_RPDJ01000033.1, on the reverse strand, counting down.
CGCGGCCTCGCTTCCACGGGTTTCGCCGCCCGGGCCAGCCCCAGCCGACGCCGATACCGGCCGCCCCCGGTCTGCTACCGGTACGCCCGGCCGCCCCCGCCCCCCACTCCGCTGCCGGTACCGCCCACCCGCGTCCCTGACATCGCGCCGTACCTCACGTCTCCGCGGCGAACGCTCGCTCGAACGCGGCTCTTGTCGTGGTTCCGCGGGTGCGGTCCAGGATCGCGAAGACCACCTCGGCGAAGTGTCCCGTGAAGCGGCCCTCCGTCAGCAGGGCCCGGAAGGCTCCTGCCACCTGCGCCGGGTCGTTCTGGAAGACTCCGCAGCCCCATGCGCCGAGCACCAGACGGCGGTAGCCCTGGCTCGCTGCGGTCTCCAGGACGCGTTCCGCGCGGGTGGCGAGGGCGGCGGGGATCTCCGGCGTCCGTTCGGGTGTGCGGCGCCGGATCACTCCCGCGTTCGGTGCCGCCGACGTGAGGAAGCCCGCGGTGTAAGGCGTTTGGAGCAGTCTGCCGCGGTCGTCGCGGAAGACCGGCACCGCGGGTGAGTGGATCACCCGGTCGGTGTAGAAGGGGTCCACGTTGGCGCGGTGGTGGGCGTAGAACTCGCGGAAGACCTGGTCGCCCACCAGACAGGTGTAGAGCGCGGAGGCCCGGCACAGGGCCTCTTCCTGGGCCTGGGCGCCGTTCAGATAGCCGCCACCGGGGTTGCGCGCGGAGGCGAAGTTCAGCACCGCGACCGGCGCCGGGCCGGCGGTCGTCATGCGGCGTGCCGCCTCCAGGCTGCTCTCGCCCGTGACCTCGAACGACGTCTTCACCGGCGCCACCGCCGGCAGCTCGAGCGGCTCCGGTCCGAACATGCGGGTGGCGTCCCGCGCGGCCTCGACGTCCGCGGCGATCGGGACCTCGCCTCCGCCGGGCGCGCGGTAGCGCCCGGCGGCGACGATCCCTTCCGTTTCCTGTGCGATCGCACGAAGTCGCGCGCTCATGGCGCGCCCCCCGTTCGCGCCATGACCGCGTCCCCCAAGATCTCCCCCGTCGTGCACATGAACGCATCGTGAGCGATGCTGGACTTCCGGCGCAACAGACTTTCCGGGTCCCGACAGCGTCAATACGCCCCCTTGTGCGCGCCGCTGCAAGGGTCTTGGGTGGGACGAGCGATGCCGACCGGATCCGGTCGATCACCGGGCCGACGGCATGGTCGAGTCTCAGGAGGATCCCGACATGTCCGATCCGAAGGTGAGCGACTGCAGCGACTGTACGGAGCCCTACACCGCCGACGCCGAGGCGGAGATGGAGGCGTTGGTACGCGGTATCTGCTTCAAGACGGGCCCACCCCGCACCGTCGGTGTCGAGGTGGAATGGCTCGTCCACGAACTGCGTGAACCACGGCTCCCCGTACCACCCGCACGACTCCGAGCGGCCTACGCCGCACTCCGGGCCCTGCCCGTACGTTCGGCGATCACCGTCGAACCCGGCGGCCAGCTGGAGCTCAGCTCACCTCCCGCCGCCTCGCTGATGGAGTGCATCGACTCCCTCTCCGCCGATCTGACCGCCGTCCGCACCCTGCTGCGTGAAGCGGGTCTCGGGCTCAGCGGCTTCGGCCAGGACCCCTGGCGTCCCCCCGAGCGGCTCCTGCGAGAGCCGCGCTACGACGCCATGGAGCGGTACCTGGACCGCGCCGGCCCCGAGGGCCGCGCCATGATGTGCACCTCCGCCTCCGTCCAGATCTGTCTCGACGCCGGATACGAGGAGCCGGGCCCCCTGGGCCACGCCAGACGCTGGTGGCTGGCGCACCAGCTGGGCGCGGTGCTGGTCGGCGCCTTCGCCAACTCACCCATGGCACGCGGGCGGTACACGGGCTGGCGGTCCACCCGGCAGTCGCTGTGGGCGGCACTGGACCCCGGCCGCAGCAGCGCGCCGCCGCTCGGCGGCCCGCCCCGGAACGCCTGGGCGCGGCATGTGCTGGACGCGCCGGTGATGTGCGTGCGCGCCGAGGACGGCCCCTGGCACGTACCGGAGGGGCTGAGCTTCAGGGAGTGGACCCGCTCCGCGACACCGCCGTCCCGGGCGGATCTGGACTACCACCTGACAACGCTGTTCCCGCCGGTGCGGCCGCGCGGCCACCTGGAACTGCGCATGATCGACGCGCAGCCCGGCGAGGACGGCTGGATCGTGCCCGTCGCGGTGACGACCGCGTTGTTCGACGACCCGGAGGCGGCGGAGACCGCCTACCGCACGACGAAGCCGCTGGCCGAGCGGGCCGGTGCGGCGGTCCCGCCGGGCAGTCCGCTGTGGCTCGCCGCGGCGCGCGACGGTCTGGCCGACCCCGCCCTCCACGAGGCGGCCGTCGTCTGTTTCGCCGCGGCGGCCGAGGCACTGCCCCGGCTCGGTGCCTCGGCGGAGGTGCGGAGCGCGGTCGCGGACTTCACCGACCGTTATGTGACCCGGGGCCGCTGCCCCGCCGACGATCTGCTCGACCACGTGGAACACCGGCACGGCCAGGAACCCTCCATCCATGGCGAGGACCACCGAGACCATGGGAAGGACATCAGCACATGACCGACAGGGAACTCGAACTCCTGCGGGAGCGCGCCCTGACCGCACTGACCACCGCGCGCCGGCGCACCACGCTGCTCACGACGTGCGTGGACACACCCGACCTCACCGCCCAGCACTCGCCGCTGATGTCCCCGCTGGTGTGGGACCTGGCGCACATAGGCAACCAGGAGGAGCTGTGGCTGCTCCGGGCGGTCGCCGGCCGCGAGGCGATGCGGCCGGAGATCGACGGCCTGTACGACGCCTTCGAGCATCCGCGCGCCGCGCGGCCCTCGCTGCCGCTGCTGCCGCCCGTGGAGGCCCGGAACTACGCCGCGGAAGTGCGCGGCCGCGCCCTCGACGTCCTGGAGCGGACCCCGTTCGCGGGTGACCGGCTGACCGACGCCGGCTTCGCCTTCGGCATGATCGCTCAGCACGAACAGCAGCACGACGAGACGATGCTGATCACTCATCAGCTCCGCAAGGGTCCCGTGGCGCTGACCGCGCCCGACCCGGCGCCCGCGCCGCCGTTCACCGGTCCCGCCGAAGTCCTCGTCCCCGCGGGCCCGTTCACCATGGGCACCTCTACGGAGCCCTGGGCCCTGGACAACGAACGCCCAGGTCATGAGCGGCTGTTGCCGGCGTTCTACCTGGACACCACCCCGGTGACCAACGGCGCGTACCAGGCGTTCATCGAGGACGGCGGCTACACCGACGAGCGCTGGTGGACGCCGGAGGGCTGGGACCACATCCGCCGCAACTCCGTGTCGGCTCCGCTGTTCTGGCGCCGCGAGGCCGGACAGTGGCTGCGGCGGCGCTTCGGCGTCACCGAACCCGTACCGGCCGACGAGCCCGTGGTGCATGTGTGCTGGTACGAGGCCGACGCCTATGCCCGCTGGGCGGGGCGGCGGCTGCCCACCGAGGCCGAGTGGGAGAAGGCCGCCCGGCACGACCCGGCCACCGGACGTTCCAGGCGCTATCCGTGGGGCGACGCGGACCCGGCTCCGGAGCACGCAAACCTCGGTCAGCGGCATCTGCGGCCGGCGCCCGCCGGAAGCTATCCCGAGGGCGAATCCCCTTACGGAGTAAGGCAGTTGATCGGGGACGTGTGGGAATGGACGGCCAGTGACTTCGCGCCGTACCCCGGTTTCACCGCTTTCCCCTACCGGGAGTACTCCGAGGTGTTCTTCGGTCCCGAGTACAAGGTGCTGCGCGGCGGTTCCTTCGCGGTGGACCCGGTGGCCTGCCGGGGCACGTTCCGCAACTGGGACTATCCGATCAGGCGGCAGATCTTCTCCGGGTTCCGTACCGCCCGGTCGGCCGGGGACGGAGCTGTCTGATGTGTCGTCATCTCGCCTTCCTGGGGCCGGCGGAACCGTTGGGCAAGCTGCTGGTGGAGCCGCCCCACAGTCTGTTCCGCCAGTCCTGGGCGCCTCGGCGGCAGCGGTACGGGACGGTCAACGCCGACGGTTTCGGCGTCGGCTGGTACGCGGCCGGTGACCCGGTGCCCGCCCGTTACCGTCGCGCCGGGCCCATCTGGGCCGACCAGTCCTTCGCCGACCTCGCCCGGGTGGTGCGTTCCGAGGCGGTGCTCGCCGCGGTACGCGACGCCACCCTGGCGGGTGCCGACGCGGAGGCCGCGGCGGCCCCGTACGGCTGGGGTCGCTGGCTGTTCAGCCACAACGGCGCCGTCGCCGGATGGCCCGGCTCCCTGGCGCCGCTCGTGCGCACCCTGCCGCCGGCCGAGGTGCTGGCGATGGAGGCGCGCTGCGACTCGGCGTTCGTCTGGGCGCTGGTGCTCAGCCGGCTGCGGGGCGGCGACGAGGAGGGGCAGGCGCTCGCCGACACGGTGCTGGAGGTCGCGGCGGCGGCCCCGGGCTCCCGGCTCAACCTGCTGCTCAGCAATGGCGAGGCGATCGCCGCGACGGCCTGGGGCGACACGCTCTGGTACCTCGCCGAACCCGGCCGACGCACGGTCGTGGCCTCGGAACCCTACGACGACGACCCGCACTGGCTTCAGGTGCCGGACCGCACGCTGCTCGCGGCGAGCCGCACCGACGTCCTGCTGACCCCCCTCAAGGAGCCCGCCGCGTGAGCCCGTTCCAGCTGACCCGCACCCTCCCGGAGGACGCCACCGAAGCCGCCCTCCGCGCCGACGTCCAGGGCGGTCTCACCGCCCAGCCGAAGACGCTTCCGCCGAAGTGGTTCTACGACGCCTACGGCAGCGAACTCTTCGAGCAGATCACCGAGTTGCCCGAGTACTACCCGACGCGCGCCGAGCGGGAGATCCTGCTCGCCCGGTCCGCGGAGATCGCGTCCGCCACCGGCGCACGCACCCTTGTCGAGCTGGGCTCCGGTTCGTCCGACAAGACCCGGCACCTGCTGGACGAGCTGCCGGGGCTGCACACGTACGTGCCCGTGGACGTCAGCGAGAGCGCGCTCACGCAGGCGGGCCGGGCGCTGGTCGCGGAGCGGCCGTCGCTCTCGGTGCACGCGCTGATCGCCGACTTCACGGCCCGACTCGCCCTTCCCCCGACGCCGGGGCCGCGGCTGGTGGCGTTTCTCGGCGGCACGATCGGCAATCTGCTGCCGGCCGAGCGGGCCCGGTTCCTCGCGTCCGTACGGGCCCTGCTGGCGCCCGGGGACGCGCTGCTGCTCGGCACGGACCTGGTCAAGGACGAGTCGGAGCTGGTGGCGGCGTACGACGACGCGGCCGGGGTGACGGCGGACTTCAACAAGAACGTACTGACCGTGGTCAACCGCGAACTCGGCGCGGACTTCGACCCGGAGGCCTTCGACCACGTGGCCCTCTGGGACGCCGAGCGGGAGTGGATCGAAATGCGGCTGCGCTCGCGGACGGTGCAGACCGTGAAGATCCCGGCGGTCGATCTGGCGGTCGACTTCGGCGCGGGCGAAGAGCTGCGCACCGAGGTCTCGGCGAAGTTCCGGGAGGCCGGGGTGCGGGACGAACTGGGCACCGCCGGATTGGAATTGACCCACTGGTGGACGGATACCCGAGGGCGGTTCGCACTGTCACTGAGCACGGCTCGCTGAAAGGAAGACCCCTATGTCACATCACACCTACCGGGTGACGGAGATCGTCGGCACCTCGCACGAGGGCATCGACCAGGCCATCCGCAACGGCATCTCCCGGGCCGCGCAGACCCTGCGCAATCTGGACTGGTTCGAGGTCACCCAGGTGCGCGGTCAGATCGAGAACGGTCAGATCGAGCACTACCAGGTCGGCCTGAAGGTAGGTTTCCGCCTGGAGGGCGAGGACTGAGTATCCGCCGGCGCGGGTCAGGTGCGCCCTTCCCGTTCCTGCGCCACCTTCAGCGCGTCCGACGGGGTCGCCCAGCGGGCCCGTCGGACGCGGAAACCCGCCCGCTCCGCGTCCTGGCAGACGAGTTCGTCGTCGTCCACGAGTACGCGGACCTCCCGCCCGGCCGCCAGCCTCCGCAGGATCGCCAGCTTGGTGTGGCGGGCGGGGCGACGGTCGTCGTTGCGGCGCATGTACACCTGGCCGTCGGGCAGGCCCTGGGCGGCGAGCCAGGCGACGGTGTCCCGGCGGCAGCGTTCCGGGCGTCCGGTGAGGTAGACGATCTCGCAGTCGCGGGCGTACTCCGTCACCAGCGCGATGCCCTCCGCGAGTGGCGGATCCTGGGGTGCCGCGGCGAAGAAGGCGTCCCAGTCCCGCGGCCTGCGCTCCAGGAAGTGCTGGCGGTGGGCGGTGCCGGCGAGGGTGTTGTCCAGGTCGAACAGGGCCAGTGGCCGGTCCCTGCCCGCGGTGTCGCGCGACTTCTTGGGCTCCCTTTTCTCCGTCACGGTTCCACCCTAGACAACGGCCGCACCGCGACCTGTTGCCGTAGCCGCTGCCGGTGCCGTGGCCACACGCTCATCGCTGACGCCGCCGCCATGCCGTAACCGCTGCGGATGCCGTAACCGCTGCCGCCGCCACAGCCTCTGCCGTACCGCTGCCCCGAAACCGCCGCCCCGCTCGGTGGGTTCCGCACAGTGAGCGGGTCTGGCCGGGGAGTGGTCGACGCAGGGGCCCTCCACGGACAGGTTCTGCCGCTGTGGGAGCAGGGTGGGACCAGTTTGCGACATGACCCGGCGGGCGGGGGGCCGGTGCGGTGGGATGTCCGACTCATCGGAACCATCGTGTCGGAGACGGATATGGGCGACTTGGTCAAGACGGCGTCGACTGGGGCCACCGCCACGGTGACCGAGAATCATTGCGCGTGTGCTGCCACCGCGCTGCGTGAAGGCGGCCCGAGAGCCGCCGAGGACAAGTTCCGGGGCCTGCTCGAAGCGGCGCCCGACGCGATGGTCATCGTCGACGGCGCCGGAACGATCCGGCTGGTCAACGCCCAGACGGAGGCGCTGTTCGGCTACCGGCGCGAAGAACTCCTCGGCCGCCCGGTCGAGTTGCTCGTACCCGGCCGGTTCCGGGAATGCCACCATCTGCACCGGGAGGGCTACATCAACAACGGTCAGGTCAGGCCGATGGGCGCGGGGCTGGATCTGCACGGGCTGCGCAAGAACGGCACCGAATTCCCCGTCGAGATCAGTCTCAGCCCTCTCGAGACCGCCGACGGACTGCTCGTCTCCGCCGCCGTCCGAGACGTCACCGAACGCAAGGCCGCGGAGGAAAGGTTCCGGGGGCTGCTCGAAGCCGCCCCCGACGCGATGGTCATCGTCGACGACGCCGGCATCATCAAACTCGTCAACGCCCAGACCGAAGCCCTCTTCGGCTACCGGCGCGAGGAACTCCTCGGCCATCCGGTCGAGTTGCTGGTGCCCGGCCGGTTCGGGACCCATCACGTCGAACACCGGCGCGGCTACGGCGCCAACCGGCAGGTGCGTCCCATGGGTGCCGGGCTCGAACTGCACGGGCTGCGCAAGAACGGCACCGAATTCCCCGTGGAGATCAGCCTCAGCCCCATGGAGACCGCCGACGGACTCCTCGTCTCCGCCGCCGTCCGAGACGTCAGCGACCGCAAGCGGGCCGAGGAACGCATCAACCAGCTCGCCACCTTGGTCGAGTCCTCCCAGGACGCGATCCTCGCCGCGACCCTCGACGGCGTCATCACCTACTGGAACGCCGCCGCCCAACGCCTGTACGGCTACACCGCGGACGAGGTCATGGGGCGCCCCGTGTCGGTGCTCGCCCCACCGGACCGGCAGGACGAGATCGCGGAGTTGCTGGAACGGCTGTGCAAGGGCGAGAAGGCCGAGCACTTCGAGACCCTTCGGGTCACCCGCTCCGGAGAACTCCTCGACGTGGACGTGACGCTGTGGCCCACCCACGCTCCGGACGGGCAGGTCATCGGGGCCTGTGCCATCGTCCGTGACATCAGCGACCGAAAACGCGCCGAGGCGGAGCTCACCGCGCTCTACGAGCAGCAACGTCACATCGCGCTCACACTGCAGCGCAGCCTGATGGGCACACCGCCCGCGATCCCCGGGCTGACCACCGCGAGCCGCTACCGGCCCGCGACCCAGGGCGCCGGCGTGGGCGGCGACTGGTTCGACCTCATACCACTGGGCGCGGGCCGCGTGGGCGTGCTGATCGGTGACGTCATGGGGCGCGGTCTGGAGGCGGCCGCCGTCATGGGCCAGCTGCGGTCCGCCGCACACGCCCTGGCGAAGACGGGGATGCAGCCGCGTCAGCTGATGCAGGCCCTGGACACGGTCGTCGCCGACCTGGACGTCCCCGACCAGCTCGTCACCTGCTGCTATCTGGTCATCGCCTCCGACGCCGGAGAGGTGACCCTGTGCTCGGCCGGACACCTGCCCACCCTCATCGCCACCCCGGGCGAGGGCGCCCGCGCGCTGCCGGCACCCGTCAACGCGCCCCTCGGCGTGGGCGACGTCCTCTACGAACAGTCCCGGGCGGTCATCCCGCCCGGTGCCAGCCTCGTGCTCTACACCGACGGCCTGATCGAGACCCCGGGCAGCGACATCCAGGACCAACTGGAGCGGCTGGTCGACACGTTGAGCGCGCTGTTCACCTCCGCGCCCGACCTCGAGGCGGCCGCCGACCTGGTCCTCGCCACGCTGCTGCCCGACGCCGACGGCCACAACGACGACGTCACCCTGCTGCTGACCCAGCTGCCCGCCGCCCCGTTGGCCGCCGTCAGCACCGAACTCCCCGCGGTACCGGAGTCCGTGCCCGCGGGACGTGCCTTCCTCAGCCGGACCCTCACGGCCTGGGACTGCGCCGAACCGGCCGACGACGCACGGCTGCTGCTGTCGGAGATACTCACCAACGCCGTACTGCACGCCCAGGGGCCGATCGGACTGCACCTGTGCCGCACGGCCACCGAACTCACCGTCGAGATCAGCGACCGCAGCCCGCATCTCCCCCAGCCCCGGTGGTCCGCGGAGGACGAGGAGTCCGGCCGGGGCCTGATCCTCGTGCGCTCCCTCGCCGACGACTGGGGTGTGCGCCCCACCGACGAGGGCAAGACAACGTGGTTCAGCCTCAAGCACCTTGCGGCGGAGGCCTGATGACGGAGCCTGCGCCCGGTGCCGGCCAGATGTCTCCCGACGACCCGGGAGCGGCGCCCTGGCCGACGGCGAAGGCCGGTCCCCGTGGTTCGGCCGTCGCCGAACCCGACGGTGCCATGGGCGCTGTTGCCCGGTCGCAGTCCCCTCCTGCTGCCTCGGGAGCCCCCACCCTCGTCACCGGGCGGTGCGGGCCCGCCGGCGGTGGGGCAGCCCGTGACGGCTCCGACCGGCAACGCCTCGGTCGCCGTAGGCCAGGAACCGGAGCGTCGTTCCCCCGCGACGCCCCGGTTGCCGATCTCATCCTGTCCCAGCCGGAGGACGGCCGGAACCGATCGGCCATCAGTCTTCCGACGAGATCGTTAACCTGGTCCTTATGGTCCAGGACGGTGGCACCAACGGCTCGTCGCCCCCATCGGCATCCGGCGGACAGAACGACCCCAGCATTCACCAGCTGCGGGTCTTCCTCGTACTGGCCGAGGAGTTGCACTTCGGTCGGGCGGCGGCCCGGCTGCATGTGACGCAGCCCGCGCTCAGCCAGCAACTCCGCGCGCTGGAGACGCGCCTCGGCGTCACCCTCATCGACCGCACCAGTCGCGCCATCAGCCTCACCGCCGCGGGCGGGGCGCTGCTGCCCGAGGCCGAGGAGATCGTCGCGGGCATGGCCCGGCTGCACCGCCGTGTCGGAGCGCGGGCGCGTGAGGTGCGCGGGCATCTGGTGATCGGTTTCATCGCGGGTGAGGTGGCCATGCCGTACACCCACGCCATCCTCGGCGCGCTGCACGACCACCACCCGGGTATCAGCGTCGATCTGCTGGCCCTCGGCTTCGCCAACCAGATAGAGGCCCTGACGTGCGGGGACGTCGACGCGGCGTTTCTGCGCCCGCCGCTCCCGTCCGGTCTGCAGAGCCTGCAGCTGGCGACCGAGCCCCGCGTGGCCTGTCTGCCCGCGGGCCACCGTCTGGCGACGGACACGCCGATCGCACTGGAACAGCTCGACGATCATCTCGTCGTCGACATCCCGGCGCAGATGCCCCGTATCTGGTGGGACCACTGGACCGTCAACCCGCGTCCGGACGGCGCACCCGTGCGTTTCGGTCCGGTCGCGCACGACATCGAGAGCATGCTGCACCTCGTCGGCCGGGGCCGGGGCATGAGCTTCCTGCCCGCGGCGGCGCGCCGGCTGTATCCGCGCCCCGGTGTGGCCTACGTCGACGTCACCGGTCTGCCGCTGACCACGGCCGCCCTGACCTGGCTGCCCGGCAACCGCGACCGTCCGACGGTCGCCGCGTTGCGCACCACCGCACAGCGCGTGCTGCGCGACGCGGCGGGGCAACTTCGCCAGTAGGTGATCGCAGCGGCCGGACCGCAGCGGGAATCCCGGGGCGCCCCGGGTGTTGAACTCTGTGTGAGTTCGGTTTTCGCGTCCACCAGGTTCTCCGTCCTCGACCGCTCCCGCACCCGGCAGGGACACAGTGAGCAGGATGCGCTGCGGGACACCGTGCGGCTGGCCCAGCGGGTCGAGGAGTTGGGTTATCACCGGTTCTGGGTCTCCGAGCACCACGGCGTGCCCGGGGTCGCCGGTTCCGCGCCCACCGTGCTGGCCGCCGCCGTCGCCGCGGCGACCCGCCGCATCCGGGTGGGCACCGGCGGGGTGATGCTGCCCAATCACCGGCCCCTCGTGGTCGCCGAGCAGTTCGGCGTCCTGGAGTCGCTCTTCCCGGGGCGGATCGACATGGGGCTGGGCCGCTCCGTGGGGTTCACCGACGGGGTGCGCAAGGCGCTGGGGCACGGGAAGGACGCGGCGGAGGACTTCGCCGGTCAACTCGACGAACTCCTCGGCTGGTTCGAGGGAACCTCACCGACCCGCGCGCACGCCCGCCCCGCCGAGGGGTTGCGGGTCCCGCCGTATGTGCTGGCCACCGGTGAGGGCGCGACGATCGCCGGCCGGGCCGGGCTGCCGCTGGTCATCGGAGATCTGCGGACCAGGGAGCGGCTGCTGCGCGCCGTGGACCGCTACCGTGACGACTTCCGGCCGTCGTCCTGGGCGCGGGAGCCGTATGTGATCGTCGCGGGCACCGTCGCCGTCGCCGCCACCCCGGAGGCGGCCCGCCGGCTGCTGGTGCCGGAGGCGTGGGCCATGGCGTACTCCCGCACCCACGGCACGTTCCCGCCGCTCGCCCCCGTGGAGGAGATCGAGCGGCGAGTCATGACGGCGAAGGAGCGCGACTTCTACGAGTCCGGGCTGCGCGGGCACATCCACGGCACCGAGGAGCAGGTGGCCGACGAGCTGCGGACGCTGATCAAGGAGACCGGGGCGCAGGAGGTGCTGGTCACGACCAGTTCCCACGACCGTGCGGCGCTGCTGGACTCCTACCGGCGGCTGGCCCGGGTCGCGGACCTCGGTCAGGGGTCCGTCACCGACAGCTGAGCCGTCCGGGCCAGCGCCTTGCGGTCGGGGTGGCCGCCCGGGGCGAGCGACGGGCGTACCACCACCTCCGCGGTGATCCCGCGCGCCGTCGCGACCCGCCACAGCGACGCCAGCAGTGTGTCCTCGCCGACGAACGCCGGGGCGGTGGCCGCCGCTCCGCCCGGCATCATGTAGCGGATCCGCACCGGCTGCACCGGGACGCGGGCGTCGAGCGCCGCCTGGAACACCGCGCGCCGGAAGTGCCCCTGCTCCCGGCCGCACCAGGTGCTTCCCTCGGGGAACACGGCGACCGCCGTGCCCGCGCGCAACGCCTCCGCGATGCGGTCCACCGTTAGCGGCAGGGCCCGCAGCCGGTCGCGGTCGATGAACAGGCAGCCGCCGCGGGCGGCCAGCGCACCCGCCACCGGCCAGTCGCCGACCTCCGTCTTGGCGAGCATCCGGGCCGGACGGACCGCGGCGAGCAGCGGGACGTCCAGCCAGGAGATGTGGTTGGCCACGAGCAGCGCGCCGCCCGTGGCCGGGGTCTCACCCGTGATCCGTAGCCGGACCCCGGCGGCCCGTACGATCGCCCGGCACCAGAATCGGACCAGGCGCTCCCGGGCCGTCATCGACGCGCGGGCGACGAGCGGCATCAGCAGCACGCCCAGGACGATCAGGGTCAGCACCGTCACCAGCCTGGCGACCGCCCGTGGTGCGGATGTCCACGAGGGGGCGCCGTCCACACAGGTCTGCGGGGTGCAGGGTGCGCTGGGCAGCCAGACACTGGGCGCGGCCGTCCGAAGTGCGCCCGGGCCGACGGTGGCCATCAGGCGGGGACGAGGGAGAGGAAGTGCCGCAGATAGCGCGGGTTGACCCGGCGCATCGACAGCAGCACGTACAGGTCGGCGACGCCGAAGTCCGGGTCGTGGGCGGGCTCCCCGCACACCCAGGCGCCGAGGCGGAGGTAGCCGCGCAGCAGGGGAGGCAGTTCGGTGTGCCCCTGCGGAGCCGGGATCTGCGGTTCCCAGGGCAGCAGCGGTCGTACCCGGAACTCCTCGGGCGCCAGGTGCTTGGCCTGGACCCGTTGCCAGGTGGCCGCGGCGAGGGCCCCGCCGTCGGCGAGCGGCAGGGAGCAGCAGCCGGCCAGCCATTCGTGGCCGCCATCGACCATGTAGCGGGCGATACCCGCCCAGATGAGGCTGATGACCGCGCCGTCACGGTGGTCGGGGTGGACGCAGGAGCGGCCCACCTCGACGAGGCCGGCGCGGATCCCGGCGAGCGGGTCGAGGTCGAACTCGCCCTCGGAGTAGAGGCGTCCGGCGATCGCGGCCCGCTCCGGCGGCAGCAGCCGGTAGGTGCCGACGACCTCGTCCGTGAGCGTGTCCCGGACCAGCAGGTGGTCGCAGTAGGCGTCGAAGGCGTCGACGTCGAGGCCCGGCTGCGGGGTGGCCAGCAGGGCGCCCATCTCGCCGGCGAACACGTCGTGGCGCAGCCGCTGCGCGGCCCGGACATCCTCCTCGTCGCGGGCGAGGGAGACGGTGTAGCGGGTGGGTGTCGCGGACAGCGGTGGGGTGTCGAGTGTGGAAACGCCGGTCATGGCTCTCTCCTGGTCGCGGGCCGGTTTCGGCGGTGCGAGGTGCGGGCCGGTGACGTACGGCCCGTCGCTCCTGTTGTGCCGATGCCGGCTGACCGGCGCGTGACCTGCGCAGAGAGGGCGGGTGTGGGGTTGTTGAATGCCAGGGTGCGATGCCGGGGAAAGGCTTGGCGGGGCCGGGGTTGAGCACCACACCCGGCCCCGCCCGTCCGCACCTTCACGGCGAACGTCTGTTGGGCGTACGGCTTACTTCTTGCCCGCCTTTCGGGTGGCCCGCAACCACTCCTTGTTCATGCCGGTGATGGACATCAACGGGATCCCCTTGGGGCAGGCGGTCGCGCACTCACCGGTGAGGGTGCACCCGCCGAATCCCTCCTCGTCCATCTGCGCCACCATGTCCAGCACCCGGCTCTCCCGCTCGGGAGCCCCCTGCGGCAGCACGTTGAGGTGGTTGATCTTCGCGGAGGTGAACAGCATGGCCGCGCCGTTCGGGCAGGCGGCCACACACGCCCCGCACCCGATGCACTCCGCGTGTTCGAAGGCGAAGTCGGCGTCCGGCCTCGGCACGGGTGTGGCGTGGGCCTCGGGCGCGGCGCCGGTGGGCGCGGTGATGTATCCGCCGGCCTGGATGATCCGGTCGAAGGCCGACCGGTCCACGACCAGGTCCTTCACGACCGGGAAGGCGGAGGCCCGCCACGGCTCGACGTCGATCGTGTCGCCGTCCTGGAAGGACCGCATGTGCAGCTGGCAGGTGGTGGTGCGTTCGGGGCCGTGCGCGTCGCCGTTGATGACGAGCGAGCAGGCGCCGCAGATGCCCTCGCGGCAGTCGTGGTCGAAGGCGACCGGGTCCTCGCCCTTGAGGATGAGTTCCTCGTTGAGGGTGTCGAGCATCTCCAGGAACGACATGTCCTTCGAGATGCCGTCCACCTCGTACGTGGACATGGCGCCTTCGGCGTCGGCGTTCTTCTGCCGCCAGACGCGCAGGGTGAGTTTCACGCGTAACTCCGTTGCGTGGGGTGGACGTACTCGAAGACCAGGTCTTCCTTGTGGAGGACGGGAGCGGCGCCGGTGTCGGTGAACTCCCAGGCGGCGGCGTACGAAAACTCGTCGTCCTTGCGTTCCGCCTCGCCGTCCGGGGTCTGTGACTCCTCGCGGAAGTGGCCGCCGCAGGACTCGGCGCGGTGCAGCGCGTCGAGGCACATCAGCTCGGCGAGCTCCAGGTAGTCGACGATGCGGTTGGCCTTCTCCAGCGACTGGTTGAACTCCTCACCGGTGCCGGGGACCTTGATCCGGCGCCAGAACTCCTCACGGATCTGCGGGATGCGCTCGAGCGCCTTGCGCAGTCCGGCGTCGGTGCGGGCCATGCCGCAGAACTCCCACATGAGTTCACCGAGTTCGCGGTGGAAGGAGTCCGGCGTGCGGTCGCCGTCGACGGCGAGGAGCAGGTTGAGCCGGTCCTCGGTGTCGGCCAGCACCTCCTGGACGACGGGGTGCTGGTCGGTGATCTCGTCGTGGTGGGGGTTGCGGGCGAGGTAGTCGTTGATGGTGGACGGCAGGACGAAGTAGCCGTCGGCGAGGCCCTGCATCAGCGCGGACGCGCCGAGGCGGTTGGCGCCGTGGTCGGAGAAGTTGGCCTCGCCGATCGCGAACAGGCCCGGGATGGTGGTCTGCAGGTCGTAGTCGACCCAGAGGCCGCCCATCGTGTAGTGCACGGCGGGGTAGATGCGCATCGGCACCTCGTACGGGTCCTCGTCCGTGATCCTCTGGTACATGTCGAAGAGGTTGCCGTACTTGGCCTCGACGGCTCCCCGGCCCATGCGCTTGATGGCGTCGGCGAAGTCGAGGTAGACGCCCTGCCCGCCCGGTCCCACTCCCCTGCCCTCGTCGCAGACGTTCTTCGCGGCGCGGGAGGCGATGTCGCGGGGCACCAGGTTGCCGAAGGAGGGGTAGATGCGTTCCAGGTAGTAGTCGCGCTCGTCCTCGGGGATCTGGTTCGGCGGACGGTTGTCGCCCTTCGCCTTCGGCACCCAGATGCGTCCGTCGTTGCGCAGCGACTCACTCATCAGGGTGAGCTTGGACTGGTGGTCGCCGGTGCGCGGGATGCAGGTGGGGTGGATCTGGGTGAAGCAGGGGTTGGCGAAGTACGCGCCGCGCCGGTGCGCCCGCCAGATCGCCGTGGCGTTGGAGTTCATGGCGTTCGTCGACAGGTAGAAGACGTTGCCGTAGCCGCCGGACGCGAGGACGACCGCGTCCGCGAAGTAGGTGCTGATCCCGCCGGTGATCAGGTCCCGGGCGACGATGCCGCGCGCCCGGCCGTCGATGACGATCAGGTCGAGCATCTCGGTGCGCGGATGCATCTCGATGTTGCCGGCCGCGATCTGCCGCGACAGCGCCTGGTAGGCGCCGAGCAGCAGTTGCTGGCCCGTCTGGCCGCGGGCGTAGAAGGTGCGGGAGACCTGGACGCCGCCGAAGGAGCGGGTGTCGAGCAGACCGCCGTACTCGCGGGCGAAGGGCACGCCCTGTGCCACGCACTGGTCGATGATCTCGACCGAGATCTGCGCGAGCCGGTGGACGTTCGACTCCCGCGCGCGGAAGTCGCCGCCCTTGACGGTGTCGTAGAACAGCCGGTGGATGGAGTCGCCGTCGTTGCGGTAGTTCTTGGCGGCGTTGATGCCGCCCTGCGCCGCGATCGAGTGGGCGCGGCGCGGGGAGTCCTGGTAGCAGAACTGCACGACGTGGTAGCCCTGTTCGGCGAGCGTGGCGCCGGCGGAGCCGCCCGCGAGCCCGGTGCCGACGACGATCACCGTGTGCTTGCGGCGGTTGGCGGGGTTGACCAGCTTGGCCTCGAAACGGCGGGTGTCCCAGCGCTCGCTGATCGGGCCCTTGGGCGCCTTGCCGTCGACGACGGGTTCCCCGGTCGTGTAGTTCGCGTATTCGGGGTGCTCGGGGTATGCGGCGGTAGCAGTCATGTCAGCTCACCACTCCGGTCATGACGCCGACGGGTACGGAGATGAAGCCCACCGTCAGCACCAGCGCGAGCAGGTTGGCGGTGGCCTTGAGGGCGCGGTCGCGGGTGCGGCTTCCGACGCCGAGTGTCTGCGCGGCGCTCCAGAACCCGTGCCGGACGTGCAGGCCGAGCGCGAGCATCGCGACGATGTAGACGGCGTTGCCGTACCAGGTGGAGAAGGTGTCGATCACGTTCTGGTACGGGTGGCCGGACTGGAAACCGCCGGGGTGCACGGTGCCGGTGGTCAGGTCCAGGATGTGCCAGACGATGAACAGGCCGAGGATGATCCCGCCCCAGCGCATGGTGCGCGTGGCGTAGCTCGTCCGCGGCTTCTTGTGGACGTACTTGCTGGGGCGCGCCTTGATGTCGCGGCGGCTGAGCTGGTACGCGGACACGGCGTGCGCCACGACGGCGGCCACGAGCACGACGCGGACGACCCAGAGCGTCCACTCGTAGTGCATGAAGGGTTCACCGATGGTGCGCAGCCAGTGGGCGTAGTGGTCGAACTCCCCCGCCCCGAAAAAGATCTTGAGGTTGCCCAGCATATGGACGACCAGGTACGCCAGCATGACCAGACCGCTGACGGCCATCACTGTCTTCTTGCCGACGGACGAGTCCCACACGGTGCGTGCCATGGACGGTTTTCGGTCCGTCCGCGTTGCCAGAGCCATGGGTCCAGACGGTAGATCCGGACTCACCGATCGGTCCAAGACATGGCACGGCTCGATTCCATAGCCATGTCCTATGGTGGGAATGTGCAGTTCCACCAGCTTCAGTACTTCGTGGCGGTAGCCGAGACCCGGCATTTCACCCGGGCCGCCGATCTGATGCATGTCGCGCAACCGTCGCTGTCGCAGCAGATCAAGGCGCTGGAGCGGGAGTTGGGGGCGGAACTGTTCAGGCGGGCACGGGGGAACATCACCCTCACGGACGCCGGTGAGGCTCTGCTGCCGCTGGCCCGCCGGATCCTCGCGGACGCGGACACCGCCCGGCAGGAGGTGCAGGAGCTGGCCCAGCTGCGCAGCGGACGGGTCCGGCTCGGCGCGACACCGAGTCTGTGCACGGGCCTGCTGCCGGACGTGCTGCGCGCCTTCCACGACCGCTACCCCGGTATCCGGCTGATGATCGAGGAGGGCGGTTCGCACGATCTCGTACGGGAACTCGCCCGCGGGGCGCTCGACCTCGCCCTGGTGGTCCTGCCGCTGCCCACCCCGTCGCCCGCGCTGACCACGCTGGAGGTGCTGCGGGAGGACCTGGTGGTGGTGTCCTCACCGGATGAGCCGAGACCGGGAGGGGGCCGGCGTACGGTCCGCGTCGCCGATCTGGAGGGCGAGCGTCTCGTGATGTTCCGGCACGGCTACGACCTGCGGGAACTGACCGTGGCCGCGTGCCGCTCCGCGGGGTTCGAGCCGGCCTTCGCGGTGGAGGGCGGGGAGATGGACGCGGTGCTCGGTTTCGTCCGGGCGGGGCTGGGGGTGGCGGTGGTGCCGCGGATGGTGGCGACCCGGTCGGGACGCGGCCTCCGGGTCACCCCTCTCGCCAGCCCCGGCCTGCACCGGACGATCGCGCTGGCCCACCGCAGCGATGTGGCTCCGCCACGGGCCGCCAGGGAACTCCAGCGGATGCTGTTGGAGCGGTGAGGTGTGCTGCGCTCACCGCCGCAGGGGGCTGCGCGCCCTGTCCCCCGCCAATCCCGGGACGCCCCCCGGATTGGATGTGCCTACCGCACCATCATTGGCCGATGCCCTGCCGGGGCGGGGCCCGCGGACCAGGCGCGGGCTGCGAGCGGCTGGTCGCGCAGTTCCCCGCGCCCCTGAAGGGGCGCACCTGCCTCGGCGCCCCGGCCGACGATATCCAGCCTGGCCGGCGGTTGAGGCATGCGGCGGCCGATATCGGGGCGGGGCTGGGGCGACAGCCATGGGAGAGGGCTGGGGCGGCAGCCCCAGGAGTGGGTCGACGGGGCGGCAGCCCCGGGAGCCGGGCCGGGGCGCCAGCCCCACGAGCCGGGGTCGCAAGGGCAGCAGCTCCACAAGCCGGGGCCGGGGCGCCAGCTCCACAAGCCGGTCCGCAGGGCAGCAGCCCCACAAGCCGCGGCCGGGGCACCATCCCCAGGAGTGGGTCGACGGGGCGGCAGCCCGAGGAACCGGGCTGGGGCGGCAGCCCCAAAAGCGGGGTCGCAGGGGCGGCAGCCCCACAAGCCGGGCCGCACACAGGCAACAGCCCTCACAAGCCGGGCCGGGGCGCCGGCCCCAGGAGCGGGGTTGCAGGGGCGGCAGCCCCTGGGATGGGAAGGGTAGGGGCGGCGGGGGCGAGGAGACCCACCCCCCGGCCCCGGTCATCCCGTCGCGTCGACCAACGCCAGCTCGTGCAAGCGCTCCGGCGGGCCGGGACGGGCGTAGTACCAGCCCTGGGCCGTGTCGCAGCCCAGGACCCGCAGCTGCTCCGCCTGAGCGCCCGTCTCCACGCCCTCCACCGTGACCGTCAGGTCGAGGCTGTGGGCGAGGGACACGATCCCTTCGACGATCTTCAGGTCGACGGGGTCGGCCGGATACTGCTGCATCCCACGGGTGAAGGAACGGTCCAGTTTGACGATGCTCACCGGCAACCGGCGCAGGTTCGCCAGGTTCGAGTAGCCCGTGCCGAAGTCGTCGAGCGCGATGTCCACGCCCATGTCGGCCAGGCGCCGCAGTGGTTTGAGTACTTCGTCGTCCGCGCCGATCAAAGCGGACTCGGTGACTTCCAGGCAGAGCACCTGAGGTTCCAGTCCCGCGCGTTCCAGGATCTCGACCGTGTCGGAGACCAGCCCGGGGTGGGCGAGCTGGCAGGGCGAGAGGTTGACGTTGATGCGCGGGGGACCGGCCGCTTCCTCGCCGCCGTGCCGCTCCTGCCAGGCAACGGCCTGGCGCACGGACTGTTCCAGGACCCAGCGGCCGAGCGGCACGATCAGCCCGGTGTGCTCGGCCAGCGGGATGAACCGGTCGGGGCTGAGCACACCGTGCTGCGGGTGCAGCCAGCGCACGAGCGCCTCCGCACCGCGAACGCTGCCGTCACCGAGGTGCACCAGCGGCTGGTACTCGATGAAGAACTCACCCCGGTCGAGCGCCGTGGGCAGCGCGGTGGTGAGCCCGTGCCGGGTGATGGCGCGGGCGTCGGCCTCGGGGTCGGCGAGCTCGAAGCGGTTGCCGCCCGCGGACTTGGCCCGGTACATCGTGATGTCGGCGCTGCGAAGCACCTCGGCGGGGCTCCGCTCGCCCACCGGGCCCTCCACGACGCCGATGCTGCCGCGCACGGTCAGTTCCCGGCCGTCGATCCGGATCGGGGCGGCGAGGGCGCTCATGATGCGTCCGGCGAGTTCGTCGACCTCGGTCTGCGTGTCCGGTCCCGTGGTCAGCGCCACGAACTCGTCACCGCCGAGCCGGGCCACCATCTCGCCGGGCGCGGTGGTGCAGGCCTGGAGCCGGTCGGCGACCTCGACGA
This sequence comes from Streptomyces cavernae, assembly GCF_004023625.1. Taxonomy (GTDB): domain Bacteria; phylum Actinomycetota; class Actinomycetes; order Streptomycetales; family Streptomycetaceae; genus Streptomyces; species Streptomyces cavernae. Next base: position 108,810 of record NZ_RPDJ01000033.1, on the reverse strand, counting down.
GCAGCCGGTCGCCGGCCGAGTGTCCGAGGCTGTCGTTGATGGTCTTGAAGCCGTCGAGGTCGAGGTAGCACAGCCCGAAGCGGCTGCCCTCGCCCGCCGACAGCGCCTTCTCCAGCCGCTCGAAGAACAGCGTCCGGTTGGGCAGACCGGTGAGCGCGTCGTGCGTCGCCTCGTAGCGCAGCCGCAGATTGAGCAGTCGGCGCTCGGTGGTGTCCTCCATGAGCGCGAGCTGGTACTGCGGTTGGCCGTCGGCGTCCCGCAGCAGCGAGACCGACAGGTTGGTCCACAGTGCGGTGCCGTCGGGCCGGGAGAACGCCTTCTCCACGTGGAAGTGCTCGCGGTCGCCGCGGACCAGTTCCTCGTACAGCCGCCATACGTGCGGCGCGTCCTCGGGGTGGGTCCACTCGACGACCTTCTTGCCCCGCACGTGCTGCTCGGAGCCACCGAACATACGGAGCATGGCTCGGTTCACCTGCAGTATGTTGCCTTCGAGGTCGGCCATGCAGATGCCGATGGCCGCGCCCTCGAACACCGCCCGGAACCGTGCCTCGCTGGCGTGCAGGGCGTCGGCGACGGCGCTGCGGGCGTTCAGCGCGGCCCGCGAGATGGACTCCTGCTCGGTCAGGGTCCGTTCACGCAGCGCCTGGGCGAACCCGGCGGCCATGGCGTGCTGGAGCCGCGCCGAGCGGGTGCGCAGTGCCTCCTGGGGGCCGTCCCCGCCGCAGTAGAGCACCAGATAGGCGTCGACGCAGTCGAGCGTGCGGCTGAGCGCCTCGGGGTCGGTGCAGTGGGTCGCGACGAGCGCGGCGCCGACCGCCTGCCCCTCGGCGGCGTCATGGGTCCTCGCGTGCAGCGCGTCGCTCAACCGCCTGGCCAGCGGGAGCAGTTGCTGCTCGAACTCGGGCCTGGTCAGCGACGTCGAGGTCACCGGGAACACCGCCCGGCTCCAGATGGTCGCGAACCTGCGCAGTCTGTCCTCCGGTCCGTCCGGCTCCGCGGTCACGCCGTACGCCCCACGCCCGCGAAACCGGAGAAGGCATACGGATCCTCGTCTTCCGGAGCCGTCTCCGGCCGCCAGTGCGGCATCGGCACGAGGCCGGGTTCCACCATGTCGTACCCCTCGAAGAACCGCGCGATCTGTTCGCGCGTGCGCATGATCAGTGGGCTGCGAGTGTTCCGGTAGACGTCGACCGCTCCTTCGGCCTGCTCGGCGGGGACCGGAATCCCCTCGTAGGACGCGTGGGTGACGACGAGCAGGCTGCCGGGCGCCAGGGCGTCCCGCAGCTCGGCCACCGCACCGTACGGGTCGTCCGCGTCCTCCACGAAGTGAAGTATGGCAACCAGGAGGAGGGCGACCGGCCGGTTCAGGTCGATGAGTTGCTGGACCTGAGGGCTGTTCAGGATTTCCCGGGGCGCCCGCAGGTCGGCGGCGACCACGTCCGCGTTCTCGTTGCCCGCCAGTACGGCCTGGCTGTGTGCCACGGCCACCGGGTCGTGGTCCACGTACACCACGCGGGCGCCGGACGCCCCGCTCTGGGCGACGTCGTGGACGTTGCCGAAGGTGGGGATGCCGGAGCCTATGTCGATGAACTGGGTGACGCCCCGGCCGAGGGCGAAGCGCACCGCTCGGCGCATGAAGGCACGATTCGCCTGCATGATCTTGGGGAGTCCCGGCATGAACTCCATGGCCTTGCGGGCCGCCTCCCGGTCGACCTCGAAGTTGTACGAACCGCCCAGGTAGAAGTCGTAGATACGGGACACGCTCGGCATCGTGATGTCGATGCCGTGTGGAGCCCAGGCGGGACGCTCCATCCTGCCCTCCAAGACGTAGGCGATCCGGTGTTCGAGCTGAGGCTACTGATCGTCCGCCAAAGGGGCGAGAGGAAACGGAAATTGACCATCCGTTTTTCGTTGAATGCCTTTGGCACATGACAAGTTGACGGTGGGACAGGTGCGCACGGAGAGCGCCCCAGAAATCGCCCGTAAGCACAGCAAGGGACCGCCCATGGTCACGCAGTGTCCCGACCGGCCCTCGGAGGAGCCGAGTCGGGACGGGCCGTCGAGCACCGAAGGACCGGCCTCCACGGACGCCCCACGGACCCCCACGGACGCCCCGGGGCCGCCTCGGGGACGGGGACACCGCGGGGGACGGGCACTCACTGGGGACGGGGACACCGCGGGGACGGGGACACCGCGGGGACGGGGACGCACGGGGAACGAGAACGCGCGAAACGGGGACGCGCGGGAAACGGGGACACCTGGGGACGACAAAGCGGTCCACCCCCTCCGTGCGGCAGAGGGGGTGGACCTGTGGTTCGCGCGCTGTACTGCTGTCCGGGTGGTGATCCCTACTTCGGCGCGCCGACCGCACTGCCGTCGGGGCGGATGGCGTACCAGGTGCCGCCCACGCCCTGGCCGTTGGTGTCGCCGGGCTTCTTGTCCTGGGCGAAGGTGTAGATCGGCACGCAGTCGATGCTCTGCTGCTTGATGCCGTCCGGACGATTGAAGACCACGTAGCCCTGGTTGGGCGTGGACCCCTGCAGATCGATTCCCTTGGTGTCCTTCTCGTCGACGGGGGCGACGACGGGCCACTTCTCCAGGCAGGCACCAGTGCACTTGGTCGCCATCGGCCACTGCGAGTCCTTCAAGAAGCGGTAGACCGTCTTACCGTTCTTGTCGATGACGATCTCGCCCAGCTCGGGGTCCTTACGGGTGGACAGACCAGGCAGATCAGCGGGCTCGGCCGCACCCCCGCCGGCACCCCCGGTCGCCTTCTTGCCCTCGGGCGACAGCGCGTACCAAGTACCCTTCACGCCCTGGCCGTTGGTGTCGCCGGGCTTGGTGTCCTTGGCGAAGTAGTAGGCCGGCCAGCCGTCGATGGTCAGCTGCTTGGTGCCGTCGGAGCGGGTGACGGAACCGACCAGGGACTTGTCCACACCCGCGGGGGCCGTGGTGCCGTCGGCCAGAACCGGCGGCCATGCGGTGGCGCAGTCACCGTCACAGTTGGACTTCGGCGGCTCGGCGGTGTCGTTGTCGAAACGGTAGAGCGTCTTTCCGGTGCTGTCGGTGAGAATCTGGCCGAGTTCGGCATTCTCGGAAATCGCCAGCTGGCCACCCGCCTTGGCGTTGCTCTGCGACGCCTGCCCATAACCATTACCGGCCCCGGCACCGGCGGGCGCGGTGGCGGGGGTGGACGGAGTCGCGTAACCCCCCGCGGCGGCCGCACCGGCCGCGCCCACGTTCTGGCTTCCGGTGTTCGCATTGTCCGATCCGCAAGCCGTTGTCAGCGTCAGCACGGCCGCAGCCGACGCTACGAGTGAGGCGCTCCGCCATGCACGGGGGAAGCCCCCTGATTGACGCTGCATTGTTAACTCCCGCTATCCGCTTGGGTGTTGCTAGGGCGTTGGTAGCGCGCCTCAGCGCGCCGTTTCATGGCCCTAGGTACGAGCGGAAGTGGCCAGAGTGTTCAACGAGCTCAAAAAATTCTTTGGGAAACCTGTGGCACCACTTCCGAGCATCCACCCGCACGTATGTGCGCGAGATAAGGAACGCGGGGCTCCGCACCGTCAAGCGCCGGGAGCGCCCGTCTCACCCGTTCGGGGCAATCCCCCATGAGCCCGGCGTGAGCGGGCCCGGCGCGGACCATGATCTTCGTCGTGCATGGACCTCAACGGACCCGATTCGCCCTCGTCATGCGGGTGTTGGCGCTGCTGACGCCGGTGTGGCTGGCCGTCGGCGCACCCGTCGGCCAGGCGTCGGCCGACTCGTGCGCCTATGCCTCCGTCGGCCCGGGTGTGCACGCGGTGGCGGTCGCCGGGAGCAGCACCTGGTGCACTCCCACGCCGACTCCCCCGCCGCCCCCGCCGCCCTGCCCCAGTCCGGAACCGCCGCCGAGCCCCCCGCCGCCCGAGCCGAAGCCGCCGCCGAGCCCCACCGAACCCCAGCCGAAACCCACTCCACCGCCGAAGCCCACACCGCCACCGAAACCGGCGCCGCCACCGCCGCCGCCACCCGCTCCGGCGCCGCCGCGGCCCGCCCCCGAGCAACCGCGGCCCGTGCCTCCGCCGCCCGCCCCGAAGCCGGCGCCGAAACCCGAGCCGACGGTGCGCCCGACTGCCTCGCCGGCCACGGCGAGTTATCCGCCGTACCGCCCGGCGCCGCGCAAGGCACCGCCGCGCAGCGGCCCTTCGCTGGTCTCACTCACCCTGCTCGTCACCGCGCCCGCGGTGCTCGCCGTCGCCGCGCTGCGTCCGCGCTGACCCTCTGGAGGAACTCTTGTCGGAATGGCTTGTTCTCGCCCTCGCGATGGCGGCCGCCTGTCTCGTCGTGCTCGCCGTCACCCTCGTACGGCATCGCGCTGTCGGTGAGGACGACGATCCGTCCGAGACTCCGGACGTGATCGAGTACATGACGATGATGATCGGCGTGGTGTACGCCATCGTGCTCGGGCTCGCCATCGCCGGCGTATGGGAGGCCCGTGGCGCCGCCCAGAACCACGTACAGGCGGAGGCGCAGGCGCTGCACGAGATCTCGGAGCGGGTCCGGGTCTATCCGGCCGAGGTCCGCGACCGGATCCGCGCGGACGTGGGCGCCTACGTGGGTCATGTCGTCGGCGAGGAATGGCGGGTGATGGCGGACCAGGGCGGGCTGACCGACCGCGGGGCCGAACTGCTGGGCGAGGTGCGGGCGGAGGTGACCGACTACCAGCCGAGGACGGACTTCGAGGCGCAGGCCTACCAGCCGATCCTCGACCAGCTCGCCGCGGCCGACGCGGCACGCAACGCGCGCGCCGACTCCGCCGAGGCGACCATGCCGGGCGTCGTGTGGTTCGGACTGATCACCGGAGCGCTGGTCACCATCGGGATGGTCTTCGCCCTGCAGATCCGCCGCACGGCACGCGAGCTGGTCCTCGCCGGCCTCTTCTCAGCGCTGATCGCGTTCCTGCTCTTCCTCATCTGGGACTTCGACGCGCCCTACAGCCGCGGCATCGCGGCGTCGGCGGAGCCGTTCCTGACGCTGTTCCCCGGAGCCAAGGGGTCGTGACCATGGCCGGGCCCTGCTCCGCGGACCGCTGTGGGTCCGCGGAGCAGGGCCCGGCGGGCAGCGGCCGAGGAGCAGGCCCCCGAACGGCCGCACCGAGCGGACCAGGACCGGAGCAGATCACACCAGACCGCACCGGATCGAACCAGATAGACCGGATTAGCCCGGACCGGACGAGAGCGGACGAGACCGGAGCGGTGAGAACCGGCCGCATCGGGCGGACCCGGACCGGACGAGAGCGGACCGACGAGACCCGGCCGCACTGGACCGCAGCCGCACCGGAGCACCGGGCCCCGGTCGCGTTCGGCGGCCGGAGGGGGCTCAGGCCCTGCTTTCCGAGCGCCGGCGCATCCAGAAGACTCCACCGCCGATGACAGCGAGGGTCACGAGGCCGCCGCCGATGGCGATGTCGGTGGCCGTGGCACCGGACGTGCTGCTGCCGCCGATGCCCCCGCGCACACCGCCGACCACACTGAAGGCGTCGGACCGGGTGAGCGTCTTGCCGTCGCCGCACCGGGCCGTGATGCCGTACGAGCCCGCATGCGCGTTGTGGTCGACGGTGACGGTCGCGCGGGCCGTGTTGCCACCGAGGGAGGTCAGACGGGTCCGCGGGAAGACCGGGGACTCGACCGTGCTGCCCGGTCGCTGGCAGGAACTGCCGTCCACCGTGACGGTCATCCGGCCGCCGGGTGCGACAACACTGGGCGTGGCGGTGATGTTGCTCGGATTGTCCCAGGCCGTGGCGGTCGGAGCGGCGAGCCCGACGGCGACCGCCGCGACGGCGGCTCCGGCCGCCAGGGCACGTGATCTACGCATGTCAACCTCCGCGGAAGGCGCCCCGGGAACCGTCCCCGGTGGATCGGCGAGTAAGCACCTCCTGCACAGACCCTCAGATGCCGCGCGCCACGCCGCATGTCGGGAATGGTCCGTCCCGGTGAGCAGACACGCCCGGAAAAAAGCACACAATCGGATATTGATGCAGGTCACGGACCATCAGAAATTTCCTGGTCACGGCGAACTCGGATGGCGCACGGCACCGCCGGACGGGCCACCCGTTCGCGCTCACCCTCGTCGCCGAGCGCAAGTCCTGCGCTTAGCGTTCGGATATGCGCGACGGATGGGGTGACAGCCATGTCAGTGGGGACCTGCGATTGCTGTGGTCCCAGCCAGCAGCGGAAGAGCCGAGGCGGAGGCGTGCGCCCTGGGGCGTGACGGCGCTCGTTCTGCTGACCGGCCTCGCGCTGATCCGCAACGGTTCGGGGGAGTTCGGCGAAGGCCCGCCGCAGCCCGCCGCACAGGCCGCCGCGGACAGCCGTACCGCCGCCCGGGCACCCGGCACGGACACCCCGGACCCGTTGCCGTACTCCGAGGTCGACCGCGTGAGAATCCCGGCCATCAACGTCGACGCGCCCGCCATGCCCGTGGGTCTCGACCTGGAGGGCTGGGTGGACGCCCCGCCACCGGAGGACCCGAATCTGGCCGGCTGGTTCACGGGCGCGGTGACGCCCGGCGAGAAGGGCACGGCGGTCGTCGTCGGTCATGTCGACAACCAGCAGGGACCCGCCGTCTTCTACGGGCTCGGCGCGTTGAAGAAGGGAAGCCGTGTCGAGGTGCCGCGCCGGGACGGCAAGACCCCGGTGTTCGAGGTCTACGGCATCGAGGTGTTCGACAAGCACAACTTCCCGGGCAACCGCGTCTACGGTGACACCGGCGTCCCCGAACTACGGGTCATCACCTGCGGAGGTGCCTTCTCCAAGCAGGGCGGCTACACGGGAAACGTCGTCGTCTTCGCCCGCCTGGTCGAGGTCCGCTGAGGGCTCCCGCGGCTGAGCCCTCCCACGACGGACCGCCCTACGCCGAGGAACGGCGCGGGACGGTCAGGCGGTAACCGGAGCGCAGCAGTCGCGGTAGATAGTCACGCAGCGCCTGGACGCTCCCTGAGCGGTCGCCGCCCGCGTCGTGCGCGAGGACGATGGCACCGGGCGCCGCCCCACCCGTGACACGGTCGACGATGGCGCGGGGGCCGGGAGACCTCCAGTCGAGGGTGTCCACGGACCAGGCGAGCGGTTCCATTCCGAGTTCGGCGCCGATCTCGTAGGCGTCGCGGTTCCAGGCTCCGTAGGGGGCGCGGAACCATCCGGGCCACTGACCGGACGCCCTCAGCACAACATCGCTGGTGCGTTCCAGTTCCGAGCGGATCTGGGAACGGGAGAGCCGGGTCAGCAGGGGATGGGACCAGGTGTGGTTGCCGACGACGTGACCGTCGTAAGCCATCTCGCGCAGCAGTTCGGTGTTCTCCTGCGCCATCCCGCCGCACACGAAGAACATGGCGCGTACGCCGTACTGCCGCAGGATCCTCAGGACGTCCGGGGTGTAGCGCGGGTCGGGACCGTCGTCGAAGGTGAGCACCATGCTGCGGTGGCGCCCGTCCAGCCTCAGGAACGGCCGGCTCCGTACGACGGACCGGCCTCTTTCGGCCCGCTGGGGCCCGTAGCCCGTGATGGGTTGCAGCCGGTAGCTGGAGGGCCTCAGCGGTCCGCTGCCCCGGGGGCCGGGGGCGGGGCGGGCCGGTGCGGCGGAGGGGGCGGCGCCGGGCCGGTCCGTGAACAGTTGGGCCACGGTGGCCGCGCCCACCACCGCGGTGCCGACCTGCAACACGCGACGGCGCGACAGGAGCTGATCCTGGGTCAACTGATCCTGGGTCATAGGTCATCAGTCGCCCGATTCCTGGGCCGACGAGCTCGATGACACCGGGGCGGGGGTATGAGACCACCCGTTGGGAGCAGTGTGGGTCGTCCGTGCGACTTAGGGGTCCTTGCACTATGCCCGCCCGGGTCGCGCGGCCTGGCACCGCTCCCCCAAGCTCTCGGCTGCGCTCGAGCAGGGGGCACCCCCATCGCCGCGTTGCCGAAAAGCCCAGGTAGCTCCTCCCCCAAGCTCTCGGCTCCGCTCGAGCAGGGGGCACCCCCATCCAGGGCTCTCCGGCGCCTTGCGATGCACGGCACCAGACCACGCGACCTCATCGGACGCTCATAGTGCAAGGCCCCCTTAGAGCTCCGAGTTTCCGGGGGGCGGTGGGGGCAGTGGGGTCCGCTCGGGTCCCGTCCGGTACTCCGATAGCCTCGGGGCGTGACGGAACGGCATGCCGAGCGGTTCGAGCGGGGTACGGACGGGCCCAAGGTCATCGTGGTCGGGGTGGACGGCTCCGACTCCTCGTTGCGGGCCGCCGCCTACGCCGCGGGACTCGCCCGGCGCCAGCACGCGCTGCTGGCGCTGGTGTACGTGCAGCCGGTGATGGCGGCGGGCGCGGCGCTGGGCGCGCCGGTGGCCGAGACGACCGACGCGATCGCCGAGGATCTCATCCGGCAGATCCGGGAAGCCACCGAGAAGGACAAGGACATCTTCCAGGTGCGGTGGGAGTTCCATACGTTCCGCGGTGACCCGTACGTCGGCCTGGTGAAGGCCGCGGACGAACTGAAGGCGGACGCGGTGGTGGTGGGCGCCTCCGAACAGGCCGGGCACCGGATCGTGGGATCGGTCGCGATCCGCTTGGTCAAGGCGGGGCGCTGGCCGGTCACGGTGGTGCCCTGAGCACGAGGCACGCCGGGCCGTCCGGCATCCGATGACGAGGGTGAACACCTGAAGACGAGGGCGAACACCTGAGGCGGACTCCGTCGGCGGCAGCCTCCGGAAACGCCCCCTTCCGGAAACGGCAGCCTTCGGAAAACGGCCACCTCCGGAAACGCGCACCTCCGGAAACGGCCACTCCGGAAACCGCATCCTCCGGAAACGGCCTTCCCCGGGAACGGCACCCTCCGGGAGCAGCAGCTTCGGAGAACCGCGGCTTCCGGGTAACGGCCGCCGACCGCTCGTCGCACCGTTCGTCGACTCCTGGCAACCGCCCGTCGCAGACCTCTGTCCTTGCCCTGTACCGACGCCGCACGACGCGTTGCCATACGGCCATGACGGCCGCACCCACCCGCACCCGTACCCGCGGTGCCACCACCTGCGAGCACGAGCTCGCCGCACTCCAGCGCGAGCACGGCCGCCCGCTCTTCGCCCTCATGCTGCGGTTGAGCGACGGCGACCGGCAGCGCGCCGAGGACCTCGTGCAGGAGACCTTCGTACGTGCCTGGCAGCACCCCGAGGCACTGAGCGCCGACTACGACTCCGTGCGCCCCTGGCTGCTGACCGTCGGCCGGCGCCTGGCCATCGACGCGCGCCGGGCGCGGCAGGCCCGGCCCGCCGAGGTGGGCGACGCGGTCCTGGAGAACGCCCGGGTGTGTGCGGATCACGCCGAACGTTCGGCCGCAATGCTCGACGTACGGGAAGCTGTGAAGACACTCACTCCCGAACACCGTGAAGTACTGGTGCAGGTGTATTTCCGGGGTGCGAGTGTGGCGGAAGCCGCCAAGGCCCTGGGAATTCCGCCCGGTACGGTGAAGTCTCGCGCGTACTACGCGCTGCGCGCCCTGCGCCGGGTTCTTCCGGGATACGCGTCCGACCTGCGGTGAAACCGAAGGATCGGCAAATCCTTCGTAAAGCGCCTTGCTGAGCAACCCGGTTGAGGGTCGGCTAGTCCCTATCCGTGTTCCAACCGGGGCACCGGGGCCGGCGAAGCGCACGCACCGGAGGAGGCAGGAAGGGATGCTGCACAGAGGCCAAGAGAGCACGGACGGCGCAGGCGGAGGGGAACTGACCGTCCCGATGGCGTGGTTGTACGCCGAGTACATCGCCGACGAGCTGCTGCGGACGGGCGACCTGATGCCGCCGACGTCCTTCGAGTTCCGCGCGGGGCGCGACGCCCTGGCACTGACCATTTTCCTGTCCGACACCAGCGGTGAGCTCTCCGGAATCCGGGTGGTCACCCAGCTGGAGACCTGGCTGTCGCTGACCGCGTACGACCAGAGGTGGCAGGACTGGGTGGCCGAGCGGATGGCGAAGCTCGCCGCCGACGTGCGGGAATCGGGCACCCCCGATCCGGATCTGCAGCTGGCGGAGGCCGCGTGGCGGTGGCTGGAGGAGACGGAGTTGCTGGCGCCGGATCTGGACGCCGTACCGGGCGGCGGGTCGATCCCCGGAGAGGACGACGGCCCGAAGGTGTGGACGCCGGCCTGGCGGCTCGGACTCCCCCTCGGCCACCTGGCCATTCACCTTTTCTGACGATTCCCGTTATCGACTGGTAATCTTCCGCTGGTTCTTTTGCGGCCGGTTCTTGAGTGATTCGACTGTCTGGTGCGTACGGGTGGGCAAGAAGAAAAAACCCACCCCCACCACCGGTATGAGGATTCGGCATGACGCCCCTGGAACGCCATCGCGATGTCGGCGCCTACGCGCTCGGCGTGTTGGACCGGGCGGACGCATTCCGCTTCGAAGACCATCTCATGGACTGCCCCCGGTGCGTGGCACAGTTCCATGAACTCCGTCCCACCACACATGTACTGAAGGCCTACGCGGACTCGACTCCGGACTCGGTCGACCCGTTCGCCGCGCCCCGCCCGGGGATGCTGGACCAGCTCCTGCGCGATGTGGCCGCGATGCGCCGCACCGGGCGCAGGCGCTGGCTGGTCGCGGTGGCCGCGGCGGTCGTGTTCGCCGCGGGCGGCCCCGTCATCGCCGTGTTCAGCGGGGGCGGGACCGACGGGATGCGGCTCCAGGCGAGCGACGCCCGGTCGGGCGTCTCCGCCAAGGTGACGACGCTGAACCGTGCCTGGGGCAGCCAGGTCGACTTCACCATCAAGGACCCCACCGGCCGCCGGGCCTGCCATCTCGTCGCGGTCACCAAGGACGGCTCCGAGCAGACCGTGATGTCCTGGGTCGGGTCCGGGGGAAGCGGCGAAGCGACCGCCATGCAGGGCGGCGCGGCGGCCCACCCCAGCGAGATCGCCCGCTTCGAGGTCCGCACGGCGGACGGCGAGAAACTGGTGACGCTCAAGTCACGCTGAGCCCTCTCCCGCATTTCCGTGGCGCCCGAGGTGACACCTCGGCCCCCTGTTTCGCTGGAGTGAGTGGACCGCGAGGTCCCGTGGTGCCCGCCTTGTCCACATCCTCTCCCGGGCGGGCGTCATGCGCAGGGGCAGGCAGGTGCGTTCTCCCCCGGACACCTGCCGGCCCCTGCGGAGACAGCACCACCGCGTACTGTTTCGCGTCATGACAGTGCTGCGCGGCGCCTTGGTGGTCCTCCTCCCCACCACCGTCGAGGACGTCTCCGCACTGGCCGCCATCCGCGCCACTCCCGAAGTACGTGCCTGGTGGCGGGGTGGGGACGATCTCGAAGCGGACATCGTGGCCGACCTTCAGGACCCCGGCATCCATCCGCTGACCGTCCGGTACCAGGACCGGATCATCGGCATGGCCCAGTGGTACGCCGAGGAGGACCCGGACTACCGGCACGCCGGCATCGATGTGTTCCTGGACCCGGCGGTGCACGGCCGCGGCCTGGGAGCCGACACCGTGCGCACTCTCGCCCGCCACCTCGTCGACGACCACGGCTACCACCGTCTGGTCATCGACCCGGCGGCCGGCAACGCGGCGGCGATCCGCTGCTACACGAAGGTCGGGTTCCGGCCGGTGGGCATCATGCGCAGCTACGAGCGCGGCGCGGACGGCAGCTGGCACGACGGACTCCTGATGGACCTGCTGGCCGCCGAACTGGTGCGCTGACCCTCCCCTGCCGGGCTGCCTGCCGGGCGCCCGAAGCCGAGCTGCCTGCCGGGTTGCCTGCCGGGCGCTACTTCAGCAGGCGCGACATCCTCCGGTCCGCGAGCGGCTTGCCGCCCGTCTGGCAGGTCGGGCAGTACTGGAGCGAGGAGTCGCTGAAGGAGACCTCGCGGATGGTGTCGCCGCACACCGGGCAGGGCTCGCCGGTGCGGCCGTGGACCCGCAGACCGCTCTTCTTCTCCGTCTTCAGCCGCCCCGCCGCCACACCCCGGGAGCGTTCGACGGCCTCGGTGAGTGTTGCGCGCAAAGCCTCGTACAGGCGCCGGGTCTCGTCGTCCGTGAGGGACGCGGCGAGTTTGAAGGGCGACATCCGCGCCGCGTGCAGGATCTCGTCACTGTAGGCGTTGCCCACCCCCGCGATCAGGGCCTGGTCGCGCAGCGCGCCCTTGAGCTGCCGTCGCTCGCCCGCCAGGAGCCGGGCGAGGGCCGCCGCGTCGAAGTCGTCGGAGAGCGGGTCGGGGCCGAGGCGGGCGATGCCAGGGACGTCGGAGGGGTCGTGTACGACGTACACCGCGAGCCGCTTCTGGGTGCCCGCCTCGGTGAGGTCGAAGCCCTCCCCGGTCTCCAGGGCGACCCGCAGCGCCAGCGGGCCCTTGCCGGGGCGGGGCGCGCCGTCGGGCAGCCGGTCCCGCCAGTGCAGCCAGCCCGCGCGGGCCAGATGCGTCACCAGGTGGAGGTCTCCGGCGGTCAGGTCCAGGAACTTGCCGTGCCGGTGCACCGCGGACACCTCACTGCCCTCGAGGGCGGTGAGGGGCGGGTCGTATGTCTTGAGGACGCTGATGGCGACGGGCAGCACCCGTACGATCTCGCGGCCGACGAGGTGCTCAGTGAGGAAGTCCTTCAGCGCCTCGACCTCGGGCAGTTCCGGCATGCGTCCAGAGTGCCACCCGCAACCGCCCGCGTCTCCCGCTGCTCAGCCCGGCCACGCACTCCCGCTGCTCAGACCAGCCCCAGGCTCCCGCATCTCAACACGAGCCCCGCGTCCCCCAGCCGCTCAGCCAGCCCTACGACTCACGATGCTCAACACGAGCCCCACGACCCGCAGCCGCTCAGCCAGCCCTACCACTCCCCCTGCTCAGCCCGGCCCCGGGCCCCCTCCGGCACCTCGAACTCGCACCAGACCACCTTGCCGCCTCCGCGCGGTTCCACGCCCCAGATGTCGGTGAGCTGATCCACCAGGAGCAGCCCCCGGCCAGACACCCCCTGCTCGCCCGCCTCCCGGCGTCTGGGCAGGGCGCTGGAGGTGTCCTCGACCTCGATGCGCAGACGGCGCGCGCTGCCTGTCAGGACGCGCAGGGTGATCACGGCGGCGCCCTCGGTGTGCAGGAGGGCATTGGTGATCAGTTCGTCGGCGACGAGTTCGACCTCGTCGGTGCGGTCGCGGACGCCCCAGGTGCGGACCGCGGTGCGGATCATGTGGCGGGCGGCGCTGAGCGCGCCCGCGTCGCCCTGGGCGACATGCTGTCTCAGGCGCCCGCCGTCCGCCGCGGCACTCGCCCGGCGGCGCAGGAGCAGCAGCGCCACGTCGTCCTGCCCGCCCCGTTCCTCGGCCGCGTCGATGAGCCGGTCGGCGAGCTCACACACGTCCTCGGGGCCCGACTCGATCAGCGCTCCCAGCCACCGCAGGCCGGCGTCGACGTCGACGCCGGGCCGCTCGACGAGGCCGTCGGTGCACATCACCAGTGTGTCGCCGGTATCGAGTTCGACGGTGGTGACCGGGTACTCGATGTGTCCGAACTCGGCGGACAGCCCGAGCGGCAGCCCGCCCTCGACGCTCACCCGACGGCAGGTGCCGTCCTTGGCGCGCAGCATCGGGTCGTTGTGCCCCGCCCGCACCAGCTGGACCACTCCGGTGGCCGGGTCGACCTCCGCGTACAGGCAGGTCGCGAAGCGCGCGGTGTCGAGTTCGTGGAGGAAGACCGAGGCGCGTGCCATCACCGTGGCGGGGGTGTGCCCTTCGGCGGCGTACGCGCGCAGCACGATCCGCAGCTGGCCCATGACGGCCGCCGCCCGGGTGTCGTGTCCCTGGACGTCGCCGATCACCGCGCCGACTCTTCCGCCGGGCAGGGGGATCACGTCGTACCAGTCGCCGCCGATGTCCCGGCCCGGTGAGCCGCCGGGCGAGGCGGCGCGGTAGCGGACCGCGATGTCGGCGCCCGGTACGTCGGGGATGCTGCGCGGCAGCATGGCCTGCTGCAGGCCCTGCGCCAGGTCCTTCTCCTGCTCGTAGAACATCGCCCGCTGCAGGCTCTGCGCGATGCTGCTGCCGAGCGCCACGAGGACGTTGCGTTCGTCGGCGGTGAAGCCGCGCCGGTCGCTGTAGAGCAGGCCGATGGCGCCGATGGGGCGGGCCTGCACGATCAGTGGGAGGTACGCGGCCGAGGTGATCTTCAGATCGGTGATGTGGGGCCACAGCAGCGGGTACGACGCGGCGAAGTCCTCCGGCGACTCGATGAAACGCGGCGCGAGGGTGCGTACTGCCTCGCTCATCGGGTAGTTCTCGTCGATCCCGGTGATCCGGGTGCCGGGCACGAAGCTGCCCGCGGGTCCCTCGGCGACCAGCCGGATGCGGCCGGCCTCCACCAGGCCCATGACCAGGCTGGCGGCGCCGAGGTGGGTGATGCCCTGGGTGTCCTTGAGGACGTCGATGACGTCGATGACGGTGTGGGCGTGGGCGAGCGCCGCCGTGATCATCTGCACGATGCTGGTCTGCCGGTCCCGGTCGGCGTCCTGGTCGGCCTGTTCCCGGCGGGCGCGGTTGTCGCTGAGCTCCTGGGTGGCGTCGCGGACGATGCCGATGACACGGCGGGGCCGCCCGGTTTCGTCGCGCTGGATGTAGCCCTGGGTGTGGGTCCAGCGCAGGGTCCCGTCACGCAGCCGGATGCGGAAGTAGGCACCGTAGTTCTCGCTGCCGTCCTTCAGTGCCTGGGCGACGAACGTGTCGAGACGGCGGCCCTCGACCGGGGGCACACGTGAGGTGAGCGTCCTGGGGTCGCCGTCGTATTCGTCCGGGCGCAGGTCGAAGACCTCGTGGGCCTGGGCGTCCATCAGAAACACCCCGGTGTCGAGATCCCAGTCGAAGCTGCCCATCAGATTGAGCGCCAGGATCGGATCCGGGTGGGCGGGCCAGTCGTCCGGGAGTGACAGGGCGCTCGCTCCCCGATCAACCATGGGGCCACCTTGCCAGTAACTGTCCGATTATTCGAGTCCTGTTCGACTGAGCGTACGCTTATCCGCCGAAGTGGTCCTCCGGGGTGCGGATGAGAGTACTCGAAGCGAGCAGAAGTACGAACCCGTCCCTCCCCAGCGGGCACATCCGGTGAAGCGCACAGCGCGCCTGAGCGGGTACCCGCAGCCACAATGGCACGGCGAGCGAGCCGAAAGGGCTCCTCGGCACCGGCGCAAGCGCCCCCGGGGGCGAACCGAGCCCCAGGAAGGAGGGTGTCCGTGCAGTGGTTCACCGCTCCCGAGTACTGGATCGGCAGACTGGTCTTCCAGCGGGCACTGGCCGTCGTGTACCTGTTCGCCTTCCTGTCGGCGGCCCTGCAGTTCCGGGCGCTGCTCGGGGAGCGCGGGATGCTGCCGATCCCCCGGTTCGTCAGGCACGTGCCGTTCCGGCGGGCCCCGAGCCTGTTCCAGTTCCACTACTCGGACCGGTTCTTCGCGGTCTGCGCCTGGACGGGATGTGCGGTGTCGCTGGCCCTGGTCGCGGGGCTCGACTCCCATGTGCCGCTGTGGGGGGCGATGTTGATGTGGCTGGTGCCCTGGGTCCTGTACCTCTCGATCGTCAACGTCGGCCAGACCTGGTACGGGTTCGGCTGGGAGTCACTGCTGCTGGAGGTGGGGTTCCTCGCGGTCTTCCTCGGCAACGACGAGGTGGCGCCGCCGATCGTGGTGCTGTTCCTGCTGCGCTGGGTGCTGTTCCGGCTGGAGTTCGGGGCGGGGCTGATCAAGATGCGCGGTGACGAATGCTGGCGCAGGCTGACGTGTCTGGACTACCACCACGAGACCCAGCCGATGCCGGGCCCCCTCAGCTGGTTCTTCCACCATCTGCCGCGGCCCTTCCACCGGGCGGAGGTGGCGGCCAACCACTTCACCCAACTCGTCGTCCCCGTCTTCCTCTTCGCACCGCAGCCGATCGCGACGGCCGCCGCGTCCCTGATGATCGTCACCCAGCTGTGGCTCGTGCTGTCCGGCAACTTCGCCTGGCTGAACTGGCTCACGATCGTGATCGCGCTGTCGGTCGTCGACTACGGGGAGAGCCGTGGGCCCACGGGCGCCCCCCTCTGGTACCAGATCGTGGTGCTCGCCGTGGCCGCAGGTCTGCTCGTCCTCAGCTATCGCCCGGCCCGCAACCTGATCTCCCGCGCACAGGTCATGAACCGCTCCTTCGACCCCCTGCACCTGGTGAACACCTACGGTGCGTTCGGCAGCGTGAGCCGGGTCCGGTACGAGGTGGTCGTCGAGGGCACTGCGGAGGAGGTGCCGCGTGCGGACGCCGACTGGCGGGAGTACGAGTTCAAGGGCAAGCCGGGCGATCCCCGGCGCTGGCCGCTCCAGTTCGCCCCGTACCACTTGAGGCTCGACTGGCTGATGTGGTTCGTGGCGCTCTCCCCGGCCTACGCCGGTTCATGGTTCGGCGGGCTGATGGAACGACTGCTGGAGAACGACCGGGACACTTTGCGGCTGCTGCGCCGGTCCCCCTTCCCGGCGGACAGCCCGCCCCGGTTCGTACGGGCCCGGCTGTACCGCTACCGGTACACGACCTGGCGGGAACTGCGGGAGACGGGCGCCTGCTGGCACCGGACCCAGGTGCGGGAGTTCCTGCCGCCGACGCGGCTGGAGGCCCCGGCTCAGCGGGCGTGAGAGCCGAGCGCAGACTCTCAGAGGTCTCCCAGACCGTAGACCCGGGTCGCCGTCCCGGCGAAGACCTCTTCGCGCTCGTCGGCACTCAGCCCCGCGGTCAGCTCCTCGGCAACGCCCAGGACCCGGGCGTACGTCGCCGCCAGCGTGCACACCGGCCAGTCGGAGCCGAACATCAGCCGGGACGGGCCGAAGGCGTCGAGGACCGTGTCCGCGTACGGACGGAGGTCCTCGACGGTCCAGGTGGTGAGCTCGGCCTCGGTGACCATGCCGGAGATCTTGCAGACGGTGTTGGGGAGTTCGGCCAGCTCCCGCACGGCGCAGGCCCACGGTTCGAGTGCGCCCGAGGCGATCGGCGGTTTGCCCAGGTGGTCCAGGACGAAGGTGAGTCCGGGATGCTCGGCGGCCGCCTTGACACAGGCGGGGAGTTGGTGGGGCACGACCACCAGGTCGTAGACCAGTCCCGCCGCCTCGACCGCGTTCAGGCCGCGGCGCACGTCCGGCCGCAGCAGCCACTCCGGGTCGGGTTCGCCCTGTACCTGATGACGGATGCCCTTGAGCCGGCTTCCGCCGGGCAGCTCCCGCAGCCGGGCCAGTTCGTCGCCGACGGCCGGGTGGGTGAGGTCCGTCCAGCCCACCACCGCGGCGACGACTTCGCCGGCCTCCGCGATCGCGAGGAACTCGGGCGTCTCCTCGGCGACCGTGATCGTCTGGACCAGGACGCTGGCCGAGACTCCGGCGCCGCGGGCCTCGGCGGTGAACTCGGGAAGCTCGAAGTTGCGGCGCAGGGGGGCCAGTTCGGGTCCGCTGATCCACTCCTGGTCGCGTACGGTGAGGTCCCAGAGGTGGTGGTGGGAGTCGACGATCACGGCAGCTCCCAGACGACGGGCAGGCCGGCGGCCGCGCCCTCGTCGGAGTAGTCGTGGACCACGTCGAGGAGTTCGGCCATCCTGGCCTGCCAGGTGACGTTGACCGGGAGCTTCTCCAGTTCGGCGAGCAGCTTTGCGTAGTCCTCGCACTCCAGCACGTGGAAGAGGTCGGTACCGCTGCGCCAGATCGTCCAGGAGGTGGCGCCGGCGGCGCGGATGGCGTCCGTGAGCTCCTCGGGCACCTCGCGGTGGGCGGCCTCGTACTCCTCGATGCGGTCGGCGCGGACCTTGGTGTGCAGGGCGACTCTCATGACGGTTCCTCTCCCGGCACCGGCGCGTTGTCGGGCAGCAGGCCCTCGGCACGCAGCTCCTGCCACAGGGCCACTGGTACGGGTGCCGCGAACTGTTCGGCGCAGTCGCGGACTTCGTCGGCCGAGCGGGCGCCGACCAGGACGCTCGCGACGGCCGGATGGGCGGCGCAGAAGGCCAGGGCGGCGGCGCGCAGGGTGGTGCCGTGGCGGTCGGCCACCGCCTTGAGGGCCAGTGCCCGGTTCAGCAACTCGGGTGGCGCGGCAGCGTAGTTGTACGTGGCTCCGGGCTTCGGGTCCGCGAGTAGCCCGGAGTTGAAGGCGCCGCCGATCACGACGGACTTCCCGCGTTCCTGTGCGGCGGGCAACAGGTCCTCCAGGGCGCCCTGTTCGAGGAGTGTGTAGCGGCCCGCGCACAGCACCACGTCCACATCGGTCTCGCGGACGAAACGGGTGAGCATCCCGGTCTGGTTCATGCCCGCGCCGATCGCGCCCACCACGCCTTCGGAGCGCAGCTTCTCCAGCGCCGGGTAGGCCTCGTGGAAGGCCTCTTCGGCGTGGTCGTCGGGGTCGTGGAGGTAGACGACGTCCACCCGGTCGAGGCCGAGCCGCTCGAGGCTCGCCTCCAGGCTGCGGCGTACTCCGTCGGCACTGAAGTCCCAGACGCGGCGGTGCGTGGCGGGCACGGCGAAACCGTGTCCGAGGTCGTCGCCGCCCGCGTCGCTGGGTTCGAGGCGGCGGCCCACCTTGGTGGAGACCGTGTACGTGACACGCGGTTGCTCCCGCAGGACGGCGCCGAGGCGGCGTTCGGAGAGGCCGATGCCGTAGTGCGGCGCGGTGTCGAAGTAGCGGATTCCCAAGGAGCGGGCGGTGGCCACCGTCTCCGACGCCTGCTCGTCGCTCACCTCGGTGTAGAGGTTGCCGATCCCGGCGGCGCCGAGGGACAGCTCACTGACCTCGACTCCGCTGTTCCCCAGCGACTTCACTGGCCCACCGGGCGCAGCCGCAGCCCCTGCATCCCGCCGTCGACGGCGAGTGCGGTGCCGGTGGTGGCGCCGGAGAGAGGGCTCGCCAAGTAGGCGATGGCGCCCGCCACTTCGGCGGCTGAGACCAGCCGGCCGGTGGGCTGGCGGGCTTCGAGGGCAGCGCGTTCGGCGGCCGGGTCGGCGGCGGCGTCCAGCAGGCGGCCCACCCACGGGGTGTCCACCGTTCCCGGGTTGACGCAGTTGACACGGATGCCCTCGCGGACGTGATCGGCGGCCATGGCGAGGGTGAGCGAGTAGACGGCGCCCTTCGACGCGGAGTAGAGGGCCCGCTGCGGCAGTCCGGCGGTGGCGGCGATGGAGCAGGTGTTCACGATCGCCGCGTGCGAGGACTCCCGCAGATGGGGCAGCGCCGCGCGTGCCGCGCGGACCATACCGAGGACGTTGACGTCCAGGACCCGGTGCCACTCCGCGTCGTCGTTGGTCTCGACCGTGCCCTGGGCGCCGATGCCGGCGTTGTTGACGAGGACGTCGAGTCCGCCGAGTTCCGTGACGGCGGCGGCCACCGCCCCGCGTACGGAGTCGTCGTCGGTGACGTCGGCCTGGAAACCGAGCAGTGGTTTCTCCACCGACGACGGGTCCAGGTCGAGGACGGCGACGTGCGCGCCGCGGGCGGCCAGTAGTTCGGCGGTGGCCCGGCCGATACCGGAGGCACCCCCTGTCACCAGGGCCTTCAGCCCCTCGAAGTCCTGCGCGTCGGTCATGCCGCTGCCCCCTTCTGAGGGTCGAGGTCGGCGGCCCAGAACGTGCCGCCGGGGAAGGTGAACTCGGTGATGGACTCCGGTTTCATGGTGGCGGAGAAACCGGGCGCGGTGGGCGCCGCGTAGTGACCCTCGCGGATCACCACCGGGTCGCGGAAGTGCTCGTGCAGATGGTCGACGTATTCGATGACCCGGTTCTCGGTGGTGCCGGAGAGGGCCACGTAGTCGAACATCGACAGGTGCTGGACGAGTTCGCACAGTCCGACGCCGCCCGCGTGCGGGCAGACCGGTACGCCGAACCTGGCGGCGAGCAGCAGAATGGCCAGGTTCTCGTTGACGCCGCCGACGCGGGCCGCGTCGATCTGCAGGACGTCGATGGCGCCCGCCTGGAGGAGCTGTTTGAAGACGATCCGGTTCTGCACATGTTCGCCGGTGGCGACCTTGACGGGGGCGACGGCCTTGCGGATGGCGGCGTGGCCGAGGATGTCGTCGGGGCTGGTGGGTTCCTCGATCCAGTACGGGTCGAACTCGGCGAGTGCCCGCACCCAGGTGATCGCCTCGTCGACGTTCCAGCGCTGGTTGGCGTCGATGGCGATCCGGATGTCCAGTCCGACCACGGAGCGGGCCACCCGGCAGCGGCGTACGTCGTCCTCGATGTCCGCGCCGACCTTCAGCTTGATCTGGGTGAAGCCGTCGGCGACGGCCTGCCGGGCCAGCCGGGTGAGCTTCTCGTCGGAGTAGCCCAGCCAGCCGGGTGAGGTGGTGTAGCCGGGGAACCCGCGCTCCCGCAGGAGTCTCTCCCGGTCGGCCGCGCCCTCCCGGCCCCGGCTCAGCAGGTCGAGGGCGTCCGCGGGGCTGAGGACGTCCGAGATGTAGCGGAAGTCGACCTGCGAGACCAGCCATTCGGGGGTGGCGTCGGCGAGCAGCTGCCACAGGGGCTTGTTCGCGCGTTTGGCGGCCAGGTCCCATACGGCGTTGACTACGGCGCCGATCGCCATGTGCATCACGCCCTTCTCGGGGCCGAGCCAGCGCAGCTGGCTGTCCCCGATCAGGTCCCGGAACAGCGAGCCGGGGTCGGCGCACAGTTCCTCGACGTCCCGGCCCGTGACATGCCCCCGCAGTGCATCGATCGCGGCGACCTGGACATCGTTGCCCCGCCCGATGGTGAAGGTGAATCCGTGCCCCTCCGGGCCGTCGGCGTCGTCCGTGCGCAGTACGACATACGCCGCCGAGTAGTCGGGGTCCGGGTTCATCGCGTCGGACCCGTCGAGCTCGCGTGAGGTGGGGAAGCGGATGTCGTAAGTGTCGACCGCGGTGATGCGGGCGGAGGTTGGGGACACGGGAGGCCTTTCGATCCGGGGCTCTGCATCGTGAGTGAGCGTCTGGCGGGGTCCGGGGGCTTCCGACGGATCAAGCCCCCGGACGACAGGGCCTAGTCCTGGGCTCGGCCCGTGGTCACCCGGGCGATCATCAGGGCGACCAGGATGATTCCCCCGTAGATGGCCTGGATCCAGAAGGAGGGCACCTGGGCGAGTGTCAGCAGGTTCTGCACGACACCGAGAAGGAGTACACCGGTGAGCGCACCGAACATGGTGCCCCGGCCGCCGTCGAGGGCGATGCCGCCGATGACCGCCGCCGCCATCACCGTGAAGATCATGTTGTTGCCCTGGTTGGCGCTGATCGCCCCGACGTAACCGGTCTGCATGATCCCGCCGACCGCGGCGAGGACGCCCGCGATGACGAACACCCCGAACACCACCCTCTCCACCCGGATGCCGGCCGCGCGCGCGGCTTCCGCGTTGCCGCCGATGGCGTACAGCGCTCGGCCGATGCGGTGGTATTTGAGGAAGATCCCGGCGACGCCGAAGCAGACCGCGGCCAGCCACACCGACAGCGGGACACGCAGGAAGGTGGAGGTGGCCAGGGAGAAGAACGATTCCGGCATGCCGAACAGGGTCTTGCCCTTGGTGGCGCCGACCAGCAGTCCGCGCAGCACGATCAGCATGGCGAGGGTGACGATGAAGGCGTTGAGCTTGAACTTCACCACGAGGACGCCGTTGAAGGCGCCGATCACCCCGCCCACGACGAGGATCGCGAGGATGGCGAGTCCGGCGGACCATTCGGTGCCCCAGCCGGACTGTGCGGCGGGCAGCACCAGCAGGGCACCGACGGCGGGGGCGATGCCGACCACCGACTCCAGGGACAGGTCGATCTTGCCGAGGATCAGCACCAGCGCCTCGGCCAGCACCACCATCGCGAGTGCGGCGGAGGCGCCCAGGATGGAGATGATGTTGCGTTCGGTGAGGAACGAGTCGTTGACGATCGCGCCCAGCACCAGCAGCACCAACAGCGCGGGGACCAGGGCGAGTTCACGGGCGCGGCGCAGGATCACGGTCTTGGCCGCCGCGCCGTCGGACTCCTTCGCGGGGGTGGGGGTAGAGGCCGACGGGGCCTTCGTGTCAGCCATGGTCCACTCCTTCGATGGAGGCGATCAGCTCGTGGTCGTGCCAGCCCGCCCGGTGTTCGGCGACGACACGGCCGTGGAAGAGGACGAGGACGCGGTCGCAGCGGCGCAGGTCGTCGAGTTCGTCGGAGACGACCAGGACGGCGGTGCCGTCCTCGCGGGCGTTGTCCACGCGTGAGAGCAGGGATTCCTTGGACTTCACATCGACCCCGGCCGTGGGGTTGATGAGCACGAGCAGGCGTGGGTCGGAAGCGAGGGCGCGAGCCATCACCACCTTCTGGGCGTTGCCGCCGGAGAGGTCGGAGACCGGCTGGTCGGGCCCTTCGGCGTGGATGTCCAGCCGCTCGATGAGTTCGGTGGCGAAGCCGCGTTTGCGGGCGGTGCCGATGAACCCGTTCTTGCCGAGCCGGTCCAGGACGCTCATGGTGGCGTTGTCGCCGATGGTCATGCCGAAGACGAGTCCCTGGTCGTGCCGGTCGCGCGGGACGCAGCCCACACCGGCCTTCAGGGCGGCCTGGACATCACCGAACGTCAGCGGTCTGCCGTCCAGTCGGGCGCTGCCCGAGGCCGGGGTGTGCAGCCCGGCGAAGGACTCGGCGAGCGCGACCTTCCCGCTGCCGCTGGACCCGGCGAGCCCGACGACCTCGCCGCGGCGCACGGTCAGGTCGACGTCCTCGAAGGTGTCCGAGGTCAGGCCCCTGGCCTCCAGGACGACCGGCGCGCCGGCCTCGTCGGGGTCGGTCTGCTCGACCACGGCGTCCGCGGCGGCGGCCTGCCGCTCGGCCACCGCCTCCCCCGCCATCGCCTCCACCAGTGCGGCGCGCGGGAGTTCGGCGACCGGGGCGGTGGTGATCCAGCGGGCGTCGCGCAGGACGGTCACCGTCTGGCAGACCTCGTAGACCTCCTGGAGGTGGTGCGAGATGAACAGGAAGGTGACCCCGGACTCCTGCAGCGAGCGCATCTTGGTGAAGAGGCGTTCGATCTCGCGGTTGTCGAGCTGTGCGGTGGGTTCGTCGAGGACGATGAAGCGGGCGCCCTGGCTGAGCGCCCGGGCAATCTCCACCATCTGCCGGTCCTCGACCTTGAGGTCGGCGGTCCTGGCCCCGGGGTCGACGCGGACGTCCCAGGTCTCCAGGACCTCGGTAGCCTCCGCCTGGAGCCGGCGCCAGCTGAAGAAGCCGCGTCGGGCATCCGGCTGGCGGTTCAGGAACAGGTTCTCCGCGACCGTCAACTCCGGTACGACGGTGGGCCGTTGATAGACGCAGGCCACCTTGGCGCGCCAGGCGGCGCGGTCGGTGAGCGGCGGCGCGGGCTCGCCGTCGAAGCGGACGGTGCCCGCGTCCGGCGCCTGGAGCCCGGTGAGGACGGTGACGAGGGTGGACTTGCCCGCGCCGTTGCGGCCGACGAGGGCGTGGGACTCGCCGGGCAGGACGGAAAGCCGGCCGTCCTGCAGGGCGACGGTGGGCCCGTAGCGCTTGACGATGCCCGTGGCCTCTACCAGGGGGGTGACGACAGCTGTCATTTGACCGTGTTGCCCCAGAGTTCGGGGTCGTCGACGTTGTCCTTGGTGACCAGCGGCGCGGGCAGCTGGTCCTCGAGTATGCCGCTCGGCAGCTTGACGATGGTGGAGTCGTGATCGGTCGGGCCGGGCTTGAACGTCTTTCCTGCCATGGCCTGCTTGATGTAGTACATGCCGTACTTGGCGTAGGCGTCGGCGGGCTGGGAGACGGTGGCGTCGATCTCGCCCTTGCGGATGGCGTCGTACTCCTGCGGGATGCCGTCGTTGGAGACGATGAAGATGTGGCCGGCCTGGCCCGCCTTCTTCAGCATCCCCTTCGACTTCAGGGTCTGCAGGGTCGGGGCGAGGTAGACGCCGCCGGCCTGCATGTAGATGCCCTTGATGTCGGGGTTGGCGTTGAGGAGCGTGTCCAGCTTGGAGGCGGCGGCGTCGGACTCCCACTTGGCGGGGATCTCCAGCACCTTCAGCTTGGGGTAGTTCTTCTTGACGCAGGCGCGGAACGCCTCGGAGCGGTCGCGGCCGTTGACCGAGGCGAGGTCGCCCATGATCTGCACGACCTTGCCGGACGGGATCTGCTTGCCGAGGTACTCGCAGGCCTTCTCGCCGTAGGCGACGTTGTTGGCGCGGACCACCATCGCGACCTTGCCCTTGTCGGGCGCCACGTCCACCGCCACGACCGGTACGCCCTTGCGCTCGGCCTGGTCGAGCCCGGCGACGATGGCCGCGCTGTCCAGGGGAGCGACGACGAGGCCCTTGACGCCCTGGTTGAGCGCGTTGTTGATGTCGGTGATCTGCTGCGACGGGTCGCTGTTGGAGTTGACGGTCTTTAAGGCGTCGACCTTCTCCTCCTTCGCCATCTTGGGCACGTAGTCGTTGTACGACTGCCAGAACGGTGAGGTCAGCAGGGGCAGGATCACCCCGACCTTGCCCTCACCGCCGTCCCCTCCCGAGGCGACGGAGTCCTTGGTACTGCCGCATGCCGCGAGCACGAGGGTGGCGCATGCGGCGGCAGCCACCGCACGCACCGCCCGCGACGTCGTTCGCCTGTTCCGCGGTGTTCTGCCGGCCATGTGACGGCTCCTCATCGAGCGAGATCCAGCGGGGTGAGCGTGGCACTGGCGGACGTACCCGTCCTGCGTCCAGTGGGACGAGTCGCCCCCGGCCTGAGGTCCCGCTTCCGGCCCGGGGTGCCAGTGGAATCGCTGGAATATTTATCAGACCACTTCGGGTTCACAACACCCCCCGGGGTCAGATTTTCACGGTTTCCGGTCGTAGTGGTCGGACCAACTCCATGGTTAGACTGCGGGCGCACTCAGGCTGCGAACGGAGGACCGGCGTGGACGAGACGGTGGCCGGACAGGCCAGGGCCCCGGTCAGGGGCGCCGGACCCAGGGGCGTGGAAGCCGCCGGGCCGAAGGGCACGGTGACCGAGCGCGCCATCGAGCAGATCAAGGCGATGATCGCGGAGGGGCGGCTGGAGCCGGGTGAACGGCTGCCGACGGAGCGTGATCTCGCGGCCCGGCTGGGCATCTCGCGCAGCTCGATGCGGGAGGCGATCCGGGCGCTGACGGTGCTCGGGGTGCTTGAGGCGAGACACGGCTCCGGCATCTATGTGACCCAGCTGGAGGCCGGGGACCTGCTGGAGACCTTCGGCGTGGTCGCGGATCTCTCGCGCGGTCCGCAACTCGTGGAGCTGCTGGAGGTGCGCCGCATCCTGGAGTCCACGGCGACCGCGCTGGCCGCGGCCCGGATCACCGAGGGCGAACTCGCGGAGGTGGAGAAACACCTGGCGGCCATGAACGCGACCGACGACCCGGAGGAGATCCTCTCCCACGACCTCGCCTTCCACCGCGCGATCGTCGCCGCGGCCGGGAACGAGACCATGGCGGCGATCCTGGAGGGTCTGTCGTCCCGTACGTTCCGGGCCCGGGTGTGGCGGGGCTACCAGGAGGAGGGGGCCTTCGCCCGCACCCGCCGCGAACACGCCGCGATCCACCGCGCGCTGGTGGCCCACGACCCGGAGGCGGCCCGGGCGGCCGCGGCGGCGCATGTGGGAGAGGTGGAGGAGTGGCTGCGGACCCAACTACGTGGCTGAGGCCTCCGGCACGGCGGGTCGCCGTGCTTGACCTTGCCGGTCGCGGGTGTCGACGTTCGGAGGGCTTGGGCCTGGGCTTGGGCTGGGCATGAGCGGCGCGGCGGTTTCCGTTCTCACGGCGTCGCGCCGGTCTCCGCTCCTGTGGCGCGCGCGGCGCGGGCGTAGCGGGCGGCGAGTTCTGCGAACGCCGTGGCCAGTGGGGGCGGACCGATGACTTCGATGTCGGTGCCGAAGCGGCCGATGGTGGCGGCGAGCCCGGTCCATGACCAGGAGCCGAGGGTGAGCCGGCAGCGGTGGGGGCCGAGTTCCTCGACGATTCCGTCCTGGGCGAAGGGCGCGACGTGGGCGGCCGGGAGGTGGAGGATCACCTCGCCCTGGCAGGGCCAGTCGGTCGTGGCGCCTTCGTTGCCGCGGAACCGGCTGGTGACGAAGGCGGAGACGCTGCCGCCGGGGAGTTCGCGCGGGGCGAAGCGCGGGCCGGTGGGTGTGCGGGGCCGGATGCGGTCGACGCGGAACGTGCGCCAGTCCTCCCGGTCCAGGTCCCAGGCCACGAGGTACCAGCGATCACGCCAGGTGACCAGGTGGTGGGGTTGTACCCGGCGGGGGTTGTCGGCCGAGGTGCCCCGGCCCGAGGTGTAGTCGAAGCGCAGTTCCTCGCGGGCGTGGATGGCGCGGCTGAGGTCCACCAGGACCTGGGTGTCGGCCTGAGGGGTGTCGCGGGCCGCGGGTGGTCGGACGGCGGTGATGCGCAGCAGGTCGATGCGGTGGCGCAGGCGGGGTGGCATGACCTGGCGGAGGGTGGCCAGGGCGCGGGTGGCGTCCTCGGCGACGGTGGTGGTGCCGGTGGCCGCGGTCTGCAGCGCTACGGCCAGGGCGACGGCCTGGCCGTCGTCGAACAGCATCGGTGGCATGTGAGTGCCGGCCTCCAGGCGGTAGCCGCCGGCCGGCCCTTTGACGGTCATGATCAGGTAGCCGAGTTCGCGCAGGCGGTCGATGTCACGGCGCACGGTGCGCGAGGTGATGTCGAGACGCTGGGCGAGATCGTCGCCCGACCAGTCCCGGTGCGTTTGGAGCAGCGAGAGCAGCGCGAGCAACCGGGCGGATGTCTTGTGCATGAGATCCATCTTCCCCGCAGTACAGGACACACCCTGTCCGCTACCTCCGCCATGGTTGCCTACGAGCCGTTCGGGAGGCATCGCCCCCGGTCACGGCAGCCGCCGCTCGGGCTTTGACGGTCGGCGGCGTATTCGTCACATCGAGGCAAGGAGCCCGTCATGTCCGTCACGACCACCACTCATCTGAACTTCCGGGGCACCGCACGAGAGGCGCTGGACTTCTACCGGTCCGTCTTCGGCGGACGTACTGTCGCGGTCACCTACAAGGACGCGGGCGCCGTGCAGAACGAGAGCGAGGCGGACTGGGTGATGTGGGGCGAGGTGGCCGGCGACAACGGCTTCCACGTCATGGCCTACGACGTGCCCTCGCAGTTGCCCTGGAACCAGGGCGAGAACCCGTTCTTCGTCTCCGTACGCGGTGACGACGCCGAGGAGATCAGTGCCCTGTGGGGCAGGCTCGCCGAGGGCTCGGCCATCGTGCGTCCGCTGGAGCCCGCGCAGTGGGCGCCGCTGTACGGCATGCTCACCGACCGCTTCGGCGTCACCTGGGTCCTGGACGTCACGGCCCCGTACAACGGCTGAGCCGGCCCGCCCGACATGCCTGCGCCGTCCGGGCCGCCGCAGCCACACGGGCGGCCCGGACGGCGCAGGCACACGAGCGGCCCGGACGGCGCAGGCACCCTCCTTACGGCGGCCACCGGCCCGCTTCGGTTCCGATCGGCTGACTTCGGTTCCTCGCCCGCCGTGGCGTGCGGTTCTTCAGGCCCGGGGAAATCGGCGTACAGCTGCCGCTGAACAGGGCGCGCCGCGGAGCGGCCCGTTGTTCAGACGGCGGCCAGTGTCCATACGGCGGGGGTCCGCTGGTCCGGTGGGTACTGCACGAGGCGACCGTCGTCGGAGATGTGGACCGCCATCCGCGTGATCGCGTTCACGAGCCGGTAGCCGCCCGGAGCCGGGTCGAGTACCCAGCGTTGGAGAGTGTTCACGGGGTCGCAGCTCTCCTCGGTCACCGCGGTGCCGGGCTGCAGCGGAACGTTCAGCGTGAGCTTCCCGCCCCGTACCTCCAGACAGCGGCCGCTCGTCCGGGACTTCAGGGTCGCGTAGCCGTCCGGGGTACGTGCCACCGTGAAGTCGCCCGCCGTGGTGGCGCCCGAACGCAGGGTGTACGTGCCGTCGGCGACCGGTACGCGCGTGAGGTCGACCACCCCGGGCGCCTTGCCGACGGCCCGGCCGCGGGCGAGGAAGTCCTCGTAGGTTGCGTCCGGGTGGGGTGCTCCCCAGGTGGCCTGGGCGATGTGCCGTAGCGCGGGCTCGGTGTCGACGGCGACCTCGTTCTCCGTCTCCCCTCGCCCGTTGTCCGGCCAGAGGCTGATCTTCGCCCCGGTGATGCCCTCGCGGGAGGTGAGCTTCTCGCCCTCGAAGCTGCGGGGGTCCCAACTCTGGTCGTACAGCGACTCGGTGTTGCTGTGGAAGCCGCCGCGGACGAGGTAGAGGGCGTACGCCGCGTTCATCACCGGGTAGCCCTGCGCGATGAGCCGGCTCGGTTTCACGGCGACGTTCAGCCAGTGCTCGACCGTCGTGCCCGCCGCGACCGGGACGGTGTTGGCTCCGGTGAGGCCGTCGTTCCATATCCGCAGCTTCTTGCCCTTGGCCGCGGCGTAGGTGTGGACGCGGTTGACGAAGTCGATGAACGCGTCCTGCGGGGTGGCGTTCGCACCGTACTTCTGGCGTGCGTAGGCGAGAACCTGCGGGTACTTCGCGAAGTCGGAGCCGAGCATGTACTCGTCGGCGCCCATGTGCCAGGAGGTGGAGGTGAAGACCTGCGCGTATTCGTCGATCAGGCTGGTGTAGTAGGCGAAGGCCTCGGGGCGGGTGATGTCGAGCCGGGACGGCTGTTTGTTGCCGTCGGAGTCCGTCAGCTGGAGGTCCGGCCGGTTCTCGATCCAGGGATCCATATGGCCCGGCGAGTTGATCTCCGGGACGATCTCCACGTGGTACTTGGCGCCGAGGGCGACGAGCCGGCGGATCTCGTCCTTGGTGTAGTAGCCCCAGGTGTTGGCTTCCGGGTGGGACTCGCTCTTGACCTTCAGCTCCAGCAGCAGCCGGTTGAGCTTGTTGTACGCCATCTCACGGACCAGGTTCTCCAGCCAGTCCGTGGAGATGTTGATGTAGCAGGCGCAGACGCCGACGCCGCGTTCCTCGTACTCGGGGACGTCCACGGTCCGTCCGGCCGGGACACGGTCGTCCCGCGCGAGGAGCTGGAGGACGGTGCGGGTGCCGTAGAAGGCTCCGGTCGCGGTGGCGCCGGTCACCGACAGCCGCTTGCCCGCACGCAGTTCGTAGCCCTCCGCGCCGAGTGGTTTCCGGGACGGCCGGACGTCGATGACGATGTCGCCGGTCCGTGCGCCGCCGCTCACCACGGGGACGGTGCCGTGGCCCGCCGAGCGCAGATCGTCGGCGAGGGTGTCGGCGGTGGTCCGAGCGGCCCGGTCGGCGGCCACGATGCGGGTGCCCCGGCCGAAGGAGTAACTTCCGGTTTCGGCCGTCCAGTTCGCCAGGGCAGGCACGGTGACCGGCGCGGCCGCCGCCGTCGGTGCGTCCTGCTGCGCCACGACGGCCTGCGCCGGTGTCACCCCCGCGATGAGTGCGAGCCCCGCCACCGCGACGGCCAGCCGGGTCGTGAGGGTCATGGCCCTGCACCTCCAAGTCATCGGATGGCTGATCATTGAGCCGGCGCCAATGACTGTCAACGGGGCCATGAGACATGAAAGTTGCGCAGGTGGTCGGATCACTCGGCGCGCTGCGGAAACACCGGAGCCATGTGCCCGAAAGTCCAACAAGAGGACCGCGAATGTCCAAGACCGCGGCCTCTCGACGTGACCCCGTACAACGAGGCACAGTGCTCCCACACATCACTCGGACGAGGAGCCTTCGTGACCAGCTGGGTCGGCCGCAGCGCCACCGAGATCACCTCCGCCGTGCGCGAGAAGCGCGCCACGCCCCGCGAGGTGGTTGCCGAGCATCTGGCGCGCATCGAACGGCTCGACGCCCGGGTGGGCGCCTTCCGCCGGGTGCGCGCGAAGGAGGCGCTCGCCGAGGCCGAGGAGCTGGCCGCCCGGGACGATCTGGCCGAACTGCCGCTCGCGGGCGTACCGGTCGCCGTCAAGGACAACCTCGCCGTACGGGGCGAGGCCACCCGAAACGGCACGGCGGCCACCGCCGACGTCCCGGCCGACGACGACCATGTCACGGTGGCCCGGCTGCGGGCCGCGGGTGCCGTCGTGGTCGGGGTGACCAACGTGCCGGAACTGTGCGTCTTCGGCACCACGGAGGGGGTGCACGGCACCGCCCGCAACCCGTGGGACACCACCCGCACGGCGGGCGGCTCCTCCGGCGGCAGTGCCGCGGCGGTCGCGGCGGGGCTGGTGCCGATCGCGCTGGGCAACGACGGAATGGGCTCGCTGCGCATCCCCGCCGCCAACTGCGGCCTCATCGGCCTCAAGCCGGGCCACGGCGTGATACCGGCGGGCATCGGCCACGGCGACTGGTTCGGAATGTCCGAAAATGGCCCACTGGCCACCACGGTCGAGGACGCCCGGCTGATGTTCTCGGTCCTGGCGGGCATCGAGCCCGTGCGGCCCACCGGAAAGGCCGCGCGCAAGATCGCCGTCTCCGTGCGCAGTCCGTTTCCGGGTGTCACCATCAGCCGCCCCTACGCGGTGGCGGCCCGGGACGCGGCGGCGGTGCTGACCGAGGCGGGCAACCGGCTTCGCCGCGCCGACCCCCCGTACCCCTTCTGGCTCGGCACCACGTCGCTCGCGCACTGGACGGCCGGCACGGCGGTGGACGCCGAGGACCTGGACCTGCGGCGGCTGAGCCGGCGGACTCGGGTGCACGCGACGATCGGGCGGCGGACGGTGGGCTCGGTCCGCAAGGGCGTCCGCAGGGAGCAACTGCGGCGCAGGATGGAGCCGTTCTTCGCCGAGCACGACGTCCTGCTCACTCCGGCGCTGGCCCGGCGCTCCCCCGCCGCCGCGCCCTGGCACGAACGCGGCTGGCTGCGGAACGTGCTGGTGAACACCAACTACTCGCCGATGACGCCGCCGTGGAACCTGACGGGCTGGCCGGCGATGTCGGTGCCGTTCGGGACGCTGCCGGGCGGCGCGCCGTGTGCCGTCCAGTTGGTCGGCCGCCCCGGGTCGGAGCTCGATCTCCTGGAGGTGGCGGCCCAGTTGGAGGCCGGGCGGCCGTGGCGCCGAACGGCACCGCTCGACTGAGTCGCTGCTCGACTGAGTGTCGCCGCTCGACTGAGCGTCGCCGCTCGGCTGGGTGTTCGGTGCTCGACCGAGACGCGGCGCGCACCGAGCACCGCGGCGCCCGAGCGCGGCCACCGAAGGGTGCGGCGACCGAGCGGTCTCCGTGTGGGTTCACAGCGCCCGGTACATGATGTGCAGGCCCACCCGCCCGTGCCGTGGGTGCTCGAACGCCTCCGGCACCGTGCCGAGGATCGTGAAGCCGAGCGAAGTCCACAGTCCCACGGCCGGGTTGGTCTCCACGACGGCGTTGAACACCATGCCCCGGTAGCCCTGCTCCCGTGCCGCGGTGAGGACGTGCTCGGCGAGGGCGCGTCCGATGCCGCGTCCGCCCTGGTCCGGGTCGACCATGAACCCGGCGTTGGCGATACCGGCCGCGGGGCCGCCGTAGTTGGGCCTCAGACAGGCCGAGCCGACCACGGCCTCACCGTCCTCGGCGACGTACACGCGTTTCCCGGGCCCCATCCACAGGACCCGGGCCGCCTTCTCGGGCGTGTCCGGGTCCCAGGTGTAGGTCTCCCGCGCGGCGACGATCCGGCGCCAGAAGGGCCAGATCGCCGGCCAGTCCTCCCCCTCGGCTTCTCTGATCACGATGTTCGGCATGGCCGCGAGTCTGGCACGCCCATGCCGTGGCGATCATGACCGCCGGCGTGGACCGGAGGGCTAGTCGACGCTGGGCAGGATGTGCGGCTCGGCGAGGTCGTCCTCGTAGCCCGCCAGTCGGATCGGGGCGGACCGGGCCCACACGTCGAGACTGCCGAGTTCCTGCTCGCTCCGGCGGCCCGAGCGCTCCGTATGTTCCTTGGGGCGCTGCTCGCGACTCGTCTTCTCTGGCACCGCGCACTCCTTATGTGTCGGGTAACCCGTGGGACGGGGCCGGCCCACTGCCGGACGCCTCATGCCCCTGCGGGTGTGAGTCAAGGCGGTTCGGACGCGGTGGCGCCGGTAACTCCGTTGAGAGCAGGCCGTGGTGACCGGCTTGTCCCGGGACGGACGGTGGGTCTGGTGGAACCCGATCAGCTTTGCCCGTCGCTACAGATTAACCAAATGAGCGGGAGTCCGCTCGATAGGGCTGGAAACAAGAGAGACTGTTCCAGGTCGCCTCGTGTTCATTCGGCCATGATCTGCTGGCGCGCGCAACGGCTTTTCTCGCCCGCGGGGAGGACTGACGCATGGAACTGCGCAGTGTCGAAGAGCTGATGGATCTGCTGCACGCGGCCCGCGGGGCGCGGAGCGACCCCGATCGCCCCGGCAGCCCCCGCGGCCCCGCCGGCTCCGACAGTCCCATAGACCCGGGCAGCCCCGGCAGCCCGAACAGCCCCGTCCGCCCCGGCCGCCCGAACCGCCCCGGCGACACGATCGACCTTCACGACCACGCCCTGCAGACGGCAGCCCTGCTGCGACGCGGCCATCCGAGTGACAAGGAGCTCCAGGTCGCGGGCCTGGTTCACGACATCGGCCTGCTCCTGGCCCCCGGCGACCGCACCGGACACGCCGACCGTGCCGCGTCCGCAGTGCGGCCGCTGCTGGGCGAAAGGGTCTCCCGTCTGGTGCGTCTGCACGCGGGCGGCTGGCAGGGCGACCCTCTCGCCGACGACGTCCTCACCCTGCGCCAGGCGTCCGAGGCGGGCCGCGCCGCCGCCCTGGACGCCGGGGTGATGGAGGACTGGCGCACCCTGCTGGAACTGGTGGCCGCCCAGAACTCCCGCCTGGGGGCTGTTGACTGACGGACCGTCATGAGACGGTACGCGGATGACGCCGGCGTACGGGCTTCGGGGCAGGGCAGCGATCGTGACGGGTGCCTCGCGCGGGATCGGTCTCGCCGTCGCGCGGGCGCTCACGCGGGCGGGCGCACGGGTCTGTGTGACCGCCCGCGACGCGGACGCGGTGCGGCGCGCGGCCGAAGAACTGGGCGGAGTGGGGCTCGCGGGCACGGTCGCCGACCCCACCCACCTCAAAAACCTCACCGACCTCACGATGCGCAGCTTCGGCCGAGTCGACATCGTCGTCAACAACGCCGCGACGAACCAGCCGTACGGACCGCTGATGGAGGCCGATCCGGACGCCTGGCGTGCGGCGTTCACGGTGAACGTGGAGGCTCCCCTGCGGCTGGTGCAGTACGCCTGGCGGGCGTGGATGGGGGAACACGGCGGGTCGGTGGTCAACGTGTGCACGGAGGGCGCGGCTCATGTGGGCCCGAACGTGGGAGCGTACGGCACGACCAAGGCCGCCCTCCTGCACCTCACCCGGCAACTGGCCGGCGAACTGGCCCCGACGGTCCGCGTCAACTCCGTCTCCCCAGGACTGGTCCGCACCGACATGGCCCGCTTCGTCTGGGAGCACGCGGAGGAGGAACTCGCCGCGAGCCTCCCGCTGGGCCGTCTGGGCGACCCCGAGGACGTCGCGCGAGCGGTGCTGTGGCTGACGTCGGACGCGGCGGACTGGATCACCGGGGCCGACCTGCTGGTGGACGGCGGCACGCGGGTGCGCACGGCGCGGACTGCTCCGGCGTACGCGGTGCATGACGTCCTGCGGTCACACACCCCGGAAGCGCCCGGGTAGGGACGCGGGACCTGCCGCCCGGCTCACGCCTGCGAGGGCATGGTCCCGCTCTTCCCCCTCCATCTGCCCGGTACCGGCCGCGAAGCCCCGGCCGAGCGTGCGGCGGCTACCACTTACCGGGCGCATAGTCCTTCAGGAACACCCCGTACAGGTCCTCGCCCTGCTCGCCGCGGACGATCGGGTCGTACACCCGGGCCGCCCCGTCGACCAGGTCGAGCGGCGCGTGGAACCCGGCCTCGGCGAGGCGGACCTTGTCGGGGTGCGGCCGCTCATCGGTGATCCACCCGGTGTCGACGGCGGTCATCAGGATGCCGTCCTTCTCGAACATCTCCTGCGCGCTGGTCCGCGTCAGCATGTTCAGCGCGGCCTTCGCCATGTTGGTGTGCGGATGCCCGGCACCCTTGTAGCCGCGGCTGAAGACGCCCTCCATCGCGGAGACGTTCACGATGTACGTCCGCCGGGCCTGTGCGGCCGCCATGGCCGCGCGCAGCCGGCTGATGAGGATGAACGGCGCCGTGGAGTTGCACAGCTGCACCTCCAGCAGCTCGACCGGCGTGACCTCGTCCACCGACTGGATCCAGCTGTTGGTGTCGTGCAGGTCGGGTACCAGCCCGCCCGCGTCGATCGCCGTGCCGGCGGCGATCCGCTCCAGCGACGCCGAGCCGGAGACCAGCGCCAGGTCGGTGACGTCCTGCGCGGTCAGCGCCCCGCCGCCGGCGACCGGGAGGGCCGCCACCGCGCCGGATCCGAAGGTGCCGATGACCTCCGCGGCGGGCAGCTCCCCCGCGGGAAGCGGGGCGGACTCCGCGGCGACCAGCTCGCCGTAGGCCCCCGGGGAGCGCCGCACCGTCTGGGCCGCGTTGTTGATCAGGATGTCCAGCGGGCCCTCGGCGGCGACCGAGTCGGCGAGCGCCACCACCTGCGCGGGATCACGCAGGTCGATGCCGACGATCTTCAGCCGGCCGATCCACTCATCGCTGTCGGGCTGGGCCTTGAAGCGGCGGATCGCGTCATTCGGGAAGCGCGTGGTGATCGTGGTGTGCGCGCCGTCCCGCAGCAGCCTCAGCGCGATGTACATGCCGATCTTGGCGCGTCCGCCGGTGAGCAGTGCCCGCTTGCCGGTGAGGTCGGCCCGGGCGTCGCGTCGGGCCCGGTTCTCGGCCGCGCACTCGGGGCAGAGCTGGTGGTAGAAGTAGTCGACCTCGACGTACCGCGTCTTGCAGACGTAGCAGGAGCGCGGCCGCTGGAGTATCCCCGCGAGCTGCCCGGACTCGGTGACGGACGAGGGCAGGATCCCCTCGGTCTCGTCGTCGATGCGCTGGGCGGAACCCGTGGCGGTGGACTCGGTGACCGCCTTGTCGTGCGCGGTCTTGGCGGCGCGGCGCTCCTGGCGGCGGCGCTGCTTGACCGTGCGGTAGATGCCCGCGGTGGCGCGTCGCACGGCGACGGCGTCTGGGTGGTCGACCTCAAGCTTGTCGAGTTCCTCGAGCACGCTGAGACAGACCGCGAGCCGCTCCGGGTCGATACCGGGTCCGTACGAGACCTGCGGCGCGCCCTCGGCGATGGGCGCCCGGTCCTCCCCCACCGTGTCCCCGGCAAGAGCCGCCCGACCGTCCTTTGTCATCGTCATCGCCGTGTGCCGTTCCTCAGATCCCGCGCCGCGCTCGATCCGCGCTCGCTTTCGAAGGCGGAATCTTACGGAGTGCCGCGGACGGCACCAAACCGACGGAACCCACGGGGGTGGCCGTGGGCCCGCGACGGGCGTGGTGGCCGCGGGCCGCAACGGGGCCGGGGCAGGCCCCGGGGCAGGGAGCCGAAGCACCGGTCCCGGACGGAAACCGGGCGCCCGGGCCGCCTGGCCCACGCCACAGGAGCGCATCCCGCCCGAGTCCGCAGCAGCCCGATCCCGGCGCCGCCCCCGAGCCCGGCGGACCCTGAACCGGGGCAGCCCGGCCCGGCGCGGTCCGAACCCCGGAGCCCCGAGCCCGGCGGAGCCTGAACCCGGCGCTGCCCAGAACCCTGCGCCCCGGGATCACACCCCGCGCGCCTCCAGCAGTATCTCCACCTCCGCCGACACGGCGTGCGCGAAGCGGTCCAGGTCCGGTACGGCCTCGGCGTCGGCGATCAGGCCGTAGTGGACCGAGCCGCGGTACGTGGAGACCGCGACCGCCAGGGACTGCCCGCGCGCCAGCGGAGCGAGCGGGTACACCTCCGCGAGCGGGCAGCCGCCGAGCTTCAGACCGAGGCTGGGCAGCGGCACGCTGGTGACCAGGATGTCGAACCAGAGCCGGGCCGCCTGGCTGACCAGCGGCCCGCCGATCCGGTGCCCGAGGGCGGGTACGTGGTCGGCGAGCAGGGCCACCGCACCCGCGCCCCGGTTGGGTCCGGCGTCCTTGTTGCGGTCCATGGCGGTACGGACCGTGTCCAGTCGGCCGAGCGGGTCGGGGTCGTCCACGGGAAGCCGCATCAGATAGCCGGAGAGCCGGTTGCCCTGCGGATGCGCGGTGCGTGGGCGGCGCTTGGAGACCGGGATCAGCGCCCGGGGTGCGACGCCCTCGCTGCCGTCTCCGCGCTCGTCGAGCCAGCTGCGCAGCGCACCCGCGACGACGGCGATCAGCACGTCGTTGACGGTACCGCCGACCTTCTTGCGGATCCGGTGGACATCGTCGAGGTCGAGGATCACGCCCGCGATGCGCCGGGTGCCGCTGGGCTCGGAGGTCAGCGCGGCCGAGGAGCGCACACCGAGGGTGGCACGCGCGACGGAGGCGCCGATGTCCAGGGCCCGGCCCACGTCGGACAGCGTGTCGCGGAGCAGGTCGGGCAGCTTGCGCACATCGGGCAGGAGTGGGCGGGCAAGCTCCTCGGCGGGGCGCGGGCGGCGCTGCGGGAGGTCCATCGGGTCCATGACGGCCGCCGCGAGCGTCAGCGCCCTCAGCCCGTCGGCGAGGGCGTGGTGGAACTTGAAGAGCACGGCGAACGACACTCCGTCGTCACCGGGCAGGACATGCGCCTCCCAGGGCGGTCGGCCGCGCTCCAGGGGGCGCTGCATCAACGTTCCGGCAGCGGCGTGGAAGTCGGTGACGGGCGCGTGCAGCCGTACGTGGTCGAACGGCTCGAAATCGGGGACGGGTTCGCGCGCCGCACCGCCGAAGGCCAGCGGCTGCCAAACGTCACGGATCCGCATCCGCAGCCCGGGCACGCCGGCCGCGCGGGCGGCGAGCAGATCGGCCGCGTGCAGGCCCGCGGCGGGCGAGTTGGCCGTGAACACCCCGAGGGCACCGAGGTGCATGGGATGTGCGGCGGACTCGATGTTCCAGAACGCCAGGTCCAGTGGCGCGAGCAGATCGTCAGTCAAAAGTCTGTCCTCGCGTCGACGATGGGGAGAAATGCAGTCAATCCCGTCCACGTGATTACGGTCAAGCGCGATCAAGCTACACGCAGTTAACAGCACATTAAGTCCCGCCCTTCAGGCCAAGGGCGGGACCCGTGGAGCCGGGTCAACGGTCCCCGAGCGGGCTCACCAGTCCGGGTGGGGCGGCGGACGGGCCGGTGCCCCATTCGGACGGCTCGGTCCCGGTGACGAAGTCGACCGAACGGACGCCCCGCAGTTGGTCGGTCGTGACGTACGTACTCGCGTACTCGACGCCGTCCAGCCGCGCCGCCTGGATGTAGCGGCTGGTCGCGGAGGTGCCGGGAGCCGTGATGGTGAGCCGGCCCTTCGGGTAGTGGCGCCCGTCGAGCCGGATGTCGACGCGTTCGAAGACCGGTGTCGACAGGCCCCAGGTGTCGGTGCCCGGCTGCACCGGGAAGATCCCGATCGAGGACAGCACGTGCCAGGCGGACATCGTGCCCAGGTCGTCGTTGCCGGTCATCCCGGTCGGCGTGTCGGTGAAGAGGGTCAGCGCGGCGTGCACGACGTCGGTGGTCTTCCACGGCTGCCCGGTCGACAGGTAGGTGTAGGGGGCGATGAGGTCGGGCTCGTTCTGCGGGTTGTACTTGTCCTTGCCGTAGTAGGCGTACGGGCCGTTGACCCACACCTCGCGCGCGGTCCGGGCCGGGTCCAGGACCAGCCGGTCGTAGGCGAAGAAGGTGTCGAGCCGGTCGTTGGCGGCCTGCCTGCCGCCGAGCAGATCGATCAGGCCGGCCAGGTCCTGCGGCACCAGCCACTGGTACTGCCAGGACGTGCCCTCGTGGAAGCCCCAGCCGTGCGCCGGGTCGACGGGTCCGGTGAAGGCTCCGGCGCCGTCCCGGGCGCGGAAGAAGCCCGTCGAGGGGTCGAACACCGCACGGTAGTTCTGCGCCCGTCCGGCGTAGCGCTCGGCGTCCGCGGTATGCCCCAGGTCGTGGGCCATCCGGGCGAGCATGGCGTCGGCCAGCGCGTACTCCAGGGTCGCCGAAGCGCCGAACGCGTAGTCCGAGTCGCCGGGCTTCGCCTTCGGCCGGCCCTTGAGGTAGGGCGCGAAACCGCCCGCGATGTACTCCTTGTTGGCCTCGCGCCCCACCCCCGGCCAGTCGGCGGGGGGTACGCCGTCGGCGTTCTTCCGCAGCGCCCGGTAGGCCCGCTCCTCCCATCCCCCGAGCAGGCCCTGCTGGTAGGCGTTGGTGAGGAACGGGGTCACCGGGTCGCCGGTCATGATGTTGGTCTCGACCGTGGCGTAGGCCCATTTGGGCAGCCAGCCGCCCTGCTCGTCGATCTTGATGACGGAGATCGCCATGTCCCGGGACTCCCGCGGGGCGAGCAGGGCGAGGAGCTGGGCCTGGGTGCGGTAGCTGTCCCACAGCGACCAGTTCTGGTAGTACGTGAACCCCCCGTCCTCGGCGGTCCGGTGGATCCGCTGGTCCCAGCCGGTGTACCGGCCGTCGGCGTCGCTGCCGATGTTCGGGGCGAGGAACGACCGGTAGAGCGAGGAGTAGAAGGTGCGCCGGAGGGTGGTGTCGCCGCCCCGCACCCGGACGTCCTCGAGGCGGTCCGTCCAGGCTTTGCGGGCCTTGGTGCGTACATGGTCGAAGGAGCGGCCTCCCTCCGCGCGAAGGTTGACCCGTGCGCCCTGCGCGTCCACGTACGACAGCGCCGTGGTGGCCTCGACCGTGCGGTCCTCGGTGGTGTCGAAGCGGACGTAGGCGCCGTTGCGCGCCTTGCCCGCCGTCGAGGTCCTGGAGCCCTCGGTGACCCTGTCGCCCTTCCAGGTGCCGTACGCGGTGAACGGGCGGTCGAACCGGGTCAGCGTGTGAACCGTATACGGCTTCGTGGCCTTGCAGAAGCCGCTGCCGGTGATCCTGGTGCGCACGGTCCGGTCGTCGAGGATCTCGACCGAGGTGGAGACCGTCCTGTGCAGCGCCTGCCCCGCGTTGATCATGACGTTGGCCCGGTCGGTGGCCGGGAAGGTGTAGCGCTGCACGCCGGTGCGCGCGGTGGCGGTCAGCTCGGCGTCGATACCGGTCTTCAGGCCGACCTTGTAATAGCCGGGACTCGCCTTCTCGGTGTCGTGGCTGAATGCGGCCGCGTACTTCGCATAGTCCGTCCGGGTGATCTCGCCGGTGGTGGGCAGGACGGGCAGATCACCGCCTAGGCGGCAGCCGACGCCGGAGAGGTGGACCAGGGAGAAGCCGCGGATGTGGGTGTCGGCGTGGTCGTAGCCGGTGTTGTGGCCGGTGTCCGGGGACAGCTGCACCATGCCGAAGGGCAGGGCGGCTCCGGGAAAGGTGTTGCCCTCGTTCTGGCTGCCGATGAACGGGTTGACCAGGTCGGTGAGTCCACGGACGGCCGGCTCGGCGGCCCCGGCGGACGGCCCCGCCAGACCGGCCGAGAGCAGGACAACGGCCGTCGTCGCCCTCACCGCGCGCAGGGGCCGGCTCACCGAGCTCACACGCAACGTGCATCTCATGACGTGCAGACCCCTTTCAAGGTCATGCACAGAATGACCGACGAGCCGCGGTCGCGCTCGTCGGTCATCGCGGGTCCCACGTCCGGTCAGGACACGATCTGTCCCTTGCCCAGGGCGATCACCCCGCCCTTGGAGACCGTGTACAGGTCCGCGTCGCGTTCCGGGTTGACGCCGATCGTCGCACCCGGCGGAACCTCGACGTTCTTGTCGATCACCGCTCCGCGCACCACCGCGCCCCGCCCGATGTGCACGTTGTCGTGCAGCACCGAGCCCTGGACCACCGCGCCGGGGTCGACGACCACGCCGGGTGAGAGGACCGAGCGGGTGACCTGCCCGCGGATGAGGCAGCCCGCGCTGATGATGGACTCGCTGGCCATGCCGCCGGCGTTGAAGCGGGCGGGCGACAGCTGGCCCGAGTGGGTGTAGATGGGCCAGCTGCGGTTGTAGAGGTTGAAGGCGGGCCGTTCGGCGATGAGGTCCATATGGGCCTCGTAATAGGCGTCCAGGGTCCCCACGTCACGCCAGTAGCCCTGGTCGCGGACGGTCTCCCCGGGCACGTGGTTGGCGCTGAAGTCGTACAGGTGCGCCTCGCCGCGCTCGGTGAGCTGCGGCAGGATGGAGCCGCCCATGTCGTGCACGGAGTGCACGTCCTCGGCGTCCCTCTGGAGCGCTTCCACCAGCGCTTTGGTGGTGAAGATGTAGTTGCCCATCGAGGCGTAGACGGTCTCGGGGTCGTCCGGCAGCCCCGGTGGATCGGCGGGCTTCTCCAGGAAGCTCTGCACCGTCTGCCCGTCCGAGCCGGGGCTGATCACGCCGAAGGACGAGGACTCCGCCCGCGGCACCCGGATACCGGCGACGGTCACCCCCGCACCGCTCTCGATGTGCTGGGCGAGCATCTGCCGCGGGTCCATGCGGTAGACGTGGTCGGCGCCGAAGACGGCCACGTATTCCGGCCGCTCGTCGTAGATCAGGTTGAGCGACTGCAGGATCGCGTCGGCGCTGCCCAGGTACCAGCGTGGGCCCAGGCGCTGCTGGGCCGGGACGGGGGTGATGTAGTTGCCGAGGAGGCTGGACATCCGCCAGGTCGTGGTGATGTGCCGGTCCAGCGAGTGCGACTTGTACTGGGTCAGGACGCAGATGCGCAGGATGTCGCCGTTGACCAGGTTGGAGAGTACGAAGTCGACTAGGCGATACGTTCCGCCAAACGTCACGGCTGGTTTCGCACGGTCGGCGGTCAGCGGCATCAGCCGCTTGCCCTCTCCGCCGGCCAGTACGATCCCCAATACCGAAGGTCCACCGCGTCGCATGCCGCCGCCCCTCTACGCCCGGTCGGGCTACGCCTCGTGCTTCTAACGCCCTTGCTACCCACCCTGCGCCTGTTTGAGGACTTCCTCATACAGGTGAACCGTGCGCCGGGCCACCGCGTCCCAGCCGAACTCCCGCACCGCCCGCTCCCGCCCCGCCTCGCCCATGCGGCGGCCGGCCTCGGGGTCCCCGATCACGGAGTCCAGGGCGCGGGCGAGTCCCGCCTCGAACGCCGCACCGTCGCCGTTCGCTCCGTCCGCCCCGTCCAGCGGGACCAGGACACCCGTGACGCCGTCCTCGACGACCTCGGGGATGCCGCCGACCCGTGAGGCCACGACGGGCGTGCCGCAGGCCATCGCCTCCAGGTTCACGATGCCCAGCGGCTCGTACACCGAGGGGCAGACGAACACGGCGGCGTGCGTGAGCAGCTGGATGACGTCGGGACGCGGGAGCATCTTCGGGATCCAGTGGACTCCGTCGCGCCTGCGGCCGAGCTCGTCGACGAGGTCGCGGAACTCGCGGTCGATCTCCGGAGTGTCCGGGGCACCGGCGGCCAGCACCACCTGGACGGCCGGGTCGATGTCGCGGACCGCGCGCAGCAGATGGGGTACGCCCTTCTGACGCGTGATACGGCCAACGAACAGCAGGTACGGGCGGCCGGTGTCGATACCGAGGCGGCCGAGCACCTCCGTGCCGTGGTCCGGCTGGTAGAGGGTGGTGTCGATGCCGTTGTGGACCACCCGGACCTTCGCCGGGTCCAGCGCCGGGTAGCAGCCGAGGATGTCCTCGCGCATGGCCCCGGAGACCGCGATCACGGCGTCGGCGGCTTCGATCGCGGTGCGCTCGGCCCAGCTGGAGAGCGCGTAGCCGCCGCCGAGCTGCTCGGCCTTCCAGGGGCGCAGCGGTTCCAGCGAGTGGGCGGTCATCACATGCGGGATGCCGTGCAGCAGCTTGCCGAGGTGGCCGGCGAGGTTGGCGTACCAGGTGTGCGAATGGACCAGCTCGCGGTCCTCGAGGCCGGCGGCCATCGCGAGGTCCACGGAGAAGGTGCGCAGCGCGTCGTTGGCGCCGTCCAGGGAGGACCATGGGCGGTGGCGGACCACTCCGTCGGCCCGGCCCTCGCCCCAGCAGTGCACGTCGAGGTCCGCGAGGGACCTCAATTCCCTTGCCAGAAACTCGACATGGACCCCGGCCCCGCCGTACACGTCCGGCGGGTACTCCCGGGTCAACAGGCCCACTCTCACGCAGAACCTCCCCGTGGTTTTCGCCGGCCCCTTCATGGTCACCCAGATGAGGCTCTGGCGGAAGACCACCGCTTTACGGATTGGTCAACTGCGGGGGGCGAGTCCCGGTCTCCGGTCGAAGCAGCAGTCCCCGCACAGACCGCCGCCGGGCACCCGGTAGTACAGGCAGCAGCTCCGGCGGCGCAGGGTGGCCGGATCGAGGCTGCCGGCGAGGCCGGGGCGGCCGAGCAGGCCGTCGGCGAGCGCGCGGACCCGTGCCGCGGCCTGCGGGCGGTGGTGGGCCCGGGCCCAGCGGTCGATCTGCCGCACCGTTCCGGCGAGAGCCGAGCCGGCGTTGCCCCACAGCAGCCGGTCGGAGACCCGGTGACGGGCAGACAGGGTGTCGATCAGCGGAACGAGATGGCCGGTCACCACGACTGCCATGACGTCGTCGACGGCGGTCACCGGAAGCATCCGCAGCTCCGACAACCACAGATCGTCGGGAGCGGAGGCGTCCGGATCCCAGTGCAGCAGCCGGGGATCCAGATCGGGCAGCTCGCCGTACAGCGCGGCGGCGCCCAGCGCGACCGACCAGAGCCGCGCCGCCAGCGCCTGCTGGGTCACGGAGGCCGCGACGCGCGGTTCCGGGGTCCGCAGGTTCTCCGCGACCTTGCGAATCCGAAAAGTTATCGAATCGCCATAAAACCCGACACTCTGTGCCGTATGGGTCCCTGAGTACGCCTGGGCGAGCGTCGGCAGTCGGGAATGCGGCGGGCCACCCGTGCGTAGTACGAAGAAGCCGCCGAGCGCGCGGAGACCCGTGAGGTCGCGGTCGATGTCCACGAAGAGCAGTAGTACCAAGGCCCCTAGGGGTTTCCCTCATGGGGGCCCTGCCGGGCGGCACCAGACCTGGGGAGGACCGGAGTAGGTACGTACTCCATCGGCAGTACGACTCAATGCGTGCTCAGGTACGACGACGTGAGCCCGCTCACGAGGCATCGTGGAGACCATGGATGCCGATCGTTCGCCCCGCCGGACGGAGTTCGCTCCGGGGCACGCCCACCGCACAGAGAGGAGGGACCGATGAGCGCACTCGCTCTGTCGGTGCTGCTGTCCCTCGTCTCCGCCGTCGCTTACGCGGGCGGGGCGATCGTGCAGGAACGCGTCGCCGAGAACTCCCCGGACCAGCAGTACGCGCCCATGCGCCGGGCCGGCTGGTGGGCCGCAGTGGGGCTCAACGGACTGGGCGGGCTGCTGCACGTGGTGGCGCTCGCCTACGGTCCGCTGAGCCTCGTGCAACCCCTGGGCGCGCTGACCATCGTGGTCGCGCTGCCCATGGCGGCGCTGTTCGTGGGCCGCCGGGCCGGAGCCACCGCATGGCGCGGGGCGATCATGGCGACGGTGGGCCTGGCCGGACTGCTGTCCCTGGTCGGCATGGCGGACTCGCAGTCGCTGGACTCCGCCCAGCGGGTCGCCCTGGCCGTGGTCACGGGTGGCGCGGTGGTCGCGCTGATGGTGGCGGCCCGGGCGGCCCACCGGCACCCGGCGGTGCGCAGTGTGCTGCTCGCGGTGGCCTCCGGCATAGCGTTCGGCATGTCCTCGGTGTTCACCAAGACGGTCGCCGTGGACTGGGCGGGCGGGGTCTCGCTCGCCGACCTGCCGAGCCTGGCGGTCATAGGCGTGCTGGCGACCGCGGGGATGCTGCTGTCCCAGGCGTCCTACCGCGGCGCGGGCCTCGCCGCCCCGCTCGCCACGCTGACGGTGGTGAACCCGGTGGTGGCGGCGGCCGTCGGCATAACGATGTTCGGCGAGACCTTCCGCTACGGCACCACGGGCACCCTGCTCGCACTGGGCTGCGGGATCGTCGCCGCGGGCGGCCTGATCCTGCTGACCACGGAGCGGATCAGCGGGGAGGAGCGCGTGGCCGGCCAGGTCTCCGGTCCGGCTCCGGCCCCGGCCCCGGTTCGGGTCCCGGCTTCCGTTCCGGTGCAGCGCGCGGGGGGCGAGGACATCCTCGCCGAGGTCGTGGACGTACCGGTACCGGACCGCGTCCCCGAGGAGCTGACCGCCACCGTCTTCGCACCGGCCCCGGCCGCGGCTCGGGCCCGGGAGGAGGCCTACCTCCTCCGGGAGGAGGTGTACGTGCCGCCCTTCGGCCCGTTCTACGCGGGGCCGTACGTGCCGCCGGCCCGGGCGGCGAAACGCGCCGGACGGACCCGTATCAGGTCCTGACGCTCGTCGGCACCTCTGCCTCCCCTGGCACCTCAGCCACTCAGGCACTCAGGCACTCAGGCACTCAGGCACCTGACGAGCGTCGCCCCGAGTTCCGTCAGATCCCGGCGCCGCCAGACCGCAGATATGCCACCGGATCCACGTCGGAACCGAACCCGGGCCCCGTCCGTACCTCGAAGTGCAGATGCGGGCCCGAACTGTTGCCCGTGGAGCCGGACCGGCCGATGCGCTGGCCGCCCATGACGCGCTGACCGGACTTCACGGAGATCGCCGAGAGGTGCGCGTACTGGGTGTACCGCCCGTCGGCATGCCGGATCACGACCTCGTAGCCGAACGAGCCGCCCCAGCCGGCGCTCACCACCTCACCCGCCCCGACCGACTTCACCGATGTGCCGGTGGGTACGGGGAAGTCGACGCCCGTGTGGTAGCCCTTCGACCAGGAGGAACCGGCCGCGCGGTACTGGGTGCCGATGGCGGCGCTCACCGGGGCAGTCAGCGACCGGGCCCCGGTCCTGGCCTTGTCCTCGGTCCTCTTCTCGGTCTTCCGCTCGGTCTTCTCTGTCTTCCGCTCGGTCTTCTCTGTCTTCCGCTCGGTCTTCTTCTCCGCGGTGTCGGTCCGCGCCCCGGTCTTCTTCCCGGTGTCCGTCTTCCCGGCGGTGGAGACCGGGGTGGCCGTGGCCTTGCCGCCGCC
This sequence comes from Streptomyces cavernae, assembly GCF_004023625.1. Lineage (GTDB taxonomy): Bacteria > Actinomycetota > Actinomycetes > Streptomycetales > Streptomycetaceae > Streptomyces > Streptomyces cavernae. Next base: position 63,862 of record NZ_RPDJ01000033.1, on the reverse strand, counting down.
CGACGGCGCCCCGGTGGACGCGAGGCTCAGCCGCTGACCGGGCACGATCAGGTCCGGGTCGCCGCCGACCGTCTTGCGGTTGGCCTGGTAGAGCCGCTGCCAACCGCCTTCGACAGCACGGGAGTCGGCGATCGTGGAGAGCGTGTCGCCCTGCACGACGGTGTACATCCGGGCGGTGCCCGCCTGCGACTGCGGTGTCGTCTGTGGTTTGACGTCGCGGACCGTGCGCTTGGGGGCCTTGGTGGAGGTGTCCCGCTCGGGGCCGTCGCCCTTCGGGTTGATGTCAGGGGTGTCGCCGCCCCGGGTGAGGCCCGCGCGGACCGAGCACACCGGCCAGGCGCCCGGCCCCTGCCCGTCGAGGACCTTCTCCGCGATCTCGATCTGCTGGTCCTTGGTGGCCAGGTCGGCGCGCGGGGCGTAACGCGTGCCGCCGTACGCCTCCCAGGTGGACTGGGAGAACTGCAGCCCGCCGTAGTAACCGTTGCCGGTGTTGATGTTCCAGTCGTTGCTGGACTCGCAAGCCGCGACCTTGTCCCACGTGTCGACGTCGGCGGCCTCGGCCACACCGGTGCCGATGAGAGGGATCGCCATGCCGGCGCTCCCCGCGGTCACGGTCAGCGAAGCTCGGTTGATCCTGCTGGGCTGATACCGGCGATGCCGACCCCGTTCGGCCATGAGGAAGCCCCCTTGACATGGTACGGAGCGCCAAAAGTATGCGCGGCGAACCGGCCATGACAAGGGGGCGATTCAGCCGCCCGTCACCCCAAGTGACCGGTAAACCACTTGAGTTGCGCCGCCTGTTGGTACGGGCCGCCGCCCTCGTGGTCGTTGAACGAGTAGACCTCGATGGTTTTGTCCCGACCCGCATAGGAATTGAAGGCGGCGAAGACGGTGGACGGCGGACAGGTCATGTCCTCGAGAGCGGCCGAAAACAGTGCGGGCGCCCGGCCGCGCGCAGCGAAGTGCACCCCGTCGAAGTACGACAGCGTCCGGAACACCTCGTCCTCGCCGGTGCGCCGGGCCTTCAGATAGAGGGCGATCTCCCGGTACGGGTGGCGGTCGGTGATCGTGGCGGCGCGCGGGAAGTCGCACAGGAACGGCACATCGGGCGCGATCGCCGCCAGATCCGGTACGAGTCCGCCGACCGCGATCGTGATGCCGCCGCCCTGGCTGCCGCCGAGCGCGGCGACCCGGGTGCCGTCGACCGACGGGTGGGCACGGACCGCCTCGACAGCGCGTACGGCGTCGGTGTACACGCGCCGGTAGTAGTAGGCGTGCGGGTCCTCTATGCCACGGGTCATGTAGCCGGGGTACGCGGGACCGCTGCCCAACGGGTCGGGGGTGTCGCCCTGGGCCCAGCCGCCGCTGCCCTGGCCCCGGGTGTCCATCACGAAGTGCGCGAACCCGGCGTTGGCCCACAGCAGGTGCATGTGGGGCAGGCCCCGGCCGCCGCCGTAGCCGATGTACTCGACCACCGCGGGCAGCGGTCCGCTCGCGCCCGCGGGCAGGACGAGCCAGCCCTTGACCGGGTGACCGCCGAAGCCGGCGTAGGACACGTCGAACACGTCCACGCCCACGAGCGGCAGGTCGTGGGCGACGTAGTGTGGGTCGAGGTCGTGCTCACGGACCTCGGCGAGCGTCTTCTCCCAGAAGGCGTCGAAGTCGTCCGGTTCGGTGGACGCGGAGCGGTAGGCGCGCAGTTCGGGCAGGGGCAGGTCGAAATGAGGCACAGCGACTCCTCCTCCGTACACAACATCGGCAAGTCAGGTTAAGCGGGCGCCGATTCACGGGGTCCGGGGCGCGCCCGCACGATACTGACGGGCACGACCGACGAAACGGGCACGACCGGAGCTACAGGAGCGATACGCATGAGCAGTTCAGCGCAGATCGGTGTCACGGGTCTCGCGGTCATGGGGCGCAACCTCGCCCGCAACTTCGCGCGCAACGGCTACCCGGTGGCTCTGCACAACCGGACGGTGGAACGGACCCGGACGCTGGTCGAGGAGTTCGGACACGAGGGCGACTTCGTCCCGGCCGAGACGGCGAAGGAGTTCGTCGAAGCCCTGGAGCGGCCGCGGCGGCTGGTCATCATGGTGAAGGCGGGCGACCCCACCGACGCGGTGATCCAGGAGTTCGCCCCCCTCCTCGAACGCGGCGACATGATCATCGACGGGGGCAACGCACATTTCGCCGACACCCGGCGCCGCGAGCGCGAGCTGCGTGAGCAGGGCATCCACTTCGTCGGCGCGGGCATCTCCGGTGGCGAGGAGGGCGCGCTGCACGGGCCGAGCATCATGCCGGGCGGGTCGCCGGAGTCGTACGAATCGCTGGGTCCGATGCTGGAGAAGATCGCCGCGAAGGCCGCGGACGGCACGCCCTGCGTGTCCCATGTGGGGCCGGATGGCGCCGGGCACTTCGTGAAGATGGTGCACAACGGCATCGAGTACGCGGACATGCAGCTGATCGGTGAGGCGTACCAGTTGCTGCGCGATGTCGCCGGCTACTCCCCCGCCCAGATCGCGGAGATCTTCCGTACCTGGAACACGGGCCGGCTCGACTCCTACCTCATCGAGATCACGGCCGAGGTCCTCTCCCACGTGGACGCGGCGACCGGTCGCCCCTTCGTGGACATCGTGCAGGACCGGGCCGAGCAGAAGGGCACCGGTCGCTGGACGGTGCAGATCGCGCTGGACCTGGGCGTGCCGGTGTCCGGGATCGCGGAGGCGGTGTTCGCGCGCTCGCTGTCGGGCCACATCGATCTCCGGGACGCCTCGCGGGGGCTGGCCGGGCCCAAGGCGGCGCCGCTGGGCGAGGCGGAGGCGGCGGCCTTCGCGGACCGGGTGGAGCAGGCGCTGTACGCGTCGAAGATCGTGTCGTACACCCAGGGCTTCCACGAGATCGCGGCGGGCAGCGCGGAGTACGGCTGGGACATCGACCTGGGTGCGGTCTCCTCGCTGTGGCGCGGCGGCTGCATCATCCGTGCGGCGTTCCTGGACCGGATCCGCGCCGCGTACGACGCGCGACGCGATCTGCCGAGCCTGCTGTCCGACGACACCTTCGCGCAGGAGATCGCGGCGGCGCAGGACGACTGGCGCGAGGTGCTGATCGCCGCGGTCCGCCAGGGTGTGCCGACCCCGGGCTTCGCGGCGGCGCTGGCGTACTACGACGCCCTGCGCGCGGAGCGCCTGCCGGCCGCGCTCACCCAGGGCCAGCGCGACTACTTCGGAGCGCACACCTACCGGCGGACCGACCGGGAGGGCTCGTTCCACACGCTGTGGGGCGGGGACCGGTCGGAGGTCTCCGCCTGACCCGGGGCGAACCCCCGAGGGCGCGTGCGGCGGCCGGTCACGGAGGCTCTCCGTGACCGGCCGCTCTCGTCGTGTTCCACTCCTCCGCTGAGGACTTGGCGCCGCCGCCGGGGACGGGTGTCCGTGCTCCGTCGGGAATGGGCGTCCGTGCTCCCGCCAGGGATAGGCCCCCGTGCTCCGCCGGGGACGGGCGTCCGTGCTCCCGCCAGGGATGGGCCTCCGTTCTCCCCCGCTGGGGAAGGTCTCCGGGGCCGTCCTCCGTGCTCCGCTAGGGACGGGACGTCCGCGGCGGTCCGGGCTCTGGGTCCGGTACCGGTTCGGGGCCGGGCGGCTTCGGGATCGGTGACGGGGGCGGCTCGGGCACCGGCCGGGGGTCCGGGTTGGGCACCGGATCCGGCGTGGGCGTCGGCCGGTCGGGGCCGGGCCCGGGCGGCGGACCGGGTGTCGGTGCCGGGGGGACGGGTTCCGGGACGGGTGTCGGCGCGGGCGGCACCGGGTCGGGGCTGGGCCCCGGAGTGGGCGCGGGCGACACGGGATCCGGGTTGGGCCCGGGCGCCGGCGCCGGAGACACGGGATCTGGGTAAGGGTCCGTCATGGCGTCCTCCAGCCAGTCGATACGTCGGTCGGCTCTGGACTTGTGCCACGCGTACCCGGGGCGGTGTCGTCCACTCACCCGGCCGGGACCGGCCGGGGACAGGCCTACGGCCTGTGTCGGAAGTGGCGTCTGCCGGCCGACGCCCGGCACGCTCCCCCAAGCTCGCCGAACAGGGGGCACCCCCACTCGGCCACCGGGCGAAAGCCCAAGTACATCCAGTACGAGGACCTCCGCCCGGCACGCTCCCCCAAGCTCTCCGAACAGGGGGCACCCCCACTCGGCCCACCCCCAGAGCTCGCTCCCCCAAGCTCTCGACTTCTTCCCCACTCTCGGCTGCGCTCGAGCGGGGGGGGACCCCCATGAGCAGGGGGACCCTCATGACGCCGCCCGGCCCGCCCTTCGAGCGAACGACGCCACTTCCGACACAGGCCCTAGTGCGCGGGTCAGGTGGGCAGCGGCGACGGACGCACCGTCACCAGCGCTCCGGGTGTGCCGTCACCCACTCCTTCGCGGCGCTCAGCAGCTCGGGCGAGGCGGGCGGCGCCTCCTCCGGATGGCGGGCCGCCCACTGCACGACGTACGGGCACAGCGGCGCGACCTCGATGCTCTCGCGCGCCGCCATCGCGTACAGCTCCCGCGCCAGGGAACCGGCGATGCCCTGCCCCTCGTACTCCGGCTCCACGATCGTGTGCACGGGTACCAGCGCGCGCCCCGGTGACTCCAGGACGAAGTACTCGATGCGGCCGGCGACTACGCCCTCGGCGTGCGCCTCCAGACGGCCGGAGGTGCGGTCGTCACGGATCACGATGTGGGTCATGGGGCTCCTCGGCTGAGGGTGGGGCGGATCAGACGGCCAGCGGACTGCGTTCCTGGTCCGAGCCGGGCACGGGCTCGGCCGCGTCCGAGCCGAGGGCCACGATCCTGTTGCCCGCGTCGACGTGGACGACCCGCGGCCGCAGCGTCCGGGCCTCGGCGTCGGAGACCTGAGCGTAGCTGATGATGATCACCAAGTCCCCGGGATGGACGAGGTGGGCGGCGGCGCCGTTGATCCCGATCACCCCGGAGCCACGTTCGCCCTCGATGACGTAGGTCTCCAGCCGGGCCCCGTTGGTGATGTCGACGATGTGGACCAGCTCACCGGGCAGCAGATCGGCCGCCTCCAGCAGCTCCGTGTCGATCGTGACCGACCCCACGTAGTGGAGGTCGGCCTGGGTGACGGTGGCGCGGTGGATCTTGGACTTGAACATGGTACGGAACATCGAGATACTCCCGGGACTAGGCTCCCTGCCTGCGTTTTTGCAGGTCAAGTGCTGTTTCCACACCTTACAACGACTCGCATGTTCGGGCAGCGTTCGCAGGCTCTTGCAGGACTGATACTGACCGAGCCAACTTTCCTGACGTACCGTCAGGCCGGATACGGCTCCACATCCCCAGACCTGCGCCCACGACGACGGCGTCCAGCCTACGCATCGGAGTTCGCCCGCCTTTCGTGAAGTTCGCCACTGCAGGCTGCCGCCGGCCGGTCGAGGCCGCCTGAGCCGAGGGCCGCAGGCTCGGCCATCCACTGCGAAGGACGGCACATACCCGATCTGAAACCGCCGGCCACAACCGGGCCGAAACCTGGCGCCGTCAGCTGCCCGCGGATGCGGGGGCGGGCCTGGACGTCCGCGCACCAGCCGTTGCGGACCGGGGTCCAAGGCGCGCCTGCCGCGGCGCCGCCCGGGGCGCCACACATCGTCCCTGTCGACTGAACTCCCACTCCTGGTCGGACTGGCCTCCCCGGAGTGCGTACGACCCGCCTATTGACAAGCCTGCATGCTACGGCGAACCATACTCGTGCCACTATCCGGCACTTCATGCCGGATAGTGGCACAGGCCGCCACTCCCTAGGACCGGTCAGCCGTCCCGGTCAGCCCTTGAAAACCCCTCATCCCATCCCGACTGCCCTGGCGCGGACCAGTCCTGGCAGCCCGAAAGGAAGGGGAAGCGAGGACCTTTCTTTCCGACACCGCCCAGGAGCCCGCGATGTTCTCAAGCCACGAAGCCGCCGTGACCACCCCGGCCCAGGAAAGACCCCATCCCGGCGTCGTCCCACCCGGCTCGGAGCACGTTATTGCGATCTCTCACATACCCGAGGCCGTCCGCACACTGCGCCACCGCTCACGCGCCCTGCTCATCCAATGGGGCCTGTGCCCGGACGCGGTCGACGATGCCCTCCTGGTCATCTCGGAACTGGCCACCAACGCAATCAACCACGCCCTGCCACCGGCCGAACTACGTCTGTCCAGGCCGGAGGTCGACGGTCGTCGCATTCTCCGCATCGAGGTCAGCGACGCGGGCCCGGTTCCTCGGTCATCCTCATCCCCCGACCGCCCGCACCCCGATGAGAACGGCCGCGGACTGAGCATCGTCGCCGCCCTCTCCCTCCGGCACGGTGCACATCTCGCTGCCGAGCGAACAACTCAATGGGCAGACCTGACCTGCACCAACCCACAACACTCGCTCCGGTACTCGCGCTAGACGAGTCTTTCCGAATGCCTGCGTGCACAACGCGAGGGTGCTCAAGATCCGTTTGTGACGAGGAACTTGACCACCCTCGTGACCGCGCTGTACGTGAAGATCGACGATGACTGGGCCGGGATCTCCCGACTGCCAGGCAGGCCCCCGAGACTGAGCCACTCGAGTTGCTGTGCCCGGCCGTCATGCAGGCCCTGCTCGGCTTTCACAGCGAGGCCCGCCGGCTGCGACACGTACGCGCCCACTACCGCGGCATGTTCCTCTGCATCCCGCAGGACGCCGGCTACAAACTGCGCCTACGAGCCGCGCTGCCGCAGGTCAAACGCCTGATCCGAGTCCTGGCCAAGGACACCGACTTTTGGCACGATCCCGTGTGGATCTGCGACTCCACACCCGTGCCCTGTGGCACGTCGCGGCCCACGGTGAAGCGATCCGAAGTGGCGGGGTGGGCGAGTTACGGCTACTGCTCGTCCCACTCACGGTTCTACTGGGGGCTGCGGTTGTTCCTGGTGTGCGCCCCGACTGGGATGCCGATCCTGTGGGCCCTGGCGAACCCGAAGATCGATGAACGTGAAGTCCTCGCGGCGAGGAGGAGCGAGCCGCCGCCGATGCCGTGGATGCCGCCCACCACTCCGCCGGCGGACCCGCCCGACAACGTCCAGCCCGCCCCTGCCCCCGCCCCCCAGACCCACGAACGCCCGGTCAGTACCAGCGCCCCGGAGGGTGGTGGGGCGGCCTGCAACGAGGTCTTCATGCGCAGGACGAGTGGGCCGGCGGGAACCGCACCTGCCCCTTGTCCGAGCGGATGGCCGCTGAAGCCCCCTCTGTGACCGCCACGGGCGTTTCGCGCCACCTGGGCAAATGCGTAGTTTCCCTTCGGTCCTTCGGAAACGGGGCCGCGATCAGGGGGAAGAAGAGGGGCCTCAACTGCCGCTCGCGTTGATCGACGGACAGTTCGTCGGCCCCGCCCAGGACCACATCCTGACGCTGGCCCCCAAGGAACTCGGCGTGGCCACGTACGACCGTTGCCGAGTATGCGGGCGCGTACGCGATCCACTGCTTCGCCGTTTCTGGCGTGACCACTATCAGGCCTGGGGGCGAGGGAGAGCAGGGCGCAGACCGATGTGCTCACCTCAACTGGCCACGGCAGGCACCCACAACGGGGCGACGGCGTGCTGCGGTGCCGCGCTGATCCGCGAGTGCCGCGGCACCCTTTCCCGGTCGGTCGCGTGCAGTATGTCGGCCTGCAGCCGCTTCAGTTCCGCGGCGGGTTCCAGGCCCAGCTCGCGCTGGAGGATGTCGTAGAGGTTCTGATAGGCCTGCAGCGCTTCGCCACGGCGGCCCGCCCGGTGCAGGGCCGAGATGAGCCGGCCGTGGAACCACTCGTGCAGCGGGTGGTCGTTGACCAGCGTGCGCAGCTCGGGAAGGAACTCGCGGTAGCGGCCGAGGCGGTCCTCGGTCTCCACTTTCAACTCCAGCGCGCGGATCCTGAGTTCTTCCAGGTGGGCGATGCGTCCGGTGAGAAAAGGGCCGACCGGTACGTTGCTCAGCACCCGGCCGCGCCACAGCGCGTCGGCCTCTGCGAGATGGTCTGCTGCCTTCTCGGCGAAGCCCTGAGCGAGCTCTCGTTGAGCCTGTCGCACGCACCGCTCGAAGACGTGCACGTCGGCCTCTTCCTCGGCGATGTCAAGGCGGTAGCCAGGTGCCTGGGTCACGAGTAACCGGCGTGCGGGTGCGCCCTCTTGTGCTTCGTCGAGCATGCGGCGCGCGTGGTAGACGTGCGTCTGCAGGGTCTTGGTGGCGTTGCTCGGCGCGTCGTCGCCCCACAGCTCCCTGACCAGGGTCTCGGTGGCCACCGCTTCGCGAGGCTGCAACGCGAGCACCGCGAGCATCTGACAGATCTTCGGACCCTGCGGAGCGTAGGTGCGGCCGTCATCGGTCACGATTCCAAAAGGGCCGACGAGGTTGAACTGCACTACGCACGCTCCTTTTCCGGCGCTCCCGCGCCCGTGTCGGTGCTGGTGTGGTGGTCCAGACAATAAGGAGCGGAAGCGTGTCCACCCCCACATCCGAGTTCGAGAATGTCACGTTACCGGACGGTAGGTAGTTCTTTTTTGGTTGCCCAGTTCACCCACGGCGGCCCACCGTCGCACTTACGCCGCGGCGCCGAGCCTGCGGGTGGCGGCCACGAGGTGGGCGACGGAGGAGAGGGTGATGTGGCGGTGCCAGCCGGGGAACGACCGTCCCGCGAAGTCAGTCATCCCGACACCCTCCGAGATGTCCGTGAAATCCCGGTCCACGACCGAGGTCAGACGGGTCAGGCGCAGCAGCGTCGCCAGCGGCGGAACCTCAGCCGCCGTAAGCCACAGGCGCGCGCCGACCGGTCCGTCGGACCACTCCGCGACGAGCGTCAGCCCGCCCGCTCGCGTGCCCGAGGGCGGCGCGACCACGGGTATCGCCGCCGCTGTCGTGGGACCGTCACCGGGATTCACCCGCTGCCGCAGGCGGGTGAGCGACGCCGCGAGTTCGCCCGCTGTCCGCTCGCGGTCACCGTACTTGGGCAGGTGCGCCCGGTGCAGCCTCAGTTGGGCTTCGGCCCCGACCCGTATGAGGTAGGCCAGCTTCATCGCCGACAAGGACCGCGCGAGCATCACCGCGTCGATGCCGTCGACGTCCACCACGACGGGTGCCACCGGCGCGTCACCGGCGATCACGACATGGGTCACCGCATCGCGCACGCACTGCTCGAGAGTGCCCCCCGTGACGCTGTGCGGGACACCGGCGCGCCGCCGCAGTGGGTCCTCCAGCCAGCGTCCGGTCAGGCGCAGACGCCAGTCGACGGGCACGGCGAAGCGGCTGGAAGCCAGCCAGGTGCCCACCGCGTGCTGGCCGTTGACGCTTTGCTCACGGCGCGGCAGATACAACTGGTCGACACCGATCGAGTGCGGCCCGGCCTTGGGGATGACGGTGGATACGATGACCCACGCCTGCGGCGCCAGCGCCTGCTGCACATGACGGGCAAGCGCATGACGTATCGGCATCCATTGCCACGGTGACGTGCTGATGAAGTGATGCACGCTCTGCTGGGCGGCCGCCCCGTCGAACTGGGTCGCGATGTTGCGCAGCGTCTTGCGCCCCGGCAACGCCAGGAGGCCACTGACGTACCGCTCGGCCTTGGCGCGTTGACCGGCCCGCTGGAGGGAGCCGAGCAAGCGGTTCCCGAGAACGGCACTCAGCCCAGGGGACGGCAGGACCCCCCCTCGCGCGGCGTCGAACTCCCTGACGTTCCTGTTCATCATCCCCCAGTGATCTGACACAGCACGCGGCTGTCCCCGTGAACGGCCCTCAGCCCAGAAAGAGGTCAGACGTCCGGCTTCTTGTGCGTGAGGACGCTCGCGGTTCGCTCCTTATCGGCGCGGCGAACATTCATTCACGCGACACGTGACAAAAACCGGTCAAGGCATAGGTTACGCGAGACCACGCCGGTGCACCACGAGACAGCAGATCGGGGACCACCGCTGACGACAGACGGCGGACGCAGAGGTGATCAGAGGAACGCCGCAGCCCACAGCGCCGGCCCGGCTCGAGTCCATGACTGATCACGCGGCCGCGGACGGGCTCCGCGACGCGGCCTGCCGCTCGGTCACGAGGCCAACGGGACGCCGACGGCCTCGAGCAGTCGCTCGGCGCGGTACGGGGAGGTGTCCAGCTTGGCCAGGACCCCGGGGCTGGCGAGGTTGGGAAGCAGCAGTGCGAGCAGGCTGGAGATCTCCTCGGACAGGACGCGGCCCGGCAGGGTCTCGGTGATCAGCTGCACGCCGGTCCACGCGCCGACGAACAGCCGCGCCGTCTCCTCCGGATCGGCATGGGGCAGCAGCTCGCCGCGCTCCTTGGCCTCGTCGAGCAATGCGGTGCCCACCTCGATCCAGTCGGGCCAGCGGGTGCCGAACAGACGGCGGGCCTTGGGGTCGACGGACAGGCGGATGGAGGCGCTGAGCACCGGCTCCTTGGGCAGGCGATGGGCGAGCAGCAGTGAAAGGTCCACCCACTCCTGCAGCTTGAAGGTCTGCGGTGCGTGGCCTTTCAGGGTCACCGCCTCGTCGAGCACGGCGCGCGCCAGCTCCTCCTTCGAGGTGAAGTGGAAGTACAGGCCGCCTCGGGTGAGCTGGATCCGCTCGATGAGTCCGCCGATGGTGGTCGCTTCATACCCAAACTCGTTGAACATCTCCGCGGCGGTCTCGAGGATCACCCTGCGCGTTCGGACCGCACGCTCCTGCCTAGCCAACTCGCGTCTCCATGACTTCACCTTTACCCGTGCTTGATTTCACAGTTACCCGTTCCCCAAACCGACCGGTGAGCCGGTACTTTAACAGCGCTTCTCAACCCGTCGTAGCCACTCAGACAAGGGGGGGACTTGTCCGAAACCGCGTACGCATCACGCCCGTCGAACCGCTACAACCCGGCACCACACGCCAAGTCGTCACTGTTAGGGCCGTACACCCATCTCAAGCGTCAGGAATCCGTCCTCGTCGCGAACTGGCGGCGCCGCGGGTCACACACGTTCACGCTGGACCTCAAGTGGCCTGCCGTCCAGGGCGATCTTCCCTACGACCCACGCATCCTCGCCCAGAGCATCCGGCAGAGCGGGCTGGTCATAGCCCACGCCGAGTACGACGTGCCGCTCGACCACCAAACCATCCTCAAGACCTTGGACTTCACGGTCGCACCCGGCTTCAGGGTTCCTCGCGGCAGACCCTCGATCCTGCGCGTCGAGGTCGACGTCTCGGCACCACAGCTCGGCAGACGCACTCCCAACGCCCTGCACATGGCGCTGCGAATCCTGCACGGCACTACCACGGTGGCCCAGGTCGAATCCGGGTTCGGCTGGATATCCCCGCCGGTCTACCGGCGCCTGCGCGGCGAGTACGCCGCCACCGACTGGGCCGGATGGCAGGTTCCGCCTCCCACCATCCCCGAACTCGTCGCACGACCCGACGCCGTCGACGTGGTCCTGTCACCCGGCGACCGGGCGAATCGCTGGCTGCTGCGCAACGTCGTGGCCAACACCGTGCTGTTCGACCACGCGGTCGACCACGTGCCGGGCCTCGTCCTGCTGGAGGCGGCGCAGCAGGCGGCACACGCCCTCCTCGCCCCGGACGTCTTTGCACCCACCCGCATCGCCACCCGCTACTCGCACTACGTCGAGTTCGACCAGCCCTGCTGGATAGAGGCCGAGAGCCTGCCCGCGCCGGCCGCGGGCGTGCACGCCCTGCGCGTCCGCGGAGTCCAGGGGGACAAGACCGCGTTCACCGTCGATCTCGACGGCACGACGCAGTGACCACCTCGCGTCCGGGCAGGGCACACACCCGCCCGGACGCAGAGGTCACTGGTTCACGAACCCTCCGTCCACCGGCACCACGGTGCCGGTCAGGAAGGTGCACCGATCGCTCAGCAGCCACGCGGCCGCGGCGGCGATCTCCTCAGGCTCCGCCGTACGCCCCTGCGGAGTCAGCGAGTTGACGAGTTCTTCGAGGCCCGGGTTGCGTCCGAACCAATCGGTGGTGATCTCGCTGCGCGTGGTTCCCGGGGCCACAGCGTTCACGCGGATGCCCTGCTTGGCGTACTCGTCGGCCGCCGCCCTGGTGAAGCCGACGACGGCGTGCTTGGAGGCTATGTAGGGAGCGGCGGCGGGGATGGCCACCAGGCCGCCCACACTGCTGTTGTTGACGATGGAACCGCCGCCGTTGCGCAGCATCGCCGCGATCTCGTACCGCAGACAGTTGAAGACGCCGCGGACGTTGATGTCCATGATGCCGTCGTACACGCCGTCCGGCATGAGGTGAAGCGGGGTGCGATCGCCGCCGATTCCCGCGTTGTTGAAAGCCGCGTCCAGCCGCCCGTATTCCCCCACCGTGAAGTCCACCGCCCTGGCGGCGTCCTCCGGTACCGACATGTCACCGACCACGAATGCGGCCTGTGCTCCTTCCCCGCGCAACTCCTCGACGAGAGCGGCCAGCCGGTCGTGTCTTCGGGCGGTCAGCACCACCGTCGCGCCCTCGCGCGCGAACACCTTCGCTGATGCGGCGCCTATGCCGCTGCTCGCCCCGGTGATGAGAACGACTTTCCCCGTAAGAAGATCATTGGTCATGGCTGAAGTCTGACAGGCCCTTCGCCTCCAGCACATGCGAACTACGGGGTGCCGGCAACCCGTCGCGCTCGCCGGTCGGTGCGGGGTGCCGCACCGACCGGCCCAGGGCGCGCACGAGGTCGGCCGGCCGGCGACGGGATCCCTCGAACGTCCCCTGCTCCAGCACCACCAGCACGGCGCACTCCAGGAGCAGACTGGTTACGACCGCCTCATGCCGAGTCGGCAGTTCCGTGTCCGCATCGGACGGAAGCGACCGCCGCGGCGGTTCAGCGAGCCCGAAGGCGTCCCTCAGTAACTGCCGGGCTCGGCGCTTGACCGCGGACCGGACCGTGGCGTCGTGCCGGTCCTCCGGCGCGAGGACGGTCTGCAGATCGTCCTCGAAACGCCGCAGTACCGCAGCCGCGTAGGGATCGGGCAACTCGACACCGCCCACGTGCTGTCCGGGCAGTGCATAGGCCCGGGACGCCACCGACCTCGTCAGTCCCTCGTTGAGCGCGTCGACGAAGCACTGTCCGATGGCGGTCGTCCAGATTCCGTTGTTGTCCGTGCCGTTTCCTGTTCCGCCAGGCATCTCTCGTACACACCCGCGCATTCGTCACCCGGTGGCGCAGACGCAGCGCAACACCCTCGGTTCGTCCGGCGATCGAGAGCAGGGTTCGCTCCGTGTTACTGGTGCGGTTACCGGTATCACGGGCGCACCCTCCCCAAGACTCCCGTGGAGACGATAGGGCCGACCGTCCTCCGACACGCTCACCCATGAGTAACCGGACGCCCAGCGCCTTCGCGGGCACGCACGTGCGAGGTCCCCCACACCTCGCTGAGCGCGCCGCACACCTCACCGACCGTCGCGCCGGTGGGTACGGCCGGGCGCAAACAGCGCGGCCATCAACTCACCTACCCAGAAAGAGGTCCCGCCGTCCAATACGGCCCCGCTGGAAAACGCAAGCCCAATGGTCATTCCAGGGTAATCGAAGCGGCGCTCCGCACGCCGGGGCGACGATTACCGGCAGGAGACCGCGACGGGGAAGCGCGCTGGTAGCGTGCGAGCAGATTCATGCAGGTGCTGCAGACATGAATGGAGCGAATGCGCCGTGGCCGACAGCAATTACACTCTGGTGACTGATATCGACAAGCACCAGGAGGCGTTCGGAATAGCGTTCAACTCCGGCGACGCGGACGCGGTCAACGCCATGTACGTCGACAATGCGGTCGGAATGTGGGAGCCGGGATTCCCTCTCTACGGCCAGGCCCGCCATGATTACGTGGTCGAGTTCCTGAAGAATCGCAAGCCCTCCGTGGACGCGACGGTGCGCCAGCAACTCGTGGTCGGCGACACCGCTCAGCTCGTGGTCGAGTGGCAGATGGCGGCGCTCGACGAGAACGGCAGGCCGGAGCTGCTGAAGGGCGTGGCCATCGACGTACTGCACCGGGGCGAGGACGGCTACTGGCGCTACGTCGTGGACAACCCCTTCGGTGTCAGCGGCCCGTGGACCGCCGAGGACGCGAACCAGGGCTGACCCAGGGCCTGTCTGGGGTTCCTCGCACTGTGCCCGCCCGGGTCGCGCGGTCTGGCACCGCTCCCCCAAGCTCTCGGCTGCGCTCGAGCAGGGGGCACCCCCATCGCCGCGTTGCCGAAAAGCCCAGATAGCTCCTCCCCCAAGCTCTCGGCTCCGCTCGAGCGGGGGCACCCCGTCCAGGGCTCTCCGGCGCCTGGCGATGCTCCCCCACAGCCCGAAAGGCGTGGGAGGTGCCCCCGGCACCAGACCACGCGACCTCATCGGACGCTCATGGTGCAAGAACCCCCAAGGCCCCCGAGCACGGGAGTCAAGCGCAGCCTTCGTGCTGCTGCCCGGGGCCCACGAATGATCGATCACACCCATCGCGGCGGAAGCCGCACGAAGTACGGAGAAGTACCTGTGTCCACCCTCCCCCCGTCCCAAGCACCGGTCACCGTCGTCGGCTTGGGCCTGATGGGCCAAGCACTCGCCGCGGCCTTCCTGGCCAAGGGACACCCGACCACCGTCTGGAACCGCTCGGCCGGCAAGTCCGACGAGCTCGTCGCCAACGGCGCCACCCTCGCCGACTCGGTCAAGAGCGCCGTCGAGGCGAGCCCGCTCGTCGTCATCTGCGTCTCGGACTATGACGCCGTGCACGGGTTGCTGGACCCGGTCGGCTCGTCGCTGGCGAGCCGCACCCTGGTCAACCTGACCACGGCCAGCTCCACCCAGGCGCGCGAGACCGCCCAGTGGGCGGCCAAGCTCGACATCACCTACCTCGACGGTGCCATTCTCGCCCTTCCCCAGGCCATCGGCAGCGCCGAGGCCACGCTGCTGTACTCCGGGCCGAAGGTCGCCTTCGAGCAGCACCAGGCCACCCTCCAGGTCCTGGGCGAGGCCGCGACGATCTACCTCGACGAGGACCACGGCTTGTCCGCCCTGTACGACATGTCCGTGCTGAGCATCATGTGGGGCGTTCTGAACAGCTTCCTGCACGCTGCCGCGCTGCTGGAAACAGCGAACGTCAAGGCGACGACGTTCGCAGAGCTGGCCACCACCGCGATCAACGTGACGGCCGAGTATGCCTCCGCGTACGCGCAGCAGATCGACGAGGGCGAGTACCCGGCCACCGACGCCACCGTCAACGTCCACGTGGGCGGCATGACGCACCTGCTGGAGGAGAGCCAGGCACTCGGCGTCAACACCGAACTGCCGCGATTCTTCCTGGAACTGGCCAAGCGCGCGGTGGCGGACGGCGACGCCGAGAACAGCTACGCGGCGCTGATCAAGCAGTTCCGCAAGCCAGCCGCCTGATTTCTTCCCGACACCGGCAAGAGCCGAGCCGGGAATCCGGGTCGCGGATTCCGCGACCCGGATTCCCGGCTCGGTTTGAAATCCAGCAAGTCAAACTCTCGAAAGCTACACGGAAACGACACGGGGGAGTTCATGTTCACCAGCCGTGGCAAGAAGGCCGCGCATCGTTCTGCGATGTCCAGAAGGACCGCGCTCAAGGCGACAGGCCTGGCCATAGCCGGTACGGCGCTCGGGGCGGGCGTGCCCGCCCTCGCCGAAGCCGCCGTCGACACAGACGTCACCGCCCGTCAGACCTACGACACGATCGTCGTCGGCGCCGGACTGGCCGGTCTCATCGCGGCCCGCGAACTGCGGGCCAAGGGCCTCAGCGTCCTCGTCCTCGAGGCGCGCAACCGCATCGGCGGCCGCACGTGGACCGACACGTTCAACGGCTACGAGATCGAGCGCGGTGGCGCCTGGGTCGACCCGCTGCAGCCGCACATCTGGCGTGAGATATCGCGCTACAACCTCAAGATCGTCGCCGACGCCGGCCCCGAGCGCGTACTCATGCCCACCACGACCGGATTCGTGGAATCCGACCCGGTCACGGCCTACACCCGGCAGGGCGAACTGTTCACGCCGTTCTTCGACGGCTCGAAGGATTACTTCCCCAAGCCCTACGCGCCGTTCACCCGCGAGGACCTGATCACACCGCTGGACCGGCTGTCCCTGCGCGACCGGCTCGACCAGCTGGCCTACGCGCCCGAGGACGAGATCCGGATGACCAGCACCACCGGGCTCTACGGTGCGCCGACTGCACGGGGCTCACTGCTCCAACTGTCGCAGTGGTGGGCTCTGGCGGGCTGGAACTACCAGGGCTTCTCCGGGGTCAACACCTACCGCATGGATCGCGGAACCATCGCCCTGGCCGGCGCGATCCTGGCCGAGGGCAAGCCGGACCTGAAGCTCAACGCCCCGGTCGCCTCGGTCACCCAGCAGTCCGGCCAGGTCAAGGTGGTCACCCGGGCGGGGGCGAGCTACTTCGCCGCCGAGGTCGTCATGGCGGTGCCGGTCAACGTCTGGAAGAAGATCACCTTCAATCCGGTGCTGCCGCAGGCGTACCGCGACGCCACCGTCCAGGGCTACGGCGTACCGCGTCAGAAGAAGTTGTGGCTGGACCTGGCCACCCCCACCGACCGGTTCATCGCCGAGGCGCCCGAGGACCACCCCTTCGTCATCATGGGCCGGCTGAACGACAACGCTCCCGTCGTGGCTTTCACCATCGACACCGCACTGGACTTCCGCAACCGGGGGCAGGTCGAGGCCGCGGTGCGCAAGATCCTGCCGTCGGCGACACTGCGCAGCTACACCGTGTGCGACTGGCAGGCGGACGAGTTCTCCCTCGGCGGGCCCGCGTTCCGGCAGCCCCACCAACTGACGAAACTGCACCGCGCGATCAACCAGCCCTTCGGAAAGGTCAAGTTCTGCGGCGACGACCTCGCCCTCGGCTGGGTCGGCTACATGGACGGCGCCATTGAATCGGGCCTCAGGGTCGCCGGGTCCCCAACGCTGTCGCCGACTCCGTCGACCACGCCGAACACCCTGGGCCTGGCCTTGCCGCAGATCGACCGCAAGGTCTACCGGTCCATGGTCGGCCTGTGAACAGCAACTCAGTGGCAGTCGAATCAAGGGTGGCCATGCCGACGACAGAGAAATCCGTGACCGAACCCGTGGATTCGCTGTTCACCTGGTTCCGCGAGATGCACGAGAAGAAGCCGATCCATCACGACGACACCTACGGGTGGCAGCTGTTCCGGCACGCCGACATCGCCCGCGTGCTCACCGACCCGAAGACGTTCTCCTCGGACACGGTGCGGCTGTACAACGAACCACAGCCCGATTTCGACCTGTTCCTCATGGGCAACCTGGTCACCAGCGATGGCCCACATCACAAGAAGCTGCGCCGGGCAATCAGCCACGCCTTCACCCCGCGCGCGGTCTCTGGCCTCGCCGAGCGGATCGAGCGGACCACCGACTCCCTGCTCGACAAGGTGTCCGGATCGGACGCCTTCGACCTGATCGGCGAAGTGGCCTATCCCCTGCCGATCCTCGTGGTAGCCGAGATGCTCGGCCTGCCGGCCGAGGACGTGCCGATGTACCGGGCCTGGGGCGACGCACTGGGCGCACTCGACGCGGCGACCGTGCCACCGGAGGTGATGGAGGCCGAGATCGTCCCCGCCATCCGGGAGATGAACGCCTACATCCTCGAGCACGTGCGCAGGCGGCGGGAGAACCCGGCCGACGACCTGCTCACCGGGCTCGCCCGGGCGACCATCGACGACAAGCCGCTGCGCGACGGCGATCTGATCGGCTTGATCGGCCTGACCCTGTTCGCCGGCCACGCCGCCTCCATGGCGCTGCTCGGCAACGCGATCCTCACCTTCGACCGCCACCCCGAGGCGTTCGCCGCCGTGCGCGCGGACCGCGATCTGCTGCCCAACGCCATCGAGGAGCTCATGCGGCTGTACCCGCCGTTCTCCAGGCTCGTGCGCGTGACGACCACCGAGACCGAGCTCGGCGGGCAGCCCGTCGGCGAGGGTGAGTTGGTGACCCTGTGGTCCGGCGCGGCCAATCGGGATCCGCTGCGGTTCCCCGACCCGGACCGCTTCGACATCCGCCGCGACACCAGCGGACACATCGCCTTCGGGCTGGGCGTCCACTTCTGCCTCGGTGCCCCGCTGGCCCGGCTGGAGGCCAGGATCGCGCTGAACGCGCTGTTCGACCGTTACGACGGAATCACCGTCGACCACTCGGCCGGCGTGGAGTTCGAGGACCCGATGCAGATCATCTGCCCCAGGCGGCTGCCGGTACGGGTGTCCGGCTGACCCCTGAACCGCAGTCCGCCTCCGAACCAACGCCGGATGTACCGGATACGACGAGCAGGTGGCACGCCGGCCGATCAGGCCGGCGTGCCACCGGACGGCGGACACCTCCGCCGTCCGTATGTGAGGGGGGTCATGTCTTCTTCATCGGTTGGGTCTTCGTCGACGTGGCGGTCGTCGGCTCCATGGCGGTCGTGGCACCGGCCGCTGGTGCTGAGCTCCGCGGCGATGGTGCCGATCGCCGTCCTGTGCGCGGTGGGACTCCTCGTCGACGACCGTGTTCTGGTGGGCTCGCCGATCTGGCTCAAGCCGTTCAAGTTCACGCTCTCGTTCGCGGCGTACTGCCTCACCCTGTCCTGGATGCTCTCGCTCCTCCCCCGCGGCCGACGCGTGGCCTGGTGGGCGGGGACGGTCGTCGCCGTGGCGAGCGCCATCGAGATCGTGATCATCTCGGGACAGGCGATGCGCGGGAAGCGCAGCCACTTCAACTACGAAACACCTCTGGACGAGGCGTTGTACAACGTGATGGGCGGCACGGTCATTTTCCTGTGGCTCGCCACGCTCGTCCTCGCCGTGCTTCTGCTCCTGGCCCGGATGGCCGACCGAGCGTCCGCCTGGGCGATGCGCTGCGGCATCATCCTGGCGCTGGCCGGAACCGCCGTCGGCTTCCTGATGGACCGGCCCGCGCCGGGGCAGCAGAGCGGCGTCTCCGACGTGGTCGGCGCACACAGCGTGGGGGTGCCCGACGGCGGTCCCTCGATGCCGCTGACCGGCTGGTCGACCACCGGCGGCGATCTGCGAATACCGCACTTCTTCGGCATGCACGCGCTGCAGCTGCTGCCACTGCTGGTCCTGGTGCTGGCCGTTCTGGCACCGCGCTTCACCCGCCTCGGGAACGACCGGGTACGGCTGCGCCTGGTGCTGCTCGCCTCGGGGGTGTACGCCGCCGCCTTCGCTCTCGTCTTCTGGCAGGCGCTGCGGGGCCAGCCGCTGATCCACCCGGACGGTGTGACGCTGGTGACGGCCGGCGTGATCCTGGTGGTGGCCGTGCTCGGGACCTGGGTTGTCTTGCGGGTTCCGGCTCCACCGCCGGCCGGTAACGCCCCCGACACGAAGGACACCGGCAACTTCGAGAGGCTCACGCAGTGACCTCGTGACGCCTTCACGGCGTCACAGGTGCCCGTACTGGTATTGGTCATCCAGAATGCGCGCGGTCCCGGAGTTCGCCCATGAACTCCGGGACCACTGTCGTCGCCTGTCAACCAAGGGTGTCAGAGGTCGCTTTCTCCCGTTGTTCCATTCCGGAATCTGCGCGTGGTGAGGCTCTGCGGGGCCGCCGCCGGGAGAGGGCGTTCTCGCCGATGAGGTGGGCGGGCCATATGGCCGGTCATCGCATGCCGTTCGCTCCACCGTCCAGCATGTGGCATCCCGTTGAACCGGGCGAACGGGCATTACCCGCATACAAGCGGGACGTCCTCTCAGAACCCATTGAAGAAGCCGTACAGCCGGGCGATCCGGTCTCCCTCGAGCCACGCGACGTCGGAACCGCTCACCACCGGCGCACCACCCGTCGGGCCGACCTGCCACGTGAAGTGGACGGCGTCGTGATGCGTCAGCACCGTGCCGTAAGTGAAGAGCATTCCGGTGAAGTTCTTCTGCGCGGCGTCGATGTACTCGTCGATGGCCGCGACGCCGTGGGCGTCGACAGTCGGATCGGTATAGGAGGCATTCTGGGTGAAGACGTCGTCGACCAAAGCCCGTCGAACCCGGTTGTCCGATTCATTCCACATCGCGATGTACTTTTCGACCAGCCTGGTAACGGCTTTCTTGTCCATGGCAACAAACAATATCACCGGCCCGGGTCGAAATCTTTTCAACTTGCCTGTTGACCAAGGTGGTTGAGTTCAGCCCGAGGCTCGAAGGAGGGTGCGGCGGGCCAGGTCGCTCGGCCTGATCGCCAGTCGGGCGCGGGGCCTACGCCAAAGCGACGCCCACGCCGGAATCTGGCCGCAGCGGTATCCACGGCCCTCCTGGACAAGGCGTACTTCGCCGCACCGGCTGCCTGATGACGATCACGGTCAGCATCTCGTTTTCCCGATCCATCGAACCCGCCGCCTGCTCGTCGTCGCCGCGGTTTCACTGTCGCGCTGGGGCTTCAGGTCGGGAACACGCAGCCGCCCGTGGTGGGGCCGGCGCAGTTGGGGAGCGGGCGGCAGCAGCGGGGCCACCCGCTCCCACAGGTCGCCAGGAAGAAAGTCAGCACACCCCCCGGACACCCTGACGACCCCAGGCTCGCCCAGCACACCGAGCACAGGACTCGCAGCTCAATGCGTTCTGACGATGCCCAAGTCGCGTCGGCCCGCGGTGCCCTTGCGGGGAGCTCCCGCCACGAGCCGGGCGGGGAGCCGGACGCGCGGTCGATCACATCGACGACAGGGCCGGCGGTCAGTCCGCGATGGATCACTTCGCCGCGTCATGGAGGAACCCGGTGGCCGGGAAGTAGCCGGCGCGGACGAAGAAGTCCACGTAGGTGGCGAACAGTTCACGGTCGATCGACGGGCATTCGATGCCGGTACCGCGCAGTGCGTGTTCGGTGTCCGAGACGTCGATCGGCGGGTAGGTGGTCGTGCCGCTGCCCGCGTTCATGCCCTCGAACGAGTCCAGCAGCGGGACCATGGCGTTCTTGCGGTCCGACCGGACCCGGGCCGACCACGCATCCCAGTCCGTCTCGGGCAGGTCGTACCCGAAGGACCGCAGGTGCTCGACGAACTGCGTGAACGTCTGGTCCTGCCGGTTGTACAGGTGGAAGGTCCGGCTCGCGGTTTCCTCGCGTGTGGAGAGGGACACGATCGCGGAGCTGACGTAGTCCACCGGAACCATGTGCAGGACGCCGGCGAGACTGTCGGGTACGGCCCCGGCCTCGAGCAGTCCCTTGAGACTCAGCCAGACGAAGTCCTTGGTCTGGCAGGCTCCGGTGACCCGGTCGCCGCACACGACGTCCACGCGGTACACCGACACGGGCAGGCCGCGGCTGCGGCCGAGCTCGATGACCTGTTCGGCCACCCACTTGCTCTGCAGGTACCCGTTGTGCAGCAGGTGGCCGGGGCCGGTCGGGTCGGTCACGCCGGCCGGTGCCGCATCGGGGCCGGGTGCGGGGAACACCCCGGTCGTCGACACGTAGTGCACCGGCACAGTCCGGTGTGCCGCGGCCAGGCGCAGCACCTCCCGGGTACCGCCCACGTTGCCCGCCGCCAGGGCCGTGTAGGGCCGCACCCAGCTGACCGTCGCGCCGGCGTGGTAGACCACGTCGACCCGGCGGGCGAGTGCGTCGAACGCGGCCTCGGTCAGGCCGAGGCGCGGGGCCTCCAGATCGCCGACGGCGACGGTGAGCCGGTCAGGGTCGATGTCCTTCCAGACCTCGTACCACTTGAGGTTCTCGTGCAACCGGCGTGTCGCCTCGGCCTGGTCGGTCCCCCGTACCAGGCAGTGCACCTGGGCCGTGGTCGACCGCATCAGGTCGCGGAGCAGGAAGGCGCCGAGGAAGCCGGTGGCGCCGGTCAGCAGGATCTCCTCGGGGTCGGCAGCCACCCGGCGGATCTCGTCGGCCGGCCGGATGTCCTCGTCGAGGTGGACCTCGGCGGCCAGATCGACGTCGGCGGCCTCAGGTGTCCCGCCGGTCGCGGCGGCCAGGAGGGTGCACAGGTACTCCGTCAGCTCCGTGGGAGTGGGGTACTCGAAGATCAGCGACGGAGGCAGTCGCAGGCCGGTGGCGTCCGCGAGCCGGTTGCGCAGCTCCACAGAGGTGAGCGAGTCGAAGCCGACGGCGGCGAAGGGCTGGTGCGCGTCGATCGCGCCCGGTGCGGAGTGCCCGAGCACCAACGCCACTTCCCGCAGGATGAAGTCCGCCACGACTGCGCGCCGGCGCGCCGGAGCCAGTCCCGCCAGCCGTTCGGGCAGGAGCTCGTCCTCGGTCCGGGACTCCCCGCCGTAACCCGCGGAGGTGTCCTGGACCAGACGACGCAGCAGCAGCGGGGCCCGCCTGGCGTTGGACCGCAGTGCGGTCAGGTCGACCGGGGTGACCACCAGCGCGGGCGGACCGGCCTGGAGCGCGAGGTCGGCCAGCCGCGGTCCGGTGTCCTCGGTGATGGTGAGCAGGCCGGAGCGGGCGATCCGGTCGAGTTCGGACCGGGTGAGATGCCCGCTCATGCCGTTCTCGTGCGCCCACAGCCCCCAGGCCAGCGAGGTCGCCGGCAGTCCCCGTCCGGATCGGTGGCAGGCCAGCGCGTCGAGGAAGGTGTTGGCCGCGGCGTAGTTGGCCTGGCCGGTGCCGCCGATGATGCCTGCGACGGACGAGAACAGCACGAAGGCGTCGAGGTCGTGATCGAGTGTGAGTTCGTGCAGGTTCCACGCGGCGTGCACCTTGGGCCGCAGTACGGCGGCCAGCCGGTCCGGCGTCAGGTCCTGGATCATGCCGTCGTCGAGCACACCGGCCGCGTGCACGACGCCGGTGAGGGGGTGCTCGGGCGGGATGGTCCCGAGGAGCGCGGCGAGCGCTTCCCGGTCGGCGAGGTCGCAGGCGGCGACGCGCACCTGGGCGCCGAGCTCGGTGAGTTCGGCGGCCAGCTCGTCGGCGCCGGCCGCCGCCGGTCCCCGGCGGCTCACCAGCAGCAGCCGGGTCACGCCGTGCGTGCGGACCAGGTGGCGGGCGAACAGCCCACCGAGCGCGCCGGTCCCCCCGGTGATCAGCACGGTGCCGTCGGGACGCCACCGGGTGCCGCTGCGCGGTTCGTCGCCCGGCGGGACCGCGGCCAGGCCGGGTATGAACGCCTGGCCGGACCGTAGCGCGCTCTGCGCCTGACCGGAGGCCAGGACCGAGGGCACGGCCGCCGGTGAGGCAGGGTCCTCGTCCACGTCGACCAGCACGATCCGGCCGGGCGCCTCCGACTGCGCCGAACGCAGCAGCCCCCACAGCGGTGCGGCGACGAGGTCCGAGACCTCCGCGCCGCTCCGGTCGGTCGACACGGCTCCCCGGGTCAGGACGACCAGCGGGGTGTCGGTGGTCCGCTCGTCCGCCAGCCATGACTGGACCACCGTCATCAGCTCGCTCGCGGCTGCCTCGGCCCGCCCGGGCACGTCACCGCCCGGGGAGAACATCGCGGGCACGAGGAGCGCGTCGAACGGGGCGTGCGAACCCAGCGCGGTCAGCGCGTACGTCACATCGTCGAAGGACACGCCGACGGTGAGCTCCGGCCGGTCGGCCAGGTCGACTCCGGCCAGTCGCAGCGTGGCCAGGGCCGGCGGCTCGGAGGGTGCGGCCGGAATGAACGAGGTCCAGTCGACGTGGAGCACCGAGTCCTGCGCACGGGGCTCGGTCGTCGCCGGAGCGGCCGCAGCAGGGGTGTGCCTCAGCCAGTAACGCTCCCGCTGGAAGGGGTAGGTCGGCAGATCCACCGGCCGCCTTCCGTTGCCGGCGAAGAAGGCGGACCAGTCGACGGCGGCCCCGGCGGACCAGAGCCCGCCCAGCGCCGCGACCACGTCGTGTGCCTCGTCCTGCCCGGTGCGCACCGCTGCCACGGCGGTGATCGGAGCGCTCTCGGCGACCATGGCCGACAGCACTCCGGCCGGACCCAGCTCCAGGGTGGCGGTGACGTTGCGTTCGGCGAGGGTGCGGATCGCGTCGTGGAAGCGGACGGGCCGGCGGACCTGGTCGACCCAGTACTCCGGGGAACGGAGCTGCTCCTCCGTGGCGAGACCGCCGGTGAGTGTGGACACCAGCGGAATGGCCGGTGCGTTCAGGGTGACCTTGCGCAGCACCCGGCCGAACTCTTCCAGCATCGGGTCCATCAGCGGCGAGTGGAACGCGTGACTGACCGTCAGCTGCTTGGTGCGGCGGCCCCAGGACCGTACGGTCCGGCTGATCTCCTCGACCGCGTCACGGTCGCCGGAGACCACCGTCGACACAGGGCCGTTGACCGCGGCGATCGCCACGGCCGGGTGCCCTCGCAGCAGGCGTGCGACCTCGTCCTCGGTGGCCTGGAGGGCGACCATCGCTCCGCCCGGTGGCAGCGCCTGCATGAGCCGGCCCCGCGCGCAGACCACGGCCGCCGCGTCCGGCAGGGACAGCACCCCGGCCACATGCGCGGCGGACAGCTCGCCGATCGAGTGACCGGCGAGGAAGTCCGGGGTGACGCCCCACGCCTCGAACAGGCGGAACAGGGCGACCTCCAGCGCGAACAGCGCCGGCTGGGCATTGCCCGTCTCCGTCAGCCGGCTCTCGTCCTGAAGGACGTCGCGCAGCGGGTGTTCGAGGTAGGGATCGAGGTGGGTGCAGACCTCGTCGAACGCCTCGGCGTAGACCGGGAACTCCTCGTAGAGCCGCCTGCCCATGGCGACCCGCTGAGCGCCCTGGCCGGTGAAGAGGAATCCCAGCCTGTTCTTGCCCGGCAACTCGGTGGTCACGGTGCGGGCCCGGCCCTCGGCGAGCGGACGCAGTGCCGCGAGCAGCGAGTCCGTGTCCGAACCGACCGCCACGGCCCGGTACGGCAGGGCTGCGCGCGTGGTGGCCAGCGAGCAGGCCACGTCCACCGGCGACAGGCCCGGATGGTCCCCGAGGAACGTGATCAGGTTGCGGGCCTGGGCGGACAGGGCCGACTGGCTCCTGGCGGACAGCGCGATGGGAAGGAACGCGGGTGCCGGCCCGGCGGTCCTGGTCTGCTGTTCCTCCGGCGCCTGCTCAAGGATCAGGTGCGCGTTCGTGCCGCTGACGCCGAACGAGGAGACCGCCGCTCGGCGCGGTCGGCCCGTCTGCGGCCACGGTCGCTGTTCGGTGAGCAGTTCGACCGCTCCCGCGGACCAGTCGACCAGCGGTGTCGGTTCATCCACATGCAGCGTGCGCGGCAGCGCGCCGTGCCGGAGCGCCTGGACCATCTTGATCACGCCGCCCACGCCGGCGGCCGCCACCGAGTGCCCGATGTTGGACTTCAACGAGCCCAGGAACAGGGGACGCTGGGCGGCGTGGGCGGCGCCGTAGGTGGCCAGCAGAGCCTGGGCTTCGATGGGATCGCCGAGCCGGGTACCGGTGCCGTGCGCCTCGACGACGTCCACGTCGGCGGCGTCCAGACGCGCGCTGGTCAGCGCGGTCCGGATGACCCGTTCCTGCGAGGGGCCGCTGGGGGCGGTGAGTCCGTTGGACGCGCCGTCGGAGTTGACCGCCGACCCACGCAGGACGGCCAGCACCCGGTGCCCGTTGCGCACGGCGTCGCTGAGCCGTTCGAGCAGGACCAGCCCGACGCCTTCGGACCAGCTGGTGCCGTCGGCGGAGGCGGCGAAGGACTTGCACCGGCCGTCGGGAGCCAGGCCCCGCTGCCGGGAGAAGTCGACGAACCCACCGGGGGTTCCGGCGATCGTCACGCCACCGGCGAGGGCGAGGGCTGATTCCCCGGTGCGCAGCGACTGCGCCGCCAGGTGCATGGCGACCAGGGACGACGAGCACGCCGTGTCGACGG
Source organism: Streptomyces cavernae (assembly GCF_004023625.1). Classification (GTDB taxonomy): domain Bacteria; phylum Actinomycetota; class Actinomycetes; order Streptomycetales; family Streptomycetaceae; genus Streptomyces; species Streptomyces cavernae. The sequence continues at coordinate 38,118 of NZ_RPDJ01000033.1, read as the reverse complement.
TCATGGAGGGGCCCTCGAAGCCGAACGCGTAGGAGACCCGACCGGAGACGACGCTGCCGAGCTTGCCCGTCAGCAGGTAGCCCTCGAACTCCTGCGGGCCGTCCAGCCCCAGGTAGGACTGCTCCACGGCGCCGACGAAAACACCGACGTCGGTGCCTTTCAGCGCGGTCGGGTCGATCCTGGCGTGCTCGAAGGTCTCCCAGGCGGTCTCCAGCAGCACCCGCTGCTGGGGGTCCATCGACAGCGCCTCCCGCGGCGAGATGCCGAAGAACCCGGCGTCGAACTCCCCCGCCCCGCCCAGGAAGCCGCCTTCGCGTGTGTAGGTGGTGCCCGCCACGTCCGGGTCGGGGTCGTAGAGCGCGTCGATGTCCCATCCGCGGTCGGTGGGGAATGCGGTGATGCCGTCCCGGCCGTCCACGACGAGGCGCCACAGGTCGTCCGCCGAGCGCACGCCTCCCGGGTAGCGGCAGGCCATACCCACGATCGCGACCGGCTCCGTCCGGCCGGACTCCAGTTCCGCGATGCGCCGGCGCGCCTTGTGCAGGTCGGCGGTGACCCATTTCAGATATTCCGCGAGCTTGTTCTCATCCACCATGGTGGGTTACCTGTTCCAGGAGTCGGGCGGGAGTCAGTGCTTGGCGCGACCGAGCTCGTTGTCGATGAAGTCGAGCAGTTCGGCGGTCGATGCCGATTCGAGCGGGTCGGCCGATGTCGCCTCGGCTCCGTCCCCCGGCTCCGCACCGGTCTCCAGCCACCGTGACAGCAGGGTCTGGAGCCGGACGGTGATCTCGTCGCGGTCACCGTCGATGTCGCCGGCGTCCCCTGCCGTGAGCGCGTCCTCCAGCTCGTCCAGCGTGGCGAGCACGGTCGATGGCGGTCGTGCCGCGGGGTCGGCGGCGAGTCGGCTGAGCAGGAACTCTGCCATCCTCGCGGGAGTGGGGTGGTCGAACACCGCTGTGGCCGGCAGTTGCAGACCGGTGACCGTGTTCAGCCTGTTGCGCATCTCCACCGCGGTGAGCGAGTCGAAGCCCAGCTCCCGGAACGGCTGCTCGGGGTTGATCGCGGCAGGGTCGCCCAGGCCCAGGACCGCGGCCACCCGGCCGCGGACCAGCTCGAGGACGAACTCCGCGCGCTCGGCATCGCTCAGCCCGGACAGCCGCTGCACCATCGGCACCTCGGTGCCGCTCGCCGGCCGACGGCTCTGGGCGGGCAGCAGCGCTCGCAGCAGCGGCGACACACGGTCGAGCGCCGTCGGCGCGTCCAGGTCGAGCGGCGTGGTGACCACGGCGGGCAGGGCCGTCGAGATCGCGGCGTCGAACAGCGCCGTCCCGTCCTCGGCCCCGATCGCGGCGAAGCCGTCCCTGGCCAACCGGGCGCGGTCGATGTCGCTCAGGCCCGCGTTGATGCCGCCGTCGACGTCCCACGGGCCCCAGGCCAGCGAGGTGGCGGGCAGCGCGTGGGCACGACGGTGCTGGGCGAGCCCGTCGAGGAACGCGTTCGCGGCTGCGTAATTGGCCTGACCGGGTCCTCCGAACAGGCCGACGGTGGAGGAGAACAGCACGAAGGCCGACAGGTCCGCCTCGCGCGTCAGGTCGTGCAGGTGCCATGCGGAGTCGGCCTTGGCACGCAGGACGGAGTCCAGCTGCTGCGGGGTCATGGCCGGCAGCAGACTGTTGTCCAGCGTTCCGGCCGCGTGTACGACGGCGCGCAGCGGTCGGTCGGCGGGAATCCCGGAGAGCAGCGCGGCGAGGGCCTCGCGGTCCGCGACATCGCAGGCGGCGATGTCCACGGTGGCGCCGAGCCCGGTCAGTTCGGTGCGCAGGCTGTCGGCTCCCGCCGCCCGCGCGCCGGAGCGGCTCGCCAGGAGCAGACGCGTGACGCCGTGCTCGGTGACGAGGTGGCGGGCTACGGTGGCGCCGAGCACACCGGTGCCACCGGTGATCAGCACGGTGCCGTCCGGGTCCCAGACCGGACCCTCCGACCCGGTGCGCACCGCGGAGGGGCGGATCCTCCTCAGCCGGGGGACCAGGGCCTCACCGGCCCGGACGGCGGCCTGGGGCTCGTCGGCGGAGAGCAGGGCGGAGAGCAGGGCCGCCGGGACGGGCTCCGCGCCCATGCCGGCGTCGGTGTCCACCAGCACGATCCGGTCGGGTGCCTCCGACTGAGCGGAGCGGACCAGGCCCCACAGCGCCGCGGCCGCCGGGTCGGGTGCCTCGGTGTCCGTCGTGGCGACGGCGCCGCTGGTGACGACGACCAGACGGATGCCGGCGAAGCGGACGTCGGTCAGCCACTGCTGGACCAGGGCCATGGTGTGCTGGGTCAGCCGATGCAGGGTGTCGGCCGGCCGCGGGTCCCGGCCCGTTGCCGGAGCGGTGTCCGGGTCCGGTCCCAGCGGGACGACGAGGGCGTGCACCGAGGTCCCGGATTCCAGTGCTTTCCCGAAGGACGCCAGGTCCTCGTAGGCGGGGAACTCCATGGCCTCGCCGCCGGACCGCCCGAGCTTCGCCCAGGCCGCCGCCCGGGCGGACGGCCTGATGACGTCCGGTACCCAGCCGACCTGGTGCAGCGCCCCGTGCACGGGGCCCGGCCCGTCGAGCTGCGCGTCCCGTCCGGCGGGCGCCAGCGGGTCCAGCCAGTACCGTTCGGACTGGAAGGGGTAGGTCGGCAGGTCGACCTTCCGCGCACCGGTCCCGGCGAAGAAGGCCTGCCAGTCGACCGGTACGCCCCGGGCGTGCAGCACGCCGAGCGCGTTGACCACCGTCTGCGGCTCCGGCTTGTTCTTGCGCATGGCGGGAACCGCAAGCGTCTCCTCGTTGAGGACACTGGCGGCCGCCATCGCCGACAGGACTCCGTCGGGACCCAGCTCCAGCAGCGTGGTGACGCCCTCTGCCTCCAGCGTGCGTACCGCGTCCAGGAACCGGACCGGCCTGCGGATTTGCTGCACCCAGTAGTCGGCCGAGGTCCATCCGTCCCCGGAGTCCACCTGGCCGCTCACCGTGGAGACGATCCCGAACTTCGGCCGGTGGAAGGTCAGTTTCTCGGCGATGGTGCGGAACTCCTCCAGCATCGGGTCCATCCGGTGCGAGTGCGACGCGCGGAGGATCGGCAGCACCTTGATGGACCGGCCCCGTTCCTTCCACAGCGCGGCGACGGCGTGAACGGCGTCCTCGTCGCCCGAGAGCACCACCGCGCGCGGGCCGTTGATCGTGCCGATCACCGCGCGGCCGTCCGCGTCGAGGGTCTCGCGCACCTCTTCCTCGGTCGCCTCGACGGCGATCATGGCGCCGCCTTCGGGCAGGGACCGCATCAGGCGGCCGCGGGCGGTCACCAGGACCGCGGCATCCGACAGCGACAGCACACCCGCGAGGTGGGCGGCGATCAGCTCACCGGTCGAGTGGCCCACCAGGTAGTCCGGACGCACTCCCCACGTCTCCAGGAGGCGGAACAGGGCGACCCCGACCGCGAAGAGGGCGGCGAGGGTGTAGTCGATCTGGTCCAGCTCGTCGCCGGTCTCGATCACCTCGCGCAGCGGACGGGGCAGGTGCTCGTCGAGCGCCGCGCACACCTCGTCGAAGGCCGCGGCGAACACCGGGAACGCCGAGGCCAGTTCGCGTGCCATGCCGATGCGCTGGGCACCACCGCCGGTGAACATGAAGGCGAGCCTGCCCTCGTCCTTGGTGCCGAGGATCGCGCCGCCGCCCTCGTCCGCCAGCGAGGCGAGGCCGTCGAGCAACTCCTCCCGGTCGGCCGCTACCGCCACGGCGCGGTGCCGCAGTGCCGAACGGGTGGTGGCCAGCGAGTAGGACAGGTCGGTGAGGTCGAGGTCGGTGCGTTCGGCCAGGAGTCCGCCGATGCGTTCGGCCTGGGCGCGCAGTGCCTCGGGGGACCTGGCCGACAGCAGGTACGGCAGTACCGGCGGCGGGGACGGGACCGAAGGCGTCGGCGGCTCGGCGGGCTCCTGCGGGGCGGGCTGCGGCGGCTCTTCGACGATGACGTGCGCGTTGGTCCCGCTGAAGCCGAAAGCGGACACGGCGGCGCGGCGCGGCCGGTCGAGGGCCGGCCAGTCCTGCGCCTCGGTGAGCAGGGCCAGGGCACCGGTGTCCCAGTCGACGTGCGGCGTCGGTTCGTCGGCGTGCAGAGTCCTGGGCATGACGCCGTGCTGGATGGCCTTGACCATCTTGATGACACCGCCGACTCCGGCGGCGGCCTGGGTGTGGCCGATGTTGGACTTGAGCGATCCCAGCCTCAGCGGCCGGTCCTGCGGCCTGCCCCGGCCGTAGGTGGCGAGCAGGGCGTTGGCCTCGATCGGGTCGCCCAGGGGCGTTCCGGTGCCGTGCGCCTCGACGACGTCGACGTCGTCCGCGGACAGGCCGGCGTGGTCGAGCGCCTGGCGGATCACCCGCTCCTGCGCGGGACCATTGGGCGCGCTGAGCCCGTTGCTGGCACCGTCCTGGTTGATCGCCGACCCGGATATCACGGCGAGCACCTGGTGGCCGTTGCGCCGGGCGTCGGAGAGCCGTTCCACCAGCAGCAGGCCGACGCCCTCGGCCCAGCCGGTGCCGTCGGCGGAGGCCGCGAAGGACTTGCACCGTCCGTCGGCCGACAGACCGCGCAGCCGGGAGAACTCCACGAACGCCTGCGGCGTGGACATCACTGTGACACCGCCGGCCAGGGCCATGTCGCACTCGCCCCGGCGCAGTGCGGTGGCCGCGAGATGGAGGGCCACCAGGGACGAGGAGCAGGCCGTGTCGATGGTGACGGCTGGTCCCTCCAGACCGAAGACGTACGCCAGCCTGCCCGAGGCCACGCTGCCCGCGCTGCCGCTGTACAGGTAGCCCTCGAACTCCTCCGGCGGCAGATACGGACGCGCCCCGTAGTCGTGGTACATCGATCCGATGAACACGCCCGTTCTGCTGCCGCGGACCGACTCGGCGGTGATCCCGGCCCGTTCGAAGCTCTCCCACGCCGTCTCGAGCAGCAGCCGCTGCTGAGGATCGGTGGCCAGGGCCTCCCTCGGTGACATTCCGAAGAACTCCGGATCGAACCGGTCCGCGTCGTGCAGGAACCCGCCCTGGTCGGTGTACGACTTGCCGACCGTGTCCGGGTCGGGGTGGTAGAGCCGGTCCAGGGGCCAGCCACGGTGCTCCGGGAAGGGGGTCACCGCGTCCACGCCGTCGGTCACCAGCTGCCACAGCCGTTCCGGCGAGTCCACGCCGCCGGGGTAGCGGCACGCCATCCCGACAATCGCGATGGGCTCGCGTTCCTTCTCCTCGATCTCTCGCAGACGCCTGCGGCTGGCGTGGGCTTCGGCGACGGCACGCTTGAGGTACTGGCGGAGCTGCTTCTCGTCAGTGCTCACGCGCCCTCAGCTCCCAGGACCGCCTCAAGCGAGGCACCAGCCGGTTCCTCGGTACCGTGCACGGTTTTTTCCTTTCCCGGAGAATTCTTTATGCAGATCACAGCCTCCGCATTGTCACCCGAGCTCTGCCACGGCCCAGTAATTACGCGTTCTTTCCTCGCGAAGCGACATGCGGTGACCGTCGGCTGATGCACCGGTGAGCGTCCGATTACAGGCCCATTAGCACCGGGAGGTACAGTCCGGAAAAAGTAGGTATCGAAGTACGGAACTGGAGCGAAAATGAGCCCGGAGATTGACGAACGCGAACTCGCGGAACCCTATCTCGGGGGTCTGCTCGCTTCTCTCGGACTGAGCGTCCACTATTCCAGAGCAGAAAAGGACACACTTTTCTACCGTGATGGAACGGGTCGTGAGGTGTCGGTGCTCGACCTCGTCGGCGGATACGGTTCGACGATCATCGGACACAACAACCCGGACATCGTCGCCTACGCCAAAGAGCTCCTCGACCAGGGGGTTCCGGTGCACGCCCAGTTCTCCAAGCACCCGTACGCGAACGACCTCGCGCTGAAGGTCAATGCCATCATCAAGCGCGAGTTCGGGACGTCGGACGACTATGCCGCGATCTTCGCCAACAGTGGCGCCGAAGCGGTCGAGACAGCGATGAAGCACGCCGAGTTCGACCGGGTCGCGAAGCTGGCCGAACTGGCCGAGCGCATCGACGCGAACATCGAGAAGACTCGTGCGGCCGTCGGCGGCGGCGCGGAGGTGGTGGTCGACGACGTACACCGGCAACTGGGCACGGAGGCAGCGGTGCCCGCCGAGGCCCCGCTGGACGAGGTGGTCGCCGCGATCAGGGCCGTCAACGGCGAGCGCATGTCGGCCCCACCGGTGTTCCTCGCCCCGGAGGGAGCGTTCCACGGCAAGCTGGTCGGCAGTGTCCAGCTCACCCACAACGCCGGTTTCCGCACGCCGTTCAGCGCGCTGGCGGCACAGTGCCGGTTCGTACCGGTGCACGAGCCGGACGCGTTGGCCAAGACCCTCGAGTCGGAGCGCAGGACGCTGTTCGACCTCACCGTCGACGGCCGTGCGGTGCGCGTCGTCGAACGCGAGATGCCGGTCGTCGCCGCGTTCATCCTCGAGCCCGTCCAGGGCGAGGCGGGGATCAGGCTGTTCGACCGGGACGGCGCGCTGCGCATCCAGCAGGCGTGCGCGGCGGCCGACTGCCCGATCATCGTCGACGAGATACAGAGCGGCATGGGCCGCACCGGCGCCTTCTTCGCCGGCTCGCACCTGGGCCTGCGGGGTGACTACTACACGCTGGCCAAGAGCCTGGGCGGAGGCATCGCCAAGGCCGCGATGACGCTGGTGCGCGGTTCCCGCTACCGCAAGGAGTTCGAGCTCGTGCACAGTTCGACCTTCGCGAAGGACGCCTTCTCGACCTTGATCGCCGGCCGGACGGTGGACCTGCTCGAGGCGGAGGACGGGAAGGTCTACCGCACGGCGGTGGAACGCGGGAACCGGATCCTCGACATGCTGCGCAAGCTGCAGGCCGAGTTCGGGGACGTCATCAAGGACGTACGCGGCAAGGGCCTGATGATCGGCCTGGAGTTCCACGACCAGTCCGGTTCCTCTTCGGCGGTCATAGCCGAGCAGTCCCGGGCGGGACTGCTCGGCTATGTGCTGTCCGGCTACCTGCTGCGCGTGCACGCCCTTCGGATCCTGCCGACCGCCAGCGCCACGAACACCCTGCGCCTGGAGCCGTCCGTCCACATCACGGACGCCGAGATCGCCCGGTTGGAGTCCGGACTGCGCGGTCTGCTGGCCGCACTGCGGGACCAGGACGGGGCCGTCCTGCTACCCGCGGAGGCTGCCGGGGACGCCGGCCAGTAGGCGTCACAGAGCAACGGGTGACGGGGCTCCCGGTGCACACAGGTGCGCCGGGAGCCCGCATTGCGGCTGTCTGAACTCATAAAGGAAGAGCTATTCACATGACGACAGGGCATGACGGGTACGGGGACGGTCGCGACGAGCCGGTTGCGATCGTCGGAGTGTCTTGCCGGTTGCCCGGGGCGACCGAAGTAGCGGATCTCTGGAAGCTGCTGAGTGACGGCCGCACTGCGATCACCGAGATCCCGCAGGGGCGTCGGCACGGGATCTCGGACCGGGTCCGGTTCGACGGCGGCACCCGGTTCGGGGCGTTCCTGGACGCGGTCGCGGACTTCGACGCCGGCTTCTTCGGCATCTCGGCACGCGAGGCCGCGGCGATGGACCCGCAGCAGCGACTGGTACTGGAGCTGGCCTGGGCGGCGCTGGAGGACGCCGGGATCGTCCCCGCCTACCTGGCAGGGACGACCGCCTCGGTGTTCGTCGGATCTCTGCGCGACGACTACGCCGGTCTGGTGCTGAGCGGTGGCGACGGCGCGATCACCCAGCACACGAACACCGGCACCCACCGCGCGGTCATCGCCAACCGCGTCTCGTACGCCCTCAACCTGCGCGGGCCCAGTGTCGTGGTGGACACGGCGCAGTCGTCGTCGCTGGTCGCGGTCCACCTGGCGGCCCAGAGCGTGCGCTCGGGCGAATCGCCCGTCGCCATCGCGGCCGGGGTGAACCTCAACCTCCTCGCGGAGGGAGCGCTGGGCGCGCAGCGCTTCGGCGGCCTGTCGCCGGACGGCCGCAGCTACGTCTTCGACGCCAGGGCCAACGGATACGTCCGGGGCGAGGGCGCCGTGGTCATGGTGCTCAAGCCGCTGGCCGCCGCCCTGGCCGACGGGGACGACGTCTACGCGGTGATCCGCGGCAGCGCCGTCAACAACGACGGAGCCACTCCCGGCCTGACCGTGCCCAGCCCCCAGGCGCAGGAGCGGGTGATCCGGGCCGCGCTGCGGCGGGCCGACATCACCCCTGACCGGGTGCAGTACGTGGAACTGCACGGCACGGGCACCCCGGTCGGCGACCCGGTCGAGGCGGCCGCGCTGGGCGCGGTCTTCGCGGGGCGGCAGGCCGACGGGACCGCCCGGGGAGCGGACCCGCTGCTCGTGGGGTCGGTCAAGACCAACGTCGGGCACCTGGAGGGCGCAGCCGGAATCACCGGCCTGCTCAAGACGGTGCTTGGCATCAGGAACCGGCGCCTGCCCGCGAGCCTCAACTTCGAGACCCCGAACCCGGACATCCCGCTCGACGACTTCGGGCTGCGGGTCAACACGGACCTGACCGACTGGCCGCACCCGGACCGGCCGCTGATCGCCGGCGTCTCGTCGTTCGGCATGGGCGGCACCAACGCCCACGTGGTGCTGAGCGAACCGCCGGCCGTCGAGCAGCCGAGCGGCGACGACTCCGGCGACGAGCCGGGCACCGCCATCGTCGCCGTTCCCGTCTCGGGCAGGACCGCTGCCGCGCTGCGTGCCCACGCCGCTCGGCTGCGCGAGACCGGCCTGGCACCGCACGACCTCGGATTCTCCCTGGCGACGACCAGGACGGCGTTCCGCTACCGTGCCGTCGTCCTCGCGTCCGGCACCGAGGACCTGCGCACCGGCCTGGACGCGGTCGCGAACGGGACGTCCGCAGCGAACGTCATCGCGCAGCCGGACGACGATCAGCGCCACCCGGGGCCCGTCGCCGACCCGACGGATGAGCGGCTCGTGGAACTGACCGCTCTCGCCACCCAGTTCGTGCGCGGCGCGGACGTCGACTGGACGGTGGCCTACGCGGACGTCCGGGCCAAGCGGGTCCGGCTGCCGGGCTACCCGTTCCAGCGCGAGCGGTACTGGACAGGTGAGCACCGCGGCTCGGATCCGGGCACCGGGAGCACCGACGGTACCCCGACGGGCGGCACGGACCCGGCCGCCCTGGTCACGGCGCAGGTGGCCGCGGTGCTCGGCACCGGCGACCCGGACGGGATCGAGCTGGACTCGAACTTCCGGGATCTCGGGTTCTCCTCCCTGACGACCGTCGAACTGATCGAGAACCTGTCGGCCGCGACCGGCCGGCAGTTGCCCAGCGGCCTGCTGTTCGACCATCCGACACCCCAGGAGCTGATCACCTACTTCGCGGAGACCGGGATCGAGCCGGGCGCCGCGGACCGGTACCCGCACACGCCCGGGCCGGCCGGACGGACCGGCGCCTCCCCCGGCCAGGACGAGGACGCGATCGCGATCGTCGGGATGGCCTGCCGGTTCCCGGGCGGGATCGAGTCGCCCGAGGACCTGTGGCGCGTGGTGTCCGAGGAACGGGACGTCATCGGTTCGTTCCCCACCGACCGCGGCTGGCAGCCCGGTGACGGCTACTTCCGGGTCGGCGGCTTCCTGGAAACCGCCGCCGAGTTCGACCCGGGCTTCTTCGGGATCTCCCCCAGGGAAGCGCTCGCCATGGACCCGCAGCAGCGACTGCTGCTGCAGACCTCGTGGGAGGCCCTGGAACGCGCCGGGATCGACCCCAAGGCACTGCGCGGCAGCCGTACCGGCGTGTTCGTCGGCGGCACCGCCTCCGACTACGGCCCCCGGATGCACGAGGCGGGCGACGACGTCGCGGGCTACGTGCTGACCGGCACCACGACGAGCGTGCTGTCCGGCCGTATCGCCTACCAGCTCGGGTTCGTCGGGCCGACGCTCACCGTGGACACCGCCTGCTCGTCCTCCCTGGTCGCACTGCACTTGGCGGTCCGGGCCCTGCGCGCCGGTGAGGCGTCGGCCGCACTCGCCGGCGGCGTGACCGTCATGGCCACACCCGGCATGTTCGAGGAGTTCTCCAAGCAGCACGGTCTGGCCGACGACGGTCGGTGCAAGCCGTTCTCGGACGACGCCGACGGCACCGGATGGGCGGAAGGCGTGGGCATGCTCGTGCTGGAGCGGCTGTCGGACGCCCGGCGCGACGGCCACCCGGTACTCGCCGTGATCCGGGGCAGCGCGATCAACTCGGACGGCGCCTCCAACGGGCTGACCGCACCCAGCGGCCTGTCCCAGCAGCGGCTCATCAACACCGCGCTGGCCGACGCCGACCTGACTGCCGCCGAAGTGGACCTGCTGGAGGCACACGGCACCGGAACCTCGCTCGGCGACCCGATCGAGGCCGAGGCGATCCTCGCCGCCTACGGGCAGGACCGGGACGTTCCGCTGTACCTGGGGTCCCTGAAATCGAACCTCGGCCACACCCAGGCGGCCGCCGGAGTCGCCGGCGTGATCAAGGTGGTGCAGGCCATGCGGCACGAGGTGCTGCCGCGCAGCCTGCACGCCGACGTCCCGACCTCCCGGGTGGACTGGACGTCCGGGCAGGTCGAGTTGCTGACGCGGGCCAGGCAGTGGGAGCGGGCCGGCCGGCCGCGGCGCGCCGGTGTGTCCGCGTTCGGGATCAGCGGCACCAACGCCCACGTCGTCCTCGAGGAGGGCCACAAGAGCCCGACGGCGCTGGTCTTCACCGGCCAGGGCGCGCAGCGTCCCGGCATGGGCCGTGAACTGTACGCCCTGTTCCCGGTGTTCGCGCGCACCCTGGACGAGGTGTGCGCCGCGTTCGGCCCTCACCTCGACCGGCCGCTGAAGGAGATGATGTTCGACGCCGAGGCCGGCCCGGAGCTCAACCAGACCCGCTACACCCAGCCGGCGCTGTTCGCCTTCGAGGTGGCGCTGGCCGAGCTGGCCGCCGAGCAGGGGCTGGAGGCCGATCTGCTCGCCGGGCACTCCATCGGTGAACTGGCCGCCGCCTACGTGGCCGGGGTGTTCTCCCTGCCGGACGCGGCCCGGCTGGTGGCCGCCCGGGGCCGGCTGATGCAGCAGGCCCGCTCCGGCGGGGCGATGATCGCCGTGGAGGCCACCGAGGCCGAGATCACCGCGACCCTGGTCGACGGAGTCGTGGTCGCCGCCGTGAACGGCCCGGCGTCGGTGGTCGTCGCCGGGGACGCCGACGCCGCCGAGAGCGTGGCTGCCGCGTGGCGGGAGCGCGGGCGCCGGGTCACCCGGCTGACCGTCAGCCACGCCTTCCATTCCCCCCACATGGACGATGTGCTCGACGAGTTCCGGGTGGTAGCCGAATCGATCGAGCACCACCCGCCGCGGATCCCGGTGATCTCCACGGTGACCGGACGGCCGCTTCCCGACGACGTGTCCGGGTACGCCGACCACTGGGTCACCCAGATCCGTGGCGCCGTCCGGTTCCACGACGCCGTCCGCGCGCTGCGCGAGGCCGGCGCCGCCGTGTTCGTCGAGGCCGGTCCGTCCGCCGCGCTGACCCCGCTGATCCGTTCCGCCGGGATAACCCGGGTCGTCCCGCTCGGCAGGTCCACCGGAGCCGAGACGGACGTCTTCGCCGCCGGTCTCGCCAGGACGCGCGGTGAGGAGCCCACCCATCCCTTCCGCCGGGACCGCTACTGGCTCCCGCCGCGGCCGGTGCGCGGCACCTCGGAGCATCCGCTGCTCGACTCGGTGGTGGAACTGGTCGACCGGGACGAGGTCGTGCTGGCGGGCACCGTGTCGCTCGCCGAGCACCCGTGGCTCTCCGGGCATGTGATCAACGGCTCCGCCCTGCTGCCCGCCACGGCGTTCCTGGAGCTGGCGCTGTTCGCCGGCGAACGGGTGGGACTGCCCGAGGTGGCGGATCTGACCCTGGAGAGCCCGCTGGAATTCCCCGCCACCGGCTCCGTCCAGATCCAGGTCACCGTGCGCGAGCGGCAGTTGGCGGTCCACTCACGGCGCGAGGGGGAACAGGAGTGGACCCGGCATGCCTCCGGGCTGCTGCTGGACGCCGGAGCCGGCCTGACGGCGGGTTCCGCCGACCGGTTGGAGTGGCCGCCCGCGGGCGACCCGGTGCCGGTCGAGGACGCCTACGCGCTCCTCGCCGAGCGCGGGTACGACTACAGCGGCCCGTTCCGCGGACTGCGGGAGGTGCACCGCGACGGTGACACCGTCTACGCGCAGGTCCGGCTCCCGGACGAACACCTCGGCTCCGAAGCCGGGTTCCTGCTGCACCCGGCGCTGGCGGACGCGGTGCTGCATCCCCTCGTACTGGGGCTGGTCGACGGTGCGCAGGGAATGCGTCTGCCGTTCGCCTGGAGCGGGGTGCGCGTGCACTCCGGCGTCGTCGGCGGCACGGAGTTGCGAGCCCGGCTGGCCCCGGCCGGCGGTGACAGCACCTACGAACTGCTGCTCGCCGATGCGACGGGCGCCCCGGTGGCCACGATCGACGCACTGGTCCTGCGGGCCTCGGCCCCGGACAGCGCCGGCACCGCCCCGATGTACGAACTGACCTGGCAGCGCAAGGACGCCGGTTCGGCCGACGGCTCGGCCGACGGCGACGGCACCCTGCGGCCCACCGTCGTGGAGGTCGCCCCGGGCGACGACCCGGCGACCGCGGTCGCCCAAGCCCTCCTCAGGATCCAGGAGTGGGTGGCCGGCGAACACGACCGGGACGAGCGGCTGGCTCTGGTCACCCGGAACGCGATGGCCGTCGTACCGGGTGAGCCGATCGCCCGTCCGGCCGCGGCCGCCGTGTGGGGCCTGGTGCGGACCGCCCAGAGCGAGTACCCGGACCAGGTCGTCGTAGTGGACATCACCGACAGCGCCGGTCCCGCCGCCGAGCAGGAAGCGGCTGCCGCGATAGACGCGGCCGTGCGGACCGGGGAGCCGCAGATCGCGGTCCGTGACGGCGTACTCCTGGTGCCCCGGCTGGCCAGGGTCGCCCCGGCCCCCGGCACCGAGGCCGTCGAACCCGGTTTCGGATGGAGCCCCGACGGCACCGTCCTGATCACCGGCGGCACGGGCGGCCTCGGCGCGTTGATCGCCAGGCATCTCCACCACCGGCACGGCCTGCGCAACCTCCTGCTGGTCAGCCGCCGTGGCCCGGATGCGCCCGGTGCCGCCGAACTGATGGCGGAGCTGGATGGCGCGCGCTTGGCCGCCGTGGACGTGACCGACCGGGCCGCAGTGGCCCGCCTGCTCGACGACGTACCGGCCGACGCGCCGCTGACCGCGGTGATCCACACCGCCGGAGTGCTCGACGACGCCACCATCACGGCGCTGACCGAGGAGCGCATCGGCACGGTGATGGCGGCCAAGGCGGACGCCGCCCGGCACCTGCACGAACTGACCGCTGCCCGGGACCTGGACGCCTTCGTCCTGTTCTCCTCCATCTCCGGTCTGCTCGGCACGGCCGGACAGGCCAACTACGCCGCCGCCAACACCTACCTGGACGCCCTGGCGGCGCATCGCCGTGCCCTCGGATTACCGGCGACGTCGCTGGCATGGGGGCTGTGGCAGGAGGGCATGGGGCAGTCCCTCGGCACATCCGACACCCAGCGCTGGATGCGGTCCGGGGTGGCACCGCTGACCGCGGAGCAGGGGCTCGCCCTGTTCGACCGCGCGGTGTCCGGTGACGCAGCGCTCCCGGTCCCCGCGGCGCTGCAACTGTCCGGGCTCTCCTCCGGCGGCCCCGTGCCGGCCGTCCTGAGCGGCCTGGTCAGGCGGCGCCGCAAGCCGGCCGCGGCGGAGTCCGCCGGGCGGGCGGGCGAGGTACTGACCGACAAGCACGCCCGGGACATCGTCCGGGCGACCACGGCGGCCGTACTCGGGCTGCCGAACCCGAACGCGCTCGACCTGACCAAGGCGTTCCGCGAGCTGGGATTCGACTCGCTGGCCGGCGTCGACCTGCGCAACCGGCTGATCGCGGCCACCGGACGGCAACTGCCGACCACCCTGGTCTTCGACCACCCCACGCCCGAGGCGCTGGTCACGTTCCTGGCCGCCGACTCGGAAACGGCCTCGGTCACGCAGCCGGCCGGTGGAACGCGGCGCTCCGGCAGGTCCAGGCACCGGGCCGACGAGCCCGTCGCGATCGTCGGCATGGCGTGCCGCTTTCCCGGCGGGGTGCGCTCGGCCGACGACCTGTGGCGGCTGGTGCTCGACGGGCGGGACGCGATCTCCGAGTTCCCGGCCAACCGGGGATGGGACCTGGACAGCCTGTACCACCCCGACCCCGACCACCCCGGCACCAGCTACACCCGACACGGCGGCTTCCTGCACGACGCAGACCTGTTCGACGCGGCGTTCTTCGACATGTCGCCGCGCGAAGCCCTGGCCACCGACCCGCAGCAGCGTCTGCTGCTGGAAACGGCGTGGGAGACCTTCGAGGACGCCGGCATCGACCCGGCGGTCCTGCGCGGTAGCCGAACCGGCGTGTTCACCGGCGTGATGTACGACGACTACGCCTCCCGGCTCCCGGCCACCCCGCGGGAGGTGGAGGGGTTCCTCCTGGCCGGCAACACCTCCAGCGTGATCTCCGGGCGGCTGGCCTACATCTACGGCCTCGAGGGCCCGGCGATCACCGTGGACACCGCCTGCTCGTCGTCGCTGGTCGCGCTGCACCTGGCCGCGAACGCGCTGCGCTCGGGCGAGGTGGACCTGGCCCTGGCGGGCGGCGTCACCGTGATGTCGGGGCCGAGTACGTTCGTGGAGTTCTCCCGCCAGAACGGACTGTCCGCCGACGGCCGGTGCAAGTCGTTCTCGGCCGACGCCGACGGCACGGGCTGGTCGGAAGGTGTCGGCCTGCTGCTGGTGGAACGGCTCGAGGACGCCCGCCGCAACGGGCACCAGGTCCTTGCCGTGCTGCGTGGCTCGGCGGTGAACTCCGACGGTGCGTCCAACGGCCTGACCGCACCCAACGGGCCGTCCCAGGAACGAGTGATTCGCTCCGCCCTCGCCAACGCCGGTCTGTCCGGCAGCGACGTCGACCTGATCGAGGCGCACGGCACCGGTACCCGGCTCGGTGACCCGATCGAGGCGCAGGCGCTGCTGGCCACCTACGGCCAGGACCGCGAGGAGCCCGTCCGCCTGGGTTCGCTGAAGTCGAACCTCGGGCACGCCCAGGCCGCCGCCGGCGTCGGCGGGGTGATCAAGGTGGTCCAGGCGCTGCGCCACGGCGTCCAGCCACGCACCCTGCACCTGGGCGAGCCGTCGCCGCACGTGGACTGGTCGTCGGGTTCCGTCGAGCTGCTCGCCGAGGAGCGGGACTGGCCGGAGCTGGGTCGGCCGCGCCGGGCGGCGGTCTCCGCGTTCGGCATCAGCGGCACCAACGCCCACGTGATCCTGGAACAGGCCGAGCAGGCCGCGCGGCCCGTCCGCACGGCGACCCGTAGCTCCGGTGCCGGTGAGCGGTCCGACGCCCGTCCCCCGGTGCTGCCGCTGGTGCTGTCGGCGCGCACCGAACCGGCGCTGCGCCGGCGGGCCGCGCAGCTGCGAACACACCTCGACGAGCACCAGGACGCCGAGTTGACCGACGTCGCGGGCACCCTCGCCACGCACCGCGCCGTGCTGGACCACCGGGCCGTCGTACTCGGTGACGACCGGGAGAGCCTGCTGCGCGGGCTCGACGCCGTCGCCACGGGAACGTCCGGTGGGACGCACGTGGTCCAAGGAACCGGGACGGGGCGTGGTGCGACGGCGTTCCTGTTCACCGGACAGGGCGCGCAACGGCCCGACATGGGACGCGAGCTGTACGAACGCTCCCCCGTCTACCGCGCCGCGTTCGACGAGGTGAGCGCGCACCTTGATCCGCTGTTGGACCGGCCACTGCGCGCCGTCGTGTTCGCCGAGCACGACAGCGCGGATTCCGCCCTGCTCGACCAGACCGCGTACACCCAGGCCGCGTTGTTCGCCGTCGAGGTGGCGCTCTACCGGTTCGCCGCGCACTACGGCATCATCCCGGACTACCTGCTGGGGCACTCGGTCGGCGAGGTGGCCGCGGCGCACGTGGCCGGTGTGTTCGACCTTCCCGACGCCTGCCGGCTGGTCGCCGCCCGGGGCGCCGCGATGCAGTCCGCCCGCGACGACGGGGCGATGGCCGCACTGGAGGCCACCGAGAAGGAGGTGCTCGACTCGCTGGTGACCGGGGCGTCGATCGCCGGCGTGAACGGTCCTCGGGCCGTCGTGGTCTCCGGCGACGACGCCGCGGTGGCCGCGATGACCGAGCAGTGGGCGGGCCGCGGCAGGCGGACCCGGCTGCTCGCCGTCAGCCACGCCTTCCACTCGCCGCACATGGACGAGGTGCTGGCCGGCTTCCGCGCCGAACTGGATGCGCTCACCTTCCACGAGCCCGGCATCCCGGTCGTCTCGAACGTGACGGGACAGATCGCCGCCGCCGGCCAGCTGACCTCGCCGGACTACTGGGTGGCCCATGTCCGGCAAGCCGTCCGCTTCTTCGACGGCGTCCGGACCCTGCGGCACAACGGTGTCACCGAGTTCGTCGAACTCGGCCCGAACGCGGTGCTGACCGCGATGGTCGCCCAGACGGTCGCCGACGAGGAAGCCGGCGAGACCGGTGGCGTCTCGGTGCCGATGCTGCGCTCCGGACGCGGCGATGCGGAGACCGCGTTCGCCGCGCTCGCCGCCCTGCACACGCGAGGCGTACCCGTCGACTGGGCGGCGGTGTTCCCGGCGACCGGGCTGGTCCCGCTGCCGCGGTATCCGTTCCAGCACCGCCGGTACTGGCTGGAAGCCCCGTCCTCCGCACACCCTGTGCTGGCCACCGTGGTGGACCTCGTCGACGGCGCGACCCTGCTGACCGGCGAGATCGGCGCCACCGGATGGGCCGGTGACCACCGGGTCCGCGGTGACGTCCTCCTGCCCGGCACTGCGCTGCTCGACATGGCGTTGCACGCCGGGGCCGGAGTGAACTGCCCGACCGTCGGCGAACTGACCCTCACCGCGCCGGTGGTCCTGCCCGAGGACGGGACCGTTGCGATCCACGTCCGGGTCGGCGCCCCCGACGCCGATGGCGGCCGTACGGTCGTGATCCACTCCCGGCCGGCTCCTTCCGGGGCCGAGGAGGGGGCCGCATGGACGCAGCACGCCCACGGTGTCCTCGTCCCCGGGGGGCAGTCGCCCCCGGCAGAGCCCGAGCCGGCCGGGCGGGAGGTCGACCTGACCGGGGTGTACGAGCGGTTGGCCGAGCACGGCTACGACTACGGTCCTGCCTTCCGTAACCTGCGGGCGGTGCGCCACGACGGCGAGGACCGGTTCGTCGAGGTGGAGCTCCCTCAGCGGTACCGGACCGAGGCGAGCCGGTTCGGGGTGCACCCGGCACTGCTGGACGCGGTCCTGCACGTCCTGCTGCCTGCAGTGGTCGACCCCGAGGCACAACCGGTCCTGCCGTTCTCCTGGACCGGGGTCACCCGGCACGCGGCCGATGCGACGGCGCTGAAGGCCGCGGTCACGGTGCGCGACGCCACGGCGCGTCTGGTGGTCCACGACCAGGACGGCAGGGCGGTGCTGACGGTGGACGAACTGGCGCTGCTGCCCCTCGGGGGGAGCCACACCCCGACGGGAATGCACACGGTCGTCTGGCGGGATGCCACCGGAGCCGACGCTCGGGCCGAGGAGGCCGTGCTGCACCGCGTGGCGGCGGATGCCCGGTGCGACGTCCCGGCGGCGGCGAGGGACGCGGTGCACCGCGTCCTCGGTGAGCTCAGGCAGATCCTCGCCGAGGAGGACGAGCGCAGGCACGCCTTCGTCATCACCCCGGATCTCGCCCACGCGACGGTCCGCGGACTGGTCCGCAGCGCCCAGGCGGAGAACCCGGGCAGGTTCGTACTGATCGAGGCCGACGAGTCGGCGACCGAGGAGCAGGTGCGCAGCGCTCTTCGCACCCCGGAGCCGGAGGTCGCGATCCGGGACGGCAGGATCCTCCTGCCCCGCCTCGCCCGGACGGCCGGTGGCGCGGCGACCGCCTCGGACATCGCGGTGGACTGGAGCGCGGGCCCGGTGCTGATCACCGGGGCGACCGGAACCCTCGGTGCGGTCCTGGCCCGGCACCTGGTCGTCAACCATGGCGCGCGGACCCTGGTACTGGTCAGCCGCCGGGGCGAGGCCGCGCCCGGCGCGGAGAAACTGCGGAGCGAGCTGGTCGGCCTGGGGGCCGCCGTCACTCTGGCGGCAGCCGACGTGACCGACCGGCAGGCCCTGGAGCGGATCTTCGCCGAGCACGAGCCGGCCGCGGTGGTACACACGGCGGGCGTGAACGCCGACGCCACACTGGCGGGCCTGACCACCGAGCAGATCGACTCGGTGCTGCTGCCGAAGGTGGACGCGGCATGGCACCTGCACGAGCTGGCCGGTGACAGGCCGGTTGTGCTGTAC
This sequence comes from Streptomyces cavernae, assembly GCF_004023625.1. Taxonomy (GTDB): domain Bacteria; phylum Actinomycetota; class Actinomycetes; order Streptomycetales; family Streptomycetaceae; genus Streptomyces; species Streptomyces cavernae. The sequence continues at coordinate 19,644 of NZ_RPDJ01000033.1, read as the reverse complement.
TCCTCGGTCGCCGGGCTGCTGGGTACGGCGGGCCAGGCGAACTACGCGGCGGCCAACACGTTCCTGGACGCCCTGGCCGAGCACCGCCGCCGGCTGGGCCTGCCCTCGGTCTCCCTCGCCTGGGGCCTGTGGGAGCAGAGCAGCGGCATCTCCGGCCATCTGACCGACGTGGACCTCCTTCGACTGGCCCGTACGGGTCTGCGTCCCCTGGACACCGCGGAGGCGCTCGGCCTGTTCGACGCCGCCGTCGACCAGGCCACCGGCACCGGTGCCCCGGTGGTGGCCCTGACCCGCTTCGACCGGTCCGCCCTTCGCCGCCGCACCGAGCTTCCCGGGCTGCTGCGCGACCTGGCTCGGCCGGCCGCGGCCCCGGCGACCGCCACCGCGCGCGACGGTGATCCGCGGGGACGGGCGGCGGACGGCGCACCGTCCTCCTCCCCGCTCGACCCCGCCGACCTCGCGGGGATCATCCGCCGGCAGATCGCCGCGGTCCTGGGCCACGCCGACGTCGGCGAGGTCGACGAGAACCGCTCGTTCAGCGAGCTCGGATTCGACTCGCTGACCGCCGTCGAGCTGCGCAACCAGCTGGGCACCGCGATCGGCCGACGGCTGTCCGCGACCGTGGTGTTCGACCACCCCACCCCCGCCTCCCTGACCGAGCACCTGCGCAGCCTCCTGGCGGCCGCGGATCCGTCGCCCGGCGACAGGGCACGGTCCCGGAAACGGTCCGAGGCAGCCGAGGATCACGACGAACCGATCGCGATCGTCGGCATGGCCTGCCGGTATCCGGGCGGCGTCGCCTCGCCGCAGGATCTGTGGCAGCTGGTCGCCGACGGCCGCGACGCCACCTCGCCGTTCCCGGTGAACCGGGGCTGGCCGAGCGATCTCTACCACCCCGACCCGGATCACCCCGGCACCTCCACCACCAGCCGGGGCGGCTTCCTGCACGACGCGGACCTGTTCGACGCCGAGTTCTTCGGGTTGTCGCCGCGAGAGGCTTCGGCTCTGGACCCGCAGCAGCGCCAACTCCTGGAAACCACCTGGGAGGCGGTGGAGAATGCCGGCCTGGAACCGCAGGCCTTGCGCGGCAGCCGGACCGGGGTCTTCGTGGGCGTCATGTACAGCGACTACGGGTCCCGGCCGGACCTGCCCTCGGAAGGGGTGCAGGGATACCTCTACAGCGGCAGCGCGGGCAGCATCGCCTCCGGCAGGCTGGCCTACACCTTCGGGTTCGAGGGGCCGACCCTTACGGTCGACACCGCGTGCTCGTCCTCACTGGTCGCGGTGCACCTGGCCGCGAGCGCCCTGCGGCGCGGAGAGTGCGACCTGGCGGTGGCGGGCGGTGCGACAGTGATGTCCACGCCGACGGCGTTCGTGGAGTTCTCCCGCCTGCGCGGGCTGTCCGAGGACGGCCGGTGCAAGTCGTTCTCCGACGACGCCGACGGCACCGGATGGTCCGAGGGCGCCGGCATGCTGATGCTGGAGAAGCTGTCGGACGCCCGGCGCAACGGACACCGGGTACTGGCCGTCCTGCGGGGCTCGGCCGTGAACTCCGACGGCGCCTCGAACGGGTTGACCGCGCCCAACGGTCCCGCCCAGGAACGGGTGATCCAAGCCGCGCTGGACTCGGCCGAACTCGAACCGGCCGAGGTCGACCTGGTCGAGGCGCACGGCACCGGCACGAAGCTCGGTGACCCGATCGAGGCACAGGCAGTCATCGCCACCTACGGACGTAACCGTCGAAGCCCGGTGCTGATGGGTTCCCTGAAGTCGAACATCGGGCACGCCCAGGCGGCTGCGGGAGTCGGCGGGATCATCAAGGTCGTCCAGGCCATGAGGCACGGCATCGCCCCGGCCACCCTGCACGTGGGCACCCCGTCGCAGCACGTCGACTGGTCGCAGGGCAAGGTCGAACTGCTCACGCGGTCCCGCCCGTGGCCGCGCGGGGAGCACCCGCGCCGGGCCGGTGTGTCCTCCTTCGGGTTCGGCGGCACCAACGCCCACGTGATCATCGAGGAGGCCGACGCCGAGCCGTCCCCGGTCCTCGGGGAGGACACCGGGCCGACGCCGTCCATCATCCCGTGGGTGCTCACCGCCCGTACCCCGCAGGCCCTCGCGGACCAGGCGGAGCGCGTCGCCGGACTGTCCGGCGCGGACGCGTCGTTCACTCTCGCCACGCGTTCGGCGATGCCGTACCGCATCGCGGCGACGAGCCCGCGAGCCCTGCGCGACGCGGTCCCCGTACGGGCGGCGGAAGGCAAGCTGGCCTTCGCGTTCACCGGGCAGGGCGCACAGCGCATCGGCATGGGGCTCGAACTGGCCTCCACCTACCCGGTGTTCGCGGCGGCCTTCGACGAGGCCTGCGCGCACTTCGACGCCCCGCTGCGCTCGGTGATCCGCGAAGCGATCGCCACCGGGGAGGGCCTGGACGAGACCGGCACGGCGCAGCCCGCGCTGTTCGCCGTCGAGGTGGCCTTGTTCCGCCTGATGGAGTCCTGGGGGATCCGGCCGGACCTGGTCCTCGGTCATTCGGTCGGCGAGGTGACCGCCGCGCATGTCGCCGGGGTGCTGTCCCTGTCCGACGCGGCCCGGCTGGTCGCCGCCCGCGGCGGCCTGATGCAGGCCCTGCCCCGCGGCGGCGCGATGGTCGCCGTCGAGGCGAGCGCTGCCGAACTGGACGGGCGAGAGCTGCCCGACGGAGTGACGATCGCCGCGGTCAACGGTCCCTCCTCGATCGTGTTGTCCGGTGCCGAGGTTGCGCTGCTGTCCTTCGTGGAGCAGGAGTTCACCGGCCGCAAACGCCGGACCAAGCGGCTCTCGGTCAGCCACGCCTTCCACTCCCCGCTGATGGAGCCGATGCTGGACGACTTCCGGGCGGTCGCTCGGGAGCTCACCTACCGCGCCCCGGCGATCCCCGCGATCTCCACGGTCACCGCGGCGGGCGCGGAGGAGTGGACCGATCCGGAGTACTGGGTGAACCAGGTCCGGGCGACCGTCCGGTTCCACGAGGCCATGCACACCGCTCGGGACGAAGGCGTACGCACGGTGCTCGAAGTGGGGCCCGACGCGGTGCTCACCGGCATGATCGCGGCCGGCTTCCCCGCGGACGAGGCCGACAGCCCGGCCGCCGTGCCGCTGAGGCGGGACGGCAAACCGGAAGTGGACACCGTCGTCGCGGCGCTGGGCACCCTGTTCACCCGAGATGTCGAGATCGACTGGCGCGCGGTGTTCCCCGGTGCCAGGCCCGTCGATGTGCCCACCTACGCTTTCCAGCGCAAGCGGTTCTGGCTCATCCCGGCCCGACAGGCCGACGTGACCGGCGCCGGGCTGCGCTCGGTGAAGCACCCGTTGCTCGCCGCGGCGGTCGATCTCGCCACGGGTACGGGCGACGGCGGCACCACCGTCTCTACCGGCCGGCTGTCCCTGTCCACCCACCCGTGGCTGGCCGACCACCGAGTGCAGGGCGCCGTGATCGTGCCCGGTGCCGCATTGATCGAACTGGCCGCGTCGGCGGGTGCGCTTGCGCAGTTCACCATCACCGAACCGGTGGTCGTACCGGACACCGGCGCGCTCAGCCTCCAGATGGTGGTCGACGGCACCAGCGTCACGGTCTTCTCCCGGCGGGAGGACGCCGACGCCGACCTCCCGTGGGCCGAGCATGCCGCCGGAACCCTGGACACCGGAGCATACGCGGCCGCCGCGCAGGCCGAGCCGTGGCCGGAGGGCATGACCGAGATCGATCTGACCGGGACGTACGACCGGGTCGCCGACCACGGCTACGACTACGGTCCCGCCTTCCGGGGGCTGCGGTCCCTGCGGCGCCACGACGAGGAACTGTTCGCCGAGCTCGAGGCACCGCAGGAACTGACCGGATCCGCCGACGGATTCGCCGTGCACCCGGCGCTGCTGGACGCGGTCCTGCACCCGCTGCTGCCCGGCGTCGCCGACGAAACCCGGGGGGCCGCCCTGCCGTTCGCCTGGTCCGGGGTGCGTTTCCACGCCGGAGCCGCGGCGACGCGCGGGACGGTCCTGCGGGCCCGGATCACCCCCACGGGTCCGGAATCGGTGCGCCTGCTGGTGACCGACGCCGACGACCACGTCCTGGTGGAAGTGGACGAACTGGTGCTGCGCCCGCTCACCGGTCTGGCGACCGGTGCCGCAGCCGGCAGGAACCTCATGTACGGCCCGGTCTGGCGCGCCCTCGAGATGCCCGAAGTGCCCGCCGGCACGCCGGTCGACGACACCGCGTACGAGGTGGTGCAGGTCAATGCCGGTGAGGGCGACCTGCCGCAACGCGCCCGGCACGCCGTACACCACACCCTCGGTGTGCTGCGTGATTGGCTCCGGCGCGACACCACCGCGAAGCTCGCCGTGGTGGCCGGCGCCGACCTCGCCCACGCCGGAGTCCGCGGCCTGGTCCTCAGTGCCGCGACCGAACATCCCGGCCGATTCCTCCTGGTGGACCAACAGGACTGGGACGGTGCCACCGATGTCCGGGCCGCCGTCAAGGAACTGCTGGCCGGGACCGGCATCGGTGACGAGCCGCAGGTACGTGTCAGCGAAGGGGAGGTTCTCGTTCGGAGGCTGGTCCGCCACAGGCCGGCAGCAGGCTCCCGGTCCCCACGTCCGCACGGCCCGCAGGATGCCGCGATCCGATGGGGCGAAGGCACCGTGATGATCACCGGCGCACGCGGCGCGCTGGGCACGGCGCTGGCCAGGCACCTGACAGAGCACCACGGTGCTCGGTCGCTGCTGTTGGTCAGCCGCAGCGGCATCGCTCCTCAGCTCAAGGAGCTGGGGGACGACGTCGAGATCATCTCGGTGGCCTGCGACGCCGCCGACCGCGACGCGCTGACCGGACTCGTCGAGCGTCACCGCCCCGTTGCCTTCGTCCACGCCGCCGGCACACTGTCCGACGGCACCTTGGACGGGCTGACCTCCGAGCAGGTCGACACCGTGCTCCGGCCCAAGATCGATGCCGCCTGGCATCTGCACGAACTGGCCGGGGATGCGCCCTTGGTGCTGTACTCGTCGATCGCCGGCCTCCTCGGGACGGCGGGGCAGGCGAACTACGCGGCGGGCAACACCTTCCTGGACGCCCTTGCCGAGTACCGTCACTCGCTCGGTCTCCCCGCCATCTCGCTGGCGTGGGGACTGTGGGAGACCGGGATGGGTGACCACCTGTCGGAAGCGGACCTGAGGCGGATCTTCACGCTCGGGCTGCGCCCGATCGCGGTGCCGGATGCCTTGGCCGCCTTCGACCTCGCCACCTCGCAGACCGCCGGTCCGGCGGCCACCAACGCCCTGCCCCCGGTGGTCGCCGTGACCGGCACCGACCGGGCCGCCCTTGGTGCCGCCGCCGCGCACCTGCCTGCGGTGTTGCGGGATCTCGTGCCTCGTTCCGGCCAGGTCGCGGCCTCTCGCAGCGGCCGGCCCCAGCCTGTCCAGGCGGCATCCGGCATCCAGTGGGAACAGCCGGGTGCGGTGCTCGACCTGGTCCGTCGCGAGGTCGCTGCGGCCCTGGGCCACGGCGACGTGTCCGCGATCGAGTCCGAGGCGTCGTTCACCGAGTTGGGCTTCGACTCGCTGACAGCCGTCGAATTGCGCAACCGGCTCGCGGGGGTCACCGGTGAACGCCTGCCGACCACATTGGTGTTCGACTACCCGACGCCGTCCACGTTGGCGGAGAACCTGCGCAGTGTCCTGGCAGCCAAGCAGGCCGCACCTGTCCTGGACCAATTGGAGGCGCTGATCGTCGACGGGCGACTCGAGGCGGAGGCGCTGGCCAGGCTGCACCACCTGCTCGGCGGCGCTGTGCCCGCCGCAAGGCCGGACGCACAGCAGTTCGAGAAGGATCTGGACGACGCAGCCGACGAGGAGTTGTTCGCTCTCGTGGATGAACTGCAGTAAGAGCTCCGAAAAAGGAGAGCCCGATCAGCTGGGGCGTCATGGGGGTGCCCCAGCTCGAGCGGAGCCGAGAGCTGGGAGGAGCGTGCGACCGCAAGGCGCCGGAAGCTCCTCGATGGGGGCCCCGGAGCGGCGGGGCTCCGCCCGATCCGGGCGCCGACGGAGTGCACTGCGCACATCACGGCGCGCTCGTGCCCGGTGCCCGCGGTCGAGCAGCAGGGTGATCGGTAACATCGCCGCCCGGCGTCACACGCGGACACGAAAGCCGCCTCATGACCGGCTACTCGGACAGCCCTCGACCGGTTGCGGCACCCCGGCCCGCACTTCGCCGGCCGGCGCGGGAACGGCAACGACGACCACCCCGTCAGTTCACCGACGCGATTGTCGAACTTGTACGTCCGGGCTCGCCCTGATGGCGGCATCGCGGCGGGGAGCAGCAGTCCTGCAACGGCCCCGGACTACTCCGCCCCGGGCGCGAGGGAGACGTCCGGCGGGGTGTCGGCCGGGCGGAAGGCCGCGTCAGACTCACCGGAAGTGTGTGGGTGAGGAGTTCCCGGCACCGTCTTTCGCCAGATGCCGGTGGGCGGCGACGGCGCGTCAGCCGCTCATGCTCTGCGAGCCTTCGCTGCGCGTTGCCGAGAGCAGGAACTCCACCAGTTGCTCGTTGGTGAGCCGCTCGGGCCGGTCAAGGGTGACGGTCGTGGTGTGGCTCTGGCCGCCGGCCCAGGAGGGCCTGCGGGCCAGCAGATCCGGCCCGGCGGAGACGACCACGAGGAGCGGTCCGGCACCGGCGGACTCGGCGAGGTCCTCCACCGCGTCCAGAACCGTGTCCGAGGCGTGGTGGAGGTCGTCGACGCACAGCACGAGGGGGCGTCGCTGCGCGGCCTCCTGGAGGAAGTCCCGCCAGCTTTCCAGTACGTCGCGCGGGTACAGCGGTCCGAGGCGGGCATCGAGGCCCCCGCGGGCGATGAGGGCCCACAGCCGGGGCAGTCGCTGTTCCACCGCCGGGTCGGAGAGGTACAGGGTGCGTATTTCGCGCTCCAGAGCGGCCAAAGCGGTGGTCTCGTCGTCCTCGGGTGTGATGCCGCAATAGGACGCCAGGAGGTGGCCCGGCACGTTCAGCGATAAGTGGTCGCAGTCCGCCAGGGCTCGTGCCGTCAGGACGAGCGGTGCGTCGGCCTGTTCGACGGCCCACTGCCCGAACTCACCGAGCAGCCGGCTCCTCCCGGTGCCAGCCTCGCCGAGGACGGTGACCAGATGGGGTACGGCGCGATGCTGCGTGCGCTTCAGGAGGCCGCGCAGGACGTCGAGTTCGACCGTGAGGTCGGCGGACTCGGCGCCGTCGTGGCCATCGGTGCGCACACCCAGGGCGAGCCAGCTCCCGCTGTGCGTGTCACGGCGGCGGTAGCGGACGGCGTGTTCGCTGGCGCGGCGGACGGCGTCGCTGACCCGCACCTCGCCCGCGGGCTCGTCGCCGAGCAGTTTCTGGGACTCGTCGAGGGCCCCGCCGACGACGATCGGCGCCTCGCCCCACCCCCTCCTGCGCAGCAGCACCTCACCCATGGTCACTGCGGCGTGGGCCGTCGATCGTTCCGTCTTCGCGCCGGTTCCGGCCGCCGCGTCGAGGGCGTCGCGGATCGCGAGGGCCGCGAGTACAGCCTGACGGGCATCGTCCTCGTGCGGGTCGTCGAGCCCGAACAGGGCCACGGACACAGAACCGACGGAAGCGGTCACGGTGCCGCCGAAACGCTCGACCTGCTCCCTGACGAGCAGTGCGGCCCCGTCGAGGAGGTCGTCGCGTTCCCGGTCGGCGTCCTCGCCGCGGCCGGACGCGACACAGGTGCGTACGGCGAGGACGCCGACCTGGCAGCGCTCCCTGATCGTCCGCCGCTCGGCGACGCCGGCGTCCGGTGCCTCGCCCGTGGGCCGGCTCGTCTGCGCCACGGCGGGCGGCGGCGTGTGCGCGGGGGTGGCCCCGGACGAAGCGGTGAGCCTGACGCGCTCACCCGCGCCGTCGCCGCCCGGAGCGCTGCCGAGCAGCCGGACTGGCGCACGGTCCACGGCGAGCTCCGGGTCCTGGGCGAGGACCCGCTGCTGCAACCGCTGCAGACCGCGGCCCGGTTCGAGGCCCAGGCTGTCGACCAGAACGGCCCGTACGCGGCTGTAGACGGTGAGCGCGTCCGCCTGCCGGCCGCACCGGTACAGGGCGAGCATCAGCTGACCGCACGAGCGCTCCCTGAGCGGCTCGGCCCGCACCATCGTCTCCAGTTCCGCGAGGATCTCGTGGTGCCGGCCGCAGGCCAGCTGCGCTTCGGCGTAGTCCTCCATGACATCGAGGCGGGTGTTCTCCACCGCGGCCAGTTCGGGCCACACGACACCCTTCTCCACCAGGTCGGCCAGTACCGGCCCGCGCCACAGCGCCAGCGCGTCACGCAGCAACGCCGCGGCCTGCTCGGGCAAGCCCTCGGCCAGCTTCTCCCGGCCCTGGCCGACCCAGGTGTGGAACAGGTGCAGATCCACTCGCTCGGGATCGACCCGCATCATGTAGCCGGGCGGTCGGGTCAGCAGCGCCGTGCCCGCGGCGCCGCTCGAGCCGTGTGCGGACGACAGCACGCCGCGCAGCCCGTAGACCGCGTTCTGCAGGATCTTGCGCGCCGTCACCGGGGCATCGTCCACATCCCACAGCGCGTTCAGGAGCCGGCTGGTGGGCACCACCTTGTTCGCCTGCAGGAGCAGGAAGCCGAGCGTGGCACGCTGCTTGATGCCGCCGAGTCCGACCGTGCTGTCGTTGTCGAGTACTTCCATCGGACCGAGCAATCGAAACTGCATCGCATCCCCCACCTGGTACCCCCGTACGTTCAGGCCCCAAGGCGACATGCCCGGCGATCCTGCTGCGCCGCACATCCACCACAAGTCAGTGCCCAGAGTGCAGGACGGCGGTCCAACCCCGCACAAACCTCGGACAAGGCGGTGCACGGCGCCGACTGCCATGGCACTCACCACGAGGAATTCCCGGCGCACCTCGGGGCCGGCGCACCCACAGCGCAAGGCAGCCGGGCCCGCCACCCCGCAGGCGCACGAGCGGTGCGCAGATGTCGGTGCGCGGGGACGGGGCCGGGAGGAGGGGCACGGGCCCGTGCAGGGGTCGCTGCCGCCCGCCCCACCCCGGTGGGGCACTGCGGGGTGCTGAGCCGGGACCGTCTGCGGTTGCCGGAGGTCTCGGCGCGGGCGGCGGACGCGGGTGGCAGCACGCCATGCCGTGCGCGCGGGTAAGGGGTCCTTGCACTATGAGCGTCCGATCAGGTCGCGTGGTCTGGTGCTGGGGGCACCTCCCACGCCTTTCGGGCTGTGGGGGAGCATCGCCAGGCGCCGGAGAGCCCTGGATGGGGGTGCCCCCTGCTCGAGCGCAGCCGAGAGCTTGGGGGAGCGGTGCCAGACCACGCGCCCCGGGCGGGCATAGTGCAGGACCCCAAGGGCACCAGGCGCGCGGATGGCGTACTCGTACGCAGGAAGCGTGGGCGAGCGGACCGCCAGGCAGTCCCCGCGCGACAGGTTCCGGGGGGAGTATCGCTGGGCTCGTGGTGCACGCGCACCGAGTGCGCCCAGCGGTGGCGTCGCCCAGCCGAAACAGCTGCTCCGCAACGGATGGCACCACCTTGGTCGCCCCGGCCCCGCACGACGCGCGTGAAGCGGCCGCTCAGCCGGCCGAGGTGCGAGTCCGCGCCCGCGCAGAACTGCTCTTCGCAGCGCACATGCTGATCGCCGACTGCGAGGAGAGGCCGTCGTGTCCGGCGGTGCCCGGCCCGGTTACGGGGCGGAGAGAGTGGATGCCGTCGACGAGGCGGTGCCCGCCAGGCAGTCGGTGACGGCCTTGGCGATCGCCGGCAGGTGGGCATCGAGGTAGAAGTGTCCACCGGTGAAGACGTCGACGGTGGTGGTCGCGGTGGTGAAGTCGCGCCAGGCGGCGGCCTGTTGGACGGTCGCCACCGGGTCGCTGTCGCCGACGTAGACGCTGAACGGTATGTCCAGCGGCTTGCCCTGCCGCCACGAGTACGTCCCGACCGCCCGGTAGTCGGCGCGCAGCGCGGGCATGACCATGTCCCGCACGTCCGGGTCGTCCAGGACCGCCGGGATGGTCCCGCCGAGGCGGCGCACCGCCGCCAGCACGTCGGCGTCCGTGAACATCCGGTCATGCGGGCTGGGATCGATGGTGGGTGCCCGCCTGCCCGACAGGAACAACCGCGTCGGACCGCCGGCTCGACGGTCCCTCAGCAGGCGGGCGGTCTCGTAGGCGAGCACGGCTCCCATGCTGTGACCGAAAAAGGCGTAGGTGCCCTGCAGCTCGCGGTGCACCTCGGTGGCCAGGACGTCTGCGAGCTCGCCGATGTCGGCGACAGGCGGCTCCAGCCTGCGGTCCTGGCGGCCGGGGTACTGCACGGCAAGCACGTCGAGGTCGGGCGCCAGCGCGCGCGACAGCGGCACGTAGGTGCTGGCCGCGCCGCCCGCATGGGGGAAGCACACCAGGGTGACTCGGCCCGCGGACGCACGGTCCCCGTCGAAGGAAGCAAACTTGCGAAGCCACTCACTGCCCACGCCACGTACCCGTTTCCATCGCTCGCTGTCGCCCACCGTTCGGGCCCGGCCTGCGGCCATCATCCGGTGAGAGGCTCAACGGGCGCGCAAACGCCGCACAAAGCCGCTGTTGGGCCGGGCGGCGGAGGTCACGGCGAGCCGGACGTTCACATCATGCGGCGTCCCCGCAGGTCCGCGTCCCGTCCCGGTCGCCGGAAGAACCCTCGCTGGTGGACCACACGTCCGCCGAGCTCCCCTCGGGACACAGGTACTGTGACGCCGCAGGGGTCGAAGCACTCGGTGTCCGGCACGTCCTTCACCCACGTGGTGCGCCGTGCGATCGCCTCGTCCACACACCGGGTGCAGCGACCATCGAACAAGTGGCGGCCTGCGGAGACGACGCTTCAGCCCTTTGCCCCTTTGACCGGATCAGGCCACGGCAGCCAGGACCCGCTGCTTTTCGGGTGTCTGCCCATCTCTCGACGTCAGTCGCCCAGACCGCGACCACGAGGTCACCGGACACGGCGATAATCGTGCACCATGCTCGCCATTCAGTTTGACCGTTTCGGCGGTCCCGAAGTGCTCACCGTCGTCGACGTGCCCGTTCCCGAGCCGGGACCGGGCCAGATGCTGGTCGCCGTGGAGGCCGCCGGCGTGAACTTCGCGGACACCCACCAGATCGACGGCTCCTATCTCGACGCCGACATGCTGCCGTATGTGCCCGGAAGCGAGGTCGTGGGGCGCACGCCGGACGGCCGCCGTGTCCTTGCCCGGGTGTCGGGCGGCTACGCGGAGCAGGTACTCGCCAAGGAGTCCGCCCTCGTGGAGATCCCCGACGACCTCGACGCCGGGCACGCCCTTGCCCTGCTGACGCAAGGGCTGACCGCCTGGCACCTGTTGCGCTCCGCGGCCCGGATGCAGCCCGGTGAGACCGTGGTCGTCCACTCGGCGGCCGGTGGCGTGGGCAGCCTCGCCGTGCAACTGGCCAAGCAGTTCGGCGCGGGCCGCGTCCTGGCACAGGCCTCCGAACCGGCCAAGGAGGAACTGGCTCTGAAGCTGGGAGCGGACGGCATCGCCACCTACCCGCTGACCATGAAGGCCGATGTGATCCTCGACGCGGTGGGCGGGGAACTCTTCGACCGGGCTCTGGACAGCCTCGCCTCCTTGGGCCGACTCGTCAGCTATGGCAACGCCTCCCGCAGCGGCTTCACTCCCCTCGACCCCGGCCGCCTGAGCCGGCTCAACGCCTCAGTCGTCGGATTCTGGCTGCGGCCCACACTGGCGGCACCCGGGGCGGTCAAGGAACCGCTCAACGAACTCTTCGGCCTGATGGCGCAGGGCAAGCTCAACCCGGTGGCCACCACCAGCTACCCACTGGCTCAGGCCCACCGCGCGCACGAGGACCTGCTCGCCCGGCGCACGACCGGCAAAGTCGTCCTGCGTCCCCGACGGCCGGGGCGGCAACCATCCGCATAGGCACCCCAGCACGACGCCCGAAGACCGCGCCGGGACGCACTCAAGGGGCGGTCAAAGCGACCGGGTGTTTGTGACACACTTCCTCGCCGTCGCTTGAGCCCGGCTCGGCCACGCCACGACGATCTGCAGGCGGAAGAGACGGCGTCCGGCCGGCACTCGATGCCCTTGAGCCGGTCGGCACGCCGTCGACATCCTTGCCCGGGATGCAGTCGGCACATGCCAGCCCACCCCGGCCAGGCGTGGCCGGGCCGGCCGCATCCCAGTTCAGGAGGTCATCCTCGACGCGTGAGCAGGTCGGGGAGCCTGCCGACGCCGTCGATGGTGATGTGCGGGCTCTGCTCCGGCGGCAGTGCGGTGAAGCGGTCCGTCGCGTGGATGCCGGTGGCCACCGCGATGGCGAGGGCGTCGCCGCGGCGGGCCATCGCCATCTCCAGTTCCGGGTCGTCCCCGACGACGGCGAGCTCTTCGGGTGCGACCTGGAGGTGGCGCGCGGCGCAGCGCAGGGCGTGCAGCGAGCGTTTGCCCACTACCTGCTCGGCCACGGTAGCCGCCGAGCAGTCCGCCGGTGCCGCAGGTGAGCCCGAGCCACCAGTCGGGGGCGACGTCCGCGGAACTCACGAGCGACAGCACCGCGTACGCGGCGGCGCCGACGCCGGTCACGGCCGCAATCAGCAGCCCGGCGGCGAGCCCGCCCGGCACTGTCCAGTCCACCCTTGCCCCGCCCTCTCAACCTGCCCGGCACTCCACAATCAACCGTCGCCCCGCCCCGTCAGCCCGCCCCGCACCGTCCAATCAACCGTCGCCCCCGCCCCTCAACCCGCCCGGCACTGTCCAGTCCGCCGTTGGCCCCTCCCCGTCAGCCCGCCCGCCCGGCAGCGTCCAGCCCACCCTTGCCCTGCCCCCAGACCCTCGAACGCCCGGCCAGTATCAGCGCCCGGGAGGGTGGTGAGGCGGCCTGCAACGAGGTCTTCATGCGCAGGACGAGTGGGCCGGCGGGAACCGCACCTGCCCTTTGGCCAAGCGGATGGCCGCTGAAGCCCCCTCTGTGACCGCCACGGGCGTTTCGCGCCACCTGGGCAAATGCGTAGTTTCCCTTCGGCCCTTCGGAAACGGGGCCGCGATCAGAGGGAAGAAGAGGGGCCTCAACTGCCGCTCGCGTTGATCGACTTGAGCTCATGTGCGGCGCTCGCCACGCGCGTGCCGGACATCACCCAGGAGTCACCATGACCGGTTCACAAAGCAGTGCGCCCACGAACGGCCGCCGGAGGAACGAGGCCGACGTCGTCGTGGTCGGCGCGGGTCTGGCGGGACTCGCCGCGGCGCGCGAACTCGTCACGGCCGGCAAGTCCGTCGCCGTCCTGGAGGCTCGCGACCGGGTCGGTGGCCGACTGCTCAACCACGACCTCGGCGATGGACAGGTGACCGAGATCGGCGGACAGTTCGTCGGTCCCACCCAGGACCACGTCCTGACGCTGGCCAAGGAGCTCGGCGTGGCCACGTACGGGGCGACCGTCCCCGGCGAGAACGTGTACGTGCACGACGGCAGGGCCAAGCGGTTCTCCGGCAGCACTCCCCCGGACCTCCTCGCCCTGCCCGACATGGGCATCGCCCTGGCCCGCATCGCCAAGGCGGCGGGCAAGGTGGACCCGACGGCACCGTGGCGGGCCCCGAACGCACGTGAGCTGGACGGCATGACCTACGAGACATGGCTGCGCAAGGCGGAGGTCACCGGGGCCGGCGTCGACCTGGTCAACATCTTTCTGAACTCCGCGTACGGCGGTGAGGCGCGCGACGCGTCCGCGCTGTTCAGCCTCTGGTACGTCTCGACGTTCGGTGACGAGACGCATCCGGGCACGATGGAGCGCGGCACGGGCACGGAAGGCGGGGCCCAGGACAGCCGGTTCGTCGGCGGCTCACAACTGCTCGCGCAGCGGCTGGCCGAGGAACTCGACGGCCGGGTCCGGCTGTCGGCGCCGGTGCGTCGCATCAGCCAGGACGCCGACGGAGTCACCGTGATCTCCGACGCCGGCGACTGGCGGGCCGGCCGGGTGGTCGTGGCCGTTCCGCCGCTGCTGGCCTCCAGGATCGTCTGGGATCCGCTGTTGCCGCCGCAGCAGGACCAGCTCTTCCAGCGGCTGCCGTTCGGCACGCTCATGAAGTGCGTGGCCGTCTACGACAAGCCGTTCTGGCGGGCGGAGGGCCTGTCCGGGATGGGCCTGCTGCGCGATGGGTCGCCCATCCGCGAGATGTTCGACAACAGCCCGCCCGACGGCGGACCGGGCGTGCTCATGGGCTTCCTCGGCGGCAAGGAATGGCGCAGGTGGGCGCACCGCCCGGCCCGTGAGCGGCGCGGCGCGGTGCTGCGCTGCTTCGCCCGGGTCGTCGGGGAGCGCGCGTTCGACACGGTCGACTACGTCGAGCAGGACTGGACCGCCGAGCAGTGGACCCAGGGCGGCCCCACCTCCGTCGCCGCACCCGGAGTGCTCACCGGCTACGGGGAGTGGATGGGCCGGCGGTTCGGCCGGGTGCACTGGGCGGGCGCCGAGTTCTCCCCGCACTGGAACGGCTTCATGGACGGCGCGGTCCGCTCCGGCAAGCACGCCGCCACCGAACTGCTCCGCGAAGGCTGAGCAACTGTGAACTGTGCATCCGAGTACAAGACACGCGAGCAGAAAGAGAACGTGGTCGTGAACAAGTACGTCGTCGCCGAGAAGGCTGTCGTCAACGCCCCCGTCGAACGGGTCTGGGAGGTCGTCTCCCGCACCGACCGGTACGCCGAATGGGTCGCCGGTGCCATCGAGGTCACCGACCACCACGGCATCGCCACCGTGGGCAGGACCTACGCCGAGCACAATCGCACCCTCGGCCCGCTGCGGACCCACTCGGTGTGGACCGTGCGGGAGATCGAGCCCATGAAGCGCCGTGTCGACACCGGCACCGGTTTCGCCCCTCTGCGGGCTCTGACCAACATCTTCGAGTTCCAGGCCGTGAAGGGCCCGGACGGCCAGGACGCCACGGAGATGACCTACCAGGTCGAGTACACCATGGGCCTCGGCCCCCTCGGGCTCCTGCTGGACTGCATCCAGCAGCCCGCGATGCGCGCCGGTATGCGGACCTCGATGGCCAACCTCGAGACACTGCTCCGTTCCGAGAACTCGACGACAGCGCGTTGACATGGCGCAGGCGCACCACTTCCTCGAAGAGCAGCGGCGTTCCGTGGCGGCGGCGTGTCACCGCCTCGCCGAAGCGGGCCTGCTGATCGGCACGGCGGGCAACGTGAGCGTGCGGACGGGCGACCGGGTCGCGGTCACCGCGACCGGCGTCGTCCTCGGACAGGCCACCCCCGAACAGGTCACCGTGACCGGCTCGGACGGCGCCGTGGTCGACGGCGACCTCCAGCCGACCTCCGAACTCGGACTGCATCTCGGGATCTACCGGAGGTACGACGCCGGCGCCGTGGTGCACACGCACTCGCCGCAGGCCACCGCCCTGTCCCTGGTTCTCGACGAGCTCCCGTGCGTGCACTACCAGCAGCTCGCGCTCGGTGGCCCCGTACGGGTCGCCCCCTTCACCACCTTCGGCAGCCCGGAACTCGCCGAACAGGTCCTGGCCGCGCTGGACGGCAGGTCGGCGGCGCTGATGGCCAACCACGGCGCCGTCGTGTACGGCCCGACGCTCGAGAAGGCCGTCGAGAACGCGCTGTTGCTGGAGTGGGCGTGCGGTCTCTACCTGCGCGCCGCCTCCCTCGGCACACCACGGGTCCTGGACGAGGACCAGCAGGCCGCCGTCATCGCCGCCGCGATACGACGCGGCTACGGCACCACCCATCCCATCGAGGAAAAGAGCCCCTGATGAGCCAGACAGTCATAGCCCTCGGCGCCCACGTGTTCGACGTGCAGGTCCGGCCCGTCCAGGCCATCCCGGAGGGGCAGGGTGCGGTGCTGGTCGACCAGATCCGGTTCAGCCCGGCGGGTGCGGCGGCCGGTACCGCGCTGACGCTGGCCAAGCTGGGCGCGGCGGTGCGCACGGCCGGGGCGGTGGGCACCGACCCGATCGGTGACCTGCTGCTGAACATGCTGGCAGCGCACGGCGTGGACACCTCTCTGGTCCTGCGCCGCGACGACACCCAGACCTCGGCGTCGGTGCTGCCCATCCGCGCCGACGGCAGCCGCCCGGCCTTCCACGTCCTGGGAGCGAACATCGCCTACGGTCCGGACGACGCCCCGCACAGCGAGATCGCCGGCTCCACCCATCTGCACCTGGGCGCGCCCGAGTTGATGGGCGGGGACGCCGCCGCGAAGATCCTCGGTCCCGCGCAGGCCGCGGGTGTGGTCACCTCCGCCGACCTGCTCGCCTCCGGCGACAGCGGCTTGTTCGACTGGATCGCGCCCGCCCTGCCGTATCTGGACCATCTGCTGCCCAACGAGGAGCAGGTGCTCGGGCTCACCGGCGCGGCCACGCTGGAGGACGGCGCGCGCAGGTTCCTCGCGGAAGGGGTCGGCTGCGTCGCCACCACCCGGGGCCCGCGCGGTGCTCTGGTGGTCACCGCGGAGGAGGTGTTCGAGGTCCCGGCCTTCGCGGTCGACGTGGTGGACACCACGGGCTGCGGCGACGCGTTCTCGGCCGGCTTCCTGCGCGGACTCGGTCTGGGCCGCACCCTGCGGGAGTGCGCGGTGCTCGGCTGTGCGGCGGCGGCGCTGGTGGCACAGGGGTTGGGCAGTGACCACGGGGAGTTCGACCTCGCCGCCGCGGACGCCCTCACCGCCACGGCGCCGGTATTGGAGTTCTGCTGACGGCGTGGTGGCGGACCGGCCTCGGGCCGGCGTCGAGTCGAAGCACCGTCTCCCCTGCTCGGTCAGGCCCATGACGGTGGTCCAGTAGTGCCCGGTCCCGTGCGGCGTCCCGACGACGGCGCACGGGACATGTCCCGTTTCACGCTCGGGCCGGACCGAGCGGACGCTGAAAAGAAGGTATGTCCCGTGCCGCATCTCGCCGAGTCCCCCGCGACCGCTGTCCCGACGACCGTGTCCCGCCTGCGCGCCACCTTCACGACCGGGCGGACCAAACCCGTGGCCTGGCGTCGCGCCCAGCTGAAAGCCCTGCGGAGTCTCTTGACCGAGCACGCGGACGAACTTCAGAACGCGCTGCGGGCCGATCTCGGCAAGGGCCCCGTGGAGGCGTTCACCACCGAGATCGGTTTCACCGTCAACGAGATCGATCACGCGCTCGCCCACCTGAACTCATGGCTGCGCCCGCGCCGCACCCGCGTACCCCTGGCGCTCGCGCCCGCCCGCGCCCGGATCGTCCGGGAGCCACTGGGAACGGTGCTGATCATCAGCCCGTGGAACTACCCGGTCCAGCTGGCCCTGGCACCACTCGTCGGCGCGCTGGCCGCGGGCAACTGCGCCGTCGTCAAGCCCAGCGAACTCGCCCCCGCCACCTCCGCCGCCCTCGCCCGGCTGCTGCCGCTCCATCTCGACCAGCAGGCCGTGGCCGTCGTCGAGGGCGGTGTCCCCGAAACGACGGTCCTGCTGGAGCAGCGTTTCGACCACATCTTCTACACCGGCAACGGCACCGTCGGGCGGATCGTCATGACCGCCGCCGCCCGCCACCTCACCCCGCTGACCCTGGAACTGGGCGGCAAGAGCCCGGCCGTGGTGGAACCGGGCACCGACCTGGCAACCGCCGCCCGCCGCGTCGTCTGGGGGAAGTTCATGAACGCCGGCCAGACCTGCGTCGCCCCGGACTACGTCCTGGCCGTCGGCGAGACGGCGACCGCGCTCGAACCCCATCTCACGGCGGCCGTCCGCGACATGTACGGCGACGACCCCGCCACCAGTCCCGACTACGGCCGCATCGTCAGCACCCGCCACTTCGACCGGCTCGTCGGCTTCCTGAAGGACGGCCGCACGGTCGTCGGCGGCGCCCACGACCGCGACAGCCGCTACATCGCCCCCACCGTCCTCGCCGACGTGGACCCCGCCGCCCCGGTGATGAACGAGGAGATCTTCGGGCCCGTCCTGCCCGTCGTCGCCGTCCCCGACCTCGACAGCGCCATCTCATTCATCACCGAACGGGACAAGCCCCTGGCCCTCTACGCCTTCACCGCCTCCGCCGGCAGCAAGCGCCGACTGGCGACGGAGACCTCCTCCGGCGCACTGTCGTTCGGAGTCCCCAACGCCCATCTGACCGTCCCGGGCCTGCCGTTCGGTGGCGTCGGCGAAAGCGGCTTCGGCCGCTACCACGGCGAGCACTCCATCGACACCTTCAGCCACGCCAAGGCGGTCCTGGACAAGCCGCTGTTCCCGGACGTGCTTCGGCTCGCCTACCCGCCCTTCACCGACCTCAAGGAGCGGCTGCTGCGCCGGCTGCTGTGAACGACGCGGGACCTGCGGCCTACGGGTCGGACCGGTGGCTGAAGGATCGTGCGGTCGCCAGGAGCGCGAGGACGAGCGCGGCAGGTATCGCGTAGGCGAGTCGGAAATGGCCGGTGGATCCGAGGACGCCGCTGGCGGCCCCGCCGGCGAGCACGCCCAGGTAGTTGAAGACGTTCATACGGGCCAGGACCGCTTCGGTCGCCCCCGGTCGCAGACGTCCGGCGGAGGCGAGGCACAGGGGGACGAGCGCGGAGACCCCGAGCCCGGTGCACGCGGCGGCCAGGACCGCGTACGGCCAGGCGGGGGCGGCTGCCAAGCCGGCCAGGGCCGCGGCGGTGAGCAGGGTGGCGGCACGGATCACGGCAGCCGGGCCGATCCTGCGGACGAGGTGGTCGGCGCAGGACCGCCCGGTGACGGTGCCCGCCTGGTAGGCCGCATAAGCCAGGGGCGCGACGGACAGTGCGGCGTCCAGGGTCTGGTGCAGGTAGAGCGTCGACCACGACGAGACCGTGGAGTCGATGACGTAGGCGACCAGCAGGACGAAGCCGAACGGGGCGAGTCTGGCCCACAGTCGGCCGCCGGGCACGGCGGACTCCCCCCGTTCGGACACGGCAGGTACGGACTCCCCATGGCCGGACACGGCAAGTGGTGAATCGGTGGGGAGCGCGTGCGAGCGGACGGTCAGGGCGAGGGCCAGGACGAGCGCGGCCTGCACGGTGAGGGTCTGTTCGACTGGCCGGCCGAGGTGAGCCGTGCCCGCGGTCAGCAGAGCGGCCGCAACGCCGGCTGTGCTCCAGGCGGCGTAGAAAGAGGCGAAGATGCTCCGGCCATAGTGGTGTTCGACGGCCGCCGCCTGGGTGTTCGCCGACACGTCGATGCACCCCAGCGCCAGGCCGAACAGCCCGTAGGCCACCGCGACCGTGGCCTGGCCGGGGGCCCAGCCGATCAGCAGCAGAGCCACGGCGGTCGCCACGACGGAGGCCCGCATGGCGGCGACCAGCCCCAGACGTCGGATCACGGCCAGTCCGGCGAAGCTGCCGACGCCCGCGCTCAACGCGACGGCCACGACGAGCACGGTCATCGTCAGCGCAGAGAGCGCGAGACGCTCGTTGACGGCGGGAACCGTGGTGGCCACCGCGGCCACCGCGGCTCCCTGCGCGGCGAACACCGTCGCCACGACCCGTCGGGCCGGCGCGAGCGGGCTCCGGCGCACGGATCGTCGCGGAGCCGGGGTCTGAAGAGGTGCGGTCATGGCGAGCCTTCGTTTCTTGCGCTCTAGGTCCTGTCGTCAAATTCCCGTCGTCCGCGCGGG
>NZ_RPDJ01000032.1 GCF_004023625.1 Streptomyces cavernae | reverse complement strand
GCTCGTACACGCCGACTGCCATCGGCAGCACCACGAGGCCCATGACAGGAGGACCGGACGCAAAGCAAACGCGCCCGTGGGTTCTGCTTGAGCCGTATGCGGGGACGACCCGCACGTACGGTTCTGACGCCGGGGACCCGGTGACGGGCCCCGGCCACCCGACAACCTCGCCGTCGAGCAGCACGCGCACTGGCGCAGGGGGCGCAAACCCGCGCCTGGCTTCGCCGAGCAGTGCCGCCAGCTGACCGAGGCCCGACGGGAAAGCGCGTGGCTGGGCGCCGGGAACGCGGATGTGCAGCAACAAGCGCTGAAGGACTTCGCGAAGGCCAAGAACGCACGCTTCACCTGCGGGTTCGGTGAGCCGACCTGGCGCAAGAAGTACCGGCACGAGGGCTTCCGCGTCATCGGCACCGACCGTGTGCCCGAGTACAACGACGACGGCTCGCCGAAGCTGAACGCGAAGACCGGTAAGCAGGTCATGGGCCGCTCGGTCGTGGTGCGGAAGCTGAACCGGCGGTGGGCGCAGGTGAAGGTGCCCGGCTGCGGCTGGGTGCGCATGCGTCTCAGCGCCGGGGGCAAGGGCGCGGTGCTGCCCGAAGCGAAGACGTTCCGGGTCACCTATGGCTGCGTCGGACGGCTTCGTCGTACCCGGGGTCGTGCGCCGCGGCAGCGTGGTCGCCGAGTCCCTCGCCGAACTCGGTCTCCCAACCCGGCACCGGCGGAGCGCCGGGGGCGGGGGATCCCGCCCACAGGACGCCGAACTCTTCGACAGTTTCCGGGTGCTGGCACGCCACCCCGACTTCTTCGAACTCAAGCGAATCCGGACGGGGAGCCTGAGCTTCGACTGACGCGGCAGGCGAGAACCAGGTGCTACGCGCCCAGCGCCGCCAGCGCGGGCCGCCGGGCCTCGTCGTACCGCTGCAGCAGCACCCGCGCCACCTCCGGCGCCGGCCCCAGCACGTCCGCGAGGACGTCCGCTTCCGCCGCACCCCGGGCGATGCGGTCCGGCAGGAACCCGGGGGCCAGGACATAAGGGGCGACCGCGACCCGCGCACAGCCGAGGGCCCGCAGCTCGCGCACGGCGTCCTGGGTGCGCGGAAGGGATGCGGAGGCGAACGCAGGCCGCACGGCGCACCAACCGGTGTGCCGCCACTCCCGCGCGATTTCTGCGATCACTGCGATCGCCTCCGGGTCGGTGGACCCCGCCGAGGCCAGCACGACCCCGGTCGAGGACTTGTCGGCGGGCGTCAGGCCCGCCTCGTACAGGCGGCGTTCCAGGGCCCCGAGGAGGAGCGGGGACGGCCCCAGGACCTCCGCCTGCCGGATCCGCAGCCGCGCGGGCGCCTCCCGCAGCACCGCCGGGATGTCCGCCTTGGCGTGGAACGCGCGGGTGAGCAGGAGCGGCAGGGCCACCACGTCCCGTACGTCGTCGTCCGCCGCCAGTGACTCCAGCACCCCTTGTACCGAAGGGACGTTGAAGTCCAGGAATCCGGTCTCCACGCGCAGCCCGGGGCGCAGCGACCGTACCCGCCGCACGAGGGCGTGCACGGTCCGGGCATGCCGCGGGTCGCGGCTGCCGTGGGCGATGACGAGGAGTACCGGACGTCGCATCGGCGTTCAGCTCTTCACGAGGAGACCGCGGCTGCGCAGCACCGACCGCTCCAGCGGGCTGAAGATCAGCAGGTCGATGGCGATACCGACGATCAGGATGAGGAGGATGGCGAGGAACACCATCGACATGGAACTGGTGTTGCGGCCGTTCTCCAGCAACTGGCCCAGGCCCACGCCGAGCTCCGGCGAGGACGCGATGATCTCGGCGGCCATCAGTGAACGCCAGGAGAACGCCCAGCCCTGCTTCAGACCCGCCAGATAGCCGGGCAGCGCGGCCGGCATCACGATGTGCCAGGTCCCGCGGAGCCCCGTGGCGCCGAGGGTGCGGCCGGCCCGCAGGAACAGCGGGGGCACCTGGTCGACGCCGGAGACCAGCCCGTTGGCGATGGACGGGACGGCGCCGAGCAGGATGACCGCGTACATCATCGAGTCGTTCAGGCCGAGCCAGATCACGGCCGGCGGCACCCAGGCCACCGACGGCAGCGACTGCAGACCGGACAGGATCGGGCCGATCGCCGCGCGCACGAACCTCACCCGGGCGACCAGCAGCCCCAGCGGGGTACCGATGGCGAGGGCCAGCAGGAAGCCCAGCAGCCCGCGCGAGACGCTCGTCCAGATGTAGCCGAGCAGGGTGCCCTGCAACCAGGCGTCCTCGACCTCACCCCACACATCACCGGGCGAGGGCAGCTTCGTCGGATCGTCGACGACCTTGAACGTGATCAGCGCCTGCCAGACCACCAGCACCAGCGCGACGGCGACGATGGGCGGCAGTATCTTCTGGGTGAAGGTCTGACGGAACGAGGCACGGTTGGACTGTACGGTCTCCAGCGCGTCCAGACCCGCTTCGAGCCCCGCCAGATCGTTGCGGTCCTTGACGGCCGCGTCGTTGACGACCGCGTCCGTCCTGGGCTCAGTGCTGGCCATGGCGGCGGATCTCCCCACGCAGTTCTTCGGTGATCTCGACGGACAGTTCCGCCACCGCGGAGTCCTCGATGCGGCGCGGCTGCGGAATGTCGACCCGCCACTCGCGTGCCACCCGGCCCGGGCGCGAGGACAGCAGCACCACGCGCTGCGCGAGCCGGACCGCCTCGCGCACGTTGTGCGTCACGAACAGCACCGACAGGTTCGTCTCGCGCCAGATCCGGGTCAGCTCGTCGTGCAGCACGTCACGGGTGATGGCGTCCAGCGCCGCGAACGGCTCGTCCATCAGCAGCAGCTTGCTGTCCTGGGCGAGCGCGCGGGCCAGCGCGACCCGCTGGCGCATACCGCCCGACAGTTCGTGGACACGCTTGCCGTACGCGCCCTTCAGACGGACGAGCTCCAGCAGCTCCTCGGCCCGGCCGCGCCGCTCGTTCTTGGGAACTCCCCTGAGCTTCAGGGCGAGTTCGATGTTCTTGCCCGCGGTCAGCCACGGGAACAGGGCGTGCTCCTGGAACATCAGGGCCGGGCGCCCGCCGGTCGTGATGCTGCCGGCGGACGGGGCGTCGAGGCCCGCGACCAGGTTCAGCAGCGTCGACTTGCCGCACCCCGAGGCTCCCAGGAGGGTGACGAACTCACCCGGTGCGACATCGAGGGTGATGTCGTCGAGGACGAGCTGCTGCCCGGCGGGCCCGGCGAAGGACTTCGAGACGTGCTCGATACGGGCGGCGTACTCGGTGGTCGCCTGCGTGCCGTCCGCGGCCTTGGCGAAAGTGGTGGCCATGGTCGTCACCTCCTGGAAAGTCATCGGGATGTGTGCTTACTCGACGCCGAGACCGGCGTCGTCGACCTCGGGCTCGCCCTCGGCCTTGAGGACCTTGTTCAGCAGCGTCAGGTCGTAGATGCCGTCGAGGTCGGGCTTCTCCAGCAGACCGGCCTTGACGGCGTGCTCCGCCTCGGTGTTGAGGGTGGACGCCAGCGGGTCGTCGGTGAACCGGATCGACTTCCACGCCGGGTCGATCACCTCGGCCGGCAGCTCCTTGCCGGAGTCCACCTTCAGCTGCGCGTTCGCCGCTGCCTTCGCCTCTTCGGGGTTGGCGGCGATCCACTTGTTGGCCTCCACCGAGCCCTTCAGCACGGCCTCGACGACCTTCGGGTGCTCGCTGAGGAACTGCTGCGACACGATGATGTTCGTGATCACGAACTTCTTGCCGGGCCACAGGTCGGCCTCGTCGAGGAGCACCTTCGCGCCCTCCGCGACCAGCTTGGACGCGGTGGGCTCGGGCACCCAGGCGCCGTCGACCGAGCCGGACTTGTAGGCGTCCGGGGTGATCTTGTTGTCGGTGCGGACCACCGAGACGTCACCCTGGCCGCTCTCCGCGTCGACCTTCCAGCCCTGCTCCGCGACCCAGTTGAGGAACGCCACGTCCTGCGTGTTGCCGATCTGCGGGGTGGCGATCTTCTTGCCCTTGACGTCCTTCAGGGACTTGATCTTCTCCGGGTTCACCACCAGCTTCACACCGCCGGACGCCGAGCCCCCGATGATGCGCAGGTTCTTGCCGGCGGACTTGGCGTAGCCGTTGATCGCGGGGGAGGGGCCGATCCAGCCGATGTCGATGGAGCCCGAGTTGAGGGCCTCGATCTCGGAGGGGCCGGCGTTGAAGGTCGCGTACTCGGCCTTCGTGGCCCCGAGCGCCTTCTGGAAGATCCCTTGCTGGCGCCCCACCAGCGCGGTGCCGTGGGTGAGGTTGCCGAAGTAGCCGATCTTCACGGAGTCGAGGCCGTCGATCTTCTTCGCCCCGGCGGCGACCTTCTGCTGGGAGCTGTCGTCCTTGGCCTGGGACCCGTACCCGCAAGCGGCGAGCGTGAGCAGCGGCAGAGCGGCCACGACCGCAACACCGCGGCGAAGGAGGGAGGTGCGCTTGGCAGGCACGGGAGGTCGTTCCTCTCGTCGGCCCGGCGGTCACGGTGTCTCAGGTCGTGGCCGGGAGGATCGGCAGGGGTCTTCGTCGCGCGTACGTCAGCGCGCACATCGCGGCACTCCGCCCTGCCCGCTCCCGACGGCGCCGCTTCCCACGCGGCCGCCCTCCTTCGCGAACGTCGAGTAGACGTCGATCGAGTTCATGGTCAGAAGTCCCAGCCGTCGTCTTCGGCCTCGTCCTTGACCGGCTCCGGGGAGGCGAACGACTCGCCGACCATCCCGGCGGTGAGCGTGGTGCCGTCGGCCGGGTCGATCAGGATGAACGAACCGGTCCGCCGCGAGTCCGCGTACGAGTCGACCGGCAGCGGCTCCGCGGTGCGGATCTTCACCCGGCCGATGTCGTTGGCGACCAGCCGCCCCGGGTGCGGGTGGAGCGAGAGGTCGTCCAGCGTCAGCCGGGACGGGATGTCCTTGACGATCGCCTTCACCGTGCGGGTGCCGTGCTTGAGCAGCACCCGGTGTCCGACGGTCAGCGGCTGGTCGGCGACGTGGCAGACGGTCGCCTCGACGTCCTGGGTGGTCGCGGGCGCGTCCTTGCTCGGCACGATCAGGTCACCGCGCGAGATGTCGATGTCGTCCGCCAGCAGCAGGGTCACCGACTGCGGGGTCCAGGCCGCGTCCACCGGCTCGCCCAGCAGGTCGATGCCGGAGACCGTGGTCGTGCGGCCGGACGGCAGCACCGTCACGCTGTCGCCCACCCGGAACGTGCCGGCCGCGATCTGGCCCGCGTAGCCCCGGTAGTCCGGGTGCTCGGCCGTCTGCGGGCGGATGACGTACTGCACGGGGAGGCGGGCGTGGCAGTGCGCGAGGTCATGGCTGACCGGGACCGTCTCCAGGTGCTCCAGGACCGTCGGGCCGCCGTACCAGTCCATGTTCGCGGAAGCGTCCACCACGTTGTCACCGGTGAGCGCCGAGATCGGGATCGCGGTGACGTCCGGCACGCCCAGCTCCGTCGCGTACGCCGTGAACTCCTCGGCGATCTCCGCGAAGACGGACTCCTGGTAGTCGACCAGGTCCATCTTGTTGACGGCGAGGACGACGTGCGGGACCCGCAGCAGCGCCGCGATCGCGGCGTGGCGGCGGGTCTGCTCGACGACGCCGTTGCGGGCGTCGACGAGGATCACCGTCAGCTCGGCCGTGGAGGCACCCGTCACCATGTTGCGGGTGTACTGCACGTGGCCGGGCGTGTCGGCGAGGATGAAGCGCCTGCGCGGGGTGGCGAAGTAGCGGTAGGCGACGTCGATGGTGATGCCCTGCTCGCGCTCGGCGCGCAGCCCGTCGGTGAGGAGGGCCAGGTCCGGGGCTTCCTGCCCGCGGTTGCGGGAAGCGTGCTCCACGGCCTCCAGCTGGTCGGCGAGGACCGACTTGGAGTCGTGCAGCAGCCTGCCGACGAGGGTGGACTTGCCGTCGTCGACCGAACCGGCCGTCGCGAACCGCAGGAGGGTGGTGGAGATGAGTTCCTCGGTCGTGATGGTGCTCATGGCTAGAAGTACCCCTCGCGCTTGCGGTCTTCCATCGCGGCCTCGGAGAGCTTGTCGTCGGCGCGGGTGGCGCCGCGTTCGGTGAGCCGGGAGGCGGCGATCTCGGCGATGACGGCGTCGAGTGTGGTGGCGTCGGAGTCGACGGCGCCGGTGCAGGACATGTCGCCGACGGTGCGGTAGCGGATGAGGCGCTTCTCGACCGTCTCGTCGTCCTTCGGGCCGCCCCACTCACCGGCGGTCAGCCACATGCCGGCCCGCTTGAAGACCTCCCGCTCGTGCGCGAAGTAGATCTCCGGCAGTTCGATGCCTTCCCGGGCGATGTACTGCCAGACGTCGAGTTCGGTCCAGTTGGACAGCGGGAAGACCCGGACGTGCTCGCCGGGAGCGTGGCGGCCGTTGTAGAGCTGCCACAGCTCGGGGCGCTGGCGGCGGGGGTCCCACTGGGAGAACTCGTCCCGGAGGGAGAACACCCGCTCCTTGGCCCGTGCCTTCTCCTCGTCGCGGCGTCCGCCGCCGAACACGGCGTCGAAGCGCTCGGTCTGGATCTTCTCGGTCAGCGGGACGGTCTGCAGCGGGTTGCGGGTGCCGTCGGGGCGTTCGCGCAGGACACCGCGGTCGATGTAGTCCTGCACGGAGGCCACGTGCAGACGCAGCCCGTGCTTCTGCACCGTGCGGTCGCGGTACTCGATGACCTCGGGGAAGTTGTGGCCGGTGTCCACGTGCAGCAGCGAGAAGGGGACGGCGGCGGGGGCGAACGCCTTCAGCGCGAGGTGCAGCATGACGATGGAGTCCTTGCCGCCGGAGAACAGGATCACCGGCCGCTCGAACTCGCCCGCCACCTCACGGAAGATGTGCACCGCCTCGGACTCCAGCGCGTCCAGGTGTGAAAGGGCGTACGGGTTCCCGGTGCCTTCCCTGACTGTGGCCACGGTCGTCATGCGAGTCCCCTTTCCACGAGCAGCTTGTGAACCGCGGTGGCGGACTCCTCCACGGACTGGTCCTGCGACTCGATCCGCAGGTCGGGCGCGACCGGCGCCTCGTACGGGTCGTCCACGCCGGTCAGCCCGGAGATCTCACCCGCGGCCTGCTTGGCGTACAGCCCCTTCACATCGCGTTCGGAGCACACCTCCACCGGCGTAGCCACATGTACCTCCAGGTAGACGGCGCCGCTGGCCTGGTGGCGCTTGCGCACGGCCTCCCGGCTGTCCGCGTACGGCGCGATCACCGGCACCAGCGCCATGACGCCGTTGCGGGCGAGCAGATCGGCGAGGAAGCCGATGCGCTGCACGTTGGTGAACCGGTCCTCGCGGCTGAAGCCGAGGCCGGCGGTGAGGAACTCACGGATCTCGTCGCCGTCGAGGACCTCGACACGGTGGCCGTCGGCGCGCAGCCGCTCGGCCAGCGCGTAGGCGATGGTGGTCTTGCCGGCGCTCGGCAGACCCGTGAGCCAGACGGTGGCTCCGGTCGTCACTTGGCTCTCCTGGAGGTCGGTCATTCGTGGAGCCCGCACTCGGTCTTGGAGCGGCCCGCCCAACGGCCGGCGCGCGCGTCTTCGCCCTCGAGGACCCGGCGGGTGCAGGGCGCGCAGCCGACGGAGGCATAGCCGTCCATCAGCAGCGGATTGGTGAGGACTCCGTGCTCGGCCACATAGGCTTCCACGTCTTCCTGTGACCACTTGGCGATGGGGGAGATCTTCACCTTGCGGCGCTTGTCGTCCCAGCCGACGACCGGGGTGTTGGCCCGGGTCGGCGACTCGTCGCGGCGCAGCCCGGTCGCCCACGCGTCGTACTTCGTCAAACCCTGCTCCAGCGGCTGGACCTTGCGCAGCTTGCAGCACAGGTCGGGGTCGCGGTCGTGCAGCTTCGGCCCGTACTGGGCGTCCTGCTCGGCCACGGTCTGCCGCGGGGTGAGGGTGATGACGTTCACGTCCATCACGGCCTCGACCGCGTCACGGGTGCCGATGGTCTCCGGGAAGTGGTAGCCGGTGCCGAGGAACACGACGTCCACGCCGGGCATGGCGCGGGACGCGAGGTGGGCGACCACGGCGTCCTCCATGGAGGAGGTGACGCAGAACTTCTTGCCGAACGTGTCGGCGGCCCACTGGAGGATCTCCAGCGCGGAGGCGTCCTCGAGGTCGCGCCCGGCCTGCTCGGCGAGGGCCTTCAGGTCGGCGCTCGCCCGGTCTTCCTGGGAATCCTGATCCGTCTGCTCGTCCTGTTCGCGCTGGACGGTGGTCATATGTCGTCCCCTCCGCTGTCGGCTCGCTGGAGCCCCCGGGCCAGCAGCCCGAGGAACTTCAGCTGGAAGGCTCGATTGCAGGCCCCGCATTCCCACGCCCCGTGACCCTGCTCGCTGGGACGCAGGTCCTCGTCGCCGCAGTAGGGGCAGTAGAACGGGGCGGCACGCTCGCTCACGACAGTGCCTCTTCGGATGCGCGGGTGACCCAGGTCGCGAACCGCTCGCCGTCCTCGCGCTCCGCCTGGAACCGCTTGAGCACGCGCTCGACGTAGTCGGGAAGCTCCTCCGAAGTGACCTTCAGGCCGCGGACCTTGCGGCCGAAGCCGGCGTCCAGGCCGAGGGCGCCGCCCAGGTGCACCTGGAAGCCCTCGACCTGCTCGCCCTGGTCGTTGAGTACCAGCTGCCCCTTGAGACCGATGTCCGCGACCTGGATACGGGCGCAGGCGTTCGGGCAGCCGTTGATGTTGATGGTGATCGGCTCGTCGAACTCGGGGATGCGGCGCTCGAGTTCGTCGATGAGGGAGGCGCCGCGGGCCTTGGTCTCGACGATGGCCAGCTTGCAGAACTCGATCCCGGTGCAGGCCATGGTGCCGCGCCGGAACGGGGACGGCCTGGTGGTGAGGTCCAGCGCCTCCAGACCCTCCACGAGGGAGTTCACCTGCGACTCCTCGACGTCGAGCACGATCATCTTCTGCTCGACGGTGGTACGGACCCGTCCGGAGCCGTGCGCCTCGGCCAGCTCGGCGATCTTCGTGAGCGTGGTGCCGTCCACCCGGCCGACGCGCGGGGCGAAACCGACGTAGAAACGGCCGTCCTTCTGCCGGTGCACACCTACGTGGTCGCGCCAGCGCTCGACGGGCTGCGCGGGGGCCGGGCCGTCGACCAGCTTGCGCTTCAGGTACTCGTCCTCCAGGACCTGACGGAACTTTTCCGCGCCCCAGTCCGCGACGAGGAACTTCAGACGGGCCCTCGTGCGCAGCCGCCGGTAGCCGTAGTCGCGGAAGATGGAGACGACGCCCTCGTAGACGTCCGGGACCTCGTCCAGCGGGACCCAGGTGCCGAGCCGGACACCGAGCTTGGGGTTGGTGGACAGACCGCCGCCAACCCACAGGTCGAAACCGGGGCCGTGCTCGGGGTGGTTGACACCGACGAAGGCGATGTCGTTGATCTCGTGCGCCACGTCGAGGAGCGGCGAGCCGGAGACCGCGGACTTGAACTTGCGGGGCAGGTTGGAGAAGGCCTTGTTGCCGACGATCCGGCGCTGGATCTCCTCGATCGCCGGGGTGCCGTCGATGATCTCGTCCTCGGCGATCCCGGCGACGGGCGAACCGAGGATCACGCGGGGCGTGTCACCGCAGGCCTCGGTGGTGGACAGGCCCACGCCCTCCAGCCGGTTCCAGATCTCGGGCACGTCCTCGATCCGGATCCAGTGGTACTGGACGTTCTGCCGGTCGGTGATGTCCGCGGTGCCGCGCGCGAACTCCTGCGAGATCTCGCCGATGACCCGCAGTTGCTCGGTGGTCAGCCGGCCGCCGTCGATGCGGACGCGCAGCATGAAGTACTCGTCGTCCAGCTCCTCCGGCTCCAGGATCGCGGTCTTGCCGCCGTCGATCCCGGGCTTGCGCTGGGTGTACAGCCCCCACCAGCGCATCCGGCCGCGCAGATCGTTGGGGTCGATCGAGTCGAAGCCCCGCCGGGAGTAGATCGTCTCAATGCGTGTCCGCACATTGAGACCGTCGTCGTCCTTCTTGAACTGTTCGTTGCCGTTGAGCGGGGTGAAGTGACCCACGGCCCACTGACCCTCGCCGCGGTGACGGCTCACCTTGCGGCGGGGCGCGGCGGGATTCTGCGGGGTGGCGGCCATGGTTGATACGTCCTTCGGGACTGCGGAACAGGCGGGGTGACGGCTCTACCTGCGCACGGGCGCGCGTGAGACGGGTGCGCGCCGTACGGGGGGTGTGCGTCGTTGCGCACGGGAGGGGGAGCGAAAGGGGTGAATCGGCGGTACCGTCCGGGGCCGGAGGCCTCTGTGGACAGCGCGTCAGACCGCCGGACAGATGGCGCTGGACATGCGGCCGAGGTCGACGTGCCGCCGACTCACCAAGGCGATTCCAGTTCCAGACATGACGGAAGCGTGTCACGGGGATCTCCGGAGCGTCCACCGTCGTCCATCATGTGGACACCCTTGTCCCGAACAGTGAGACAAGGGTGGCGTCGGTCACAGGGTATTCGGGTTTGGGCCGGGCGCAAACCGGTGTGCGCGGTCTTGTCCCAGGTCAGCCGGTGTGGGCACCCGGCCAGGGACCCGGCGTCGCGACGTCCGGCTCCTCCTCCACCTTGGTGTCGAAGAGTTTGAAACCGCGCCGGAGGTAGTTGTCCATGGCGTGCTCCCCGTCCTTGGTGCATGTGTGCAGCCACACCCGCTTGGTGGGCGCGCGCCCCGGCCAGCGGTCCGCGAGGTCCCAGGCGCGGCTCGTTCCGTACGACAGCAGATGGCCGCCGATGCGACGCCCGCGGAAACCCGGGATCAGCCCGAAGTAGACGATCTCCACGACCCCCTCGTCCTGCGCCTGGAGCTCCACATAGCCCGCGGGTGTTCCCTTCTCGTATGCGACCCAGGTCTCCGTACCCCGTGCGCTCAGGGCCTCCTCCCACTGCGCGTAGGTCCAGCCGAGGCGGTCCGTCCAGCGGATGTCACCGCCGACCGACGCGTACAGGAACCGGCTGAACTCGGGCGAGGACACCTCGGCTCGTGTGACCCGGACGTGTTCGCCGGGCGACGCGGCCGGGAGCAGGTCGCCGGGGGAGGTCTGCTCCAGCGACCAGGTCGTGACAGTGATGCTCATACGGCCAGCGAACCACGAAGCGGACCCCGCTCCCAAGCGGCGGTCACCCGTGCGAGCGCACCCCTGGGCAGGCGCCCGCTCGGAGCGGCACTGCCGGCTGCTGGTGCGGTGACCGGAGGCGCATGGGCGTCCTTCGCCCGTACCTCTCGACGCCGGGGCCACCGCCGGGACGCGGACCGCCGCCCTGCGGGCGGGTATGCCGCCCGGGGTCGGGCGGGGGCCGCCCGGAGCCTGCGGACGCGGACCGCCGGCCGCACCTGCGGAGGGGGACCGCCGCCCTGGCCGGTACCCCGCGTTCACACGTGCCGGACGGTTCGATGCGCCGGCCGTCGCTTTCCGATTCCTTCACCGGCCGTCGCTGTCCGATCCCTTCCGCCGCCCGTCGCTGTCCGATTCCTTCAAGACGCGCCCCGGGGCCCTCCCTACGGTGGCCGTATGACTCCACGACTCGACGCGATCGGACTGGTCGCCTCCGACATGGCCGCCTCCCTCGCCTTCTACCGCCGTCTCGGGTTCGCGTTCCCCGAGGGATCCGAGGAGCAGCCGCACGCCGAGGCCCAACTGCCGAGCGGGCTGCGGCTGATGATCGACACCGAGGAGACCGTGCGCTCCTTCGCACCCCAGTGGCATCCGCCGACCGGCGGGGGCCGGACCTCGCTGGCCCTGCTCTGTGACGGACCGGCCGAAGTGGACCAGGTCTACGAGGAGTTGGTCGGCGCCGGCTACCGCGGTGAGCACAAGCCGTGGGACGCCGTATGGGGGCAGCGGTACGCGGTCGTGCTGGACCCGGACGGCAACGGTGTCGACCTGTTCGCGCCCCTACCGGCGCAGTAGCTCGCCCAGCGGCATCCCCGCCAGCTCCCTTACGTCCCGCGCGAGATGGGCCTGGTCCGCGAAGCCCGTGCGGACCGCCGTCTCGACGTACGGCAGCCCGGTCCGCGCCAGCGCGAGCGCCCGCTGCAATCGGAGTACCCGGGCCAGCGTCTTCGGTCCGTAGCCGAAGGCGTTGAGCGAGCGGCGGTGCAACTGCCGGGCGCCGAAGCCCAGTTCGTCGGCGGTCGCGCCCACCGCGCGACCGGCCCGCAGCGCGGCCACGACCGCGGCCAGCAGCGGATCCGGCCCCGGGGCGCCGGTCGCCCGGTCCAGGGCCAATGCCTCCAGCGCGGCCCCGCGATCGGCCGCCGCGTTCACCCGGGCCGTGAGCCGGCGCACCTCGGCGGCGGGCCACAGATCGCCCAGTCCCACCCGCCGGTCGCGCAGTTCGTGCGCGGGCACACCCAGCAGGGCCGGAGCGGTGCCGGGATAGAAGCGGACACCCACATGGGTCGTCGGCTCGCCCTGCGGAAAATGGGCGTGGGTGTCCGGACCGGCGACCAGCAGCGTGCCCTCGCTCCACATCAGGTCCATGCAGCCGTCGGGCAGGACCGGCAGCGTAGGCCCGGCGCCCGAACCGGACGGCTCGTTCGTCCACACCACCGCGCCCGTCAGCCGCGATGCCCGCTCCTGGTACACGTACGCAAGGCTACGCGGCGCGTCTCAAGCAACGGACGGTCCCTTTAGGGGTCCTTACACCGCGCGCCCCCGGTGCTCCTGTGGGCTCACCCCGTACACCCGCTTGAACGCGCTGGACAGCGCGAACGAACTGCCGTACCCGACCTGACGGGCGATGGCGTCGAGGGTGTCGTCCGTGTCCCGCAGCCGGTCCGCGGCCAGGGCCAGGCGCCAGCCGGTGAGATACGTCATCGGGGGCTCGCCCACGAGTTCGGTGAAGCGGCGCGCCAGCGCGGCCCGGGAGACGCCGGTCTTCGCGGCGAGCGCCGCCACCGTCCACGGGTGCGCGGGATCGTCCTGCAGCAGCCGCAGCGCCCGGCCCACCACGGGGTCGGCGAGCGCCCGGTACCAGGCGGGCGCCGCAGCCTGAGGACGCTGGAACCAGGCCCGCAGCGCGGCGATCACCAGCAGATCGAGCAGCCGGTCCAGGACCACTTCCTGGCCGGGTTCGTCGCGCACGATCTCCTCGCACAGCAGCGGGGTGAGCGGGCACTGCCAGTCGTCGGCGGTCAGCGACAGCAGCGGCGGCAGGGCGTCCAGCAGGCGGCCGTTGATCTCGCCCCGCATGGTGTAGGTGCCGATCAGCATCACATCGGACCCGTCGAGCCGCTGGCCCCAGGTGCGGACGCCCAGGTCCATGCGCCCGGACATCGGCCGCCCGTCGGGGTAGAAGCACTCGCCGCCCGGCAGGATGACCGCGTGCGGCTCGGTCGCCGGGTCGTCGGCGCAGGTGTACGGGGCCGGGCCGCGGGCGATGGCGAGGTCGCCGGCCCGCAGCCGTACCGACTCTCCCTCGTCCGGGGTGATCCAGGTGCCGCCCCGGACCATGAGCATGATCGTCAGCGGGGCCCGGTCCTCGACCCGCACCGCCCACGGCGGCTCGAAACAGGCGCGGATCATGAACGCGCCACGTGCTCGGGGACCGTCCAGCAGACCTGCGAGGGCGTCCATGCCCTCAGGTTAGACGCGCGCTTATGGGAACGAGAGGTTCGGCGATGTTCCCTTGCCGCGCCCGGCCGTTGACTGGGGGCATGACGCAGAAAACGGCGAACACGCGGAACACGCAAGACACGCGGGACATGACGGTATTGGTGACGGGCGCAACCGGGCGGACCGGGCGCCGGGTGGCCGAGGCGGCGAGCGCGGCGGGGCTGGACGTACGGGCGGCCTCGCGCGGGGGAGCGGTGCGGTTCGACTGGTACGACCCCGGTACGTGGGACGCGGCGCTGCGTGGCGCCGACGCCGCCTACCTGGTGTACACACCGGACATCGGCGCGCCGTCCGCCGCGGAGACCGTGGGCGCGCTGGCCCGCCGGGCCGTGGGGCTCGGTGTGCGGAGGCTCGTGCTGCTCTCGGCCCGCGGTGAGGAGCAGGCGCTGCCCGCCGAGCGGGCGGTGCGGGACTCGGGCGCCGACTGGACCGTCGTCAGGGCCGCTTGGTTCCACCAGAACTTCAGCGAGGGGCCGCTGGTGGACGGGGTGCGGGGCGGGGAGTTCGTGTTCCCGGCCGCGGAGGTGCAGGAGCCCTTCGTCGACGTGCGGGACATCGCGGACGTGGTGTTGACGGCGCTGACCGACGGCTCGTACGCGGGGCGCACGCTGGAGGTCACCGGGCCCCGGCTGCTGTCCTTCCGGGAGGCCCTGGGGGAGATCTCGGCGGCGGTGGGGCGGGAGATCCGCTATGTGCCGGTGTCGGTGAAGGAGTTCGGGGTCATGCTGGCCGAGTCCGGGATGCCGGCCGAGGAGACCGCCTTCCTGGAGGACGTTTTCGAGACCCTGCTCGACGGGCGCAACGCGCACGTCTGCGACGGGGTGAGCGATGTTCTCGGCCGTCCGCCCCGGGACTTCGCGGACTTCGTCCGCGAGCAGGCGACGGGGACGGCCTGGACGGTCTGACCGCACCCGCCTCGGTTCCCGCCAGTACTCCGGCGGCTGCTCCCTGTTACGACTCCGGCGGCTGCTCCCCGTTCTTCGGGTTGGTCTTCGCATGGGCGCGCAGCCGGCCCGTGACGTCCTCCGGGGGGAGGAAGCGGGACCAGCGTTCCGGGAACTCGGACGGCATGTCCGGGTCCTCCGGGTCCTCGGGCCCGGCGGAGCGGGCCGCGACCGCGCGGGCCACGACCTCGGCGGCCTCCGCCTCGCGCAGCCGTTCGTTGGCGGCGCGCGCCGCGGCGGTGGCGGCGGCCGGCCAGACCCGGTCGATGGCCGCGTTCACGGCGGCGCCGACCAGCACCGCGAAGGCCGACACACCGATCCACAGCAGGACGGCGACCGGGGCGGCCAGAGAGCCGTAGATCGTCGGGCCCTCCACCGTGTTCGTCAGGTAGATCCGCAGCAGGAAGCTGCCGAGCACCCACATCCCGAGGGCCACCAGGGCGCCCGGGACGTCCTCCACCCAGGGCGAGCGCACCGGCACCGACACGTGGTAGAGCGTCGTGAGGAAGACGATCGACAGCAGGATCACCGTCGGCCAGTAAAGGACCTGCACGACCGTGGTGGACCCGGCGATGCGCACCACCGCGTCCGGGCCCGCCACCATCAGCGGCAGCGCGATCGAGCCGATCACCAGCGCCACGAGGAACAGCAGGAAGGCCAGCAGTCGGGTCTTGACGATGCCGCGGACGCCGTCCAGCCCGTACATCACGGTGATCGTGTCGATGAAGACGTTCACGGCCCGCGACCCCGACCACAGGGCGATCAGGAAGCCGATGGAGATGATGTCGGGCCGGCCGCCCTTCGTCACGTCGTCGAGGATCGGCTGCGCGATCTGTGTGACGCCCTTGTCGGACAGGACCGTGCGGGCGGCCTCCAGCAGATTGCTCTCCAGGCTGGCGATGGTGTCGGCGCCGGTCCAGTCGTCCACGTAGCCGAGGAGGCCGATGATGCTCAGCAGCAGCGGCGGCACCGACAGCAGGGAGAAGAAGGCGGCCTCGGCCGCGAGGCCGAGGATGCGGTACTCGATGCAGGAGTTGACGGTGTCCTTCAGCAGCAGCCAGGCGGTCCTGCGCTTGGAGACGTTCCGGTAGAGCGCGCGGGCGCGGTGGAGACGGCCGGACGCCTCCGGCCCATCGGGCCCGGACGACTCCGGCCCGCCGGGTGTTTCTTTTGCCTGGTGCACGTCCTTACCGTATCCGTATGGCAGTCACCACCCACACCGTGACCAACCAGGCTCCACCGCTGGTCGGATATGACGTCTTCGCAGCGGACCGGGCCCTCACCGAAGGCGTCGAGCGGTACGTCGACCCGGCCCTGCTGGACGAGGCCATGGACGAATTGTCCGGGCTCGGCCGCAGCGCGGGCTCGGTACAGCTCCAGGACTGGGGCAGGCTCGCCAACGAGAACCCGCCGAAACTGCGCACCCACGACCGCTGCGGCAACCGCGTCGACGAGGTCGAGTTCCATCCGTCCTGGCACCGGCTGCTCGGCAAGGGCGTCGGGGCCGGGCTGACCGCGGCCTGGGTGCGGCCCGCCGGTCACCTCCGGCGGGCCGCCGCGTTCATCGTGTGGACGCAGGTCGAGGCCGGCAACGGCTGCCCGCTCTCGATGACCCACGCGGCGGTGCCCGCCCTGCGCACCGATCCCGTCCTGGCGGCCGAGTGGGAGCCCCGGCTCACCTCGATGATCTACGACCAGGGGCTGCGCCCGGCCGCGACGAAGGCCGGTGTGCTGTTCGGAATGGGGATGACGGAGAAGCAGGGCGGCAGCGACGTACGGGCGGGCACCACGTCCGCGCGGCCGCTGGCCGAGGACGGCACGTACGAGCTCACGGGCCACAAGTGGTTCTGCTCGGCGCCCATGTCGGACGCGTTCCTGGTGCTCGCGCAGGCGCCGGGCGGACTGACCTGCTTCCTCGTCCCGCGAGTCCTCGAGGACGGCACCCGCAACGTCTTCCTGATCCAGCGGCTGAAGGACAAGCTGGGCAACCGGTCCAACGCCTCCGGCGAGGTCGAGTTCCAGGGGACCTGGGCCCGACGGGTCGGCGAGGAGGGGCGCGGGGTGCGCACCATCATCGAGATGGTGGCGGCGACCCGGCTGGACTGTGTGCTCGGCGCGGCCGGGCTGATGCGGCAGGCGGTGGCCCAGGCGGTCCACCACTGCACACACCGGGAGGCGTTCGGCGGCAGGCTGATCGACAAACCGCTGATGCGCAACGTACTGGCCGATCTGGCCCTGGAGTCGGAGGCGGCCACCACGCTCGCGCTGCGGCTAGCGGCGGCCTACGACGACGGCGGCGAGCAGGAGCGGGCGTTCCTGCGGCTCGCGGTGCCGGCCGCGAAGTACTGGGTGACCAAGCGCTGCCCGCCGGTGACGGTGGAGGCGTCGGAGTGCCTCGGCGGCAACGGCTACGTCGAGGACTTCCAGATGGCCCGCCTGGTGCGCGAGTCCCCGCTCAACTCCATCTGGGAGGGCGCGGGGAACATCCAGGCCCTGGACGTCCTGCGTGCCCTCCAGCGCGAACCGCAGGCGCTGGACGCGCTGCTGCGGGAGGTGGGACTGGCGCGGGGCGCCGACCACCGGCTCGACGGTGCGATCAAGGACCTGCTGACCGAACTCGCCGATCTGGAGGGCATCGAGGGACGGGCGCGCCGGCTCGTGGAACGGATGGCGCTGGTCCTCCAGGGCTCACTGCTCGTCCGGTACGCGCCGTCCGAGGTCGCGGACGCGTTCTGCGCGTCCCGGCTGGGCGGCGACGGCGGCTTGGCCTTCGGCACGCTGCCGGGGTCCCTCGACCTCGCCTCGGTGGTCCACCGGGCGCGCCCCGCGAGCTGACTTCACGACGACACCGCTGGTGGGCCGGCCCTCGGCCTGGAGCAGGATGCCCGCCTCGGCCGCCCACCGGTCGACGGCACAGTGGCGTCCCCCGGGCACCATCTCCAGCAACCCGGGGTCGAGTGCCGGAGGGTCCGCTCCACGGCGCCCGCTCCCAGTCACGGTCGGGGTCGCGGCGGCCTTCGCTTCGGCGGTTTCGGTGGTCGTGACGGATGCGACGCGCTCAACCCTTCACGCCGGAGGCCGCCGTGCGCCGTGCTCACGCCGGCTGCCGCCGTGCGCCGGCCCGGCTCGGCCCGGCCTCTCAGAGGGGGGTGGTGCTGCGCCGACTCGGCACCACCCCCGTGCGGGGCGAGGCACGACAAGGCGACCCCCAAGGAACAGCATCACCTCGACGGCCCGTCCCGCACAGGCATGATCCGCGCCGAAGTCTCCCAGCTCCGCCGCCTTTTCGGCCAACTTCATGGCGGACACGCGTGCGAAGGAACGGAGTTGGGTCCTCCACAAAGCCCGTCACACGCGGCCCGGCTCTCCGAAGACCCGCGCCCAAACCCGGCCGTCTTCCCCTCACCACCCTCCGGGAAACCGACGAGCTGGCCATTTCCCCTGCCCACCGCCCGAAAACTGACGTACCATCGACCCCCCAGGCCACCCAGCCCCACTGATCCGCCCCCAACCCCCGGAGCACACGGGACGGTTGGCCCCCACGGGAGGACGCATGACGTACCGAGGCAGGCACCGCCGCCGCAGACGAGGGCGTGCCCTGCGGGGTGTGCTGGCAGGTACCGCGCTCGCGTTGACCGCCGCCGCCACCCTGGTCTCCACGTCCCAGGCCGCCGGGACCGACAACCCCGGCCCGCTGAGCCCGCTCACCTCCTCCACCGGTCTCGAGAAGCTGCGCCTCCACGAGCACCTCGAGGACCGGAACGCCCTCGACACCCTGCAGCGCGAGATGGGCGGCAGCGTCCCGGTGGCCACCGTGCTCCGCGACGCGGACCGCTCCCTGCGCAACGCGAGCGACTGCGACGCCACGGAGAAGGCCGCGCTGCCCGTCGAACCGGCGCCGACCCGCGCGTACTGCTGGGACGAGTCCGACGCCGCCACCCAGCAGTGGCTGCCCCAGTCGGTCACCACCTCCGGCGACGCCTACAGCGACGGCAGGTGGGGCGACGACCGCGTCATCCTCTCCGGCTGGACCCACAACGACCAGAACGCGGACCTCCCCGACGAGGACGACGGGCTCGCCCGGATCGCCGTCATCGACGCGGGCGACCCTAAGAACCTCAAGTACCGCTGGGTGCTGCTCGTCGCCCCGCGAGACGGTGGCAAGGACTTCGCCGCGGTCCGCGCCGGGCTCGGCGGAATGGCCTGGTACCAGGACAAACTGATCGTCACCGCCCGCGACGGCGCCACACGCGACAACGCCCTCCTCGTCTTCGACATGGACCGCATCCTGCGGACCGATGTCGACAGTGACGCGGTCGGCAGGGTCAGCGGCGGCTGGTCGGCCCACGGCTACCAGTACGTCCTGCCGTCCGTCGGCTCCTACCGCGCCGCCGGTGGCACGTGTGACGTGACGACCGGCGACGAGGTGCCCTGCTTCGGCTCGGTCTCGCTCGACCGCACCTCCACCCCGGTCAGCCTGGTGGCGAGCGAGTCGACCGGATCCGACGGCGAACGGCCCACCCGCCTCTGGCGCTACGACTACAGCACCGCCAGCACCAGCACCGGCCTGCTCGACACCGACTCCGCAGGGAACGTCGACGCCGACGAAACCCTCACCACGGAGACCACCGGACTGCAGGGAGTGCTCTCCCACCGGCCGGACGGGGCCGCGCGGGCCGCCTGGTACACCGGCTACGCGCCGGAGGACGGCGGCAAACGCGGGACACTGTGGCGGCAGGACACCGGCGGGGCCAAGGCGGCCAAGTGCAGCGCCGACGGCTCGCGCGCCTGCTGGGGGCAGCACACGGAGTCGCTCTCCTACTCGCCCGAGACCGGCGAACTGTGGACCCTCACGGGGCGCGCCACCAACCAGGCGGGCCGCCGGGAGCCGGAACCGGTCCCCGAAAGGGTCCTGTACGCGGTGCCGCTGGCCACGGTGAACGACTCGCTGGAGTAAGGGGTCCTTGCACTATGCCCGCCCGGGTCGCGCGGCCTGGCACCGCTCCCCCAAGCTCTCGGCTGCGCTCGAGCAGGGGGCACCCCCATCGCCGCGTTGCCGAAAAGCCCAGGTAGCTCCTCCTCCAAGCTCTCGGCTCCGCTCGAGCAGGGGGCACCCCCATCCAGGGCTCTCCGGCGCCTTGCGATGCACGGCACCCCGCGGCGCTCACGACGGGCGGAGGTCCTTGACGCGGCGGAGCTTGCCCACGGAGCGTTCCAGGGTCTCCGGGTCGACGATCGTCACCTCGACGGTGATGCCGACTCCGTCCTTGACGGCTTGGGCGATCTGTTCGGCGGCCGACTTCCGGTGTTCGGGGCCGGTGCCGGGGCGGGCCTCGATCTGGACGGTCATGTGGTCCATGCGGCCCTGCCGGGTGAGCTGGATCTGGAAGTGCGGGGCGACGGCAGGGGTGCGCAGCACGATTTCCTCGATCTGGCTGGGGAAGACGTTGACCCCGCGCAGGATGATCATGTCGTCGCTGCGGCCGGTGATCTTCTGGATGCGGCGGAAGGCGGGCCGGGCGGTGCCGGGCAGCAGCCGGGTCAGGTCACGGGTGCGGTAACGGATGACCGGCAGCGCCTGCTTGGTGAGGGTGGTGAACACCAGCTCGCCCTCCTCGCCGTCGGGCAGGACCTCGCCGGTGACGGGGTCGACGACCTCGGGGTAGAAGTGGTCCTCCCACACGTGCAGTCCGTCCTTGGTCTCCACGCACTCCTGCGCGACACCAGGGCCGATCACCTCGGACAGGCCATATATGTCGACGGCGTGCAGGCCGGCGCGTTCCTCGATCTCGCGTCGCAACTCCTCGGTCCACGGCTCGGCGCCGAAGATGCCCACCTGCAGCGAGCTGTCACGCGGTTCGATGCCCTGTTTCTCGAACTCGTCGAGGAGGGTGAGCATGTAGGACGGGGTGACCATGATGATCTCGGGCCGGAAGTCCTGGATGAGCTGCACCTGGCGGGCCGTCATGCCGCCGGAGGCGGGGATCACCGTGCAGCCTGCGCGTTCGGCTCCGTAGTGTGCGCCGAGGCCGCCGGTGAACAGCCCGTAGCCGTAGGAGACGTGCACCTTGTGACCGGGGCGGCCACCCGCGGCGCGGATCGAGCGGGCCACGACGTCGGCCCACATGGACAGGTCTTCCTCGGTGTAGCCGACGACGGTGGGGCGACCGGTGGTGCCGCTGGAGGCGTGGACGCGGCGGACCTCGGACATGGGGACCGCGAACATGCCGAACGGGTAGGTGTCGCGCAGGTCCGCCTTGGTGGTGAAAGGGAACCGGGAGAGATCCTCCAGTGAGCGGCAATCGGCGGGCTCGACCCCGGCCTCGTCGAACTTCTTCCGGTACTGCTCCACGTTGTCGTAGGCGTGCCGCAACGTCGCCCGCAGCCGGGCGAGTTGCAGTTCCCGCAGCTGCTCACGGGTCATCCGCTCGGCGTCGTCCAGCAGGTCGTGGGGGAGCGGCTGACCGAGCCGTGGTCCCGGGGCCGTCAAGACCGGTGCCGCGGCAGCCGGTGCCGCCGGTGCCGTCCGTTCGCTGCTCATCGCGACTCCTTCGTCGTCGAGCCCGTCGTGCTGTGCGCCGTCTCGCACTTGTCGGTGTTCTCGGGGGCGGCGGCTCGGATGCTGCGGCTGCGTCCGCGGAACTCCGCTATCACGGCACCGCCCCGCCGGAGGGTCACGTCATAGATGCCGCTGCGGCCGAACCGTGTGCGTTCCTCGGCGCTCGCGACGAGCACATCGCCCACGTGCGCGGGTGCGACGAAGGCGATGTCGGCGCCCGCCGCGGCCGTCACGGGGCCGTGGCTGTTGCAGGCGCAGGCGAAAGCGGTGTCGGCCAGCAGGAACAGGTAGCCGCCGTGGGCGATCCCGTGTCCGTTCACCATCGAGGAGTCACCGTCATATCGAGGAGTCACCGTCATCCGGAGTACGGCGGTCCCTTCGCCGTGCTCCAGCAGCTCGATCCCCAGATTCCGGGACGCCTCGTCCGCGGCGAACATCGTCACTGCCGGAACCGCGTTACCGACCCGCGTCACTTCTCCACCACCTCACTCCCCGACCGAACATTCGGTTAGCGCTGGGTGCGGTCCAGTAATCCAGCCACCCGGCTGCCTGTCAAGAGGTGAACGAACGGCTCAGTCGTACCTGCCGGTTCCATCCGCCAGGGCCTGCCATTCACGCGGGGACATGCCGTAGTGGGCCCGGAACGCCCGGCTGAAGTGGGCGGGGCTGACGAACCCCCACCGCTGGGCCACCGCGGCCACCGCCGGTCTGCTCCGGCGGGGGCGGCCGAGTTCACGCCGGCACGCCTCGAGGCGGCGGCAACGGATCCATTCGCTCACCGTCGTCCCCTCCGCCTGGAAGAGACGCTGCAGGTGCCGTACCGAGATGTGGTGGGCGGCGGCGACCGTCTCCGCCGACAGCGCCGGGTCCGCCAGACGGGCATCGATGAACGCCCGGGTCCGCAGCAGCAGGGTGTGCCGCGCGGCGTCCAGCGATGCGGTGTCCTGGCCGAGGCGCTCGGTGAGCAGGGTGGTGAGGAGGTCCGACACGTTCCGGGCCAGCAGTTCGCCGATCTCGGGCTGGTACGAACCGGCTTCGGCCGCCAGCTTCGACAGCAACGGCAGGACGATGCCGACCAGACCCTGCTCCGGACCGATCGTCACACCGGTGATGCGCCGGAGGTCGGACGAGGCCAGCCCGAGCGCCCGCCGCGGCATCTGGAAGACCACCGTCTCGAAACAATCCGGGAAGTCCAGCGTGTACGGGCGGGTCGTGTCGTACAGGGCGAACTCCCCGGGCTTCAGCACCGCGGTCCGTCCGTCCTGTACGACCACACCGCTGCCGCGGGTCTGCAGGCCGAGCAGCACGTACTCGTCCGGGGACTCGGCGATCAGGCTCTGCGTGCGCCGGACCAGCTGCCGGTCGGCACCGACCGTGGATATCCCCAACTGCCCGAGCCGCTCCGTGGCGACGCTCCCGGAGAAGGGCTGGTCCTCCGCCCGCGCCCATGCCATCGCCGTGGTCGCCGGCTACAGCGAGCGCAGCGGCGGCAGTCTCTACATGGGCCAGGCCGTGATCTCCGCGGACGGTGAACTGGTCGGCGCCAGGCGCAAGTTGAAGCCGACCCATGTGGAGCGCACCGTCTTCGGCGAGGGCGACGGCTCCGACCTGGCCGTCCACGACACCGCTCTCGGCCGCGTCGGTGCCCTGTGCTGCTGGGAACACCTCCAACCCCTCACCAAGTACGCCATGTTCAGCAAGCACGAGCAGGTGCATGTGGCCGCCTGGCCCAGTTTCTCCGTCTACAAGGGCGCCGCCTACGCACTCGGACCCGAGGTCAACACCGCGGCCTCGCAGCTCTACGCGGTCGAGGGCCAGGTCTTCGTCCTCGCCCCGTGCGCGGTGGTCGGCGCCGCCGCCATCGAACTGTTCTGCGACACCCCCCTCAAGCAGCAGCTGTTGCAGCGCGGCGGTGGTTTCGCCCGGATCTACGGCCCCGACGGCCGCCCGCTGGCCGAGCCACTGCCCGAGGACGCCGAAGGCATCCTCTACGCCGACATCGACCTGTCCGCCATCCCGATCGCCAAAGCGGCCGCCGACCCCGTCGGGCACTACTCCCGCCCCGACGTCACCCGCCTCCTGCTCAACCCGGCACCACGCCGACCTGTCGAGCACGCCACCCCCGGCATGGAGGGCTTCGACGAGCTGACCACGGCGGAACCGGAGACGGCGGACGCCTGACACAGCGGAGCCGTCGCCGAGCCTTCAGTGATCGTGACCGGTCAGGGCCAACCTGCGGGGCGTGCTGTCCTCCGTGCCCCGCGGGACGATCACGAACTGGCCCATCATGCCCCGATCCTCGTGCTTGAGGATGTGGCAGTGGTACATGTACGGCGTTGTGGGGTCGGTGTGCCGGCCGAACTCGACAGCCAGCCGGACCTTGGTCTTGCCGGGTACGAACACCGTGTCCTTCGGCCCCCGCAGATGCTCCGGCGGCCGCTTCCCGTCGATGTCGAGCACCCGGTACACCACCTCGTGGATGTGGAAGCTGTGCGAGAAGGTGAAGTTGTCGAGTTCCCAGATCTCCCGGGCGCCGGCCGCCACCACCTCGTCGATGCGGGCCATGTCCATGTCCTGGCCGTTGATGCTTGACCCGCCGAGCCTGAACCTCCGCACCTTCCCCACACGGTGCGGCGGGTTCAGGTCCACGAGCGTGCCGGGGAGCGGGGCCGACGGTGAAAGCCGTGGCGCGGCGACGAGGTTGAGCAGGTCGTAGTCGCCGCTCTCGATCTCGGAGTCGCCGTCGAAGCCCTTCAGCACCACCTGTTCGCGGGGCGTGAAGCCGACGACGATCTCGAACCGTTCCCCCGGGCTGATCCGGACCCGCCGCACCGCCACCGGCCGGGCGAGCAGTCCCGCGTCGCTCCCGACGACGTGGAAGGTGCGGTCGTCGCCGAAACCGAGGTTGTAGACGCGTGCGTTGGAGCCGTTGAGCACACGGAACCGGACGCGGGTGGTGGTCACGCGGAAGAACGGGTCATAGGTTCCGTTGACCAGGATGTCGTCGCCGAGCAGACCGAACTGGCCACCTAAGGACTCGTCGAGCTCGCCGTTCTTCTCGAACTTCTTGTCCTGGATGATCAACGGGACGTCGTCCTTGCCGTAGGTGTC
Source organism: Streptomyces cavernae (assembly GCF_004023625.1). Classification (GTDB taxonomy): domain Bacteria; phylum Actinomycetota; class Actinomycetes; order Streptomycetales; family Streptomycetaceae; genus Streptomyces; species Streptomyces cavernae. Next base: position 139,163 of record NZ_RPDJ01000032.1, on the reverse strand, counting down.
GGGGAGAGTGACGCTTTCGTCGTCGTCCAGGACGAACATGCCCGCCAGGCCGCGGTAGACGTGCAGGGCGGTCTTGCCGTGCGGGTGCGGGTGGTACCAGGTCGTGGCGGCCGGCTGTGCCACCGTCCACTCGGGGGTCCAGGTGCCGCCGGACCGGATCATCTGGTGCGGGCCGCCGTCCATCGCCGCGCGCAGCCGCATGCCGTGCCAGTGCAGGGTGCTCGCCTCGCCGAGGGTGTTCGTCACGGCCATCGCGACCCGGTCGCCGCGCCGGGCGCGCAGGGTCGGGCCGAGGTAGGTGCCGTTGATGCCCCAGGTCCGTGCGGGTTTGCCGGGCAGGAGTTCCGTGCGGCCTTCGCGCAGCCGCAGGGCGTACCGCTTGACGCCGTCCCGGCCGGGCGCGGGGTCGAGCAGGGGTGGGATGCGCAGAGGCGTCCTGAAGCCGAGGGTGCCCTCGTTGCCCTCGTTGCCTTCCGCGCCACCGCACCCGGTGAGCGCGAGTCCGGCCAGCCCGGTCAGGGTGAGGAAGCCACGTCGTCTCATGACGGGAATGCTGCGCCGAGCCGGGAGTCCGGCACGTCGGCCCGGAACGGCAACTTCGGTGTACGACCCGGGCGGTAGCGTCATACCCCGGTGGTACGGCGCGGTGTCGTCGCCGGGCTGACGAGGGGACGAGGCCGGGTTCGGCAGGGTGAGCGCCATGAAGCGTTCACCGATTCCCGCTGCCGTCCCCGTGGTCACCGCCTCGCTCCTGACGCTCGCGCCCGCGGCCCAGGTGGCCGCCCCGCAGGCACCCTCGCCGTCGACCACCTCTCGCGGGCGACCGCGGCAGCACAACGAGGCGATGCTGATGCCCGTGCGGACGGGAACCTCCCTGCCGGACCTCGACACGTACTTCGCCGCGGTGGACGCGGGGCGCTACCCGGCCGACTCCCCGTTCTCGGGCGGTCCCACGGGCGTCGTGCCGCTGTCCCCGGGACGGTCCGTGGTCCTGACCACGGAACTGCCGGCCGGGAAGTACGCGCTGGTCACCTGGGTTCGCCACCTTGGATCGGGCAAGATGTACGCGGCGCGGGGGATGCGTGCGTTGACCACGGTGGGGGGATAGGCGTGCCACGAGCGGCCGACATCGCACTGGGTTCGGGGTTCGTGGCGCTGGTCCTCACCGCCGGCGGACTGCAGGTGGGGCCGCCTGGACCGTCCGGCCCCCTGGACTGGGGCGCGGTCGCGCTCGTGGTGACGGCGGGCGCCGCGGTGGCGTTACGGCGGCGGTGGCCGGGCGGCTGCCTGGTGGTGGTCAACCTGGTCACGCTCGCGTGGTTCCACTTCGACTACCACGGCCGGCTGATCACGATCGCCCCGCTGATCGGCTGCTACGCGCTCGCCGCGTACCGGGGCTGGAGGGCGGGGGCGGCGGGCGGGCTGCTCACCGCCGCCGTCACGGTCGTCACCGTACGACTGGCCATGGACGGCGCGTGGTTCGGCGACCAGGTGTTCAACGCCGTTCCCGTGGAGGCCGCCGCCACCGCGCTCGGCGCCGCGGTGCACTCGCACCGGGCGTTCGCGGCGGGCGCGCGGGAACGGGCCGAGCGGATCGCCGAGGCCCGCTCCGACCAGGCCCGTCGGCAGGCCGCGGAGGAACGGCTGGAGATCGCCCGGGAGTTGCACGACGTCTTCGGCCACACGATGGCCGCGATCAGCGTCCAGGCCGGCGTGGCCGTGCACGTCATGCAGCGCAGACCGGAACAGGCGGCCGAGGCGTTGAACACCATCAAACGGATCAGTGACGAAGGTCTGGCCGAGGTTCAGGTGCTCCTCGGCGCGATGCGGTCGGAGGATCTGCGCACGGCCACCGGCGGCCTGGCCAAGCTGGACAAGTTGCTGGACACGGCCGGGGTGAAGGTCGATGTGAGGGTGCGCGGCGCGAACCGGACCGTGCCGGTGGCGGTCGACCTGGCGGCGTACCGGATCATCCAGGAGTCGCTGACCAATGTGCGGCGGCACGCGCGTGCCTCGTCCGTGCGCGTCGAGCTGAACTACGGCGACACGCCGGAGGGTGTGCTGGAGATCGTGGTCTGTGACGACGGCCGGCCCGGTGACACGCCCACCACGGTCGGCGGGCACGGCATCGAAGGTATGCGGGCCCGGGCGCAGAAGCTCGGCGGGAGCCTCACGGCCGGGCGGGTGGAGGACGGTTTCGAAGTACGGTGCGCGTTGCCGGTCCGGAAGGACGACCGATGATCCAGGACGGTGCGAGGAGTGAGGACGCTGGGCGGAGTGAGGACGCCGCGGGGAGTGCGTTTGAGGACGCCGCGGGGAGTGCCTTTGAGGACGCTGCGAGGGGTGAGTTCCAGGACGCCGCGAGGGGTGGGTTCCAGGACACCGCGATGATCAGGGTGCTCATCGCCGACGACCAGGCTCTGGTGCGTGGTGGATTCCGGGTGCTGATCGACAGCGAGCCGGACATGACGGTGGTCGGCGAGGCGGGTGACGGAGCGACGGCGGCCGAACTGGCCCGGTCCACCCGACCCGATGTGATCCTGATGGACGTTCAGATGCCGGGAGTGGACGGGATCGAGGGCATTCGCCGCGTGGTGGCGGACCCGGGGCTTGCGGATGTCCGCATCCTCATCCTCACTACGTTCGACGAGGACGACTATGCCATCCGGGGCCTGAACGCGGGCGCGAGCGGATTCCTGCTCAAGAACACCGACCCGGCGCAGCTGCTGCACGGGATCCGGGTCGTGGCGGGCGGCGAGGAGTTGCTGTCACCGGGGCTGACCCGACGGCTGATCGCCCGTATGACGAAGCCCGCGGGCCCGGTCAACCACGATGTGTTCGCCCAACTCACCAGTCGTGAACGGGAGGTGGTGGCGCTCGCCGCGCGCGGACTGAGCAACGCCGAGATCACTCGCGAGCTGGTCATCAGCCCGGCCACCACCAAGACCCATGTCAGCCGTGCGCTCGCCAAGCTGGGCGCCCGGGACCGGGCCCACCTGGTCGCACTGGCCTACCAGCACGGTCTCGTGGAGCCGGGCTGACCTGCGGGCCGGGGCCCTTGGCCAGGTCCTGTCGTCAAATTCCCGTCGTCCGCCCGGAGGGCGGGCCGCGCGGCGCTCAGGTGCGTGCTCTGGGGTCCCCCAGCCGGAGGCTGGGGGGAGTGCCGGGTGGAAGCCGTCGTACTGGATGTACTTGGGCTTTCGCCCGGTGCGCTGAGTGGGGGCCCCCTGCTCGGAGAGCTTGGGGGAGCGTGCATGGCGTCGCGCGGCAGACGGGAATTTGACGACAGGGCCTAGGGGGCGGAGGGGGGCCGCGGCCCGGCCGCCGACGCCTGATTCCCCCTTCCGCCTCCGACCGCGCCGATCCGCTGCCTGATGCCATGGCCGACCGGCGCTTACGTGCCACGGTCGGCCGACGCAAAGGCTGCCCCGGCCGACTCCGCCTACGGTGCCACGGCCGACCGGCTGCCTACCGTTCCACGTCCGTGAACGCCGTGGCCCGGGCCACCTTCTCCCAGGCGATGAGCTCGGCACGCGCCCCGTCGAGGTGGCCGATCACGGCGTCCACGGCGTCGTCGCCGAGCGGCAGACGCAGTGGTGTCTGTTCGGCGTCCAGCGCGGTGAGGATCGCCGCGGCTGCCTTCGCGGGGTCGCCGGGCTGGTTGCCGTCACCCGACTCGGTCATGCGCCGCGTCTTGCCCACCGTGTCGGTGTACACATCCGTTTCCGCGCTCGCGCTGATGTTCCCGAACAGGTTCGTGCGGAAGGCGCCCGGCTCCACGACCAGCACCTTGATGCCGAACGGCCGGACCTCGTCCGCCAGCGCCTCGGAGAGGCCCTCCAATGCGAACTTGGTGGCGCTGTACGCGGAGAACCCGGCGAACGACATCCGACCGCCCATGCTGCTGAACTGCACGATGGCACCGGAGCGGCGGGCGCGCATGTGTGGCAGAACGGCGCGCACGAGCGCGGCGGGCCCGAACACATGCAGGTCGAATAAGTCGCGCAGTTCGGCGTCCGTGGTCTCCTCCACGGCACCGACATGGCTGCGGCCGGCGCTGTTGACCAGGACGTCGATGCGTCCGTGCCGGGCCACCACGTCCGCCACGGTCGACTCGATGCCCTGCGTGTCGGTGACGTCCAGCGGCAGTGCCTCGACCTGGCCGGGGTGTGCCCCCACGAGGTCCTCCAGCGCGGCCGGACGCCGGGCGGTGGCGACCACGACGTCCCCTGCGGCGACCGCCGCCTCGGTGATCGCCCGGCCGAATCCACTGTTCGCCCCGGTCACCAGCCATACCTTGTTCATCCCACGGCCTCCTGGCTCGTCGATGCGTCGATTACGTGACGACAGCCTTTCGTCACCTCCCGTGGTCTGTCCAAGACTTATCGTGATAGCCGCCTGGGCGGGCTCGTCACCCGTTCGTTCAGCCGCTCGCCGCGTGCCGTCCGCCCCGGCGGCCGCGCTTCTTCAGCAACGGGAGGAGCAGCAGGCACAACAGGGCGGGTGCCGCCGCAATCGGCCACCACGGCCGGGAGTTGCCCGTCTCGTCCAGCGCGGCCTTCTTCGCCGCCGCCGCGGTGGTCGTGGCGGAGGTGGCCGCGGCCGCACCCTGCTTCTTCTTCGCGGCCTTCGCCGTCAGGACGACGTCGTTGCCGTCACCGCCCCGATAGCTGATCCGGTACGCCGTGCCCGCGACCCGGAGTTCGGCCTTCTCGCGGAGCCCGGTGAACGTACCGGTGGTCTTCGCACGGCCGCCGTGGTCGACGAGTGTGATGGTCTCGGCGGACTTCGTGCGGGGGCTCACCGTGAGCCTCCCCGCCAGCCGCAGGTCACCGCCCACCTTCAACGGTCTCTCACCCACGGTCAGTTGCGCGTCGGACCGCTGCATGTAGTCACCGGTGACCGTCAACGGACCCGAGGTCTTCCCCGCGTTGGTCACCGAGCCCTTCACCGTGCCCTTGCCCGTGAGGGAGTTCGTCACCCGAAGTCCCGCCGTCCCCGGGTCCAGCCGCGCTCCCGGCGCCGTGAGACGGATCGCCCTGCTGCGGGAGAGCGAGGCGCCGGAACGCAGGGCCAGCGTGCCCTTGGTGACCGTGGTGGTCCCCGTGTACGTCACCGCGCTCCCCGTCAGCGTCGTCGTCGCGGCGCCGGACTGGGTGAGTGATCCGCTGCCGCCGAGCCGGGACAGGGCGACGGGAGTGGCGGTGTTGCGCACGACCAGCGTGCCGTCGTTGACGATGCGGCGCCGGTCGGTGCCCAGCAGCAAGGAGCCGTCGCCGCCCCGCTTGCCCGAGCCCAGCCGCAGCACCGCCCGCTTCTCGATCGTCGTGGAGCCGTCGTAGTACTGCTTCGCCGCGAAGGTGACGTCGTTGCCGGGCGTCCCGGCGATGACGACGTCGCCGGCGCCCGGCTCGGCGAGCGTGTCGTGGAACCTGCCGCCGCCGATGGGCGCGCCCAGGGTGACGGGGCCGTTGTAGTCGAAGGTCAGCAGGGAACGGGACCGGGCCGCCAGCAGGTTGATGTACACGGTCTCGGCGGTGCCCGGCATGAAGATCTTGTTCGTGGTGCCGTCGCCCCACTGGACGTTGGCGCCCTTGATGTTGGTGCCCCGCTTGTTGACGTTCTTCCTCGCGGGCCGCCAGTTCAGGGCCGGGTCACTGAGCGAGGGGTTGGTGTCCCCGCCCCGGTCGGACCAGCTGTACTGGCCGGTCAGCACCACCTTGCTGCCGGGCCGCGACTGGACGTTGATGTCGCTGCCGTACTCGCGCTGGTAGAAGTTCTGGCGCAGCGTGATCGTCTGGCCGAGCGGGGTGTCGACGGTCCATGTGCCCTGGTTGAGGATGGCGCGGGCGTTCGGCAGCGCGACCGGGAACTCGGGCTTGCCCGCTGCCATGCCGGTGCCGTTGTCGATCACGCCGGAGAACGGGTGCGTGCCCGCGAGGTCGAGCGTGCCCCACAGGAAGCGCGGCTGGGTGACCAGGCCCGAGCCGCTGATGGTGCCGATGTTGAAGGTGCGGGTCAGCGAGAGGCGGAGCGTGCCGTCGACGCGGACGTTGAGCTGGTTGAGCTGGTAGCCGGGGGTGTCGTACGGGAAGTGCCCGATCAGGCCGGTGGTGCCGCCCTTGCCGTACTGCAGCGTCGCGCCCCGCTCGACCGTGATCGCGGGGGGATCGGGACGGGTGACGGTCGTGTACGGGTGGTTGCCGCCCTGCGTCCTCACCACCTGCCGCTGCCGGGCTTTCGGCAGGGTGAAGTCGCTGTCCTTGGTGAGGATCAGCGTGCCGCCGCCGCGTACGGTGAGCGTGCCGGTGCCGCGGAACACCCCGTTGTAGGTGGTCGTCCCGGACGGCAGGGTGACCACCGCGTCGCCGGATAGCGTCACGTCCCGGCCCGCCCGGACGTCGGCGGTCACGTCCCGGGCCCCGGCGGGGGCGGCCGACGTGGCGGGAGCGGTGACCATGAGGGCGACCGCCGCGAGGACTCCGGCGGCCGCTGCTGTCTTGTGGATGTGGCTGCTCACGTATCGGAGACGGCCGGGGACGTGCGCCGATAACAAAAAACCGGCCGCCGGACCAAAGCCATGTCGTCGAACGACTTCAAGTGCACGAGCACGCGGGCGACTTGGCACGAGTACGCCATCGCGACACATCACCGATGAACTGGCAGAAAGGGCTTTCATCTTTCTCCGTCCGACCCGTTGACCTCCTCGTAACACACCCTTACCTTTTCGGGGTTCGGAATGGTTGATGTTGTGCGAGATGCCGAACAACATCGAACATTGCCGAACACCCTGGTCGTGGTGCGTCCCCGCCTCCCCCGAAAGGCAACCCCCCCATGAGCCGCAACGACGACGTCGCCGACCCGCCCGAGGCGCCGAGCCGCAGACTCGTGCTGAAGGGCGCCCTGGCCGCGGGCGCCCTCTCCGTGACCGCCCTGCCGGGCGTGGCCGAGGCCGCGCCCGGCGGCCATGTCCGCTACGCCAACCCGCTCGTCCGCAACCGCGCGGACCCGCACATCCACCGGCACGACGACGGCTTCTACTACTTCACGGCCACCGCCCCGGAGTACGACCGGATCGTCCTGCGCCGCTCCCGCACCCTGCGCGGCCTCGGCACGGCGGACGAATCCGTCATCTGGAAGAAGCACACCAGCGGAGACATGGGCGCGCACATCTGGGCCCCGGAGATCCACCACATCGACGGCGCCTGGTACATCTACTTCGCCGCGGCGCCCGCCGAAGACGTGTGGGCGATCCGCATATGGGTGTTGGAGAACACCAACTCCGACCCCTTCGAGGGGACCTGGGTCGAGAAGGGGCAGCTCAAGACCGCCTGGGAGACCTTCTCCCTGGACGCCACCACCTTCAGTCACCGTGGTACCCGTTACCTCGCGTGGGCGCAGCACGAGCCCGGCATGGACAACAACACCGGCGTCTTCCTCTCCGAGATGGCGAACCCATGGACCCAAGTGCGTGCCGGGCGTCGCGAGCCGGGCTCCCCTTTTGTTCGGAGCTCTAAGAACACGACCAAGGAGGCTCAGTGTTGAGACGTGCGTACACGATCCTGCTCGCCCTGTGCTGCGCGCTCGCGGCGGCGCTCGCGACGGCGGGTCCCGTCCAGGCGGCGCAGAAGACCATCACCAACGCCACTCAGTTCACGGACAAGTCGGGTGATCCGCTGCACGCCCACGGCGGAGGTGTGATCAAGGTCGGCAAGTACTACTACTGGTTCGGTGAGAACCGCAACGCAGACAACACCTTCCGGTATGTGTCCGCCTACCGCTCCACCGACCTGAAGAACTGGAAGTTCCGCAACCACGTCCTGACCCAGGCCACCGACCCCGAGCTCGCTCACGCCAACATCGAGCGGCCCAAGGTCATGTACAACGCGGCCACCGGCAAGTTCGTGATGTGGATGCACAAGGAGAACGGCACCGACTACAGCGAGGCCCGCGCCGCCGTCGCCGTCTCCGACACCGTCGACGGCGACTACACCTGGCGGGGCAGCTTCCGGCCGCTCGGTGAGCACATGTCCCGGGACATCACGGTCTTCGTCGACACCGACGGCACCGGATACATGGTCTCCGCCGCCCGCGAGAACTACGACCTCCACATCTACCGGCTGACCGCCGACTACACCGGCGTCGCGAGCCTGGTCGCCAACCCCTGGCCGGGCGGGCACCGCGAGGCCCCGGCCCTCTTCAAGCGTGACGGTGTCTACTTCATGCTGACCTCCGGCGCTACCGGCTGGAACCCGAACCAGCAGAAGTACGCGACGGCGACCGACCTCGCCGGCCCCTGGACCGCCATGGCCAACATCGGTGACTCCACGACCTACGGCTCGCAGACCGCGTACGTCCTGCCCGTGCAGGGCAAGAAAGCCACCTCATACCTGTACATGGGTGACCGCTGGGGCAACTCCTTCGGCGGCACGGTCAACGACTCCCGCTATGTGTGGCTGCCCCTGACCTTCCCCACCTCGACCACCATGACCATGAACTGGTACCCGGAGCTGGTCGTCGACGCCGCGCGCGGGACGATCACCGGCCAGGGCGGCCCGTACGAGACACTGACCGCGGCGCACAGCGGCAAGTGCGCCGACGTGCCGGGCCAGTCGGTCCGCGAAGGCGTCGCCCTCACCCAGTGGACCTGCAACGGCGGCGGCAACCAGAAGTTCTGGTTCAAGCGCTTCGGCGACGCCGACAAGGTGCAGCTCATCGCCAGGCACAGCTCGCTCTGCCTCCAGGAGAACGAGGGGAGCGTGACGCAGGAGGCGTGCGCCAAGTCCGCCAAGAACCAGAAGTGGAAGGTCATCACCTCCGGTGACCACGTCACGATCCAGTCCCGGGCGAGCGGCAAGTGCCTGGACGTTGCCGACGGCTCCACCGCCAACTCCGCCGCGCTCATCACCTACACCTGCAACGGTCAGACCAACCAGCAGTGGGTCCGGGGGAGTTGATGAAACGCTCAGGTACCGCGCTGCTGGCGACCGGCATCGCGGTCGCCGCCCTGCAGACGGCTTCGGCGCTTCCAGCGCACGCCGAAGCCGCCAGGCCGGCACACAGCGGGCCCGTTTCCGGCGCGCCCGCCCTGGGCGGCCTCGCGAACTGCACCACGACCACACCCGTGACCTGCCACTTCGATGTCGCGCCCGGCACATATGACGTGAGTGTCGTGCTGGGCGGCGACGGCGAAGCCCGCACCGCCCTCAGCGGCGAGACCCGACGAGCCCTGCTGGCCGAAACCCCGACCGCGGCCGGGGAACGCGTACGCCGGTCCTTCACCGTGAACGTCCGCACTCCCGAGGGGGAACCCACCGGCCCCGAGGGCACGCCCGGCCTCGACCTCACCATCGGCGGCCCTGCGCCCGCACTCGCCGACATCCGCGTCACCCCTGCCAAGCACACCCGGCAGATCTTCCTCGTCGGCGACTCCACCGTCTGCGACCAGCCCGGCGACCCCTACTCCGGCTGGGGCCAACAGCTCCCGCAGCTGCTGCGCAGGGGCCTGTCGGTCGCCAACCACGCCGACTCCGGGGAGAGCACGGTTTCCTACCTCGCCAACCCGGCACTCTTCCCGACCGTCCAGCCACTCATCCGCAAGGGCGACCTGGTCCTGATCCAGCTCGCCCACAACGACAAGACCACCGACGAACCGACCTACCGGGCCAACCTGGAGACGCTCGTCGCGGGCGTACGGGAGCGCGGCGGCCGACCGGTCCTGGTGACCCCCATCGTGCGGCGCTGGTTCAACGCCGACGGCACCCTCGACAACAACACCGCCCTGCTCGTCAACGGACTCGGCGTGGACCACCCCGCGGTGGCCCGCTCCGTCGCCGCCGACCACGACGTACCCCTCGTCGACCTGACCGCCAAGACCAAGGCAGTCGTCGAATCACTCGGCGTCGAGGGCTCCAAGGCGCTCTACCTCTACAACGAGAAACGGGACAACACCCACACCTCCGTCCACGGCGCCACGGTCTACGCCGGACTGGTCCGCGACGAACTGCGCTCACAACGCCTGGTACCTGAAAGGCTGACCCGGTGATCCTGCCCGACGCCCTGCCCGAGGACGACCGCGTCCTCAGCCCCCACACCGGCTACACCCGCGCCCACTGGGAGGCCGCCGCCGACGCCCTCCTCGCCGCCGTCGCGCCGTACGCCACGGCCGACGGCGCGCTCTACCACCTGCCCGGCGACCGCGCCAGCTGGTCGGGCACGCTCTCCGACGGACTGGAGGGTTACGCCCGTACGCTGCTGATCGCCGCGTTCCGCCGCGACGAGAAGGCACTCGAACGGTACGGGGACGGCCTCGCCGCCGGAACCGCCGGCGTCTGGCCACGCATCGAGGACCGCAGTCAGCCGCTGGTGGAGGCCGCGTCGATCGCCCTCGCGCTACGGCTCACCCGGCCCATGCTGTGGGAGCGTCTGGACACCGCGGTACGGGACCGGGCCGCGGCCTGGCTTGCCGACGCGCTCGACGCCGAACCCTGGCCCTGCAACTGGGAGTTGTTCCCGGTGACCGTGGGCGGCTTCCTGGCCGACATCGGATATGAGACGTCCGCGGCCCACGCGGCGATCGACCGCGGGCTCGACCGCATCGAGCAGTGGTACGTCTCCGACGGCTGGTACACCGACGGAGACGGCCGCGCCTTCGACTACTACAACGGCTGGGCCATGCACCTCTACCCGGTGCTGCACGCCTGGCTCGCCGACGACACCCGGCTGCTGGACCTCTACGGCGGCCGGCTCCAGGCCCATCTCGCCGACTACGCCCGCCTGTTCGGCGCCGACGGGGCGCCGATGCACCAGGGCCGCTCACTGACCTACCGGTTCGCGACGACGGCACCGCTGTGGCTCGGCGCCCTGACCGGCCGCACCCCCCTCAGCTCCGGAGAGACCCGCCGCCTGGCCTCCGGAGCCTTGCGCCACTTCCTGGACCGGGGCGCGGTGGGTGACGACGGCCTGCTCTCCCTCGGCTGGTACGGCCCCAACCCCGGTGTCCTGCAAGGTTATTCGGGCCCTGCCTCGCCGTACTGGGCGAGCAAGGCGTTCCTGGGCCTGCTCCTTCCGGCGGACCACGAGGTGTGGACGGCCACCGAGGAACCCGGCCCCGCGGACCGCGCCGACGCGGTCACTCCCGTCGCCGCGCCCAACTGGCTCCTGCAGTCCACCGTCGCGGACGGCCTGGTCCGCCTGCACAACCACGGCAGCGAGGACGTCCGCTACGACCCCTACTACACCCGGCTCGCGTACTCGACGGCGACGGGCCCCACACCACTGGACTCCCCGTCCCCCGACAACAGCCTCCTGCTGGACGGAGACGCGACCCGCACGGACATCGAACCGCTGGGCACGGGCGAGGGCTGGGCGGCCTCCCGGCACACGGCGGGTGGCGGCGCCCGGGTCACCAGCGTGGTCCTGGCCCACGGCGCGGTGGAAGTCCGGGCCTACGAGGTGACGGGGGCGCCCGAGGGCACCCAGGTCCTCCTCACGGGCTGGGCGACAGGACCGGGGGAGGCCACCCGCTCCGAACTGCTCCCGGTACTCGGACTCACCCCGGCCCCCGACCTCACGCCCGCCGCGACGGCATACACACCCGAGGCCCAGGTCCCCGCCCTGTCAGGCACCCTCTCAGGGGACGACACCCTCTTCATCGCCCTGGCCCGCCTCACCGCGGACCCGAACCCCCGCCCACTGGCGGAACTGGCGTCGGTCGAGCTGGACGGACCGGACCTCCGGGTGACCTGGTCCGACGGATCCGAGACCCGGTGCGGCCTGTTCCAGGAGCGGCCGGGGCCGTCCCGCGCCTGATCAACGCCCCGCCCGGACCGCGAAACCGTCGTTGTGCGCGACCAGTCCGCCGACCTCCTTCGTGCCCCCGACCACGGTGTCCGTGCCGGAACGCCTGCCGGCCGCGGCGAGCGGGGTGACATGGACGCCGTCCGCGGCGGGCCAGGCCACCCGCAGCGTGCCGTTGGGCGCCACCGCGGTGCGCCGTACGCGTCCACTCGCGGGTGTTGTTGTAACCGGCGGACAGATAGGGGAACTTGGCGGGCAGTCCTAGCGTGGTGGACGTGACGGTGAGCTGACCGGCCGCGGTGGTCGCCCCGTTGGCGGTGGCGTACCAGGCCCCCGCCGAGCGCGCAGAGCGCGGCCAGGGAGGCGATGACGGGCTTACGGGCGAGGCGACGCGGCGGTGACTGGTGGGGCCGGTGTGTCTGGGGTTGTCCATGTCTCCGTGTAGCCTCCGCAGCGGCCGCAGGATGCCTCGGTGGCCGGAAACCGCCGGAAAATCTTGTACTGCGCGGTACGCTGGAGGCTTTCCCGGGGTAGAAAACCCTTTGGGCTTGTGACGGCGAGGGACCGAGGACCGACATCATGGCCGACTCCGGCGACAGGCGACTGGCGGCAGCCGTCGTCGTGCACAAGGGCCGTGTCCTCCTCGTGCGCCGCAGTGAGAAGGAACGGTTCCTGCCCCGGGTGTGGGGCGTCCCCTGCGGCAAGCTGGAACCGGGCGAGAGTCCCGAGGACGGCGTGCTGCGGGAGCTGAAGGAGGAGACCGGCCTGCTCGGCAAGGTCGTCCGCAAGGTCGGCGAGTCCTCCTTCGTCAGCGAGTACAAGGGGCACGAGATCAAGAACTGGCAGGACAACTTCCTGGTCGAGCCCCTCTCCCGGCACATCGTCCTCCCCGAGCCCGACCAGATGTACGCCTGGCTGACCCCGGCCGAGCTGACCGGCGTCGACATCGACGACTACAACCTCGACGTCGTCCGCCAGGCTCTCCCCACCGTCAACCGCCTCTGAGTAACTCCGCCAGTCTGCCTAGCTCCGCGAGGTACTCCGCCTCTGCCAGGGGCACCTTCGCCACCGCTCCCGCGTGCGGTCCCGCCGCGGTGAACACATCGGTGTTGTCCCGCCGCCCGTTCCCCGTCTCCAGGAACAGCGTCACCGTCGGTTCGCGCGTGTCGCACCACGCCCGGTGCAGGGTGTGCGGGGGCAGCGCATAGGTGCTGCCGGCCGTGTACTGGGCCACCTGGGTCAACCGCAGCCGTGCTGCCCCGGCCGGCTCCAGCAACCAGTCCGCGGACCGCTGGGACAGCGACTCCCGGTACCGGGCCGCCGCCAGCCCGCCGTCACGCCGTGGCTCGTACAGCTCCATCGCCAGCCGTCCGCGGACGATGTAACTGGCCAGCGCGGACCGGTGGTTGTGGATGTCCTCCTTGCCGGGCTCCCCGCGCACGGGGTGCCACACGTGCGCACGGAGCATATGGCGGGGCCCCGCGTCGACGAGCAACAGTTTGTCGAAGCCGAGGACATGGCGGTACGACAGCCGGGCGCACCCCTCGGGATCGCCCTCACCGGAGGCGAGTTCGGCGACGAGTTCCAACAGCCTTTCCGGCGAACCCAGTTCGGCGATCACCTCACGGGCCGCGAGAACCAGTTCGTGTTCGGGTAGTTCGCCGTCCAGCTCCTCGGCGAGCAGTCGCCGTGCCGCCAGGCCCTGCCGACCACCCATGCACACCCCTGTAGAACTCACCCGTCCGGTTGATACTTCCATAGGGCATGGGCGCGCAGTGCCGAAAGACCTTGATAGGTCATCCACATGGGCCGCCGCAGCTCACCGGCGTCGTCCCGGGCCCAGGTCCAGATACCGTCGGTCTGTCCCCGCCACACGGCCGCAGCCGCGCCGTCCAGTCGCTCGCGCCAGGCCTCCTCCTGCTCCTCCGCCCGCGCGATCTCCCGCGCACCGGACGTGAGCAGCGCGCGCAGCACCCAGGCCGCGGTGAAGTGCCGTACGTTCAGCACCTCAAGACGGGAGGGGTCGTCGGTGCGCCGACGGCGGATCTCCTCGCGCTGGTTCTCCAGGTCCAGGCAGGCGTCGTGCGGGGTGTCCGGGCAGGCCAGCAGCCAGCGGACGCCGTCCTCGCGGGCCGCGCGCGCGTTCTGGCTCTCGCCCAGGACACGCGCCGCCCGGTCCAGCGCCACCACGGCCTGCGCGGTGTGCAGCGGGGACGGCGAACCGTGGAACGGGGCGAGCCGGTAACCCCAGCAGCGGCGGTGCGCCCGGCGGGGATCGGTGACCGCGCCCGCGACGACCGCGTCCCGCAACAGCGGAAGCAGATGAGAGTCCGGGGCCGCGCGCAGCAACCCGCGCAGCACCGTCGTCACCACATGGGTCAACTCCCGCCCCGTACTGTCCAGTTCCGGGGTGAACCTAGACTCGCAGCGGGCCACCTCCGCGGCCAGCAGCTCCGGCGGGGCGCCCGCCCGTGCCAGCGCGCCCAGCACCAGCGCGGTGACCTCGGGCCGTGCCTCCGCACCCTGCGAGCGGGCCGACCAGCCGCCGCCGGGCAGCCGCAGGTTCCACAGTGTCCGCACCAACTCGCCCGCGCCGAGCTTGCCTTCGGACATACCGAGGTCCAGCACGATGTGCAGCCCGTACGCCGTGCCGACCGGCGTCGGGTGCACCGGGGCGTTCGGGTCGGACTCACCGAGCGAGTGCGGCCAGCCCGTGAGCCGCCCCCGGACCGGGTCGTCCACCACGGCGACCTGCTCGGTGAGCGCGCGGTGCGCGGCGGTGAACACCTCGGGCAGAGGCCCGGGTCCGGATAACGGCGCGATCGGCAGCGCACGGACCCGTCCACGCTCGGACTCCGCCACCCGGGCCCGTACCAGCGCCGCCGCGAGCCAGGCCGCGACGGCCGTGCCCAGACCGCTGACCGCCGCGATCGCATAGCGGGCCGGTTCGCCGTCCAGACTGCCCGGCAGGATCCCTACCAGGGACTGGAAGACGGCGTAACCGGCGGCCAGACAACCGAATCCACCCAGCCAACCGACGAGCCGCGACGCGGGCCGCGGGCTGCCGGGCGCCGGGGGCGCCGCCGGGGGATCGGACCTCAACGAACCGCGCCGCAGTTGCTGTTGAGACATGGCGTGCTCCCTCCCCCAGGGCGGCACGTGGCCGGCGAAGTTTCCAGTCTAAGTGGTCGGAGGTGTTCGGCGGGTCTTCGGTGCGGCTGGGTGCGGGGGCACCGCTGGGTGCTGTGCCGCGCCTGGGGGCCGCGGCACGGCTGAGGCGGCCGGCCAGTTCTCCAGCAGTACGTGAAGCGCGTCCAGCGTGCGCTCCCAGGACGCCTGTACGTCCCGGGAGGCGTTGAAGCCGCCGCTCGCCTCCAGGGCGCAGTAGCCGTGGAACGTGGCACGCAACAGCCGTACGGCGTCGGTGATGTCGGGCTCCCCGAGACCGTACGCACGCAGCACCGCGTATGTCGTCTCGATGCCCCGCAGCGCCGCGGGTTCCGCTGCGAGAGACTGCGGATCCACCGGGAGCTGGGTCGCCGCGTACCGTCCCGGACGCTCCCGCGCGAAGTCCCGGTAGGCGTTGGCGAAGGCGACCAGCGCGTCCTTCCCGGCCCGGCCCGCCACCGCGGCCTGCGCCCGCTCGGCGAACTCCGCCGCGGCCAGCAGCGCGATCCGCGTACGCAGGTCCCGTACGTTCCTGACGTGCGAGTACAGACTCGCGTCCTTGACGCCGAAGCCCCGCGCGAGCGCGGACAGGGTGACGTTCTCCAGCCCCGCCTCGTCCGCGAGATCCGCGGCGGCGGCCACCACCCGGGCGGTAGTCAGGCCGGCGCGGGCCATGGGCATCACCTCTGTGACCAGCGGAAACTTTGCCGGGCTGGATACTACTGCGTGTCCGGGCACCAGCCGCACAGCCGCTGATGGCTGCCCCACGCGGTCGCCGGAGTCGCCGGCGTCGCGCGCGACTCCGCCCCGCCCGGGCGGTCCCGGGCGGGGCGGAGCGAGCGTTCAAGCGCCGTCGTCGGACCGGTCAGTCGGACGGGTCAGAACGTCAGCTTCCAGCTGTCGATGCGACCGGCGTCCAAGGTGTACGCGTCCTGCACCCGCAGCTTCCAGGTGCCGTCGGCGGTCTCGGCGGAGGCATCCACGGTGTACGTGGTGTGGATGTCGTCACCCGAGTCGCCGCTCACGTCCTGCAGCCGGTAAGCCGTGCCGTCCGGTGCCACCAGGTCGATGCTCAGGTCACCGCGGTAGGAGTGGAGGATGTCCACCGTGACCTTCAGGGCGCTCGGTGCGTTGCCGGTGCGGCCGGTGACGATGAGCGGGGACTCCACCGGGTCGCCCGCGTCCGGGATGTCGACGTCGGCGGGGTTGACGAAGAAGTCGCCGCCGGAGGGGATGACGGTCCAGGAGAACGTCTTGGACGCCTTGTCCGTGGTGCCGTTGACGGAGGCCGTGACCGTCGAGGTGAACTCGCCCGGCCGGGTCGGCAGTCCGGTGACGACACCGGTGGCGGGGTTGATGGACAGCCCGTCGGGAAGTCCGGTGGCCGTGTAGCGGAGGCCACCGCCCCGGCTGGTGTCGGCCTTGATCCGCAGGGAGACGGGCTGGCCCACGGCGGCCTGCTGGTCGCGCGGCGTGGTGAAGGCGATGTGGTCGGTGAAACGCGGACCGACGTTCACGGCCGCCCAGGCGTTGCCCACGGTCTCGTACGCCTCGCTGGAGCGGCCGAACAGGTCGGCGGCGGCCTGGAGAGTGGCATCTCGGGCACCGGCGTAGTCGGTGCCGGAGGTCATGTACGTGGTCAGCGCCCGGTACCAGACGTTGGTGGCGTTGTGCAGCCCGAGGCCGGCGACCGGCAGGTCGTCGAAGGTGGGGCTGTCGTACGCGACGCCGCCCACCGTCTTCTTCCCGCTGCCCTCCGCGAGCAGGTAGAAGAAGTGGTTCGCCACCCCCGACGAGTAGTGCGGGTCGAGCTGGTTGGTGGCGGTCGACCAGTAGTCCTGCGACAGCCCGTCCTTGGACGGCTGGTCCATGTAACGCAGCGGTGTGCCGTCACCGTTGATGTCGATGAGTTCGCCGACCTCGTAGTCGGGGGTGTCCTTGCCGTTGTTGGCGAAGAACTCCACGGCGGCGGCCATGATGTCGCTGGTGGCCTCGTTGAGCCCGCCGGACTCGCCCGCGTAGATGAGGTTCGCGGTGGTGGAGGTGACACCGTGGGTCATCTCGTGGGCCGCGACGTCGAGGGACGTCAGCGGGTTGGCGTTGTCCCGGCCGTCCCCGTAGGTCATGCAGAAGCAGTCGTCGTCCCAGAACGCGTTGACGAACTTGTCGCCGAAGTGGACGCGGGAGTAGGCCGCCTTGCCGTCGCCGGCTATGCCGTTGCGGCCGAACCGGTCGTGGAAGAAGTCCCAGGTGCGCTGGGCCCCGTACGCGGCGTCCACGGCGGCGGTCTGCGAGTTGGCCGGCGTACCGTCGCCCCAGGTGTCGTCGGCGTCGGTGTAGAGCGTGCCGGTCGTCTCCAGGTCGTCGCTGTGGGCCTTGTCGTACGTCTTGTGGTTGCGCTGGGTGTCGTGCAGCTCGAAGGCGTCGGCGCCGCGGGTGGTGCCGACGGCGACCTCACCGTTGAACTGGCCCACGCCGGTGCCGGACTGGATGCCCTGGAACTCGCGCAGCGTCTTGCCGCTCACGGCGTCGGTGATGACATGCAGCTCGCTCGGTGTGCCGTTCTTCTGGACACCGGTGATCACGGCTTCCCAGGCGAGGGTGGGTGTGCCGTCGGCGGCCCAGACGACAAGTCGCGGTGCTCCGTCCGCGGCGGCCTTCCGGGTGTTGTCGGCGCGGGCGGCCGCCAGGGCGTCCTTCCGTGCCTCAGCCGCCGGGACGGTCGCCTTCGTGCTGGGCACGGTGATCGCCGCGTCCGTCGCCTTGGTGACGGTGCGGCTGCCGCCGCGCTGATGGACCACCAGGTCGCCGCCGAGGACGGGGAGTCCGGCGAAGGTGCGCTCGTAACGGGTGTGCACGGTGCCGTCGGCGTCCTTGATGACGTCCCTCGGCAGCAGCTTCTCCTCGGCGCCCAGCTTCAGGGCGTCGGCGGTGGTCTCACGGGCGGCGGTGGCGGACTTCAGCAGAGCCGCGCGCTGGGCGGGGGAGAGGGAGACCGGCGTCGCGCCCGGGCGGGGCTTCGCGTTGATCTTGGCCTGCTGTGTCTGACGCGCCTGGGTGTCGCCGGGTTCGGCGGCGTTCGCGCCGGCGGCGGGGAGGGCCGCGGCGAACAGCGCGGCGGATGCGATCAGCGCACCCGCCGTGCCGCGCCTGCGGAGAGAGGGGGATCCGGCCGTGGCTAACTTCGCTCTTCGGGAACCACTCGTGTTGGTCACACTGATCCTTCTGGCAGCGTTGTGAAGTACTTGACAAAGTGCGGCCGTGCGGCGTGACCGATGCTTGCATCACGACGTTAGTTTTGTCAGTGAACAAACAAATCATTGTCCGGAAGTCGGGTCTTGCGCTTTCCGCGCCTTACGGACGCACATCCGCTCACATGCGCTTTTACACACCTGGAACAATCGAGCCACACTGGCAACTTCAGCCACGCAACCCCGCCCTCCATCCGCCGGCGGTGTCGGCGGGCCGTATACGTGAGTGGGAGGGAACGGGTGGGCATGGGTGGCAGCACAACCCAGGAGCGAACGATCGACCTGATTCGTCTGGAGGGCCACGGCAACAGCGTCGTCCTCCGGCTCACCGGCAGGGAACGGGGCCGGGAGCGGACCGCGTCCGATGCGCTGACCGGCGAGTTCCTGGTCGACACGCCCTTCGTACGCGGCAGCTGCGGGGTCTGGGTCTTCCCGGAGGACCTGCGGCGGTGGCAGGAGGCCCTCGACGCGCTCGACGCCGGCCAGGACATCGCATGGCGCGAAGGCGGCCGTGGCCCCGAGTTGTTCATCGACCGTGACGAGGACGACGAGCGGGTCCATGCCACGGTCAAGGACGCCTCGGCTTCCCTGACCGCGGTCACGGTGACCGTCCCGCTGGACGATGCCTGGTTCGACGACGCCTACGACCGCCTGGACCTGACCTGGCGGACGTGGCCCCTGACCGACGGCTGAAGCGCGAGGCTGAATGGCGAGGCTGACGGGCGAGGGTTGACGGGCGAGGACTGAAGGACACGCCAGGGGAGCCGGCGAGGGGAGACGGAGGGCGGCCGGGGAGTTAATGTTCGGGCACACTGCGGCCGGCGGACGCCCGGCCGTCGTCGCCGAAACGGTTGTGCGCGGTCGTGGGCCCGCACGGGAGGGACCGCTGTGGTGAGGATGCCTGCCGTGCTGGCGTTGCCCCGGCTTCTTCGGCACATGCCCGCGACCGGGGAGGGCATGCCCGCCGACGACGCCGTGGAACTGGACGCCCCGGAACCGGCGCTGCGGCCCGCACTGTCCGCGGCCCGGCGGGGCGAGTGGGAGCCGGCCGCCGCACTGCTGGCCCGGACCCGCTCGGACGCGGACTGGGACCGGCGCAGCGAGTACGTGGCGGACCTCGCCGACTGCGCGGTGCACCACGTCGGCTGGTTCGACGACTGGACCGGGGCGCGTCCCGGTGACCCGGACGCCGCGCTCGTACGGGCCGAACTGGCGATCCGGCGGGCCTGGGAGATACGCACCGCGGCACGCGCCCGCCATGTGTCGTCCGAGCAGTTCCGGGCGTTCCGGACGGTCCTGAAGGACGCCACGCCGGCCCTGCGGGTCGCCGCCGACCTCAACCCGGACGACCCGGGACCGTGGAAGACCGCGATCGCCCACGCGATGGGGCTGGGCGCGCCGCGCGAGGTCTTCGACGAGTACCTCGCCGAGGGACGGGCCCGCGACCCCTTCCACGTCGCGCTGCACTCCCGTGCCGTGCAGTACCTGGCGGCCAAGTGGTACGGCTCGCACACCGAGATGTTCGACTTCGCCGAGTCGGCCGCGGCCGCCGCCCCGGCGGGATCACTGCTCAAGGGACTGCCGATGCGGGCGGTCACCGAGTACGCCGTGGACTTCAAGGCGGGCGACCGCCGCGGACCGGTTCCCTGGTCCCGGGTGCAGGCGATCACGGCGGCCGGGCTGGCGCTCTCCACGGCGTACGGGCCGGGTGACCGGGACGCGGCCGGCTTCCGCAACCATCTGGCACTCGCCCTGATCCGCTCCGAACGCGCGGACCGGCATGCGGAGTCCCTGGAGGTCTTCCGGCTCATCGGCCCCCACGCCCGGAGCTTTCCGTGGGCCTACCTCGGGGACCCACGCGAGATCTTCCTGGTCATGCGCAAGGGAACCAGGACCGCCGTCGCGGCCGCCACCCCACTCAGGCGCACGGCTCGGGCAGCCGGCCGCGCCACGACACCGGGCCACGCCACGGCACCGGGCCACGCCCCGTCTGTCCACCCGCACCCGGCCCACCCTGGTCCAAACGGCGCCGACCGCGCCCCCGGAGCGACCGACGGCGCCGGGTCGGGGATGTACGCGGCGGCACACCCCGGTGGGTCCGGCGCGTCCGGTGGGCACGGCGCGAGCGATGGATCCGGTGCGAGCGGTGGATCCGGCACGAGCAATGGCTCCGGGGGTGCGAGCAATGGTTCCGGTGCGAGCAACGAACCCGGTGCAAGGGGAACCTTCAGGAGCCATGCGATAGCCCTGGCCGCGGCCCCCCTGCGGGAACTCGAGGAGGCCGTACTGCTCACCGGCACCACCTTGAGGCTGGCCCCCGCGCCGGGGGGCCGGACCTTCGTCGAGGCGGCGCCGTCGGCCGACGCCGGTCGGGGCGGGCGACCGGACACCCGGGCGCTGCTCCTCGGGGAAGGGGACCTGGTCCGGCTGGCCCGGCTGTTCAGCCGGGGCGAGCGGTGGCCGGTCGTGGTGGCCGCCCAGCGGGGCGACAGTTACGCGCTCACCGTGCTCCGCGACGGCCGGGAACTGGCCGGACATCTCTGGCCGGGAGCCGCCGAGATGCCGACGCAGGAGGAGGCGGCGAAGACGGCCGTGGCGTTGGCCGCGGCCCTCGGCGTCGCCGACCACCGGCCGCTCACGGCGGCCCTGCGCAGCACGGGCGATCCCCGCAGACATCTGGACGACGCGTTCTCGGCACTCGGACTGCCCCCGCTCCCGGATGGGTTCGGAAACCGGCCCGAGCCTCTGTCGGCCGTGCCGGGAGCGCGGGTGATGGTCCGCCGTTCCTTCTGGGCCGCGGTCAGGGAGACCTTCTCCTCCGGCTCCGACGACCGTGACAACGGCACCGCGAGCCGGCTCCCGCCCCTGACCTGAGACCGGCCGCCCGCCGGCCTTGGCGGTCTGAGGCGGACCGCCCGCTGAGCGTGGCCGCCCCAAGAGCTCCGGCGTCGGACGGGGGGAGGGGCTGTGTCACGAGGCGTCCCGCAGCCGGGCGTTCAGGAGACACCCGCAGCCGGGCATTCACGAGACGGCCCGGAGCCCGGCCCGGGGTTGGCTTCCGAGTCCGACCGGGGTTGCTTCCGAGTTGCTCCCCGGCCCGGGCGTCTTCTCGTCCGCGGAGAGGAAGACCTCGGCTCCCTGTCCGGCGCGGAGCGCCCGGCGACCGCACTCGCGTCGGCGCGCGACGTCGCTCCCTACTCGGCGTGCACACGCCCTGGTGACCAGCGACCGCCGCATGCCGCCGCGGTCGCTGGGGGCCGATGGGCTGGCGCTATGATCCACCGGCAGGTACCTTGTATCGCATGGTACTGCCGGGTGGAGCGCGTTCCGGAGTCAGCCAACTCCGGCGCGGGATCTTGCAATTCTGCGTCTTGGCCATGCTGCGTGACGGCGAGAAGTACGCCTTCGAGCTGGTGCGGGAACTGTGCGACGCCCATGGGCTCGTGACCAGCGAGGGCACCATCTATCCGCTGCTCTCACGGCTCCGTAAGGAAGGGTGGGTCAACACGGTCTGGAAGGAGTCCGACTCCGGACCCCCGCGCCGCTACTACACGCTGACCCCGACGGGGCGGCGGGCGCTCGCCGAGTTCGCCGAGGAGTGGGGGCCCTTCAAAACCGCTGTTGACGGCCTCTTGGACAGGGAGGGGAGCCGCGAGTGACATCGAGGCGAGATCGGCTGATAGACGAGTACCTGGACCGCTTCGACAACGCCTCTGTGTTCCTCGCTGCCGATCGGCGCGAGGAACTCAGGCAGGAGATCGTCGAGCACATCGACGCGGGCCTCGAAGAGGCGGACGCACGGCACGCCGAGGCGGTCCGCGCCGTCCTCGAGCGGCTGGGGCCTCCGGCGGACATCGTGGCCGCCGAGTTGGGCGGCCCCAGGTCCACCGGCTCCACTCCGGTGGTCGAACAACCCCTCTCCGTGGCCGAGTTGGCGGGTGAGCAACAGCCCGGCCGCGAAGACGGGGACCACCAGGAACCGCGGGACCAAGGCACCGTGCCTCCGGCCGCTTCATCCCCGGCCGTCGCGCTTCCGCCCCCTTCACCTCCGCCCGTTGCGCCCCCGGTCGCTCCACCTCCGGCCTTCGCGCCCCCGGTGACCGTGTCCCCGGTCGCTGCGCCGGGTGCGCGAAAGGGAGTGATGCTCCTGATCGGGGCGGCGGTGGCGGCGGTGTTCGTCGTCGGTGTGCTGGCCGTCTCGTTCTCCGCGAGCGACGACGGTGGTCCGGCGCAGCAGTATCCGTCCGTCCAGGAGGCGCAGCCCAGCGCCTCGTCCCCGGGCGAGGAGACCGCCACCGATGCGCCGAGCGGATCGCCCACGGATGGTCAGTACGCCCCGACGCTCACGCCCTCCGACGAGCCTTCCGAGCCCGCGGACGAGCCGACGGCGTCGGCTACCTGAGGACGACGGTCACGCGGCCTGGTTGACCCCGTTCGACAGGCCGGTGTACGCGGGCTTCGACGCGTAGCGCTCGTCGTAGGGCAAGGCCGCGCCGTAGCCGTTGAAGGTGCCCGGGATCCACGAGTGCTTGTCGGTGAGGCCCCAGACGGTGACGCCCGCGCAGTGGGGGACGCCGAGGCAGTTCTCGGACGCCGTCTTGTGGTCGGCGGACTGCTGCCGGAGTTCCGCGGCGGAGGCCGGGAGTTGGACGCGGACGTCCAGCTCCGTGATGGAGACCTCCAGACCGAGGTCCGAGAACCGCTTCGGATTGGCCTGCTGAGCGGCCCGTCGGCGACGGCGGCACCGATCCGCACGCCGCATCGCGTCGGCGTGACCGCGCAGGGTGGTGGCCGCGTCCGCCGACGACAGGGGCAGCGCCACGGCCGCGGCGGAGACCAGGGCGCCGAAGGACAGGAGGGCGCGGCGGGACCGGACGGACCGGCGGGATCTGGGTGACTGTCGCACGGCTCTCCTCGCGAGGGTCGGGTGACTTCCTGTCCCCTTGTCGCCGCCCTCCGCGAGGAGGTTGCCGTCAGTTCCTCGGAGGTGACTGCGTCCGTCGGTCGTTGTGCGGGCCGAAGAGGAGGTGCCAGACGGCGGGCAGCACTACGGAGGCCGCGGCCGCCGACGCCGCGATCCCCCAGCCCGCGGGGCCGAGGGGCCTGCTGCCGAAGAAGGTACTGACGCCGGGCACGGACACCACCAGGGCCAGTACCACCAGGGAACCCAGGGCGGCGAGAGCCACCACCGGGTCCCGGCCCGCGTCGGCCAGCGTCTGCAGCAGTTGTGAGGCGACCAGCGCGACCAACGCGACGGTGTCGGCACGGGACCGGGTGCCCGTGGCCCGGGCCACGGCCCAGGCACCGCCCGCCGCCGCGGCGGTGAGGGTGGCCCGCAGCCGGATGTGGCGGGTGAGGGCCTTCCCCAGGGACGCCTCGGGTCCCTCCGCGAGCAGCCTCCGTGACTGGCCGGCCGGCGGCCGGGCCGCGATGGCCATCGCGGGAAGCATGTCGGTGAGCAGGTTGACCAGCAGGAGCTGACGCGCGTTCAGCGCGCTGCGCCCCGTGAGCATGCTCGTCGCCAGGACGAAGGCGATCTCTCCGAGATTGCCGCCCAGCAGGATGCCCAGCGCCTTGCGGACCGAGGCCCACATGGCCCGGCCCTCCACGATGGCGTCGACGATGGTCTCGAGCCGGTCGTCGGTGACCACGACGTCGGCGGCGGTGCGGGCCGCGGGGGTCGCCTGCGAGCCGATGGCGATGCCGACGTCGGCAATCCGGATGGCCGGCGCGTCATTGGCCCCGTCGCCCGTCACGGCGACGACCGAACCGGCCCTGCGCAACGCCGCGACGATCCGTACCTTGTGGGCGGGGGTGACCCGGGCGAAGACAGTGACCCGCGGCAGCACCTCGGCGAGCGCGGCGTCGTCCATGGCGTCGAGCTCGGCCCCGGTCATCAGCCTCGGCTCCCGGTCGGGCCGCGGCTGCAACTCGCCGGCGATCGCGGTGGCGGTGCTGGGGTGGTCTCCCGTGATCATGACGATGCGTACCCCCGCCTGGGCCAGCCGGTTGACGCTCTCGGCGGCGGTGCCCCGGACCGGATCCGCCAGGCCGAGCAGCCCCAGCAGGCACAGCCCGTCCACGTCCGCGTCCTCGAGGTGTGCACCGTGTCCGTCGGGGCCGCCGTCGGCGGGGCCGTCGCGGGTGCCGGTGGGCGGTACGCGTTCGGCGACCGCGAGGACCCGCAGTCCACGCCGGGCGTGCGCTTCGATCTCCTGCTCGATGCGTTCGCGCAGGTCCGCGCCGAAGGACACGACGACGCCGCCGCGGCGGATCTGTGCACAGCGGGCGAGGACGACTTCCGGGGCGCCCTTGACGACAAGCCGCCGTTCGCCGTCGGAGTGGCCGAGCACGGCGTGGTAGCCGCGTCCCGGCTCGAAGGGCAGCTCCGCCGCCCGCTCCCAGGACGCCGAGGGCAGTTCGGCCGCCTGTGCCGGTGTGGTGCCGAGCCGATCGCCGGCGGTGGCGATGGCACGGTCGGTGAGGTGGCTGAGGCCGGAGGCCGGGCCCGGCGGACCCGCGAGGACCGCCGTGGCGACCACGCGGCGCAGCGCCGGGGTGAGCCGGTCGGGCGGCTGCCGGTCCTGGCTGTCGGACACCTGACGGAGGCTGATCCTGCCCTCGGTGAGGGTCCCGGTCTTGTCGAAGCACAACACGTCGGTGCGGCCGAGCGCCTCGATGGTGGGGGCGCTGCGGACGAGGGTGTTGCGGGTGGACAGCCGTCGTGCCGCGGCCAGTTCGGCGACGGTGGCGACGAAGGGCAGCCCCTCGGGAACGGCGGCGACGCACAGGCTGACCGCGGTGCCCAGAGCGGCACCCAGCGGCCGTCCGCGCAGCAGGTCGGCCGCGAAGAGGACGACGCCCGCGGCGATGGACAGCGGCAGGAACCAACGGCCCAGGGCCTTCAGACGGTGCTCGACGCCGGTCTCGGAGGGTTCGGCCTCCGGTGCCCCGAGTGCGGCACTCCCCGCCTCCGTGCCGGCCCCGGTGGCGACGACCACCGCGACCGCGCTGCCGGCCGCCACGGTGGTGCCCTCGTAGAGCATGGAGCGCCGGTCCGCGACCACTCGGGCCGACGTCGGCTGGGGGGACTTCGCCACGGGCTGGGATTCGCCGGTGAGGCTGGACTCGTCCGCCTCCAGGCCCCTCGCGTGTATCACCCGGCAGTCGGCCGGCACCGCGTCGCCGGAGTGCAACTCGATCACATCGCCGCGCACCAGGTGCTCGGCGGTGGTCTCCTTGGTGCCGTCCCGGCCGGCCCGGCGCAGCCGTACCCGGGCCGAGGCCGCCTCGACGAGCCGGTCCGCCGCACGGTCGGCCCCCACCCGCTGTGCTCCGCCGACCAGCGCGTCGACGCCGAGGACACCGCCGATGAGTACCGCGTCCACCACGGAGCCGAGGGCGGCCGCGACCCCGCCGCCGATCGCGAGGACGGGAGTGAGCGGGTTGGCCAGTTCCTCGACGACCCGGCCGGCCAGGGTGACCGCGCCGGTGGGCCCGTTGCCTGTCTCCAGACGGCGGCGCCGCGTCGCCTCAGCCTCGTCGAGCCCCCGGGCCGAGGTACCCAGCCGCGCCACCACCTGACGGACCGTCATGGCGTGCCAGGGGGTGTGCTCCACGGCGGCCGGGACCGGCCGGGCGCGCAGTGTCCACCCCGCCCACAGGCCCGCCGCGGTCCCGGCCGTGGTCACGGCGTCGGCCACCAGGCGGGCGCGGGTCCAGGCGCCCGGGAGGGGGACGGCGAGCGCGAGGCCCGCTGCCGCGAGGGCCCCGGCCGCCTCCATCCGTGCGACCAGCAGGCTCAGCCGGCGTGCCTCGGGCACGGCGCCGAGCAGCAGGTGCGCGAGCTCGGGCGGGCCGGCGACGTCGCAGTCCCACGGCACTCGGCGGCCACCGGCCGTCACCCCGACGCCGAGGTCCGCCCGCGCCAGGGCACGTTCCGCCCGGGTCGCGACCACGGCCACCCCCCGTCCGTCCGCCTGGAGGGACCGGACCAGCGCGGCGGTGCGGGTGCCGCCGGTGGGTGCGGCCTCGTCCAGCCCGAACCGGCGGTGCAGTCCCTCCGGGCCTCCCACGAGCAGTACCCGGCCGCAGTCGCGGGCGGCCCGCACCAGGGGCTCGGCCAGTGGGTGCAGTTCCGGCACCAGTCCGGTGACGGCGACGGGCGTGCCGTATCGGATGACGAGCAGAACTCTGGCGCCCTGCTCGGCCCAGCGCCGGGCCAGGGCCGCCGTCTCCTCGGGCAGGGGCTGCTCGGGCGGGATCCCCTGGGGCAGGGGCTGCTCGGGCGGGATCTCCCGGGGCAGGGCCCGCTCTGACGGGATCCCCCCGGGCGATGGGGCGCCGGCCGCGGTTCTGCCGGGGGCCGAGTCCGAAGCCGGGGCGAGCGGGCGCAGGAGCCAACCGTCGGCTTCCTGGGGGCGGGCCAGGTCGGCGTCGTCGATCAGCTCGTGGATGCGTGCGTGGAGCTCGTCGTCGTCCGGCCCTCCGCCCCCCTCGTCCTGCTCGGCGGCCGGTCCCGGTGGGCCGCCGGCCGGCGTGGTGCGCTCCAGCATCCCGACCGTCCACCGGCCGGTCGCCAGCATCCGGGCGTCCAGGACCACCGTGTCGAGGCGGTCGAGGCGGCGCAGCGCCTCCGGTCGCAGCACCAGCGCCCCGCGTTCGGACGCGGTCCGTGACACGGCCGCCGCGAACGCCTCCCGACCGAACCTGGGGCCCCGGGGCGTGCCCGCGATCAGCAGGGCGAGGGCCCGGTCATGGCTGAGCGGCCCGGCCACCGTGAGCCCGTACGCGGCGAGCGCCACCGGGACCGCCATTTTGGCGTACCGCTCGCCGGCCCCCGGTGGGAGCGCCGCGGGCCGCTCGAAGGCCGGCAGGGCGTCGTGCCGGTACGCCGCCTCACGGGTGCCCAGCCGCCGCGCCCAGTCCTGCCAGGTGGCGTTGCGGGCCCGTACCTCGGCGTACCGGGCACCGGCGAGGACGGCGGACACCGCGGTGCCGACGGGCCGGAAGGTCAGGGTCGTGGCGAGAAGGCCGGCCGTGCCCCAGACGCGGTCCGTGGCAGCGGCGCCGAACCGACGGGCGGCACTCTCCCGCAGCCACGGAGTGGCCTCCGTGATCTGGACCGTGGCCGGAACGAGCGGGGACAGTCCGCGCAGCCGCGCGGCCCGGCCCACCACCGCGACGCCGAAAGCCGTCAGGCCGACAACGAGCTGGAAGGCCGCGCCGATGGTCGCCCGGGGGTCGCCGGGGGAACCGGCCGCTCGGGGCCGGCGCTCCTCGCCCGCACCCGGGCGCCCGTCCGTTGCCCGTCCCGCCGCCGGCTCCGCAGCCGCCGTGTCGGCTTCTGCGACGAGACGTACGACGCCCGCCACGTCGGTCGTGGCGGGGGCGCAGCCGACGTACACACAGCCGAGCGTGCCGTTCACCTCGGCCCGCGCCACCCCGGCCACGTCCGCGGTGAGCCGGGTCTCGAGCTCGCGTGCCGCCCGTGCCGTTCCCGGTCTGCCCAGATGGCGGGTCTCGATCTGCACGCCTCCGGGGGCTTCCCAGAACCGGGGGGTGCGCGACGGCAGGAACACCCCGAGCGCTCTCACCCCGGAGGGAAGCGCGCTCACCGCTCGCAAGGACGTCCGGACCGCTCCCACGGAAGTCCGGACCGTCCTGGCCGGCAATGACCCGATCACACGGCCTCCGCGATGGAGGACAGGGGCAGAGGGGGTGACGCCATGTCATGAGGGCGTCTTGAAGGCGCTCAGTCCCGGACGCCGAGGGGCTCCGGACGCCGAGGCTCAGGACGCCGACGTGGCACGACGTGCTCCGTAACCAGTATGACCGTGGCACGTGGTGCCGTCCTGCTGAGACCGGCCGGAGCCCTCGGAAGCGCGCTCCGGCCGGTGATCCGGGCCGCGGTGGGAGTCGATCGTGCGGCGACCGCCGGCCCGTCGCGCGATGGATGCCGGCCCGCGCAGGACGGACCGTCAGGCGGCGGTACGCGGCCGTCAGCCGAAGCGGCCGGAAATGTAGTCCTCGGTGCGCTGGTCGGAGGGGTTGGAGAAGATCCGGGCGGTTTCGTCGTACTCGACCAGCCTGCCGTGCCGCACGCCCGCCTCGTCGATGTCGGAGGTGAAGAACGCGGTGCGGTGCGAGACGCGGGCGGCTTGCTGCATGTTGTGGGTGACGACGATGATGGTGAACTCCTGCGCAAGGTGCTCCATCAGGTCCTCGATCTTCGCGGTGGCGATCGGGTCGAGGGCCGAGCAGGGCTCGTCCATCAGGATCACCTCGGGTTTGACCGCGATCGTGCGGGCGATGCACAGCCGCTGCTGCTGACCGCCGGACAGGGCCAGCGCGGAACGCTTGAGACCGGCCTTGACCTCGTCCCACAGCGCGGCGTGGGTCAGTGTCTCCTCGACCAGGTCGTCCAGGTTGCCCTTGAAGCCCCCGACCCGCGGCCCGTAGGCGATGTTGTCGTAGACGGACTTGGGGAACGGGTTGGGCTTCTGGAAGACCATGCCGATGCGCCGGCGGACCTCGATGGGGTCGACGTCGCGGCCGTACAGGTCCTCGTTGTGGTAGCGGATCTTGCCGGTGACGCGGGCGGTGGGGATGAGGTCGTTCATCCGGTTGAAGCAGCGGATCATGGTGGACTTGCCGCATCCGGACGGCCCGATCATCGCTGTGATCTGACGGTTCTCGATGGTCATGTTGACGTCGCGGACGGCTTCGTGGTCGCCGTAGAAGACCGACACACCACCGACCTCGAAGACCGGGACGCCGCTGGGCGGGCGGGCGTCGCGGAAGGCGACCCGGGGGGTCCTGCTGTCCGCCGGGCGGTCGGGGGCGGTGGCGGCCGGGCGGGCTCGCGCCGGGGTGGCGGTCGCCGCCTCGTGCGGGGCGGGGTCCGTACCCTCCACGGGATCGGGTCGGTCGGTCGCGTCGGTCATGGCGGTCACCAGCGGTGGGAGTAGTGGTTGCGCAGCCAGATGGCCAGCGAGTTCATCGCGAGCAGGATCACCAGCAGGACGACGATCGCGGCGGATGCCAGCGAGATGAACTCGGCGCGGGACTGGCTGATCCAGTTGAAGATCTGGATGGGGAGCACGGTGAACGGACTGTCCAGACCGCTCGGGTTGAAGGTGATGAAGGCCAGTCCGCCGAGCAGCAGCAGCGGGGCGGCCTCGCCGATGGCCCGGGACAGGGCGAGGATCGAGCCGGTGGCCATGCCGGGCACGGCGGCCGGCAGGACCTGCCGTCGGATGGTCTGCCACCGGGTGGCTCCCAGCGCCAGGGAGGCTTCCCGGATGGACTGCGGTACGGCCCTGATCGCCTCCCGGGCCGCGATGATCACGGTGGGCAGGACCAGCAGCGAGAGCGTGAGGGACGCCGTCAGCACGGTCTGCCCGAAGCCCATGCCCCGGGCGATGATGCCGAGCCCCAGGATTCCGTAGACGATCGAGGGAACGGCGGCGAGGTTCTGAATGTTGATCTCGACCACGCGGTTGTACCAGCGGTGGGGGTCGGCGTACTCCTCCAGATAGATGGCGGTGAGGATGCCGGTGGGCAGGCAGTACAGGGCGGTGAAGGCGATCACCCAGATCGTGCCCATGACCGCCGACTGGGCGCCGGCGTTCGACGGGTCGATGATGTCGGGGAAATGCGTGAGGATCCGCAGGTCGAGACGGGGCCATGCCTCCACGACCACGTAGACCAGCAGCGAGGCGAGGAAGACCACCCCGACGGCGAGCGACGCCCACAGACCCAGTTGGAACAGGCGTTCCCGCCAGGGAACGCCCCGGCCCTCCAGCCGGCGTCCCTCCGGCAGAGCGGCGGCGGTGTCCTCGTCGAGGAGCCCGGAACCCATTACTCGTACACCTCCCGGTATCTGCGCACCAGGCGGATGCTGACCAGGTTCATCACCAGAGTCATGACGAACAGCAGCGAGCCCACCGCGAAGATCGTCTGGTAGCCCGTGGAGCCGGTCGGCAGGTCGCCGATGCCCGCCGCCGCGATGAAGGCGGTCATGGTTTGCATGCCTTCGAGCGGGTCGAAGGAGAGATTGGGCCGTCCGCCCGCGGCCACCGCGACGATCATCGTCTCGCCGATCGCCCGGGAGATACCGAGGACGACGGCGGCGACGATGCCGGACAGCGCGGCGGGGAAGACCACCTTGGTGGACACCTGCATCCGCGAGGAACCGAGCGCGAAGGCGCCGTCGCGCAGGTCCTGCGGTACGGCGCTCATCGCGTCCTCGGACAGCGAGGCGACGGTCGGGATGATCATGATGCCCATGACGAAGCCCGCCGACAGGGCGTTGAAGACCTGTGGGCCGTCGTCGCCGGGCCAGATGTCCTGCAGCAGCGGGGTGACGGCCTTCAGCGCGAAGAAGCCGTAGACGACGGTCGGGATGCCCGCGAGGACCTCCAGCACCGGCTTGAAGACGCTGCGGACGCGGGGCCGGGCGTACTCGCTCAGATACACCGCCGCGCCCAGCCCCAGCGGAACGGCGACCAGCAGGGCGATGACCGTCACCATCAGCGTGGCGGTGACCAGCGGCAGCACACCGAAGTGCGGCGGTTTGAACAGCGGTGACCACTCGGTGCCGGTGATGAAGTCGCCGAAGCTCACCTTCTGGAAGAACTCGGCGGCCGGCGGGATCAGGGCGATGACGATGCCGACGGTGGTGAGCACCGACACCAGCGAGGCGGCGGCCAGGAGCACCATCACGACCTTTTCGCCGTGACGCGGCTGGGACCGCTTCAGAAAGCCGGAACTTCCCGCGGCGGCCCGCTCGCGCCTCCTGGGCCCCGTCATGACCCTTGTTGCTCCTTCAGCCGCTGCAGATCGTCCTTCAGCTGGGTGTTCTGCTGAGGGTTGAGCGGCACGAACAGGGCCTTCTCGGCGATCTCGGCGTTGTTCTCGACGTAGTAGTCCACGAACGCCTCGACCTCGGGCTTGGCCATCGAGGAGGCCTTCGGGTAGATGAACAGCGGCCGGGACAGCGGCTTGTAGGTGCCGTTCTGGACGGTCTGCGCGGTGGGCTCGACACAGCCGTCACCGCCGTCGATCTTGACGACGTTCAGCTCGTCCTTGTTCTCCTCGTAGTACGACAGACCGAAGTAGCCCATGCCGCCCCGGGACCCGGCGATGCCCTGCACGACGACGTTGTCGTCCTCGCTGGGGCTGTAGTCCGTGCGGGAGGCGCCCTCCTCACCGTTGATGGTCTCGGTGAAGTAGTCGAAGGTGCCCGAGTCGGTGCCGGGGCCGAACAGCTCCAGTTCCTCGTCCGGGAAGTCGGGATCGACCTGGTTCCAGTTCTTGATGTCGGAGCCCGGTTCCCAGATCCTGCGCAGCTGCTCCACGGTGAGGCACTTGGCGAAGTCGTTGTCCTTGTTCACCACGACGGACAGGCCGTCGTTGGCGATCCGGAGCTGCTGGTAGGTGATGTCGTTGTCCGCGCAGGCACGCTTCTCGTCGTCCTCGATGGGGCGGGAGGCGTCAGAGATGTCGGTCTCGCCCGCGCAGAACTTCTCGAAGCCGCCGCCGGTGCCCGAGGTGCCGACGGTGACCCTCACCCCGGGATTCTCTCCCTGGAACAGCTGGGCGGCCGCGCTGGTGAGCGGGGCCACCGTGCTGGACCCGTCCACCCTGACGGTGCCGGAGAGCTGCCGGGCGGCCGCACCGTTGCCGCTCGCGTCCGTGCCGGACGTGCCGCAGCCGCTCACGGCCGGCACCAGGGCCGCGGTCAGGGCCGCGGTCACGGCTGCGGGGGCGGTGGTCCGGCGCAAGGGAGTGCGCATGTTCATGTGACTCTCGATCCTTGTGTCTGCCGGAACACCGGCCTTGCGAATAAGGCTCGAATAGCACTATCCGGACATTTAGATCAAAGTGCGCGTGTATGAAGGGAAGGGGTGATATGCGCAATAAAAACATGAACGGCGTCTTATCGCTTCCGGTGTGCGCTCCGTCGCGGAGACGGTTGCCGAACAATTGTGCGACCGCGGTGCGGCGGGGGTGGTCGTGCGCACGGCCCGGCCACCCCCGCCCTGTCGCCTACTGTCCGGCGACCGTCACCCGTTCACCCCCGTGTAGTGCTTCAGGCTCCACGACCACAGCAGCCGCGACAGGAGGTACAGGCCGAGCCCGATCAGCGGCGACGCCGCCGCCAGCCACATCGGCACACCCAGTGCCGAACCGTGCCCGGTCAGCACACCGGCCGGGAAGTACGCCACGAACGCCAGCGGCAGCCCGAACGTCAGCAGCCACGACAGGGCCTTCGGCAGCACGTTCAGCGGATACGACCCGAACGTGCCCAGCAGCTCCTCCAGCCAGCGACTCCAGTACTGCGCGGCCGGATAGCGCAGCGACGCGGACCCCATCGCCGTGAACAGCGCGGCCTCGACGAGCATCCCGCCGAGCACACCGGCGATCAGGAACGCGATCCGCCCGGCCGTCCACTCCTGCGAGCTGCGGACGAGCGCGCCGATGAACAGCGCCACCGCCACCGTCAGGTCACCGATCGCGTTGGTCGGGAAGAAGGAGAGCTGCACCTGCCGGTGCACCGGCATCGGCCGCAGCAGGAAGGCGTCGATCACACCCTCCTGCACCCGGTACGCCAGCGCGTGCATCCGCCCGAGGAACAGCACGAACAGTCCGTGCGCCATCATCCGCATCGCGGCGATCAGCAGCACGTCCGCGCTGTCCCAGCCGCCCATCCCGGAGAACCGGGTCAGCAGCACCGTCGCGAACACGATCACCGACACCTGCCAGATCGCCCCGATGGCGATCATCAACAGGAACTCGGCGCGGTACTCCAGCTGTGCGCGGAAGTTGAGCTTGGTGATGCGCCACGCGACACGCACGGCGTTCCACGGAGCGCTCCTGTGGTCCATGGACTCAGCCTCCCTGCGACACGACACGTAGGGCGGCCCGGTGCCAGACCAGCCGGGTCACCACCGCCAGCAGCACCACCCACCCGGCCTGCAGGGCGAGTTGGGGACCCGCGTCGGCGAGCGGGATACGGCCCACGTACACCGAGAGCGGCACGTTGAGCGTGGCCTGGAAGGGCAGGAAGGCGCTCAGCGTGACGAACCAGTCGGGGAAGTACCACAGCGGCGCGTACACCCCGGAGAGCAGATTCTGCGCGAAGATCAGGATCAACATGGCCGCGCTGTTGCGCAGGGTCCAGAAGCACAGCTGGTCGATGAGCAGCATGATGTAGTAGAGGACCCACTGGCCGAGCAGCAGCGACAGCGCGAACGCCCCCGCCGCGCCCGCCGAGTGCGGCGGCTGGACCACACCCACGGCCAGGCACACCGCGTAGCCGGCCGCCGCCCACGCCAGCCCGTACAACTGGTCGCCCAGCGCCCGCAGCGCGTAGTACCGCCGCGGCGAGACCGGACGCAGGAACCAGTACACGATCGTGCCGAAGTGCATGTGCTGCATCACGGTGTCGCGGCCCGCGTACCGGTCCAGCTCCCGCAGCCGGGTGGCCAGCACCGCCAACACGGCGTAGGTGACGGCCTGTTCACGGCTCAGCCCGGCGGTGGTGGGACCCGTGTCGGCGTACAGTCCCCGCCACAGCGCCACGACCAGCACGGTCTGGATGACGAGCTGGACCGCGACACCCGTCATCCTCGGTGGCGTGAGCAGCTCGCCGAGCGGGGTGATGCGTGCGGTGCGCCAGACACCGGGAACGGCCGTCATGAGCCGGCCCCGCCGCGCACCGCGCTCTCCTCGAGGACGTCACTCGCCTCCAGTGCCGCGCCCTGGTAGGCGGCACGCATGACATCCTCCAGGTCGGCCTCCTCCAGGGCGATGTCGGAGACCTCGTACCGTTCGATGACCTGCTTGAGGGCCTGGTGGACGGTGGGCGCATGGGACCCCTCCGGCCCGAACACGACCCTCGGCCCCTCCCGTTGCAGCACCGCGATCCCGGGCAGCGCCGACACCGCGGCCTCCGGATCGGCGAGCGTCGCCCGCACCAGCCAGGTGTCACCGAACTTCCGCTTGATTTCCTCCAGCGTCCCGTCCATCACCAGCCGGCCGTCGTTGATGAGCACCACCCGCTCGGCGAGCCGGCTCACCTCGGTCATGTCGTGGGTGGTCAGCAGCACCGTCCTGCCGCGCTCCTCGACCTGGTGCTTCAGGAAGCCGCGCACCTGTTCCTTGACCACCACGTCCATGCCGATCGTCGGCTCGTCCAGGAACACCACCGGCGGATCGTGCAGCAGTGCGGCGGCCAGATCGCAGCGCACCCGCTGGCCCAGCGACAGGTGCCGCACCCGGGTGTCCCAGAAGGAGGAGAGTTCCAGCAGGTCGTCGAACTCCCTGAGGCGCGCCTTGTGTTCGGCGTCCGGCACGCCGTAGATGTCGCGCAGGATCGCGAACGACTCTCGGGCCGGCAGGTCCCACCACAGTTGGGTGCGCTGACCGAACACCGCTCCGATGTTGCGGGCGTTGCGCTCCCGCTCCCGGTACGGCACCACGCCCGCCACGCTCACCTCGCCCGCGGTGGGCACCAGGATTCCGGTGAGCATCTTGATGGTGGTCGACTTGCCCGCGCCGTTCGGACCGAGCAGCGCCAGCAGTTCGCCCGGCGCGACGGAGAACGTGACGTCCTCCACCGCGGTCTTGGTCACCCACAGCGGGTTGACCAGCGAACGGAGCGTGCCCAGGGCGCCGGGGCGACGGGTCGTGGTACGGAAGGTCTTGGTCAGAGCACGTACTTGTATGTCCCCGGTTATCCGCGTGTCACCGCTCACCTCGAACTCCCGTCCCTTGCATGGCTGGCGCTCCTTCAAGCGGGCGTGAAAAATGTACAGGACGTACAGAAGCTGGGTGTGTGTTCACCCGGATCTCCCTCAAAACGGCCGCTCTGCGCGTGGCCGCCCCTCAGCCTGCCCTAATTCCCTGCCAATTCGCACGCGTGATTCGCACGACCCCTCGCCCACCCACCGGTCAGCCGGATCAGCCACACGGTCACCAGCAGGCTCGCCCCCGACAACATTGTCAGGAGCCAGGGCACCGCCCGGATCCCGGACGCCTCGATACCCGTCCCGAGCAACGGCGGAGCGGCCACCCCGCCGATCATCGACGCGGCGATCACCCAGGCCCCCGCCCGCCCGGCGCCCGGCAACGCCCGGTTCAGCCACGGCAGTCCGGTCGGGAACACCGGCGCGATGAACAGCCCCACACCCGCGTACGCGTACGGGGCCGCGGCCGGCACCAGCGCCAGCAGCAGGCACGCCGTCATCCCGGCCGCGCACACCGTCAGGATGCGCTCGGGCGAGTGCCGCAGGGTGAGGGGGACGACGAGGAAGCGGCCGACCGTCAGCATCAGCCAGTACACGGAGGTCGCGGAGGCCGCGACGGCCGTGCCGTACCCGACCGTCTCCAGATGGGTGGGCTCCCAGCCGCCGACACCCGCCTCCACCCCCACATTGAGGATGTAGAGGACGAGGAAGCCGAGGAGGATCCGGGAGAAGCCCAGCGAGGAGCGGGAAGCACGGGCGGCCCCGGCTGTCTGCGGGTCCTTCTTCGACTCGTCCCGCACACCGCCCGTGCACAGGATCAGCGCCCCCGCGAGCACCGCACACGCGCCGAACGCGTACGCGTAGTGCCCGGGCCCCGTCCACGCTACGACCGCGGGCCCCAGCACGGCACCGATCCCGAAGTGCGCGTTGAGGACGTTGAGCATCGCGGTGGACCGCTCGCCGAAGCCGACCGCGAAGAGCTGGTTGAGGCCGTAGTCGATACCGCCGAAACCGAGCCCGCCGAGGAAGGCGGCGGCGAGTGCGAGCGGCCAGCCCGGCGCCAGCGCGAAGCCCGCCGCACCCAGCGCCATCAGGGCGTAACTCGCCGCCAGCAGCGCCCTGTTGCTGATCCTCGCATGGATGGCGTTGAACAGCAGTACCCCGACGACCCCGCCCACGAAGTGCAGACTCAGACCGAGCCCGGCACCCGCGGGGGAGAGGCCGAACTCCTCGCGCAGCCCCGGCACGGCAGGCCCGAACAGCGCCTGGAGCATGCCGATGAGGACGAAGGCCACACATGACGCGACCGTGGCCGGCCGGCTGAAGAGCCGGTCGGCCACGGTCGGGTTCGTTGTGTCAGTCATCCGTCGCGTTGAACGTGAAGGAGAACTCGGCGGGACACGCCCGCAGTTGGTACTGCGGCAGTGCGCCTGGACCGCACGACTGCGATCCGATGCCCTGCTGCCCGTGGTCGAGGTTGACCCACACCGTGTCCCCGGGCACCAGATCCGTCAGGTGCGCAGCGGCGTCCAACTGCTCGGTGGTCCAGCGCCGCGCGGTGAGCCAGAACGCGGGCTCGCCCTCGACGCGCAGGCCGCCGAGCTCCGCCCACCGCACGTCCGCGCGGGCGCCGTTCTCCTGCGGCCGGACGTACGGCGTCTGCATCTCGTCCACCGACGACTCCCAGCGCCCCAGCATCGACGCGGCCTTTGTGTCCGGGTACGCCTCGCCGGGGCCGCCGCCGTACCACTTCACCCGGTCCGCCTCGGCGAGCCCGAAGCGGATGCCGAGCCGCGGCAGCGGCAGCGTCCAGTCGCCCTCCGGGGCCACCGACACCGTCAGCCGCAGCCGGGTCCCGTCGGACGTCCAGCGGTACACCGTGCTGAGGCCCACCTCCCACGCGGCGGGCGCCACCCGGGTGCGTACCGTCAGCGCGTCGTCGGTCAACTCGACGGCGTCCAGGCGGTGCCGCATCCGGTGCAGGCCGAGCTTGCGCCAGAGCAGGCCGTAGCGTGCGTCGGGCTGCCAGGGGGCGCCGTCGTCGTTGTCGGTGGGGGCACGCCACACGTCCAGGCGCAGGCCGGTGACGTCGACGGCGCCGATGGTCTTCAGCGCACCGGTCCGGGCGTCGAAGGAGGCCGGGCCGAGGGTGATCAGCCGCTCGCCGAGCACCGGCCGGTCCCCGGTGGCCGCCCGCGCCGACAGCCGTTGCGCCGCGGGCAGTTGGGCCCAGGCCACCTGGTGGTCCTTGCGGCCCCAGGGGGTGTCCTCGGCCAGCAGCGCCCGGACCGTCCACTGTGTCTCGGCGCCCCGGCCGTCCGGGGGCGGCGACGGGAGCTTCACCTCGGCGGACTCGCCGGGCGCGAGTGCCGGTACCGACAGCGCGCCCGCTTCGACGGTCTTCCCGTCGACCTGGTACGACCACTCGAAGGCGAGATGACCGAGGTCCGCGAAGTCGTACCCGTTGGTGATCCGGAGCGTGGTCCCGTCGGGGCCCTCGCCCTCGCCCTCGATCCGGACCGGCTCGATCACCTTCTTGTACTCGTCCAGCCCCGGCGACGGCCTGCGGTCGGGGAAGACCAGTCCGTCGCAGACGAAGTTCCCGTCGTGCAGTTCCTCGCCGAAGTCGCCGCCGTACGCGAACCCGTACCGCGCGTCCTTGATGCCGTGGTCGATCCACTCCCAGATGAAGCCACCCTGGATGCGGTCGTACGACTCGAAGATCCGCTGGTAGTCGGCGATGCCGCCGGGGCCGTTGCCCATGGCGTGCCCGTACTCGCAGAGGATAAGGGGCAGCTGACGGCGTTTCAGGGTGCCACCGTCCAGGCCCAGGCCGATCCGCTCGACCTCGTCGTGCGGCGGGTACATCCGCGAGTACATGTCCGTGTCGCGGCAGTTCCAGTCGCCCTCGTAGTGCACCAGCCGGGAGCCGTCCCGGCCGTGGATCCACTCGGCCATCGCGGTCAGCCCGCGGCCGGTGCCGGCCTCGTTGCCGAGGGACCAGATCACGACGGACGGGTGGTTCTTGTCGCGCTCGACCATCCGGGCCGCCCGGTCCAGCAGCGCCGGCGTCCAGCGGTCGTCGTCGACCGGGTTGTCGCGCCAGTCCTGCTCGACGAAACCGTGGGTCTCCAGGTCGCACTCGTCGATGACCCACAGCCCGTACTCGTCGCACAGGTCCAGGAAGGCCGGGTGCGGCGGGTAGTGCGAGGTGCGGACGGCGTTGATGTTGTGCCGCTTCATCAGCAGCACGTCCTCACGCATGGTCGCGAGGTCGAGCGCGCGGCCCTTCTCCGGGTGCCACTCGTGCCGGTTGACGCCCTTGAAGAGGACCGCCTTGCCGTTGACCTTGATCAGACCGTCCGCCAGCTCCACGGTCCTGAAGCCGATCCGCAGCGGGATCCGCTCGCCCTCCGTGGCCAATACCCCGTCGTACAGCCGGGGCGTCTCCGCCGTCCACGGCTCGACGGGCACGGTGACCGGCTCACCGGTGGAGACATCGATGTCCAGCTCGGGCACGGTCACCCGCCCGGCACGGTCACCATCCACGTCGACGCGCAGGGTGCCGGTGCCGCCGACATGGTCGTAGGAGGCGTGCACGAAGAAGTCCATGGCGCTGCCCGCCGGGCGGTGCAGCAGGGTGACGTCCCGGAAGATGCCCGGCAGCCACCACTGGTCCTGGTCCTCCAGGTACGAGCCCGCCGACCACTGGTGGACCCGGACCGCGAGCACGTTGCCGGACGGCTTCAGCAGCTGCCCGACCGCGAACTCGTGCGCCAGCCGGGAGCCCTTGAACTCGCCGAGGTCCGTGCCGTTGAGCCAGACGCGGGCGCAGGACTCGACACCGTCGAAGCGCAGGACCGCGCCCCCGTCGTCGAGGGCGGGCCAGTCCTCCGGCAGGTCGAACACCCGTAGGTGGTCACCGGTCGGGTTCTCGGTCGGCACGCGCGGCGGGTCGACCGGGAACGGGTAGAGGTGGTTGGTGTAGATGGGCCCCCCGAAGGCGCCGTCGCCCTGGAGCACCCAGTGGCCGGGGACCGCCACCTCCGCCCAGTGTCCGGCGTCGTAGCCCTCCGCGGCGAAGGATTCGTCCTCGGCGTCAGCCGTCGCCGACAGCCGGAAGCGCCATCTGCCGTTCAGCGAGAGGGACCTGGCATCCGAGGACGCATACCAGGCACGTGGCGGCAGAGCCCCGCTGCCGGGGGACACGTCCTCGACGTAGTCGACGGAAGGGGAGGTGCGGAAAGTCATCGGTCTCCTAGCTCAGCCCTTGATGCCGGTCTGTGCGATGCCCTGCACCAGCCAGCGCTGGAGGAAGAGGAACACGAACACCAGGGGCAGGATGGACACGGCCGTGGCCATGAAGATCATATGGAAGACGACGGTCTGGTTGGTCATGTAGCTGGAGAGCGCGACCTGGACGGTCCAGGAACCCGGGTCCTGGCCGATGACCAGCGGCCACAGGAAGGCGTTCCAGCCGGCGATGAAGGTGATGGTCGCCATCGCCGCGAAGAAGTTCAGCGAGTTGGGCACCACGATGCGCCAGTACGCACCCCAGTAGCCCAGTCCGTCCACGCGCGCCGCCTCCTCCAGCTCCTTGGGGAACCCCAGGAAGTACTGCCGGAACAGGAAGCAGGTGAAACCACTGAACAGCCCCGGAATGATGAGACCCCGGTAGGTGTCCACCCAGCCGAGCGACGACACCAGCACGAAGCTCGGTACGAAGGTCACCGCGGTCGGGACCATCAGGGTGCCCAGGACCGCGTAGAAGACCTTGTTCGCGTGCTTGTACGGGATGCGGGCGAGCCCGTAGCCGGCGAGTGAGCACACGAACAGGAC
Source organism: Streptomyces cavernae (assembly GCF_004023625.1). Lineage (GTDB taxonomy): Bacteria > Actinomycetota > Actinomycetes > Streptomycetales > Streptomycetaceae > Streptomyces > Streptomyces cavernae. Next base: position 99,352 of record NZ_RPDJ01000032.1, on the reverse strand, counting down.
ACCGACGGTGTGCAGGGTGGCCACGACCGCCGAGTTCCACAGGGACTGGGCGAAGGGGACCGTCTCGTCGGTGAACAGCTCGCTGATGTTGCCCCACTGGATGTCCGTGGGGAAGAACTTCCAGTTCTCTCCGGTGATCTCGGCGTCGGTGGAGAGGGCGTTGCGGACGAGGATGTAGAACGGGACAAGGAAGAGGAAGGCGGCGACGCCCACGGCGACGTAGAGGCCGGTGGAGCTCATCACGCCGCCGCCGCGCCTGACGCGCGCGGGCTTGTCGGCAGAAGGTGCGGATTTCCGCACCTCGGGCATGGTGGTGGTCACTTGGACTCGTCCCCCCTTCCGAAGCCCATGATCTTGCCCTGGAGCAGGGTCACGGCACAGATCAACACGGTCAGGATGAGGGCTCCCGCGCTGCCGGCGCCGTAGTCCTGGCTCTCGCCCAGGGCCTTGTAGTACAGCTCGACCAGCGGCGGGCGGCCCCACGTGGTCTTCGACAGCAGGTTGAAGAACTCGTCGAAGGCCTGATACGCGGCGACGAGCAGCAGCAGGATCACCGCGGTGGACGTGGCACGCAACTGCGGCAGGGTGATGTGCCGGAAGGTCTGCCAGCCCGGCTTGGCGCCGTCGATGGCGGCGGCCTCGTACAGCTCGTCCGGGATGTTCTGCAGCGCCGCGATGAACAGGATCATGTAGAAGCCGGACTGCAGCCACAGTCGGGCGGTCACGATGACCAGCCAGTACCACGGCGGGTTCGGGTCGATCAGCCAGGCGATGTTGTCGATCCCGAACCAGCCGAGGACCGTGTTCATCAGGCCGAAGCGGACGCCGCTGAAGATGGACATCTTCCAGATCAGCGCGGCGGCCACATAACTCACCGCGGTCGGCAGGAAGAAGACCGAACGGAAGAACGCCCGCATGAAGCGCAGCCGGTTCACCAGCAGGGCCAGGCCCAGTGAGAGCGCCCAGGTGGTGGGCACGATGAACGCGGCGAAGACGGTGAACGTGACGAGCGAGCCGACGAAGTCCTCGTTCGTCAGCATGTACTTGTAGTTCTCGAACCCGACGAACTTGTCGGGTGTGACGGTGAAGCGGGCCTCGAAGAAGCTGAGCCACAGGCTCCACAGGATCGGCGCGTAGACGAAGATCGCCAGACCGATGAGGAACGGCCCGGTGAAGAGCCAGAAGTTGAACGTGGGGCTGCCCCGCAGACCCCGCCGCGGCTTGGCCGATGAGGCCTTCGCCGGGGCGGGGCGCGCGAGGTCGCGCGTCGTGGTCGTCGACATGTCGTGGTCCGTCCCGCGGTCTATCCGAACAGCTTCTTGAGCTCGCGGTTGACGGCCGCGTCGGCCTTGTCGAGAGCCTTCTCCGGGTCCATGTCCTTGCGGACGGCGTTGGCGAAGACGTCCTCGAGGGCGGTGATCATCGCCTGGGTCCAGCCGATGTTGTCGAAGTGCCCGAACTCGGTGAAGAGCTTGACGCCCTCAGCGGCGTTGCCCGACTTCAACTTGGTGGCGGACTGTGCGAGCGAGGTGCGCGGCGGGATGTGGAAGCCGTAGGAGGTGGCCCAGTCCTCCTGGTACTCCTTCTGGTCGATCCACAGCCACTTCACGTATTCCTTGGCCGCCTCGACGTTCTTGCCCTTGGCGTTGACGAACATCGACCAGCCGCCGTTGTAGACCGACTGCTTGCCGGAGTCGATGGTCTTCGGGAACGGGAAGACGCCCCAGTCGTCGCCGAGCGCGTCCTGGATCTGCGGCATGGCCCACATACCGCAGAACTGGATGGCGCACAGGCCCTGGTTGAGCGAGGAGGGGTCCCAGGACTCGGTCGGGGCGCCGAGGAGAAGGTTGCCGCTGGTGAACAGCTTGCGCATCTTCTTGATGCCCTCGATGACGCCGGGCGTGTGGTAGGCGATCTCGTTCTTCTCGTTGAGGGTGTCCGCGCCGGCGGACCAGATCATGGGGTTGATGACCGAGTGCAGGTCGTTGCCCATGTACAGGCCCTTGACCTTGCCGGTGGTGAGCTTCTCCGCGGCCTCCGCCAGCTCGTCGAGCGTGGTCGGCACATCGACCTTGGCCTTCTCCAGCATCGACTTGCGGTAGAAGAAGAACTGCGGGTCGTCGATCATCCGGACGCCGTAGATCTTCCCGTCGACCGTGTGCGACTTGATGTCGGCCGGGTTGAAGTCGTCCTTGACCGGGTCGATGATGTCGGTCAGGTCCGCCACCTGGCCGCTCTTGATCATCTGGATCTGCGGGTGGAACTCGAAGAGGTCCGGCGCGTTGTCGGTGAGCAGGGCCGAGAAGAGCTTGCTCTCGAAGTCCGCGCTGGTGATCCACTGCGTGGTCACATTGGCGTCCTTGTAGGCCTTCGCGTAGCGCTTGATGGCCTGCTCGGTGCCCTGCTCGCCGTACGCGTGGAACATCTGGGTGAGCTGCTTGCCCGAGCCGCCACCGCTCGGCCGGCCGGTGTTGCTGCCGCACGCCGACAGGGCGCCCGCGGCGGCCAGTCCCGCGGCGGCCCGGAATATCGAACGGCGGTCCCAGTTGCTGTTCATTGCCGACATGGTGACGTCCTTGTCTCGAAGTGTGCGGCTGCCGCTCCACGGCTCAGCGGCGAGGTGGCTCAATTGGTGCTGCGGTGCGGGACGTTAACCTTCGGCTAAGGCTTCGGCAAGGGGTTGGACGAAGTCTGCATGAAGCGTTGTACGGCGTTCGGTATGCCGGACGCGGGTGGGGTGCCGTGGCGAGGGCACGGAAACGCGCGGGCCGCCGCACGGCCGCCTGCATTCCCCGACGGTGTGTTATCGAAGGTCTGTCAGCGCACGGTCGACGGCGCGAAGTCCGTGGTCACGGGGACGGCGCGATACGGCTCCGGGCGGACTTGGCGCCCCTCGCGGTGGGGCCGGTGCGCAGCGCGGCGGTTCGGCCCGTGGCCGGTTTGGACGCCTTGCCGGGCTTCTGGCTCACCGACGACAGGGCGCCCTCCAATGCGAACGTCGCGGCCCCCAGGCACACCGGGTCGGTGGGAATGGGGGAGAGGACGATCTCGGTGGCGTCCAGCGGCCGGTGCAGGGCGTGCCGGGCGACGGCCTCGCGCACCTCGGCGAGCAGTGGCTCGCCCAGCGTGGCGGCGACCCAGCTGCTCAGCACGATCACCTCGGGATTGAGCAGATTGACCAGGTCGGCGATGCCGGCGCCGAGATACCGCGCGGTGTCCCGGACCACCGTGAGCGCCACCTCGTCCTGGGCCGCGACCCCGCGCGCCAGGGCGTCGATGGTGGCCGTCTGGTCCTCGGAGTGCAGCAGGGTGCTGTCGGGGGCCAGCTCCCGCAGGTTCAGCATGATCCCGGGCGCGCCCACGTAGGTCTCCACGCACCCGTGGTTGCCGCAGTGGCACGGCCGGCCGTCCAGCACCAGCGTGGTGTGCCCCCACTCGCCGGCGCTGTTGCTCACGCCCCGGTGCAGCCCGCCGCCGAGCGCCAGCCCGGCGCCGACACCGGTGCCCAGGTTCACCACCACGGCGTCCCCCCGGCCGCGTGCGGCGCCGAACCACAGCTCGGCGACCGCACAGGCGCGCAGCGGATTGTCCAGGTGCAACGGGTAGGCGATGTACTCGGCGAGCATGTCCAGCAGGGGCACGTCGTGCCAGTCCCAGTTCGGCGCGTACTCGCAGATCCCGCTCTCGCGGTCCACCTGGCCGGGCACGCTCACGCCGACGCCGAGGACCCGTGCGCCCTCGACCCCGGCCTGGGCGACGACCGAGCCGACGGCCGCCGCGACATGGCCCACCACCTGCTCGGGACGGCTCTCGCCGGGGCGCACGTCCTCGTCCGCGCGGGCCAGCACGTCCAGCGCCAGGTCGAACAGCTCGACCCGGACATAGGTCTCCGCTATGTCGACGCCGATCAACGCGCCCCCCGACGCGTTGACGGCCACCAGGCCCCGTGGCCGGCCGCCCGCCGAGTCCTCGAACCCGACCTCCGTCAGCAGCCCGAGTTCGAGCAGCTCGCCCACGAGGGTGGCGACCGTGGCCAGGCTCAGCCCGGTCGCGGCCGCCAGCTCCTGGCGTGATGTGGGAGACTCGGCGATGATCTGACGAAGCACCTCATATCGGTTCGCGGTGCGGATGTCGCGTGATGTGCGCTTCATCACCGGAGTCTCCCCATCGTCCCTTCGGCCCGCCGCCGACCGGTGACACGGCCGACGGTGCGGCCCGTGGCACGGGTCGTCCCGGCTCCGGTCGCTGGTCGGCCGGGTCCGGGCACGGGCGTCGGGCCCTGGCGAGGCGCAAGGCTATGGCCTGGAAAGACTTTCGACAAGGGGTTAGGAAAGGGGCTGGAGAAAGTCCCCCAGGAAAGCGTTTGTGAAGGTACCGGCCGGGTCGACCTCCGCCACCAGCGCCGAGAAGGCGGCGGCCAGCGGATACCGCTCGCGCAGGTCCGCGAGCGGGACGGCGAACACCTTGCCCCAGTGCGGACGCGGATCGAACGGGGCCAGGGCCGCCTCGACGAGCCGTACGACCGGCAGGACGGCCGCCGCGTCCTCGATCCAGGTGAAGTGGAAGGCGACACTGTCGCGGCCGTACGCCGGGCTCAGCCACTGCGCGTCGGCGGCGACGGTGCGGACCTCGCAGACCCGCAGAACGGGAGCGATCCTCTCCCGGATCCCGTCCAGCGCCCGCAGGGCCTCCATGGCGTACGGGCGCGGCAGCAGGTACTCCGACTGGAGCTCCGCGCCGCTGCTCGGCATGAACTCGGCGCGGAAGTGGGGCAGCCGCTCGTGCCAGGGGCCGGGCGTGCCGAGCTGCTCGGTGCAGTTGACCGCGGGCATCCCCGGCACCGGGTGCACCGGCTCGGTGGCGGCCGGGGCCCGGGGGAAGGCGGGCACGGGCCGGTCGGTGCGGCGCTTCAGCCAGACCTGGGTGAAGCGCGGGGCGCGCCAGTCCGTGAACAGGCTGACGCTGTACGCGAGCCCGGCCACCGTCTCGAAGTCGAGGTCGGCGAGCGGCAGTCCCAGGTGCACGTGCTGGGCGACCTCGAAGTGGGGGACCAGGTCGAGGGTGAGCGCCGTGACCACGCCGAGGGCGCCGAGGGAGGTGACCGCGCCGTCGAAACGCGGGTCGTCGCGGCCGATGACCGTGAGGGACCCGTCCGCGGTGACCAGTTCGACCTCCCGTACGGCGGAGGCCAGTGAGCCGTTGGCGAGCCCGGAACCATGCGTGCCGGTGGCCACCGAACCCGCCACGGAGATGTGCGGCAGCGATGCCATGTTGTGCAGCGCCAGACCGTGCTCGTGCACCCGCCGGGCGAGTTCGGCGTAACGGACGCCGCCCGCGACCCGCACGGTGCGGGCCGCGGTGTCCACGTCGATGACGGGCGGCAGCCCGCTCAGCGACACCAGCATGCCTTCGCTGTCCGCGAGGGTGTTGAACGAGTGCCCGCTGCCGAGCACGCGCACCTTCTCGCTGTCCGCGACCAGCGCCCGCAGGGCGTCCTGCGAGTGCGGCCGGTGCAGCTCCTTCGCCGCGTAGGTTATGTTGCCCGCCCAGTTGGTGATGGGACTCGTCGTCATCCCCGCCGCCCCTCCTCAGGATGTGGTCACCCGGCGCGTCTCATGTTCCTCTATCGCTCGGCGCCCGCTCCCGCCGCGTGCGCCACCGCATTGACCTGCTCACCCGGCCGCACCTAGCGTAGAAACCGTTTGCTATATCCAATTCGCCGAGCCGGAAGGCCACTTCGTTGTCCGAACGTCCCCTGGCACTGTTCGCGACCACCCCGGCGTTCGTGCCCCGGATCTTCCCGCCCGGGGTGCTGGAGCGGCTGCGGGGCGCCGTGGACATCGATCCCGCCCTGGTGGCCGAGGACTTCACCGCCCCCCGGGTACGGGAGGTGCTCGCCGCGGCGGAGGTCCTCGTCACCGGATGGGGCTGCCCGCGGCTGGACGCGGAGGTCCTCGACGCGGCGCCCAAGCTGCGCGCGGTGCTGCACTCCGCCGGCTCGGTCAAGGGCTTCCTCACCCCCGCCGTCTTCGACCGCGGCATCACCGTGTCCTCGGCGGCCGACGTCAACGCGCTGCCCGTCGCCGAGTACACGCTCGCCATGATCCTGCTCGCGGGCAAGGACATCTTCGCCCGCCGCGAGCGCCTGCGCACCGAACGGCGCCACCCCGGCTGGGGCATCACTGACGGCGTCGGCAACTACGGCCGCCGGGTCGGCATCATCGGCGCCTCCCGCATCGGCCGCCGACTGATCGAACTGCTCCGCCCCTTCGACCTGGAACCGGCCCTCTTCGACCCCTACGTCGACGAGTCCGAGGCGACCGCGCTCGGCGTACAGCTGCTGCCGCTCGACGAACTCCTGCGCACCTGCGACATCGTCACCGTCCACGCCCCGCAGACCCCCGAGACCCTGCGTCTCGTCGGTCGCCGGGAACTGGCCCTGATGCCCACCGGAGCGGTCCTCATCAACACCGCGCGCGGCGCCCTGGTGGACCACGAAGCGCTCACCGACGAACTGCGCACCGGGCGGCTGAGCGCGATCCTCGACGTCACGGACCCCGAACCCCTGCCCGCCGACTCGCCCCTCTTCGACCTCCCCAATGCCTTCATCACCCCGCACCTCGCCGGCTCGCAGGGCAACGAACTCGCCCGGCTCGGCCGCACGGTCGCCGAGGAGGCCGAACGGCTCGCGGCGGGACGGCGGCTCGAGCACACCGTCGACGCCGGCGCCTGGGAGCGCATGGCGTGACGTGAGCAGTTCCGCTACGCCGCCGACCGGGGCGGGCCGAGGCCGTCCGGCGTCACCGGCCGGCGGATCGTGTCCGCGTCCGGCGCCGGGTGCGGGGCCGCGGCGTGCGCCGGCTCCTCGTCGTCGAGGAGTTCCGTCGGCCGGGCCGCTGAATCCTGGGGTGGCTTGCGGGTGCGGTCCGCACGGAGGGGTCCGGGTCCGGGGCCCGGGGGTGAGCCGGTCCACGGCCGACGGCCCGGTCTCCGGATCGCGCGCGGCCGGGGCCCGGACCTCGGGGGCCGTGTGGGGTCGGTGTGAGTGGCCAGTCGGCAAGGGTCCGCTGGTCGGTGTGAGCGGCCAGTCCGCCGGGCATGCGTGGTCGGTGTGAGCGGTCCCGTCGGCCGGGTCCGCGTGGTCGGCGTAGGCGGCCAGTCCGCCGGCACAGCATTCCGGCACAGCATTCCGGCGCAGCAGCGGGTGCCCGAGCAGGCGTCCCGGCGTACTGCCGGGGGGCGACCCCGCGCGACCCGCCACGCGGGGCTCGGCCTCTGCGCCGGCAGCTCTCGCTGACCGTGATCCGAGGGCGCACCGGTGCCCGGTCCATCGCCGCACCGGGGCACGGTGCCGCCGGGCAGGCACCGTGCCGGCGGAGCACACCGCGCGGCGCGCAGGGACCCGGCACGGCCGAGTGCCGGGCGGGGACATACGGTGGAGAGTCGACGACTCGGTCCGCAGGCGAGTCGGCCGAAGCGAGTCGGGAGCGAGGAGAACGGGATGGGCAGCCGCACCGCGCTGGTCGAGGATCTGATGGAGCGCTTCCCGCACGTGCCGAGGGAAGCCGTCTTCAAGGAGGACCTGCTCCGGGGAGGCGTGGCCTTCGACCAGTCCGCCCTGAGCGACAACGAGAAAGGCGACGTCAAACCCAAGTCGTACTTCATCTTCTCCTTCGACCACGGCACCCTGCCCGAACTCGGGGAGGCCGCTCTCCGGCGTCCGCCCGAGGAGATCATCCTCACCGGTGGGCCCTACGACCTGCGCCGGACCGTCGTGTCGGTGCGCGTGAACCCGTCCTCGCCCTACCGCGTCGCGGCCGACGAGGAGGGCATGCTCGGGCTCTACCTCGACGGCACGCGCATCGCCGACGTCGGCGTACCACCGATGCCCGAGTACTACCGGCACACCCTCTCCAACGGGAAGTCCGTGATGGAGGTGGCCCCGACCATCCAGTGGGGCTACCTGATCTACCTCACCGTCTTCCGGGTCTGCCAGTACTTCGGCGCCAAGGAGGAGTGCCAGTACTGCGACATCAACCACAACTGGCGCCAGCACAAGGCGGCCGGGCGGCCTTACACCGGTGTGAAGGACGTCGAGGAGGTCCTGGAGGCGCTGGAGATCATCGACCGGTACGACACCGCGAAGACGTCCACCGCGTACACCCTCACCGGAGGCGCGATCACCTCCAAGGTCGCCGGACGCGACGAGGCCGACTTCTACGGGCACTACGCCCGGGCCATCGAGGAGCGCTTCCCCGGCCGCTGGATCGGCAAGGTCGTCGCGCAGGCGCTGCCCCGTGACGACGTGCAACGGTTCAAGGACTACGGGGTGCAGATCTACCACCCCAACTACGAGGTCTGGGACCGGCGGTTGTTCGAGCTGTACTGCCCCGGCAAGGAGCGTTACGTCGGCCGTGACGAGTGGCACCGGCGCATCCTGGACTCGGCGGAGGTCTTCGGCGCGCGCAATGTGATCCCCAACTTCGTGGCGGGCGTGGAGATGGCCGAGCCCTTCGGGTTCACCACGGTCGACGAGGCCATCGCCTCGACCACGGAGGGGCTGCGCTTCTTCATGTCGCACGGCATCACACCCCGCTTCACCACCTGGTGCCCGGAGCCGACCACCCCGCTCGGCAAGGCCAACCCACAGGGCGCCCCGCTGGAGTACCACATCCGCCTGCTGGAGGCCTACCGCGCCACCATGGAGGACTTCGGTCTCTCCTCGCCGCCCGGCTACGGCCCGCCCGGCCCCGGCCGCGCGGTCTTCTCCGTCAGCTCCTTCATGGACAGTCTCCCGGCGGAGCACGCCGACGTGATCCCCGGCTGAAACCGGCGCGCCCCTTCGGCTCACAGGACCCCGGTCGAAGCGGGCGCGTTCCCCGGATAAAAAGTCGGCGGGAAAATCCGGCGGGAATCGATACGTTCCCGCCGTCCGTCCGTACAACATGCCGAGCGCCGTGTCAGGCGGTGCCACCGCGGTGATTCGTGATTCAAGTTACGGCTTGTCAGTTGTGTTGTAACCGTGAAAAGCTCGGGGCCGTCGCGAGACCACCCCCAACTCTCACGTATCAAACGGCGAGTTGACCTTCGCTTGTACGAGTAATACGAGTAAGTCCGAATACGTGGGTATGGGGACACGGGGGCGTCACATGTGCAAGTTGACGAAGACGCATCAGTGAGGAAGCCTGCATGCCCGACCTGCCGACCCCTCAGAACGCCGCCGAGGCAGCACTGCTCTCCGAATGCTGGGACGCGGTTCTCTCGTACGCCGATCTGTGCACGGCCGGTTCCGGTGCCACGAGGCAGCTGGCCACCGAGGCGTTCACCCACGGCATGGTCGAGATACAAGACGCCCGGCTCGAGGCCGAGAAACCCGAACGCGGGCGCCGCACCCCCCATCTGCCCATGATCCCGCTGCTGCTCTCGTCGGTCCGCAACACCGCCGCCGACTGGGAGTCCCGTGGCCACGGCCACCGGCTCGACCCCGAACTGCGGCTCTGGCTCAACTCCGAGAAGGCCGCCCGCTACACCGGACCGCCGCTGCAACGCCCGCTGGCGCTGCGCGGACTGCGCGACATGCAGGAGGCCGATGCGGCGCTGCTGTGGTGGACCGAGGTGGAGGCACTGCCCCTGACCGACGTCGCCCGCAGACTCGGGCTCGACCCCGCCGGGGCCGCGGAGGAACTCGCCCAGGTGCGCGCGGTGTTCCGGGACCGTTGCCACCGCAACCACCTGGACACCCCGCTGGACGCCGAGTGCCGCAAGTACGCCCGGCTGCTGGACGCGTTGACCCGCTCCTCCGGGGCCGAGACACCCGAGGACCTGTCCCGGCACCTCGCCCATTGCGTGGAGTGCGCGGAGGCGGCCGGCTGCCTCCAACTGCACGGCGCCGGACTGCCCGCGGCACTCGTCGGCGGGGTGGTCGGCTGGGGCGGTCTCGCCTACCTCGAGCGGCGGCACCGCGCGGTCGACGCGGGTCTGTCCGGTGGACGCGCCGGCGGCGGCGGGGACCGTGGCTTCAGTGGCCCGGAGCGGAAGCCCTCCGGGCGGATCAACCGGGCCGGGATCCTGGCCGGCGCGGCGGTCGTGTCCGGTCTGGCGCTCGCGGTGTCGCTGGCGCCGTTCAGCGGCTCCGACGAGCCCGCGGGAAGGCAGACGGTCGCCGACCCGGCGCACTCCCCCTCCGACCTGGCACCCATACGCTCCGGCTCCTCCGGGGCGATACCGACCCCGACGCTGAAGCCGCCGGCCACGGCCCGTGTCGAGCCCGCCGACTCCGATCCCGGTCCGGAGGCGCAGGGCAAGTCCTCCACCTCCGTCGACGAGCCCGAGGACGGCGAGACAGGGAGCGGCGACGAGAAGCCGCAACGGTCCCAGTGCAGCGCCCAGTACAAGCTGGTCAACGAATGGCCGGACGGCTTCCAGGGCACGATCACCTTCACCTCCCGACAAGCCCTGACGGACTGGCGCCTGACCTGGAAGTTCCGCAACGGCCAGCAGGTCCAGCAGATCTGGAACGCCGACTTCAGACAGAGCGGCGGCACGGTCACGGCGTCCGCGGCCGACTACAACCGGAGGGTCGCCGCGGGCGGTTCGGTGGAGGTCGGCTTCCTCGCCTCCAAGAACAACGGCAACGCGGCCCCCTACGGGTTCACGCTGAACGGGAAGGGCTGCGCCTAGGGGTGCCGCGCCGACCGGGTGCGATCCGGTGGGACGTACGACCAGGGGTGCGAGTGGGGCCGTCATCCACCCACCCGCCCATCGGTTCAGTCCCTGTCTCACGCCTACTTGATGAGGTCCTTGAGCTTGTAGTAGGCGCCCGCGAAGGGCAGGAACCAGGGAGGGGCTGGTCGTCAAGATCCCCTTCCGCGGGGCGTTCGTCGTAGAGGTCAGTGCTCGCGGCGCCGCGATTTCAACACAGCCGGGCCCGACACGGGATCACGAAGTCAGGTGCCCCGTAATTCGGTGGCGGGGTGCGTGGTCCCCGTCTACAGTGGGCGCCGATCGTGCGGGTCCGGTGCTGCCGGGCCCGCCGCTGTCGCCGAGTATCAGAAGCAGGGAGGTGTGACCGATGGCTGTCGTCTCGCTGAGTGCTGCGCGCGCTCCGAAGCCCATCTCATCCACCTCTGTGGCCGGCGGCTGACCTTTCGCCGCGCCAGGCCACATCCTCGAAGGGCCTGACTTCCCTTGTCTTTCTCCTCCGCAGCTTCGGCTGCCGATGCTCCTTCCGATGCCTGTGATTCTTCCGCTGCTTCCAGCGGTGCCGCTGATCCTGCCGCTTCCGCACAACCCCTCGCCGCCTACGGCTGGGACGACGCGTGGGCGCACGAGTTCGCCCCCCATGTGGCGGAGGGGCTGCTGCCCGGTCGGGTCGTCCGCGTGGACCGCGGACAGTGCGACGTCGTCACCGCCGACGGCGTCATCCGGGCCGACACCGCGTTCGTCACCCCGCACGACCCCCTACGGGTGGTGTGCACCGGCGACTGGGTCGCCGTCGAACCCACCGGCAACCCCCGGTATGTGCGGACGTATCTGCCCCGCCGCACCGCCTTCGTGCGCTCCACCTCGTCCAAGCGTTCCGAGGGACAGATCCTCGCGGCCAACGTCGACTTCGCGATCGTCGCGGTGTCGCTCGCCGTGGAACTCGACCTCGGACGCATCGAACGGTTCCTCGCGCTCGCCTGGGAATCGGGCGCCCAGCCATTGGTCGTGCTGACCAAGTCCGATCTGGTACCGGACCCGGTGACCCTCGCACACCTGGTGCAGGACGTGGAGACGACGGCGCCCGGGGCGCAGGTCCTAGCGGTCAGCTCCAGCCTCGGCGACGGCATCGACGTCCTCACCGCCGTCGTCTCCGGCGGCACGTCCGTACTCCTCGGACAGTCCGGCGCCGGGAAGTCCACGCTCGCCAACGCCCTGCTCGGCGAGGAGGTGATGACCGTGCAGGCCACACGCGACGTGGACGGCAAGGGCCGGCACACCACCACCACCCGGAACCTGCTCGTCATGCCGGGTGGGGGAGTGCTCATCGACACGCCCGGACTGCGTGGCGTGGGCCTGTGGGACGCCGAGTCCGGAGTGGGCCAGGTCTTCTCGGAGATCGAGGAGCTCGCCGCCGACTGCCGCTTCCAGGACTGCGCCCACACCACCGAACCCGACTGCGCGGTCCTCGCCGCCGTGGCGGCCGGCACGCTGCCCGAACGCCGTCTGGACAGCTATCGCAAGCTGCTCCGGGAGAACCAGTACATCGTCGCCAAGACGGACGCGAGGCTTCGGGCGGAGCTGCGACGCGAATGGAAGCGGAGGGGGGCGGAGGGGCGCGCCGCGATGGAGGCGAAACGCGGACGCCACCGGTAGGTCCGGCGGCGGCCGATCCACGCCATGGGCACCCGGCGCCAGGTGGGTCCGGCGGGGGGCAGGGGCTGCCGGTGGGTTCGGCGTCGGGTGGGCGCCTGCCGGTGGGTCGGTGTCGGGCGGGCGCCTGCCCGTGGGTTCGTGGGTTCGGCGTGCGTCTTGGATGCCATCGGCGCGGTGGCGTCCGGCGGCGGCCGATGCACGCCGATGGGCAGGCGGCGCCAGGTGGGTCCGGCGGCGGGCAGGGGCTGCCGGTGGGTTCGGCGTCGGGTGGGCGTCTGCCGGTGGGTTCGGCGTTGGGCGGGCGTCTGCCGGTGGGTTCGGTGGGTACGCCGACGGGCAGCGGTCGCCGGTAGGTGGCGGCCGATCTCCCGGCGCCTCGCCGCGCCTGGTGTTCCCGCCCACCGTCATGTCCGATTCCCGCCAGACCGGCCCCCGCCCCCGGCGCACACTGGAACCGTGATGGACGAGGACACCAGGTACGAGGCCGTGCGCAGCAGGGACTCCCGGTTCGACGGGGAGTTCTTCTTCGGCGTGCGGACCACCGGGATCTACTGCCGGCCGAGCTGCCCGGCGGTGACCCCCCGGCGGCGGAACGTCCGCTTCTTCGCCACCGCGGCCGCCGCCCAGGGCGGCGGCTTCCGGGCCTGCCGCCGCTGCCGTCCGGACGCGGTGCCCGGCTCCGCCGAGTGGAATGTGCGCGCCGACGTCGTGGGCCGCGCGATGCGGCTGATCGGCGACGGCGTCGTCGACCGCGAGGGCGTCGCCGGGCTCGCGCTGCGGCTCGGTTACAGCGCGCGCCAGGTCCAGCGGCAACTCACCGCGGAGGTCGGGGCGGGTCCCGTCGCTCTGGCCCGAGCCCAGCGCGCGCACACCGCCCGAGTGCTGCTGCAGACCACGGACCTGCCGATCACCGAGATCGCCTTCGCGGCCGGATTCGCCAGCGTGCGCCAGTTCAACGACACCATCAGGGCGGTGTACGCGGCCACCCCCAGCGAACTGCGGGCCGCGGCCCCTCGCCGTACCCCGGCCGCGGCATCCACCGCCACGACCTCCGCCCCGTTCACGGGCATCCCGCTGCGCCTGGCGTACCGGGGCCCGTACCAGGCGGGTGCCGTCTTCGACCTGCTGGCGCGGGAGGCGGTCCCCGGCGTCGAGGAGTTGACGGGTGAGCGCGGCAACCGTACGTACCGCCGCACCCTTCGGCTGCCGTACGGGACCGGCGTCGCCGCCGTCGAGGAGCGGGCGCCGCGCACCGGGAGCGGCCCCTCCGGCGGCTGGCTCGACGCCCGGCTGCACATCTGCGACCCCCGTGACCTCACCTCCGCCGTGCAGCGGCTGCGGCGGCTCTTCGACCTCGATGCCGATCCCTACTCCGTCGACGAGCGGCTCGGTGCCGATCCGCGGCTCGCGCCGCTCGTGTCCGCCCGGCCCGGGCTGCGCTCGCCGGGGGCCGCCGACCCGGAGGAGTTCGCCGTCCGCGCACTCGTCGGGCCGGAGGAGGCGGGGCGGCTCGTGCGGTCCTACGGCAAGACGCTAGACGCGCCGTGGGGGAGCCTGACGCGTCTCTTCCCGGAGCCGGCCGTGCTCGCCGGGGCCGAGGGCGGTCCGCTCGGCGCCCTGGCCACCGCCCTCGCCGACGGCGCGGTCCGCCTCGACCCCGGCGCCGACCGCGACGCGGCGCACACCGCGCTGCTCGCCCTGCCGGGCATGGACGGTGCCACGGCCGCCGCCATCCGCACCCGCGCCCTCGGCGACCCCGACGTCGCCCCGCCCGGCGAAGGAGCCCCCGACTCCTGGCGGCCCTGGCGGTCCTACGCCCTGCGGCACCTGGAGACGTGGGAGAGCCGGCCCGACCGCACTCGGGCCCGGCACCACGGCGTCACGTCGCGGGCAGCCCCCAGCGAGGTGCCGGCCCGTTCGGCCTGACCGGCGCGATGCGCAGATCCGGGCGGTCGCCCCTGGCGGTGATCAGCGCCGACTCGCCCTTGCGCAGGGCGACTCGGATCGTCCCGTCGTCGACCGTCTCGTGCCGCAGCCGGCGCCCCAGACCGTCCCGTACGTCGACGGGCCCCGCCATCCCGTGCCGTACGACGCACGGGGCGCCCGCCTCGCTCACCAGTCGCACCCAGCGGGTCACCCCACCCTCGCGCACCGCGCTCAGCAGGAAGGCGCCCTCCGTACGGAAGTTGTGGACCGTCAGATCCGCCCACGCGGCGGGCAGCGCGGGGAAGACACGCACGATGCCGCCCCAGGACTGGCAGACCATGTCGTGCAGGGACTGCGAGGCGGACAGCGGGGTCTCGATGACCGGACCGGTCTCCTTGTACATGGTGTTGGGCAGGATGAACCGCGTCATCAGCTCGTTGAGGTACTTCAGCGCGTCCTCGCCCTTGCCCAGCAGTGCCGATATCGAGGCCGCGCCGGTGAAGGTGTAACCCTGCAGGGCGCCCTCGAAGCCGACCCAGTGCGCCAACGACTTCTCGATCAGGGCCCGTTCGTCCGGGGTGCGGCCGGTGACCTCGTACAGCGGGTAGACGGCCAGCAGATGCGAGTAGTGCCGGTGCGACTTGGCGAAGGGGACGTCCGCGCCGATCATGTAGCCGTTGGCGTCGGTCGGGTACGCCACCCGCTTGGCCAGCACCTCGCGCCAGCGCGGGGCCAGGTCGTCGTCGATGCCGAGGAGTTCGGCGGTCTCCAGCAGCGTCTTGCAGCCCCAGGTGAGCAGCATCAGGTCGTAGTTGCAGTCGCGGGAGTCGACGCCGTACTCGGGCGAGAAGGTGGCCGGCAGGTGCAGTTTGCCGTCCGGGCCCGGCTGAAGGAAGTGCAGGTAGTAGTTGATCGCCTTGCGCAGGAGGGGGAAGAGGACGTCGCGCAGGATCGACCTGTCCATGGTGTGGCGGTAGCTCAACCACACGTTGTGCAGCGCCCAGGCCAGATTGCCGACCTCGGGGACGGGCGGGTTCTGACCCGGTATGCCGACGCCGTAGCCCATGACGGGGCTCTGCGCGCCGTTGATCAGCTGCGGGTCCGTCGTGCGCGGGATACCGAGCGAGTCACCGCGGTACGGTTGCGGTGTCTCCTTCGCCAGATTGTCCCGGAACTCGCTCAACGCCCTGGTGATCGCGTCGAGTTCGAGGTGGTTGGAGCCGTGGATCAGCCAGTACTCCAGTTGCGCGTTGAGGTTCCACCAGGTGTTGGGCCACGGGGTGGACTCCAGCCAGGGTCCGAAGGTGGCCATCACGGGGGCGTCACGGCGGGCCGCGGAGGCCAGCTTGTACAGCTGGATCCAGTAGAAGCGCTGCATGCGGGCGTCGGGCAGCGACAGGAAGCTCTTCCGGTAGAAGCCGTCCCACCACGCCCGGTGTGTTAACGCCAGCCCGTCGTACGGCAGCGCCGATGTGGTGCGGATCGTCTTCAGCGCGCGGTCGCGGGCGGTGCTCCGCGGATACGAGTGGGCCACGTGCGCGTACAGCGTCCGTACGGAACCCCGTGCGCGCTCGCGCCAAGCGGTGACGTGCTCGCCCCCCGCCAGCAGCGGCTGGACGGCCGCGGACACGCCGTCGTGCTTCTCGACCCGCGCCGGCGGGTTGGCCTGGTAGCCGTCCGGCAGCGGACGGAAGTCGGCGCGCGGGCTGATCGCGACGGCGGGGTGGAACACCCACTTGAAACCGCGCTCACCCGCGCTCGGCGTCACCTCGACGGCGAGCACGGAGCGGGAGGTGTGCACCAGAGCACGGATCGAGAGGGTGCCCTTGTCGGTGGTGAGGGTGCCGGTCAGCTCCGCGTTCCGCAGCCCGAGCCGCCAGTCCAGCCCGGTGATCGTGCCCACCGGCTCCAGCGTGAAGTGACCGATCGGCAGCCGGGCCAGACCGAAGAGCGAGCCGAACTCCGGCCGGTGGTCCTGAACTTCGGAGTGCTGGACGTTGAAACGGATCGCCCGGACGGCGCCGGTGTCGTCGGCCGGCTCGGCGTAGATCCCGGAGCCGAGGAATCCGTTGCCGAGGTACGGGCCCTCGTACCAGGTCTTCGGCAGCTTCTGCCAGACCATGTCCGCGTCGTCGAGTACGGTCCGCCAGGGATCCGGACGCCCGAGGAGGCCGGCTTCGTCCGGTGCCGCCGCGGCCGCGGCGGGGGCGGCGAGCCCACCGGCGATCAGCGTCCCGCCGAGGGCGGAGCCGGTGGCGAGGACGGCACGTCTGGACGGGCTGGACGGGCTGGACGGGCCGGATGGGCCGGATGGGCTGGATGGGGCTGTCGGGCAGCTCCAAGGGGTGGGCGGGCTGGATGGGCTGCAGGGGGCCGGCTGGCTGGATGGGCTGCTGGCTTGGGCGGACGGGGTGGACGGGGTGGACGGGGTGGACGGGGTGGACATCGGGCCTCCCGGCGGCTCACCGCTATCGACGATTCATCGGAGCTATCCAAAGCCGCAAGGTAGGGTTGGCGCGGGAGATCGTCAACAAGTCGGGAGAGATCCGATGTGTTTGGTGGGGGGTCAGCCCCAGATAACAGCCCCGGACCAGGCCCCCGCGATCAGCAGGCAGGCGAAGAGTTCGGTCAGCACGCTCCAGCCGCCGGCTCGCATCGCTGTCCGCACCGCCGCCCGGGCCGCTCGGTGGCTGCCCAGCCGCAGCCGCTCCGACAGATAGATCCCGCCCACGAACCCGGGGATCGCTCCGAGCACCGGCACGACGACGAACCCGATCAGTGCGCCCAGTCCCGCGTACACGCCCATCCGCGGCGTGGCCCCGCTCTCCCTCAGCCGGCGTGGCGGCAGCTGCCAGCGCACGGCCAGGGAGAGGAGCAGCACGCCGGTGGCGCTGACCAGCACCACCCACGAGAGCCCCGACTGGTCCTCCAGCGCCCACCAGGCGACCGCGGCCCACACCAGCCACGACCCCGGCACGCCGGGCACCAGCACCCCGCTCAGGCCGAGCAGCATCACTACTCCCACCAGCAGGAGCTCCCACACTCCCATGGGGTCAAGGGTGCCGGAGCGGCGGGGAGCGCGCAGGTTCGCGTGCCCGCCCTGTGGCGCCTGCCCGCCGGTCCGCCGGTGGGGGTTTTCGGGCCTCAGAGTGCGGCGGGCGGCGCGCTGCGGGCGGCTGCGGCGGGCTGCGGCGGGCGGCGCGGCCCGGGTGCGGAGGCCCGGGTGCCGGTCGATTCGGCGTGCTGCTGCGGGTACTGGGCCGAGGTGCTGCTGCGAGTAGTGGGGCCGGGTGCTGCCGGGGATCCGGGGCGTGGTGCCGCTGTGGGGTGTCGCGTGGGCTGCTGTGGGCTGCTGCTGTTGGGTCAACCGGCCGTTGACGGGCGCTCCCGCGCCACCCAGCCGCGTTCATACGCGTGCCAGCCGAGCTGGAGCCGTGTCGTCACCCCGGTCAGCTCCATCAGCCGCTTCACCCGGCGTTGCACGGTGCGCAGCCCGAGGTCGAGTTGTTTGGCGACGCTCGCGTCGGTGAGGCCCGCCAGCAGCAGGGAGAGTATCTCCAGGTCGGTGGAGTCGGGCCCGTCCGGCCGCTGCTCGCCGACCACGCCGGCCGCGTCGAGCCGCAGCGGCAGCGCCTCCCGCCACACCGCCTCGAAGAGTCCCGCCAGCGTCTCCAGCAGCCCGCTGGCGTGCACCACCAGCGCCGCGGGCCGCGCGGAGCGGGAGGCCAGCGGCAGCATGGCCAGTGTGCCGTCGGCGATCACCAATTTGGTGGGTACGGCGTCGACGACCCGGACCTGCTCCTCGCGACCCAGCGCGGCCGACAGCTCGACCATGCCGGTGGGGCGGTTCAGGACAGCCCGCTCGACGACCACGCGGTAGTGCACTCCGCGGGCCACGGCCTGTTCCTCGGCGTGGTTGTCCAGCGCGGACACGGCGAGCGGGACGCCGGTGACCAGGGCGCACACCTCCTTGTCCGCGGTGAGCTGGAGCTGGAGGAACCGCTGGGCGATGGCCGCCGTACCGGTCACCACCTCGACCAGGTCGTGCACATCCGGCTCGATGGCACGGGCGCGGTACTCCTCGGTCAGCCGGGCGACCGTCCGTTCCGCCTGCTCCAGGTCGTGGCGCTGCTGGGCGAGCAGCGCGCCGAGCGCGGCGTCCGGCGGAGCGGCGACCCAGCGGCCGGGGCGCGACGACGACCGCGCCGCGAGCCCGTGCTGTTCCAGGCCGCGCAGCGTGCGCTCGGTGTCGTACTCGCCGAGCGTGAGCCGGCGCGCGAGATCGGGCACGTCGGCGGCGCCCAGCGCCACCAGTGCGCGGTACGCCGCCTCGTGCGTCTCGTCCAGACCTAGCGCTGCCAGCATTCGACCACTGCCCTTCCCCGGGCTTCCGGTGGTCCGCGGCGGAGAACGGCCACGGCGTGAACCCGTTCTCACCCATCATTCCCGCACCACCCGCCACTCTGCCAACGAGGTGTCACCTCGGGGTCGAAGAGCGGTGACAGGGCGGAGGCTATGTCGTCGCGGGGGAGTCGCAGGGGAGCTGCGAGGCAGTTGCGGGAGAGTTACGGGCGCCCTGGGCAGAAGCGTTGCGCGGGGGGCGCTCGGCAGGGCGCTCGAGGGGTGGCAACGGTGGCCGGTTTTCCGGATGCCCCGTTTTCGTACGGCCCGTGCGGTGGACAATAAGGGGCATGAGCCAGCAGGGGGAGAGGCCCACCGGTCACGAGGACGACTGGTGGCGGCAGTTGTACGACGACCCCACCGACGACACGGGCCCCGCACCGGTGGCCGATTCCCTCGACGATCGCTTCGCGTCGGCGGCGGGGGTGTCGGGTGGGGAGGGCTTGACCGACCGCGACCTGAACGATCGGGGCTTGAGCGGCCGGGGGTTGAACGATCGCCGCTCGAATGATTCTGGCCGGGCCGATCGGGGCTCGAATAATTCTGGCCTGAGCGATCGCCGCTTGAATGATCCGGGCTCGATCGATCCCGGTGCCGCTGCTGCGGCACTGCGGTCGACTCCGGCCGCGCCGACCGCGCGTCAGGGGGTGCCCCCGGCAACGGGCCCGGACCGTCCCGCTGCCGGATCCGCCCCTTCCGACTCGAACTTCGCCTGGCACGGTTTCACCCCGAGGTCGCCCGCCGCGGCTCCCGGCCCGGAGGCCGACGCCGACCGCGGGGGCACGGCGGCGGAGCCCCTCGCGAGTGCGAGTGCGAGTGCGGGCGCGGGTGCGGGACGCGGGTCGTACGAGGACGAGCTGGAGCAGGACCGCCGTCGGCGGGAGCGTACGCTCCGGCGCAGCGGACTGGAACGCCAACCCGCCCCCTGGGAACCCCCGGACGAGCACCCGCGCGGGCCCGTGAGCTTCCCTCCGGGCCCCAAACCGCCGGGCTACCGCGCGGAGTCCGCCCCGCCGGATTCCCGGGCCGGGGCGGTCCCGCCGGGCGCCCCGGCGGAACCCACGGTTTCCGGTGGCGGCCCGTTCTCCGGGGGGTCGGGGGATTCCGGGCTTGCAGGCGGTTCCGGGGTGTCGGAGGGCTCTGGGCTTGCTGGGGGTTCCGGGGCCGGGAGTTCCAGGGCTTCCCGGGTCTCCGGGCGTGCGGGGGCCGGGGTTTCGGGGCTTGCCGAAAGGTCCGGCGTTTCCGGGGGCTCCGGGCGGGCCGGGGGGTCCGGCGGTGAGGCCCCCGCGTTCGCCGAGCCGCCGACTGACGGGCCCTCGGCCGTGCCGGACGGTGCGCGGACCGCGGTGCGGAGTCCAGTCCGGTCGGCGCGTGACGACGCGTCCGCCGACTACGTGGGCGACGGGCCGCCCACGTACGACGCCGAGCCCACCGCCCTCCCGCCCGCCGATCCGGACGACCTCGACGACCTCATGGCGGACACCGTGCTGGACGGCGCCCGGTACGGGGCGTGCACCCTGCGCGCCGTGTCCGTACGCGGGGACTCGGCCCGCTACCGGGGCGAGCCCCGTCGGGACTCCCTGCTCACCGCCCGTTTCGGCAGCGGCGAGGACGCGCTGGTGCTGGTCGCCATGGCCACCGGCGCCCGCGCCACCCCGGGCGCGCACCGGGCCGCCGCCGAGGCCTGCCGGTGGATCGGCCGGGCCGTCGGCCGCAGCCACGCACGGCTCGTCGAGGACATCCGCGCCGCGCGCCGCGGCGAGTTGAAGTCGGGCCTGCACCGCCTCACCGACCGCAGCCTCGGCAAACTCCGTGCCAGCGCCGCCGAACAGGGCCTACCGCCCGAGGAGTACACCGCCGGCCTGCGCTGCCTGCTGCTCCCGGCCGACCCGGAGTGCCGTACCCGCGTCTTCTTCGGCGTGGGCCCCGGCGGACTGTTCCGGCTGCGCGACGGCGAGTGGCAGGACATCGAACCGCGCGTCAAGGATGCCGCGGGCGAACCCGTCGTCGGCTTCGGCTCGTTGCCGCACGAGACCCCCGAGGGCGACCGCCTCACCATGGACCTCGGCATCACGACGCCTCCGAGCCCGTACGAGCCCGCGCCGGAACCGCCGCGGGAACCCTTCCGGTTCCGTGCCTCGGTGGCACGCCCGGGCGACACCCTGCTGTTGTGCAGCGGCGGCCTCGCCGATCCGCTGCGCGGGGAACAGCGCCTCGCCGATCTGCTGACGGCCCGCTGGTCCGGCAGCCCCGCTCCGGGTCTCGCCGAGTTCCTCGCGGACACCCAGGTCCGGGTGAAGGGCTACGCCGACGACCGCACGGCCGCCGCCGTCTGGGAGGCCTAGTGCCGCAACAGACAACGTTCGCCCCGTCGCGACGCCCGGCACTCCCCCCTGCTCGGAGAGCTTGGGGGAGCGTGCATGGCGTCGCGCGGCAGACGGGAATTTGACGACAGGGCCTAGCCCTTGAGATTCCCTCAGGACTCGTTCGGGACAGATCTCCGGACGTTTCTCGAGACGCCTTCGAGACGCCACCTGGGGCGCCCCTCGAGACGACTTTCTCGCCTCTTTCTCGCCCCGATGGCTGATTGACGCTTCCACATGAGTGCTCCGATCAGGGCGGGGCATGCATCCCGTGAACGTGTTCGAGCCGGGGGAAACGAGAATCGACACACGGGCGGGGGTCATGACGAGGCAGGCACGGCGAGGCGGTCCCATGACGATGGGAGCCACCTCGGCGAACGCACCGGAAGAGACGGCCGAGACCACGACGGACCAGCAGGACTTCCCACAGCTCAGGCGCCGACTCGGGCGATCCGATCTCCGGGCCGTGTCCGAGGTTCGCCGGGCCCTGCGCGAACTCCTGCGACAGTGGGGAAGGCCGGACCGGTCGGAGATAGCGGAACTGCTCACCAGCGAACTCGTCACCAACGCTCTGGTGCACACCGACCGTGACGCGGTGTTCACGGCCACCGTGGAACCGGACGGACTCCACGTGGAGGTACGGGACTTCACCGCCCGCAGCCCCACGGTGCGGGTGCCGGGCGCGGACGAGAGCACCCATGGCCGCGGGCTGCTGCTGGTGCAGTCCCTCGCGGACGCCTGGGGTGTGCGGCCGCACGCGGTGGGCAAGTCGGTGTGGTTCGAACTGAACGGGGGTGCGGCGTAGTTCACCGCACCCCCGGATGGCTGCCGGTCGGTTCGGCCCAGTGGGGCCGAACAACTCGCCCGGACTCAGCCGAACTGCTGCTCGAGATCCTTGAGCTTCTGCTCCAGGGAGTCCAGCCGCGGCAGCGCCATCGTGTCGTCCTCGGCGGTCAGATCCACCGTGCGGGACTCACCGGCGCTGCCACTCCCGAGGGCCGTGAGGGAGGGACGGGCGGCGCGCATGGGCAGTGGATCCTTCGTCGCTATGGCAGGCTCCGCGGCAGCCTGTGCGGGCGCGACGGCCTGTTCCACCTGAACCTCGACCTGCCGGCCGCCCCGGTGCCCGATCAGCCCGGTGCGGTTGCCGCGGCTGATCGCGCGCAGCTGGGCGCGCTCCAGCTTCTGCTGGTCGCGCCGGCGCGTCCTGGCGATCTCCTTCTGCCGCTTGTCCTCGCGGACCTCCTCGACGGCCTCGTCCAGGGTGCGCACGCCCTCGAGCAGCATCAGCGACCAGGCGCCGAAGGTCTCACGCGGGGCGCGCAGCCAGCGGACCACCCGGATCTGCGGCAGCGGGCGGGGCACCAGGCCCTGCTCGCGGAGGGCGGCCCGGCGGGTCTGCTTCAGCGCGCGGTCGAACAGGACGGCGGCCGACAGCGACATGCCGGCGAAGAAGTGCGGTGCGCCCGCGTGACCGGCGCCGCGCGGCGCGTGGACCCAGTTGAACCAGGCGGCGGCGCCGGCGAAGGTCCACACGAGTATGCGGGAGCCGAGGGCGGCGTCACCGTGGCTGGCCTCACGGACGGCGAGCACCGAGCAGAACATGGCGGCGCCGTCCAGGCCGAACGGGACCAGGTACTCCCAGCCGCCGCTGAGACCGAGGTTCTGCTTGCCGAAGCCGACCAGACCGTGGAAGGAGAGGGCGGCGGCGACGGCGGCACAGCAGAAGAGCAGGACGTAGGAGGCGGTTCCGTACAGGGCCTCCTTGCGCCTGCGGCGTTCCTCACTGCGTTCCCACGAGTCGTCGGCGCTCGCCGCCTTCTCCCCGGCGCGCTTGCCGCGCGCGAGCACCGCAACCGCCGCCAGCATGCCCAGGAGTAGTACGGCGCCCGGAAGCAGCCAGTTCAGCGATATGTCGGTCAGTCTCATCAGGGATCCCTTGCATCGCGGTAGGGCGTAACGGCCGCCATAGTGGCTCAATCCCGTGGGCCCTCAGGGGGTTTCGGGGCAAGAGGCCGCCATTGGAGTGCAAGGGACTGCGCAGGGCGGCATTCTGCTCGAACTGCCGCTTGAGGGACGGAAGTTGAGTGCGAATTAGACTACCCGTACAGGTGGTGTTGCGGAAAGTGTTTGCGCCTGGTGGGGAAGTTGTGCATGTTGCAAGTTGGTTTCGGCCTTCATCGGGCCGCGCCACTCGCCAGGAGCCGCGCGACACGGTCGGTGTCGAGGGCCCTCGGACAGGTGTCGCACATCTCGTCGGGGTCGCCAGGGCGCAGCGTATAGGACAGACAGCAACTCGCCCGATCACGAGTGGGCAACAACTCGCCGCACGGGCCCTTCAATTCCCGGAAACCCGCCGAGCCGACGTACGGACTGGTCGTGCCCGGCAGCAGCAACGACAACTCGTGCTTGGCCCGTTCCTCCTCGCCGAGGAGCCCGGCGGCGTACCAGAGGCTCTCCACGATTTCGTCCGTCACCATGCCCCACAGGGCCCGCCCCCGGCGCCGCATCCGCGGTCCGAACCCCCGCAGCACGGGCTCGAGATGCTCGGCGACGGCTATGCGCACCTCGGCCCGCAGTGCCTCCGCGTCCGGTACGACACGGGCGCCGGGCAGGGTCGCGGCGGGGTCGTCGGGCAGGCAGGCGAACGCGCCGACGCGTACGGCCCAGCGCCCTTCGGTGCGCCGGTGCGCTACCTGCCGCACCGGGAAGCGGGGGACCCGCCGGTCGAGGAACCAGGGCACCGTGAACAGCAGGCAGGCCGGCCAGGCGTAGCGGTGCAGGCCGAAGGTGGCGATGACGTCCGGGCGGCCCGGGTGCCCGTAGTCCCGGCGCACCTGCTCCTCGTCCCAGGCGAGGAACGCGTCGAGGTCGGGACCCGCCGCCGCGAGCCCCTCGGCGGTCACCCAGTCGCCGCCGGAGGGGGCCGGCCGCCCCGCGGTGAGCTCCGTGACCGCGAACCGGGGATAGAGCTCGGTGAGCCGGGCGTACCCGCCGGTGAGTGGGGAGGTGGCCGTGCGCGCCGGCCCGCTCGAGCGCGGACGAGGTATGGGGAGGGTCCCTGCGCTGGTCGTGGGCATGCGAAAGACCCCGCGATTCACGATAGTTGGCAAGTAAGGCTTACCTTACCTGATGTGATCAGGTTTGAACTGCCGCATTTTCAGCCTATGGTTTTGGGTTACGGTCACAACGGACGCAATGACCACAAGTAACGCGTAACAGCGAGGGGAGCCCTTTCAGTGGACCAGGCCAGGCCTCGTGTCGTGCAGGGTTCCACCGGGGCGCCCGCGACGTCGGCCGCGGAAGCGGCACGCGTACCCGCCCAGTCCGGCGCCCGGGACGACGCGGGACGCTGCCACGAACCGAACGGCACGGCGCACTCCGCGCAGGCGCGCGGGGAACACACCCACAGCGAGCCCCCGATCTGCGGGGCGACCGGTGAGCACCTCCCGCGGGCTCGGTCCACCGTTCAACGCGCGTCGATCCGTGGGCAGATCGTCGACGCGCTGCGAGCCGCCCTCATGGACGGCGAGTTGGTGCCCGGCGAGGTGTACTCCGCGCCCGCCCTCGGCGAGCGGTTCGGGGTGTCCGCCACGCCCGTGCGGGAGGCGATGCAGCAACTCGCCCTCGAAGGCGCGGTCGAGGTGGTGCCCAACCGGGGGTTCCGGGTCGTCGAGCGCGGCGCCCGCGATCTGGCCGAACTCGCCGAGATCCGGGCGCTGATCGAGGTGCCCGTCATGCTGCACCTGGCCCGTACGGTGCCGTCCGCGCGCTGGGCGGAACTGCGGCCGCTGGCCGAGGCCGCGGCACTGGTCGCGGCCGGCGGCGACCGCGCCCGCTACGCCGAGTCCGACCGCGCCTTCCACCGCGCCGTGCTCGCCCTCTCCGGCAACCAGCAACTGGTCCGCATCGCCGACGACCTGCACCGCCGCGCCCAGTGGCCGCTGAGCGAAGGCCCGGCCGCCCGCTGCCACTCCGACCTGGTGGCCGACGCCGCCCAACACAAGGCGCTGCTGGACGCGTTGGCCGCGCAGGACCTGACGATGGTGCAGGCCCTGGTGCGCGGCCACTTCGCGGGCGCGTAACCCGTAACCCCTGCGAACGGACGCGTACCGGCGCTCCCCGGCTCAGGGAGCCCCCACCGCCGGTGGCGGTGCCGTGGGCGCTGTCGTCAGTTGCTGGGCGAGCCATTTCGGTACGCCTCCCAGCAGCCGGAACAGCCGCCCCGCCTCGGCTCGCAGCCGGGACGCCTCCGGCTCGGTCTCGGCGTCCGCGAGCGAGGCCAGCGCCGGCGCCGTGCCGACCAGATACCCCAGCTCCTCGCGGATCCGCAGCGACTCGGCGAACCCGTGCCGGGCCTCCGCGAGTTCCCCGTCGCGCAGCGCGAGTCCCGCGAGATGCCGCCAGGTGAACGAGAGCAGCAGCGGATCGCCGTGCGCCGTCGCACCGGCGTGCGCGCGGCGGTACGCGGCGCGCGCCGCCTGCGGGGAGCGCGCGAGGTTCTCCGCGAGCAGTCCGCGCCGGTAGTCCAGCAGCGCCCGCGCCGGAGCGCTCGGCGCGATCAGCGCGGCGGCCCGGCCCAGCGCGGCCCGCGCCTCGTCGGCCCGGTCCCGTACGCCCAGCAGGGTCGCGGCATAGGCGAGCTGTCCGCGCTCACAGGCCGCGGCACCCCGCTCGACGTCGCTCTGCGCCAGCGCCTCCGCCGTGCGCAGCGCATCCTCGGCGTCCTCCCAGCCCTGTTCGGTGTAGAGGCAGCGCTCGACGAGGAGTGCCGCGCGTTGCAGCGCGGTGTCGGCCGCCCTCGGTTCGAGCAGCGCCGCAGCGTCGGCCCAGCAGGCGCGCGAGCGCAGCCGCCATACCGCGGTCTGGAGCGGATCGTTCCCAGCGTTGGTTCCGGTACCAGACATGGCGGGATACGCCACGTTGCCCTCCCCTAGCACACCATTGAGCAGTTGAGTGGTGGCCGCATCTCAGCACGAATCCTTCCGCCCGGCCAAGAGCTTGGGTGAAAGTTTTCACATGCTCGGGGGACAGGGCGTGCGCCGGTTGCCGCGCTCGGGCGTGCCCACCAGGCCTCAGCTCATCCGCAGCGCCAGGAAGAAATCCAGCTTGTCCTCCAGCCGGGACAGATCCCGGCCCGTGAGCTGTTCGATACGGCCCACGCGGTAGCGGAGGGTGTTGACGTGGAGATGGAGCCGCGTGGCGCAGCGCGTCCAGGAACCGTCGCAGGCCAGGAACGCCTCGAGGGTGGGGATCAGCTCGGCGCGATGGCGGCGGTCGTAGTCCCGCAGCGGGTCGAGGAGACGGGCCGTGAACGCGCGCCGGACGTCGTCCGGGACGAAGGGCAGGAGCAGCACGTGCGAGGCCAGCTCCTGGTGCCCCGCGGCGCACACCCGCCCGGGCCGCGCCGCGGCCACCCGACGCGCGTGCCGGGCCTCCTCCAGCGCCCCGCGCAACCCCTCCGCCGAGTGCACCGCCGCGCTCACTCCGAGGGTCACCCGCCCGTCCCCGTCGAGCCCAGCCGACAGCGGCGCCCGTACCATCTCCAGCAGCGTCTCCGCGAGCAGCCCGGACTCCGAACCGTCGTGCTCCGCGGACACCGCCGGCAGGGCTACGAGCGCGACCGCCTCCTCACCGGTGTGCGCGACCGCGACCCGGTCCGACGGCTCGGGGCCGGGCACCGGCGGGCCGACGAGGATCTCCTCCAGCAGCGCCTGCGCCACCGGCCCGCCGTCGATCCCTCCCGCCCGTCGCCCGGCACCGCCCTCGGCCGAGGACCCTGCGGGCGCTCCGGGTACGTCGTCCCACTCCACCCGGCCCACCACCACCTGCCAGTGCGGCGCGGCACCGAGCCCCGGCAGCAGCACCGGCGCGGCCACCCGCAGCCGCGCCGCGACCTCGGCCGACGCCGCGCCCGCCTGCACCAGCTCCAGGACCTCCTGCGCCAGCCGCCGCCGCACCGTGCGCGCCGCGTCCCGCCGCTCGCGCTCCACCGCGATCAGCTGGGTCACCCCGTGCAGCAGGTCGAGCCGTTCCTCCGCCCAGTCCCCGGCGTCCGCCTCCACCGCGAGCAGCCAGTCCGACAGCACCGTCTCCCGGACGTCGCGCCGCCCGCCGCCGCGGACCGGGAAGAGCGAGTACGTCGTCGTCCCCACCATCACCCGGTGCGGACCGCGCCGTCCGCTGCGGGACGCCGACAGATGCTCGGCGGCCAGCTTGGCGCACACGTCGGCCGGTAGCCCGGCCGATCCCGCGACGATCCGCCCGGCCGGGGACAGCACCCAGGCCCGCAGATCGAGATCGGAGCCGAGCAGGTCCAGCACCACCTCCGGTCCGCCGCCCGCGGGCCCGGCGGTCATCATCCGCCGGTGCCGGTCCACCACCGCCGCCAGGTCCCCGGCCCGTTCACCCGAGACCTGGCGCACGACGTGCTCGGTGATCGTCGCGAACGACACCTCCTCGCGCACCGCGAACAGCGGCAGCCGGTGCCGGGAGCAGGCCAGCACCAGATCGTCCGGGACGTTCCCGAGCTCCGCCTCGCCGGCCGCCAGCGCCACCACCCCGGCGCCCACGAGGATCCGCACGAACGGCTCGGAGTCCCCGGGACCGCGGCGCCAGGCCAGCCCGGTGAGCACCAGTTCGCCGCCCGAGAGATAGCGGCTGGGGTCCCGCAGATCCGTCGTCATCACACCGCGCACGGTGCGGTTCAGCTCGTCCTCGCCGCCGAGCAGCCGCAGCCCCAGCGCATCGGTGTCCAGCAGTGCGCGCAGCCGCATCTCGTCGCCGCCGTTCTCGAAAGCATCGTTCGGTAGAGGTAGTAGGAGTCGAGGTTGTGTGTATTGGCTGACCGGGTGCCGTGTCCCAGGTTTCCGCGAGAAAACGGCGGGGTTTCCGGGGGCCTCGATTCATATGAATCTACAAGAGGTGCCGCTCTGCCAGCCAATTCCTTCATGGTTTCGGTGACTGACCCGGATGGAGGCGCGCCTGTGTACTGACTCCACCCCCTGTGAATACACCTGGACGATCCCTGCTGGATCGGATGAAACAGTCATACGTCGCACGACGTCGAACGAGGAGAGGAAGAGAGCCGGCCCATGGACTTCCTTCGCCCCGCCACGTGGGAGGAGGCGCTCGCCGCGAAGGCCGAGCATCCCTCCGCGGTACCGATCGCGGGCGGCACCGACGTGATGGTCGAGATCAACTTCGATCACCGCCGGCCGGAGTACCTCCTCGACCTCACCCGGATCGGCGATCTTCAGACATGGGACACCGTCCCGGGCGGCGACGCCGTGCGGCTCGGGGCGTCGGTCCCCTACACCAGGATCATGGAGAACCTGCGCGGCGAACTTCCGGGCCTCGCGCTCGCCGCGCACACCGTCGCCTCGCCGCAGATCCGCAACCGCGGCGGCGTCGGCGGCAACCTCGGCACCGCCTCCCCGGCCGGCGACGCCCACCCGGCGCTGCTCGCCGCCGGCGCGGAGGTGGAGGCCGAGTCCGTGCGCGGCACCCGGCTCATCCCGATCGACGACTTCTACACCGGCGTCAAGCGCAACGCGCTCGCCCCCGACGAGCTGATCCGGGCCGTCCGCGTCCAGAAGGCCGACGGCCCGCAGCAGTTCTCCAAGGTGGGCACCCGCAACGCCATGGTGATCGCGGTCTGCGCCTTCGGTCTCGCCCTGCACCCCGAGACCCGCACGGTCCGCACCGGCATCGGCTCCGCCGCGCCCACCCCGATCCGGGCCCGGACCGCCGAGGAATTCCTGAACGCGGCACTGGAGGGGGGCGGGTTCTGGGACAACGGGAAGATCATCACCCCCTCGGTCGCCAAGCGGTTCGCGGAGCTGAGCGCCGCCGCCTGCAACCCCATCGACGACGTCCGGGGCACCGCCGACTACCGCCGCCACGCGGTCGGCGTGATGGCCCGCCGCACCCTGATGTGGACCTGGGAGGCGTACCGCGCCACGGGCCGCGACGCACACCGGAAGGGAGAGGTCGCGTAATGCGCGTCCGTTTCACGGTCAACGGCCGTCCGCAGGAGGCCGACGACGTCTGGGAGGGCGAGTCCCTGCTGTATGTCCTCAGGGAGCGCCTGGGCCTGCCCGGCTCGAAGAACGCCTGCGAGCAGGGTGAGTGCGGTTCCTGCACGGTCCGCCTGGACGGTGTGCCGGTGTGTTCCTGCCTGGTCGCGGCCGGGCAGGCGGAGGGCCGCGAGGTCGTGACGGTGGAGGGCCTCGGCGAGGGCGGGGAACTCGCCCCCGTCCAACAGGCCTTCATCGACGCCGGCGCCGTCCAGTGCGGGTTCTGCACACCCGGTCTGCTGGTCGCCGCGGACGACATGCTGCAGCGCAACCCCAACCCCACCGACGAGGACATCCGCGAGGCCCTCTCCGGCAACCTCTGCCGCTGCACCGGCTACGAGAAGATCATGGACGCGGTCCGCCTCGCGGCCGCCCGGCAGTCCGAGGGAGTCTGACCATGGGCACGACGGGTCTGCCGGCCGGCATCACCCAGGGGTCCCGCACCAAGGGCGGCATCGGCGAGTCCACGCTCCGTCCCGACGGCACCCTGAAGGTCACCGGGGAGTTCGCGTACTCCTCCGACATGTGGCACGAGGACATGCTGTGGGGCCAGATCCTGCGCTCCCCGGTCGCGCACGCCGAGATCGTGTCGATCGACACCGCCGAGGCCCTCGCCACGCCCGGCGTCCACGCCGTGCTGACCTACGACGACCTGCCCACCGAGGTACGGCACTACGGACTGGAGATCCAGGACACCCCGGTCCTCGCCCACGGCAGGGTGCGCCACCACGGCGAGCCGGTCGCGGTGGTCGCCGCCGACCACCCGGAGACGGCACGCAGGGCCGCCGCGAAGATCAGGGTCGAGTACCGGGAACTGCCGGTCGTCACCGACGAGGCCTCGGCCGTCGCGCCCGACGCGCCGGTCCTCCACGAGAACCGCGGCGACTCCCACGCCCCGCACGTCCCGCACCCCAACATCGTCCACCGCCAGCCGATCGTCCGCGGGAACGTGACCGAGGCGCGCAGGCGCGCGGACGTGATCGTCGAGGGCGAGTACACCTTCGGCATGCAGGACCAGGCGTTCCTCGGCCCCGAGTCGGGGCTCGCGGTCCCCGCCGAGGACGGCGGCGTCGACCTCTACATCGCCACGCAGTGGCTGCACGCCGACCTCCGTCAGATCGCGCCCGTCCTCGGCCTGCCCGAGGACAAGGTCCGGATGACCCTGGCCGGAGTGGGCGGCGCCTTCGGCGGCCGCGAGGACCTGTCCATGCAGATCCACGCCTGCCTGCTGGCCCTGCGCACCGGCAGGCCCGTCAAGATCGTCTACAACCGCTTCGAGTCCTTCTTCGGCCATGTCCACCGCCATCCGGCGAAGCTGTACTACGAGCACGGCGCCACCAGCGACGGCAGGCTCACGCACGTGAAGTGCCGCATCGTCCTCGACGGCGGCGCCTACGCCTCCTCCTCCCCGGCGGTCGTCGGCAACGCCGCCTCGCTCGGCATCGGCCCGTACGTCGTCGACGACGTCGACATCGAGGCGATCGCCCTCTACACCAACAACCCGCCCTGCGGCGCCATGCGCGGCTTCGGCGCCGTACAGGCCTGCTTCGCCTACGAGGCCCAGATGGACAAGCTGGCGGCGAGGCTCGGCCTCGACCCGGTGGAGTTCCGGCAGCGCAACGCCATGGCGCAGGGCGCCGTCATGCCGACCGGACAGGTCGTCGACTCCCCGGCACCGGTCGCCGAACTGCTGCGCCGCGTCAAGGCGCGGCCCATGCCGCCGGAGCGCCAGTGGGAGACCACCGAGGGCGTGGACGTACGGCAGCTGCCGGGCGGACTGTCCAACACCACGCACGGCGAGGGCGTGGTCCGGGGCGTGGGGTACGCGGTCGGCATCAAGAACGTCGGCTTCTCCGAGGGCTTCGACGACTACTCCACCGCCCGCGTCCGGATGGAGGTCGTCGGCGGCGAGCCGGTGGCCACCGTGCACACGGCCATGGCGGAGGTCGGCCAGGGCGGGGTCACCGTGCACGCCCAGATCGCCCGCACCGAGCTGGGCGTCACCCAGGTGACGATCCAGCCCGCCGACACCCGGGTCGGCTCGGCCGGCTCGACGTCGGCCTCCCGGCAGACCTATGTCACCGGCGGGGCCGTCAAGCACGCCTGCGAACTCGTCCGGGAGCGGGTGCTGGAGATCGGGCGGCGCAGG
This sequence comes from Streptomyces cavernae, assembly GCF_004023625.1. Taxonomy (GTDB): domain Bacteria; phylum Actinomycetota; class Actinomycetes; order Streptomycetales; family Streptomycetaceae; genus Streptomyces; species Streptomyces cavernae. The sequence goes on along the minus strand of NZ_RPDJ01000032.1, from coordinate 68,078 downwards.
TTCGGCCCGTACCACCCGGCGTGGGCCACGGCCGAGCTGCTGCTGGAGTCGGGCAAGGTCGTCACCGACGGCGGCGAGGTGCTGGCCGATCTCGTCGACGTGCTGGAGGACGAGGCCGTCGAGGTCGAGCGGGAGTGGCGGCACCGGCCGACCGAACCCTTCGACCTGCGCACCGGCCAGGGCTTCGGCCACGTCCAGTACAGCTTCGCGGCACACCGCGCGGTCGTCGAGGTCGACACCGAACTCGGCCTGGTCAAGGTCATCGAGCTGGCCTGCGCCCAGGACGTCGGCAAGGCGCTCAACCCGCTGTCCGTGGTGGGCCAGATCCAGGGCGGCAGCACCCAGGGGCTGGGCGTCGCGGTCATGGAGGAGATCGTGGTCGACCCGGTGACCGCGAAGGTGAAGAACCCCTCCTTCACGGACTACCTGATCCCCACCATCCTCGACACCCCCACCATCCCGGTCGACGTCCTCGAGCTCGCCGACACCCACGCCCCCTACGGTCTGCGCGGAGTGGGCGAGGCCCCGACCCTGTCGTCGACCCCGGCCGTCCTGGCGGCGATCCGGGCGGCGACGGGCCTGGAGCTCAACCGGACGCCGGTGCGGCCGGAGCACCTGACGGGTGCCGGGCCTGCCGGCTCCTCCGGCGGTTGAGGAGTGGGGGCAAAGGACTCTGGCGGGATCCGCGGGTGGAGCCCCTTGGCGGGTTCGGGGGCTTGGCGCCCTGGCGGTGGTCCGGGCCGGGCCCCTGGCGAGGTTCATGGACTAGGCCCCCGGCGAGGGTTCAGGGGACGGTTTCGCCCCGTGGCGGTGGTCCGGCGGCTTGGCCTCGTACCGGGTCCGGGGCGGAGACCCACGGAGGGGCCGGAACGGAGACCCGGGGGGCCGGGGCGGAGGCCCACGGAGGGGCCGGAACGGAGACCCACGGAGGGGCCCGGGCGGAGACCCATGGAGGGGCCGGAATGGAGACCCGGGAGGGCCCGGGCGGAGGCCCGGGGAGGGGCCGGAACGGAGACCCGGGAGGGCCCGGGCGGAGGCCCACGGAGGGGCCGGAATGGAGACCCGGGAGGGCCCGGGCGGAGGCCCGGGGAGGGGCCGGAACGGAGACCCGGGAGGGCCCGGGCGGAGGCCCGGGGAGGGCCCGGGGCGGAGACCCACGGAGGGACGGGTGGGGCGGAGAGGGCGGGGCGACAACCGCGTTGGCCCTCCGGGACCGTCCGCCCAGCACATCCGCGAAGTCAGGGAGAGGCGCAAGATGCTGGACATCGCCGAGGAGTTGGACCGCTGGGTGGCCGAGCGCCGCGATTTCGCGGTGGCCACCGTGGTGGCCGTCGGCGGCAGCGCGCCGCGCCGCCCGGGTGCCGCGCTCGCCGTGGACGGCGACGGCACGGCGATCGGCTCGGTCTCCGGAGGCTGTGTCGAGGGCGCGGTCTACGAGCTGTGCCGGCAGGCGCTCGAGGACGGGGAGCCGGTCCTCGAACGTTTCGGCTACAGCGACGACGATGCCTTCGCCGTGGGGCTGACCTGCGGCGGGGTGATCGACGTCCTGGTAACCCCGGTGCGGTCCGGCGATACGGCCCGCCCCGTGGTCGCGGCGGCGGTGGCGGCCGCCGCGCGGGGCGGGACGGCGGCGCTCGCCCGTGTCGTGTCGGGGCCGGCGGAACTGCTCGGCCGTGCCCTGCTGGTTCGCGCGGACGGTTCGCACGAGGGCGGCTTCGGCGCCCACCCGGAACTGGACCGCACGGCGGCGGAGGAGGCCCGCGCCTTCCTCGACGCCGGTCGCACGGGCACCTTGGAGATCGGAGAGCGGGGCTCTCGTTGCGGAGCACCGCTCACGGTGCTGATCGAGTCCACCGTCCCGCCACCCCGCATGATCGTCTTCGGTGCGATCGACTTCGCGTCGGCGCTGGTACGGGTCGGCAAGTTCCTCGGCCACCACGTGACGGTGTGCGACGCCCGCCCGGTCTTCGCGACGGCCGCGCGCTTCCCGGAGGCGGACGAGATCGTCGTGGACTGGCCGCACCGGTACCTCGAGCGCACCCGGGTCGACGCCCGCACGGTCCTGTGCGTGCTCACCCATGACGCCAAGTTCGACGTGCCGCTGCTGGTGCGGGCGCTGAAGCTGCCGGTCGCCTACGTGGGCGCCATGGGCTCCCGCCGCACCCATCGGGACCGCGTCGCACGGCTGCGCGAAGCCGGTGTCACGGAGCTGGAGCTGGCCCGTCTCAGGTCCCCCATCGGCCTGGACCTCGGCGCTCGCACGCCGGAGGAGACGGCGCTGTCCATCGCCGCGGAGATCGTCGCCGAACGGCGTGGCGGCAGCGGAGTGCCGCTCACCGGCACGCACACGCCGATCCATCACGACGGGGCGCGGACGCCCGTGGGCGGTATCGGTTCGGTGGCCTGACCGCGGCCCTCCGTATCTCCTGGGGCCAGTGGGGCATATGTGGCGAAAAGCTGGCTTTACTCCTAGTTTGTGAATGACCGCCTCACTTCGTGGACAGGACGGCGATGGACGCTCCGCGCGTACTTGTGATCGAGGACGACCCGGACGTGAGCGCCCTGTTGAAACGGCACCTCAGCGGGCTCGGGTGCCAGGTGAGCGTCGCGGACTCGGGAGAGCAGGGCCTCGACCTCGCCTTCACCGATCCCCCGGACATGATGATCATCGACATACTGCTGCCCGGTATCGACGGGCGGGAGGTCATCCGGCGGCTACGGGCGGACGAGCGCACCAAGAGGTGCCACCTCGTCGTCTCCTCCGTGCTCGACCCGGAGGACCTCGTCGAACTCGCCACGGACGAGCTGCTGGCCAAGCCGTTCCGACAGTCGACGGTGGCCCGGCTCCTTGACTCCTACCGGAGTACCGCATCGCAGGAGGAGTAATGGCTCGTGTCCTGATTGCCGACGACGACGCCGACATACGGGACCTGGTGGCGTTCAAGCTCCTCCAGAGCGGCCACGAGGTCACCGCCGTGGAGGACGGCATGGCCGCGCTTCGGGCCCTGCGCGAGCAGCCGCCCGACCTCGCACTGCTGGACATCCGGATGCCGGGAATGTCGGGCCTGGACGTCTGCCGGGAGCTGCGCGCCGCACCGGAGACCGCCACCCTCCCGGTGATCATGATCACCGCCCGGTCCCAGGAGGGCGACGTCGAAGTCGGCTTCGCGGCCGGCGCCGACGACTACATCATCAAGCCCTTCAGCCCCCGGGAACTGTCCAGCCGGGTCAACGCGGTACTGAACCGGGTCGAACGGTGATCGCGCCCGAGGTGGTCACCGGGGCATTCGTGTGCCTGATGGCCGTCTTCGTCGCACTGTGCGTGCTGATCGCCGGTATCCGCGGCGCCCGCGGATACCGGAATCGCAGACGTGAGCGGATCGCCGCGCCGGTGCGGCCCCTCCTGCTGGAACTGCTCTGCGCCGACGAGGCCGAACAGGGCTGGCCGCTGCTTCGCCTGGCGGAGATGGACCGACGCACCTGGAAGGCCCTGGAGCCCACCCTTGCGGAGATGCTGGGCAAGGTCTCCGGCACGGCCCGTAGCGGCCTGGTCCGCCTGTACGAACTGCGCGGCGCCACCGAGAACGCGGTGTGTGAGCTGGGCAGCCTCAGAGCCAACCGGCGCGGTCGCGCAGCGCAGGTGCTCGGCCGGCTCGGGCACCGCCCGGCGGTCCCGGAGCTGTGCCGGCTGCTGGCCGACCACGACCCCGAGGTACGTCTGTCCGCGGCCCGTGCGCTGGGCCGCGTCGGGGACGCGCGGGCCGTGCCGTACCTCCTGGAGTCCCTGCGGGGATCGCGGGCCGTGCCGCCCGGCACCGTCACCCGCGCGCTGACCCTGCTCGGACCGGAGGCACTGCGCGGGATCGCAGCGGGCCTTGAGCACTCGGAACCACTCGCCAGGGCCGTGTCGATCGAGGTCCTCGGAGCCACCGGCGCCGTCTCCCGCACCACCGAGATCGCCCGTGCCCTGCGCGACGACCCGCACACCGAGGTACGCATCAAGGCCGCCCGCGCGCTGGGCCGGCTCGGAATGCCCGACGGACTGGAGCCGCTGATGGAGGCCGTCCGCCCCGGGCATCCGGTCGGCCTGCGCATCGTCGCGGCCGGCGCGCTCGGCAGTCTCGGGGCGCTCGCCGCGACCGGCCCGCTCGGGCGCCTGCTCGGCGACCCCGACCCGCATGTAGCGGCCACCGCGGCCCGCGCGCTGCTGCGGCTCGGGCTGGCGGGGGAGGACACCCTGCGCGCGGCCGCCGACGACCCCGCCGGCGGACCGGCCGCCGCGCACGCCCGGGCCGCGCTCGCCGAGGCATCCGTCGGGTCGCGGCTCGACGTCCGGGTGGAGGTGGCACTTTGACCGCGGCCGGCGACGGGGCATGGGAGTGGCTGGTGGGCCCGGCGCACCTGCTGATCAAGGCGTGCGACATCGGGATCATCATCTACTTCCTGGCCATCAACACCGCCTACCTGGTGCTGATCCTCATCGCCGTCGGCGAGTTCGTCAGAAGGATGCGCCGTGCGTCCTTCGCGGGCTACGACGACGCCGCCACCAGCCCGTTCACCCCGCCGGTGTCGGTGGTCATGCCCGCGCACAACGAGGCGGCGGGCATCATCGAGGCCGTCCGGGCCATGCTGCTGCTGCGCTATCCCGTGTTCGAGGTCGTGGTGGTCGACGACGGCTCCACCGACGGCACCCTGGAGGCCCTGCGGGAGGCCTTCGACCTCGCCGAGGTCGAGTACGTGGTGCCCGAGGACGTCCCGGTCCGCGGCCGGGTCACCTCGGTCAACGTGCCCCGGGGCGGCCCGGTGCCCCTCGTGGTGGCCCGCAAGGAGAACGGCGGCAAGGCCGACGCCCTCAACGTCGGCATCAACCTGGCGCGCTACCCGCTGGTGTGCATGGTGGACGCGGACTCCATCCTCGACTCCCAGGCGCTGCTCGCGGTGGCCAAGCCGTTCAGCGACGATCCGATGCGGGTGGTCGCCACCGGCGGTGTGGTGGGCCTCGCCAACGGGTGCACGGTCGTGGCCGGACGCGTGGTCGAACCGCATGTCCCCGCGGACCTGCTCGGACGCGTCCAGGTCGTCGAGTATCTGCGCGCCTTCTTCCTCGGCAGGACCGGATGGTCCAAGGTGGGCGGCCTGCTGATCATCGCCGGTGCCTTCGGGCTGTTCCGCCGCGATGCGTTGGTGGCGGTCGGCGGGATGGACCCGGACTGCATCGGCGAGGACGCCGAACTCGTCATCCGCCTCCACCGCAAGCTGCGCGAGGAGGGCCGCCCCTACCGCATCGCCTTCGTCACCGAGCCCATCTCCTGGAGCGAGGCGCCCTCGCAACTCAAGGTCCTGGCCCGCCAGCGACGACGCTGGCACCGAGGTCTGACGGAGATCCTGATCAAACACCGACGCATGATCGGCAATCCCCGGTACGGCCTCATCGGCACGCTGGTCCTGCCCTTCTACGTGGTTTTCGAACTGCTCGCACCGGTGGTGGAACTCGCCGGTCTCGTCCTGGTGCCCCTCGGTGTGCTGATCGGCGCGGTGGACCTGGACTTCCTCTGGAAGTTCATGATCGTCGCCTATGCCTACGCCGTGGTGGTCTCCCTCGTGTCGGTCGCCGTCGAGGAGTACGCCTTCCACCGGTTCACCCGGTGGCGGGACGTGTGGGGCGCCGTCGTCGGCGTGGTCGCCGAGAACATCGGATACCGCCAGCTGACGGCGTGGTGGCGACTGCGCGGCATGTGGGACGCGCTCCACCGGTCCCCGCAGGAGTGGGGCGCGATGACCCGCACCGGCTTCGGCTCGCCCGGCGGCGTGACCGACGTGACCGACGTCGACGCCGTGCTGGACGTGCGGGACTCGAAGGAGGACGGAGGCGATCGCGCATGAGCGGTGCCATCCTGCGGCGCGGTGACAGCACGGCACGGCGGCTCGGTACGGCCTTCGGGCTGCTGATCGCTCTCCTGCTCGCCCTCGGGGCGGGCGCGCTGACCTGTGCGCTGTGGGTGGACAGTACGCACCACGAGGTCATCGAGGAGCTGGAGCCGGCGCAGGACGCAAACGTGTACCTGCACAGCCGGGCGGCCATCATGCACCGGTCCCTGCGCACCTATCTGCTTACCGGCGACCGGAACGAACTCGAGTCCTACGACGTCGCCCGCGCCGACACCTTCGCCGCGCTCAGCTCCGCGCAGCGCCATGCCACCGGCATGTCCCGTGCCAGCTTCGCGCGGCAGGTCGACCAACTGCAGTCGTACGTACGCCTTGTCGACCAGCAGGCGAAGGCCGAGCCCCGGAGCGAGGAGGCGGTCCGGCTGACACCCGAGGCCGCCCGGAGGTTCGACGCGTTCGAGGCGACCAACCTCAAACTGGACGCGCAGCTCATCGAGCACATCGAACGCGTGGAGAACCGCGCCGCCGCGGTCCTCGAAGGCAGCACGGCGGCGATCGGCGTGCTGCTGGCCCTGGCCGTCCTCGTGGGCGTCTCCACGGCGTTGAACACCACCCGGGCGCTCACCCGCCCGCTCGGCAACGTCGAGCGGACGCTCGGCCGGCTCACCGCCGGCGACCGGATGGCCCGGGCCCGGGAGGAAGGACCGCTGGAGATCAGGGCGGTGGCCCGGTCCGTGAACGAGCTCGCCGACGAACGGGACCGGCTGCGCGCGATCGAGGAGGAGCGGGAGAGGCTTTCGGAGACGGCGCGGCGCACGGGCGTCGCGGTCCGCGAGCACCTGGATGTCGACCACGTCCTCGACACGGCCTGCGTGGGGATCGGCGAAGGGCTCGACGCCGACTACGTCTTCGTCATGCTCACCGAGGAGAACAGCCCCCTGGTTCCGGTGGCACGCGCGTGGAGTGCGCGCAGGGGTCTGCTCCCGCCGGGGGAGCAGACCATTCCGCCGGTGCCCGGGGAAGTCGTCCGCGAACACTACCGCCGGGGCGAGACCTGGTCCCTCAACGGCTTGAACGCTCAAGTCGCCGACGGCGCACCTCTGCCCGGGGCACCCGGCTCCTTCGGCAGCAGCGGCCTGCCCCCTCAGGCCCGGGCCGCGGCGGAGGACCTGGGCCTGGTCTCCGTGGTGGTCACCCCGATCGGAGTCGGCGAGGATCCGCTCGGCGCCGTCTTCCTCGCCCGCACCCGCCCGGACAAGCCCTGGCGTCCGGTGGAGATCGAATTCGCCGAGTCCATGGCCACCGGCGTCGGACGGGCACTGCACTCGGCGGTGCTGTACGAACAGGAGACCCATCTGGTGGAGAAACTGCAGGCCCTGGACCGGGCGAAGAGCGACTTCATGTCCACCGTCTCCCATGAGCTGCGCACCCCGCTGACCAGCATCGTGGGATACATCGAGCTGCTGAAGGACGAGGACACCGGTCCGCTGTCCCAGCCCCAGCGGCACATGCTCGACGTCGTCGACCGCAACGCGAACCGGCTGCGGTCGCTGATCGAGGACCTGCTGACCCTCTCGCGCATCGAGTCGGGCGCCTTCACCTCAAACATGGCAGCGGTCGATCTGCGCGAGCTGGTGGGCTCGGCGACCGACGCCATCAAACCGGCCGCCGAGGCCGCCTCGGTCGAACTGGAGACGCACTGTCCCGAACAGCCGCTGATCCTGCACGCGGACGGCGAGCAACTGGACCGGGTCCTGATGAACCTGCTGTCCAACGCGGTCAAGTTCACCCCGGAGGGCGGACGGGTCAGCGTACGGGCCGACCGGCGTGACGGGGAGGCGGTACTGAGCGTCAGCGACACCGGCATCGGCATCCCGGCGAAGGAGCAGGAGAAGCTCTTCCAGCGGTTCTTCCGCGCCTCGAACGCCACCGACGCGGCCATCCCCGGCACCGGCCTCGGGCTGACCATCGTCCGCACCATCGTGGCCAACCACGGTGGCGAGACGGAGGTGCAGTCCGAGGAGGGCCGGGGCACCACGATCACCGCACGGCTGCCGATCGCCGTCACCCACGACGCGACCGGCGGTCCCTGAACCGGGTCACCGGCTCCCGGGGATCAGCCGGCCGTGGCTCAGACGGTGTCCTCGAAGGTGACACCCGCCGACCGGTAGGCGGCGACGGTGGTCTGCACCTGAGCCGGCGTCAGCACCTGGTCCTTGGCGTAGTAGACGTAGTCGATCTTCTCTTCGTACGCGCGCGTCTTCCCACTGGTCACGCCCGTCAGGTCGATCAGCCACTGGTTGAAGCGGATGTCCATCAACGACTCCGGCAGGTACGGCTCCGAGTGCGTCGCGAAGAGCTGGCCGTCGACGTAGTACTTGATGTTCGTGTTGTCCACGGTGATGACCAGGTCGCGCCAGCCGACGTAGCTGCCGTTCGCCTGCGTGGTGACGCTGACGGCTTGCCAGGGGCTTTCCTGGTAGGTCTCCCACGAGGTGGCGAGCAGGGCGCTCGAGGGGATACCCCAGCCGCCGTTGGGCAGGTACTCGAAGTCGAGTTCGCTGTAGTTGGGGTCCATCGGGAAGCTCAGCGGCGAATACGTGAAGAACGTCTGCACGATGTGGTCGCCGTCCGGTCCGAAGATGGGGGTGTCCCTGAAGTAGACCCGGGCGGCGTAGGTGCCCTTGAGGAACTTGCGTTCCTGGTAGATCTCGCTGTGCTCCGTGCCGGCGGCCGTACCGTTGGAGACGGAGCGCAGGACCATGACCTTGTTGCCGAGCTCGGTGGCGAAGGTGATGTTCGCCGGCTTGTACGTGGCACCCGGCACACCGGGCCCGGCCTGACCGGACTTCAGGGTCCAACCACGCTGAGTGAGCAGCGTGTCGGTGTAGTAGGTGTAGTTGAAGTCGTCGAAGAACTCCGGGTCGACCAGGGCCCGGGTCGCTGCCGCGCTCTGCCTGTCCGCTCCCGTGGCGCGCCGCTGGTCGGAGGCGGCACCGGCCGGTCCGGCGAAGACCGCGCAGACCAGCCCCGTCACGGCGAGCGCGACGGCGGTTCTGGTGCGGGAGAGCAGGGCGAATCTGATCATCTGTGGGGGCCTTTCATACAGCCGCTGGGGCACGCGTCGTGCGGACGCGGTGATGGGCGTCGTCCGGACGTGGTGGTCGGCGTCGTTCGGACGCAGGGTCGTGCACGTCAGTCCCGGGACGGCGTGGCGGCGAAGGGCCGCGCAGGGCTGACTTAGCGTCAGCAGACTGGCACAGCAGGTGATGGCGGCGACAGTTACGGGCAGCAGGACCCCTCGAACGGAGCATTGACGTGAGCATGAAACATGCGCCCTCTCGGGTGGGAGCGCTCCCGCAAGGTGTCCGAGTCCCTTGCGCGTCAAGACGTCCGAGTCGTGTCGCGGACGTTGCCGGGGCGTGGATGTCGCCGGGGTCGCGGATGGCCGGTCGCCGGCGCGCACCCGCCTCTATGTACCCGACGCTGCGTCGCGGACTCAGGTCCGGTGGTGCCGGTCGCCGCGGTTCTTCGCCTGCGGCGCGGAGCGTTGCTGGGGCTTCTCCGGGCGGTGCCGGGCGGTGCTCACGCGGGCCGGTTCTGCTGTTCGATGTATTGCCTGACCACGGAGAGCGGGGCGCCGCCGATGGTTCCGGCGAAGTAGGACCCGGACCAGAGCTTGTTGGCTCGCCAGTAGTGGCGCACCAGGTCGGGGAACTCCTGGCGGAGGCGGCGGGAGGAGACGCCGTTGAGGGAGTTGACCAGCTTGGTCACGGCGACCTTGTGCGGGAGTTCACCAGCAGGTGGATGTGGTTGGTCTCGCCGTTGAACTCCACCAGGTCGCAATCGAAGTCCGTGCACACCGACCGCATGATCTCCTCCATCCGCCTCAGGTGTTAGCGCTGTCGAAGTGGGTGCCGTCGTACGACCAGAACCAACCGCCGTCGCCCAGCGCGCACTTCGGGCCTACGGACGGCGCCTGCACGGCTTCAGCCAGGAGGCCCTCGGCGCGGGGCGATGCTGCTCGCCACGGCCGCCTTCCTGACCACAGTCGCCAACGCGCCGCGGCACATCCCTCGAAGCGCATCCGCCGCTCGTCCATGGGCCCGCGGTGAACAGGGCCGCGAATAGGGTCGATTCGGCCCGCAGCGAATCGTTGTACGCCGTTACGCGGCGTCGTTAGCCTAGTCGTCGGTTTCAGCGTCCCTAGTCGCACCTTCCGACGGAGATCCAGATGCAGGTGGATGTTGCCCGGATTTGGGATACATTGGTCGACCGGCAGTTGGTTCCGGAAAGCTGTCAGGCGTCCTTTCTCGTCGGATCGTCCGCCAACGGCTGGGGTAACAACAAGAGCGATCTCGACATCTGCGTAGTGAGCACGGAACCGTGGACGGGACCCGACTGCGTCGAGACCTCGGTGCTCCTTGAGCCCTCGGTCGTCTACTGGCACACCTTCCACTCCGACAACCGCGACTGGGACCTCGCCTACTGGGTGGACACCCAGTTCGACCAGCTGCTCGCCAAGCTCTCCTGGTCCAGCTACGACCAGGTCCGCGCCAACAGCGGTGACGTGCTTCCGCCGCGGGAAGAGGTGCTCCTGGGACGGCTGGCGACGTGCCGGCCGTTGTTCGGTGAGGACTGGGTGCTGCGACGTCGCGCCGAACTGGACGCTTCCGCCTTCCGGTCTATCCTCGTCGCCCGATCTCTCGGCGAAGCGGACCGGGCCATCGAGGACAGTCTCGGTCAGTTGGAGGCCGGGGATCTGAACAGTGCCGTGCTCTCGGCTCGACAAGCGCTCGGCTATACCGTCGACGCGCTGCTGGAAGAGCAGGGGCAGTTCGGAAGCCACCTGGTCAAGTGGCGGTCGCGCCGCTTCCGAGCGGCCAAGCCCACGGCGCTCAGCTTTGAGAAGTACTGGGAACTCGAGACGATGCAGGGCTTTGATGCCACCGACCCGTCGAGGTGGATCAATGCGGTTCTGACCCTGTGCCAGGATCTGTCGCTGAAGATAGAGGTCTGAGCGACGCCTCGTGATCCGGATACAGCTCGATGAGCTGACCCTCGGACGGGTACGCATCGCGATCAGCCCGTTGTGGGAGGCCGTCTCCAGCCTGGCGTTGACCACTCGGTATCGCAGCGAGATCCCGCACCCTTACACGAAGTGGCTCGCGACCGCACGCCGCCACGTTTCGCCCGCGCTGCACCAAGAGCTGGTCAGCATGATGCGAACGCATCAGGTGAGTTTATCGTCCTCTCTCACGCCGATCCCGCACTGTTCCTCTCCCTCGATCGAGGACGAGCTGGAGGTTCTGCGCGCCTCGGGACACGACAGATTCGCTGAGCTCACAGGTGACTACTGGAATGCTGCGATCGCGGCTTACTGGCCCGATATGCGCAGCGTGTTGGAAGAAGAGATCCTGATGCGCGGCCGTACCCAGGTAACCGCGGGCGCGGACATGATGCTGCACGAACTGGGAGGACGGGTTCGCTGGGAACGCCCCGAGTTGAGTGTGCCGCACCAGACCGATCTGGACTGGCGAATGACGGACGGCCACTTGATCATCGTCCCCGTGCTGTTCGCGCGTGGCACGAGGGTCTTCTCAACCCTGCGCGACACGGCCGCATTCTCCTATCAGGCACAGAACGCTGCGGTTCTCCGCGGGCCTGCCGGCGCCGCGGGCAGGCCCGCCGACGAGGTGCGCCAGAACGACAGGCTGACCACCATTCTTGGGCGCGGACGGGCGGCGGTCCTGCGCGGACTGCATTCACCGGCCACCACCACGGGACTGGCCAGCTCCATCGGTCTGGCGCCGAGCACCGTGTCACAGCACCTGTCCGTGCTCTCCTCGGCGGGCCTCATATGTCGCCACCGAATAGGCCCACGAGTGCTCTACGAGTTGGCTGACTCAGGTGCTGTCCTGCTCGCCCAACTTGGTGACTGAGCCCTGTGCCGCCGGCCTGGCGTGACAGGCGCGCGGCAGGCAGCTGACCCTGTCAGTCCCTGGGCAGATTGCGGATCGCCGGAACGTAGAGCAGCAGGCAGACGGTGACCACCAGCATGGCCGAGGAGAAGTACAGCACCGGCGCAGCGCCGAGCGAGAGGGCCACCAGTCCGGCGGCCATCTGTCCGACTGGTCGCATGACCAAGGATCCGGCGACGTCATAGGCGTGCACTCTCCCCAGGACGTCGGGGGGTATTTTCGTCTGCACGCTCGTGTGGAACATGACCAGCCAGAACGCGGAGGCCGCGCCGTCCAGGAGGTAACCGCCGGCAAGTATCGGTGGGGACAGCCGCATGGCGACCACCAGGATGGCAAGGGGGCCGACGGCGAGAGCGACAGCACCGGCCCGCAGGGGATAACGCGGCTTGAGCCGAGCGGCGACCAGACCACCCAGAACGGCGCCCACGCCGAACATCGACATGATCACACCGAGAGCTGTCTCTCCGTGCTCGATGGTGATGAGACTCGGCCCGAGCGTCATGAAGGGACCGTTCACGGTCACTTGGAAGAACATGAAGACCACGATCACGCTCCAGAGCCACCTGCGCGCCCGGAACTCCTGCCATCCCTGGACCAGGTCGCGCCGGAGGGGCACCCGCCGCTGCGCGCGAGGGAGCCTCAGCCGCAGGGTGAGCAGACAGCAGGCGCTGGCACCGAACGTCGCGGCGTCGATCGCCATGACGACCGGAACGGATGCGAAGACGAGAAGCAGCCCGGCCGCGGCGGGCCCGGCCACCGTCGCCAGCGACTCCGTGACCCGGATCGCCGCGTTGGCCTTCTGAACGTCACAGGCGAGCCGCGGAATGACGCTGCCGAAACCGGGCTGAAAGGCCGCAGCGGCGCATCCGCTCAACGCGAGCAGTATGACGACCAGCCAGATAGAGGGCCTGCCGACCGCGAACGCCAGCGCGAGAGCGCTGTGAATGATCAGCCGAGCCACGTCTGCGGCGACCATGACGCGCACCGGAGTGAACCGGTCGACGATGACACCGCCGACGATGACGAAGAGGGCCAACGGAGCCGTATAGGCGGCGAGCGCGTAGCCCACTCCGGAGACCCCGTGCCCGGCCTTCAGCACCGCGACCGTGATCGTAGTCGGGAGAAGCATCTGGTCGCCGAAGATCGATACGGTCCGGCCCGCGAAGAAGAGCGTGAAATCCCGGGACCAGAGCCGCTCTCGCGGCTCAAGCGATTCGAGAGACCGGACCACGCTACGGTGCCGCCGTGGTGAAGTCGTAGTCGACGCGCTCCTCGATCTCCAACTCGCGGACGAGACGCTCCACCGTGGAGAAGTCGGTGAACATCATGTCCGTGCCCGGCAGGTTGCGCGTATCGGCGATGATCTCGACCGTGCCGGGGATGTCGACGAACTGGAGGATCTCCGACCACAGTTCGTAGTCCTGTGCAGCCAGGGCCCGGATCGCGTCTCCGACAGAACCGGCGAAGAGATCGCGCTGCGCCTTGGTGAGGTGGACGAAGACGTCCTTCATCAGTTCGGCGACGATCGGCCCGTGCGCCGCCTCGTCCCTGGCATGAAGACGCGCCACGAGCGAATGCATGGGATGAATCGTCTTGTCCCGCGCGAGCAGCTCCAGGAAGTTGTTGATGTGGAGTTCGCCAACCACCGTCCAGACCAGGAACAGGATGTCCCGCTCCCACTTCTCGCTCCGCTGCGCGGTGAGCTCGAACAGACGCCTGTTCGTCACCGGGTGGGAGTAGTCCGGCTCCAGGGTCAGATTGCGAGCCTCCTTCGTACGCTGCATCGCCGTCATGTGCATATAGGTGTGCCACACCTCGTCAATGTGTGACTGCTGGACTGCCTCCTTGGCCTCGTACCGATCGATGCCGGAGAACACTCCATGCGCGAGCATCTCGAAGGTTGGATTGGCGACGTACTCCTCAGCCGCGATCACCCGGGCGTTGTAGGCCTGCCACGCCAACGTGTTCACGAGCCGGCGCGACTCCTCCGGAGCGTCAAGGAAGCGCGGGTGCTCGGCGAATGGAATGAGGTGTACCGGGTAGTCCGGTACATCCGATGCGGAGGCTTCGGAGCTCATGAAGGCGGCCATGTCCGTGCGGATGGTGGCCCGTCGCGGCCAGGCCGCAATGAGACGCCTCAGAGTGCTCGGGCCCACATGCGGCTCGGATTCAACGTTCTCGATCCCGAGTTCCTGGGGCTGAACGTCGCTCATGAAGGTGTCCCCTTCTCGTACATGCGGGAATTGGCCGCCGCCTGACTCCGGCTCAAGGTCTCCAGAGGGCCGAGCCCATCGGGTCAGGTATGCCTTGCAAGTCCGTTCATGATTGGAGGAGGGCGGCGAACTGTCAAGGCAGCCGGACAAAGACCGTTTCGCATGCCCGATCGCGTGACGACCGCACGAACCTCCCCTACGCCGGATTAGTGCAGGTCAAAGAGAGTGTGGGTAACCCCGGGCGGGCTGGATATCCCCCTCGACGCGGGCCCGCAACAAATCGGGAGATTCGGCGGCCAACGAATCGCTATACGTCGCCGTATGCGGATAGTTACCCTGGTGGTCCGTCCCGCAGGTGCCTATAGGCCTCGGAGGATCTCGACTTGAGCTATATCTCAGAATTGCGCGCGAAAGTGGGCACTCGTCCACTAATTCTGCCCGGGGCCGCCGTGATCGTCGTGGACGCAAACGACCGAGTTCTGCTCCTGGAGCGCGCCGACACCGGGGGCTGGGGGCTGCCTGGTGGATTCATGGATCCAGGAGAGTCCCTTGAGGAGACCGCTCGACGGGAGGTCATGGAGGAGGTTGGACTGGAGGTTGACGAGCTGACACTGATGAACGTCTTCTCCGGGCCCGAACAGTACTACCAGTATCCCAATGGGGATCAGGTCTTCAATGTGACCGCGGTCTACACGGCCACAGTTCGTGACTGGTCGCACCTCAAGCAGGATCCCTCGGAGGTGTCCGCGGCGAAACTCTTCACCACAAGTGACCTTCCAGCCGACCTGATCGCACCGGAAGTGCCGATTCTGGAACATTACTCCAGATTTGTGGGCGCATCTCGGTGACCTCCACCACCTCTCTGGTCCCCCTACGCGCGTATCCGGCCTTCCTGGAATCTCTGCTCCGGGAAGCAGCCGAAATAGCCCTGTCCTTCCCGCGAGGCCTGTCTGCCCGAATCAAGGATGCCGATCCGAACCAGGTCGTGACAGACGCCGACCTGGCCATCGGACAAAAAATCAAAAGCCGGATCCGTGAACGGTTCCCCCATGACAGCGTCATCGACGAGGAGTGGGGCGCGGTAAGAGGGACCTCTGCCATCACATGGGTGATCGACCCCATCGACGGAACCTCCAACTTTGCCGCGGGAAGCCCTCTGTTCGGTGTCATGGTCGGGATTCTTGAGCACGGAAGGCCGGTGGCCGGCGGGGTGAGCCTTCCTGCTCTCTCCGAGACGTATATCGCCGCGACCGGACACGGGGCATACGTGAACGGGAATAAACTTGAAATCGAGGCCGGGGGCAACATGGCAGAGCAACTGGTCGCCTACGGCATGGATTTCCATCCGTCGGAGACGGCTCTCGACTGCCGAACGATGGAGAGCATCGCATCCCGCTGCCGAGGGATCCGCACGAGCAACAGCATATTCGATTGCATGATGGTCGCAAAGGGTGTGTACGCCGCTTCCATGCACCGCCGCAACCGCATTTGGGACTGCGTCGCCCCACACGTCATCATCCAGGAAGCCGGTGGAACGTTCTCCACGATGGAGGGCGACGTTCCGGATTACCAAAAACCCCTAACAAAGACCACACAGGTTTACTCGATGCTGGCCTGTGCACCCGATTTCCGTAGGACTCTCACAGATATTACGCGAGCGCAATTGCCCGCCTGAAAGACGCACACTCCCTGCCTTCCCATGTCATGGAGCTCCCATTGATTCCGCTGGTTTCTGTCGACGTCCAGGACGCCGAGCCCCTCGTCCTGGAAGTCCTACGATCCGGGCATATTTCCCAGGGGCCCATGGTGGAGCGGCTGGAACGGGCCGCCGCGGAGGTAGCCGGCGTCAGGCATGCCATTGCGGTCAACAGCGGGTCCGCGGCCCTGTCCCTCAGCCTGGAAGCCCTGGACCTGCGCCCGGGGGACGAAGTCATCACCTCCCCCTTCACCTTCGTCGCCACCCTGAACGCCATCATCGCCAGCGGAGCCACAGCCAAATTCACTGATATCCGTGCCGAAGATTTCAATATCGACCCCGCACTGATGGAAGAACTGGTGAACGAACGTACGAAGGTGTTACTGCCCGTGAGTCTGTACGGCCAGACACCGGACATGTCGGCGGTTGACAGGACCGCGTCGGCGCATGGGCTGGCGATCGTCGAAGATTCGGCCCAGGCCATCGGCGCGACATTCCAAGGGCGGCCGTCGGGAAGTTTCGGGATCGGCTGTTTCTCCCTTTACGCGACCAAAAACGTGACCGCCGGAGAGGGCGGCATCATCACGACCGACAGCGACGAGGTCGCTGAACGCACCCGCATACTCCGGAACCAGGGAATGCGCGGCAGGTACGAGTTCGCGTGCATTGGCGGAAACTATCGGCTCTCCGACCTGCACGCGGCGGTCGGCCTCTCCCAGGTCATCCGCCTCCAGGAGTTCTCCGAACGCCGACGGCACAACGCCGAAAAGCTTTCCAAGGGCCTGGGCGAGCTCGAGGGCCTCGTGATTCCCCAGGTCATGGACGGTCGCAGCCACGTGTGGCACCAGTACACGGTTCGCGTCACCGCAGACGCCCCCTGCACACGAGACGAGTTAGCGGCAAAGCTGGCGAGCAGAGGAATTGTCACGAGCGTCCACTATCCCCGTCTCGTCTTCGACTACGAATGCTACAGAGAGCATCCCCAAGTGGTGGTGCCGGAGGTTCCTGTCGCTTCCAGGATCACAGAGGAGATCCTTGCTCTCCCGGTTCATCCTCGGCTCTCCGATGCGGACCTGGAACAGATCATCGACGAGACGAGAGCGGCTTTGCTCGCATGACCGGGTCAGGTGTCCCGCGAGTCCTCCTGGTCGGGGCCGGCGCGATGGGAAGTCACCACGGCAGGATTCTCGCCGAGAGCCCACGCTGCGAACTGGTCGCAGTGATGGATCCGTCCCAGGACCGCGGGCAGGCGTTAGCAGAGCGTTTCGGGGCGGACTGGCTGCCGGAAATCGGCAGCCTTTCCACGGTGGACGCGGTCGTCGTCGCTTCCTCGACCGACCAGCACCGCAAAATCGCGTCGTGTGTGCTGGCGGAGGACATTCCGCTGTTCGTGGAGAAGCCCCTGTGTGCGAGCCTCGCCGACAGCAGGGAACTGGTCGACACGGCACTGCGACGGGGTGTGCCGCTGATGTGTGGGTTCGTCGAGAGGTTCAACCCGGCCGTGCGGCAGGCTCTGTCGCTCGTGGAGGATCCTCGTTCCGTCCACACGCAGAGGCTCTCCGGCTACTCCGCCCGCATGCGTGCCGGCGTCACTTGGGACCTGCTGGTCCACGATATCGACATCAGCCAGCGCATCTTCGCGGGGCAGGTGCCGAAGGTCGTCAACGCCACCATCACTCGGAACTGCGGTGGGAACAGGACCGGTGAGGACACCGTGGAGGCCGAACTGGAGTTCCCGGGTTCCCGTACCGCCGATCTGACCGCCAGCAGAGTCTCATCCCGCCGCGAACGGTGCCTGACGATACGCGAAGGGTCGAGAACCATTGTGGCGGACCTTCTGGACCCGTCCGTCACTCTCTACTCCCAGCCGGTCTCTCCTCTCATGCCGGAGGACGGTGCCAGTCGCGGCCATGAGCCATCGGCTCGTCTGAATTGCTCCGGACGCCGCGAGCCACTGGCAGCCCAATGGGACAGGTTCGCTGACATCCTGGAAGGCAGGATCGACCCTCAGGCGGAGACCCGTTCCATCCTGCCCAGCCACGAGGTAGTCGCGACCATCCTCGATTCTGCGGAGAAACTGCTCTCCGACAGTTGACCGTTTCGTCATGAAGTTCTGCAGAATGTGACGCAATGTCCTTACGCCTTCCGCGCAGGTTCTCCCTGAGGCCTTTCACGCCTTCTGCCCCCGGCGTCGTGCGGGCGCTCGACGTGCAGTTGGAGGAACCGGTACGGGGGACGTTCGTCCTGCGGTATGCACTGCACGCGAACCTCTCCCGCCTGCGTATCCCCGCCACGCGTCGCCCGCGTCATACGGACGAACTGTGGAAGCACACCTGCTTCGAGATGTTCGTGCGCAAGTCGCCCGACTCCCCTGCCTACTACGAGCTCAATGCCTCGCCGTCCACTGAATGGGCTTTCTACACGTTCGACGACTACCACCAGAACAGGGAGCCGGTGAATCCGCCCCTGCCTCCTCGAGTGCGCCTCACCAGGGAGTCGGATCGCCTGTGTCTGGACGTACGACTGGAAATGCGTGATCTGCCCCATGCCGGTCGTATCGCCTTTTCTGCCGTAGTAGAGGACGACGCGGGCGATCTCAGCTATTGGGCTCTGAAGCACGTCTCACCGAAACCCGATTTCCATCATCCGGGCAGTTCCATCACCCTGTGAAGATCGGCCGACAGGCCGACCGAGAAAGACCTTCGCAACATTTGTAGTTTCCTACGAGAGTGACCTGATGTTGGCTAATCCTAGTCACGTGACATGCATCACTCGCGCGCTGCATAAAGGACATTGCCCGGCCACTGTTTGTCCATATTGACGGGATTTCACAGAAGCTTTTCCAGCCTTGCTGGGCCTGTTCGGATACTGAGGGTTGCGGTTCGGTGACGATCCATGAAAGATCGCTACTGAACAGACAAGTGTGGAGCCGGAAGGTGTTTGGATGTTCCTTCAATGTCTAGACGAAGCCTTGGCCCTGCCGAGTTGACGGGCGACCACGGTGGGCGATCTCCCTAGTCGTTTCATGGCGCGTCTGTTCGTTCATTCCGCAGGGGATTTTCAGCGGGATACAAACGGTCTGCCGCCCGTGTCCGCTACTGCAAGCACCGTTCACCGAAGGGGAATGGAGGGCCTGTGCCCCGGGAGACCGCGCGCACGTTCCCGGTCGTAAACGGCTTGGGCAGCCCAGGCGCGCGTCCATGCGGCGGCCCGGCACCTGCCAGGCAGGCCTGGGCCGGCCGGGCGTCGATGCGCGGACCCGCTCTGGCGGACTGATGGGCAGGGTACGTTGCACTCGTCCGTTCAGTGAACACATCGCCTAGCAAGGAATGTTCCATGGCAAAACTGTCCAACTACCGTGATTCCGGCGTCGACTACACCGTTCTCGACCGCATCAAGCGCGAGGCGATCGAACGGGCCAAGGCCACCAGCGGACTACTGGCCATGTCCGGGGCCGAGGAGGTACCGGAGTCCCGAGGGGCGTCGGCCTACGTGTTCAAGGCCGGTGGAATGACCATGGCCATGGTGGTGGAAGGCTTGGGCACCAAGTCGCTCATCGCCCACCAGGTGCTGCAGGAAGGGGGGATCAACCGGTACGTGGACGTGGCCGTCGATGCCGTAGCCGCGATCGTCAACGACGTGATCTCGGTGGGTGCCGCCCCTCTCGTGATCACCGCGTACTTCTCCACCGGGGACGCCGCCTGGTACGCGGACGAGGCGCGCGCCACCGCCCTGCTGGCCGGCTGGCAGCGCGCCTGTGAGGAGTCCGGTGCCGCCTGGGGCGGCGGCGAGTCGCCGGCGCTCCCCGGCCTGGTCGCGGAGGACGGCCTGGAGCTCGCGGGCAGCGCCCTCGGCATCGTGCCGCAGGGCCGCGACGCCGTGCTCGGCCAGAACGTCAGCCCGGGCGACCGCATCATCCTGCTCGCCAGCTCCGGCCTGCACGCCAACGGCGCGTCCCTGGCCCGGCGCGTGGCCGGCATGCTCCCGAACGGCTACGCGACCGCGCTTCCCAGCGGCCGCACCCTCGGCGAGGCGCTGCTCGATCCGAGCGTCATCTACGCCAAGTTCGTCCGCGCGCTGCTGGACTCGGACGTGCTCCCGAAGTTCCTCAACGGTGTCACCGGCCATGGCCTGATGAAGGTCATGCGCGCTCCCAAGCAGGTGCGCTATGTCCTGGAGACGGTACCGGAGGTTCCCGAGGTCCTCGATTTCCTGACCCAGCAGACCGGCATGTCGACCGCCGAGGCGTACGGCACGCTCAACATGGGGATCGGATACGCCGCGGTCGTCTCCGCCGAGGACGCCGACCGGACCGTGCATCTCGCCGAAGCCGCGGGCTACCGAGCGTGGAACGCCGGTGAGGTCGTCGCCGGCGCCAGGTCGCTGAGTGTGCCCCACCTCGGTATCGAATTCGCCGACACCGACCTGCAGTTGGGCTGATCAGGATGACTGGGACACGAGGTCTGCGAATAGCCATGCTGGGCCCGGACGGCATCGGCAAGACCACCCTCACCGAGAACATCCGGGTCCAGCTCGCCGAGCGGGACATCGAGCTTCACGTCGTCAGCTGGCGTCGCCTGGTGGACGGCAGCCCCGGTCCTGCCCCCTATCCCCAGACCGCCTTCGAGCAGTTATGGGTGGAGGACTGGCGACTCCTGTACGGAGGGGGCCGGGTCGACGGGCAGTCGGTCGACGAGCGCATCCCCCGCACTTTCGAGGAGTTCGCGGCGCTGCGGGCCGAGGAGACGTTCCCCCTGGGAGCCGAGGGCGTTCGCTCCTCCGGCCCCCTCGCCTCCGGACTGGTGGAGGCCTCGCTCGACTTCGTCATCGAGGCGGAGGTCGTCCGCCCCAAGGCGGCTAAGGGCGCCGTGGTGGTACGGGAGAGCTACGGCTACAAGCCCGTGCTGAAGGCCCTGCTCATCGCCGCCGCGTGCCAGGCCGACACCGTGCCCCGCAACGTCGTGGAGCGGATGATCGCGCGAGTCACCGACATCTACGCGGATCCGTTCCTGCAGCCCGACGTCGGAATCTTCCTGGACGGCGCCAGCGACACCGCGCACGCCCGGCGCAGCGTCGAGGGGCGGGGGGTCGGCGTGGCGGAGGACTACGCCCTATCCGGTCCTACCGGGGCCGAATCGTTCCTTTCTCTTCAGGAGGATTGCAACCGGCACTTCGCCAAGGCGGCGGACGAGTGGGGGTGGTACCGGCTAGAGGTCGCTGACCGGACCCCCCACGACCTGTGCACGGAGATCGTGGACAACCTGCTGGCCCCTCGGCTGTGGGGGGTGTGAGCGTGAGGAACCCGGAGGCGGACCCCGCGTTCCGCGCGCCGAACGACGCGCCGGTGCCGGTCAGCGTGGGACCGTACACCGTGCTAGTGGCTCCCGAGGGCGCCTCCGAGGCCAGTGCGCCCCGAGCACCTGTGGTCACGCTGCACCCGCACCCGGCCCCGCCCGACGGACACGCGGAGATCCGCCGGGTGCCCTCCGGGCTGTTGGTGCCCGAGGGCAGACCGACGGCCGACGACCTCCTGATGCGTGCTCTCGCCGTGTTGCACGGTGACGTGAGCATGTACGCGCACGTGGAGGCGGGTCCTCGCGCCCCCTGCCGACTCACCCTCGCCCCGCACACGCCGGACTGCGGCCAACGGCTGATCCTGCTCCGCGGGACACTCGTGTTCGCGGACAGCCGCTGGCACTCGCTGGCCGAGGTCGTCTGCGATGGCACACCATTGGCGCAGCTTCCGCCGGCCGACCGGATCAGCAGGCTGAGCGCGGCCGCTGACCCCGCATCCGCCTGCGCCGACTCCCACGCGGTCGGCACCGCGCGGCTCGATCCCCGGCTTGCCGCAGCGGCTGCCGACGTGACCCGGCGGGCCCTGCCAGCCGTCGCGGCCTCCGCGCCCTACGCGGCCGCCCACGGCGATGAACTGGATATCGGCGGGGCCCTGGACTCCGTACGCGACCTCCAGCACCGAGCCCACCGCCTGTACGGAAGGCTCGAACCGGAACGGGCGCTGTCCTGGTTCCTCGAGGAGCTGGGCGAACTCGCCCAGGCGATGCGCCGCCGAGAGCCCTCGGTGCGCATCGAGGAGGAACTCGGACAGGTCGCGGCCTGGTGCCTGTGCATCGCCAACATCACCCGCGTGGACCTGGGCGGCGCCCTGTCACGCGCCCTGCACCAAGAACACGACCGTCAGCTTCGCAAGTACGGGTCCTTACACCCTTACGTCTCTCAGGAGGAAGCCTGTTGAGGATCGGTCTACCCAAAGGAAGACTGCTTCAGAACGCCGAAGCCGCCCAGAACATGGCCCCCTCCGATACGGATTCTTGGCTCCTGCGGCTTCAGGACATCCCTGGCCTGGTGGCCGACGGCTCACTGGACGCCGGCATCACCGCGGAGGAGTGGATACAGGAATCACGCGCCAACGTCGTACGCATCGCGCCGCTTTGCTGGTACCACGTCCGCATCTGCGCCATCGGCCGACCGGAGCACAGGGTGGGCGCCACCCCCCGCATCGTGTCGGAGTACCCCTTCCTGGCCGCCGAGTACGCAGCGCGGCGATACCCCGACGCCACCGTCCGGCGCGCCCACGGCGCGTGCGAGGCCTACGTGCCCTCCCTGGCCGACCTCGCCGTGGACTGTGTGGAGACCGGCCGGTCCATGAGGGAACGCGGGCTGGACATCATCGAAGAGCTCTTCCGCAGCGACGTATGGCTCGTCTGCTCGCGTGAGACCGATGCACACGACCGGCACCACGCGCAACTCATGGACTGGGCGGCCGCCATCCGTCACGGCCGAGGCGAGTGCGCCTGGCAAAGCGAGGACGCCCATGTCACCACGTGAGACGGCCCTCCGCGAGGTACCGCTGCACGACCTACCCCCTCACCTGCGGCTGCTGGTCTGGCCGGCCCTGGGCGGAGCCGGTTCCGCGCCGCTCGACGTCGTCGTACCGGACCGCTACCAAGGCCTGTCGACCCCCTTGCTGGCCCAGGCCGACGGTGTCGCCGTTCGCCTTCCGAGCGCCGCCGCGGACACGCAGGCCGCACTGCTCAGCCTGCTGTGCTCGGGCAAGGCCACGCCGACGCTGCGACCGCTACTGGACGTCGTCGTGTGTATGGCCATCTGGGACGAGGCGTTGCGCACCCGGGGCATCTTCGCAGGCAACGCGTATCTCGCGAGCGAGGACGCCGTGGGTGCCCTGCTGGCCGTCACTGGAGCGCATGTCGGCGGATCGCTGGTCGGCCACCTGGAGGTTCTGCACGCCTTCGAGTTGCTGTACCGGTTCCCGGTCGCCTACAAGTTCCGGGGCACCTACGGAGCCGAGCGCCAGTGCCGGCTGAACGGCTGGGGTCGGCTGCTGTATCGGGACCTGGCAGAGGCTGGCGGCGCGGGACTCCCCCTCGCATCCTGGCGTACCGCCGTCGAACGGCATCTCGAAGCGCATCACGAGCCCTACCAACTGGCCCTGGACCGCGCCGTACGCGCCGTCGACGATGCTCCCGGCGAGGCCTGGGACACCGCTCAGACGCTTCCCGTTCCCGTCCTCATGTAACGAGCAGCCAAGTTAGCCAAGGGAGAACCGCATGCCCTCCAACCGCAACCCACTGGACCTGTCGAGTCTGGGCTACGGCAGCTGGGAGGCCGGAGGCGGCACCACATGGGGCCCCAACACCTCGCACGACGAAGTGATCACCGCTGTACGCCGGTCGGTGGACCTGGGGATGAACTGGGTGGACACTGCCGAGGTCTATGGCGGCGGCGGCGGTGCCGAGACGGTGGTGGGTGAGGCCCTGGCGGATCTACGAGAGGTCCTCGTCTGCACCAAAGTCGCGCCCGAGCCCGACGACCAGCGGTACACCGAGTCCGGTCTGCGGCAGTCGCTCGAGCAGTCGCTCAAACGACTCGGCAGGAACCACATCGACCTGTACCTGCTGCACTGGCCGGCCGAGCAGCTGCCGGTGGAGGTGACCTGGGAGGCGATGTCGCGGTTGCGCGACGAGGGCCTCGTGCGGGCCATCGGCCTGTCGAACTACCCCGTGGAGGACATCGCCCGGTGCGCCGATCTGTCCCCCGTCGACTACGTCCAGGTTCAGGCGTCCCTGCTGTACCGCGACGAACTCGACGGCTTTGGCCCATTGTGCCAGGAACGGGGCATCGGCCTGCTGGCGTACGGGCCCCTCGCCTACGGCCTGCTCACCGGCGCCGTCGACGAGGAGACGGTCTTTGACGACTGGCGCGGCGGGAACGTGATGGCGCACGACTTCTTCTGCGCAGAGAACCACCCCCGGTTCTTCGCAGCCGAGGCTCGCCGCGCGCATCTGGCGGTCGTCCGCGGCCTCGCCCCGCTCGCCGACGAGGCCGGTTGCTCGGTCGCCCAGCTGGCGCTCGCCTGGCTGCTGCGTCGGCCGGAGGTTGTCGCGGCGGCTGTGGGCACGAGGAATCCCCGGCACGCGGAGGCGAATGCGGCCGCCGCGGGGCTGCGGCTGGAGGAAGGGGTGCTGTCCGCGGTCACCGCTCTGGTGGAGCGCTGAGCCAACGTTGCACCGCGGGCGGTGCGACCGGAGGATTCGCGACCGCTCACCGCAGCCTTCAACGGCACGACGGGCCTCCGGCGTGCCGTTGAAGGCGATGCTGCGGCCCACCGCAGTGAAGAGCGGAAGGTCCCACTGGCCGTCTCCAATGGCGACGCAATCGCGCATGGCCACAGCCCACGGGTCCGCCTAGCGCTGTGACCGCATCGGTTCACCGGGTTGGGGTGTGTGCCTACCTTTCGCGGAGCAGGCGCCCGGGAACGCTCGTGCAAGGGAATGGCCACTTGAACGGGCACACCGTCAAATCCATCGTGCCGCGCCTGGTCAAGGGCGGGGTCGCGCGCGCCACCGGCTTCTACACCAACGGGTCCAAACCGCACCGACGACGCCAACTGCTGGCACTGGAAACTGATCTCGTCCTGCCTCGCGTACGCCGCGCAGGGCGGCGACCCGGGTCGGTCCCCGGGGGGCCGTGGCGTGTCAAGCCCAAATGCCGGAGGGGCTGAAGTGTTTCAGTTCCTCCGGCGCTTGCAGGCGGGCGCTGACCCCGCGCGCGTCAGACGTCCAGCAGGTCCCGTACTCGTACAGGCATTCCCGTCTCGAACGAGCGGTTCGCCGCCAGCCCCGTCACCAGCGAGCGCGCCCCGGCGGTGGCGTCGGCCGCGCGGTGCAGGGGGTCGGGGGTCCGCCCCGTGCCGAACAGGTCCTCGAGCATCCGGACGTCCCCGCCGCCGTGTCCGCCCTCGCCGCTCGCCACCTTCAGCTCGCGCGGCTCCTCCCAGAAGCGGTGCAGTGTCAACTGGGTGCGGCCTGCCGTGTCGCCTGCCTCGGCTCCGTGCAGCACGGCACTCGTGCTGCTGGTGCGCACGGCCGGCCGGGTCCACGTCGACTCCTCCACAAGTAATTCGAGCCGGCCGGCACTGCCGTTGAAGGCGATCCGGTAACCCTCCCAGGGGGAGTACGCGGTGAGGTGGTACGTGAGCGTGGCCCCTGACGCGTAGCGCACCAGGACCGCCATGTCGTCCTCGATGGTCACCCCGGGGCCGAAGACGTTCTGGTCGCGGTGGTACCCGTCCTCCGCCTCGGCGTCCAGGTACAACTCCCTGAGCACGGGCGAGTCCGCCAGGTGCACGGCGAAGGGGTCGCTCCCGGCCGACTCGGAGCCGTGCGCCCGGGCGTAGTCGCGGGCCAGTCCGCGGCGTTTGCCCGCCTCGGCTCCGTAGAAGAAGAGGCCGCCCTGTGCGTAGACCGATTTGGGGGTGGTGTCCAGCCACCAGTTGACCAGGTCGAAGTGGTGCGTCGCCTTGTGCACCATCAGTCCGCCGGAGTTCGCCTTCTGGCGGTGCCAGCGGCGGAAGTAGTCGGCGCCGTGCCGCAGGTCGAGCAGCCACTCGAAGTGCACGGAGCCGACCTCGCCGATCTCTCCTGCCGCGAGGGTTTCCTTCACGGCGGAGTGCACCGGGGTGTAGCGGTAGTTGAAGGTGACCCGCACATCGCTGCCGGTGCGGCGCTGCGTGTCGAGGATCCGGCGGGCGCGGTCGGCGTCCGTGGTCATGGGCTTCTCCGTGACCACGTCACACCCTGCCTCCAGTGCGCGGACGATGTAGTGGTCGTGGGTGCGATCGACACTGCAGACCACGACCAGGTCGACGCGTTCGCGTCGCAGCATCAGCTCGAAGTCCTCGGCGGCGTAGGACGGTACGGGAGCCCCTCGGTCCGGGTGGGCGGCCTGGATCCAGTTGTTGTGGACGGCCATGCGGTGGTTGTTGACGTCGCAGAAGCCTACGAGGTCGATCCGGTCGGCGTAGGTGCCGGTGAGGGCGTCGGTGTAGAGCTGGGCGCGGGCGCCAAGGCCCACTACGGCGCAGCGGCGGCGACGGGGTTGTGCGGTGGGGTGGGCCATGCGGTTCTCCGTTCGTCGTGCGGGCGCCTCGGCGGCGGTTGTTGCCGGTTGCGCCTTGTCGTGCGTCGTGGGCCGCGTCCGTGTGGTGCACGGAGGTGGGTGGCCGGTGCGCTTGCTGTGATTCGTGGGTCGGGGTGGTGCCGGATTCTTCTTCCTCGGGGTTTGTGGGGGCTGGTGTGTTGCTGCCTGTTGCCGGTTTTTGGCCGGTCTGTGTTGATGTGGCTGGTCGTGTTGCCGTGGTCGGTTTGTTGGGTGGTGCTGCGTCTTGCGAGGCCGGGCGCCGTTGCGCCGGTTGCCGGTTGCCGGTTGCCGGTTGCCGGTGGCCGGTGGCCGGTGGCCGGTGGCCGGTTGCTGGGGCGGGGCCGCGCCGGGTTCTCCGTCCTCGGTCTGGCGGGTTTCGTGTCGCACGGAGGAGTAGGACTGGTCCGACCGCCAGCCGCTGCGGGCGGAGAACCCGGCACGTCCCCTTCCGTCGGTTCGCGGCTGTCGGCTGTGGAAGTGCGCGTCCCACGGGTTTCGTGTCTGGTCCGATCGCCAGCCGCTGCGGGCGGAGAACCCGGCACGTCCCCTTCCGTCGGTTCGCGGCTGTCGGCTGTGGAAGTGCGCGTCCCACGGGTTTCGTGTCTGGTCCGACCGCCAGCCGCTGCGGGCGGAGAACCCGGCACGTCCCCTTCCGTCGGTTCGCGGCTGTCGGCTGTGGGGGTGCGCGTCCCGTTCTTTCAGGGGTTTGGGGGCGGGGTCCCCAGGTATGGGAACCCCCGGCACCTGGGCAGCCTCAAGCAACGTCGCACGCCCCGAGGTTGACACCCGCGTGGACACGAGTCAATGAGTGTCGTACCGATCTCTGCACGGGGGTTGTTGGGACATCCGGACATTCTCTAGGGTCCAAGGGTCCCTGCGGATGCAAGCGCTTTCTAGGGAAAGGGGCAGAGGCATGCCCGGATACAGGACGAGAAGGTCCTGCGCCGTGGCCGCCGTGCTCGCGCTCTGCGTGGTGCTCAGCGGTTGCTCCGGCGAGGAGACGGGTGGCGGCAAGGTCGTGCTGCAGTACACCTGGTGGGGCAATCCGGACCGGGCGGCCCGTACCGAGGAGGCCGTGGCGCTGTTCGAGGAGCGGCATCCCGGCGTCGAGGTGCAGACGTCGTTCGCCGGGTACGAGGCCTACAAGCAGAAGCTGGCCACCCAGGCGGCGGGCGGTGACGCCCCGGACGTGATGCAGCTCGACTACCGCATGATCGACCAGTACGCGTCCGGGGGTGTGCTGCTGGATCTGCGGGGCGAGGTCCGGACCGAGGACATCGAGCGGGGGCTGCTCGCCACCGGTGTGGTGGACGGCAAGCAGTACGCCATCCCGCAGGGGCGCGGCACCGAGACCGTCGTGTACGACACCAAGGCCTGGGAGCGGTCCGGGGTTCCGCTGCCCCGGGAGGGCTGGACCTGGGACCAATGGGCTGATGCCATGCGGGAGTTGAGGGAGAAGACCGGTCGGCCCGGCGGTACCGATCCGGGGCAGAGCGAGGACGCCTTCGAGGTGTGGCTGCGCGGTCAGGGCAAGGAGTTGTACACCGACGACCGCCGACTGGGCTTCGACGCCGACGACTTGGCGGAGTGGTGGACCTTCACGGACCGGCTGCGCCGGGAGGGCGCGGTCTCGCCCGCCGAGCAGACCACCCAGCTCGACGGGGCCGTGGAGAACACCCCGCTGGGTCGTGGCACGGCCATCTCCGACTTCAACTGGGACGCACCGTCCAGTGGTTACCTGGCGCTGGTCGAGGGCGGGGTCACGCTGGCGCCCATGCCGTCCGCCGGCGACGGGACCCCGGGGCAGTACTTCAAGCCGTCGATGTTCATGGGAGTCGGCGCCAGCACCCCGCACGCGAAGAGGGCGGCGCAGCTCGTCGACTTCCTCGTCAACGACCCGGACGCCGCGAAGATCCTCGGTGCCACCCGCGGCATCCCCGTCAACGAGACCATCCGGGAGGACATCGCTCCCGAGCTGAAGGACTTCGACAAGACCATCGCCGACTTCCAGGCCTCGCTCGACGGCACCCTCAACGCGCCTCCGAAGGCGCCCCCTTCGGGTGACAGCGCACTGCAGACCACCTTCCAGCGCGACTACGACCAGGTCTCGTACGAGCGGATGTCCCCCCGCGAGGCCGCCGAGAACTACATCACCGAGGCGAAGGCGGAGCTGAGGTCATGACCGCGACACAGATGCCCCCCGCCGTCCGGCCCTCGGGCGCGGCGGCGGCGAAGAAGGCCGCCGGGCGCCGGCGCGAGGGCGCCGCCTGGGTGTTCCTGTCACCCTGGGTGCTCGGCGCGTGTGTGCTCACCCTGCTGCCGATGGCCGTCTCGCTGTACCTGTCGTTCACCGACTACGACCTGTTCAACCCGCCGAACTGGGTGGGCCTGCGCAACTACACGCAGATGTTCACCGAGGACCCGCGCTACTGGCGGTCGGTCGTCACGACACTGACGTACGTGGTGATCGCCGTGCCGCTGCAACTGGGCCTCGCCCTCGTCGTGGCGCTGGCGCTGAAGAACATGCGCCGCGGCAGGGGCTTCTACCGTTCCGCCTTCTACGCGCCCTCACTGCTGGGTGCGTCGATGTCCATCGCGCTGGTGTGGCGGGCCGTCTTCAACGACGGCGGGACCGTGGACAACCTGCTGGGGACGGGCGGCTGGGTCAACCGGCCGGGCTGGTCGCTGCTCGCCGTGGCGCTGCTGACGGTGTGGCAGTTCGGCGCGCCGATGGTCATCTTCCTCGCCGGACTCCAGCAGATCCCGGGGGAGTTGTACGAGGCCGCGGAGGTCGACGGGGCCGGCAAGTGGCGGCAGTTCCTGTCCATCACCGTGCCCATGCTGTCCCCGGTGATCTTCTTCAACGTGGTTCTGCAGACCATCCAGGCCTTCCAGGTCTTCACCCCGGCCTTCGCCGTCAGCGCCGGCAAGGGCGGGCCCGCCGACTCCACGCTCGTGTACACCCTCTACCTCTACGACCGTGCCTTCGTCGCCTCGCACATGGGCTACGCCTCCGCGATGGCCTGGGTCCTGCTGGTCGTCATCGGCGCCGTCACCGCCGTGCTGTTCCGAACCTCGCGGTCCTGGGTCTTCTACGCCTCCGAGGGGGAACGATGACCACCTCGTCCACGGTCGCCACCCGCAAGCCGGTCGCCTGGCGGCGCCTCGCCCTGCACGTGGGCTGCCTGGCCGCACTGCTCGTCATGCTCTACCCGCTCGCCTGGCTGCTGGCGACCTCCGTCAAACCCGCCGACGAGGTCATCGCCAGCCTCGACCTGCTCCCGAGCCGACTGGAGTGGTCCAACTACACCACCGCCCTGGACGGTGTGAACGACGTCTCGGTCTGGCAGCTCCTCGGCAACTCCCTGTTCATCGCGGGCGGCGCCGTCATCGGCAACGTCCTCAGCTGCTCGCTCGCCGCCTATGCCTTCGCCCGACTGCGGTTCCGGCTGCGCGGGCCCCTGTTCGCGTTCATGATCGCGACCATCATGCTGCCGCACCACGCCGTGCTGATCCCGCAGTACATCATTTTCAACCAGCTCGGCATGGTGAACACCTACTGGCCGCTGATCCTGCCCAAGTTCCTCGCCACCGAGGCGTTCTTCGTCTTCCTCATCGTCCAGTTCATGCGTGGACTGCCACGCGAACTGGAGGAGGCCGCGCGGATCGACGGCTGCGGACCGTTCGGCAGCTTCTTCCGGGTGATCCTGCCGCTGACCCGGCCCGCGCTCATCACCACGGCGATCTTCACCTTCATCTGGACCTGGAACGACTTCTTCACTCAGCTGATCTACCTCTTCTCGCCGGAGAAGTTCACGCTGACGCTGGCGCTGAGGTCGTTCGTGGACGCCTCCAGCACCTCGGCGTTCGGCCCGATGTTCGCGATGTCGGTGATCGCGCTGCTGCCGATCGTGCTGTTCTTCCTCGCCTTCCAGCGGTTCCTCGTCGAGGGCATGGCCAGCTCCGGGATCAAGGGATGAGGGAGACACGCGACCGCCGGGAGGCCGGCGAGATCTTCGGGCCGCGGATGACGCTGTTCGCGGACGTGCTGAGCGTCGGCGTGCTCACCGCCGTCGTCGGTCTGGCGCTGGTGACCGTGCCGGCCGCGCTGTCCACCGCCTGCGCGGTGCTGCGCGGAGCGGGCCGGGACGAACCCGTCACCGCCGGGCGGTACCTGGCTCTCCTGCGGAAACGGGCGCGGGCCGGGGATCTGGCTGCCGGAGCGGCAGCGGTGGGCGGGGTGCTGCTGCTCGGCGCGGATCTGGCGCTGGCCCGGGCCGGACTTCCCGGCGCGCCCCTGTTCGCCGTCGTGGCCGGCGCGATCGGAGCCTGCGCCGTCGTCGTGGGGCTGCGCGCCTGCGGACGGCCCGAGTCCCTCACCGACTGGCCCGCGGCCGTACGGGGCGCGGCGGGCGACGCCGTACGCGACGCCGGTGGCAGTGCGCTGGTGTTGCTCGCCCTGGCGGCGGCCGCGGTGTGCGCCTGGATGCTGCCGCCGCTCGCCTTCCTGGCACCCGGACCGCTGGCTCTCGCGCTCACCGCGACCTACGTACGCCACAGTGGGGGAGGCGTGGAGACCGGCGTTCGAACGATCCGCGCCCGAGACCACGTACCGCACCCAGCACCTCAGGAGAATCCGTGACCCGGCTCGACACCGACTTCCTGGAGTTCCTCACCACGGCCGCCGAAGCGCGGGCCAAGGCCCTCCTGGACGGCTACCGGGATCACCTCACCGAGCTGCGTGACCTGGGCAGGGCCCGCTCCACGGGCCGGGCGCTGCGCACCCTCACCTCGGTCCACGTGCACGACGCGGCGGCGTACCACCACGCGGAGGACCTGCTCGGACCGATGACGGAACTGGCCGAGGCGCTCGCCGAGGAACAGTTGGACAACGGGCTGTGGTTCGAGCAGGGCGGGACCGGGTCGCCCCCGGACACGGCCTTCACGATCGCCGACCTGAACATCACGTACCACCTGCTGGACGAGGACGGCCACCCGCCGACGGCCGGCATCCGGGCCACCGTCGAGAACATCCTGCGCAAGGCCGGTCCCGGCCTCGCCACCGGCGGGCTGCACACCGCCAACCACCGCTGGCTGGTGTGCGCCGCGCTCGCCCGGATCCACCGCCGCTGGCCCGACCCGGCGTACCCGGAACGCATCGACGCCTGGCTAGCCGAGGGCATCGACCAGTTGCCCGGCGGAGAGTACAGCGAGCGCAGCCCCACCTACTCGGCGGTGGTGACCAATCCGGCGCTGCTGCTGCTCGCCCGCAATTACGGGCGCAGCGACCTCTACGCCAACGTCCGGGCCAATCTGGAGGCCGGGCTGTACCTCACCGAACCCGACGGCGAGTTGGAGTCGGTCCATTCACGGCGCCAGGACCAGACCACCGCCCGGCACCTCCCCGAATTCTGGTTGCAGTACCGGGAGATGGCGATTCATGACGGCGACGGACGTTTCGCCGCCGTGGCCCGGCTGCTGCGGGAACGCGGCGCCGGCCAGCGGATGGGCGAGACCCCGCTGGGCGACCGGCTGGCCCAGATCCTCGACCAGCCCGAACTCGGCCGCCTTCTACCGGAGTCGGCTGAACTGCCCACCGACTTCGAGCACCATGACGACAGTTGCCGGCTCGTGAGGGTTCGCCGGGGCCGGAGCACGGCGAGCGTCTTCGGCGGTACGGACGTCCCGCACACGCACGCCATTTCCTCGGGCCTGTCCTCCAATCCCACCTTCTTCAAGTTCCGCAAGGGCGAGGCGATCCTCGACTCGCTGCGGCTGGCCCCGCAGTTCTTCTCCCTCGGGCACTTCAGGTCGGAGGGCCTCGAGCGCCGGGGAGACGCCTGGCGGCTGCACGCGGAGCTCCGTGCCGCGTTCCACCACCCGCTCCCCGCCGCGCACCGCCGGCCCGACGGCGACTACGCCCTCACCGACGACGGCCGGTTCTGGTCCGCGATGGACTTCCCGCACCGGCCGAAGGACTACTGCACCCTGAGTACCGAGGTCGTGCTCCGCGAGGTCCGGGAAGCCGGCGGCGGGGCCTGGGACATCGACGTCGACCTGACCGGCAGCGCCGCCCCGTTCACCGTCGAACTGTGTTTCCGCCGCGGCGGCACCCTCACCGGCGAGGGCCTGGAACCGGTGGCGGGGGAGACCGACACCTACCACCTGGTGTCGGGCGAGGCCACGTACACGGTCGGCGGCGATCACATCACCTTCGGCCCCGGCAACGGCAAGGGCGGCAAACAGCCCCCGGTGGTCGACGCGGGCGAACGCTACGCCTGGCTGGGCGGCTCGCTGCCCGTCGACGGTGTCCGGGTGCTGATAACGGGGCGGTCGCCGTCGTCGTACCGCCTGATCCTGCGCTGACCGAGCGGCGGCCCTTAGGGCTTGCCGGGATACAACTTGCGTGCTCCGGGTCTTGACACTGCAGCTCAGGACAGATGCTCGCCGACGATTTATTTCCCGGCAAGCCCTTAGGGGTCCTTGCACTATGCCCGCCCGGGTCGCGTGGTCTGGCACCGCTCCCCCAAGCTCTCGGCTGCGCTCGAGCAGGGGGCACCCCCATCGCCGCGTTACCGAAAAGCCCTAGTAGCTCCTCCCCACTCTCGACTCCGCTCGAGCGGGGGCCCCCATCGAGGGCTCTTGGGCGCTTGCGATGCACGGCACCAGACCACGCGACCTCATCGGACGCTCATAGTGCATGGACCCCTAAGCACTGAGGGCGAGGCGTCCCCGAAGGGCGCCGTGGAAAGCCGAAAGTCGTCATAGTCGGTGGTGCATGTCTCCGAGTGTTTTGGACGGCCGGCTTTTGGCACCCGCGTAGGCCCGCCGAGGTGTCGGCCGACACCTCGGCGGGCCGCGGCGGGACACGGGGTTCCGCCGCCGAGGTGGCATGATGACCGCCGCCCGGTCGTGCGACCGGGGACGTTGCAAGGAGCAACCACATGTCCGACCCCCGCACCAGTGTGGTCGTGATCACCCACAACCGACGGGCCGAACTCCTGCGCACCCTCGACCACCTGGCGCGAATGCCGGAATCACCGCCCGTGTTCGTCACCGACAACGCCTCCGAGGACGGCACCGCCGAGGCGGTCGCCCAGCACCATCCGGCGGTACGGCTGCTGCGTCCGGGCCGCAATCTGGGCGCGGTCGGCCGCAACCTGGCCGTGGCGCACACCCGGACTCCTTACATCGCGTTCTGCGACGACGACTCCTGGTGGGCGCCCGGGTCGCTGTCCGCCGCGGCGGACCTGCTGGACCGCCATCCCGGCCTCGGTGCCGTGACCGCGCGCATCGTCGTGGAACCGGGCGGAACGGAGGACCCGATCGTCGAGGAGCTGCGCAACTCACCACTCACCGGGCCTCCTTGGCTGCCCGGCCCGGCGCTCGGCTCCTTCCTGGCCGCCGCCACCGTCGTCCGCGCCGACGCCTTCCGCGCCGCAGGCGGCTTCAACGAGCGGTTCTGGCTGGGCGGTGAGGAGGAACTGCTCGCGGTGGACCTGCTGGTGGACGGGTGGTGGCTG
Source organism: Streptomyces cavernae (assembly GCF_004023625.1). Lineage (GTDB taxonomy): Bacteria > Actinomycetota > Actinomycetes > Streptomycetales > Streptomycetaceae > Streptomyces > Streptomyces cavernae. Next base: position 34,321 of record NZ_RPDJ01000032.1, on the reverse strand, counting down.
GTGTACGCCGACGAGCTGACGGTCCATCACTGGCCGTCGCGCGCCCGGAACGCCGAGGCGCGCCGGGTCGACGGCATCCGCAACACGCTGTGGTTCACCTGGCTGCGCCGTCCGGCCTGGGCGGCCGTCCGGCGCACCCTGTACCTGGCCCGCACGGTGCCGCGCGACCGGGCCTCCCTGCGGGCGTTCCGGCGGGCGCTGAACGGGTTTCCCTGGGTGCTGCGTGAGCGGTGTGTCGTGCCGCGGGAGGTCGAGGACCGGCTACGCCTGCTGGACCGGACCCAGCGCCGCTCCACGGCACGCAGCTATACGGGCTGACCCCAACCGCGGCGGTCGCAGTCCCGCTCCCCGCTTGCACAGGACCTCCCAGCACCGTCGGCCGCCGCCGCGACGGTGGCCGAACTACGCCCGTCCCTCCAGCGCCGCCACCAACCTGGCGGTCCCGTCCGCCGTCGACCCCTCGCCCGGCCGTGCCGCCTCCTCCAGGAATTCCGCGCCGATCTGCCGAGCCGCCACCCGACCGGACGTGAGGCACCAGTCCCACCACCGTTCCAGCCGGGTCTCGTCCAGTCGTTCGGCGGGCACGATGGCCGGCCAGCCGCAGGCGCGGGCCTGGGCGGTCACCTTCGCGCCGCCCGCCACCGGGTCCACGGCCAGTGCCGGGATCCCCGCGCGGAGCGCCAGCACCAGCCCGTGCAGGCGGTCGGTGACGACCAGGTCCAGCCGGGCGAGCAGCGACTGGAACTGGGCGGGGGTCGCGTTCAGATGCCAGTCGTGGGTGTCCAGCCGGGTCTCCAGTTCGAGCCGGGCGCAGTCCTTGCCGGCCAGCCACCGGGTCACCTCCTCGGCGACCTGCCCGTGCCGGCGCAGCTCCGCGTACTCGTGCTGTCCGTGGGTGAGGATCACCCCGACGACCGGCTTGGGCGGCAGCGCGGGGGCCCGGGCGGCGAGGTCTTCCAGCGGTTCCACGGCAGGCGCGTCGCGCGCGAGGATCCGGTGGAAGCCGGTGACCGCGGGGTCGTCCCCGTCGATCACGGACGTGCCCACGGCGATCCGCCGGCAGTGCCGGAAACGTTCATGCAGACGTTCGACCTGTGGGCCCTGCAGTGGACCGCAGACGAAGACCAGATGGGTGTACGCGGTCGGATCCGCCTCTTCCAGGTGCAGTGCCCTGGGCTGGAAGCCGGGGCTCCAGGCCGTGTCGTACGGCAGCCGCGCCCGGTCCAGCACCTCCTGGACCCGTCGCAGGGCCAGCACGTCCCCGGCGGTCGCCTCACCATCCGTGAAGCTGAACCACCCGGCAAGCAGAATCCTCACTCGCACAATGCGCCACGAGTGCCCCGCTTTGTGCCCGTCAATCACACTCTTCGTCCATCAATCACCTTCTGCAGGTGCCCGTCGTACTCTCCGCGTGCTCGTCACTCTCTCCGTGCCTCGGACGCATTCTTCGCACGTCGGTCGCACCCGGGGGTCCGCGCCCGGGGCACCGCTAGGCCCCGGCGTACTCAGCCCGCGTGGATGCGGTCAACGAGGATGTCGGTGACCAGCGGCGTGCGCGGGCCGAAGCCGAGCAGGACGCCGTCCTCCACGTCCACGACCCGGCGGTTCGTGCCCGCGGGGGTCTGGCTGATCCCGGGCACGGCGAGCAGCCCGTCCATGCCGCCGACCGAGTCCAGGCCCTTGGTCATCATCAGGATCACGTCCTGCTGGGCCTTGATGAGCGCCTCGCTGGTGATCGGGGTGCACGGTTTGTCGAGTCCAAAGGACATACCCGCATCCACCGCTCCCGCGGCCTCGATCAACGAATCCGCACCCGACCCCTCGCCCCCGATCAGATAGACGGCGGCGCTGCCCCGCATGTAAAGGAAGGCGACCTTGGGGCGGCTGCCCTCGGGCACGCCCGCGCGGGCCGCACGGAGTTCGTCGCGGATGCGCCGGGTGAGGGACTCGCCGGCCGTCGGCACTCCGAGGGCCTCGGCGATCCGCGTGGTGCGGGTGGTGACGTCCGCAAGTTCGTCGGCCGGTTTCAGGACGACGACGGGGACGCCCGCGTCACGGATCTGGTCGATGGCCTCCGCGGGCCCGGTGTCGGTGTCCGCGAGCGCCACGGTCGCCTCCAGGGAGAGCACGCTCTCCGCGCTCACGTCGTGCGCCTTGGTGACCAGGGGGAGATTTTCCGCCTCCCGGAACGTGGCCGTGACGTCGCGTCCCACGACCCGGTCGCCGAGTCCCAGGGAGAAGACGATCTCCGCGACCCCGCCGTTGAGGGGCAGGATCCGGTCGGCCTTCGCGACGATGACCCGCCGGCCGTCGGAGGAGTCGACGGTGACCGGCAGCCTGGGGGTGGGTGCCTCGCCCTCCACGGGGACCACGGAGTTCGCGTCCAGCTGTTTCTGTGCGGCGGCGGCGCGAATGCCCGCGGACGTCGGCGACGGATCCGTGCCCGCCTCCGGTGAACCGGACCCGTCCGCGCAGGATCCCGACAGTACTCACGGCCAAGGGCGACGGACCCGACTGCACCCAGGTCGACTGCGCCGTCGTCACCCGCGTCGACCACCGCGGCAGCGGCGACCGTTCGCAGGACGTCCGCGTCCCCGTGACCTTCGGGGGCCAGGAGCCCGGCGAGGGCGACGGCGGCGACGGCGCATCCACGTCGCCCTGTGCGTCGACAACGGCGACGGCGAACTGCCCACACCCTGCGTCGGCGGCGTCGACATGACCGGCGCCTCCCACACCTCCGCGTGGATCTCCTCCAACCCTCCTGACCACGGTGAGGAGTTGGCGACCCCGTACGGCAAGGGCGGCACCTTCGAGGTCGAGCTCACCGTCGACGCCGAGGACGAGTTCACCGACTGCTTCAAGCAGACGCGTGTGCTCGCCACCCGCGCCGACCACACCTCTCCGGCGACCGTTCCCAGGACGTCAAGGTGCCGGTCGCCTTCGTCGGCCAGGACCCGGTGGACACCGACGACGGAACCGGCGGTGGCGACGGCACCGGCGACGGGGGCACGGGAAGCGGCGGCGGTCCCGGCTCCGGCGGTTCCTGCGGCGGAGGACCGGTCGGCACGGACCCGACCGCCACCGACGGCGGCAGCCTCGCCTCAACGGGAGCCACCGTGCTGGGCATCGCCGCGTCGGCCGTGCTGCTCACGGCGACGGGCTGGGTCCTCCATCGGCGGGCCCGGGTGAAGTACCGAGCGGAATCCGCAGGGTGAAGACCGTGGCGCCCGGCCTGCTGGTCAGCTCGACTGTGCCGCCGTGGGCCCTGACCAGTGAGCTTGCGACCGCCAGGCCCAGGCCGCTACCGCCGCGGTCGCGGCTGCGGGCCTTGTCGACGCGGTAGAAGCGGTCGAAGACCCGTTCCCGGTCGGCGGCCGGGATGCCCGGGCCGGAGTCGGTGACGCGTACCGTCGCCGACTCCAGGGCCGTACCGCAACGGCCCACCTCCACCGACACCTTCGTGTCAGCGGGCGTGTGCACGGCCGCGTTGGTCAGCAGATTGTCCAGCACCTGGCGGATGCGCAGGGTGTCCATACGCAGCATCACCGGGTCGGATCCGGACGTCACCGTCAGCGGACGGCCCGGGTGTGCCGCGCGGAACGCGTCCGCCGCCTGCTGAACCAGCTCCACCAGGTCCGCCTCCTCCATCCGCAGCGGCGTCTCCACATCGGCCGCGTCAAGCCGGGCGAGCAGCAGCAGATCGTCCAGCAGGAACCCCATCCGGGCGGCCTCGGCGCGCAGCCGCGCGAGGTGTTTGTCCCGCTCCTCGGGGGCGTTGGCCGCCGCGTACTGGAAGAGGTCCGCGTAGCCGCGCACCGACATCAGCGGGGTGCGCAGCTCGTGCGAGGCGTCCGCGACGAACCGGCGCAGCCGCTGCTCGGCCTCGGTGCGTACGGCGAGCGCGTCGTCGATGTGTTCCAGCATCCTGTTGAACGCGGTGCGCAACTCCTCCACCTCCGGCCCGCCGTTCCCGCCGTCGGCGCGCACCGGCAGCCGGGCCGAGTCGGTGAGGTCGTGCGAGGTGATACCGCGGGCCGTGTGCGCCATGTCGCTGAGCGGCTTGAGCCCGCGCCGCAGCAGGGCCCGCCCGCACGCCACGAGGGCCAGCAGCGCCAGCCCGAAGGTGACGGCCTGGATGCTGATCAGCTGAGTGACAGTGTCCTCGATGTCCTCCAGGGGCGCGGCGCTCACCAGGACCACACCGGGTTCCACCTCGCAGGCCCGCAGCCGGTACGTGCCCGCGCCCTTGAGGTGCTCGGTGCGGGTGAGCTCCGAACCCGAGGTGATCTGGGCCGCGGCCAGGGCGGTGAACTCCTCGGTGTCCTCCGGCAGGTCGGCGGCGTCCTCAGGAGTGCGGAGGACGGGTGCACCGTCCGACACGTCGTACACGGCGTTGTACCAGCGGTAGTACCTTTTTCCCTGGAGCGTGCCGTAGTCCGCGATGCTCTTGGACTGGGCGATCTGGGCGACCTGCAGCTGATCGTTGAGCTGGGCCGACAGATAGTCCCGCATATACGTCGTGAGCGCCGTGCCGACCACGGCGAACACCACCAGCGACAGCACCCCGAGCCCGAGCGCGAGCCGGGTGCCCAGGCGCATACGACGGTAGCCCTCCCGCAGCCGGCCGATCACTCGGCGGCCTGCCGCAGCGCGTAGCCGAACCCGCGGACGGTGTGGATGAGCGGCTGCCCGGCCTCCCCGCCGTCAGCACCGTGGCCCGCGTCGTCGAGTTTGCGGCGCAGCCGGCTGACGACCAGCTCGACCACGTTGGAGCGGCCACCGAAGCCGTACTCCCAGACGTGGTCGAGGATCTGAGCCTTGGTGAGCACGGTCGGCGATTTGCGCATCAGATAGCGCAGAACCTCGTACTCGGTCGGGGTCAGCGTCAGCAGCTTCTCGCCGCGCCGTACTTCCCGGGTGTCCTCGTCCATCGTGAGGTCGGCGACCTTCAGCACGGACCGCTGGAAGCCGGGGCCGGCGCTGCGCCGCAGCACGGTCCGCAGCCGGGCCATGAGCTCCTCCACCGCGAACGGCTTGACCAGGTAGTCGTCGCCGCCCCGGGTCAGGCCCGCCACCCGGTCGGCGACGCCGTCCCGGGCGGTGAGGAACACCACCGGCACCATGGTCCCCGCCCCGCGCAGCCGGTCCAGCACGGCGAACCCGTCCAGGTCCGGCAGCATCAGATCGAGCACCACGATGTCCGGGTGGAACGTTGCGGCCCGGTCCAGCGCCTGTTCACCGGTGTTCGCGGTGACGGCCTCCCAGCCCTCGTAGCGGGCGACCGTCGCCACGAGGTCGGCTATCGGGGGGTCGTCGTCCACGACGAGAAGTCTTACTTTCTCCACGCGCCCATACTGCGTCACGCGCTCGCCGGAGCCATACCGGGCTGCCGGGGCGGATGCACATCGATAAAAACTTGAAAGTTGAGCGACAGCGAAACGACAGCTCCCACCGGACAAGCTCGGAAGCCCCCGGACCCGACCAAGGAGCTGCCGTCCCGTGACGACCATCCAACGCGTCCAGCCGCCCCCTCCGGTGCTACGGCCCAAGGTGGTGGCCCGCACCGGTCTGTACGCGGTGCTGGCCGTGAACGCTGCCGTCGTATCCGCATTCTTCGTGCAGGCCGGGTTCGCCTCCAACGCGCTGATCGTGCTGGGCCGCCTCACCGGGCTGTACGCGGCGCTGCTCATGGCTTTCCAACTGCTGCTCGTCGCCCGGCTGCCGTGGTTCGACCGCCGTATCGGCATGGACCGGCTCACCTCCTGGCACCGCTGGGTCGGCTTCTCCGTGCTGTGGCTGCTGGTGGCCCATGCCGTGTTCATCACCTTCGGCTACGCCGAGTCCTCGTCGCTGGACCCGGTGAGCCAGCTGGTGGACCTCGCCGAGACCGTGGAGGGCGTGCTGCGCGCGGTCGTCGCGCTGGCGCTGATCATCGTGGTCGGCGTGGTCTCGGCCCGCTCCGCGCGGCGCCGGCTGGCCTACGAGACCTGGCACTTCATCCACCTGTACACCTATGTCGCGGTGGTGCTGGCGTTCACGCACCAGGTCGCGGCGGGCACCACCTTCACCACGTCGTCCGTGGCGAAGACGTACTGGTACCTCCTGTGGGGCGCGGCCCTCACCGCGGTGTTCACGGGCCGGCTGGTGCTCCCGCTGTGGCGCAACCTGCGGCACCAGCTGCGGGTCTCGGCCGTCGTCCCCGAGTCCGACAACGTCGTCTCGATCCACATCACCGGCCGTGACCTCCACCGGCTGCCCGCCCGGGCCGGCCAGTTCTTCCTTTGGCGCTTCCTGACCCGGGACCGCTGGTGGCAGGCCAACCCGTTCTCGCTGTCGACGGCGCCCGACGGCACCCATCTGCGGCTGACCGCGAAGACGGCCGGAGACGGCACCGCCGCCCTGCGGCACCTGAAGGTGGGCACGCGCGTGTTCGCCGAAGGCCCCTACGGAGCCTTCACCGCCATGCACCGCACCCGACCGGACGCCCTGCTGATCGCCGGAGGCGTCGGCATCACCCCCATCCGGGCCCTGCTGGAGGAACTGCACGGCCACGCGGTGCTCATCTACCGGGTCGCCGCCGACCGGGACGCGGTCCTCTACGACGAACTGCGCGAGCTCGCCCACGCCAAGGGCGCCCAGCTGCACCTGATCACCGGCCCCGCCACGCCGGACCGGCTGGCCGCGGGCGAGCTCACCTCGCTCGTGCCGGACCTGACCGACCGTGACGTCTACGTGTGCGGTCCGCCCGGCATGACCACCGCCGTCCTGCGCACCCTGCGCGGTCTGGGCGTGCCCAAGCAGCAGATCCACTTCGAACGCTTCAGCCTGGCCGGATGAGAGGGACGAGGAAGACACCGTGAAGCGAGCACTGCCCGTCCTTGCCCTGACCGTCGTCGGCCTGATCCCGCTCTGGCGCTACGAACCCTCGAGCGGGGCGACGGCCACGACCGAGGTCGCGGCCCCCAATCCCTCGTCGTCTTCGGCATCGGGTTCTTCCGGGTCGTCGTCGGCACCGCCGTCCGCGTCGACCGGCGGTTCCCAGGTCGTCGCCGGCTCCACCGTCAACACCGAGAAGGGCGCCGTGCAGGTGGAGGTGACCTTCGACGGCGACGAGATCACCGCGGTGAAGCTGCTCCAGCAGCCGAACCACCCGCAGACCACGGCGGCGGTACCCAAGCTCATCGCCGAGACGCTGGAAGCCCAGAGCGCGGACATCGACACGGTGTCCGGCGCGACGATCACCAGCGACGGCTACCGGAAGTCCCTCCAGGCCGCCCTCGACGCGAAGGGCGCGTGAGGTGCGCCGCGTCGAGCACATCATGGGGTTCCCGATCTCACTGCGGATCGACGACGCGGACGCCGCACCGCAGGACGGGGACCCGGTGTTCGCGTGGCTGCGCGAGGTCGACGCCCGGTTCAGCCCGTTCCGCGCGGACAGCGAGGTGTCCCGGCTGGACCGCGGCGAGCTCGAACCGGGCGCCCTCAGCGCGGAGTTGAGGGAGGTCCTCGACCTGTGCGAGCACTACCGGACCGCCACCGGCGGAGCGTTCCGGGTGCGGTTGCCCGGCCGCGGTCTGGACCCTTGCGCGGTGGTGAAGGGCTGGGCCGTACAGCGGGCCGCGGACCTGCTGGCCGACCGAGGGGCGGCGAAGTTCTGTCTGAACGCCGGTGGTGACGTGGTCGTGGCCGGCGGCCCGTGGCGGGTGGGGATACGCCATCCCGAACGGGCCGACCGGCTGTGCACCGTACTGGAGGTCACCGACGGCGCGGTGGCCACCTCCGGCCGCTACGAACGCGGCGACCACATCATCGACGGCCGCACCGGCCGGCGCGCGACCGGCCTGCTCAGCCTGACCGTCGTGGCGAGTTCCCTGACCGAGGCGGACGCGACGGCGACGGCCGCGTTCGCGCTGGGCGGGGAGGGCATCGCCTGGGCCGCGGCGCGCGAAGGCTGCGAGGTTTTCGCGGTGGACGCGGAGCGCCGTGTCCACCGCACCCCGGGTCTTCCGTCCGCCGGGGCGGAGGCCCCTCACCACTCGGACCGAAGGGCCTCGGCCAGTCGGGAGACGGCGATGGGGTCCGGGAAGCTCCGCAGGGACGAGACGACCTGATGGCTCGCGAACTCGCGCTGGACATCGGTCACGGCCGGATCGACCGCGCACTCGGCCTGCACGTAAACGTAGTTCAGCGCCGTAGCGAAAAGCATCGAGAAGGATTCCAGGCCCTTGATGACCGCGTGGCCTCCGGCACTCCGATACGCACGCACCAGGCGCCGGGCGGAATCGGCCCGGAACCGGTTCCCGCCCGACCACACGTAAACGGCCCGTGCGAGTTCGCGTTCCGCCGATATGGGTCCGGCGTTGTCCCAGTCGAGGAGAACCGGCCCGGCCGGACCGACCAGCACGTTCTGAGGCTGCACGTCGAGGTGGGACATCACCACGTCGCCGGGGGCGGACGGCGTGACGTGGTGCGCGAGCTCCGCCGCCGACGTGGCGACGAACCGGCCCAGCGCATCCGACCACGGCACCCCGGCCCGGTGCACGTCCTCGAGCAACCCCGCCCACTGCGCCTGCTGATGACACTGCTCGTACCAAGAATCGGGCGTCCCGCTCGCGCCCTCCCCGGCCCTGTGCAGGATGGCCAGGGTCAGCCCGCACCAGCCGAGGATCTCCGGATCGGAAGCGTCCGCCTGGGCCCCCTCGACCCAGTCGTACAGCTTCACGTACGACCCGCCCAGCGCGGGAGGGAGCTGTGAGACGTGGGTGCCGGCGCGGTTCGGCATGAGCCGGGGCGCGGAGATCCCCAGCTTCTCCGCGGTGTTCCGCAGCGTGGATTCCCGGTCGACCTGCCGCTCGTCACATCCGAAGAGGAGCTCCTTCACCGCCCATGAGGAACCGTTCCCGGACAGTTTCCAGATCTGTCCCAGCGCGCCGCGGGTGACGGACCTCATGGCCCATGGTCCGGTGCCGAGCGCATAGGTGTCCGCGATGAATTCGCCCGTGGTCCGCATGCAGATGCCTCTCCGGTCGCCCTGTCGGTGACAACGACCGTGGTGGACCGCGCTGTTCGGATCAACCTCTTTTTCTCCGGACGCCCGGCCCGAGTGAGCCCCTGGGGGGCGGTGTGGACCCGATGGGCCGTGCGGCGCGCGCCGCGCCGGCCCGAGTCGTCCACGCGCCCGACGGTCTCAGCGGTAAGGGGTGTGCGGTAGCCCGCCGGTCGGCGAAGCGGGCAGGCCCGCGCACGCTCGCGCTATGTCCGCGGCCGCGGCGCGGGCCTCACGGACGGCCGTCCGCACCTTGCCGAGGCCCGGTGCCTGCATCACCAGGGTCAGTACGGCCTCGGGCGCTTCACGACGGGTGAGGACGGGTGCCGCGATGGCCGTGAGACCTCCCGGGGCGGTGGCCATCGCGCAGCCGTGTTCGAACCCCACCACAGGCGGCGGGGGCGCGGGTTCGGCGAGATCCTCGGCGAACAGACCGAACGGACCGGTCGGATCGACCTCACGCATGGTGGCCCGTGCGGCGGCCGTGGACAGCCGCTCGGCGAGTCCCGGGGCGCCGCGGCCGATCGCGGTGGCCACCGGCCCGTCGGAGAAGACACAGGTCAGCCGGTCCATCGTGGGCGGGTCCGGGATCAGCAGACAGGAGAACCCGTCGCTCTGCTCGCACAGTAATCGCTGCCAGGGCAGGGCCGTGGTGCGCAGCAGACGCCGGGCGGGCACCTGCGCGCTGAGAGCGAGCACCCGGGGGCCGAACATGATGCCGGCGCCGCCCTCCTGGAGGAACTGGTAGTCGATCAGGACCGAGATGAGCCGGTGGGCCGTGGACTTGGGCAGGCCGGTGCGGTGGGCGAGTTCGGTGAGGGTCACCCGTGCCTCACCGGCGCGCAGACCATTGAGCAGGCTGAGCCCGCGAGCCAGCATCGACGGGGTCTCCGGGCACGGGTCCGGTGCGGCTGCGGCTGCGGCTGCGGCGGGGGCCAGCGGGGCGACCGTCCCCAGTCGTTCGTTGAGCGCCCGTGCGACGGCGTGCACATGCGGCACGGCCGCCGACACCGCGTCCCCGGACCGGCCGATCAGGGCGATCACGGCCCGGATCGCGGTCCCCCGGGGGCGGATCGCGGCGCCGACCCCGGTCAGCTCCCCGCTGCTGATCACCTGGGGAGTGGCGCAGCCGCTGTCGTGCCGCCGCAGGGCCGCCGCGACCAGCAGGGAGTTGATCGGGCTGCCCTGCGGGGCGTACGAGACCACGCTGGTGCCGCCCAGCCTGCTGAGCTGACCGATCGGCAGCGCCTGCGAGCCGTAGCACGCGGAGAACACGACGTCGAGGCCGGTCGCGGCGTGCAGACGGACCAGCAGCGGCAGTGCGTCGTCCAGGAGCGTGTGCAGATGGCCCTGTGCCCGCCGCCCCAGTTGAGCCAGTGACCGCCCCAGCCGCAGATGGCCGCCGAAGCGTTCCAGCATTCCGCACAGCTCCAGTTCGTGGACGAGCCGGTGCGCGGTGGGCAGCGGTACCCGGGCCCGGTCCGCCAACTGCGAGAGTCTCAGCAGATCCTCGTCGGGGCCGAAGCAGTTCAGCAGGTTCAGACCGCGGACGAGTTTGGACTCGCGTGGGGCCGCGGCTGTGGCGGGTTCTGTGTGCGACATCTCTCTCCTGGGAACAGGAACCGGCCGCCGAGGCGAGTCGGTCCCTGCGGGGCCGGATCCTTGAACCGGATCTCCGGCACGGATGGTCATTCTCGGCGAGCGTCGCCGTCGCGACCAGAGTCAGATGTCCTTAGGGCTCGCCGGGATACAACTTGCGTGCTCCGGGTCTTGACACTGCAGCTCAGGACAGTATTTCCCGGCAAGCCCTTAGGGGTCCTTTCACTATGCCCGCCCGGGTCGCGTGGTCTGGCACCGCGCCTCGCCGCGTTGCCAGACCACGCGACCTGATCGGACGCTCATAGTGAAAGGACCCCTTACCCGCGAGTCGTCCCGGGGCCGGCCCGCGAACCCGGGCATGGCTCCGCCCGGGCGCGTACGGGGCGCGTCCGGGCGGGGTTCTCGGGGTGTAGCAGGGTCTGTCAGGGTGATCCGGGGTGTGCGTCCGTGGCATCGGCCCCACTACGCCCGATGCGGCTTGACGTAGGTGCAGATGGACAGGGGCGACAGCGCGTGGTGCGGTTCCGTGTCGGGGTGCCAGTCACCGAAGCGGCTCTCCGGTTCCAGGCCGGCGGTGCGCGCGTAGTCGTCCATCTCCTCCGGCGAGGTCAGCCGGGACACCTCGGTGCCGACCCGGGTGCTGCCGTCGGCCTCGTACCAGATGTGCGAGAGGTGCCACAGGGAGTCCTCGGGGTGCAGGACGGAGTGGCTCTGCAGACCCGTGCCGGCCTCCGGGTACGGAGTGAACAGCGTGGCGCGGCGGAGGCCTTCGTGGAGGTCGACGATGGCCGACTTGTTGTGGGTCTCCACCACCAGCCGCCCGCCGGGTGCGAGCAGATCGGCCGCGCGCTGGACGGCCCGTTGCTGGTCCTCGGGGGTGAGCAGCATGGACAGGGTCGCGCAGACGCAGTAGACGAGGCCCACGGTGCGGTCGGCGGTGTAGGTGCGGATGTCGGCGTGCACGGGTTCGACGGGTGTGTCGGGGCGGAGGCTCGCGCGCAGCACGGCGAGCATCTCGGGGGAGGAGTCGATACCGGTGACGGGCCCGACGCGGCGGGACAGCGGCAGCGCCAGCCGTCCGTTGCCGACTCCGAACTCGACGGTCCCCGAGCCCGGGTCCGGGTGGAGGGAGACGAGACGCTCCACCTCCACGGCGACGGACGCGTTGTCGGGGAACAGCCGGTCGTACCAGCCGGCGAACTGCTGTCCGTAGCCGATGTCGTCGACGACGTCGGCCGTGGCGGCTGCGTTCATGGGTGCTACCTCTTCTTCCTGAGTTGTGCGGTGAGGCCCAACGGCACCAGGAGCGCGGCGCCGGCGAGGGCGGGGAGACTGACGGCCTGCGTGGCGATCAGGAATCCGATGATTCCGACGGCCACGACGACGGGGCAGATCAGGAAATCGTGCATCGCCCTTTTCTTTCCTGCGAGTGGATTCTTGAAAAAGACGCTAGAACTCCGCCTGGTTCATGGCCATTCGTAGAATTACCTATTCGATTCAGGAGGCGATGTCGCTGAGTTCCTGCAGCTTGGCCAGCCTGCGGTAGAGGTCGTTGCTCCTGTTCAGCTCCGCGTGCGTGCCCACCGCCTGCACCTTTCCTCGGTCCATCACCACGATCTGCCTGGCCTGTACGACGGTGGAAAGGCGGTGGGCGATGGCGATGACGGAGCAGAAGTCGGAAATCATCGCGATGCTGTCCCGCAGGGACCTTTCCGATTCGCTGTCGAGGTTCGCGGTGGCCTCGTCGAGCAGCAGGAACCTGGGGGTCTGCAGCAGGGTGCGGGCGATGGCCAGACGCTGTCTCTGACCGCCCGACAGACCGGCGCCGCGGTCGCCGAGTTCGGTGTCGAGCCCCTTCGGCAGGGCGGCGATCACCTCGGTGAGGTTGGCCATCCGCAGGGCTTCGGCGATGTCCTTCTCCCCGGCGTCCGGGGCGGAGTAGGTGAGATTGTCCCGGACGGTGCCGCGCAGCAAGGTGTGGTCCTGGTCGACGTAACCGACCACGGACCGCAGCTGGTTGAGTGGCATGTCGACGATGTCCGTGCCGTCGATCCGGATCGCCCCGGACACTGGGTCGAAGAGCCGCTCGATGAGCTGGAAGACGGTGGACTTGCCGGCGCCGGAGGGGCCGACGACGGCGGTGAGCCCCTCGGTGGGCACGGTGAAGGAGACGCCGTCGAGGATGACCTTGTTGCCGGCCGGATAGGAGAAGCGGACGTCGTCGAAGACGAGACCGGGCTCATAGCCCCGACTGCGGGAGCGGGCGCCCTGTTTCCGTTCGGCCGTGCGTTCTGTCCGCTGGTCCGTCTCGACCTCGATCCTGCCCAGCTCCGCCAGCCGCTCCACCGATGCCCTGCCGACCTGGAACTGGGCGATGGACTCGAAGAGTTGCAGCAGCGGCGCCACCAGGTAGAAGAGGTACAGGATGAACGCCGTCAGATCGGCCGCGGGCATCGCGCCCGTCGCGGTGCGGGCCGCGCCGAGACCGATGACGACGGTCAGCGCGAGCTGGGTGCCGATGCTCATGGTCGGGTCCAGCAGCGACGACATGACCGTCACCTTGAGCCCCGACTTCCGGGCCTGCTTGGCGATGACGGCGATGCCCTCCGCCTCCCGGCTCTCGGCACGCGACGCCTTCACCGTCGGCATCGCGCCCAGCACCCGCAGCAGGGCGGAGCCGAAGTGGCCGGTGTCGGTCTGGTTGAGCACCGAGACCCGGCGCACCCCGCGGGCGAGATAGAGCGAGACGACGCTGGTGATCCCGAGACAGGCCAGCGTGGCGGCGAGGAGCACCGTGTCGATCCAGGCCATCAGCACGATGCCGCCGATGACCAGGAAACCGTTGTTGAGGATGCTGTCGACCGCGTGCGTCATCGTCGAGCGGGCGAGAAGGGTGTCGCTGACCATCCGGGAGAACACGTCGCCCTGCTGCCAGCCGCTGTACGCCCGGAACCGGGAGCGCAGCAGCCGGGACACCAGAGTGCTGCGGATGTCGTAGACGATGTTCTCGCCGGCCAGCCCGATGATGTACGAGTGCAGCGCGCCGAGGAGCGCGTCCGCGGTGAACAGTGCCGCGGCGACCAGGATCGGCTTGGTCACCGGGCGCCCCGCCTCCACGGAGCCCACCAGGTCGCCGATCACCGCGGGCTGTGCGAGGGACGTGGCGGCGCCCATCAGACCGACCAGGATGCCGAGGACGATCAGCCGACGGTGCCTGCCCAGCGCCCGCCACGGTTTGGCGCCCTTGCCCCACAGCAGATGCAGATGGAGCTCGGGAACCGCGCGGTGCACGGCTCGGGGCCGGGCGGACCCGCCGTCCTTCTGCCGCTCGTCCTCCCCCTTCTTCGTCAGTCGTGGTCCGGTGCACGGCTCCGGGGTCTTGGACAGGTTCGTCCGCGGCTCCTGCGGACGGTGGTGCCGGCCCCTGCCGGCCGTCCAATCGCTCATCGTGAGCCCGCTGACCGGACGGGGAGGGGAGACCGGAACCACCCGCCGCCCGCCCGGATCTCGGCCGGGCGGGCGGCGGTGTGGGCACTCGTGTCGATCGTGACGATCGTGCCGGCCAGGGTCACTCGGTCTCCCTCTCCTCCTGATGCTGTTCCCGCGTCCCTTGGAAGTAGAGGGCGCCCGCCCTGACCAGGCCGAGCAGGAAGATCACGCCACCGGCCAGGAAGAAGGGGTTGTCGAGACTCATGAGACTGTCCTTTCGGGTGTCCTGCCGGGTGTCTTGCGGGGTGTCTCGCCGGGTGTGTCGCCGGCGGTCCGGCCGGACGCCTTGGCGAGGGTGATCGCAGCCAGCGGGGTGGCCGGCGCGTGCGGGTCGAGCGGCACGTAGGGGGAGACGAACAGGAGCTGGGGCTTGTGCCTCAGGTCGTAGCCGGTGCCGGAGGCGAGCGCGAACTGGAAGCCCCGGGCCTCTCCGGTCTCCTCGCCCCGGGCCGCGATACGGTCGCGCACGCGCGCGGTGACCAGCCGGTACCCGGGGGTGCGGGCGGCGGCCCCGAAGCCCTGGTCGAGGAGTTGCAGGATCTCCTGGCACGCGTCGAAGACTGACTTGTCGGCGCGACGGGTCGGGAACCAGACGAGGTGCGTCGGCTTGCGGTCCTCGATGCCACTGATGTCCGTCCACGTGGAGGCCGTGCCGTCGGAGTCCACGGTGCGGTACAGGAAGTGGTAGTCGTAGACGGCCGGGTTGGGTGCGAAGAACCGCCAGTTCGGCAGCAGGGAGAAGATGTCCCTGGCCCGGACCCGGTTGCAGTCCTGATGGGGGTGCTGGCCGGCGAGGGTCAGCAGCAGGGCGGCGGCTCCGGCGATCCGCCACGTGGCGCCTTCGCCGGTGAACACGTTCTTCGGCTTCAGCTGTGACAGGGCGCTCACCGGGCGGTCTCCTTCGTGTGCTGGGGATTCCGGGCGGAGACAAGGGTCGGCTCGGTGGCCCGGGTGCGATCGTCGGTGTCCCGGAAGAAGTCGATGACCAGGTCCGTCACCCGATGCGCGTGACGGCTGTTGACGAGCATGCTTTCGTGCGAGGCGTCCTCGACGACCACCGTCCTGGTGCGCGCTCCGACGTGGGCCTCGGCGAGTTCCCTGTGCAGCAGCAGCTGTTCGGGGTTGCTGTCCACGGTCCGCTGTGCGGAGACCACCAGGCAGGGCACGCCCTCGATCGCGGTGAGGCTTCCCGGGAAGGACTTGAAGTCGGCCCGTACCGCCTTCCATTCGCGGCGCGCGGCCTCCCACATACGGGCGTCCGAGTACTGGGCGTGGACCTTCTTGCGGTAGGGGACCGGCAGTTCGTCGATCCACGACGGCCGGTTGAGGAGGATTCCGCTCCCCAGGCGCAGTGCCCGGCTCATGGTGGTGAAGCTGCTTGCCAGACCCTTGTCGATGATGCTCTGCCCGCTGTTGAACTGGCCGGGGTGGGAGGAGTCGAGGTAGACGACGCCGTGCAGACGGTCACCGAGGTGCAGGGCGGCGCGGCGGGCGATCTCCCCGCCGATCGAGTGGCCGATCAGGATGACCTTGCGGTGCGGAGCGACGGCTCCGTTGACCAGGTCCACGAGGTCGTGGACGGACTCCGCCAGATGGAAGGCACCCGTCGCCTTGCGGCGGCTTCCGGCGTATCCGGCGCGGGCGTAGGTGATGACCCCGTACCGGGTCTCGTGGGCCAGGCGCTCGGCGATCCACGCGTAGTGCTCGCTGGTGGACAGCAACCCGCTGGCGAGCACGACGACCGGCTGCTCCGGAGCTCCCGGCGAGTACTCCTCGTACTGGAGCCGGTTGTTGTGCCGTGTGGTCAGTACGCGGGAGCTGTGCCAGCCCTCCGTGGTGCGCAGCCGCCGCTGCACCGCGCCGACGGCTGCCACGGCCACACCTCCGGCGAGCGCGGTGAGGGCGGCCGGGACGGCACGGTCGTCCCGGCCGGCGACGGCGGCGTGGGAACGCGGGGCTGCGGTGTAGGCCACGAGCGGGTGGAACGCGGGGAAGGCGCTCACGAACCTGCCCAGCCCCATGAAGTAGCCGTTGGCCAGGTGGAACGCCGCGGCCCCGGCGATCATGGAGCGGGTCAGCTTGCCGCCGCGGGCATAGACGAGCGGGAAGAAGCACTCCAGTGCCAGCACTCCGTGGGTGAGCATCTGGGTGGCCCGGGGGTGTTCCTCGGACCACCGGAAGAGGCCGGCGTGACCGTAGGTGCGGGTCCGCATCACTCCGCTGAGGGCGGTGGCGTCGCGCCAGGACCTTCCGAAGAGCTTGACCCAACCGGACACGGCGTAGGCGAGGTTGGCCTGCAGGGCGGCGTACCACAGCAGGGCGTCCTTGGCCGCCGGCGACGGCACCACACGGGCCGCGCCGGTGGCGAGCTGCACCAGCGCCGCCACCTGGTCGGAGCCGTCGGCACCGTAGTGGTGGCGTGGCGACAGCAGGGCGGAGGAGGCGCCCAGGAAGAGGCTGCCGGCGCCCCGCCAGCGGGAGTTGCCGGGCAGCAGCATGGCGGCGGAGACGGCGGAGCGGGCGACGTGCAGGGCGGTCGTGGTCCGCAGTCCGCTGACGCTGTCGACCAGACGGCGTGTCAGCGGGCCGGATCCCACCAGGTACTGCCTGCCGACCTCCCAGTCGTTCATGCCCCCCTTCTCCATGTCCTTGCGCTGGACCAGATACTCGAGGGACGACGTCAGACTGGACACGGCGGCCAGGCGCTCGGACATGCCCATGGCGCGGTCCCGGCCGATCGGAGCCGGGGCGAAAACTGCCGAACTGACCCTTCCGGGAATAATGGAAGGCATTTTTCCGGTGAATTTCACGGGAACCCCATTCGTGATAACCTCCGCCGGAGGCTTTATTGCCTTTACGGTGCACTGCCGGGCCAGAACAGGCCTCTGGCCCGGCAGTTTTCCTGCGCTTTTCGCTCAGCTCCTACGAGCCGGCGGACCGCAGGCCGCGGAGGTCGGATCAGGCCCCACCGGCACCGGCCGCACCCGCACCGGCGCCGGCACCGGCCGCAACGTCCGCCGCCGCGTTCGCGACGGCCTGGTCGGCTGCCACGGAGGCGTTGGCCGCCTCCACCGAGGAGGCGACGCCGACCGTCGAGGCGGCAGCAGCGCCGATGCCGGCCAGGTCGGCGATCGCGCCCAGGCCGGCGAGGCCCCGGCCCGCACCGCCGCCGCGGCCGGCACGGCCGATGCGCGGGGTGCCGAGGGTCGGACGGACGGACGTCAGGACCATCTCCTGGACGGGGAGGTTCAGGGTGTCCACTGCCTTGGCGATGTGGCTCATTGTTGTTTCCTTTCCGAAGAGCCCCGGAGTTCTGTTTTCTCCGGTGTGCTTCCGGTGACAACAATGCCCGCTCGATGAGCCCCCTGCCATTGAGGAAAATACCTATTTCGCAGGTGGCGGACTTCACATCCGAATTCTTGGCGAAGAGAAACGGGAAAGGCGTCATTGTGGTGGGTCCGACGAACCCACCACAATGACGCCTTCATTCGTTCCTTTCAGGTCTGCTTTCGTCCCGACGGGACGGAAACCGTGGAGCCCGTCGCCCGTCGGCGGAGATGGCGCAGGGCCGACGCCGCGGCGTTCGCCCCGCACATTCCATGGGCGCCGGCCCCGGGCGGCGACGCCGCGGAGCAGATGAACATCCCCGGCACACCCGTGCTGTAGGGATCGACGGCGAGGCGGGGACGCATGACGAGCTGCAGGGCGGTGTTCGCTCCCGTGATGACGTCCCCACCGACGTAGTTCGGGTTGTACGCCTCGAAAGCGGCGGTCGAGCGGACGGCCATGCCGAGGACCCGTTCGCGGAACCCCGGGGCGAACCGCTCGATCTGCCCGACGATCGCCTCCGTCGCGTCACCGTCGTAGCCGTGGGGTACGTGCGCGTACGTCCACAGCGGATGGACGTCGCCGTCCGACCGCTGCGGATCGGCCAGATACTGCTGGCCGACCAGGACGAAGGGCCGCTCCGGCATCCGTCCGGCGTGGATCATCCGTTCGGTGCGGGCGACTTCCGCGTAGGCCCCGCCCAGGTGCACGGTGCCGGCGCGGCGGGCCGCCGGATGGGTCCACGGAACGCCTCCTTCGACCGCGAAGTCGACCTTGAAGGCGCCCGGCCCGTGCCGGAACCGGCGGTAGGCCCGCGCGACCCGCCCCGGCAGCCTCTCGCCCATGATGTCGGCGACCGCGCCCGGCGCGAGGTCGAACAGGACCACGTCCGCGGGCGGCAGTTGGGCGAGGGAGCGCACCCGGACCCCCGTCTCGATCCGGCCGCCGAGTTCGGCGAGCAGCGCGGCGAGAGCGTCACTGATGGCCCGTGAACCGCCCGCGGCCACCGGCCAGCCGTACCGGTGCCCGGCGCCGATGATCATCAGTCCCACGGCGGCGGTCGCCGGCCGGTGGAACGGACGGAACGCATGGGCGGCCACCCCGGCGAACAGGGCACGGGCGTGCTCGGAGCGCAGCAGCCGGGCCACCGCTGCGACGGGCAGCAGGGCCGCCGGCCCGAACGCGGCCAGCCGCAGGGGGTGCGCCGGCAGGTGCTGGAGCGGGCGCATGAGGTCCTCGGCGAGCGCGTCGTAGCTCCCGGCGAGGGTCCCGAACAGCCGCTGCCACAACCGCCCGTCCGGTCCGCCCAACGCCGCGGCCGTCTCGTGCGGCGACCGGTGGAGGACGCCCGCCTCGCCGGAGTCCAGCGGATGCACGCAGTCGATCTCCGGAACGCACCAGCTGAGGCCGTAGCGGTCCAGCCCCAGCGTGCGCAGGAACGGTGAGCCGACGGCCATCGGATGGGTGGCGGAGCAGTGGTCGTGCAGGAGACCCGGCGTCAGTTCGCTGGTGCGCGTGCCCCCGCCGATCGTGTCGGCGGCCTCCAGCACGGTGACCTCGACACCCTCCCGCGCGAGCGAGACGGCGGCCGCAAGACCGTTGGGGCCGCTGCCCACCACGATGGCCGTGCTCATACTGGCTCCCCTCGACGCGGACACTCCGTCGTCGTTCACGAGGGGGACGTTAGACGGTGCCGGGGCCCCGCGCGATCAGCAAAATTGCCTACGGGCCGCCCGATCCGTGTCCGTTCCGTGCCCGTTCCGTGTCCATTCGGTCTCCTTTCGGACTCCCCTTGAATTCATGACTCCGCACCGTTCATGGGCCCGATGACCAGGCCGAACGGAGAAACCGCGGCGTCACCGCTCGTGGAAACCCGGGAAACCCGCGGAACCGGGGACAGTGTCGGAGGTCATGTTTCAGTGGGCGGGACATTCCCATGCGTCAGCTGTGAGCCTGTGCCAACATGGGCATTCCCCGGCGATGCCGGACGGTGAATTCGGCGAGTGCGGTCCACGTTCTGCGACCCCCCTTGTCCATCACGGACATTGCCTGCCCTTTACCGTCGTATGGGGCCCCTGAGCATGGCGCCGGGCCACGGGCGGTAGTTGACCAGACCGCTCGCGGACACGGTTCCACGGAAAGGAAAGCCACCCGCATGACCTCGGCAACATTCATGCCCAGGACGGTGCGCCGCGCGCCGTCGGCATTCCGCAGAGAATCAGCCACCACCCACCGGACCGGCAATCGCCCGCACACGGAGCGCCCCGGGCCGCGGCGGGAGGCGACATGACGGTGGACGGTTCGCTGGCCCCGGCCGGTCCGGCATGGGACCGCACGGGCCGGCTAAGCCCACGGGAAGGCGAGATCCTGCTGCTGGCCGCACACGGAATGTCCGACTCGGAGATTTCCGCCGCCCTGTCGATTTCGCCTCGCACGGTGGGCGCCCACCTGGCCAACATCCGGGAAAAGCTGTGCGCGAAGAACCGCACCCACCTCGTGGTGCGCGCACTTCGGGCCGGCATTCTCGCGATCCGTGCGGAGTGCGGGTTCCCGCGGTCGGGTGCCGATGCGGAGGAGATGTTCCATCTGACGGGCCTCTCCGGAGTTCGGGGCGAACACCCGGGACTGTGAGGCCCCCGAATGTCCTGGGCGGTTGTGGGGCACCGAAGTACGGGTGACCCACCGCCGCCCCCGATCGGTCCAACGCCCGTGCCACTCACCGGAATTGAACCGGTGGGTGGCGCGGGCGTTGATCCGTGGGTGCGCCCCGTGTGGGTCAGCGCACGCTGCCATCGGGGCGGGCCGCCGACGCGACCGGCTCCGGGGCGGTCGGGAAGTGCGCGATGACCCACCAGCCGTCGTCGTCCCCGGGGCCGGCCGTGAGGGTGCCTCCCACCTCGTACGCGCGCTCCCGCAGCCCCATCAGACCGTAGCCGCCGTGCCCTCCGGTGGGCACGGCGGCGCGCAGCGAGGCCGCGGTGTTGTGCACGTCCACCCTGAGCAGCCCGTCGTCGGTCCGCTCCAGGCGCACCGTGGCCTGGGTGCCGGGAGCGTGCCGGCGCACATTGGTCAGGGCCTCCTGCACCACGCGGTGCACCGCCGACTCCACTTCGGGAGTGACGAGGGTGCGGCGGGCGGCTGCGGAGATCTCCAGCCGGGCGACCGTACCGCCACCCGGCTCGGAGAACGACGACACCAAGTCGGTGAGCAGCGGGACCAGTTGCGCGAGGACCGCATGGGGCTCACCGGGCCGCTGGATGTCCATTCCACCGCCGTCCCCGCGGACGACGGCTTCGCCCGGCGGGTCCTGGTCCTCACGCAGGACGCGGACCAGACGGCGCATCGAGTCCAGGGTCTGCTGGCCCGCCTCCGAGATATTGCGCAGGATGGGGCCGATCTGGTGGGGCGAACTCTGGTGGATCACCCCCGCCGCGTGGGCCTGGGCGACGATGCCGGTGACGTGGTGGGCGACGAAGTCATGTAGTTCCCGGGCCAGTTGCAGCCGTTCGGCAAGCCGTGCGGCCGCCACCGAACGCGCCCGGCGGGCGTCCGTCGTGCGCTGGTAGCAGCCCGTTCCGATCGCGGCGCCGACGATGAACGTCAGCAGGAACGGATAGGTGAGGGTGATCCCGGTCCCCTCGGTCCGTAAGGGCTCGTCGATGACGGCGGCCCCGAGCCCCGCCGACAGGACCACGGCGACTCCGGGGTGCCTGACGCTACGGCAGGTGCGGGCCAGCAGGACCAGCAGGCAGGCCGTCTCCAAGAGCCCCCAGTCGGGCATGGGTTGCCCGAGCAGGATCGTTCCCACGGTCAGCACCGAGGAAGCGGCCGCCGCCAGCCCCGCCCGCCACTCAAGGCTCAGCACCCGGTCGGGCACGAGGATCAGCGCCACGGCGGCCGATCCGGTCAGTAACGGCAGCCAATCGGTGAGCCGTTGCTGCTGCAGCCAGACCAACTCCATGTCGAGCAGCCACAGTCCACCCAGTAACGCGAACAGCGCGCCGAAGCTCAGCCGGCGGGCGCGTTGCCCCAGGGGCGCGGGGGCAGAATGTGTCATACGGTGAAGGTTAGGTAACGGTCCGGCCTCACGCGGCCCGAACTACTTTTCTGTGGGCGGCGACACGGCCCGTTCTCTGTGGGCGGCGACACGGCTCGTCTTCTGCTGGCGGCTTCACGGCCCGTCCCGCCGGTTCACTCCGCTTTCGTCAAAGCGCCGTCCGGACGGCGCCGTTCGCCCACGCCCACGCGGCCACCTCGACCCGGTTGCGGACTCCCAGCTTGCTGTGGATCTTTCCCAGATGTGTCTTGACCGTGGACAGGGACAGGAACAGCTCGTCGCAGATCTCCTGGTTGGTGCGGCCCACCGCCACCAGCTGGACCACCTCCAGTTCCCGGGCGCTGAGCGGGAACGGACGCGGCCCTGCGCCGGGCACCGCCGGCACCTGCTCCTCCAGCCGCTTCAGCAGCCGGACCGTCACCGCGGGCGAGACCAGCGCGTCACCGCGTGCGGCGGCCCGTACCGCCTCGACCAGCAGCGCCGGTGTGGCGTCCTTCAGCAGGAGGCCGCAGGCGCCGTTGCGCAGTGCGGTGTTGATGTAGTCGTCGTGGTCGAAGCTGGTGATCACGACGACGTGGACCGGATCCGGCACCGCGGGACCGGCCAGTAGCCGGGTGACCTGCAAACCGTCCAGCTTCGGCATGCGGATGTCCACCAGGCAGACGTCCGGCCGCAGTTCGCGCGCCATTTCCAGGCAGGTGAGCCCGTCCGCGGCCTCGCCGACCACCTCGATGCCGTCCTGGGCGTCGAGGATGAGCCGGAAGCCGGCCCGGACCAGGTCCTGGTCGTCGGCGATGAGGACACGTGTCTTGGTACCCCGGGGTCCGCTCACCCGACCGATCCTTCCACAGCGGGGGCGAACGTCTGTACGTCTTGGAAAGGCCCGCGGCGGTACGTCGGCCCGGTACGGCTTGGGCCATACGGCCGATGCGTTCGGCGGGAACTCGGCCGAACGGCCGATGCCTACGGCGGAGACGCGGGAGGACAGTCGACGAACACCGTCCGCCCCAGCGGTCCGGACGGACAGCGCGCCCATCCCCTGCGGAAGCGCACTGGTTGTCGTTGCCCCCGGCGGAAGGAACGCATGGTGCGAAGCTCGTTGCCCCCAAACCCGGTCCCCGTCCTGGCCCCGACCCGGGCCGAGGGCCGGTCCGCCCGGCCGCCCGGCAAGCTCGACGTGATCGCGACCATGGCCTGCGACGACGGCGACTGGCCGTACCGGAACCTGCTGCGGGGGGACGAGGGGCTGCGCCTGCGCCACGTGCGGTCGCCGCACGAGGAACTGCTCGACGCCCCCGCGTGCCACGTCGTGCTGCTGCGGGGCCCGGACGCCGTGGGCGAGGCCGCACGACTGCTCGGCACGCCTGGCGAGGGGACGCCTCCCGTGCTCCTGATCTGTCCGACGGACGAGCCCCGGCAACTGGCCGACGCGCTCCGGCTCGGTGTCACCAGTTGCCTGGCCGAAGGGGACTACGACGGCCGGATGCTGCTGCACGCGCTGCGAAGCACCGCCGCCGGGCACACCCACATATCGCCGGCGGTCCGTGATTGCGCGTGGCACGCCGCGACCTCCGGCGTGCCCGCCACGGCCCCAGCCGCCTCGGTCACCTCGGGGATCTTCATCGCCTCCGCGGCCTCTACGGGCTCGTCCACCGTGCCGTCCGCGGAGCAGCCCGGAGGAACCTGGGCCGCCCGGCCCACTGCTCCCGGAGCCCCTGCCGGTCCTGCTGGTACCACCGGTCCCGCCGGTCCCGCCTCTTCCCCCGGTCGCGGGGCGCAGCTGCGCCGGATGCTGTCACCGCGCGAGCGGCAGGTCATGGACCTGGTGGCGAGCGGCGTCAAGGTCGCCGAGATCGGCCGGAGAATGTCGCTGACCGCCAAGACCGTACGCAACTACCTCTGGGCCATCTACACCAAGCTGGGCGTCTCCACCCGTACGGAGGCCGTGCTGCTGTGGCTGGACGCCCGCCCCCACCCGGAAGACGCACCCGGACGATCACTTCTCACCACTTCATGCGGGTGAAGTGGGCAGTTGCGCTGCGGCGAGCAGGCGACATCGCATGGCCTGTTCCTTGACTCCGCCATCCCTGCCGGGCTCCACGCGATACAGACAGGCCTGAGGCGTACGGGTCACGGACTCCGCCAACAGGCCGTCCGTGAAGAGGGCACCGACGCCGTCGTCGACTGCCCAGCCCGCTGGAAGCACGCGGTTTGCCACGGCTGCCTGATAGGACGATCGTCGACCCGGCTCACTGTCGTAGTGCGGGCAGACCGAGCCGGACAACAAGCCCAACCCGTCCGAGAGGTGAGTCAGCGGCCCGAAAGAGTCGGTGTGCGAGCCCTCGGCCCAGCAGTTGGCACCAGCGCTGATGCCGCACAGCAGGGTCCCACGGTCGAAGGCCTCGCGAAGTAGCCGGTCCACACCGTGCGCGCGCCAGACCGCCAGCATGTTCGCGGTGTTGCCCCCACCCGCATAGACGACGTCTTGAGAGAGCAGGAACGCGCGTAGGGCCTCGTCATCGAGCTCCCGCCGAAACAGCTGCAGGACGCTGGGCTCGCAGGAACGTGACTGGTAGGCCCCGAAGAACTGCTCGATGTAGGCGGGGGCGTCGCCACTGGCTGTCGGAACGAAACACACCTTGGGGCGAGGAACGGGCACCTGATCGAGCACCCAGTCATCCAGCAGACCATCGTCGTCGGTGGAGAAGCCGCCTCCGAGCAGAGCCAAACGACGTTCCGGAACGACAGCCACGAGGGTGCCTCCTCAGATCGCGATCGGACCGCACGATGCCTGAACCGTGCCAAGCCATCGGCTACTTCCGCAATCGAATAGTCCGCACCGCGATCGCGCCGGCCGTGGCACCGGTATGCGCGGTCGGTGTGACACCCGTGCACGGAGAGGCAATTCGGCTGCCCGTCCGATTGGTGTGATGGAGGCCGGGGTGGCCAAGTGCCGGTCCCGTCGTACATGTTGATGATCAGGAGTTGTGGTCCATGACTGGTAAGCCGACCGTCGTTCTCGTGCACGGTGCGTTCGCCGAGTCCTCCGCGTGGAATCCGGTCACCGAGCGCCTGCAGGCCGCGGGCCACCGGGTGATCGCGTTCGCCAACCCGCTGCGCAGCCTGTCCGGCGACGCGGAGGCCCTGCGCAGCCTGCTCACCTCGATCGAGGAGCCGGTCGTCCTCGTCGGCCACTCCTACGGCGGGGCGGTCGCGACCAACGCGGCGCTCGACGTGCCCGGCGTGCGCGCGCTGGTGTTCGTCGCCGCGTTCGCCCCGGAGCACGGCGAGAGCATCGGCGACCTGACCGGCAAGTTCCCCGGCAGTACCCTGCCCGAGGTCCTGGACTTCGTGCCGCAGGCCGACGGCACCACCGACCTCTACATCCGTCAGGACGCCTTCCACCAGCAGTTCGCCGCCGACCTGCCCGTCGAGGAGGCCACGCTCAACGCCGCCGCCCAACGTCCGCTGCGCGACACCGCCCTCAACGAGCCCTCCGGTGAGCCGGCCTGGCGGACCGTCCCGTCCTGGTTCGTCTTCCCGGAGCTGGACCGCAACATCCCGCTGGCCGCGCACCACTTCATGGCCGAACGCGCGGGCGGCAAGGACACCACCGTCGTGCCCGGCGCCTCCCACGCGCTGCCGACCTCCAGCCCGGAGGCGGTCACCGCCACGATTCTCAACGCCGCCGCGCACATCGACCGACCGGCCGCCGCGCAGGACGCCTGACCGGCACCGCCGCGCCGGACCGCGGCCGATGAACAGGGCCGACCCGCCACGGGTCGGCACTCGGCGGGCACCCGGCGCGCACGCGCAGCCCGCCGGACGGCGTCCGTCCTCCGCGCCGTGACCGCGCTCAGACACGGGTGCGGACGAGCAGGAGCGCGACGTCGTCGTCGGGTTCCGGGCGCAGGGCGCGGAGGACGGTGTCGCTGGTCTCCTCCAGGCAGTGGCCCGAGCTCTGCAGCAGACGGGTCAGCGCCGTGAGGCCCCTGTCGATCGGTTCCCCCCGGTTCTCGACCAGTCCGTCGGTGTAGAGGGCGAGCAGTGAGCCCGCGGCGAAGGGCAGCTCCACGGTGCCGAAGGCCACACCGCCCACCCCGAGCGGTACACCGCCGGGCACGTCGACGAGTTCCGCGGTGCCGTCCCCCCTCGTCAGCACCGGCGGCAGATGACCGGCGCTGGACAGCGCGCAGGTGCCGCTGCGCACGTCGCACACGGCGTAGACACAGGTGGCGATCGCGTCGCCGAGCGAGCCGGCGATGTCGTCGAGGTGCCGCAGCAGCTCGTCGGGCGGCAGGTCGAGGCGGGCCAGCGCACGGGTCGCGGTGCTCAACTGGCCCATGATCGCGGCTGCTTGGACTCCCTTGCCCATCACGTCCCCCACGATGAGCCCGGTGCGTCCCGGCCCCAGCGGCAGCACGTCGTACCAGTCGCCGCCCACCTCGCTCAGGGCGGGGAGGTAGCGTGCGGCGATGTCGAGCGCCTCCTGCCGGGCCGGCGCGGACGGCAGCAGACTCCGCTGCAGCGTCAGGGCGGCGGAGCGTTCCCGTCCGTAGAGGCGGGCGTTGTCGATGGATATCGCGGCACGCGCGGCGAGTTCCGAGGCGAGCACGCGGTCCTGTTCGTCGAAAGGCCGCTCGTTGACGGTGCGGTACAGGGTGAGGGTGCCGAGCACCTTTCCGCGGGCCATGAGCGGCAGCGCCAGATAGGAGTGCACGCCCGCGGAGAGGAGCATCCGGGCGACGCGTGCGTCCCGGGCGATGCGCCGCATCATCCGGCCGTCCACGCGCCCGACCAGGACCGGCTGGGCAGTACGGACGCACTGGGTGATCATCCGCGAGGAACCGTAGACGGCCACTTCCCCGACGGGGTCGGCGGCGTGTATGACGTCCGTGGGATAGCCCGCCGCGACGGCCAGCGCCCTCAACTCGACGGGTGCGTCACCCGTGACGGGCGTGATGGCGCCGTGGGCCACGACGGATTCGAGGACGTCGACGGCCGCCAGGTCGGCCACGTGCGGCACGGCCACCTCGGCCAGCTCCCGCGCGGTCTGCCGGAGGTCCAGTGTGGTGCCGATCCGCACTCCCGCGTCCGCGATCACGGCCAGGCGCTGACGGGCCTCGGCGACCTCGGCCGCGGCCTGCTGGCGCTCGGTGACGTCCAGGACGGACATTGCGAGC
The DNA here is from genome assembly GCF_004023625.1 of Streptomyces cavernae. Classification (GTDB taxonomy): domain Bacteria; phylum Actinomycetota; class Actinomycetes; order Streptomycetales; family Streptomycetaceae; genus Streptomyces; species Streptomyces cavernae. The sequence goes on along the minus strand of NZ_RPDJ01000032.1, from coordinate 7,620 downwards.
CCGAGCACCCGGCCGTCGCTGTCCTCGATGCGGTGGTACGACTCCGAGTACGCGCGGTCCTGGACGTCCGCAGCCGTACGACCGACGGTCTGCTGGTCGAGCAGGGGCTCGCCGGTCTCCAGGACGTACCGCATGCGGGCTTCGATGGCCTGCACATCCAGGTCCGGCAGTACTTCGCCGACCCGGCGGCCCAGCACGGCCGACTCGGGTACGCCGTTCATGCGCTCGAGCGCCGGATTGACGCCCACCCAGCGCAGGTCGTTGTCGAAGACGGCGATGCCCACCGGGGTCTGGTTGACGAGGCTGTTCGACAGGGCCAGGTCCCGCTCCACGCCCCGCACGGTCGTCGCGTCCGTGGCGATCCCCAGCAGGTGGGGCCGGCCCTCGCTGTCGAGCAGGCGCATCGTGCGGAACTCCACCGCGCGCTCCGTGCCGTCCCGGTGCCGCAGTGGGAAGACCCCCGCCCGCCGGGCGCCCGAACTGACCTGGGTGAACAGTTCCCTGGCCCGTGGACGGTTCTCGCGCGTGACAAGGAGTCTGTCGGCGCGCTGCCCCAGGGCCTCCTCGGGGGAGTAACCGAGCAGATGCTCGTTCTCGGGGCTCCACAGCGCGATGTACCCGTCCGCGTCCAGGACCACGGCCGCGACCTTCAGGACGTCCAGTAGCCTGCCGGGCGCCGCCGTGACCTCGTCACTGTCAGGGGTCGCATACCCGTGCATGCGAGCCGCTCCTTCCGGCGCGGCAGGGGTACCGCCAGAGTCCGTCACATGTTGTCCGATGAGGTCACAGTACGGTCGGACACGCGCACTGTCGCGCTGAGACGACAAGTGCTCTCACGCTGAGACGACAAGTGCTCCGCGGGGCGGTCCGCCCAACGGCGCTCGGCGGATGGCGTGCCCGGCGGTGGGGCCCGCTGGGCGGTGCACCTGCCGGACTCCCGAACCCGCACCCGCACCCGCCCCCAGACCCCGGACCCGCCCGGCGGTGCGGCCTGCCCGGGAGTGCGGCCGGTCCGCCGAGCCGCAGCGTGCGCCGGAACCGTGGCCCGCCCCCCAAGCCCCGGCCCCGGACCTGTCGCCTTGCCTGACCGACCGGACCCTGACCGACCCGGACTCTGACCGACCCGGACTCTGACCGGACCCGGACCGAACCCGGACTCGGACCAAACCCGGACCCGGGCCCGCGCCCAGTCGCGGGCCGAGCCCATGCCCGTGCCCGGGACCGTCGGCCCTCCGGGCACTGGGTCCCGGGCACGGGCGGCACGTCGGTTCTGTCAGCTGTCCTACGAGCCGATGTTGACCATCCAGGAGATGCCGAAGCGGTCGGTGCACATGCCGAAGACGTCGCCCCACATCTGCTTCTCCAGCGGGACGGCCACGGAGCCGTTTTCGGACAGCTTCTCCCAGTAGCCGCGGAGCTCGGCGTCGTCGTCGCCGCTGAGGCTCACCGCGAAGTTGTTGCCCGGCTCGAGCTCCGTTCCCGGAGGCGCGTCGGCGCCCATCAGGGTGAAGCCGCTGGAAGTCTCCAGCCTGCCGTGCATGATCTTGTCGGCGTGCGGGGTGCCCTGCTGGCCGAAGTCGCCGTAGCTGTTCAGCGCCAGGGTGCCGCCGAACACCTCCTTGTAGAACTCCAGGGCCTGCCGGGCATCGCCGGCGAAGCTGAGGTAGGGGTTGAGCCGCGAGACCATGGAAACCTCCCAAAAGGGATGGACGGTCGGATCTGCGCAGGCTAACGCGCACCACTGACAACGGCCTGCCATGAGCGCGACCGGGTCGCCACGCCGCCGGAAGGCAGCACCCGCTCACGCCCGGGGAAGTCAGCCAGGCCCGGGGAGGACGCGGTGGTGGCCAGGTGGTCCCGCAGCCATTGCTCGGTACTGCTGACGTGCAGCAGCGCGGCGGCCTGGGTGAGCGCGGCGTCCCGACCGGCCGGCGCCGCGAAGATCGCCTCGTGCTCCGCGAGGGTGCACCCCGCGGCCCGGGCGTCCACCAGACCGCGCCAGATCCGACGTCGGCCAGGCCCCGCCGTGGAGATCCGGGTGGCGGCCAGGCCGGCGGCGACCGGTTCGAGCAGCCGTCCGACTTCCATCAGGTCGCGCCTGGCGGGCGCAGTGAGTTCTCACTCTCCGTTGATCGCCCGCTACGGCCACCCTGTCAAGACATTCCATGTCTCCCGCAGTTCGATCTGCAAGATAACCAGCAAAGCGGGCAAAAGCTAACTGCTCCAGGGCTTATTCATCCCTGCACGCCCGTTGACACCCACGGCCTGCATGGCTGACCTTCATGGCGTAACACCTGACACGCCAGCCCCATGTGTACCGGTCATGCCTTTGCGTGTAACAGCCGAGACGGAGGTCTCCGTGGTGTCGAGAGCGATCAGCAGGCGCACGATCAGCAGGCGCACGTTACTGGCCGGTGCCACGGCCGTCGTCTCGGCCGCGGTGGCCACTGACGTGGTCGCCGCCGGAGGCGCCCTGGCGGCCCCGCGCACCTACCGGCCCACATGGGACTCGGTGAACCGGCACCCGGCGGCACCCGAGTGGTTCCGGGACGCCAAGTTCGGCATCTATTTCCACTGGGGCGCCTTCAGCGTCCCCGCGTACGACAGCGAGTGGTACCCACGCAACATGTACGTGCCGGACGACAAGGCGAACAAGCACCACACCGCCACCTATGGCAGCCCGACCGAGTGGCCGTACCACAACTTCATCGACGGGGCGGACGACCTGGCGGGCAACCGCACCCAGTTCGCGCCGAAGCTCAAGTCGGCCGGCGGCAACTTCGATCCCGACGAATGGGTCCAACTGTTCGTCGACGCCGGCGCGAGGTTCGCCGGGCCGGTCGCCGAGCACCACGACGGCTACTCGATGTGGGACAGCCAGGTCAACGAGTGGAACTCGGTGAAGAAGGGCCCGGGCCTCGATCTGCTGCGGCTGTTCACCGACGCGATCCGCGCCAGGAAGCTGAAGCTGCTGGTGGCGATGCACCACGCGTACAACTACACCGGCTACTTCGAGCACGCGCCCGCCCAGTCCGACCCGAGCCTGCAGAAGCTCTACGGTCAGCTGGGTCCGGAGCAGGAGAACCAGCTCTGGTACGACAAGCTCAAGGAGGTCGTCGACCGGGCCCGGCCGGACATCCTGTGGCAGGACTGGAGGCTCGACCACGTCGACGAGACGCAGCGGCTCAACTTCCTGGCGTACTACTACAACCAGGCCGCGAAGTGGGGCAAGGAGGTCGTCGCCACCTACAAGGACGGCCTCAACAGCCACGGCGCGGTCTTCGACTACGAGCGGGGCGGCCCGGCCGACCTGACCGCGCCCTACTGGCTGACCGACGACAGCATCTCCAACTCCAGCTGGTGCTACACGGAGGGCATCGGCTACTACACGCTCGCGCAGATGCTGCACTCGTTCATCGACCGGGTCAGCAAGAACGGCAACATGCTGCTCAACATCGCCCCGAAGGCCGACGGCACCATCCCGCAGGGGCAGCGCGACCTCCTGCTGGGCATCGGCGACTATCTGAAGCGCTTCGGCGAGTCGATCTACGGGACCCGGGCCTGGACGGCGTACGGCGAGGGGCCGACGAAGATGGGCGGCGGCTCCTTCACCCGGCCCACGGCCGGCACCGCGCAGGACATCCGGTTCACCCGCAACAAGGCCGGCACCGTCCTGTACGCGACGATCCTGGGCCGGCCCGGCGGAGCTCTGACGCTCAGGACGCTCCGCTCCGACCGGATCGACCTGGGCTCGCTGTCGTCGGTGCAACTGCTCGGCTCCACGGCCGGCGAGTACATCGACCTCCCCGCCCCGGCCCAGTCCACGGCCGGGCTGAAGGTGACCCTTCCGTCGGTGATGCCGTTCGACGCCCCCGCGTACGTCCTGAAGTTCCGCTTCTCCGGCCGCATCCCGACGCTGCGGCCCCTCGCCGGCGCCCTGGTCTTCAAGGACGCCCGCTACTCCGGCGACAGCGCCGTGCTCGCCCTCGGCGACCACACCGCCGAGCAGCTGACCCTCGCCGGGATACCGCCGCGCACCCTCTCCTCGCTAAAGCTCGCCCCCGGATACCGGATCGTCGGCTACACGGGTGACGACCTCACCGGTACCTCGTGGACCTTCACGGCGGACAGGGCCGACCTGCGCCGCACCGGTGCGGACAACAGGATCGCCTCACTGAAGGTCACTTTCGACCCGTCGGTCTTCCTCCGGATCACCAACGTCACCAACGGCCTGGCCCTGGACGGCGGCGGGGTCGTCCCCGGCGGTTCCGATCTGGTGCAGCGGACCTGGGACGGCGACGCCGACCTGCAGTGGCACGCGGTCGAACTCGGCAACGGCTACCACAGGCTGGAGAACCGCACCAACGGCATGGTCGCCGACGGCTGGGGCGCCACCGGCGACGGCGCCACCGTCAGACAGCAGGAGTGGAACGGCACCACCCATCAGCAATGGCTGATCACCCACCGCGGCGACGGCAGGTACTCCATCGCCAACCGCACCACGGGACTCGTCCTCGACGGCGGCGGCAACGTCTCCTCCGGTTCCGTCACCAAGCAGTGGACCTGGGGCAACAGCACCAATCTGCTGTGGACGTTCACCGTGGTGTGACGGCCGCGACGTCCAGCAGGACCTTGGAGGCGACCGTGCGGTCCCGGGCGATGTCGAACGCGGCGACGGCACGCTCCAGCGGGAAGGTGTGGGTGACGGTCGGCTCCACGGGCAGGCCCTGGGCCAGCAGGGACAGCGCCTCGTCGAACTCGGTGTCGAATCGGAAGGCACCGCGCAGTCCGAGTTCGCGGGTGACCGCGACATTGCCCAGCAGCCCGACCTCGCCGGGCGGCAGCAGACCCAGCAGTACGACGGTGCCGCCGCGGCGTACCCGTTCCACGCAGGTCCGCAGCCCCGCCGGTGCCCCGGACGCCTCGACGGCGATGTCGAAAGGGGCGTCCCAGGCGGGGGCGTCGGCCCGGTCCGCGCGTGCCGTGGCGGTCGCCCCCATCTCCGTGGCGATCCGCAGCGGCTCGTCGAGGAGGTCGCTGACGACGATCTCGGCGGCGCCGCCGTGCCGCAGCGCCGCCACCACGAGGCAGCCGATCGGACCGGCGCCGGTGACCAGGACCCGCTTGCCGCTCACCTCGCCCGCCCGGTGCACGGCGTGCAGCGCCACCGACAGCGGCTCGGCGAGAACGGCCCGGCGCAGGCTCAGCCCGGGCGGCAGGGGACGGATCTGGTCGGCGGGCACGCTGATGAGCTGGGCGAATCCGCCCTGGACGTGCGGGGTGTGGGCGGCGCTGCCCAGATAACGGGTGTGGGCGCAGATGTTGCGCCTGCCGCCCGCGCACTCGTGGCAGGTGCCGCACGGTGTGGCGGGATGGACCGCGACGGCGGTGCCCACCGAGGGTCCGTCGGTGCCGGGCCCGAGGGCGGCGACGTGGCCGACCACCTCGTGGCCGAGCACCATGGGCTCGCGCAGTGCGAAGTCCCCAACCCGCCCGTGGTGGTAGTAGTGCAGGTCGGAACCGCAGATCCCGCCGAGCGCGACGGCGACCGCGATCTCACCCGGCCCGGGATCGGCGGGCGGCCGCTCGTCGACCCGCAGATCACCGGCTCCGTGGACAACACACGCGTGCATGGAAGCTCCTTGAGTGGTCGGCCGGGTCACAGGACGGAGAGCATGCCGCCGTCGACGTACAGCAGCTGTCCGTTGACGAAGTCGGAGGCCGGTGAGGAGAGGAACAGCAGGGCGCCGACGAGGTCCTCGACCTTGCCCCAGCGGCCGGCCGGCGTTCGCCTGCGCACCCAGGCACTGAACTCCTCGTCCGCCACCAGCGCGGACGTCAGTTCGGTGTCGAAGTAACCGGGGCCGATGCCGTTGACCTGGATGCCGTGCGGCCCGAGGTCGGCGCACATTCCCTTGGTGAGCATCTTCAGGCCGCCCTTGGTCGCCGAGTAGGGCGCGATACCGGGGCGCACCGCCTCGCTCTGCAGCGAGCAGATGTTGACGATCTTGCCGTGGCCCCGGGGCACCATGCGCCGGGCGACCTCGCGGCCGACGAGGAAGGCGCTGGTGAGGTTGGTGTCGAGCAGGCCGTGCCAGTCCTCGTCGGTGAACTCGAGGAAGGGGGCGCGGCGTTGGGCGCCGGTGTTGTTCACCAGGATGTCGATCGGCCCGGCCCGGTCCTCGATCCGGCCGACGGCATCGGCGACCCCGGCGGAGTCCGTGACGTCGAACGCTTCCGCGAGGACCGCCTCGCCGAACGTCCCGGCCAGTTCCTTACGGGTCTCCTCCAGGGTGACGGTGTCGCGGCCGTTGAGGACGACCGTGCAGCCGGCTTCGAGCAGGCCGCCGGCCAGTGCCCGGCCGATACCGCGGCTCGATCCGGTGACGAGCGCGACCTTGCCGGTCACGTCGAAGACGGGGTGGCTCATGGGAGGCCTCTCAGGCGCGGGTGGGGGGTTTCCACTGAGTGGGAAGGTCATCTGCTCAATGGGAAACATCGTCCGCGCCGCCGATGAGCGGTGTCAACACCGCGTAACCGCGAAGTCCGCTCAGTGAGACTTCTTTCCGCTGAGTGGTAATTTGCCGTTCGTGAGCACCAGTGAAGTCCCGGCCGACGTCATCGGTCGTGCGATCCGGCTGCTCGTCCTGGTCGGCGAGCATCCCCACGGCATCACGCTCTCGGCGCTGGCCCGTGAGAGCGGCGTTCCCGTCAGCACCGCGCACCGGCTGGTCAACTCCCTCTGCCGCGAGGGCTTGGTGGAGTTCGAGACCGCCGGCAAGCGCTACAAACCTGGCCTCAGGCTGTTCCGGCTCGGCCAGCAGGCCGGCCAGGCCTACGGCTTCGCGGGCACCGCCCTCCCCGTGATGCAGCGGGTGACGCGGCAGACCGAGGAAGCCACCCTGATGTCCGTGCTCGACGGCACTCGGCACCTGTACGTGCACTACGTGGACGGGCCCCTGCCGGTCGGCGTACGCAGCGAACCGGGCCGCCACGGTCCGCTGCACTGCACGTCGATGGGCAAGGTCCTGATGGCCTTCGCACCCGAGGACGTGCGCGCCGACCTCCTGGACCGTGTCGAACTCACCCCGTACGGACCGAACAGCATCATCGACCGCGACGTCCTGCGCGAAGACGTCGCCCGCGTCGCCGAACGCGGCTACGCCACCGCCGACGAGGAGCACCATCGCGGCCTGCGCGCCGTGGCCGTCCCGATCCTGCGGGCCGACGGCAGCGTCTTCGCCGCCCTCTCCACCGCCGCGCCCGCCTTCCGTCGCAGCATGGACGACCTGGTCGCCATGGTGCCGCTGCTCCAGGCGGCCGCCGCCGAACTGGGGCTCCGGCTGCCTGCCCGCTGACCCGGCCGCGGCACACCGCCCCGTCCGACCACGAACGCCCGGTCCCGCGCGGCACACAGACCAGCCCCGTCCGGCGCGCACCGCCGCGTCCGGCGCGCACCGCCGCGTCCGGCGCGCACCGCCGCGTCCGGCGCGCACCGCCGTGTCCGGCGCGCACCGCCGTGTCCGGCGCGCACCGCCGTGTCCGGTGCGCGCCGTGCGGCACACACCGGCCCCGTCGGGCCCGCGCCGAGCGGTCCCTCAGCGCCCACCCGACCCCGGT
>NZ_RPDJ01000031.1 GCF_004023625.1 Streptomyces cavernae | reverse complement strand
CCCCCGACGTGCTCGACCGGCTCGGGGGTCTGCGTCCGTGATCGCCATGATCCTCTCCCAGCTGCGCAGACGCCGTTCCCGCGCCCTCGCGCTGGCCTCGGGCATCCTGGTCGCCGCCACCAGCTTCACCCTGCTCACCTCGACGGTGACCACCAGCCAGGCACGGACCACCGGGATCGTCGAGGACAGTGCCCGCTCCGCGTACGACATCCTGGTCCGGCCGCCCGGCACCCAGACCGAGGTCGAACGGGAACGCGGCCTGGTCGAGCCCAACTTCCTGTCGGGGATCTTCGGCGGCATCAGCCTCGACCAGTACCGGCGCATCAAGTCCCTCTCCGGAGTCGAGACCGCCGCGCCCGTTGCCAACATCGGCTACCTGATGGTGGACGGCACGGTCAGGATCGATGTGTCGAAGTTCCGCGACAGCGAGGCACCGGCCCAACTGCTGCGCCTCACACCGAAGCTGCAGGCCGGCCTGGGCAGCTACCCGGTCGCCGACCAGTACGTCTACCTCACCCGCAACCCGATCGTCATGGACGACTATCTGGAGAACGAGAAGGCGGGCGGCAAGAAGTACGCGGTGTGCTGGTTCTACAACTATGACAAGAGCGGGGCGAAGACCGACTTCTTGGGCGAGAAGCTGCCCCAGCCCATGTTCGACTGGAACGACGACCCGGAGTCGGTGTTCTCCCTCGACGCCCGCTCGACCATGACCTGCGTACCGGGGAACGGGAAGGCCACGGCCCAGGTGCCGGTCTCCTTCCCGGTACTGCTGTCGGCGATCGACCCGGCCGCGGAGGACCAACTCGTGGGGCTGAGCGACACGGTCACCTCCGGCCGGATGCTCACCGCCAAGGACCGGCCCGTCTGGGCCGCCGCCGAATGGGATCAGGGTCCGGTCGAGGAAGAACGGCAGCACGACTACAACGTCCCGGTCATGCTCAGCAGCCGCGCCCTGACCGCAGGCACCCTGAGCGCCGGCGTCGAGCGGCTGGACGTCGGCGATCCGAAGGCCCTGCCCGGCAAGTTGAGCAGGCCGAGCGCCCACGATTTCGTCAACGGCCTGCGGGGCACCGCCGTCGGAACGGTCACCGCCGACCTCGCCACAGCCTTCCGGTCCATAACCGACGGCGGACGGGGCTTCGACGTGGTGAACTACTGGACGGTCGGACCGGTCGGCTACCGCAGCACCGAGGAGGGCCTGGTCGCGCAGACACGGCCCGCCCAGCCGCCCAGCATCTGGGAGGACAACTACTTCGAAAAAACGCAGAGGTACATCCCCGAGGAGAACGCGGGCACCCAGTTCCGTAAGGTCACCGGTCATGCCTCCACCGTGTGCGGGTCGTTCAAGACCTGCGACCGCGAAGACTCCGGACGCCGCCCGGATCCGGTGATCCGCGTCGTCGGCCGCTACGACCCCGCCAAGCTGCGCGGTTTCTCCGCACTGTCCCGGGTCCCGCTGGAGACCTACCAGCCCCCGCAGGTCACCGGCGCGGACGCGCGCTCCCGGAAGGCCCTGCGCAACCAGCCCCTGCGGCCCGACCGCAACCTCGGCGGCTACCTCAGCCCGCCGCCCACCCTGCTCACCACGATCGACTCGATCTCCGCCTTCACCCACAGCCGCAGAAAGTCCCCGGCGCACGAGAAGGAACCGGTCAGCGCCATCCGCATCCGCGTCGAGGGCGTCACCGGTGTCGACCCCACCTCGCGGGCCCGGGTCAACTCCGTGGCCGGTCAGATCCGCGCCGCCTACCCGAAGCTGCAGGTCGACGTCACCGTCGGCAGCTCACCCGCACCGCAGACCATCGTGCTGCCCTCGGACATCAAGGTCACCGAGCGCTGGGTCGCCAAGGGCGTGGCGCTGCGGATCCTGCAGGCCGTCGACACCAAGAGCGCGGTGCTCTTCGTCCTGGTCCTGGTGGTCTGCGGACTCTTCCTCGCCCAGGCCGCACTGGCCTCCGTACGGTCGCGCCGCACCGAGATCGGCACACTGCGCTGCGTCGGGTGGAGCACATCGGAGATCCTGCGCCTGATCCTCGGTGAGCTGGCGGTCATCGGCCTCGGCGCGGGTGCCCTGGGCGCAGTCCTCGCCTACGGACTGGGGACGCTGCTCGGCCTGCCCGGATCGGGGGTGAAGGCAGCCCTGGTGCTGCCCGTCGCGTTGCTGCTGGCGCTCGGCGCGGGCCTGCTGCCCGCCTGGCGGGCCACCCGGGTGCGGCCGCTGGACGCGGTCACACCCGCGGTGACCGCCACCCGCCGGGCGGTCGCCGTCCGCTCCGTCCCCGGCCTCGCCATCCGCAATCTGCTGCGCACCCGCGGCCGGACCGTGCTCGGCGCGGCCGGTCTGGCGCTCGGGGTGGCGGCCTTCACCGTGCTGCTGTGCCTCACCCTCGCCTTCCGCGGCGAGGTGGCCGGCTCGCTGCTCGGCAACGCCGTCGTCGCCCACGCCCGCACGGCCGACTATGTGAGCGTCGCCCTGTCGCTGCTGCTCGGCGCGGCCGGAGCGGTCGACGTGCTGGTCCTCTCCCAACGCGAGCGGGCCGCCGACCTGGCCGTCCTGCGCGCCACCGGATGGTCCAACCGCGAACTCGCGCGGCTCACCCTCTACGAGGGCGCCGGGCTCGCGCTGCTGGGCGGCCTCACCGGCGCCGCCGCCGGCCTCGCGACCGTACTGGCGCTCGGGCAGGGGGTACTGGCGGGGCGGTTGCCGATGGTGGCCGGCGCGGCACTGCTGGCGACGCTGGCCGCAGTCGGGCTGGTGTGTGGGGTCCTGTCCGTGCCCAACCGGGCCATGTCCCGTATCGCCCCGGCCCATCTGCTGGCGGCCGACTGAAGACTGGACCGAAGACCGACAAGGGCGGCTCGCCCGGCCGGACCACCGGCACTCAGCGGGCCGCCACCAGCAGCACCCACACCTGACCGCGCGCGAAGTTCACCGTCTTCCCGTCCGCGGTGGTGAACTCCGTGCCGTCCTGTGCCGCCCCGCGCTCCCACCGGACACGGTGGACCCGCCCGTCGCGCAGGACGTCCGCCTTCCCCGAGCCCACGGTCTCCGTGTACGGCGAGTTGTTGCCGCGCACATCGTGGAACCGGGACTCGCGCACCCGTACGTATTGGACGACTACGGTCGCCGGTGCCAGGGTCTTCCCGTCCGTCGTCCGGTCGGGTGTGCCGTCCATCGCCACCTGCCAGCTCTGCCGCTGCTCGGACCAGGTGAAGGTGAAGCGGGCCGCGGGGAAGCGCACGGTGCGGCTGTTCTGCGGGGTGCCGCCCTCGGGCGCCGCGCCGAAGCGGAAGCCGGTCTGCGCCAGGGCGGGCCCGCCGCCCACGGACTCCATCACCTTCGCCGGCCGCAGATAGAGGTTGTGCGGCGCGGGCCGGTCCTCGCCCCGGAAGTAGGCGCCCGACGCCTTGCCGGGCGGCACCGCGCGCAACGGCTCCCGGTCGATCAGCGGCAGCAGCTTGCCCTGCGCCCCGGAGAACGCCAGCGTCGGTTCGTCGAACTGGCGCAGCAGCTCCAGGTCCGTCTCACGGGCACTGCGCACCGGCCCGACCACCTCGGGGAGCCTGGTGGCGTACACCGCCATCAGCCGGCTCAGGCCGCCCTCCACCTGCTCCACATAGACGATGTCCGCCGCGCCGATGCCGGTCTGCGGCCGGGCCGCGGACACGTTGTCGATCTTCACGGCGAGGACGGGACCGGTGGGCTCCCCGGTGCTCTGCCGGGTCTCCTCGCGTCCGGTGTCCGTTCCCTCGCCGTCCCCCGTGGTGCAGCCCGCGACCAGAGCGGTCAGCAGTACCGCCGTGAGCGCGCCGTGTCGCAACCGCTTCACAACCATCGCGCCGCACCTCTCGATCGTCTGTTCGCGGACCCATCCGGGTGATACCCGCTCGGCACACGGAAACAGACAGGCCACCCGGGCCACCAGCCGTCCCTCAAGTGATTCGCCCGCCTACCCACGGGTACCCGGGCGCCGCACATGACCGGTCGAGACGGAGGGAGTGGCGCACGATGAAGGCCGTGACATGGCAGGGCAAGAGGGACGTCCGCGTGGAGAACGTGCCCGATCCGAAGATCCAGGAGCCCACCGACGCCGTCATCCGCGTCACCTCCAGCGGGCTGTGCGGCTCCGACCTGCATCTGTACGAGGTGCTCACACCGTTCATGACCCCCGGCGACATACTCGGCCACGAACCCATGGGCATCGTCGAGGAGGTCGGCTCCGAGGTGCCGAACCTCCGGCCCGGAGACCGGGTCGTGGTGCCGTTCCAGATCGCGTGCGGCCACTGCTGGATGTGCTCGGCCGGACTGCCCACGCAGTGCGAGACCACCCAGGTCACCGGCGAGGGCATGGGTGCGGCCCTGTTCGGCTACACCCGGCTGTATGGGGCCGTGCCGGGCGCCCAGGCCGAGTATCTGCGCGTCCCGCAGGCCCAGTTCGGACCGATCAAGGTGCCGGAGGGGCCGCCCGACGACCGGTTCGTCTATCTCTCCGACGTGCTGCCGACCGCCTGGCAGGCCGTCGAGTACGCGGCGATCCCTCCCGGCGGCACCGTCGCCGTCCTCGGGCTCGGTCCCATCGGCGACATGTCCTGCCGGATCGCCCGGGAACGCGGCGCAGAACGCGTCTTCGGCGTGGACCTCGTCCCGGAGCGGCTGCGCCGGGCGCGCGAGCGGGGCGTGGAGACGTACGACCTGCGGCACTTCGACAGCGAGAAGGAACTCGTCGCCGCCATCAAGGACGTGACCGACGGCCGCGGCCCCGACTCCGTCATCGACGCGGTCGGCACCGAGGCCCACGGCAGCCAGATCGCCCGGCTCGCGCAGACGGCGTCGTCGATGCTGCCCCGGGCCATCGGGGCGCGGCTCTCCGAACGCTTCAGCACCGACCGGCTCGCCGCGCTCCTCACAGCGATCGAGCTGGTACGGCGCGGCGGCACGATCTCGCTCTCCGGCGTGTACGGAGGCCAGGCGGACCCGCTGCCGATGCTCACCATGTTCGACAAGCAGATCCAGCTGCGCATGGGGCAGGCCAACGTCCGCCGCTGGAGCGCGGACATCCTGCCGCTGCTGACCGACGAGGACACCCTGGGCGTGGACGGCTTCGCCACCCACCGGTTGCCGCTCACCGAGGCACCGCAGGCGTACGAGATGTTCCAGCAGAAACGGGACGGCGCGGTGAAGATCCTGATGGAGCCGGGTGTGCGCTGATCGGCCACGCCGGGTTCCTCTGACCCCCGCCACATCACTGCCGGGGGCCCCGGGTCCCGCCACATCACTGCCGGGGGCCCCGGGTCCCGCCACATCACTGCCGGGGGCCCCGGGTCCCGCCACCTCACTGCCGGGGGCCCCGGGTCCCGCCACATCACTGCCGCGAGTCCCGGGTCCCGCCACATCACTGCCGCGAGTCCCGGGTCCCGCCACATCACTGCCGGGGGCCCCGGGTCCCGCCACCTCACTGCCGCGAGTCCCGGGTCCCGCCACATCACTGCCGCGAGTCCCGGGTCCCGCCACATCACTGCCGGGGGCCCCGGGTCCCGCCACCTCACTCCCGCGCGCCCAGGATGTCCGCCAGGTCAAAGTTGACCGGCTCCTCCAGCTGGGCGTAGGTGCAGCTCTCCGGGACGCGGTCCGGCCGCCAGCGGCGGAAGCGGGCCGTGTGCCGGAAGCGCACGCCGTTCTCCATGTGGTCGTACGCCACCTCGGCCACCCGCTCCGGGCGCAGCGGCACCCAGGACAGGTCCTTCTTCGCCGACCAGCGGCTCGGTGCCCCCGGCAGCCGCGCCGTCTCGTGCGCGGCCTCCTCGGCCCAGGCCGCCCACGGATGCGCCGCCACGTCGTCCATCCGCAGCGGCTCCAGCTCCGTCACCAGCTGCGCCCGCTGCCTCATGGGGAACGCCGCGGACACCCCCACGTGCTGCAGCGTGCCCCCGGTGTCGTAGAGCCCGAGGAGCAGGGAGCCGACCACCGGACCGCTCTTGTGCAGCCGGTAGCCCGCGACGACGACGTCCGCCGTGCGCTCGTGTTTGATCTTGTACATGGCCCGCTCGTCCTGCCGGTAACGCACGGTGAGCGGCTTGGCGATCACCCCATCGAGGCCCGCACCCTCGTACTGCTCGAACCACCGCTGCGCCACCTCGACGTCCGTCGTCGCCGGGGCGACGTGGACCGGTGCCGTGACCCCGGCCAGGGCCCCGACCAGCCGGGCGCGCCGCTCGGTCAGCGGAACGTCGAGCAGGGACTCGTCCGCCAGGGCGAGCAGGTCGAACGCCACGAAGGAGGCCGGCGTCCGCTCGGCGAGCGTCCGTACCCGGGAGGCGGCTGGGTGGATGCGCTCGGTGAGGGCGTCGAAATCGAGGTGCCGGCCCTCTCGTACGATCACGATCTCGCCGTCGAGCACGCAGCGCTCGGGCACCCGTTCCCGCAGGGCCTCGACCAGCTCGGGAAAGTACCTGGTCAGCGGCTTCCCGGTACGGCTGCCCAGTTCCACCTCCGGGCCGTCGCGGAACACGATGGCCCGGAACCCGTCCCACTTCGCCTCGTAGTGCATGTCCGGCGGGATCCTCGCCACCGACTTGGCGAGCATCGGCTTCACAGGGGGCATCACCGGCAGATCCATGTATCGACTCTACGAGTCGTCCATGGTGTCCGCTCGGTGCGCGATTCGGCCGCCACAGTCCGGCGTTCCTGCGGTTTTGCCGCTGTTCGGCGGCCGGACTGTGAGACGAATGTGAGACGCCGGCGCCCGCCTCAGTCGCCTGCCGCAGGCTCTCGTTTTGGCCGGCCGCCCTTGCGTGCGCGCCGCTCGGCGAGCTCCTGCTCAGCCTTCTCAAGGTCGGCACGGTCTTGGTCGTCGCCGTGCTCGAGGACGCGGGCACGCATGTGGCCCAACAGATCGTTCGTCCGGTCTGTGTTGAGTCGCTCGCAGATGCGCCCGTATGCGTCCCACAGCCGAGAGACCGCAACATAGCCGCTGGCCTTTCCCTCCCACCGCCGGTTTGCGCCCCAGGGTTTCCGACCGTCGAAGCAGGCCATGACTGAGTTGCACTTGGCACAGATGAGGCCGCGAACGGAGAAGGAGCCGTTGCCCTCGAAGTGGTCGATGAGCAGCAACCGCCGATGGGTGTCGTCCTCGCTGACGCCGCAGATCTCGCAACAGCCGCGAGCCCGGACCCGGAGTTCCTCGTACTCGTGGCAGGTCAACCCATACACGCTCCAGTGATGGCACTGCTTGCCGTTCTCGGAGTGCCCCTTGCCGTACAGGCGTCCGGGCGGGGGCGCGGTCGTCACTACTGCGCCCCCTCTGTGGTCTCCTCGGCCTGGGCGGCGTCGCGCTCCTTGCGGATGCGGGCGACGTACTCACGCGACCAGTCCACCGACCGCGCAATCCGGGCGTTCGTTTCGCCGCGGTCGAGGTGCTTGTGGATGGCTGCCATGAGGGCGTCGCGGGCGCGGTCGTACTCGTCTCGCAGGTCCCGGAGCTCAGGGATCTCGTCTCGTGCCATGACCGCCATGCTGTCACCTCTCTTGTGAACTCAGTACGGAACAGAGTTGACAGTCTCATGGGGCGGGAGTACTGTCAACATTGTTCGTAACTGAGTTGACGACAAGAAGTCGCTGACCAGGCCAAACGCAGAACGGCCCCCGGCGGTGTAGCGAGCACCGACCGAGGGCCTGACGGACCACCTGCCTGAACAGGAGACCCGCTGTGATCCACCTTCTCATGTCCCCTCGTGCCGCCCGCACGGTCCGCGGTCTGGTCGCCACCGTGGCCGACGCGGTCCGCTCGGTCGTCAAGCCGGCCGCTCTCGTCGAGGCGGAAGCGCTGGAGGCCGTCGAGGCCCCGGACCCGGCCGGCGTGTACAACGCCGACGAACTCCCCGCCGTCGAGACGATCGAGGCTGCTGCCGCCGAATACGACCGCGCCGCCGACCAGGCCCGCCGCGCCGACCGCGGCAAGCGCGCCGCGAAGAAGATCCTCGACCGCCTCCCCGCGGGCGTGTACGGCACGTGGCGCGTCTTCCGCACCCCGTCGTCCCGGCAGACCCCGGACCTCGCCGCCATCACCGCGATCTTCAAGGCCAACAACCTCGGCCCCGTCCCGATGAAGGCGTGCGCCCCGTCCCTCAAGGTCGAGCGGATCGCCGACGAGACCACCGTCCCCGCCGAGCTCGCCGCCGCCGCGGCCTGATGGGAGTGACCGCCATGACGCACACCACCTTCACCACCGCCACGCCGCAGGCGCCCGTGGTCGAGCCGCGCACCATCACCTACCCGCTGAAGACGGGCGGGTCCCTCACGGCCACCTGCCCCGCCTGGTGCACCACCGACCACACCGACGACGTCACGCGCGGCATCAACCCGGCTGACCTGCTGCACCAGGGCGACACCGTCGGCCTCGACTACGACGGGGAGGGAATCGACGGCAGCATCCTCGTGGGCCGGATCCAGCAGTGGCCGTTCTGCGACGGCCCCGACGCCGGCCCCGCTGTCGAGTTCACCCCGGAGGGCAGCAACGGGGTCTGTCTGGTCCTGCGGAACCGGCTGGAGCTCGACGACGAGATCCGCCGGGTGCGCGCCCACCTGCACGCCCTGGTCGAGCTGGGCGACCAGCTCGCTGAGGCGCAGGCCGACGAGCACGCCCGCCAGAGGGGAGACCTCAAGAGGGGGCGGGTGTCGTTGTCCCGCGTCGACATCGCGTCGATGCCGGTGGCGTACCTGCTGAAGGCGTTCGGGGTGACGGTCGTCGAGACCGACACGGTGACCGCGGTGGAGCTGCACGGCGAGCCCGGGGCGATGGAGCTCCGCGTGCCGTCGGGGTTGGCGCAGCGGGAGCGTGAGGACCAGGCACGTTCGCTGCTCTCCGCCCGCCAGGAGGGCGGCCGTGGCTGACGACAGCATCCGGGGCGGGCAGCATCTGCTGCCCGCCTTCGGGCCCACCGAGACGTTCGACGGTGACGCCGGCACTCCCGAGGTCGTCGTGCACGTCGCCTACGCGCTCACCCGCGAGCAGCTGCTCACCGCCCTGTCGATCGGGTTCACGGAGGTCGACCCGGCCCGTGACGCCGAGAACCTGACCGTTGAGGAAGTGCGGGTGGAGGTCGAGGGCTGGCTATCCGCGCACGGCATCATCGAGCTCGGCCGCTACCAGGCGCAGGGCCAGCTCACCGCATACCCGCCCGAGGCGCAGCCCACCATGGACGCGCTCGCCGAGGCCATCGACCGGGCGTACCCGGCCCGGCCGCCGGCCGACCGGTGCCCGGCCGCCCATCCGGACGACCCGACGCCGTGTGACGGGCCGCCCGTGGTGACCGTCCTCGACGCGCAGACCGCGGGCGCGGACGGGTGCGAGCACCACGGCGCCCGTCTCCTCGCCTCCCTGGAGGGCGGGCGGGTGTATCCGCTGCCGGACGCGCCGGAGGGTGCGGCGATCCGCGTGTTCCAGGCTGCGGCCAGCATCCGCCCGTTCCCGTGGCTCACGGACGCGCCGCGTACCGAGTCGTCGCAGCGCTCCCACGACGAGAACCGCCGCGGGGGTGAGGACCGGTGACTGGCAACCGCTTGGTGACCATCCCGACCGTCGACCACGGCCTCGTCGCCGTCCCGGAACCCGCGTGGTGTACCGGTCACGGCTGGCAGCCGAACCCGTACCTTGCGGACGTCACCCACAACAGTGCGCGGGTGAGGGCCTCGGCTGCGACCGCCGCTTACGGCCTGGTCGAGGTGATGCGTGCCCGTATCACCCACGCCCCTTACGCGGTGCTGCAGCCCGAGCCTCACCCGCTCGTGTCCGTGCGCCTGGACGTCGCCCTCGACCTCGATCCCGCGGACGCCCTGAAGGTCGTGCAGGGTCTGCGGGTGGCGGCTCTGCGGCTGGAGAAGGTGGCGGCCGAGGCCGCACGGCTGCGGGGTGAGCGGCTGTGAAGAAGAAGTGGCCGATCCCGCGCCCCACCGAGAACGCCGCCCTGCGCGCCTTGGACCTGGCCGAGCGGCCCGTCCGCCGCCACGTCGCACACGTTCCCGCCCTGATGGCCGCCCTGGTCGACGCTGTCGCCCAGAAGGACCGGGAGGGCATCTGCCTCAGCTCGCACCGTGTGGTGCGGGCCGCTGCCCCGGAGGTGGGCGCACCATGATCCGAAACGACCCCGCCCGTGCCCTGGCCGTCACCGCCGGCGCCGTCATCATCGCCCTCACTGCCGCCGCGTTCTGGCTGTCCTACGCACACCTCGCCGAGGTCGCCCTGGCCCACGGCATGGAGGACAAAGAGATCCGCGCGTGGGCATGGCCAGCCACCCTCGATCTGTTCATCGTGGCGGGCGAGCTGCTCATGCTCCGCGCCGCCCTCGCGGGCCGTGTCGACGGGTGGGCGATCGGCCTGACCATCGTCGGATCCGGCGGATCCATCGCGCTGAACGTGGCCGGCGTCGGCGTGGATGCCGGGCTGTTGGAGTACACCGTCGCCGCGGTGCCGCCCACGGCCGCCCTGCTGGCGTTCGGCGCCCTCATGCGGCAGATCCACCAGGCCCTCGCCGGACACGCCGAGTCGCCCGTCGAGGCCGCCCCGGTCGTCGAAATGGAGCGTGTACCCGACGCCGTACCCGAGACGTACCTGGAGATCGCGGCGCCTGTACCTGGGATCCCGGAGGCCGTACCTGCGGGCGTGGCGCTGCTCCCGACATTCGACTGCCCCGGAGAGCTGCGCCGCGCCCTGCGGCCCGAAGCCCCGGAGCCCGTACTCGCCGCCGCGCCGCCCCGTACCCGCGCCGAGGTACACGCCGAGTACGTACCCGAGGAGACGGAAGCGGCCGACGAGTCCGACGAGCCGGAGGCCGCTGACGACGGGTTCGGCAACCCGCTGAGCGCGGTCGGGTACGGGCTGGCCGCCGAGCAGTTCAAGGGCCAGCTGCTCGACGGGAACCTGCCGTCCATCCGCGACATCAAGAACCGGCTGAGGGTGGGCCAGACCCGCGCCAAGGAGATTCAGGACGCGTTCCGTACCGCGCTCCCGCAGCTGACGGGTACGGGGGTGTCGTCGTGAGGTGTCTTCTGCTCGGTGTACTTCTGGGCGTACTCGTGGTGTACCCGGCGCTGTTGTCGCTGGTCGTGGGCCTTGCCGCGGCTGTGGCGTCCAAGCCCGTCGTGGTCGCGTTCGCTCTCGGTCTGGCCGTCCGCCCGCACCTGCGCCGGCCGAAGGGGTGGACGTCGTGAACGAGCCCGTACAGCGGCCGCACGTCGGCTACGACCTGAACGGCCAGCCCGTGTACGGGGCGTGGCCGGTCCAGCCGTCGCAGGTTACCCGATCGGTTAACCTCGCCGACCTGCGACAACAGCCCCCGTTGCAGCCGATCAAGGCGCATCCGTGGGGCGCGTACCTGGTCGGCGGGTGCCTCGGCCTGGCCGCCCTGATCGTCGTCGCGTTCGTGATCGTCGCGATCCTCGTCGGCTTCTCCATCGCCCTGTCAGTCCTGGCCATCACCGTGGTGTCCCTCGTGATCTGCCTGCTCATCCTGCGCGACGTGTGGCGCAGCACCCGCAAGGAGAACTGACCATGCCCGAGCCGAAGCTGACGTTCACGGAGAAGGTCGCCATCGTCCGCCTAGAGATGAAGGGCCTGAAACGGGCCGCCGCCGGCATCACCGACCAGCCCGACATCGACGCCGGCATCCAGCGCATCAAGGACCGGGCCCGTAAGCGGGCCGCCAACGGCAAGTAAGTACGCCACGGGGCGGCCGTACCCGCCTAGGTACACCGGCCGCCCCGTGTCCCGGACCGCCCAACAGAACGACCGGAGGACACAGCATGACGGATCTTCACGTACCCGCCAAAGAGGAGGACACGGGTACACCGGTACCTGACGTACCCGAACCGTCGGGTACACCGAGTAAGCCCGTACCCGTCGACAACCCGAACCTGCCCGCGCCCGGAGTACGCGCCGAGAGGCGCAAGCCGATCCTGCCCCCGTGGCTCAAGGACCGGACCGAGTTCGCAGTCACCGCGAAGCACACCGCCACCCGCCTCGGGTACGCCTCCCTCTATCACGGGGTACGCCTGCCCTGGTACGGCACACAGTTGGCCGTGATGTCTCCGCGGGGAGCCTGCCGCTTCGTCACCGAGACGAACCGCTGGCTGTGGGACCGCGAGGCCGCGCCCCTGCGGGACTACACCGTGCGCACCGAGGACGTCGAGGAGTACATGCGCCTCGCCCGCCTGCGCGGCAACCGCGTCCGCCTGCGCGGCCTGGTCACCGTCATCGCTGCCGTGTTCGGTCTCGGCTTCGCCCTGTGGCTGTACGTCATGGCCCCGGACTTCCTGTGGGCGTTCGCGGCCGGCGGTGTCCTCACCCTCGGCTACTTCGGCCAGGAGCCGGACGCGCCCGTCATCGGCCCGGCCGTGATGCGCACCGAGCTGCAGAAGCTCACCGGCACGATCGTGCTGCGTGCCCTCGACTCCATCGGCAACCCGAAGATCTCCGCGGCCGTGAAGAACTGGAGCAACACCGAGCAGCACGGCATGAAGTACATCGGCGAGATCTGCCGGGACGGCCCCGGCTACCGCGCTGAACTGGACCTTCCCTTCGGTGTCACCCCCGACGACGTCATCGAGAAGCGGGAAGCCCTCGCCTCCGGCCTGCGCCGCAAGGTCGGTTGCGTGTGGCCGTCCGGCGACCCCGACGGCCCGGACGGGCACGAGGGGCGGATGGTCCTCTGGGTGGGCGACCGGCCGATGAACGAGACGACGAAGCCGGCGTGGCCACTGCTGAAGAACGGGCAGGTCGACCTGTTCAAGCCCGTCGTCTTCGGCAACGACTACCGCATGTCGTCCGTGACCGTGACCCTGATGTTCGCGGCCATCGTCATCGGCTCCATCCCCAGGATGGGGAAAACCTTCCTGCTCCGCCTGTTCCTGCTGATCGCCGCACTCGACCCGCGGGCCGCCCTGTACGCCTTCGACTTCAAGGGCACCGGCGACCTCGGCGCCCTCGAACCGGTCTGCCACCGCTACCGGGCCGGCGACGAGGACGAAGACGTCGTGTACGTCCTGCACGCCCTGAGGGAGATCAAAGAGGAACTGCGGCGCCGGGCGAAGGTGATCCGGTCCCTGCCGCGGTCCATCTGCCCCGAGTCCAAGGTGACGCCCGCCCTGGCCAGCGACAAGAAATACGGGCTGCACCCGATCGTCGTCGGCCTCGACGAGTGCCAAGTCCCCTTCGAGCACGAGAAGTATGGCGCCGAGCTGGAGTCCATCTGCACGGACATCACCAAGCGGGGGCCCGCCCTGGGCATCGTCGGCCTGTTCGCCACGCAGCGGCCGGACGCGAAGTCGCTGCCCCCGGGTATCTCGGCGAACGCCGTGCTGCGGTTCTGCCTGAAGGTGATGAACCACCAGGCCAACGACATGGTGTTGGGCACCGGCGCCTACAAGTCCGGTATCCGCGCCACCATGTTCAGCCGCCGTGACCTCGGCATCTGCTGGATGTCCGGCGAGGGCGACGACCCGCGCATCGTGTCCTCCGCGTTCATCGACGCCCCGGCCGCCGAGCAAGTCGTTACCCGCGCCCGGGAGATGCGCGAGGCCTACGGCAACATCACCGGCCACGCCATCGGTGAAGGCCCCGCCGAGACGGCCGGCATGGACCTGCTCGGCGACATCCTCAAGTGCGTCGGTGCTGACGAAGAGCAGGTATGGAACGAGCGCATCGCCGCCCACCTCGCCGAGCTGCGGCCCGACGTGTACGACGGGTGGACGGGCGAGAACGTCACCGCCGCACTGAAGCCGTGGGGCATCAAAACGGGCCAGGTGTGGGGCACCACCGACGAGGGCGAGGGCAAGAACCGGCGCGGCATCAAGCGCGCGGACGTCGTCGCCGCCATCACGCGCCGTGACGCCGACAGGGCCGCCGCCTAGCCCGATCACCGCTGCTAGACCTAGCACCCGCACCTGCTAGGTCTAGCACCCCAGCTAGCAGCCCAAAGCCCCTGTGATCAGCGATCTAGCGTCTAGCAGGGGCGCCCCCGGGAAACGGGAAACACCCACTTCAGCAGGAGGAGACACCCCATGTGGCTTGCTATGGCAGCCGCCTTCACCGCCTGGCTCGGCGGTTACGCAGTGTTGTGTGCCGTGAAGCCGTTCGCCCCATGCCGCCGCTGCCGCGGCCTCGGTGAAATCGAGCGCTTCGGCAAGCCCCGCATGTGCCCGCGCTGCCACAACCACCGGCTGCGGCTGCGTGTTGGCCGGCGCGTCCACAACGCGTGGCGCCGCACCCATGCCGCGGGCACCCGCCCCATGCCGGAGAGGACGACGCGTTGACCACTGTTTGGGAGTCGCCTGCGGAGACGCTCGGCGACCACATCCACCGCCTGGCCGCCATCGAGGCCGACGCGGACAGCGTCGAGGTGTGGCAGCCGTTGTTCATCCCGGGCCTGCTGCAGGCGTTCGGGTACGCCGCGGCAGCGATCCACGCCACCACCCCGGCCCTGCCGCTCGAGGCTGTCGCGGCGCGCGCGGAGAAACGCAGCAGGCGCATCGACGAACTCGGCCAGGCCGGGGGGCGCCGCATCGGTGTCGTCGTTGACGAGTCGGCCCTGTACCGGCCCGTGGGCGGTCTTGGGGCGCTCGTCGACCAGTTGGAGCACCTGCTCGCCCTGGCGGCGCTGCAGCCGTCCCTGAGCGT
The DNA here is from genome assembly GCF_004023625.1 of Streptomyces cavernae. Lineage (GTDB taxonomy): Bacteria > Actinomycetota > Actinomycetes > Streptomycetales > Streptomycetaceae > Streptomyces > Streptomyces cavernae. Next base: position 154,178 of record NZ_RPDJ01000031.1, on the reverse strand, counting down.
GCAGGTCTTGCCGCAGGGCGGCGACGCCCACCCGGGGCTCGCCGGCCCGTTCACCCTCTACCGGGCGGGCGGCCGTAGGGCCGTGTTCACGGAGTCGCTGACGAACTCGGTGATCTCCACCCGTCCGGATGATGTTGCCGCTCACGTCACGGCGTGGGAACGGCTGTGCGGCCTAGCGTTGCCGCCGGATAAGTCACTTGATCTGATCGACAACGTGCGGGAGGTGCTGTGTCGGAGACTGAAGACGGGCCGCTGAGATGGGCGAAGTCCACGTACACCGACAGCGGGAGCTGTGTGGAGTGGGCGCGGCCCAAGACGGGCGTCCTGGTACGGGACTCCAAGCGGCCCGCTGGCGCCCGTGTACGGCTCGCTGAGCCCGCGTGGCAAGGCTTCGTCGACTGGGTGAAGCAGCCTTAGCCGGGGGTCGAGTGCGTCACTGTGCGGCTGGCTGGGCATCCTCGCTGAGTCCGTGCCACAACTCGGGGAGGGGACAGCGTGACCGAAGACCAGGAAATCCGCGCCGCCGCGATACAGGCCGCCGCGGCGCTGTACGGGCAACTGGCAGGCGGCACGCACGGCGCCAGCGATAACCCTGCGACTGTCAGCGCAGCGGCAGACAGGACCGAGGCGCTTGCTGCGCGGTTCGCCCGCTACATCAAGGGCGACCCCAATGCGCGCACTCCGACAAGCTGGCTCCGCGGCCAGTAGCAAGACCACCAAGGCCCCCTGCACGGTCATCACGACCGCCGCGGGGGGCCTCTCTGATGTCCGGGGTCAGTCGTCGAGGGGTTCGGCCATGTGGGCTTTCGCGATGGCGTCGATACGGCGGGCGAGATCAAAGTCCGCCTCGGTCAGCTTGTGCCCGGCGTCGTGCGTCGTGATCCCGAACCGCACCCGGCCCCACCGCAGATCAATGTCGGCGTGATGGCTGATGAGCCGCTCGACGTCCGCAACGTGCACGATCATCGCCACCCCGCCGTGATACCGGATCCCGAACGTGCGGGTGATCTCGTCACCCTCCCGCCGCCACCCCGGCACGGACTGCAGAGCAGCTTGGATCTCGTCCTCGGTCAGCGGCACCGGCACGTCTGCCACGCTCAGCTCCCCTCGATCGCGGGCGCCAGAACCTCCGTCAGGTCCCGGCCGACCGGGGCATCCTGCCACGGCTGCATCGCTCGCTGAAGGGTCACCAGCTCCCGCCGCATCCGCGCGGATCGCGTCTCGACGGCGATGTCTGCCACGCTGCGGGCAATCTCCAAAGCGTGGTCCGGCTCGCCCGCGCCGGCCGCCGCGGTGGCATGCCGCGCGAGGTACACGCCGCGGTCGCGGCGCGCGGTTTCGGGGACGACGTCGAGGACCTGCGACCACAGAGAGACGGCTTCCGTGCCGAGGCCGAGCCGCCCGTAGCAGGTGGCGCGCTGCACCTCGAGGTAGCCGGGCGTCCGCCGGCACGCGTTGCCCCACGGCAGGTCGTCGTCGACGCGGGCGAGCAGCCCGTCCGCCTGGTCGATGAGCCGGTCCACGGCGGTGCGATCACCGGTGAGGCTCGCGCCGTGCGCCTGCTGCTGCATGGCCATGATCCGCACCTTCGGCACCAGTCGCCGCTCGTCGTCGAGGGCGGCCTCACACAGGTCGATGACCGCGTGCCCGTCGCCGAGGTCGGTACGGACCTGCGCCTGATTGACCAGGCTGTACCCGATCAGGTGGGGGTCCCGGGAACGCATCGCGATCTCCTGCGTGACCCCGCGCCAGAACGCCGCGCCGTCCATGTCGCCGGCGTCCTGGTACAGCCAGCCGACCAGCGCCGCATACGCGGCTCCCATGCGGAGCAGGCCGCGGCGGGTCTCGCCCTTCGCGGAGCGGACCAGCTTGTCGATGAGCTGGTACTGCGCGGACACGGTGCCGATCAAATCGTGCGGGCCGAGGAACATGTCCGCCCGATAGTGCCCTTCCAACTGGGTCTGAAAGTAGTCGATCAGGGCGGGGTCGACGTGCTGCGGTGCAACCGGGCCGGCGACCAGCGCCGCGGCGGTGACGGACACGAACGCACGACGCTTCACATCTGCCTCTTCATGGTGCTCGGGCCGGATCCAGCCGGGCGGGGTGGTGAATCCGAGATCTTCCGGCCAGCGGCCGAGCGCGTCGTGGAGAACGATCGCGGTTTCCTCGGCCGGCCAGCCGGGCCGCTCGCCCTCCCAGCGTCGCCAGGTGCGCGCGGACACGGTGAACTGGCGGTCGTCGAGGAGCGCTTGCCCGTGCTCGGTGAGCCGCTGTGCGGCCTGCTCGACAGTCCGCCAGCCGACCCGCAGCCTCGCCGCCCTCAACGCGTCGTTGCGGCCCATACGGTCAGTCTGAGGTGTCATCACGCCCGTTCCCGGCCATGGCCGCAACGTGGCCACGGATGGCCACGGCATGACCTAGTTGCCCCTTGCCGTGCTCACCCATCATCGCCGCATGGCTACAGGACGTGCACGGATCGCGACAGAAGAGACCCTCGCGGGGAACGGCGAACTTCCGCTCGACGTGGGGACGATGCGCACAAGCGCCCGCCGTCTGCTCGCCGAGGACGCCGAGGTGCCCGCCTTCGAGGAGCTGGAGACGCTCATCCTCCAGCTGCGCGGTCACATCATGGTGGCCATCCCTGAGGTCGAGGCCGCCACCGAGAAGCTGCCCGTGGAGGACGTGCCGCGGGCCTGCGCGATCACCTGCATCCGCGAGGCCCGCATGCGGATGGCGTACCAGCCCGGCCACGGCCTGCCCGCAGGTATCGCCCACGCGCAGCAGCTCGCCCGATCCGTGAACGCCCTGTGTGACCACCTGGAGAACCTGAGCGGCGGACACGCCTAACCAGACTCCCGCCCGTCCCTGTACCCCTGTGAGGGGGCGGGCGGGTCACGCCCTCGCCAGAGGGCAACCGTCCACACGAGGAGGAAGAACGTGACCATCGCGTTAGAACGTCCCGTGGGCACCACCAACCCGATCACCCTGCTCGACCCCCAAGTAGCTGACCGGCTCACCCGCCGGGTCACCAGCGACCACCCGGAGATCAGCGAGGCGACCGCACGCCGCATCGTCGGCCAGGCCGCCGCGTTCATCGCAGCGTCCGGGCGGCAACCTGACCAGGCCCTCGCGCCGAGTGAGCTGGTCGACTACGGCTGGCACGCGTTCGTCCTGCACACCGTCGACTACGCCGTCTTCTGCGAGCGAGTCGTGGGCCGGTTCGTCCACCACGTCCCGACCGACGACGACGAGCAGATGCCAGGCGGTGCGGCAGCTGCGATCGAGCGGACCGTGTCCGCGATCCGGGCGGCCGGGTACGCAGTAGACGACGAACTCTGGCCGAACGTGGCCGACTGCACCCAGTGCCACGCCGGATGCACGAACAGTCCGAAGAGCGCCTGACAGCACAGCACCACCTGTACGACACTCCAGCCGTCCGGTCTCACACCGGGCGGCTGGCCCTATGAGCGGAGAACCTGTGACCGACACCCGCACCGCCTGGGACACCTACGCCACCCAGCGGCCCGACCGCAGGCCGGTGAACGCCCGCGGCGAGACCACGTGGTTCAACTGGACCCAGTACGCCGACCACGGCCCCGGCGCCGAACTTCTCGCCCTGCCCGACCGCGGGCGCGTCCTCGATCTCGGGTGCGGCAGGGGCGGAAATGCGGCGCACCTTGCGACGCTCGGCATGACCGCCGTCGGCGTCGACGTCTCGCCCGCGCAGCTGCGCGCGGCCAGGGAACGGTGGGGTGATCTGCCGGGGCTGGTGCTGCACCAGGCCGACGCCGTGGAGTTCCTGCGCCGGACGGACGACGAGTATGACGCCGTGTTCTCGGTGTACGGGGCGCTGTGGTTCACCGATCCGGACGTGCTCCTGCCCGTGGTCCGGGAACGGCTGCGGCCCGGCGGCGCGCTCGTCTTCTCGCAGCGGCCGGCTGTCGAGGGCTGCTACGGATGCCAGGCCTCGTACATTCCCCGCGGCGAGGATGAGGACCCGCTCGTGGTGAAGCGCTGGGACTTTGAGCCGGACGTGTGGGAGAGCCTGCTGAAAGAGCACGGCTTCACCGACGTGCAAGCGGAAGTGCTGGCCGCGCCTCCGGGGCGGCGGAAGGTCGGAACGCTGATCGTGCAGGCCCGCGCGTAACTCAATGCCTCTACCACCACCGATAGAGGCCCCGCCCGCCCTGTGACTCCCTCGGAGCGGCGGGCGGGGCCTGGTTGCGCTTACCTGCGGGCGGATGCGGCAGCGGCTGTGACGAGCGCAGCTGCGGCGGTGATCCAGTCGGGGCTCAGCCCGGCGCACACTGTCACAATCACAATGATCGTCACAGTGATCACGACGTCATGCCACTCGTTCGCGCCGTGTGCGGGCCCCTCCTCGGGGTAACCCACACAGAGAGGTACGGTCACGTGCTTCTCCTTCCAGGTTCGCCTGGGAACGGGCCCTCGGGGCAGGACGGTTGGGAAGCCGGAATGCCTGCACCGGGGGCCTCTGTGTATTGCTGGATCCCCTACCCCGCATGAACGCCGGTTTTCGGAAATCCGGGCTGGCCGGAGAGGCACAGGGGGCGCACACGAGCACGGGTCTCCCCTGTCGGACGGATTCATACGCCGCGCCCCTGCCGGACACCCGAAGCGCCCGTGACGCCCCGGTACGGCAACGCCAGTGACAGCCGGGACTCTCAGCTGCTCCTGTCGAGCCGTGGCGGCCAGCCCGGTTCGGGGATCTGCTCGGAGACGAAGTTCAGCAGCCGCCACCCGGCGCCCTCGTCGTAGCGCATGAGCAGCGGCACCGACATGTAGGTCTCGCCTGGCTGGATCACGCCGCCGGCCGGAACCGGCAGCAGGCGGACGAGCATCACGTCCGGGGCCACGAAGTCGGGGTTCACTTTCACGCCCCACGTCTCCCGGTCAACGGGCAGAGTCGCGTCCTGTTTGATCTGGGTGCGGGCAAAGGGCTGCCACAGGTCGTGGTCGACGTCGTCCGCGGTGAACGCCTCGACGACCTCGTCGGGGTCGTACCCGTCGGCGCGGGCCTGGTCGATGAGCGGCATCAGCCATGCCTGAGCCCAGCAGCGGCGCAGTGTCGGATGCACGGCCCGCCAGGCGGCCCGCATGTCTCGGTCCACCCAGTAGGCGCCGGCGAACGCCCACGCGGCTTGCATGACGGGTGCCTGCGCCGCGAGAACCGCGGCCTCGTCTTCCTGCTCAGGATCCATCCGCTGATTGTCTCCTTACCGGTCGCGCGCCCGGTTCCACTTGCGGAGGGCCTCGTTGATGTCTGAAGCCATCTCGTTGGCGAACCGCCGCCGTTCCGAGGGGCTCGGCATGGTGAGACTCTGCACGGTCATGTTGACGGTCACGCCCGCGCTGGCCGGGCTGCCGCCGTACACCAGATGCTCGAACGCGGCGTTCTGCTGCGGGGTGAGGATCCGCTCCGGCTGGCGCGTGCCGTTCACGACCATCGTCGCGCCCTTGGCCAGCAGCCCGCCCGTGTCGAACTTCGCCGCAGGCGCGAACCCCCAACGGGACGTGAACAGGCCGTCCTTGTAGGAGCGGGCACCCTTCCCGACGATGACGCCGTCACCACCCCGGGACTCGACGTTCACCCCGCCGATCGTGCCCGCCGTGTGACCAACCCCGGCATTCGTGATGCCGATCATGAAGGGGGAGTTCAGGTTGCGGACCCAGCCGCCGGGCCCCCGGTTCCCGGAGAACGCCCCGGTCGCCCACCGCCGGTGCGGACGCTCCCCGCGGATCACCGACTCGATCGCAGACAGGAACCCCGAACAGTCCCATGACGGATTGCCGTTACCACCCCACTGATACGGGAGCCCGTTCTGCGTCCGCGCCCACGACAGCGCCTTCTGCACCCCCGGCCCGCCTACCGCCTTCTTGTCCTCCTTCGTGAACCACGACAGCATCCCGTCCACCGCGCGGTTGCTCAGCCCGCGGAGCAGGCTGCCGATGCCGGACTGCGGAATCCGGTTGATCAGCGGCCGCACCAGGGACACGAGGGCCTTCTGAGCGGCCGACTTCAGCCCGCCGACAACCAGGTCTTTCGCCCAGCCGAACCCCGAGGACACCGCGCCGCCGATGTTCTTGCCGATGTCCGTGATCGTGCCGACGATGCCGCCCTCGGCGAACCCCTGCCGCGCCTGGTGGCGGCGCTGCTCCTGCTGCGGTGTCGGGTTGCCACCCGTGCGCGTCGGACGGTCCTTGCCCAGCATCGCGTCGATCGCCCGGTACCCGCCGAGCCGGTCGACCTCGGTGTTCGACAGCACCCGCTCACCCGGCGCCAGCATCGCCGGCACCGTGTCCCGGTTTGAGCGCCGCCCCGGAACCACACCGCCCTGATTGAACCCGAGCTTGATCGCCGGAAGCGTGATCTTCGAGTTGATCTTCCCGGCAATGCTGTTCCACATCCGGCGGATACCCGAGTTGTAGACCGTGCCGACCACGAACCGGACCGGTGCGGCGATCTTCGACTTCACGCCGTTCCAGATCGTCCCCAGCGAATCCCGCAGGTTGGTGAACGCGTTCCGCATCGACGTGCGGAAGGTGCTGATCCGGTCCCGGATCGTGTTGAAGATCGAGGTGATCTTGTCGCGGGCGCCGTTCCACAGGTTGTTCCAGGTGTTGGAGACGGACGTTCGGAGGCTGGACACGCTGTTGCGGACGGACGTCCAGGCGCCGGAGATGGAGTTGCGGAAGCCGTTCCAGAAGCTGTTCCACCGGTCCCGGACACCGGTCCACAGGTTCGACCACGTCTTCACCACCCAGTCCTTGAGCTGGGTGAAGATTCGCTTCGTGCCCGTCCACAGCGACGTGAACCAGCGGATGATCCCGTTGACGAGATCCGGGATGATGCTGTTCCCGACCAGCCGGTTGTACATCTGCTGGAACTTGTCGACGATCCACTTGACGGCCTGGGTGACCTTGTCGACGAACTTCGTGATCCCGCCGATGGCGGTGTTGATCGCCGGTACAAGATCAGTGATCGCAGTCGTCAACATGCCGGTGAACAGCCCCGCGAGACGGATGACCAGCGGCAGCAGCGGAGTGATAACTCCCATGGCCAGTTTCAGCAGGGACACCGTGAGCTGCGCCAGCGGAGGCATGAGCGGCACCAGCGCCTGCATGATCTGCGGGAACATCGGCGCGAGCGCAGCGAACAGCTGCCCGAACATGCCGATGGCCGGGATCAGCGCGTTGATGACCGGCACCAGCCCGGTCACAAGAGCGCCGATAAGCGTCTTGAGGTTCGCCCCCACCACTGTGATCACCGGGGCGAGTGCCTTCACGATGACCGCGATCAGGTTCCCGATCGGCTGCAACAACGGCATGATCATGTCGACGAGGCCGACCAGCACGGTGCCGATCTCATCGACCACGGGCAGCAGCGCCTCGATGATCGGCATCAGCGCGGCACCGAGAGTCTCGGCGAGCCGCACGAGGACCGGCGCGAACTTCTGCGCCAACTCGGACACCACCGGCGCAAGCGCGGCCAGCAGCGGCAACACGGCCTGGATGACCGCGCCGAAGGTGACCGCGATCAGCTTCCCAATGTCCGCGAGCGCCTTGAAGATCGACGTGAGCGCCGCCTGAACCTCGGGCATCGCCGTGATCCGGCGGAGCTCTTTGAACACGGCGCCGAGCCCGCCGAGCGCATCCCCGCCCGCCTTCGCGGCGGCACCCATGATGTTGCCGAGCGTGCCGAAGATGTCCCCGATCAGCTTCCCGAACTGCACAGCAATGTCGAGGGCCTGGTCGATGACCTTCTCCAAGCGCCCCGACTCGAAGGCCTTGTTCAGCTTCTCGCTGAGCCGGTCCGCGATCCCGCCGGCCGCGGTCGTGATCCGCTTGAACGCCGGGGCGGCGGCAATGCTGAGCTTTACGAACGCTTCGCCCATCTGCCCGGGGATCCGCTCCAGGGGGCGCATGCCCTCGGTGAACCCGGAGAACATCCGCTTCAGCAGGCCCTGATTCGCGAGGCGAGTGAAGGTGTCCATCAGGCCGGTGCCCATCCGGTTCAGGACCCCGGCCATGCCGACCAGGCCCGTGCGCAGCGCGGGCAGGGACGCGGTGGCCATCCGCGTGAACGAGGCGCCCATGCCGCGGAACAGGCGGTCCTGTACCTCCATCCGCAGCGCGGAGAACGCCGGCCCCATGGCGCGCACAGCACCTACGAAGCTGCGTGCGTTCGGCGACAGCTTCGCCATCGCCTCCGCGTACTTGTTCGTCTGCGCCGCGCCCTGCGTCTGGGCCGCGTTCACGGCCCGCTGCGCGTCCGCCAGGGCTTCCTGCGCGGAACGAACCTGCCGGGACGCGGCAACCTGCGCGTCGGCCACACCCTGCTGCGCCTGGGCAAGCCGCTCCTGCGCGTCCCGGACCGCTTCGGCGCCTTCCTTCGCGGTGTTCGCGGCCTCGGCCTGCGCATCCCGCACGGCTTGGGCGCGGTCGGCGACGTTGCGCTGCGCATCGGCCACCCGGTCGTGCGCGTCCCGCACGGTGTCGGAGCCTTCAACGCCGGCCTTGTTCGCGGCCGCGGTTTCCTCGGTGAGCCGCTCCGTCTCCAGCCGCTGCTCGGCCAGCCGCTGCACGGCGCGGTCGTAGGCCAACTGTGCTCGAGCGAGGTCGCCTGCGTTCGCGGCGGCGCCCTTGGCCTTGAGCGTGGCCAGTTCCTTCTCCGCCTCGGCGACGTCGAGGACAGCGTCCCGCTGGTCCAGCTCCGCACTCTTGAGCCGGTTGTTGAGGTCCTCGAGCTGGTCGGCGGCCGTCTTCCGCGCCTCGTTCAAATCCTCCTGCGCCCGGGTTGCGTCCTCCTGCGCGTCGGCCAAGTCGCGCTCGGCGTCGGCGACCCGGCGCAGCGCGGCCTTGCGGTCCGCAGCGGCCTGCACTTCGGCGTCGCGGACGTCCTCGGCGGAGTCCTTGACGCGCTGCTGAGCGTCGGCGATCTGCCGGGCCGCATCCACCTCCGCTTCCCGCAGAGAGCGGGCGGCACGCGCGACGTTGATGCGCGCGGACTCCACCGCGCGGGCCGTGGCGGCAACGGAGGCGCCGGTCTGGGTGCTGGAGGCGGACGCGGCCTTGAAGGCGTCACCGACACCGCGCATGCCGACGGCGAGCGTCGCGCCGAGTGTGGCCAGCGAGCCAAGCGCGGGGATTGCTACGGCAGCCGCCGGCCCCATCTGTGCGACTGATGCGCCGAGGCTGGCGACGGCGGGCAGTGCGGTGAGGGCGGCGCCGGCGAGGGCGGCGAACCGGGAGCCGAGCATGCCGACGCTTCCGGCCGCGCCGCCGACGCTGGACAGCAGGCTGATCGCGGACCGGTCGACGTTCATCCGCACGTCGACGGTGCGGTCGCGGGTGAGCGTGGCGATCCGTGCGGCAGCGGCCGTCACGTCGGCGTTCGCCTGCACCGTCATCGTGCGGCGGCGTGTCAGGTTCGCGATGTCGTCCGCAGCAACCCGGGTGTCGACATCGACACCGATCCGGACCCGGCGGCGGTTGGTCAGGTTGCGGATCTCATCCGCGGCAACCCGGGTGTCCGCGGTCGCCAGGATGCGGACCATGCGGTCCTGCGTGAGGCGGTCGAGTTGGGTTTGTACGCGGCGCATGGACGTCTGCGTCAGCTCGGCGTCGATGCCCGCTTTGATGACGATCCGGCCCTGCTGGCGGGCGAACTCCCGCAGCTTCGCCAGGGCGGTGGAGTCGTCGATGTCGAGGGTGATGGTTGCGGTGTTCTTCTTCGACCGCAGCCGCTGCATGGCCCGGTCGTAACCCGACTCATCCGCGGTGACCTCGACGAAACCCTCGGCGATGCGGAAGGCGCCGGCCATCAGGCGGCCTCGTTCAGGTCGTCGAGGAGCAGCGACTCGAGGGGAAGCGCCAGGGCGTCGGCTGCGGCGGCGGCAACGGCGAGGGAGGGCTGCATGCGGCCCGTCTCGATGCCGTACACGCACCAGGTGGTGCGGCCGATGCGGGCGGCGAGCTCGGCGGCGGACAGGCCGGCGAGGCGGCGCTGATCGCGCATGCGTGGACCGTTGAAGAGGACAGCCACTGAGCGGCTCCCAGGTAGCGGCGTGAAGGTGCGTGCCCTACCTGGGCGATCTGGTGAGCGTCCTGCTCGAGCCTGCGGGCGTCCCGCCCGCCGTGCCTGTGGGTCTCCGACCCGTGCCTGCCGACCGTGTCCGGCTATGTGGAGTGTAGATCCAAAACTCGGGGTGTGGCCATAGATGTGAAGGCGGCACTAGGGATAACGCCTTTGATTCGTTACCCGTGGGGGTTGTGATGGTGATGATCCGGGAGCGGCGCATACCGCCGCAGGGACTCGGCAGCATGCTGCGCCAGGCCCGGGAACGCGCCGGGCTGTCTCAGTCGGCGCTCGCCGCGGCGGCCGGCGTGCGGCGGCCCTACGTCAGCAAGCTGGAGGACTCGGCACGCTGCCCGTCCCTGCTCGTTGCGAACGCTCTGTGCGCGGCCCTGGCGCTCGACGGGGACGAGGCGGCCCTGCTCCTCGGTTGCGCAGTCGACGACGCTGGACGCAGCCATCCGTGGCGTGTGGGCTGAAAGTCCGCTTCGGGCAGAGCGGCGTGCCCCGATGGCGTAGCAAGAATCGCGACCCGAGATCGGCCACGGGCAGACTCGGTTCATGTTCCAAGCAAACGTGGTCCGTGTGTTCATTGCATCGCCTGGCGATGTATTGCTGGCGCGCAAAGCCGTCAGGGAGGCCATTCACCACTGGAACGTCGTTCACTCCGCGCGCCGGAAGGTCGTCATGCTCCCTGTCGGCTGGGAGACCAACGCGGGGCCGGATTCACGTGCCGACACACAGGATGTGATCGACAGGCAGTTGCTCAACGACTGTGACGTTCTCGTCGGCCTGTTCCACACGCGGATCGGGAGGTCGACCAAGGACTCGGTCTCGGGGACGGTTCACGAGATCGACAAGTTTCGTGATGCAGGGAAAAGGGCGGCGATCTATTTCTGCAGCAAAGATGTTCCGCAGCCTCAGCTCAGTAGCGCCCGGCAAGTGGCTAGATTCCGCGAGCAATTGCAGCGCAAAGATCGAAGGCTTACCGGATCCTTTTCGACGCCTGCGTCACTGAAGCCGAGGATGGATCTACTCCTTAACCAGGTTGCGGATGAACATCAGCCGTAGCTCCGCGTTACCCGGGTGCGGCGCGCGCCTGCTACAGCCCCATGACGGGGTTGTCCTCCCATGGATCACCCTCGTCGTAGTAGCGGGCCAGGGACGGCGAGTTGTCCGCCCATCCGCCCTGCCGCGCGGTGCGAACCATCGTTGCGCCGCCACGCACGGCCGCAGTGGCGAACCCGCGGCGCAGTGAATGGCCGCGCCAGCGACCCGTTAGCCCGGCCGCGTCTGCCAGGCGCTCGATGACGTCCGAGGCGGCGTCGGGGGTGAGCCGACCGGACGGGTCACCGATCGGCTTGCCGTGCCGCATCATCGGCGGGGCGATCCGGCCGTGCCGGTCGATGCGGACGAACAGGGGGCCCTCGGTTCGGCCCGCCTCCCGCATGGCGGTGATCAGGCTGCGGAGGGCGCGCACGGGGCAGGTTGCCGGGTTCTTGCCGTAGGGCACTGCCGTGTCGGTGAACGCCTTCATCTTCACCCGGTAAATCTGCACCATGAAGCCCTCGTCGCACTCGACGGGGCTGTCAATGTCGAGGCCGACGAGTTCCGAGGACCGCGTCGCTCCGGCGTAGCCGAGCAGCAGCATGGCGGCGTCACGCTTGCCGATGAGAGTGCCCCGGTCGAGCACTGCCAGCATCTTCTGCAAGGCAGGCGGCAGCGCAGCCTCGGCTCGCCTCTGCCGTCCGCCGGGCTTCTTGTCAATGGCCAGCCGGTGCTTGTACCCGGCGATGACCGTGCGAGCGCCCTTTGTCTCCGGCTTCGGCAGGCTGAGTTCGGCGTGCATGGTCGTAATGGCGGACAGCATCCGCTCGAGGGAGCTCGGCGCCGACGGGCGACCGGTGCGCGGGCGCGGGGTGAGCGTCAGGTGCGTGACGTACTCGACGAGCAGGTTCTGCGTCGCGGGCAGCGGCTGCTCGCCACGCTCGGCGCACCACGCGAGGTACGCCTTGCGGTCCTCGGCGTAGGCCCGGCGGGTGGAGTCAGCACGGCCGGCGGCGAGCGCATCCTGAGCCTCCGGCGACAACTGCCAGACAGTGGGCGCGGCTGACTCCTCTCGCCTCTCAATGTCAGTCACGAACTCCCCCTCGATACAGGCCCGCTCTCGCTCCAGAGAATAAAGATTATCAGGAGCCAGAAAGGATCCCTAGGGACCCAGACTCTCGGGAGTGTGGAGTGCCGCCATCAACCCATAGCGAACTTCGGCCGCGGGGCTGGCTCGAGCTTCACGGCAGTCCCGTAGACCGCATACCGGACATGCCCCTGGGTGTACCTCCCGGAGGAGTCGGGGTAGCAGATCTCGGTAACGGCTACGCGGACACCGACGACCGCGTCCGCCTTCTGCCGGGTCGCCTCCTGCTCGAGAGCGTGCAGCGCGCCTTCAACTGCGCCGGTCGTCGACACCGACACGAGCCAGGCCGTCTTGATGGGCTTGGCGTCCCTATCGGGGATCGCGTCAGTCGTGTACATATCCATGACCCCAGCGTGAGGGCCGCGCCGCCGGGCCGCCACCGCAGGTCACCCATACGGCCGACCGGTGCCGCCGCGGCAGCTACGCTCCCCACATGGAGCAGCGAGAGGTCACGCAGCGGGTGATTGCCGTCCTGACGGAGGCCATGGAGAGACGGCGGCTCATTCGAGACGACGCCGAGGACGAAACTCCGGAGTCGTCGGAGGACGTCATCGGTCAGCTCCTCACCGAGATGATGCCCACGCTTGAGATCCCGGCGGAATCAACGGCGCATGACGTAGCGGCACTCGTGGCCCGAGAACTCCCTCCCGCTATCGAACGGATGGCGGCGGCCTTCGCCATGGCCTTCGTGACCCTCGCCGAAAGTCACGACCGCGGCGACAAGGTGTCATCCGCCGATGTTCTTCGCGCCCTGTCTCTCGACGCCGAGGTGGAGGACTAGCGTCCGCGCTCGCGCCTACTGGCTCCGGGCATGCCGGCGCCCGGCCACCGTGCGGTTGCGGCCGGGCGCTCGGGCGGGATGGTCAGGCGGCGTCCGGGCCGTCGTTCGTGTAGCCCATCCGCTCGAGGATGCGCCGCTCGAACGCCGTCCTCGGCCGCCGCGCACCCCGCTGCACGGCCGCCACATCCTCCGCAGCCGGATCCACACCCCGCGCCCGATCAACCGCCACACGCGCCCACGCAGACCCCGAACGGCCCACCGGCTCCGCCCCCTCGGCCGCCTGGTCGCCCGCCGCCCTAGCGGCCAACCGCTCCGCCCACGTTTCATCGGCCACGACGGGCCTCCCTTCGTCCGATCTCCAACGCCTGGTCCTGCAACGCCTCGAGGGTGGTCGCCCCCGGCTTCCTGCGGAGCCGCGCCGGCGGAACAGCACGCCCCTCCGCCACAGCCAGCAGACCCTGCCCCCGCAACCCGCCGAGCTCCTGCTCGTACACCTCACGGAACGCCGGGTCATTACGGCGCCATGCCCGAACCGTCCCGGCCGTGACCCCGCACCACTGGCCAACCCAGTCGGCAGACTTGCCCTGAGCGAGCCAGCGCGCACCCTCAGCCTTCTTCTCCGCACTGACCTTCACCATCGCCCAGCCCTCCCTCAGTCGACGCTGTCGGGCACGAAGCCGCGGGCGTCGTTGATGTACCCGCGGGCCATGCCGATCGCCTGCTTCACCGGCGCCTCGTTGGCGCGCCGGGTGTCCGTGTGGATGACGGGCCTTCCGGGCGTCACCGAGTGGAAGAGCGCGGCGGCCTGGCTGGCTTCGGCGAGCTCGTCGAGGGCGGCCTGCAGGTGGCCGCTGGCTCGTTCGATGCAGCCGTTGAACGCGGCGTTCGCCGAGTCCTTGATGGCTGTCGAGGAGGCGGCGCCGAGTGCGGCGAAGTCCGTCATGGCTTGGTCGGCGGCGGCGCGGGCCGTCTCGACTCGGGTGTTGGCGTCGTGCCAGGCGTCGCCGTGGACCCCGCCCAGGGCGCGTTCGGCGTCGGCGAGGTCGCTGCGGGATTTGGCGAGGTGCTCGAACGCGGCTCGCACGTCGGCGGGCAGGTGCGTCGGTACGAGGTTGATGTTCAGGGCGGGTGAGCCTGCGCGGATGATTCCGATGTTGAGGGTGGTCGCGGTCATGGCTGGTCCTTTCGGTGGTGGGCGCCTGTCTACGGGCGGCCCTGTTTGTGTTGTTATGCGCTTGATGCGGCGGTTGATTCGTTGCTGAGGTCGAGGGTGGGGGCGAGGGCGAAGCCCTTCTCGGCGAGCCGGCGGAGTTTGGTGGCGTGCCGCTTGGTCACGCCCTTGGCCCGTGCGCGGGCGAGTTCCTCGCGGCGCTTGCGGTCGGCCTCGGCCTTACGGCGGGCGGCCTCTATGCGCTGCTGGACGATGTCGTTGACGTTCATGGATGGCGGACTCCTTCGGGGCGGGCCGTTTCTACTAGCGCCAGTAGAAATGGCCTGAGCTGGGACTTTGCTCGGTCGGGAAAAGGTCGCGGGATGCTGGTGGGTGGCCGGCCCGGTTCCCGCGGGCCGGCCGTTTGTGTGTGCGGGTTAGAGCCAGTTGAGGTGCCGGCCGGGCGCGTCGTAGGCGCGGATGCCGTCGGGTCGAAGGCGTTCCGTCAACGCGAAGTAGAGGTCGTGGCTGGCTTGGTGGCGGTGCTTGTCGCAGACCACGATGCACAGCGGGTCACCGTTGGGGTTCTTGACGAAGTGCAGGCCGAGTCCGGTGTCGTCTTCGGTGGCCGCGTCGACGGCGAGAGTCGCAAGGGTCGCGGGCCTGGTGCAGCCGTCTGGCTCCTGGCAGGGGAGGCCCTTGATGAGCCGGGGGATTCGCTCCACGCGGGTTTGGAAGATGGCGTATCCGTGGTCGCGGATGTCGTCGCCGAGTGGGGCGGATGTGCCGGGGGTGAGGGTGCGTTCGGTCATGCTGCTGGTCCTCCTTCGGGTGTGACTTATGGGACGTGCAGGGATGGGTGAGGTGGGGTGCGCTCACGTTCCACCCCTCTTTAGAGGGGGGTGGAAACGTGAAGCTGGGAGCGTGAAGCGCGTGAAGTACTGCGTGAAGCTGTGACCTGCGGAGACTCTTCGAGCGTGAAGCGCGTGTGGGCACCGTGAGGCTTCACGCTGAAATGGCCGCGTGAAGCAATTCGTGAAGCTGGACGCCCGCCTCACGACGCCTGCCGCAGCTGGAGGTAATAGGTCGCCGGACTGGTCTTCGAAGGACCGTCGTGCCGGATCAGATGGCCAGCCTCCCGGAGGGCCTCCAGCTTCCGTCGAGCCTTCTCGACCTGGGCCGCGCTCGGCTTGCTCGTGTCGAACAGCGACTCGGCTGCACGGCGTGCTGTGAGTCCCTCGGCACCGCCGGTACGAACAAGGTCGAACAGGTCGGTTGTGTGCTGGACGCTCGAGATGCCCGTCGGGTGGTCGTGTACGACGCGGAACGGGCCGACCTCGTTCATGGGCTGCTTGAGGTGGCGGAACGAGACGACCGGGTCTCCGGGCTCGCCGTACAGGGAGATGATCGAGCCGCTGCCGGATGTGAGCCAGACCGAGCCGTACACGTCGGCGATGGTGTTGGGCTCGCCGCCGTTGGTTCCTGCTTTGCGGTTGTGGTGCAGCTCGAGGACTTGGACGCCCGCGGCCAGTGCGCGTTGCCGGGCACGGTTCCAGCCCGCTCCGACGGGGTCCTCGGACAGGCCGATGGCGGCGTCCTTAAGGCTGTCGACGACGACGGTGTCCGCTTTGGCTCGCTCGCACATGGCGGCGAGAATGTCCGTGCGCTTGGCCATGTCGAAGGGTGGCGGCCCTTTCCAGACGACGAGGTTGTCGTCGAGGAGTTCGCGGCTGTCCTTGGCGAAGAGCCGGTTCGCCGCCCGTTGGGCCTGTGCCGGCCGGTCCATGGCCAGGTACAGGACGCGTTGCCCCTTGGCCACGGGGAAGCCGAGCACTTCGGTCTGAAGCCCGAGGCGGGCGCGAACGAGTTGGAAGGCGACCGTCGTCTTTCCGACGCCCTGCGGTGCGGCGATCATCAGCGCTTCCCCTTCGGCCCACAGGACGTCACCGCCTGCTCCCCAGATGGCAGGCGGGGTGTCGGGGACGTCGAGGACGAACGAGCCGCCGGTGATGAACGCCTTCGGCAGGTCGTCGCTCTCGTCGTTCGCCTCGGCCTCGGCGTGGGCGTCGCTTTCGTCTTTGACGTCGTCGGCCCATTCCGGATTGGTGGTCATGCGCCCACCGCCTCATCCCCCGGGTACGGGATGGGAGCCCACACGTTGAGGAATTCGGAGTCGGTGTGTCCGGCGGCGAAGTGGTCGGCGGCGTCTTTGCCTGTGCGGGCCTGGACGACGTACACCGAACGGGCCACGCCGCGGAGGGTGTCGACGACGTGCTCGGCATGGCGACGGCCGGGAATGTCCCGGTCGGCAACGATGGTGACGTCCGCGCCGCGGAGGAACTGGGCGTGTTCCTCTGTCCACTTGCCCGCGCCGGCCGCGTTGCAGGTGGCCTGTAGGCCGTGATCGACGAGCGCGTGGACGTCCTTCTCGCCCTCCGCAATCCAGATGACGCGGTCCTCGGCGATGGCCTTGAGGATTTCGGGGAGCCGGTAGGGGACGATCCTGACGAGCCGGTTGCCTTGCTGATCGTTGAGGGACCAGCGGCGCCCGGACTTGGCGCTGTTGTCGGGCCGCCACTGGGCGAAGCACTTGTGGTCGCAGCGGGTGACGCCGTGCACCACGGCGCTGCGTTCGTCGCGGTAGACGTACTGGGCAACCCGTTTGTGACCGCGGTCGCGGCATGGGATCCAGGTGTCGTCGGCGGCCCGGTCCTGCTGCTCGAGGGGCTCGTCGTACAGGTCGGCCTCGGTCCAGCCGATCGCGTCGAGGAAATCCTTGTTGCCCTGGCACTTGTGGCAGAAGATCACGACGCCACCGTTGTTGCCTCGCCGGATCGCGACGGTGCCGGGAGCGTCGCCGTCATGGCAGATGCCCTGCGTGCGCAGCGCCCCGCCTTGATAGCGGGTCGGCACGCCGCGGTCACGGAGCAGGTCCGCGAGACGGTTGAAGGCGATGCTCACTCTTCGGTCTCCGTGCTGTTGAGGACGGCGATGACGCCGTCGGCGAGGTAGTTGACGTCTGCGATCCAGCGGCGCGCGCACAGGCGCACGGCGCGTGCGTTGGGTTGTTCGGCGAGGTGGCAGCGGATGCTGTCGATGACGAGTTCGCGGCGGGCATGCTCGCGAATCCACTGCTCGCGGAGCTGTTCGGCCGCTGCGGGGTCCGGCCATTCGCCGGGGCGGCGGTCGCTGCCGTCGACTACGCTGGTAGTGGATGTGGTTGACGCTGTTGCGGGCGTCGGGTTGGGGTCCGGAGCTAGAGCGAGCTCCGGGCCCTTTTCTCGTTCCTGCACTTCGGTTGTCCGTTCGCGAGGCGAGGCCGGGTGCGGGTTGTGGCCTTACGGTTCGCGGCCTCGCGAGTGGATGTGAGCCTGTCGTTCAGGCGGCTTCGAGGAGCTGGATCAGCGACGCGGTGACGACTCGGTGGCGGGCGCCGAAGCTGAGGACCTTGACGGGTGCCTCACCGCGTTTGATCAGCTCGTACATCTGCGACTTTGAGATGCCGATGGCGCGGGCTGCGTCGGGTACGCCGACAGCGGCCGGCCATCCGCGGATCTCGTCGAGAGTGGGACATGGGCGGCCCTGAGACGGTGGGGTGCTCATGACGCGGCCCGCGTGCCCTGGTCGGCGCGGAGGCGTTCGACGTAAGCCTTCAGCGCATCGAGAGGGATACGGCGGGAACGGCCGATGAGTACGGATTCCAGCTCGCCCGTGGCCATGAGCTCGAAGATCTTTGACCGCCCCAGGTCCATTCGGTCTGCGGCGCGCTCTGGAGACAGAAGGAGCTGCGTGTCTTCTGGCATGGGTGCTTCCTTTAAGGGTCCCGAAGATCCGCGAAACTTACGCGGCTTCTGAGTTGCAGCTAAGCACGCTGAAGTCCGTCCGCGCAAGTACGCAAACTTACGCGGTGGACCTCGATGGACTTGTGCGGACACCTGCGCGTCTCTACGGTGGGCCGCATGTACGTCCAAGAAACGGGAGCCCTGGGTTGGTTCGAGGTCGCCTCTCCCGACGTCGTTCCCCGCCTTCTGATCAAGGCTGTCGAGAGGGATGGGCGGTGGGTGGTCGGGAAACTGATCGTGATCGGCGAGGCTCTGGACTCGGCCGCGCTGAAGTCGATCCCCATCGCCCGCATTGAGTCCCTGCTCAACACGCGCACGGTCGGCGCAGCCCTGACCGCGAGGCAGTCAGGCATCGGAGAAGGCTTCCCGGAATGGTTGCCGTCATATCGGGAGGAATTCGAGCAAGTGGACGCTGCTCTTGCGGCGTACCTTGACCGTTCACCTCAGCCGAGTTTTCCCCCGATTGAGGCCGGCGCGACGTCGAAGCGTGAACCGCTCTCACGCCCGGACGGGGCCGACCCGGACGCCTTCTACCGCAGGGTTGCCGAGGTCTATAACGACGCCGTTCGCGAGACTTCGGCGCCGGCCAAGGTGCTCGCCGAGGAAGCCGGCGTACCAACGACAACAGTTCACCGCTGGATCTTCGAGGCCCGGCGCAGAGGTTTTCTGCCGCCAGCTCGGAAGGGCCGGGCGGGCTAGCCGCGAGAGCGGGAGGGGGAGTGCATGGCCGAGATCAAGAAGGTCACCCTGCAGAACGGCAAGATCCGGTACCGGTTCGTGATTGACGTAGGCCGCGACGAGAACGGCAAACGCAAGCAGCTCACGGTCACCAAGGACACGAAGAAGGAAGCCGAAGCGGAATACGCCCGCATCCGCCACCAGCGGAACGCGGGCACTTTCATCGTCCCCAGCAAGATCACGGTGGGGGAGTGGGTCGACGAGTGGTTCGCCAAGAAGAAAGAGGACCTGGAAGCCACCACGATCCCCAACTACGAGACGCAGCTGAGCTACATCAAGAACCGCCTCGGCGCCAAACGGCTCCAGGAGCTCACGGAGGACGACTGCATCGCCTTCGTGCAGTGGCTTCTCACCGAGGGACGCCGGCGGCCCGTCATCGTCTTGACCGGGGACCCCGAGAGCCCGGTCGAGACGCTCACCGGACTGCGGCCCAGCAGCGTCGACACCGTCCTCGCGCGGCTGAAGGAGATCCTCGGCCGCGCGTTCGTGCGGCAGATGGTTCGGGCGAACGTCGCCGAGTATGTCCACGTTCCCAAGCAGGCCCGCAAGCAGGACCGACGGCGCCACCCCAAGGCGAAGCCGTGGAGCGTGACCGAGGTCCAGCGGTACGTCTCCGGCATCCGCGACGACCGGCTCTGTGCGCCGCTCATGGAATCGCTGATGGGTATGCGGCCCGCCGAGGTCGCGGGCCAGCGGTGGGACGAGGACGTCGACCTGGTGCAGGGGACCGTGTCGGTGCTCAACACCAGGACCATGGTCCGCAACCACTACACCGTGGAGAAGGACACCAAGACCACCAGCGGCGAGCGCACCTTGCCGCTGCCGCGGCTGGTGTGGGACGCGCTGAAGGGCTTCAAGGCGCTCCAGGCGCGCGAGCGCCTCGCGGCCGGCGAGGCGTACACCCCTTCGGGGTACGTCCTAGTGGATGAACTTGGGGTGCCGCTGAATACCCGAGCTCTGCGGGAGCGCGCCTGCGAGCTGATGGAGGGGCTCGGCCTGCGCCGGGTGCGCCTGTACGACGCGCGCCACGCAGTGCTGAAGTACCTCGCCGTCAACGGTGTCTCCGACGTCGTCCTTGCGGCGTGGGCGGGTCACACGAATGCGGCCTTCACCAAGGCCAGGTACGTCGCTCCGGACGCCGAGGATCTCCGCTCGGCAGCCGCCGCGCTTGACGGTCTTCACGGGCTGGGGTGAGAAATTGTGAGAGAAACACGTGAGAGGCAGGGTCGATATGGCATCTGACCTGCACCTAAGCAGATCGTCGCAGATCCATGTATCGATTCTGCGGACTCGAGCCCTGTTTCGCCCGATGTAAGAGGCGGTGAGAAATGTGCGAAGAATGACGGTGGCCTCTAGCGTGGTCGCATGACAGCTGCGGTGGAGTTGGAGGTGGGCGAGCGGACGGTACGCCTGTCCAGCCCGGACAAGGTCTTCTTCCCGGAGCGCGGCTTCACCAAGCTGGACCTCGCCCGGTACTACATCGCCGTCGGCGACGGCATCCTCCGCGCCCTGCGCGACCGCCCCACCACATTGGAGCGCTACCCGGAGGGCGTCACCGGCGAGTCCTTCTTCCAGAAACGGGCGCCCAAGAACATGCCCGACTGGATCCCCACCGCCCACATCACCTTCCCCAGCGGGCGCAGCGCCGACGAGATGTGTCCCACCGAGCCGGGCGCCGTGGTGTGGGCCGCCCAGTTCGGCACGCTCACCTTCCACCCCTGGCCGGTACGCCGCGCCGACGTCGACCACCCCGACGAACTCCGCCTCGACCTGGACCCGCAGCCCGGCACCGACTACGCCGACGCGGTCCATGCCGCCCACGAACTGCGCGCGGTCCTCGACGAGTTCGGCGGACTGCGCGGCTGGCCCAAAACCTCCGGCGGCCGCGGACTGCACGTCTTCGTGCCCATCGAACCGCGCTGGACCTTCACCCAGGTCCGGCGCGCCGCCATCGCCGTCGGGCGGGAGCTGGAGCGCCGGATGCCGGACCATGTGACGATCAAGTGGTGGAAGGAGGAGCGGGGCCGGCGCATCTTCCTCGACTACAACCAGACCGCGAGGGACCGAACGATCGCCTCCGCCTACTCGGTGCGCCCCCGCCCGCACGCCCCGGTCTCGGCCCCGCTGCGCTGGGACGAGGTGGGTGAGGCGCACCCCCGGGACTTCGACATCGCGTCCATGCCCGCGCGCTTCGCCGAACTCGGCGATGTGCACGCGGACATGGACGACCACGCCTTCTCCCTCGACGCCCTGCTCGAACTCGCCCGCCGTGACGAGC
The DNA here is from genome assembly GCF_004023625.1 of Streptomyces cavernae. Classification (GTDB taxonomy): domain Bacteria; phylum Actinomycetota; class Actinomycetes; order Streptomycetales; family Streptomycetaceae; genus Streptomyces; species Streptomyces cavernae. The sequence goes on along the minus strand of NZ_RPDJ01000031.1, from coordinate 133,099 downwards.
ACGACCATGGACTCGGCGATCTGCCGTACCCGCCCGAGTACCCGAAGATGCCGGGCGAACCGAAGCGGGTCCAGCCGAGCAGGGCGAAGCGGGCGGGGCCGCCGGCCACTTGAGCCCGTGTGCCCGAAAGGCCACGTGAGCCCGGTGTCGCCGACGGTCCCTCCACACCTGCGACTCGGCGCCTACAACTCCTTGATCCGGATGTCCCGGTACGACACCACGTCCGACGTGCCGTGCACCTGGAGCCCGAGGTAACCGGAGGCGAACCGCCGCCCGTCCGTGCCCGGGTCGTCCGAGCGGGGCGGGGTGAAGTCCTGACCGCCGGTGTTGTCGAACTCGTTGATCAGGACACCGTTGCGGAAGACCTGATAGTGCTGGTCGACCACCCGGATCTCGTAGTCGTTCCAGGTCCCCTTCGGAGTGACGCCCGCACCGGCCAGTCCCACACGGTCGAAGCCGTACACCGAGCCCGTCTTGTACATGTCGCCGTCGGGACGGTCGAAGACCTGCACCTCATGGCCGTACTTGATGGCGACCCACTCCGGCCGCGACTCCTCCGGATGGCCGTGGACCCCCGGGAAGCGCACGAACACACCGGAGTTGGCGTTCCCGGTGCCCGGCGCGTCGTCACGCCACTGCAGCCTGAGCGAGAAGTCGCCGTACTTGCGCTGCGGGAACCACAGCATGCCGAGGCCGTCCCGGGAGGTACCGGAGGTCATCGTGCCGTCCGCGTTCAGCCCGAACGAACCGCCGCCCACGTGCTCCCACTTGGCGAACGACTCCGCCGAGCCGTCGAAGATCGGACGGTAGCCCTCGTTCTGCCCGGGTTCGCCGATGCCCGACTCCTTCGCCGCCTCATTGATCAGGCCGTGCTCGCGCTGGTCGACCACACCGGCGTCGAGGAGCTGCCCGGCGACCGTCCGCACGTGCTTGAGGAACAGCGCCTGCGACGTCCACTCCTTCTCGTCCTCGATCAACTCGTTGATCCGGCACCGGCTGTTGGTGACCCGGTTGGGCACACCCGTGTCGACCGTGCCGACGATCACCGTCAACCGCTCGTCGAACTCCGGGCAGTTGGGTGCGGGCACCTGACCCCCGGGCGCGATGGTGAAACTCACCGTGCGCGGCTGCGCCGTGTTGCCGGCCTTGTCGCGGGCCCGGTAGGTCACCGAGTGCGTGCCCGCACGACCCACCACCACGGGCGTGGTGTACTCGATGTACGGTCCGCCGTCGAGCGAGTACTCGATCGTGGCGAGCCCCGAACCGCCCGTGTCGGTCGCGCTCAGGGTCACCTTGGCGGTGTTCACATACGCCCCGGCCGAGTTCCTGACGCCCTCGACACTCGCCCCGGTCACCGGCGGTGTCGTGTCCGAGACGGGCGGCTCGACCACGGTGAAGGTGACGCTCTTCTCCGCGGCGGTGTTGCCGGCCTTGTCGGTGGCCCGGTAGCGGACCTGGTGCGTCCCGGTCTCGTGCACCATCACCGGAGCCGTGTACGTCCGCCAGGCACCCGAACCGATCGCGTACTCGATGGAGTTGACGCCCGAGCCGGTGTCGGAGGCGGTGACGGTGACGGTCGCCATCGACACGTACTCGCCCTTGTCGTTGCGCTCGCCGCTCACGGTCGCCGACGTCTCCGGCGGTGTGGTGTCATCCGTGGGCCGCGCCACCACCGTGAACTCGGCCGCCTTCTCGGCCGCCGTGTTGCCGGCCCTGTCGACCGCCCGGTAGCGCACCTTGTGGGTGCCGACCTGGTCGATCACGACGGGCGTGGTGTACGGCTGCCACGGGCCCGTGTCGCCGACCGCGTACTCGACGCGCTCGACACCGGAGCCGGAGTCGGTGGCGCTCACCGCCACCGTCGCCGCACCGACGTACGCGCCGTCGGCGTTCCGTGAGCCGCTCACCTCGGCGGAGGTCTCGGGCGCGGTGGTGTCCTCGCCGCCGCCCTCGGTCACCACGAGGATGCCCTGCATCTGCCCGTGCCCGGGGATCGTGCAGTAGTAGCGGTAGCGGCCCGGGGTGAGGGTGACCTCCGCGGTGTACTTGCCGCCCTGACTGTCGTTGGGATTCGCCAGGATGTTCAGCTGGACGTCGTTGTTGTACTCCGGATCGGACACGTCGAACGTCAGCGTGTGCGGCATGCCCATCGTGTTGCCGGTGGCCGCGCTGTTCTCGAAGACGATCGTCGTGGCCCCCGCCACCGCGGTCTGCGGCGCGGACGTGTACCGGGTGATGTCGTCGCCGGCGGTCCACGTCAGCACCTGAGCGGCGGTGGCCGACGGACCGTCGTCGCCGTCCTCACGGCCCGCGGCCGCCGGCGCCGACAACAGCCCGAGCACCATCAAAAGGGCGGCCAGTACGGCCGTCCACAAGCGTCTGTCCGGCATCACCGGCCCCCTCCGACGAGCTGATCGGCGGCCGGTGTCGGACCGCCGCCCTGATAGGTCACCCGCCACAGCGCCGACTTGGCGTCCGAGGTGAAGAAGCCGCGCCCGTAGTCGAGGACGTAGAGCGCGCCGTCCGGACCGAACTTCCAGTCCATGAGGTTCTTGATGCCGTCGTTGCCGATCGGCACGATCTTCTTCAGCGACTCGGAGTGCACGGGCAACCCGCCGTCACCGACGGTCCTGGGATCGGTGAGCACCGCGTTGCGCGGCTGGTCGGCGTCGTAGAAGTCCCCCACGAACCACTTCCCGTCCCAGTACGACGGCCACTTGGTGCCGCTCGCGCTCGCCGCGTCGTACCGGTAGACCGGCCCGTTCATCGCGGCCTGCCCGCCGCCCTTGAGCCACGGCAGCCGGTAGGTGGCCTCCTCCTTCTTGTACGAGGGGATGCCACTCGCGTCGCGCGGGTAGTCCGGCGCGCCGCCCTGCGGTGAGTACCAGATGTTGTTGCCCGTGACCGGCGGCAGGTTGACCAGTCCGTCGTTGTTCGGGGACTCGTTCTTCGGGCGGTCGCAGTCGTACCAGCCGAGCGGCTGCGACGGGTCCGGCAGATTGCGGTCGCGGTAGGGCTGCTTGTTGCCCATGCAGTACGGCCAGCCGCGGTTGCCCGCCTTGGTGATGGCCGCGAACGTGTCGTACTTGGCCGGGCCCCAGGTGGTGGACGGCTCGCTCGCGTCCGGGCCGACCCAGCCCGCGTACAGGATGTCGGTCTTCCTGTCGACGAAGATCCGCGCCGGGTTCCTGACCCCCATCACATAGATCTCACCGCGCGTCTTGCCGCCGCCCTCGGCGGTCTCCTTGCCGGTGAAGAGGTTCCCCTCGGGAAGCGTGTACGTCCCGTCCGGCTCCGGGTGGATGCGCAGGATCTTGCCGTTGAGGTTGTTGGTGTTGCCCGCGGTCCGGCGGGCGTCCGCGAAGGAGACGCCCTTGTAGGTGGGCTGCGGGTTGTTGCCGGAGTAACCGCCGCTGAACCCGCTGGAGTTGTTGTCACCGGTCGCGATGTAGAGGTTGCCCTTGGAGTCCCAGGCCATCCCGCCACCCGAGTGGCAGCAACTGTGGATCTGCACCGGCCACTTGAGGAGGACCTTCTCACTGCTCAGGTCCAGCTTGTTGGTGGCGGGGTCGAGGGTGAAGCGGGAGACGCGGCGCTCCGCCATCCGGGTGTCGCGGTTGATCCCGGAGTGCGGTGTGTAGTGCAGATACACCCACCCGTTCCGCGCGAACGAGGGATCGAGCTCGATACCGAGGAGTCCCTCCTCCACCTTCGTCAGCTCATCGCCGCCGCCCTTGTTGCCGAAGACGGTGAGTCCCGCGGCGAGGGTGACCTTCTTCGTCCTCGGATCGTAGACGTGGACCTCGCCGGTGCCCTTGCCGATGTCCGGGTTGTTCCAGTCGGTGATCACCGGCCGGGAGGAGTCCGCTCCGCCGCGGCCGATGTAGAGGACCCGGCCGTCGGGCGCGGTGACCAGCCCGTGCGGCTCGCCGATCTGGTCGTTCTGCCCGGCCTGGTTGGGCTGGGTGAGCCGCTCCGCCTTGTAGTTGGCGGTGATGGTGGCCTTGCAGTCGGCCTGTGCCAGCCGGCTGGTCCACAGCAGGGCACCGCGCAGATGGGACCGGAAGTCGCTCTCGTCGTACGAGGACACCGTGCCACCCATGCCGGTGTAGAAGGAGCGTCCGCCGTCGTAGTCGCGGCACCAGCTGACCGGATGGTCCCAGCCGTTGCCGCTCGCCCCCGGCTGGTAGGTGGACTCGCGCACCCGGGCCACGGTGTGCACATCACCGGACGGGTTCTTCGCCCAGTTGAGCCATTTGTCGGGGCGCTTCCACTCCAGCGGCAGGTCCTTGGTGGCCGGATGCTGCCGGTCGCCCACCTCGACGGTCGCGCGCTGCACCGTGGTGGGGCTGGTCGTGGCCGGACGGGCACCGATCAGCCCCGTGAACCAGGTGGAGTACGGCTCGGCGCGCGCCGCGTCGTGGACACCCACGAATCCGCCGCCGGCCTCCATGTAGGCCTCCAGGCCCGCCTCCTGTTCGGGGTCGAGGACGTCGCCCCCGCCGGTCAGGAAGACCACGGCGTTGAACTCGCCGAGCCTGTCCTCGTCCGTGAAGACCGAGGCGTCGTCCGTGGCCTCGACCTGGAAGCGCTGGGCCGCCGGACCGGTTCGTCCGATGCTCTCGATCGCCTCGATCCCGGCGTTGACGACGGGGGACTCCTCCCCGGCCGCCCCGGAACCGTAGTAGATCAGCACCTGTGGGCCCGCGCCGCCCGGCGGCGAGGTGATCGACATCGTTGTCACATCCGGCTCGGGCGCTGGGCGCGCACTGGCGGTGGGGCCCGTGAGGACCCCCGCGGTGACGAAGCCGGCGGCCAGCGCGGCGGTCCAGGCGCGTCTGGCCCTGCTCAACCCTCTTACTGATAAGGGCTTTTGATGCGGTGTCAACCGCATGTGGTCACCCACCCCTCGTTGGTCACAGCAATAGCGCCAAGGAAGCTAGACCTCTTTGCCTGGTTCGCCAATAGGTATGACCGGGATGGCATGAACTTTGTCCTGGGTGTGGAAAAACGAGGGGTGCGCGGTTACCGTCTCACAGGCTTGTCTCCGTCAATTCCGTAGCAGGGTGGGGAGTTCGGCATGGAGGGCACGGACGGTCTGGACAGACGCGGCTTCAACCGGCGGATGCTGCTGGGCGGGGCCGCGACGGTCGCGGGCGTGACATCGTTGTCCCTCGCCTCGGCGCCGGAGTCGGCGACCGCGGCCGGGGCGGTACGCACGGCTCCGGCGGGCGGCAAGGTGAAGTACATCAAGATGTACGCCGAGAAACTCCCGGACGGACAGCTGGGCTACGGGCTGGAGAAGGGCAAGGCGTCGATTCCGGGCCCGCTGATCGAACTCAACGAGGGCGACACCCTGCACATCGAGTTCGAGAACACCCTGGACGTGCCGGCCAGTCTGCACGTCCACGGCATGGACTACGAGATCACCAGCGACGGCACGAAGCTCAACAACAGCGACGTCGAACCGGGCGGCACCCGCGCCTACACCTGGCGCACCCACGCCCCCGGCCGCCGCAAGGACGGCACCTGGCGGGCAGGCAGTGCCGGGTACTGGCACTACCACGACCATGTCGTCGGCACGGAACACGGAACGGGCGGCATCCGCAAGGGACTCTACGGCCCGGTGATCGTCCGCAGACAGGGCGACATCCTCCCCGACAAGACGTTCACGATCGTCTTCAACGACATGATGATCAACAACCTGACGGCTCATCAGGGCCATGAGGGCCACAAGGGGCCGGACTTCGAGGCCACGGTGGGCGACCGGGTGGAGATCGTCATGATCACGCACGGCGAGTACTACCACACCTTCCATCTGCACGGACACCGCTGGGCCGACAACCGCACGGGGATGCTGACGGGACCCGACGACCCGAGCCAGGTCATCGACAACAAGATCGTGGGCCCGGCGGACTCCTTCGGCTTCCAGGTGATCGCGGGGGAGGGCGTGGGCGCCGGGGCGTGGATGTACCACTGCCACGTCCAGAGCCACTCGGACATGGGGATGGTCGGCCTGCTCCTGGTCAGGAAGACGGACGGCACGATTCCCGGGTACGCGGGGCGGAGTCACTGACGCCACCGCGGGGACCTCCGTCACCGCGCACCATCACCGACCGTGGCGACCCCGTGGTCACCCCTCACCGCCGGGCTTGCGCCAGATCATGATCTCGGTGGCGGGAAGGCGCTCCGAGAAGCGGTTGTCGGGTGACTCCTCCCGCAGCACCGCGCGCAGGTCCCGCTCGAAGTCCTCGAGGCCGGCGCCGAACAGATGCGGGGCGGAGTCGGACCGGGAGAACGCCCACGCCACGAGGTCGTCCGCGGTGCGGTCGACCACGTCCCCGGCCGGCACGACATGCCGTTCGAAGCGCTCGAAACCGGCTCGGGCCAGCACGAGATCCTCCCGGCCCGGTGTGCCGTTGACGAGGGTTCCCTGCCCCGCGCGGCGTACCGGGCCCAGGTACCGGCGCACCAGGTCCGCGATCCGGGCGTACGGGGGAGCGGGCAGCGGCAGCGGCGTCGGGTCGGGTGGCGCGTTCTTGAAGTCGCTGATGTGGACGAAGGCGCCGTGCGGTTCGAGCATCTCCAGCACGGTGGCGGCGACACGATCGCGATCCGTCCAGTGGAAGGACTGGGCGAACGCCACGACCCGGAACTCACCCAGCCCGGCCGGCAGGTCCTCCGCACGGGCGGCCACCCAACGCACGTTGCTCACCCGCCGACGCCGCGCCCGCCGTTCGGCCTCCGCGAGCATGTCCTCGTCCGGGTCGGCGCCGACCACCTCGGCGAAGTACCGCGCCAGGGGCAGCGTCACGATGCCCGGCCCGCAGCCGACGTCGAGGAGCCGGCCCCGGCCGTCCAGACCGAGGGCCGTCGCCACTGTCCCGGCGAAGCCCGGAGCGTACGGCAGCCGCCCCCGCTCGTAGTAGGCCGCGCTGCCCTGGAAGAGGGTACGGTCCCACTGCCACCCATCAGGCATTCCCATCCACTTCCCGAGTCGTCGCCGGCGTAGGCACCGACGCTACCGGGCGGCAGCGGACCGGGGCAGGAGCCGACGGTCTGTCGGCCACGAGCGACCCGCACAGCAGCGGAGAGCGGTTGAAGAACGGTCCAGGAGCAACTCAGGAGCGATTCAGGAGCGGTTCAGGAGCGGTTCAGAGAGCGCTCTCACCTCCCCGTCGGCGGGGCTATCCTGATCACCCACCGCCGAGGAGGAGTTCCACCGTGAGGGAGACAGCGCCGCGCCCCACACTGGAGGCCGTGGCCGCGCGGGCCGGGGTTTCCCGGGCCACGGTGTCGCGCGTCGTCAACGGTGGCGAAGGCGTGCGCGAACCCCTCGTCTCCCGGGTGCGCAAGGCGGTGGAGGAACTCGGGTACGTGCCCAACCAGGCCGCGCGCAGCCTGGTCACCCGGCGGTACGACGCCGTCGCCGTCGTGATCGCCGAACCGGAGACCCGCGTCTTCGCCGATCCCTTCTTCGCCCTGCAACTGCGCGGCATCAGCCGGGAGCTGACCGCCCACGACACCCAGCTGGTGCTGCTGCTCACCGAGGGGCGCGAGGACCACGCGCGCGTCGGCCGCTACCTCGCGGGCGGCCACGTCGACGGCGCGCTCGTCTTCTCGCTGCACCTCGACGACCCGCTGCCCGGGCTGATCCACGGCGCCGGGGTGCCCACCGTGTTCGGCGGGCGGCCCGGCTGGGCGGACGGCGCGCACAGCGCCGTGTACGTCGACAGCGACAACCGCGGCGGCGCGCGGGAGGCCGTGACCCATCTCGTCGGGCTCGGCAGGAGGCGGATCGCGCACATCACCGGCGCCCTCGACCAGACCTCCGCGGCCGACCGGCTCGACGGGTTTCGCGATGTGATGGCCGACGCCGACCCGCGGCTGATCGCGGAGGGCGACTTCACCCCGGCGGGCGGCGAACGGGCGATGCGGCAGCTGCTGCGGCGGTGTCCGGATCTCGACGCGGTGTTCGCCGCCAACGACCTTTCCGCCTCGGGTGCCCTGCGGGTGCTGCGGGAGCACGGGCGGCGGGTGCCCGAGGACGTCGCCGTGATCGGCTTCGACGACATGCTGCCCGTCGCCGAACAGACCGATCCACCTTTGACGACGGTCCGTCAGGACATCGAGGAGATGGGGCGGTTGATGGCGCGGCTGCTGCTGCGGGGTCGGGGGGACCGTGCCGCGGAGGCGGGCGTGGCGGGCGGGTCGGCCGGCGTGGTCCTGCCGACGACCCTGGTGCGACGCGCCTCCGCCTGACCGGAGCCACCAGGGGCGCAGAGAGCGTGAACACGTCAAACATTGGCGGGGGTCGGGTGGCGCTGAAAGAACCTTGAACTGAACCTGTTCACAACTTGACGGGGGAGCGCGCGGCCGGGGCCACCCCCGGCCGCGGACCGGGCGGCGAGTGTCAGTGGGCGGTGCAAGACTCAGGAAGTCAGAGGAACGGGAATCCTCGGAGGAGGGCACCATGCTCACCACCCGTTACGTCACCGGCGCTCCGAACTGGGTCGATGTCGGCACCCCCGACATAGAGGGCGCCAAGTCCTTCTACGGCGGTCTCTTCGGCTGGGAGTTCCAGGCCGGGGGACCGGAGGTCGGCGGTTACGGCATGTTCCGGCTGGCCGGCAGGATCGCCGCAGGCGGCATGCAGGTCCCCACCGACCAGGGACAGCCCGCCTGGACGGTCTACTTCCAGACCCCCGACGCCGACTCCACGGGCAAGGCGGCCGAGCAGGCCGGGGGCACCGTGCTGATGCAGCCCATGGACGTCCTGGACCAGGGCCGGATGGCCATGCTCGGCGACCAGGCCGGGGTGCCGTTCGGCGTCTGGCAGCCGGGCGCCAACACGGGCCTGGAAGTGGCCGGCGTGCCCGGTTCGCTCTGCTGGATCGAGCTGTACACCCCGGATGTGGCCACGGCTGCGGACTTCTACGCCTCGGTGTTCGGTATGGAGACCTCCGAGGTCTCCTTCCCGGGAGGCATGTACACCTGCGTCAACCCCGCGGAGGGCGGGCCGGACGCCATGTTCGGCGGGATGGTCCCGCTGGCCGGTGACCCGAGCGAGGCGGAAGCGGGGGCGTACTGGCTGCCGTACTTCGAGGTCACGGACACGGACGCGACGGTCGCCAAGGCCGAGCAGCTGGGCGGCAAGGTACGGATGGCACCCACGGACCTGCCGGAGGTGGGGCGCATGGCGAAGCTGGCGGACCCCTACGGCGCCCGGTTCGCGGTGATCAAGAGCGCACAGCCGGGGAGCTAGTGCCGCAACAGGCAACGTTCGCGCCGTCGCGACGCCCGGGACGCCCTCTCACCGCACCGGCCGAAAGCCCAAGTACGTCCAGTACGAGGACTTCCGGCCGGCAGGCGCCACTTCCGACACAGGCCCTAGCCCCCAAGGGCCTCCGGAGGCCCTCCGGAGGGCCTCCGGGCGCCGGCCGTGGGGGAGCCGCGGGCGCCCGGCCGCTCAGGGCCCCTCAGGGCCGCTGAGGCGGCCGGTGAGCAAGCGCCTCTGGCGCGCCGTCGTGCGCGAGTACGGTGCGTGGGTCCATCATGGCGACCCGTCATCGTCACCCCGCACGGCGGCGCCCGGGACGGTGTGAACCCCGGTCCACCGGGGAGAAGCGGTCGGACGGCGGGTAAACGCTGCGCTTATCGGTCGTTGATTCCTTGTTTTTCGGTGCGCGGCACGATCTCCGACATGCACAAGGACAGCATCACCGCGCCCGGCATCGCCTGGCAGGAGCAGGCACTGTGCGCGCAGACCGGAAGCGACTTCTTCTTTCCCGAACCGGGGAGCTCGGTGCGGGAGGCCAAGCGGATCTGCGGCTTGTGCGAGATCCGGGCCGAGTGTCTCGAGTACGCGCTACGCAATGACGAAAGGTTCGGCGTCTGGGGCGGCCTCTCCGAGAAGGAGCGGCTCGGCCTGCGGCGCGCCGGCGACAGCTGAGTGGGTGCCCACGGGGGGCGCCCACTCCGCCGTACATCCCGGAGCACCGCAGACCGCGCATGCCCCACAACACGCCGCCCACTGCGGGGTCCGCCCGCCGCAGGGTCCGGGCGCTGCAGGGTCCAGGCGGCGCAGATCCGGGCGCCGCAGGTCTGGGTGCCCACCGCCCGGCACCTTCCGCGACACGCCGCCCCGCTGCAGGGTCCGCCCACGCAGGGCCCTCCCGCGGCCGGTCCGGGCGCCGTAGGTGCTGGTGGTCGCCGGGCGACTCCGCAGCACGCCCGCCTGGTTCGGGGGCCCAACGGGGCCGGGCGCCTGCCGGGCACCTTCCGCGACAGGCCGCCCGCGCAGGGCTCGCCGCGCAGGGCCCGCCCGCCGCAGAGGTCCGGGCGCCGCAGATCCGGGCGCTCGCCGGGCGACTCCGCAGCACGCCCGCCTGGTTCGGGGGCCCAACGGGGCCGGGCGCCTGCCGGGCACCTTCCGCGACAGGCCGCCCGCGCAGGGCTCGCCGCCGCAGGGTCCGCCCGCGCAGGTCCCAGGCGCCGCATGTGCGGGTGCCCGCCGGGCGCCTCCGCAGCACGCCCGGTCCGGGCTCCCCGGGTCCGGGCGCCCGCCGGACCCCTCCCGCAGCACGCCGCCAGCCGCACACCCCCCGCTGCACACCGCCGTCGTCGGTGGCGGGCATCGGGAAAATCGGTACGGCGCCCCGGCCCCGGCAGGCACAATCCCCCTCATGCTCAGCACCCCCCAGCAACAGGCCGAGGCTCTGCTCAACGCCCTCGATCCGCTTCCCTACAGCCGGCGCATGCGCGAACTCGTCTCCTGGGCGCGGGAATCCACCGAGCTGCGGCCGGTCCTGGACGAACTCGACGTGCGGGGCCCCTCTGAACGCGGAATCGCCGTCGTCGCGGCGGCGGCCGGCCGTGACACCGACTGGATCGCAGGGCACATCGCCGATCCCGACTCGTTCGTACGCAGGCACGCACTGCGTGTCGCCGACAGCCTCCAGGTACCCGACGACGTCTATGCGTCAGCGCTCGTCGACGCGTCCGAAGCCGTACGCCGGGACCTGCTGGAGGCCGTCGCCCGCGGACGACGCAAGGCACTCGCGGACCGGCTCGTCGACACAGTGCGCGCCGACTGGGGCGACACGCAGGCGGCCCGGCTGCTGCCGGGCTGTTCCTCGCTGACCGTGGCCCGGCTGCTTCCGGAGCTGTTCCACGCCGTACGGGGCTGGCAGCCCCTCGGCAAGCGGCACCCCGGGGCCCTGCTCGACGTGGTCGAAGGGGAGTTGACCGGGCTGCCCGAGTCGTTGCGCGAGACCTGGTGGCGGCGGTACGCGCGGGCCGTCGAGGTGACCGTGCATGCTGATCCCCTCCGCGTACTGGAACTGGTGGAACGCCGAGGGCCGACCGAGCTGCCGCACGAACTGGTGCCGCACCTGGGGACGTTCGCGAACGTGGCGCCCGCCCAGGTGCTCCGGATGATGCTCGACGGCGTCTACGACCTGGGGCGCTGGTTCCCGCGCCCCACGGCACTGCGCAGGCTCGTCCGCTCCGGCGCCGCGGAACTCGCCCCGCTGGGCGGGATGCTGGCCGAGCGGAGCGATCATCTCGCGCAATTCGTCAAAGCGTTGCCGCCCGCGGAGCGGCACGCCTTCTACACGGCGTCGATCCAAGGCCGCGGCGATGCCCACACGGACGTCGACTCCGTCATCCTCGAAGCACTGCCGCGCAGTTGCGTCGCCGAGGAGGCCCGCCGGATGGCCGACGCGGCCCGCGAGCGCGGATCGCTGTGGAGCACCGTCCTGCTAGCCGAGTCCTTCCTGCCCGTCACCGAGGTGCGCGACCGGCTCGTCGAAGCGACCCGCCGCCCGCTCGCCGACGACCGGGCCGAGGCCTGGCCACTGCTGATCCGCAACGCCGCGCGCTCCGGTCGACCGGACGCCGTCACCGCGGTGTTGGAGGACATGGCGCGGCTGCGCAACGAACAGGACCCGGTGCGTGCGCCCGCCCTGCACGCGCTCGCCGACACCCACCCCGCCCTGTTCACCGAGGACGCCGAGCCGCACCTGGACCGGATAGCCGCCGACGCCGTCGAGGCGCGGGACTCGTCGCCGTGGACCCGACAGGAGCTCAGCCGGCTCGCGTTGTCCGTGCTGCGCGAGCACGCGGCGGGCAGGAGCCGGGAGTTGGTCAACTGGGCGCTGCGCACCCTGGTCCGGATCTCCGGCAGTACCGGCGGCGCCGACCTCGGCCGGCTCGACCGGACCCTGCGCCGCGGCCAGGAGCACCAGGTGTACGAGGCGCTGCGGCCGTGGATCGAGGCCGGCGCCGAAAAGGCCGACTACAGTCTGACGTTCGCGCTCGCCCGGGCCGTCGGACGGCGTGCCGCGGGCATGGCGGAGCTACAGGAACTGCTGTGGCAGGCGATCCGCTACGGCAACGACACCACCGTGCACCGCGCGGTGGAGCTCTGGCTGGAGCCGCCCGCCACCCGGGACGAACGTGTCGCCCGCATCCTCGCCCAGGACGCCTCCGCCGGGGCGCTCTCCGCGGTGTGCGCCACCGTCACCCGGCGCCGCACCGACCTGCTCGACGTGCTGCTCGCCGACACCCCGCCGTACGGCCGGTTCCTCACCAAGGGCAGCCCCTGGTACGTGCCCGTCGACGGGTACGTACGGCGCTGGGCTCCCCGCCAGCAGCGGGCCGTGCTGCGGCAGCTGACCGAGACCGCCGCCGACGCCGGGCTGCCGGACCACACCCGCGCCACGGCGATCGCGCGCGCCGCCGTCGTACCGTCCGGCGGCCCGGAACTGATCCGCAGGTGGGCCGACGCGCCGAACGTGGTGCTCGCCGAGGCGGCCCTCGTCGCGCTCGCCCGCATCGACCGGCCCGGTGACGTCGTGCCGGAGCTGCTCGCGCACGCCGGTGGCGATCGCGCCCGGGTCGCGGTGTACGCGGCCACCCATGCGTCCCTGCACGTGCCGCCGTCGGTGCTGGCGGGGCAGTTGCGGGAGGTGTTGCTCGCGCCGGGCGCCAAGGTCACCGGCCGTAAGGAGGCCGCCCGGCTGGCCGCGGCGCGCCTGCCCGTGCCGCAGGCCGCGGAACTGCTAGCCGAGGTGTACGCCGACGCGCACCGGGACGTCCGCGCCGCCTGTGTCACCGCCGCGGGCGCCCTGCTCGCCGACGACCGGGCCTGGACACTGCTGCGCGACGCGGCCCGCGGCGAACCGGTGCTGCGCACGGCGGTGCTGCGTACCCAGCCGCTCGACCTGGCGGAGCCGTACCGCGAGCGCTACGCCCGTCTCGTGCGGGAGGCGTCCGACACCGACGACCCACAGACCGCGACGCTCGCCTTCGAGGCCCTGGCCGACTGGACCCCGTGGTCCCCGGACGCCCCGCTGGTGCTCGCCGGGGCGACCACGGACCTGACGAACCGCGAGACCTGGCGGGCCGCGGCCGACGGTCTGGTGACGGCCGCCGTCGGGGCGGCGCACGGGGTGCGGGGCCTGGAGCAGGCGCTGACGGAACTGGCGGAGGCGGAGGAGGGACCCGACGCCGAGGAGCGGCGGGACCGCCCGGCCCGCCGCCGCGTCGAACACCTCGTCGAACTGCTGGGCCTTCGGGCCTGGAGCGCCCCGGGTCCCGTCCGGGCCGCCGCGCTCGCCGCGGGTGAGGTGCTCGCGCGCTACGACGCGTTCGTACCGCAGGCCGCCGCCTTGCTCGCAGGCCACCTCGACCTCGACTCCGAGCCGCACGCGGTGGATACCGCACTGGACCGGCTCGCCGTCCTCACCGACGGACGGCCCGCACTGACGGGTTCGATCGCGCGGGCGCTGAGCGCGCGGATGCAGCGGCAGACCCGCCAAGGGGACCCCGACGCCCTGCTGCCGACCGTGCACCGTCTCACCGAGCACGGCGGCTTCGCGGAGGGCCTGCTCGCGGCGGCCCTCACCGACGCTCTCGGCCAACGCACCGGCTGGTCGGCACCCTGGCGTGAACAACTCCGGTCCCTGCGCCGCCACCGGGCACCCGACGTCAGGGATGCCGCGCTGGCCCGGACGACGGCGTTCGAGTGAACACGACGGGGTCGGGACTCGGCGGACGGCTCGCGGGGCCCCGCTGCACACGGCTGTCCCGGCGGCGGGAGCCGCCGGGGCGCGGAGGGCCGACCCCCGGCCCCATCCGGTCGGACCGGCCTGCGGGGCAAGGACCCCGAAGGGCTCCGCCCGGTTACGACGCGGCGCGGGCGGCCATCCGCGCCTTGCGCGCGGCGAGCTTCTCGTCGAACTTCGCGGCCTCGGCATCCAGTCCGCCCATGAACAGACCCAGCTCCTCCTGGGCGCGCTGCCCGTCGGTGCCCAGCCCGTCGATGTCCATGACCTTCAGGAACCGCAGCACCGGCTGGAGCACGTCGTCGTGGTGGATGCGCATGTTGTAGACCTCGCCGATCGCCATCTGCGCGGCGGCCCGCTCGAAACCGGGCATGCCGTGCCCGGGCATCCGGAAGTTGACGATCACATCGCGCACGGCCTGCATCGTCAGGTCGGGCGCGAGCTCGAACGCGGCCTTCAGTAGGTTCCGGTAGAAGACCATGTGCAGGTTCTCGTCGGTCGCGATGCGCGCCAGCATCCGGTCGCAGACCGGGTCGCCGGACTGGTGGCCGGTGTTGCGGTGCGACACCCGGGTGGCCAGTTCCTGGAAGGCGACGTACGCGACCGAGTGCAGCATCGAGTGCCGGTTGTCGGACTCGAAGCCCTCGCTCATGTGGGCCATGCGGAACTGCTCCAGCTTGTCCGGGTCGACGGCCCGGGAGGCGAGCAGGTAGTCACGCATGACGATGCCGTGCCGGCCCTCCTCGGCCGTCCAGCGGTGCACCCAGGTCCCCCAGGCGCCGTCGCGGCCGAAGAGCGTGGCGATCTCGTGGTGGTAGCTGGGCAGGTTGTCCTCGGTGAGGAGGTTGACGACGAGCGCGATCCGGCCGAGCTCGGTGACCTTGGACTGCTCCTTGTCCCAGGCCTCGCCGTCCTCGAAGAAGGCGGGGAAGTTGCGGCCGTCGCCCCAGGGCACGTACTCGTGCGGCATCCAGTCCTTCGCCACCTGCAGATGGCGATTCAGTTCTTTCTCGACAACTTCCTCCAGCGCGTACAGCAGCCGGGCGTCGGTCCAGGTGTTCGACGGGCTGCCGAGGTGGGCGGAGGTGATCGTCACTGGGGCTCCTGGGGGACGAAGAATTCGATTCGCAACTTACGGAATCGTAGGCTACGAATCCGTAGGTTACGAATCCGTAGGTTAAGCGCGCCATAAGGAGCGCTGATCAGCGAGTTCGAAGCTACGTCCCTCCGTACCCCGTCAGCCTACAGACGCCCAGGTGGCGGGCCGAACGAGCGAGCGAGCCGCCCGTTCAGCCGTACAGTTCCCGCAGCCGCACCGAGAGGCACGTCACACAGCCCTCGAGCTTCTCGAACTCACTGATGTCGACCAGTACGGGTTCGTGCCCGAGGTCCGCGAGGAACTCGGCCGTCTTCGGCGCACTGGCCGCCATCAGCAGCTTGCCCCCGCCGAGCAGGACGACATGCGCACCGGACTCCTCGGGGACGTTCAGGAAGCGCGGGAACAGCGACGGGGTGTCCACCATCGGCTCGTGCCCGATGACGGTGCCGTCCGGCAGCGCCGTGACCGCCGACTTCAGGTGCAGCACCTTGCTCACGGGCACGGCGACGACCCGGGCACCCAGCGGTTCGAAGGTCTGGCGCAGCTGCTGCACCCCAGCGGCGTTGGTCCGGCCGCCGCGGCCCACGTACAGCGTGTCGCCGATCTTCAGCACGTCACCGCCGTCCAGGGTGCCCGGCTCCCACACCCAGTTGACCGAGCAGCCGAGGCGGGCGACGGCCTGCTCGACGCCGGAGATCTCGTCGCGGCGGGAGGCGGCCCCCGGCCGGGTGATGAGGGCGACGTTGCGGAACATCACCACCGTGTCCTCGACGAACACGGAGTCCGGGCAGTCGTCGGCAGGCTCGACCTCCACGGTCTCCCAGCCGTGGGCGGCCAGCGCCTCGGCATACGCCTCCCACTGCTCCCCGGCGAGTTCGACGTCGACCGGTTCGCGGGCGATGTGGGTGACGAGGCCCTCGGCCAGACGGGGGCCGGGGCGGCGGATGAGGGCCTTCTTGCTGGGCACGTGTCGGGCTCCGTCTCGGGCGGGGTGTCGTAGGGCGTGGCTGCATCATGCAGCGCACCCCCGACGACGCAAAAGCCCCCAGGCCGCCTCTTGGCGCAGGTCACCGAGGAGACGCCGCACCGGTCGAAAGCCCAAGTACATCCAGTACAAGGACTTCCGGCCGGCAGTCCCCCAAGCTCTTCGAGCCGGGGGACGCCCATGACGCCGCTCCTTGACGGGCAAACGTTGCCTGCCGCGGCACTAGTCTTCGGGATACCCGACGGCCTCCGTCGTGGTCTCCTTCAGTTCCCCGTCCAGCATCAGCCACCGGGTGATTCCGATGGACTCCAGGAACCGCAGGTCGTGGCTGGCCACGATCAGCGCGCCCTCGTACGACTCCAGGGCGGAGGTGAGCTGTCGCACGCTCGCCATGTCGAGGTTGTTCGTCGGCTCGTCGAGCATGAGCAGCTGCGGTGCCGGCTCGGCCAGCATGAGCGCCGCGAGCGCGGCCCGGAAGCGTTCGCCACCGGACAGGGTCGCCGCCCGCTGGTCGGCCCGTGCCCCCCGGAAGAGGAAGCGCGCCAACCGGGCCCGGACCCGGTTGTTGGTGGCGCCCGGCGCGAACCGTGCCACGTTCTCGGCGACCGTCAGCTCGTCGTCGAGAACGTCGAGTCGCTGCGGCAGGAAGCGCAGCGGGACGTGCGCGATCGCCTCACCGGACACCGGCCGCAGCTCTCCCGCGATCGTCCGCAGCAGTGTGGTCTTGCCCGCACCGTTGCGCCCGACCAGCGCGATTCGTTCCGGGCCGCGCAGATCGAACTCGCCACCCACGCGTGCCCCGTAACGGAGTTCCAGCGCGCTCAGGGTGAGGACGTTCCGCCCGGGCGGCACCGCCGTGTACGGCAGGTCGATCCGGATCTCGTCGTCGTCACGCACCGCGTCCACCGCCTCGTCGAGCCGCTCCCTGGCCTCGGCGAGCTTCTCCTCGTGCATGATCCGGTGCTTGCCCGCGGACTCCTGGGCCGCGCGTTTGCGCGCCCCCATGACGATCTTCGGTTCGCGCTTGCTGTCCCACATCTTCTGCCCGTACCGCTTGCGGCGGGCCAACTTGACCTGGGCGTCCATCAGTTCGCGTTTCTGCTTCTTCAGATCGGCCTCCGCGACCCGCACCATGCGCGTCGCCGCCTCCTGCTCGACGGCGAGCGCCTCCTCGTAGGCGGAGAAGTTGCCGCCGTACCAGGTCACCTCCCCGGAGTGCAGGTCGGCGATCTGGTCGACCAGGTCCAGCAGTTCACGGTCGTGGCTGACCACCACCAGGACGCCCGACCACGACGACACGGCCTGGTACAGCCGCCGCCGCGCGTACAGGTCCAGGTTGTTGGTGGGCTCGTCCAGCAGCAGGACGTCGGGCCGGCTCAGCAGCAGTGCGGCCAGCCGCAGCAGCACCGACTCGCCGCCCGAGACCTCGCCGATGGTGCGGTCGAGGCCGATGTGGCCGAGCCCGAGCTGGCCGAGGGTGGCCAGCGCGCGCTCCTCCACGTCCCAGTCGTCGCCGATCGCCGTGAAGTGTTCCTCGGCGGTGTCGCCCGACTCGATGGCGTGCAGCGCCGCCCGCGCGGCGTCGATGCCGAGCACCTGGTCGACCCGCAGCGTGGTGTCGAGCGTGACGTTCTGCGGCAGGTACCCGATCTCGCCCGCCACCCGGACGGTGCCGTCGGAGGGGGTGAGTTCCCCGGCGACGAGCCTTAACAGGGTGGATTTGCCCGACCCGTTGACGCCGACGAGCCCGGTCCTGCCGGAGCCGAAGGCGACCTGCAACCCGTCGAAGACGACGGTGCCGTCCGGCCAGGCGAAGGACAGGGAGGTGACTGCGATGGACGTGGAAGAAGGCGACGAAGGCGGCCAGGACGACGAAGAGGACGAGGAAGACGAAGAGGATGTGGATGACATGGGGCCTCGCGGTTGCTCGGAGTGGGCAAGGGCAACTCGTGAGAGACACCGCGAGGGGCGAGGAAGGCTGAGGACCCTGATCCGGAAGGCACCGAAGGAGCCGGAAGGCACCGGCAGAACCGGATGGCGCCGAGAGGCACGGAAGGTACCGGGAAGCACCGGGAGGGACGGCTCGAGAACCGAGGTCGCCGACACGCGCGCAGCTGCCATGAACGGCACGACTGCGGGAAGCGGTGTCTCAGGACCTCAGTAGAGCAACGTCCTTCTCCAATCGACGGCAACAGGACCTCGTACACCGTAGGAGGGGCCCGGAAAGGCTGTCAACGCATTAACGTGACCGTGCCCGACCGCGATCAGGAGGCCAGGTGCCAGGAGACCCGCTCTCGCTCCCCGCCCGTCTTTACCTGCTGTCGTGGGACACCGGCAGCGGCAAGGTCACCGGCGCCGCCCACATCCACCACCTGGTGCGGGCCGGTGCCCTGACCGAACTGGCCCAGCGCGGACTCCTCGTCGACGACGACGGCATCGCCGAACCGGTCGACCCCGACGCCCGCACCGGTGATCTCGCCCTCGACGGACTGCTCGAACTCGTGCGGGAGTCCCGGCCACGCAGGTGGAAGACCTGGGTGACGCTTCGGGCCCGGGTCACCCTGGACGCCGTGCGGGCGCAGCTGGCCGCGAGCGGTTATGTGCGGGCGGAGAAGAAACGGGTCCTCGGACTGTTCCCGTCGGTGGAGTACGAGGTGCAGCGTCCGGCCGTCGTGGACGAGCTGAGGAAGCAGGCGCGGCTGGTGCTGGAGGGGCCGGTGCCGGTCGCGGAGGTCTCCGACCGGGACGCGGTCCTCGTCGCCCTCGCCGCGGCGGCGGAGCTGCGCACGCTCGTCCCGGCCAAGGAGCGCAAGCGCCACAAGGAGCGGATCGACCAGCTCAGCGAGCGCGGCGGGGCTGCGGCTCCGGCCCTGAAGCGGGTGATCCAGGAGGTGCGCTCGGCGGTGATCGTCGCCGTCACGACGTCGTCCATCACCAGCACGACAACGGGGTCCTGAGGCACTTTCGGCCCCTCCGCCCGGAAGGCCGCCGTCGCGCACGCCCTGGTCCGCCGCGCCGAACGGGAGCTGTTGGGCGCGGCGGACCCGCGATTCGCCGGCCGAAGGGTGGGACTACGGGGAGCGGGACGAACCGGCGGCGGGCAGGGGACGACTCAGCATGCGTCCCGCATCAGCTCAGCCAGGTCGCGGTCCAGGTCGATCTGGAGGTGCTCCGTCCCCACCGGCACGAGGTCAGCCGTGCGCTGCAGAAAGTGCCGGAGCTCGCCCGCGCGGACGTGCACCACGGCGGTGCCCTCGGGGGCGTGGAACTCCAGCACGGTGCGGTCGTACCCGTACGGGCGCACCCGTACGTCGCCCTGTCCCATCGGCACGTCCATACCGGCGCTGAGCAACTCCCGGGCGAAGGTCCAGCAGACCTCGACGCCCTCCAGGGTGGCCGGGGCCGGGAAGGTCATACGGACGGCGAACGGATCACGCCGGTCGTACTGGAGCGTCGCGGGAATGCTCGGCATCCGCGGCGCGGCGGCGACGAGACGGGCCTCAACGGGCTGCTCGATGACGGTGGACAACGCCTTGCTCCCTCGTGACGGCTGATCGGGCTCCGGGCAGAAGAGACCGGGTATTGGAAGAGACGTCGGAACGACTCAATCCGTGTACACGAATTCCGAGTGACCTCTGTCACCGAGTCCAATCCCCGAGGTGACAGCTCTCACCCCAAGGCGTGAAACAAGGTCATCTGGACGCAACCAGGGGAGTGAGTCACCTTCCCGCGCCGCCCGTGCGCTGACCGTGCACCCGCGCGCGGGCCGTGCTTGGCTGGGAGAGGGGCGCTACCAGCAACGGACGAAGGAGCGCGGCCATGCCACGCGGATCGAGCCCCAAGCGGGAACGGCAGTACGAACACATCAAGGAGAGCGCGCGGGAACGCGGTGAGAGCAGCGAGCGCGCCAAGGAGATCGCCGCCCGGACCGTGAACAAGGAACGCGCCCGGAAGGGCGAGTCCAAGACGGCGAGCCGCACCTCGACCCAGGACATCTCGTCCGGCCGCCGCGGCGGTCTGCGATCCGGCAAGGGCTCCCAGGGACGCACCTACGACCAGCTGTACGAGGAGGCCAAGAACCGCAACATCGAGGGCCGTTCGAAGATGAACAAGCAGGAACTCGAACGAGCCCTGCGGCGCTGACCGGCCATGTACGCCTACCGGCCGCGGTGTTCCCGCGGAACCTCCGGGACGGGCAGCTGCGGAGGGGGCGGGACCACCACCCTGACCGGGGACGCCGGGCGCGGGCGGGCCCGGGCGCCAGGCGAAGACGTCCGCGGAGCAACGCCGACCGGGTACGGTCGTCCCACGATGACGACCGTACCCGGACGCATTCCCGTCGACTGGCCCGCCACCGAGGACGAGGCCCGTGCCGTGCAGGACGCGCTGCGCGGGCGGGTCGTGCTGGACGAGCCGGGCCCGCCGCCCGGGACCGGCCGGGTGACCGGCGTGGACGTGGCGTACGACGACGAGCGTGACGTGGTCGCCGCGGCGGCCGTCGTGCTCGACGCGGCCACCCTCGATGTGCTCGCCGAGGCCACGAAGGTCGGCCGGATCTCCTTCCCGTACGTTCCCGGCCTGCTTGCCTTCCGGGAGATCCCGACCGTCCTGGCGGCCCTCGGTGAACTGCCCTGTGACCCGGGCCTGGTGGTCTGCGACGGCTACGGCATCGCCCACCCGCGCCGCTTCGGCCTCGCCAGCCACCTCGGCGTCCTCACCGGATGGCCCACCATCGGCGTCGCCAAGAACCCCTTCATCTTCTCGTACGAGGAACCGGGCGCCGCCCGCGGTTCCGGCACGCCCCTGCTGGCGGGCACCGAGGAGGTGGGCCGGGCGCTGCGCACCCGGGACGGCGTCAAGCCGGTGTTCGTCTCCGTCGGGCACCGGGTGAACCTCGACGTCGCCTGTGCGCACACGCTGCGCCTCACCTCCGGCTACCGGCTGCCCGAGTCGACCCGGCGCGCGGACGCGCTGTGCCGCAGGGCGCTGCGCGAGGCGACGGCCTGACCGCCTCCCCGGCACCGAGTCCGTCTTGCCGGTACCGAGTCCGCCTCCCCGGTACCGAGTCCGTCTTGCCGGTACCGAGTCCGCCTCCCCGGTACCGAGTCCGTCTTGCCGGTACCGAGTCCGCCTCCCCGGTACCGAGTCCGTCTTGCCGGTACCGAGTCCGCTTCGCCGGTACCGAGTCCGTCTTGCCGGTACCGAGTCCGCCTCCCCGGTACCGAGTCCGTCTTGCCGGTACCGAGTCCGCTTCGCCGGTACCGAGTCCGTCTTGCCGGTACCGAGTCCGCTTCGCCGGTACCGAGTCCGTCTTGCCGGTACCGAGTCCGCTTCGCCGGCACCGAGTCCGTCTTGCCGGTACCGAGTCCCCTCCCGGTAGCGAGCCCCCTGAGTACCGAATCTGAGTACCTGTACGGATGCCAGGCCCCGGCGGTGGTCGGCAGGCTGTGACGTATGACGACACACCGTGCCCCCAGGACCGCCGCCGACACCGCCCCGCCCGTCGAGCGCGCCGTCATGATCGGCCTCGTGCTCGGCGTGCTCGCCGGGTTCGCCTGGATAGGCGGGATGCTCTACACGGTCTTCGGGTGACGGTCTTTCGCCTGACCCTCAGGCCCCGGCCACGACCCGGAAGGTGATCCCCGCCCGGCGCAGCCGTTCGATCAGCGCGTCGCCCATGGCGACCGCCGTCGTGAGCTGACCGGCCCGTGCCGGAAGGTCGTCGAAGGCCAGGGACAACGCGGACTCGGCGAGCATCTTGGCCGTCTCGCCGTACCCGGGGTCGCCGCCCGTGACCTCCGTGAAGACCCTGCGGCCACCGCCCTCACCCACGAATCGCACCGTGAACCAGCTCTTGGCGCGCTTGGCCGCGTCCGGCCCCTCACCAGGCTTGAGCCGGTTGGAGAGCAGGCGCCGGGTTGCCGGCAACTGGGCCGCGGCGAAGACCGTACCCGCGAAGGCCACCCCGCCGAGGACGAACGGCAGCCGTTTGACGGCCGCGTAGTGGCGGTAGCGGAAGTCGGGCCCGTACCGGTCGAGAGCGCGGGCCGAGCGAGCCACGATCTGCGGGTCGATGGTGGGCAGCGGCACCACCCACGCACCCACCTCCTTGGCGAACCGCGGCACACCGGGTCCGGCGGAGGCACGCCGCCCCAGCAGTCGCGGCTCGTGCCTTCTGCGCTCCCGCCCCGCGGCCGCCATCTGCGGACCGCGCGAGAACTGGTTGAGCGCGGAGGCGAACGTCCCGCCGGAGAACATCCCCTGGACTCGCACGAATCCCTCCACGGTGAGGGGCACTCCCTCGGGGAGCTGCCGGACCGTGAAGTACGCCCCCAGGTCGTGCGGAACGGAGTCGAAGCCGCAGGCGTGCACCAGCCGTGCTCCGGTCTCACGCGCGCGTGCGTCGTACCGCACGTACATCAGGTCGACGAACTCCGGCTCTCCGGTCAGGTCCACGTAGTCGGTCCCCGCCTCCGCGCAGGCGGCGACCAGTTCCTCGCCGTGGTGCACGTACGGGCCGACGGTGGTGGCCACCACGCGCGCGTGCCCGGCCAGTTCGCGCATCGACTCCGCGTCGCCCGCGTCGGCGCGCAGCAGACCCAGGGTCGCGCACGCCGGGTCGATCTCCGCCAGCCGGTTCCTCAGCCGCTCCAGCTTGCCTGCGTCGCGCCCCGCGACCGCCCAGCGCAGCCCGTCCGGCGCATGCCGGGCGAGGTACTCCGCGGTGAGTTCGCCGACGAATCCCGTGGCTCCGAAGAGCACGATGTCGTACGTGCGCTCGGTGTCGTTCCGCCTGCCCATACCACCCCTTTGTCGTCTGCCAGGTCTGCGTCTTCCGGCCGCCTGCCGCCGACCTCCGCCAGTCTGCCGACCGTCCGTCCAACCGCCGGCTTCCGTCCGTCTGCCGGCCGTCGTCCGGCCGTCCGTCGACCGCCTTCGGTCCGTCTGCCGTCCACCGACCGCCGTCCGTCCCGCGCCGTTGTCGGTGGCTGAGGCTAGCGTGGGGAGCAGGCGATCAAGAAGGCACCCCGCACTTGACTGAGCGCTTGCTTGCTGAGAGCTTGTGAGGACTGGAAGGTGTTCTTGGCGTCGCCGGTGTCGCATCTGGTGTTCGACAGCGCTGGGGGCTGGATGACAGTGGCAGGGCACGGACCGCTCAGCGGGGTCCGCGTGGTCGAGCTGGCCGGCATCGGCCCCGGCCCGTTCGCGGCCATGCTCCTCGCCGACCTGGGCGCCGACGTGGTCCGCGTGGACCGGCCGGGTGTCCCGGGCCTGGTCGTCGACCCCGAGTACGACATCACCAACCGCAACAAGCGCTCGGTCCTGATCGACCTGAAGTCCGCGGACGGGCCGGACCGCGTACTCCGGCTGGCCGAACGGGCCGACGTCCTCATCGAGGGCTACCGGCCGGGCGTCGCCGAGCGTCTCGGGGTGGGCCCCGAGGTGTGTCTCGCCCGCAACCCGAAGCTGGTGTACGGGCGGATGACCGGCTGGGGCCAGGAGGGCCCGCTGGCCCACCGCGCCGGGCACGACATCGCGTACATCGCCCTCACCGGCACCCTCGGCATGATCGGCAGCCCGGACCAGCCACCCGCGGTCCCGGCGAACCTCGTCGGGGACTACGCAGGCGGCTCCCTCTACCTGGTCGTCGGCGTACTCGCCGCGCTGCACCACGCGCGCGCCACGGGCACCGGACAGGTGGTGGACGCCGCGATCGTCGACGGCACCGCGCACCTGTCCTCGATGATCCACGGCATGCTCGCGGCCGGCGGCTGGCAGGACCGGCGCGGGGCCAATCTCCTCGACGGCGGCTGCCCGTTCTACGGCACGTACGAGACCGCCGACGGCCGGTACATGGCGGTGGGCGCCCTCGAGCAGCAGTTCTACGAGGAGTTCGTGAGAATCTTCGGCATCGAGGAGGAGGCCCCGGCCCGCAAGGACAGGTCCCGCTGGGCGGAACTGCGTGAGACGGTCGCGGCCCGCTTCAAGACCCGCACCCGGGACGAGTGGGCGGCCGTCTTCGAGGGCTCCGACGCCTGCGTGGCGCCCGTGCTCTCACTGCGCGAGGCGCCCCACCACCCGCATCTGGCCGCCCGCGGCACCTTCACCGACCACGGCGGCATCACCCAGCCCGCTCCGGCCCCGCGCTTCTCGGTCACCCACACGTCCGTACGCGGCGGCCCCGCACAACCCGGCGCCGACGCGGCGGAGGTGGCCCGGGACTGGGACATACCGGACCTGACGGCCGAGCCGACGCTCCCTCGCGACGGGGCCGGTCCACCTGACAGGTCCGGGACGGCCGTCGATCCCACCGGCGGCACCGGCGGCACCGGCGGCTCCGGACGATGACCGGGCCTTCGGCGGCCGCCCGAGTCGCCCCGGTCCCTCCGCCCCTCCACCCCGCACGGCCCCGGCCGCGGCACAACGGAAAGGCTCTTCACCCGTGAGCACCGAAGCGTACGTGTACGACGCGATCCGCACCCCGCGCGGACGCGGCAAGGCGAACGGCGCCCTGCACGGCACCAAGCCCATCGACCTGGTCGTCGGGCTCATCCACGAGATGCGGGCCCGCTTCCCGGGCCTCGACCCGGCCGCGATCGACGACGTCGTGCTCGGTGTCGTCGGCCCGGTCGGCGACCAGGGCTCCGACATCGCCCGGATCGCCGCCATCGCCGCCGGCCTCCCCGACACGGTGGCCGGCGTCCAGGAGAACCGCTTCTGTGCCTCCGGCCTGGAAGCGGTCAACATGGCCGCCGTCAAGGTCCGTTCGGGCTGGGAGGACCTGGTGCTCGCGGGCGGCGTGGAGTCGATGTCCAGGGTGCCGATGGCCTCCGACGGCGGTGCCTGGTTCGCCGACCCGATGACCAACATCGCCACCAACTTCGTCCCCCAGGGCATCGGCGCCGACCTGATCGCCACGATCGAGGGATTCTCCCGGCGCGACGTCGACGAATACGCGGCGCTGTCCCAGGAGCGAGCCGCGACGGCCTGGAAGGAGGGCCGGTTCGATCGGTCCGTGGTCCCCGTGAAGGACCGCAGCGGGCTGGTGATCCTGGACCACGACGAGCACATGCGGCCGGGCACCACGGCCGATTCGCTGGCCAAGCTGAAGCCGTCGTTCGCGGACATCGGCGAACTCGGCGGGTTCGACGCGGTGGCGCTGCAGACGTACCACTGGGTGGAGAAGATCGACCACGTCCACCACGCGGGCAACTCCTCCGGCATCGTCGACGGCGCCTCCCTCGTCGCCATCGGCTCCAAGGAGGTCGGCGAGCGCCACGGCCTCAGGCCCCGCGCGCGGATCGTCTCCGCCGCGGTCTCCGGCTCCGAGCCCACCATCATGCTCACCGGCCCGGCACCCGCCACCCGCAAGGCGCTCGCCAAGGCCGGGCTGACCATCGACGACATCGACCTCGTCGAGATCAACGAGGCGTTCGCCGCGGTCGTGCTGCGCTTCGTGAAGGACATGGGCCTCACCCTGGACAAGGTCAACGTCAACGGCGGGGCGATCGCCCTCGGCCACCCGCTGGGCGCCACCGGCGCGATGATCCTGGGCTCGCTGATCGACGAACTCGAGCGGCAGGACAAGCGCTACGGACTCGCCACCCTCTGCGTCGGCGGCGGCATGGGCATCGCCACCGTCGTCGAACGCCTCTGAACGTCCCGTCCCCTACGGAGAAGCAGCCATGACCGAAAGCACGACCATCCGCTGGGAACAGGACGAGACCGGTGTCGTCACCCTCGTCCTCGACGACCCCGACCAGTCCGCCAACACCATGAACCAGGCCTTCCGGGCCTCCATCGCCGCGATCGCCGACCGCGCGGTGGCCGAGCGGGACTCCATCCGCGGCATCATCTACACCTCCGCCAAGAAGACGTTCTTCGCGGGCGGCGACCTCAAGGACATGATGAGGGTCGGCCCCGAGGACGCCCAGCTGGCCTTCGACACCTGCGCCGACATCAAGGACTCCCTGCGCCGCATCGAGACCCTCGGCAAGCCGGTCGTCGCCGCCATCAACGGCGCCGCGCTCGGCGGCGGTTACGAGATCTGCCTCGCCAGCCACCACCGCATCGCCCTCGACACCCCCGACTCCAAGATCGGCCTGCCCGAGGTCACCCTCGGTCTGCTCCCGGCCGGCGGCGGCGTCACCCGCACCGTACGCCTGATGGGCATCGCCGACGCGCTGCTGAAGGTGCTGCTCCAGGGCACCCAGTACAACCCGCGGCGCGCCCTCGAGAACGGCCTCGTGCACGACGTGGCCACCACCCGCGAGGAGATGCTCGCCAAGGCCCGCGCCTTCATCGACGCCACTCCCGAGTCCCACCAGCCCTGGGACAAGCCCGGCTACAAGATCCCCGGCGGCACACCCTCGAACCCCAGGTTCGCCGCCAACCTGCCCGCCTTCCCGGCCAATCTGCGCAAGCAGCTGAACGGCGCGCCCTATCCGGCCCCGCGCAACATCATGGCCGCGGCCGTCGAGGGCTCCCAGGTCGACTTCGAGACCGCGCTGACCATCGAGGGCCGGTACTTCACGGAGCTGGTCACCGGACAGACCGCCAAGAACATGATCCAGGCGTTCTTCTTCGACCTCCAGGCCGTCAACGCGGGCAGAAACCGCCCCCAGGGCATCGAGCCCCGCCAGGTCCGCAAGGTCGCCGTCCTCGGCGCCGGGATGATGGGCGCCGGCATCGCCTACTCCTGTGCCCGCGCCGGTATCGAGGTGATCCTCAAGGACGTCTCCTTCGAGGCCGCGGTCAAGGGCAAGGCCTACTCCGAGAAGCTCTGCGCCAAAGCCGTGGCCAGGGGACGCAGCACCCAGGAGAAGGCGGACGCGCTGCTGGCCCGCATCAAGCCCACCGCCGACCCGGCCGACGCCGCGGGCTGCGACGCCGTGATCGAGGCCGTGTTCGAGGACCCGGCGCTCAAGCACAAGGTGTTCCAGGAGATCGAGCAGGTCGTCGCGCCCGACGCGCTGCTGTGCTCCAACACCTCCACCCTGCCGATCACCGCGCTCGCCGAGGGCGTCGAGCGACAGGCAGACTTCGTCGGACTGCACTTCTTCTCGCCCGTCGACAAGATGCCGCTGGTCGAGATCATCAAGGGCGGACGAACCGGCGAGGAGGCCCTGGCCCGCGCCTTCGACCTGGTCCGCCAGATCAGGAAGACCCCGATCATCGTCAACGACTCGCGGGGGTTCTTCACCTCCCGCGTGATCGGGCACTTCATCAACGAGGGCGTGGCCATGGTCGGCGAGGGCATCGAGCCCGCCTCCGTGGAGCAGGCGGCGGCCCAGGCGGGCTACCCCGCGAAGGTCCTCTCCCTCATGGACGAACTGACCCTCACCCTGCCCCGCAAGATCCGTCAGGAGACGAAGCGGGCGGTCGAGGAGGCCGGCGGCACCTGGGCCGCCCACCCGGCCGAAGCGGTCATCGACCGCATGGTGGACGAGTTCGGCCGCACGGGGCGCAGTGCGGGCGCGGGCTTCTACGACTACGTGGACGGCAAGCGGGACAAGCTCTGGCCGGGCCTGCGCGAGCACTTCACCCGCCCGGGCACCGAGATCCCGTTCAAGGACATGCAGGAGCGCATGCTGTTCGCCGAGGCGCTGGACACCGTCCGGCTCCTCGAGGAGGGCGTGCTGACGTCCGTCGCGGACGCCAACATCGGCTCCATTTTCGGCATCGGTTTCCCCGGCTGGACCGGCGGCGTGCTGCAGTACATCAACGGCTACGAGGGCGGGTTGACCGGGTTCGTGACCCGCGCGCGCGAACTGGCCGACCGCTACGGCGATCGGTTCACGCCTCCGGCGCTGCTGGTCGCGAAGGCGGAGAAGGGGGAACGGTTCACGGACACGCCGTGAGGCGCAGACCCAAGGCGCAGACCTCGAGGAGCAGACCTCGAGGCGCTGAGCGGTACGCCTGACACATGCCGCTCCTGACGGGTTTTCGCCCCGCCGCCCCTACCCGATACGGTTTCCGGGCGCTCCGCCCCCGGGGACCGTATCGGCCTGCGGTCTCGTCCTCGAACTCGCTCAAGGCCTCAGCTCCGCTCCAGCAGGGCGTGAGCTTGTGTGAGCCAGGTCACATGGCAGGGGTGCATAGCAGGGCAGGGGCCAGTGTCTTATCTGAAGGTGTAGGGGCGTGCCGAGGTAAGGGACGACGCTGATGGGGCAGTTGCGGGCCGTTGAGTTCGACCGGTTCGTGGCGGCTCGGTGGGCCGCGTTGCTTCACCTGGCGCGGCTGCTCACCGGCGGAGACCGGCACCGGGCCGAGGATCTGCTGCAAGAGGCGCTCGTCAAGCTGTGGTTCGCCTGGCCGAAGGTGGCCGAGCAGGCGCCCGAGGCATACGTGCGCAGGGTCCTGGTCCGTGCCGCGGCTCGCTCGGCACGGCGTCGCTGGTGGGGCGAGCACCCTGTGGACCAGCTGCCCGAGCCGCCCGAGGCGGGAGACGAGACCGCCGCCGTGGATGAGCGGACCCGGTTGGAGGCCACGCTGGCGTTGCTGCCGGCGCGGCAACGGGCCGCGGTGGTGCTGCGCTACTACCAGGACCTGCCCGAGCGGCACGTCGCGGAAGTGCTGGGGTGTCCGGTGGGTACCGCCCGTTCACTCACGGCACGCGGCGTCGCGCGGTTACGGCTGCTTCTGGCTGAGGCAGTCGAGCCGGCCGAGTGAAGAAGGAGCCATGGATCACTTCGAGCAGGAGCTGGCACGGATGATGCGTGACAGCCGGGAGGACACGCCCTACGAGGACCGGCACCGGCACCGACTGCAAGCCGGTGTCCGCGCCCGACAGCGGGCCCGGACCGCCTGGATGGCCACCGGATCCGTGCTGACCGTCGCCGGACTCGGAGTCGGACTGATGGTCCTGCCGAACTCTTTCGCGCAGAGCGGGCCCACCGGCCCTCAGCCCCGCCCCGTCACCTCCGCCGAGTCGGCCCCGATGCCGTCGACGGCCCGCCCCGCCTCCACCGCGAAGGAGGCGCCGATGCCGACCTGCACGTCAACCACCGGGCCCGAGCCGATGCCGTCGACGGACGGCCCCGCCTCCCCTGTCAAGCCGATGTCGTCGACGGACGGCCCCGCCTCCCCTGCCGAGCGGATGCCGATGCAGGCCTGCACGACAGCAACCAGGCCGGTGCCGATGCCGTACCGCCCCTCGACCTCCGAGCCGGTCCCGATGCCGACACGGACCGCGACCACCAGGTAGCGCCTTGGCCGGGTTCAAGCGGCCCCGACGGGTGAGGGGAACCCGAACCGGCGTGACCACCACCACCCGCCGGGCAGCTGATCCCCGCTCGCCCTGCTCTCCACGAGTGAAAAGCAGACCACGTGATCCACGAGAACGCGCCCGCGTCGGTCGATGTACCGCGGAACGCGGCGAACAGCCGGCCGACCTCCTGGGAGCGGCGGCTGCGCCGCTTCGGGCACGTCGAGCGACCCCGTACGTCCACGCGCGACCGCCTGATGGCGCCGTTTCCCGAACCCGGGTCACGACTGTGGCGCACACTCGGGCTGTCCCCGGTAGCGGCCGACCGGCTGGTGCGCTGGTCGGGATGGGGCGGGCCGCTGCTGGTGGCGCTCCTTGCCGGGCTGACGCGCTTCTGGCGTCTGGGCAGCCCGCGAGCGGTCGTCTTCGACGAGACGTACTACGCGAAGGACGCCTGGTCCTTGCTGCGGCTCGGCTACGAGGGGACCTGGCCGGACCGCAAGGTCACCGACCCGCAGATCCTGGCCGACCCCCAGGTGATCCCGCTCTCCGACGCCGGGTCCTTCGTCGCGCACCCACCGGCGGGCAAGTGGGTGATCGCCCTCGGCGAGTGGTTGTTCGGCCTCACGCCCTTCGGCTGGCGCTTCATGACGGCGCTCCTGGGCACGCTGTCGGTGCTGATGCTGTGCCGAATCGGGCGCCGCCTGTTCCGTTCGACTGTGCTGGGCTGCACAGCCGGGGCACTGATGGCGGTGGACGGCCTGCATTACGTGATGAGCCGCACCGCTCTGCTCGACCTCGTCGTCATGTTCTTCGTCCTGGCGGCGTTCGGATGCCTGCTCATCGACCGGGACAGCGCGCGGGCCCGGCTCGCGGCAGCCTTACCCGCGGACGACGACGGCCACGTGCGACCGGACCAGGACACCGGGGCCCGCGCCGGGACGGGAGTTCGTCCGTGGCGGCTCGCGGCCGGCTTCTTCCTGGGCCTGGCGGCCTCGACCAAATGGAACGGCCTGTATTTCCTGGCCTCCTTCATCGTCCTGACCGTGCTGTGGGACGTCGGTGCCCGCCGCGTCGCGGGGGCACGCCACCCGTACCGTGCTGTGCTGCGCAGGGATGCCGGCTGGTCGGTGGTGTCCCTCGTTCCGGTTGCCGGGGTGACCTATCTGGCGACCTGGACCGGCTGGTTCCTCTCCGACAACGGTTACGGGCGGCACTGGGCGGACGGCCGCGGCGGCGCATGGTCGTGGATCCCGGCCCCGCTCCGCAGCCTGTGGCACTACGAGTACGGGGTCTACCAGTTCAATGTGGGCCTGGACGCGTTCCACAAGTACGAGTCCAACCCGTGGAGCTGGCTGGTCCTCGGCCGTCCCGTGCTGTTCTCCTACGAGTCGCCGGGGGCCGGCAAGGACGGCTGCCACGCGGCGTCCGGCTGCTCGCAGGCGGTCCTCGCACTGGGCACGCCGTTGTTGTGGTGGTCGGCATGCTGCGCGCTGGTGTATCTGCTCTATCGCTGGGCGCTGCGCCGCGACTGGCGCGCGGGAGCCGTCCTGTGCGCGGTGGGTGCCGGTTATCTTCCCTGGTTCCTGTACCAGGACCGAACGATCTTCTCCTTCTACGCCGTCGTCTTCGTGCCGTACCTGTGCCTGGCCGTGGCGATGACGCTGGGTGCGCTGCTGGGGCCGCCGGGGGCGGATGAAAAGCGCCGGATGCGGGGTGCGGTGGCGACGGGCGCGCTGGTGGTGCTCATCGCCTGGAACTTCATCTACTTCTTCCCGATCTACACGGGTCTGACGATTCCGTATCCCGGCTGGCGCACCCGCATGTGGCTCGATACCTGGATCTGAAAGCTCACACCGAGCCCGGACGGCGAGGACGTGGCGCACCGGCCCGGAAGGGCCACCCGGCCAGGGCCAGCCCCTGTCCGGGCCCCTCTCCCTTTCCGGGTCCCTCCCCGGTCAGTGCTCGTGGACGGAGTTCGTCGCAGCGATCTTCCGCCAGGACTTCGGCGGAGAGATCGCGCCACCCTTCGTGCCCAGGGCCCGCACCGCGATCGACGCCTCCCGCGCAGCCGGAGCCCCCGGCTTCGACGGCTGGTACAGCCAGGTGTCGAGCAGGGAGCCGAGCGGCTTCCCGGAGATCCGCTCCGCGTACTCCCGGAAGTCGCCGACCGTGGCGTTCCCGTGCGCGTACTCCTGCGGCCAGCCCTTCAGGACGGCGAAGAACGCCTCGTCGCCGATCTCGTTGCGCAGCGCCTGGAGGGCGAGCGCGCCCCGGTCGTAGACCGCGATGTCGAACTGGTGCTCAGGACCGGGGTCGCCGGGCTTGACGGTCCAGAAGGCGTCGTCGGCCGGGCGGGAGGCGTACACGTAGTCGGCGATCTCCTGTGCCGTGCCCTCGCCCTCGTGCTCGGACCACAGCCACTGCGCGTACCGCGCGAAGCCCTCGTTGATCCAGATGTCCTTCCAGCCGGCGACGGACACCAGGTCCCCGTACCACTGGTGGGCCAGCTCATGGACCACGACGGACACGTTGGACCCGCTCGCGAACTGCCGGGGGCTGTAGAACGGCCGCGTCTGGGTCTCCAGCGCGTACCCGGTGGTGGTGTTGGGGACGTACCCGCCGAGCGCGTTGAAGGGGTACGGCCCGAAGTGGCCGGCGAGCCAGTCGGCGACCTCCCCGGTCCGTTCGATGCTGGCCCGCGCCGCCCCGTAGTTGTCGCCCAGGTCCTTGCTGTAGGCGTTGAGGATCGGGATGCCGTCGTCGGAGGTGCTCCTGGTGATGTCGAACTTCCCGACCGCCAGCGTCGCGAGGTACGTGGCCTGCGGCTTGTTGGACCGCCAGGCGTAACGGGTCCAGCCGGTCCGTGAAGTAGTCGACTGGAGCGTGCCGTTGGAGATCGCCTGGGTGCCGTCCGGAACGGCGACCGACACGTCGTAGGTGGCCTTGTCCAGCGGGTGGTCGTTGCTGGGGAACCACCACCACGCGGCCTCGGGCTCGTTCGCGGCGACGCCGCCGTCCGGTGTGCGGTGCCAGCTCGTGAAGCCGTACGCCTTCTTCGACGAGGGCACACCGCTGTAGCGCACGACGACGGTGAGGGGCGTGCCCTTCGGCAGCGGGTTCCGCGGGGTGATCTCCAACTCGTGCTCGCCGGAGGCGGTGAAGGACGCCGCGGCGCCGTTGACCCGTACCTCGCTGACGTCCAGCAGAAAGTCCAGGTTGAAGCGGGAGAGGTCCTCGGTCGTGGTGGCCAGCAGCATCGCCGTGCCCGCCAGTTCGTCGGTCGTCGGCTGGTACTTCAGCCGCAGGTCGTAGTGGGAGACGTCGTATCCGCCGTTGCCGTACGCCGGGTAGTAGGGGTCGCCGATGCCCGGCGCCCCGGGTTCGTAGTCCGCCGCCGATGCCGGAACGGACAGCAGCAACGAGGTCGCGAGCGCGCCCGGGACGATGAGTCTGCGGTGCACGAGAATGCTCCAAGTCGTGGGGGACGGAGTTCCGTTCGGAGCCTATTCAGCCTCTCCGTTTCCGGTGATGTCCACGGCCCCGCGTGTCACACGATCGCCATTCGGCCGACATGAACCGCACCGGCACCGAACACCTCGGCAGCCACGAAAGGCCCTCTGTCGCACGGGAGTTGACCGGGGTACCTTCCGCGCATGCCGAAAGCCACGCGCTTCACGACCTGGAGAACGCTCGCGACGGCGGCCACCGCCGCCCTGCTGGCGACCGCGCTCACCCCGGCAGCCGCACAAGGCGCCCCGGCCGCCCCGGCGGCCCCCAGGGAGAGCAGACCCGTCTACTCCTACGACGACGCCGTCCGCGAATCCGTGTGGGTGGACATCGGACTCGACGGCGACTCCGACGGCCGCACCGACCGGGTCGCGGTCGACATCGTCCGCCCCCGCGAACCCGCACAACAGGGCCGCAGGATCCCGGTCATCATGGACGCCAGCCCGTACTACTCGTGCTGCGGACGCGGCAACGAGGGCCAGAAGAAGACGTACGACGCGAACGGCGACGTCGTCCAGATGCCGCTCTACTACGACAACTACTTCGTGCCGCGCGGCTACGCGTTCGTCGGCGTCGACCTGGCCGGAACCAATCGCTCCGACGGCTGTGTGGACGTCGGCGGGCGCTCCGACGTCCAGTCCGCGAAGGCCGTCGTCGACTGGCTGAACGGCCGCGCCAAGGGCTACACCACGCGTACCGGGACCGTACGGGCGAAAGCCGGCTGGACCAACGGCAAGACGGGCATGATCGGCAAGAGTTACGACGGCACCATCGCCAACGGCGTGGCCGCCACCGGCGTCGAGGGCCTGAAGACCATCGTGCCGATCGCCGCCATCTCCTCCTGGTACGACTACTACTTCGCCAAGGGCGCCCCGCTGTACGACTCCGGCCCCGACTGGCTGTCCAACTACGTCGAGAGCCCCGACGCCCGCGCCAAGTGCGCCGCCGTGCAGCGCAAGCTCGTCGACGGGGCACCGCGCAGCGGCGACTGGACCCCGCTGTGGACCGAACGCGACTACGTCAAGGACGCGCGCAAGATCAAGGCGAGCGTCTTCGCGATCCACGGCATGCAGGACCTCAACGTCCGTCCGAAGCACTTCGGCCAGTGGTGGGACGCCCTCGCGAAGAACGGTGTCGAGCGGAAGGTCTGGCTCTCCCAGACCGGCCACGTCGACCCGTTCGACTTCCGGCGCGCCACCTGGGCCGACACCCTGCACCGCTGGTTCGACCACGAACTCCTCGGCTACGACAACGGCATCGACGACGAACCGATGGCCGACATCGAGCGTGCACCGGACCAGTGGGTGACCTCCAGGCTCTGGCCGCCCCGGGGCACCGCCGCGACGACCCTGCGCCCGGGCAAGGGGGACCGGCCCGGAGTCGGCACCCTCGGTCTCCGCAAGGGCTCCGGCACCGCGACGTTCACGGACGATCCGGGGCTCGGCGAGACCGACTGGGCGGCGCGGATCGACACCTCCACGCCCGACAAGGCTGGCTTCGTCACCGGGCCGCTCACCCGCGACCTCGGGCTGTCCGGCTCCTCCGCGGTGACCGTCACCGCCACCCCGACCACCTCGACGGCCCACCTCTCCGCCGTCCTCGTCGACCTCGGCCCGGACACCATCCGCGACTACGCCGACGCCGCCGAGGGCATCACCACCCTCACCGACCGCACCTGCTGGGGCCCGAGCACCACCGGTGACAGCTCCTGCTTCAAGGAGACCAGGGCCAAGACCACCGCCGTCGACTACACCGTGGTCAGCCGAGGCTGGGCCGATCTGGGCAATCACGCCTCCGACGGGAAGGGTGCCCCGCTCACCCCGGGCAAGAAGTACACGATCACCCTCGACCTGCACGCCACCGACCACGTCGTCCCGGCCGGCCACCGGCTCGCCCTGATCGTCGCGGGCACCGACAAGGACCTCATCGACCCGCCGTCGAGCAAGCCCACGGTGACGCTGGACCTGTCGCGCACCTCGGCCCGCGTACCGCTGGTCGGCGGCGCCACCGCGTTCGCCCGCGCCACCTCGGGCTCCGCCGCGGCCAACCCCGGGGCCGCGACGCTCGACGGCGTCGCCCCGCCGCGCACCGCCGACCGTATCCCTGGAGGCAGCCTGTGATCCGCGCCCTGACCCTGACCGTGACGACGGGCGCGTTACTGGCGGGCGCGTTACTCACGGCACCGGCGCACGCGACCACCACGTCCGGCTCGGCAGCCGTGGCCGGACTGCCCCGTACCGGCTTCGAACGGTCGGGTGGCGCCCGCTGGACCGCACAGACCGAGGAGCAGGACTTCCTGGCCGCCGTCGACCGCGGCAGCGACCGGGTGTCCATCGCCCGGATCGGCACCACCAAGCAGGGCCGCCCCCTGCAACTCGTCCGGGTCGGAGGGCCGCGCCCCACCGCCAACACCGTGCTCCTCGTGTGCAGTCAGCACGGTGACGAGCCGTCCGGCCGGGAGGCATGCCTGACGACGGTCCGCGACCTGGCCCACGCCGAGGACCGGCGGACCAGGCGGTTCCTGAAGAGCACCACCGTGCTCGTCGTCCCGACCGCCAATCCCGACGGCCGGGCCGCCGACACCCGCGGCAACGGCGACGGCGTCGACATCAACCGCGACCACCTCGCCCTGGCGACCGCCGAGGCCCGCGCCATGGCCGCGGTGATCCGCGACCGAAAGCCCGACATCGTCTACGACCTCCACGAGTACGGCGCCACACCCCCGTACTACGACAAGGACCTGTTCGACCTCTGGCCGCGCAACCTCAACACCGTCGCGGCCGTGCACGACGAGGCCGAGACCCTGTCGGGCGCGTACGTAAGGCTCGCCGCCCGGGCGTCCGGGTACACGACGGGCACCTACGGCATCTGGACCGACCCCGTGACCGGCGACCCGATCAAGCAGACGGCCGGCGACGGACAGGAACGCATCCTGCGGAACATGTCCGGCGTCAAGCACTCCGTCGGACTGCTCATGGAAAGCCGCGTCGAGCCGCTGACCGCGGGCACCGACGAGGCGGCCAACAACCGGCGCCGGGTCGCCTCCCAGCGGTCGGCGCTGGGCGGCCTGTTCGACTTCGCGGCCGAACGCCGCACCCGGATCGAGACGGCCACCGGGTCCGCACGGCTCGCCGGCCTGCTCGACAGGGGCCCCGTCTATGTCGGCGGCGCGGACAACGATCCGGCCGAACCGTCCGAAATGATCCAGGACCCGCCCTGCGGCTACCGGCTGACGGACGACCAGTACGCGTCGCTGCGCGATGAACTGGCCCTGCACGGCGTCCGGGTGGAACGGGACGCCGAAGGGGTCCTCGTACCGCTGCGGCAGTCGCTGCGCGCACTGGTCCCGCTGCTGCTCGACGAGCGGGCGCCATATCACCTCGCGATCGGGGTACCGGAAACCAACTGCTGAGACGAATGAGCCGGTGGCGGCTGTGGAGGGCAGATCTGGGCAGCAGCCCCATGTGCCCTCCAGGAAAGGAGCTGCCATGACGGCTGCCATGACACATGGCGAACAACGGACGGACAGGGTGGTGTTCGGCGTATCCGCCGCACTCACCCTGGCGTTCGTGGTGTGGGGCTGGACCGCCACCGACTCACTCGAGAGCGTTTCCGACAGACTGCTCCAGGGACTGATCCACAACTTCGGCTGGGCGTTCATGCTCGCCGCGTCCGGTTTCGTGGTCTTCGCGCTGTGGCTCGCGAGCAGCCGCTACGGGAGGATCCGGCTCGGCGCGGAAGGCGAGGAACCGGAGTTCAAGACCGTGTCGTGGGTCGCGATGATGTTCAGCGCGGGCATGGGGATCGGTCTGATGTTCTACGGCGTCAGCGAGCCGCTGTCGCACTACACCTCGCCGCCGCCCGGCACCAGCCCCGCCGACTCCGCCGAGCGGATGGAGACGTCGATGGCCACCACGCTGTTCCACTGGACCCTGCATCCCTGGGCGATCTACGCGGTGGTCGGCCTGGCCATCGCCTACAGCACGTTCCGGCGCCGCAGGCCGCAGACCATCAGCGCCGTCTTCACCCCGCTGATCGGTGAGAAGCACGCGAACGGCGGACCGGGCCGGGTCATCGATATCCTCGCCATCTTCGCCACGCTGTTCGGCTCCGCCGCCTCGCTCGGCCTCGGCGCCCTGCAGATCGGGTCCGGGATCACCGTCCTGAACTGGATGGACTCGGTCGGCACCGGCCTCCTCGTCACCGTCATCGCCGTGCTGACCTTGGCGTTCGTCGCCTCGGCCGTCTCGGGAATCGAGCGGGGCATCCAGTGGCTGTCCAACATCAACATGGTGCTGGCGCTGGTCCTCGCCCTGTTCGTGTTCGTCGCAGGCCCCACGATCATCGTCCTGGACCTCCTGCCCACCTCGTTCTTCTCCTACCTGGGGGACCTGTCGCAGATGGCCGGGCGCACCGAGGCGACCGGCGGCGCCGACGTGGCGACCTGGCTGGGCGACTGGACCGTCTTCTACTGGGCGTGGTGGATCTCCTGGACGCCGTTCGTCGGCATGTTCATCGCGCGCATCAGCCGGGGTCGCACGATCCGTCAGTTCATCGGCGGGGTCATCCTGGTGCCCAGCACGGTCAGCCTGGTCTGGTTCGCCGTCTTCGGCGGCACGGCCATGAAGATGAAGCAGACCGGGCAGTTGGGCGACCTGCCGACACCGGAGGCCCAGCTCTTCGGCGTACTGCGGGAGTTCCCGATCGCCTCCGTCACCAGTCTGCTGGTCATGATCCTGGTCGGGATCTTCTTCGTGTCGGGTGCCGACGCCGCGTCCATCGTCATGGGTTCGATGTCGCAGCGTGGAACCCTCGAACCGGGCCGGTTCGTGGTGGTGTTCTGGGGCGTGGTGACCGGCGCCGTCGCGGCGGTGATGCTCCTCATCGGCAACGGCAAGGGCGACGCACTGGCCGGCCTGCAGAACCTCACCATTCTCGCCGCCGCACCCTTCGTGCTGGTGATGATCGGGATGTGCGTGGCCCTGGTACGGGACCTGCGGGCGGACCCCCTCATCGTGCGCGGCCGCATGGGTCACGAGGCGGTCGGCCAGGCGGTCATCGAGGGCCACAAGAAGTACGACGGCGAGTTCGCGATCCGCGTCGGGCCGGGCCCGGGAACGGAGACGGAGGGCGACCCGATAGGAGCCCACGCGATTGCCGCTCCTCCCGAGGAACCGGCTCCGGACGGTGAGTCGGCTCCAGACGGGGAGTCTGCGCAGCAACGCCGTCCGTCGGGCGTCTGACGCGGGCCGGGGGAGGGGCGGAGGGGCGGTGAACCACCCTCGGCCCCACCCCCGTCGGCGGGGGACCATGGAGGTAGTAGGGGTGGGGCACGGCGGAGACATCAGCGAATGTGCCAAGCCGTGGTAGCCATCACTCCCATTCAGGGAATACTCGGGGCATGTCTGCCGAGTACGCGACCTTCGGCCTGGCTCCGGCCATGCGTGCCGGTGGGGTCCTTGCCAACGGTGAGTACCAGGTGCACCGGGAATTCATGGACTTCATCGTCAACGGACGGCCGCTGCTGTTCCAGCTCTCCGACCTCGATGCCGTCTCCCCGCTCGCCTCCGACGTTCCGCCCGCCATCTTCACCGCGCAGGTGCGCAGCCTCCTTCTGGAAGCGGACGCACCCCTGGCGGGCGGCCGCTATGTGATCTACGGCTGTCCCGAGTGCGAGGGCCTCGAATGCGGGGCCGTCACCGCCGTCATCGAGAAGGCCACTACCGGTGGATCCGCCGGGGACGGCGACGGTGACGACTACGTGTGGCGCGACTTCGCCTGGCAGACGGATGAACACGCCGACCTCCAGATGAACGGCTACCACGGAATAGGCCCGTTCCGTTTCCGCGGCCGCGAGTACCGCGAAGCACTGCACGCGCTGCTGGACCAGGCGGCCGAACCACGCCGCAGGGTGCTGCTGATCGGCGCCCGGGTCGCCGTACTCGCCAAACTGGCCGCCGCGCTGCGCACCATCGGCATCGGTGCGGAGATCACCGCCGACGCCGCGGCCGTCCCGCCCGAGGAACTGCGCACCTATGGGGCCGTCGCCTTCGGACGCGCGGTCGCGGAGGACGAGCGCACCGCCGTACGGCAGGCCTTCGAACGCGCCGGAGTCGAGGTCGCCTACGTCGACGGGCTGGCGCCGATCATTCCGCTGCTCGTCGCGCAGATCGAGCACGCGCTTGACCGCAGTCCCCTGCAACAGCGCCGGCTGACCCGGCTGGTCGCCGTCGACGGGGAGGCGGGCGTGGAGGTCACCTCCACCTGCCGGGTCCGGCTCGTCGCCTATCGCCTCGACCGGCTCTACCGCACCCATACGCACGAACTCTTCGACGGGATCCTCGAGACCGGCAGCCATCGCATCCCCTTGGACGCCAAGGCGACGAAGGGCGAGTCGTTCATTGTGGCGCGGACGACGGACGGAGTGCTGGTGGAACCGATGGCGCACGGGTAGAGCGGGGACGGCACCACCCACGGGCGGTCGCTGGTGCCCCGACAGGCAACGTTTGCCCCGTCGCGACGCCCGGCACTCCGCCAAGCTCTTCGAGCAGGGGGTACCCCCACTCGCCGCACCGGCCGAAAGCCCAAGTA
Organism: Streptomyces cavernae; assembly: GCF_004023625.1. GTDB lineage: Bacteria > Actinomycetota > Actinomycetes > Streptomycetales > Streptomycetaceae > Streptomyces > Streptomyces cavernae. The sequence goes on along the minus strand of NZ_RPDJ01000031.1, from coordinate 93,638 downwards.
CGTCCAGTACGAGGACTTCCGGCCGGCACTCCCCCAAGGTCTTCGAGCAGGGGGTACCCCCAGAGCACGCTCCCCCAAGCTCGCGGCTTCTCCCCCACTCTCGGCTGCGCTCGAAGCGGGGGGACCCCCATGAGCAGGGGGGACCCCCATGACGCCGCTCCTTGACGGGCAAACGTTGCCTGCCGGGGCACTAGGATCGGCGTCCTGATGACTGCCACCCTCGTCGCCAAGGACCTCGCCGCCGGCCACGGCGACCGCACGCTCTTCTCCGGGCTCGACCTCGTCGTCGCGCCCGGCGATGTCATCGGGCTCGTCGGTGCCAACGGCGCGGGCAAGTCCACCCTGCTGCGGCTGCTCGCCGGCCTGGACACCCCCGAAGAGGGCGACCTGCGGCTGTCCCCGCCCACCGCCACCGTCGGCCATCTGCCGCAGGAACCCGAGCGGCGACCGGGCGAGACCGTGGGTGAGTTCCTGGCGCGCCGCACGGGCGTGGCCGCCGCCCAGCGCGCCATGGACGAGGCCACGCAGGCGCTCGTCGACGGCGCGCCGGGAGCGGACGACGCGTACGCGGTGAGCCTGGACCGGTGGCTCGGCCTCGGCGGCGCGGACCTCGAGGACCGGGCCGGGGAGGTGGCCGACTCCCTCGGACTGGGCGTCGGCCTCGACCAGCCGATGACATCGCTCTCCGGCGGCCAGGCCGCCCGCGCCGGCCTCGCCTCCCTGCTCCTCGCCCGTTACGACGTGTTCCTCCTGGACGAGCCCACGAACGACCTCGACCTGGACGGGCTGGAACGGCTGGAGCGCTTCGTGGGCGGACTGCGCGCCGGCGTGGTGGTCGTCAGTCACGACCGGGAGTTCCTGACCCGGACGGCGACCAAGGTCCTCGAACTCGACCTGGCCCAGCGGCAGATCAATCTGTACGGCGGAGGCTACGCGGCCTATCTGGAGGAGCGGGAGGTGGCCCGGCGCCACGCCCGCGACGACTACGAGGAGTACGCCGACAAGAAGGCGGCCCTTCAGGAACGCGCCCAGATGCAGCGCTCCTGGATGGACAAAGGGGTCAAGAACGCCCGGCGCAAGGCGGGCAACGACAACGACAAGATCGGCCGCAAGTTCCGCAGCGAGGCGAGCGAGAAGCAGGCGGCGAAGGCACGGCAGACACAACGCATGATCGAACGCCTCGAAGTCGTCGAGGAGCCGCGCAAGGAGTGGGAGCTCCAGATGCGGATCGCCTCCGCGCCACGCTCCGGCGCGGTGGTCGCAACGCTCCGGGACGCCGAGGTGCGCCACGGCGACTTCGTCCTCGGACCCGTCTCGCTGCAGATCGACTGGGCGGACCGGGTCGCGGTCACCGGAGCGAACGGCGCGGGCAAGTCGACGTTGCTGGGTGCGCTGCTGGGACGGGTCCCGTTGTCCGCCGGGACCGCGGCGTTGGGCTCGGGTGTGCTGGTCGGCGAGGTCGACCAGGCCAGGGGGCTCTTCCACGGCTCCGAGTCGCTGCTGGACGCGTTCCGCGCTGCGGTTCCTCCGGAGACGGAACCGGTCGAAGTCCGCACACTCCTGGCCAAGTTCGGCCTGAAGTCCGACCACGTCCTGCGCTCGGCGACGAGCCTGTCACCGGGCGAACGCACCAGGGCCGCCCTGGCGTTGCTCCAGGGCAGAGGCGTCAACCTGCTGGTCCTGGACGAGCCGACCAACCACCTCGACCTCCCCGCGATCGAACAACTGGAGTCGGCGCTGGATGCGTATGAGGGGACGTTGTTGCTGGTCACACATGACCGCCGGATGCTGGACGCGGTACGGACGACCAGGATGCTCGAGGTGGCGTCGGGGAAGGTGACGGAGCGCACTTGAGTCTTTCGGTCCCGGCTCGGGGTGATGTCATGACGGCGCCGTGATCGGTCCGGTCCGGGCGGTGAGCGATGAACCCGTCGAGCAGTTCTTTCGGCCGGTAGTACGTTCGTTCGAGGCGAATGCGGGTCGGCCCCGGACGCGCCGCCGGAAGCGGACACCCACGCAGTCACCCGGCGCGCGGCGCGTGGTCGAGCGTGCCGTCTCGATGCCGGAGCGAGATGCCCGGCCTACCGGCCGGCTCATGCGCCGTGGGCCGCGAGTTCGCTCTCCGGTTCCGGGACGGCGGAGGTCCCGGACGGCACGAGCAGGAGCTCGTCCAGGGCGCTGCCCGCCAGGAGCAGGTCCTGGAGGCGGCGCAGGGCGGCTATCACCGTGTCCTGTCTGATCTCGACGTCCCGCGCAGACGTCGGATGCCTCGCCTTGCGAAAACGCCCCATGAGGGCACCGTGCGCGGACGGTGCCGGATCCGGTGCTGTGGCGCGTCAGCGCAGTTCGGCCACGAGTGCCTCGGCCAGTGCGGAGTCGCAGACGAGGGCGTCGAGGTAGTGACCGCGCAGGGCGCCCAGCACACCACGCGCCTTCTCCACTCCCGCGGCCAGCCCGACCACGGTCCTGATCCGGCGCAGGTCGTCGAGCGACACCGCGAGCACCCGGTCCTCGACGGCGCCGTGCACCGGGTTGCCGTCCTCGTCGAAGTAGCGGGCGCAGATGTCACCCACCGGCCTGGCCCGCTCGAACGCCGCTCGGTCGCGGCGACCGAGCCGCAGTGAGTCGATGAGTGCCGCGGAGGAGCCGACGCCCGCCGCTCCGACACCCACGAACGCCAGCGAGGCCTTGCGGCCCGCCCCCAGTACGGAGCTGATGGCGGGTTCGGTCAGCAGGGTGTCCCGGGAGGCCTTGGTCTCCAGCAGGGCGGGGGCGTGCAGCCGCCGGAACGTGGCGCCCAGCCGGTCCGCGAGGTCCCGTACCAGTTCCTCGCCCATGATCTCCGAGGCCACCGAGGACAGCCCGCCGACCAGCGGGAGCACCTCGGCGGGCAGTGGCCGCTCGGCGTGGACGGCCCGCACCATCGCCTGCAGGGTACGGCCCCAGGACAGCGCGATGCCGTCACCGGGACGTGCCATGTCCAGCAGCCAGTCCGCGGCCAGTTCACCGACCTTGGGCAGCACCTCGTCCTCCGAGCGGACGGCGGCCACCCGGCAGGCGGTGAGCCCGAAGGCGCGGCTCACCTCCTCCTCCAGATCCAGATCGCGTCCCGCGGGATCGTTGATCCGGATCTCGACGATGCCCTGCTCGCGGGCGGCGGCCAGGATGCGCGAGACGTTGGACCGGCTCACGCCGAGCGCGCTGGCGACCTCCTGCTGCGAGCAGTTGTCCTGGTAGTAGAGCCGTGCGGCCTTCACCAGCAGGTCGCGCTCACGGGACGCCGGCATTCGCCCACCCTCTCGCATCGCGGCTTCGTCACATCTGCCCAAATCCTTGCACAGCCGACCGATGAGCAGGGGTGGTCAGCCGGACGGCTTACGGGAGTTGCTCGAGCCCCGCCGTGACGAGCTCGGCAAGGCGGTCCAGGGCGGGCCCGGCGTCGTCGGCCGGCGAGGCGAGGACGATCTCCTCCCCGCCCTGCACTCCCAGGCTCAGCACGGCCAGCATGGAGGCCGCGTTGACGGGGGCGCCGCCGTCCTTGGCGACGGTGACCGGAACTCCCAGGGACGCCGTGGCGCGGACGAACAGGGAGGCCGGGCGGGCGTGCAGCCCCTCGGGCCAGCCGACGGTGACTCGGCGCTCAACCATGGTGGTGCCTTTCGACGATGTTTGTGACAACTCGTGCGACCGCTCGCCCCATCAGCTCGCACCCGCTCCTCGTGCGTCAAGCGTCTGGACAGAGCCGCGAGAAGCATGCAAGCATCATCACGTAGGTGAATAGGTGTGCACATTTGTGCAAAGGGATCGGAGGGGTTCGGGACATGCCGCTCGCTTTCCGACGCACGCACGGGGGCAGGGCCACCGCATCGCCAGGGGTGCTGTTCGACCGGGAACCGCTCGGCGCCGAACGGCTCACCGCTCCCGTCGTCCCTCCCCAGGTGGTGGTCACCATCGGTGAGATCGCCGCGCGGGCCGTCGTGTCCGGTGGCGGTGTCCACATCCGGACGGGCTGCACCGCCCGACTCACCGTCGATCACCGGATCGCCGATCACCGCGCGGCGGCCCGGCTGCGGCCCGGTGGCCGGGATCGCCGACGGCCCCGCTCTGCGACCACGAACGGCTGCTGCTCCGCTCGCCCCCGCCTCACGAGTCCCCGACCCCAAGGACCCGCCCATGATCGACAAGGAAACCGGGCAGGCCTTTCTGGACTGCTCGTGCGGCGGGGAGCAGCCCCATCGCCTGACCTATGTTCACGGCTGTCTGCTGACCATCACCTGTGAACACTGCGGCAGGACCACACACACCCGCGGGAACTGGTCCTCGGACAATACGCCCGGGACTTCCGGAGCCGGCTGGGGAACCTGCCCGCCAAGGTGTGCTCCGAAGTGACCGACCGGCCGGTGTGTTTTCTGCTCGGCCTGCCCGCGAAGGCGGTTCACAAGGTCGACCAGATACTGCGCGAGGTCAGGCTCATCGCCCGCTCCTGACCTCCTCGGCAGCCGACTCCTCGGCCCCTCCGGCCTTCGGGGACAAGGCCGTTCAGGCCGAAGCGGCAGGAGCGGTAGGAGCGGCGGGGCGGTGGGGGGTGAGGGCGAGAGAACCCACCCAAACCCCCCTGTCAGCCGGAACTCAACGCTGCTTCGGGTCCAGCAACCCCGCCTTCCGCAACGCATCCGCCATGGCACTGTTCGCCGGCGGGGGCGGCGCCTGCCGCGACCCGCCGCCCCCGCGGTTCTGCCGCTGCTGGGGAGGCCGCCCGCCGCCCCGCTGCTGCTGGCGCCCCCCGGCTGCCTGCCCCCGCGGTGCGGCCTCGTCGTCCAGCCGCAGCGTCAGCGAGATCCGCTTGCGCGGGATGTCGACGTCCAGCACCTTCACCTTCACGATGTCCCCGGGCTTGACCACGTCCCGCGGATCCTTGACGAACGTCTTCGACATGGCCGACACATGCACCAGCCCGTCCTGGTGCACCCCGACGTCCACGAACGCGCCGAACGCCGCGACGTTGGTGACGACGCCCTCCAGGACCATCCCTGACGCGAGGTCGGAGATCTTCTCGACGCCCTCCTTGAAGGTGGCCGTCTTGAAGGCCGGCCGCGGGTCACGACCCGGCTTCTCCAGCTCCTTCAGGATGTCCGACACGGTCGGCAGACCGAACGACTCGTCCACGAAGTCACCCGGCTTCAGCGACCGCAGCACCGAGGTGTTGCCGATGAGCGACGCCACCTCCTGGCCGGAGGTCTTCACCATCCGCCGCACCACCGGATATGCCTCCGGGTGCACACTGGACGCGTCCAGCGGGTCGTCCCCGCCACGGATCCGCAGGAAGCCCGCGCACTGCTCGTACGCCTTCGGCCCGAGCCGGGCCACCCCCTTCAACTCGGAGCGCGACCTGAACGGCCCGTTGGCGTCCCGGTGCGCCACGATGTTCTCCGCCAGGCCCGAGGTGATGCCGGAGACCCGGGCGAGCAGCGGCGCGGAGGCGGTGTTGACGTCGACCCCGACGCCGTTCACACAGTCCTCGACCACCGCGTCCAGCGACCGCGACAGCTTCACCTCGGACAGGTCGTGCTGGTACTGCCCGACGCCGATCGACTTCGGGTCGATCTTCACCAGTTCGGCCAGCGGATCCTGCAGTCGGCGCGCGATCGACACGGCGCCACGCAGCGAGACGTCCATGTCCGGCAGCTCCTGCGAGGCGAACGCCGACGCGGAGTACACCGAGGCGCCCGCCTCCGACACCATCACCTTGGTGAGCTTCAACTCGGGGTGCTTGGTGATGAGTTCACCGGCGAGCTTGTCCGTCTCCCGGGACGCCGTGCCGTTGCCGATGGCGATGAGCTCGACCGCGTGCTCCTTGGCGAGGCGTGCGAGCTTGGCGATCGCCTCGTCCCACCTGTTGGCCGGTACGTGCGGGTAGATCACGTCCGTGGCGACGACCTTGCCCGTCGCGTCGATCACGGCGACCTTCACACCCGTACGGAATCCGGGGTCGAGCCCGAGCGTCGCGCGCGTGCCCGCCGGGGCGGCGAGCAGCAGGTCACGAAGGTTCGCCGCGAAGACGTTCACCGCCTCGTCCTCGGCGGCCGTGCGCAGCCGCAGCCTGATGTCGATGCCGAGGTGCACCAGGATGCGGGTGCGCCAGGCCCAGCGGACCGTGTCCGTCAGCCACTTGTCGGCGGGGCGGCCGCGGTCGGCGATCCCGAAACGGTTCGCGACGATCCCCTCGTACGAGGACGGCCCCTCCGTGGGCTCCTCCGGCTCCAGGACGAGGTCCAGGACCTCCTCCTTCTCGCCGCGCAGCATGGCGAGGATGCGGTGCGAGGGCAACTCGGTGAAGGGCTCCGCGAAGTCGAAGTAGTCGGCGAACTTGGCGCCCGCCTCCTCCTTGCCCTCCCGCACCTTGGCCGCCAGCCGCCCGCGCACCCACATGCGTTCGCGCAGCTCACCGATCAGGTCGGCGTCCTCGGAGAACCGCTCGGTGAGGATCGCCCGCGCGCCGTCGAGGGCGGCCTGCGGGTCGGCCACGCCCCGGTCGGCGTCGACGAAGGCCGCGGCGGCCGCGAGCGGCTCCACCGACGGGTCGCCGAGCAGGCCCTCCGCCAGCGGCTCCAGGCCCGCCTCACGGGCGATCTGCGCCTTCGTGCGCCGCTTCGGTTTGTACGGCAGATAGATGTCCTCGAGGCGCGCCTTCGTCTCCGCGCCGCGGATCCGCGCCTCGAGCTCCTCGGTGAGCTTGCCCTGCTCGCGCACGGACTCCAGGATCGCCGTGCGCCGCTCCTCCAGCTCCCGCAGATAGCGCAGCCGCTCCTCGATCGTGCGCAGCTGCGCGTCGTCGAGCATCTCGGTCGCTTCCTTGCGGTAGCGGGCGATGAAGGGCACCGTCGAACCGCCGTCGAGCAGCTCCACCGCGGCCTTCACCTGCCGCTCCCGTACGCCGAGCTCCTCGGCGATCCTGCCTTCGATGGACCCTACTTCGATGGATCCGGGTGTCTTCACGATCCCGTACCGCCTTATCAGCTGAGGTTGCGCGGCAATTGTGGCAGGTGACACCGACAACCGTGGCCCAGGGCACCGACGTGTGGCGCGTTCGCCACCCATGGCAGAAAAGGTGGGGAGCTCGTCATTGCGGCCATCATGGGGGCGCCCAAGAATCGAAGCCATGCGAAACGTTCTGGTCGTCCTCTTCGACGGCGTGCAGAGCCTCGACGTCACCGGACCGGTCGAGGTCTTCGGGGGCGCCGAGCTCGGCCGACCCGGGACCTACGCCCTGCGCACCGCCTCGCTGGACGGCACCCCCGTGCGCACCTCCAGCGGCCTCACCCTGGTCCCCGACCACTCCCTCGCCGACGCGCCCGAACCGCACACCCTGCTCGTCCCTGGCGGCGCGGGCACCCGCCGCAGTGATCCCCGGCTGGTCGACTGGCTGCGGGTCCACGGCCCGCACGCCGAGCGGCTGGTGTCCGTGTGCACCGGCGCGATCCTGCTCGCCGAGGCGGGCCTGCTGGACGGCCGCCGGGCCACGACCCACTGGGCGTACTGCGACAAGCTCGCCCGCGACCACCCGGCGGTCGAGGTGGACCCCGACCCCATCTACATCCGCGACGGGCACGTGGCCACCTCCGCCGGCGTCACCTCCGGCATCGACCTCGCGCTCGCGATCGTGGAGGAGGACCTGGGCCGGGAGGTCGCACTGACCATCGCCCGCCACCTCGTCGTCTTCCTGCGACGGCCGGGCAACCAGGCCCAGTTCAGCGCGCAGCTCGCCGCCCAGACCGCACACCGCGAACCGCTGCGCGAGGTCCAGCAGTGGATCACCGAGCACCCCGACGGCGATCTGTCCGTCGAGTCGCTCGCCGCCCGCGCCCGCCTCTCACCCCGGCACTTCGCCCGCGCCTTCCACGCCGAGACCGGCATGACTCCCGGCCGGTACGTGGACCGCGTCCGCCTCGAACACGCCCGGCGCCTGCTGGAGGACACCACCGACGGCGTCGAGGAGATATCCCGCAGCAGCGGCTACGGCACTCCCGAGGCGATGCGCCGCGCCTTCGTCAGGGCGCTGGGCGCGGCCCCGGCCGAGTACCGCCGCCGTTTCCGTCCCGCATCCACCGCCTGAAGGGAAGACCGATGCAGATCGCGATCGTCCTCTACGACCGCTTCACCGCACTCGACGCCGTGGGACCCTACGAGACCCTCGGCCGTCTCCCGGACGCGGAGACCGTGTTCGTGGCCGAGTCGACCGGTCCCGTCCGCTCCGACACCGGAGCGCTCGCGCTGGTCGCCGACAAGACCCTCGCCGAGGTGCCGGACCCCGACATCGTGGTGGTGCCGGGCGGCCCCGGTCAGTTCGACCAGATGGACAACGAGACCCTCCTCGGCTGGCTGCGCACCGCCGACCGCACGAGCGCATGGACGACCTCCGTGTGCACCGGCTCCCTGCTCCTGGCCGCCGCCGGCCTCCTGGACGGCCGCCGCGCCACCTCGCACTGGCTGGCCCTCGACTTCCTGAAGCAGTACGGGGCCGAGCCGACGGGGGAACGGGTCGTGACCGACGGAAAGTACGTCACCGCGGCCGGGGTCTCCTCAGGGATCGACATGGGCCTCACCCTGCTCGGCAGGATCGCCGGCGACGAACACGCCCAGGCCGTCCAACTGCTCACCGAGTACGACCCGCAGCCGCCGTACGACGCGGGCTCCCCGCAGAAGGCGCCTCAGCACCTGGTCGACGAGTTCCGCACCGACAGCCGCTTCACTCTGGCGTAGGAACGCTCCACGAGAACCTCGGCGCCCTGCGTTCCAGGAAGGCGGCGACCCCCTCGGCGGTGTCGCCGCTGCCGCGCGCCTGCTCGGCCCAGTACCCGTCCCGGTCCGTACGCCCGTTCGCGAACTCCTTCGCGGCGGCCTGCGTGAGCTGGGAACGCGTGACCAGGATCCGGGTGAACTCCGCCACGCGCTTGCCGAGTTCGCCGTCGGGCAGCACCTCGTCGACCAGCCCGGTCCGCAGTGCCCGCGCGCTGTCGATCAACTCGCCGGAGAACAGCAGGTACTTGGTGGTGGCCGGACCCACCAGGGACACCAGCCGCCGGGTGGCGGACGCCGGGTAGACGATCCCCAGCTTCGCCGGAGTCACGCCGAACAGTGCCCCTTCCTCGGCGAACCGCAGATCGCACGCCACCGCGAGCTGGGCCCCGCCGCCGACGCAGTGCCCGCGCACCGCCGCCAGCGTCGGCTTGGGGAACGCCGCGAGCGCCTCCTCCGCGCGTACGGCGAGCTCTTGCGCCTCGGCCGCCGTCCTGCGCAGGGTGGAGATGTCGGCCCCCGCCGAGAAGGTGCCGCCCTCACCCGTGAGCACCAGCGCCCGTACGGCGGAGTCGGCGGCCAGGGCGTCCAGCAGCGCCGGCAGTGCCCGCCACATGCCGGCCGTCATGGCGTTGCGCTTGGCCGGATGGTGGATGACGACGGTGGCGACCCCGTCGGCGACGCCGTGCAGCAGCTCCATACGGCGGATGCTATCCGCACGCGCCGAACATACGATCAACCAGTCCACCGCGTACGCCCACCACGTACGCACCACCGGGGGGCTTCCGCGAGGAGGCGCTGATGACCAGGCTCAAGGAGAAGAGGCCGCACGACGAGCCGGCCAGGCTACGCCGGGGCTTCGGCGGGCTCGCGGTGCTGGGGGTGATCCTGGTGATCGCCGGGCTCGTCGGCCTGATCTACACCGCCGCCGCCACCCTGACCACGATGGTCCTGTTCGGCTGGCTGCTGCTGATCGGCGGTGTCGTGGGACTGCTGCACGCGGTCCTTTCCCGCGGCGACAACTTCTTCTGGCTCGCCGTCGTGGTGGCCGCCCTCAATATCGCCGCCGGAGTGGTGATCCTGCGTACCCCCGATGCCGCCGCCGAGGCGCTGACCATGTTCGCCGCGCTGCTCTTCCTGACCGGCGGGATCTTCCGGCTGGTGGGCAGCGTCGTGGTGCGCGGGCCGCAGTTCGGCTGGACGCTGGTGCAGGGCGCCTTCGGTCTGCTGCTCGGCGCACTGGTCCTGGCAACCTGGCCGAGCAGCAGCAAGTACGTGATCGGCTGCTTCGTCTCGCTCGCGCTGCTGTTCGACGGGCTCGGCCTGATCGCCACCGGCTACGGCGGGCGGCGCATCGTGCGCATGGTGTCGGAACAGCTCGCGGAGGAGGAATACCCACCGCCCGGTACCAAACCCGTACAACCCGAATAGTGTCCCGAGTCGGCACCAGAGAGGCAGGAGCTGTCGCACGGCCGACGTCGGAGTACGCCGTCGGTCAGAAGCTGTCGATAGTCGCTGACTTGTGTTCAGTCGTCCGGTATGGACCAGCTCGGAGCCAACACTCAATGTGTGGTGACAATCGAGCGCAGAGGTGGCGACCGGACGATGGACGACGAAGGGCGGGGGGCTGGCCCACGCCCTGAGAGCGGCGGAAGCGTGCCGCTCGACCCCGGACCGCCGGGTCCACTGCCGTACGAAGGGGTGTGGCGCTTCACCGCCCCCGCCGTCGACTCCTCGGTGCCGCAGGCGCGGCACACCGTTCGGGACCTGCTGGCCCGGCAGGGCGTGCCCGCCTGCGACGAGGTGGTCCACGCCCTCCTGCTGATCGTCTCGGAACTGGTCACCAACGCGGTCCGCCATGCGGCGCTGCTCTCACCGACGCTCGCCGTGGAGGTCGCCGTCGCCGCCGACTGGGTGCGCGTCTCCGTCGAGGACAACCACCCCTACCGCCCCACCGCCCTGCAGACGGACCACGGCCGGACCGGTGGCCGGGGCCTGCTGCTGGTGCACCAGGTCACTCAGGAGGCGAGCGGTGTCTGCGATGTCGAGCACACCGCGAGCGGGGGCAAGGTGATCTGGGCCGCCCTGCCGCTCAAGGGGGGCATCCCCCGGTTCCCCTGACACCGGACCCGCCCGGTCTCACCAGTCGGCCGACGGGCCCGTCAGCTCCCTGATCGCCGGCCGGGCCGCGTCCAGCACGGTCATGAACCAGGACGAGAAGCTGTCCCGTGCGTGCCGCTCCGCCAGCTCCCGCGCGGTCACGAAAACCGTATGCCCGACCTCCCCCGGGTCCGGGCTGAGCGACGCCTGCACCATCCCGACGAACAGGTGGTTGAACTCCTGCTCGACCAGACCCGAGTCCGGGTCCGGGTGGTTGTAGCGGACCGTGCCCGCCTCGGCGAGCAGCGAAGGGGAGACCCCGAGCTCCTCGTAGGTGCGCCGGGCGGCGGCGGCGAAGGGGGACTCGCCCGGGTAGGGATGACCACAGCAGGTGTTGGACCAGACACCGGGGGAGTGGTACTTGCCGAGGGCGCGCTGCTGCAGCAGCAGCCGGCCCCGCTCGTCGAAGAGGAACACCGAGAAGGCGCGGTGCAGCCGCCCGGGCGGCTGATGCGCCGAGAGCTTCTCCGCGGTGCCGATGGTGGTGCCGTCCTCGTCGACCAGTTCCAGCAGGATCGCTTCGGTGGTGCCGTTCGACGAACTGAGCGCCGAACCGTGCGTCGCGGTGGTAGGTGTGATCGGCATACCAGTCCTTCGCCTCGGTCCTCGAACCTCAAGTCTGCCGCACGAAACCGGCACTCCCGGCACTTCGCGGACCCGCATGTCCTACCCGGCCACGGGCTCGGCGCACGTTCCGAGCGCCGACGCGCCCCCCGGGTCTCAGTGACACAACCCCGCCTCGTGCACCGCGTGCCCGCTCGGCTCCAACTGGAAGGTGCAGTGCGCGACGTCGAAGTGGTCGTCCAGGCACTCCCGCAACTCGTGCAGCATCCGCTCGTACTCCGCGGTGTCCAGCGAGTCGGCGGCCACGACGACATGAGCGGAGAGGACCGGCATCCCGGAGGTGATCGTCCAGGCGTGCAGATCGTGGACGTCCTCAACGCCGGGCAGGGCCAGGATGTGCGCCCTCACCTCCGCCATGTCGACGCCCTTCGGTGCCGCCTCCAGCAGGACGTCCAGCGTCTCGCGCAGCAGCTTCCAGGCACGCGGGACGATCATGAGGCCGATGACCAGCGAGGCGATCGGGTCCGCGGCCTGCCAACCCGTGGTCAGCACGAGCAGGGCGGCCACGATCACCGCCACCGAGCCGAGCGCGTCCGCGAGCACCTCCAGAAATGCGCCGCGCACATTGAGGCTGTCCTGCTGACCGCGCGTCAGCAGGGCCAGAGAGATCACGTTCGCGAGCAGGGCCACGGCGCCGAAGGCGAGAGTGAGGCCACCCTCGGTCTCGGCGGGCGTGACGAAGCGCTGCACCGCCTCGTACAGGACGTACCCGCCGACACCGAACAGCAGCAGACAGTTGGCGAGTGCGGCGAGGATCTCGGCCCGCGCGTAACCGAAGGTGCGGTTGCCGCCGGCCGGGCGGCCCGCGAAGTGGATCGCCAGCAGCGCCATGCCCAGGCCCAGCGCGTCGGTCGCCATGTGCGCGGCGTCCGCCACCAGCGCGAGGGAGTCGGCGACGAGCGCGCCGACGATCTCGACGACCATGACCGTCACCGTGATCGTGAGCGCGATCCGCAGCCTGCCGCGATACGCGGCGGTCGCGGTGCCCCCACCCGTGGCCCCGTGCCCGTGCCCGCCGTGGTTGTGACCGGCACCCATGGAAGCCCCCTTCTGTTGCCCTCCGGCTCCGTGCCGGAGTCACAGTGAACTACGGGTGGGGGGTATGTGCAACGCGACGCTGAACACCGTTGTCATATCGCCTGACCTGCGGAAACGATGAGCAGGTCAGCCCTGGTGAAGCAGCCAGCCCTGCCACGCCGACGCGACCATGTCCCGCACCCCGCGCCGCGCCGTCCAGCCCAGTTCCCGGGCGGCCGGCTCGGCCGACGCGACCGCGCGGGGGGCGTCGCCGGGGCGGCGGGGTGCCACGACCGGCGGCCGGGTGTCGCCCGTCACCTTCGCGATGAGCGCGACGAGCTCTCGAACGGACACCCCCTCGCCCCGGCCGATGTTCACGGTCAGATCGCCCGCCGCGCCGGGCGCGCCCGACGACAGCCGGCGGGCCGCGGCGAGGTGCGCGTCCGCGAGGTCGGCGACGTGGATGTAATCACGGACACACGTCCCGTCCGGCGTCGGGTAGTCGTCGCCGAAGATGCGCGGCGCCTCGCCGCGGGTGAGGCGGTCGAAGACCATCGGGACGACGTTGAAGATCCCGGTGTCGGCGAGTTCGGCATCCGCCGCGCCGGCCACGTTGAAGTACCGCAGACAGACGGTGGAGATTCCGTGTGCCCGCCCCGCGGCCCGCACCAGCCATTCTCCGGCCAGCTTGGTCTCGCCGTAGGGGCTCATCGGGGCACAGGGGGTGTCCTCGGTGATGAGGTCGACATCCGGGTTGCCGTACACCGCCGCCGAGGAGGAGAACAGGAACCGGGTGATGCCCGCTCCGGCGACCGCGTCGAGCAGCGTCGCGAGTCCCCCGACGTTCTCCTGGTAGTAGCGCGTCGGCTGGGCCACCGACTCGCCGACCTGCTTGCGGGCGGCGAGATGCACCACACCGGTCACCCGGTGCTCGGCGAACGTGCGCTTGAGCAGTTCCCCGTCGAGTGAAGTGCCCTGGACGAGCGGGATGTGCGAGGGCAGCCGCGCGGGCACCCCGGCGGAGAGATCGTCGAGCGCGACCACGCTCTCACCCGCGGCGGACATCGCGCGCGCCACATGCGCACCGATGTATCCGGCCCCACCTGTTATCAGCCACGTCATGGACGTTCACCCTAAGCGGGGCCGTGACCGCGACGACCGGCCCGGGCGTGGCGACCGGGACCGCTGTCGTGAATGCCCCGGTCTGGGGTCGCGGTTTGTGGGGCGAAGCCCGATCCACGATGATGATCGCGTCGGTCGGACGCGGGCAGACCCCGTTGATCGGTGCGTGAACGGGCGGTGAACGTCCGCTTCTCTTCATCCGATAACCTCTGCCGACATGCCGCCCGGCCGCCCACGGACCGGTGCGCCCCCATCACGCACGTCCCCGGCGCAAGGATGCGCGCCGGTACCCAAGGAGTGAGTTCGTCTGCCGACCGCCATCCTCACCGGCCAGCCGGCCCCCGGATCGTCGATCGAGGACGATCTGCGGTCGCTGGGCTTCGACGTGCGGGTCGCCTCCGACGCCGACGAGGCCGAGACGCTCGTCGCCGCGGTGCCCTCCGAGGAGCGCGTCGCCATCGTCGACGCCCGCTTCGTGGGGCATCGGCACGCGCTCCGGCTCGGGCTCACCGACCCCCGCTTCCCGGTGGCGGCGCTGCCCGGAGCCGTCTCGGTCCAGCACGCCGCCCGCCAGGCCCTGACCCGTGCCATGGCACGCGAGGGCTCCGGACCGTTCGGCGACGGCGCGGTGCTCACGGACGGCCCCGTCGGGCTTCCGGGCGGGAACGCCGGGGCGGAGGGCTCCGCCCCGGCCGCCCGCGCGGAGACCGCCGCCCGCACGCACGACGATGGCCTGCCGGAGCGCCTGGCCACCGCCCTCGCCGCCGACGGCGTCCCGGTCCACCGCCCCGAACTCGGCACCCTGGTAGCCGCCGTCCCGGCCGACGCCCCGACCCGCGACGAGGCGCTGCGAGCCGTCGCCGCCGTGGACGACGAGGCCGTACGGCTGCGCACCGCGGTCAAGTCCCGCGACGGCTTCTTCACCACCCACTTCATCAGCCCCTACTCCCGCTACCTGGCCCGCTGGTGCGCCCGCCGCGGGCTGACCCCCAACCAGGTCACCACCGCCTCGCTCCTCACCGCCCTGATCGCCGCGGGCTGCGCGGCCACCGGCACCCGCGGCGGTTTCGTCGCGGCCGGCGTGCTGCTGCTGTTCTCCTTCGTCCTCGACTGCACCGACGGCCAGCTCGCCCGCTACTCCCTGCAGTACTCCACACTCGGCGCCTGGCTCGACGCCACCTTCGACCGGGCCAAGGAGTACGCCTACTACGCGGGCCTCGCGCTCGGAGCGGCCCGCGGCGGCGACGACGTGTGGGCGCTGGCGCTCGGCGCCATGGTGCTGCAGACCTGTCGGCACGTCGTCGACTTCGCCTTCAACGAGGCGAACGCCGGGGATCCCGCCGCGACCGCCAACACCAGCCCCACCGCGGCACTTTCGGACCGGCTCGACAGCGTCGGCTGGACGGTGTGGGTACGCCGCATGATCGTGCTGCCCATCGGCGAACGCTGGGCGATGATCGCCGTCCTGACGGCCGTCACCACGCCACGCATCACCTTCTACGCGTTGCTGATCGGCTGCGCGTTCGCGGCGACTTACACGACGGCGGGGCGGGTGCTGCGCTCGCTGAACCGCAAGGCGCCGCGCAGCGACCGCGGGGCGTGGGCGCTGCTCGCCCTCACGGACTCCGGGCCGCTCGCGGAGCTGGTGTCCAAGGCGCGCGACCCACGCGGGAGGGTCCGCCAGTACACCGCGCTCTTCCTCGCCGTTTACGGGGTGGCCTGCCTGGCCGTCGCGGTGTTGGCGTTCGGTGGGACGCGTGCGGTCGTCGGCGCCTCGCTCTACGTGGTGTTCGCCGGGTGCGTCCTGATGATGCCCTTGAAGGGCCCGTTGGACTGGCTGATTCCGCCGCTGTTCCGCTTCGCGGAGTACGGCACGGTCCTGCTGCTCGCCGCCAAATCCGATGTGAACGGAGCCCTTCCAGCGGCTTTCGGGCTGGTGGCCGCAGTCGCCTACCATCACTACGACACGGTGTACCGCATCCGCGGCGACGCCGGCGCGCCACCGCCGTGGCTGGTGCGGGCGATCGGGGGGCACGAAGGCCGGACGCTGTTGGTCACCGTGCTGGCCGCACTGTTCACCGGAACTGAGTTCAAGGTCGCGCTCACGGCTCTCGCCGTGACCGTGGCACTCGTGGTGCTCGTCGAGAGCATCCGCTTCTGGGTGACCGCCCACCGACGCGGCGCACCCGCCGTACACGATGAAGGAGAACCCGCATGATCGGCCTCGTGCTGGCGGCCGGCGCCGGACGGCGTCTGCGCCCCTACACCGACACCCTGCCGAAGGCATTGGTGCCGGTCGGCCCCGAAGGGAACGAGGAGAGCCTCACGGTCCTGGACCTCACCCTCGGCAACTTCGCCGAGATCGGTCTGACCGAGGTCGCGATCATCGTCGGGTACCGCAAGGAGGCCGTCTACGAGCGCCGCGAGGCCCTCGAGCGGAAGTACGGCCTGAAGATCACCCTCATCGACAACGACAAGGCCGAGGAGTGGAACAACGCCTACTCCCTGTGGTGCGGCCGTGACGCCATCAAGCACTCGGTGATCCTCGCCAACGGCGACACCGTGCACCCGGTCTCCGTGGAGAAGACCCTGCTCGCCGCCCGCGGCGACGGCAAGAAGATCATCCTCGCCCTCGACACGGTGAAGTCCCTCGCCGACGAGGAGATGAAGGTCGTCGTCGGCCCCGACGGCGGCATGACGAAGATCACCAAGCTGATGGACCCCGCCGAGGCCACCGGCGAGTACATCGGCGTCACCCTCATCGAGGGCGAGGCGGCGGACGAGCTCGCCGACGCGCTGAAGACCGTCTTCGAGACGGACCCGCAGCAGTTCTACGAGCACGGCTACCAGGAGCTCGTCAACCGGGGCTTCCGCATCGACGTCGCGCCGATCGGCGACGTGAAGTGGGTCGAGATCGACAACCACGACGACCTGGCCAAGGGGCGTGAGATCGCGTGCCAGTACTGACGAGGCTCATCCCGTCGCCCGTCGTCGTCGACATCAACGCCGGAGCACTGGACGATCTGGCGGGCCTGCTGGCCGACCAGCGGATCTCCAACTCCGGCAAGCTGGCCATCGCCATAAGCAGTGGTTCGGGCCAGGCACTGCGCGAGCGGCTCGCGCCGGTGCTGCCCGGCGCCGACTGGTACCCGGTCTCCGACGGCACCATCGACTCCGCGGTGAAGCTGGCCGACGACATCAAGGGCAAGCAGCGCTACGACGCGGTGGTCGGCCTCGGCGGCGGCAAGATCATCGACGTGGCGAAGTACGCCGCGGCGCGGGTCGGCCTGCCCATGGTCGCCGTGGCGACCAACCTCTCCCACGACGGACTGTGCTCGCCGGTGTCGATCCTGGACAACGACAACGGCCGCGGCTCCTACGGAGTGCCCACGCCGATCGCGATGGTCATCGACCTCGACGTGATCCGTGAGGCCCCGATCCGCTTCGTCCGCTCCGGCGTCGGCGACGCCATCTCCAACATCTCCGCCATCGCCGACTGGGAGCTGTCGCACAAGATCCACGGGGAGCCCGTGGACGGCCTCGCGGCGGCGATGGCGCGGACCGCGGGCGAGTCGGTGCTGCGGCACCCGGGCGGCGCGGGCGACGACGAGTTCCTCACGGTGCTCGCGGAGGCCCTGGTGCTCTCCGGTATCGCCATGTCGATCAGCGGCGACACCCGGCCCTCCTCCGGCGCCTGCCACGAGATCAGCCACGCCTTCGACCTGCTCTTCCCCAAGCGGGCCGCGAGCCACGGCGAGCAGGTCGGCCTCGGCGCTGCCTTCGCCATGTACCTGCGCGGTGCCCACGAGCAGTCCGGCTACTTCGCGGAGGTGCTGCGCAGGCACGGCCTGCCGGTGCTGCCGGAGGAGATCGGCTTCAGCGTGGACGAGTTCGTCAAGGCCGTCGACTACGCGCCGCAGACCCGGCCGGGCCGCTTCACGATCCTCGAGCACCTCGCCCTGTCCACCGACGAGATCAAGGACGCCTACTCCGACTATGCCAAGGCCATCGGTAGCTGAACTCCGCCCGGTCGTTCATCCTCCGGGTGTGAAGGACCGGCGGAGCGGCGAGCACTGGGGCGGCCGGCTCTACATGCGAGAGCTGTCGCTGCGCGTGGACCGGTACCTGGTGAACACGCGGGTCACGCCCAACCAGCTGACCTATCTGATGACCGTCTTCGGTGTCCTCGCCCTCCCGGCGCTGCTGGTGCCGGGGATCCCGGGTGCCGTGCTGGGTGTGCTGATGGTCCAGCTGTACCTGCTGCTGGACTGCGTCGACGGCGAGATCGCCCGCTGGAAGAAGCAGTTCTCGCTCAGTGGCGTCTACCTGGACCGGGTCGGCGCCTACCTCTGCGACGCCGCCGTGCTGGTCGGCTTCGGTCTGCGCGCCGCCGACCTGTGGGGCGAGGGACGGATCGACTGGCTGTGGGCGTTCCTCGGCACCCTCGCCGCCCTCGGCGCCGTCCTCATCAAGGCCGAGACCGACCTCGTCGGGGTCGCCCGGCACCAGGGCGGACTGCCGCCCGTGAAGGAGGCGGCGTCCGAGCCGCGCTCGTCCGGTATGGCGCTGGCCCGCAAGGCCGCCGGGGCGCTGAAGTTCCACCGGCTCATCCTGGGCATCGAGGCGTCCCTGCTGATCCTGGTCCTGGCGATCGTGGACGAGACCCGCGGCGACCTGTTCTTCGAGCGGCTCGGCGTCGCCGTGCTGGCCGGCATCGCGGTCCTGCAGACCCTGCTCCACCTCGTCTCGATCCTTGCCTCCAGCAGGCTCAAATGACCGGGACCGGCATGAAGGTCGGGGCGGTCATCATCACCATGGGCAACCGCCCCGCCGAGCTCCGCGCCCTCCTCGACTCGGTCGCCAAGCAGGACGGCGACCCGGTCGAGGTGGTCGTGGTCGGCAACGGCTCCCCGGTACCGGAGCTGCCCGAGGGCGTCCGCACCGTCGAGCTGCCCGAGAACCTCGGCATCCCCGGCGGCCGCAACATCGGCATCGAGGCCTTCGGCCCCGGCGGCCGCGACGTCGACATCCTGCTCTTCCTCGACGACGACGGTCTGCTCGCGAACAACGACACCGCGGAACTGTGCCGGCAGGCCTTCGAGGCCGACCCGCGGCTCGGCATCATCAGCTTCCGCATCGCCGATCCCGAGACCGGTGTCACCCAGCGCCGCCACGTCCCCCGGCTGAACGCCTCCGACCCGCTGCGCTCCTCCCGGGTCACCACCTTCCTGGGCGGCGCCAACGCCGTGCGCACCGAGGTCCTGGCCGAGGTCGGCGTACTGCCCGAGGCGTTCTTCTACGCCCATGAGGAGACGGATCTCGCCTGGCGGGCCCTGGACGCCGGCTGGATGATCGACTACCGCGCCGACATGGTGCTGTACCACCCCACCACCACTCCCTCGCGGCACGCGGTCTTCCACCGCATGGTGGCGCGCAACCGTGTCTGGCTCGCCCGCCGGAATCTGCCCGCGCTCCTGGTGCCCGTCTACCTCGGCGCCTGGATGCTGCTGACGCTGGTCAGACGGCCCTCGCGGCAGGCTCTGCGAGCCTGGTTCGGAGGCTTCCGCGAGGGCTGGACCACCTCCTGCGGACCACGCCGGCCCATGAAGTGGCGTACGGTGTGGCGGCTGACCCGGCTGGGCCGACCACCGGTCATCTGACAAGCTCGGTATCTGAGAGCATCGGGTCCGTACCCCGGTCCCTGGCTCGACGCCTACGCCCGACCAGGCTGCGCACTTTGAGGACGAAAGCTTTCCACTTGTGAGTGAGACAACGCACGATGGCCGAGTCGCGTTGAGCGACCGACCGTCCCCCGATGACGGGCTCTCCGCGGCGGAACTGGCCGCCAAGTACGGGCTCGCCGTGAGCGGTGCCCGGCCCGGACTCGTCGAGTACGTCCGTCAGCTCTGGGGACGGCGGCACTTCATCCTCGCCTTCTCCCAGGCCAAGCTCACCGCCCAGTACAGCCAGGCCAAGCTCGGCCAGCTGTGGCAGGTGGCGACTCCGCTGCTCAACGCGGCCGTGTACTTCCTGATCTTCGGCCTGATCCTGGAGGCGGACCGCGGGATGTCCCGCGAGGTGTACATCCCGTTCCTGGTGACGGGTGTGTTCGTCTTCACATTCACCCAGAGCTCGGTGATGGCCGGGGTCCGGGCGATCTCGAGCAATCTCGGCCTCGTCCGCGCCCTGCACTTCCCGCGTGCCTCGCTGCCGATCTCGTTCTCGTTGCAGCAGCTCCAGCAGCTGCTCTTCTCGATGATCGTGCTGTTCGCGGTGACGCTCGCCTTCGGCAGCTACCCGAAGCTGTCCTGGGTGCTGATCCTCCCGGTGCTGGTACTGCAGTTCCTCTTCAACACCGGCCTCGCGCTGATCATGGCCAGAATGGGCGCCAAGACGCCGGACCTCGCCCAGCTGATGCCGTTCGTGATGCGGACCTGGATGTACGCGTCCGGCGTGATGTTCTCGATCCCGGTGATGCTGGCGGATCACCCGAAGTGGATCGCCGACATCCTGCAGTGGAACCCGGCCGCGATCTACATGGACCTCATGCGCTTCGCACTCATCGACGGATACGGCTCGGAGAACCTGCCGCCGCACGTGTGGGCGGTGGCCGGCGGCTGGGCCGCGCTGCTGATGATCGGCGGCTTCGTCTACTTCTGGAAGGCGGAGGAGAGGTACGGCCGTGGCTGACCAGGACGACCGGCTCACCAAGCACGTGGAGGACACGGCGGACGCCGCGGACGGCGGCTCCCGCATCCCCACCGTCATCGCGGACGACCTGCACATCGTCTACCGCGTCAACGGCGCCAAGACCGGCAAGGGCAGCGCCACCGCCGCCCTCAGTCGCATCCTCAGGCGAGGCTCCGACGACTCGGCACGCGGGGTGCGCAAGGTGCACGCGGTGCGCGGTGTCTCCTTCGTCGCCTACCGCGGCGAGGCCATCGGCCTGATCGGCTCCAACGGCTCCGGCAAGTCCACCCTGCTGCGCGCCATCGCCGGACTGCTGCCCGCCGAGGAGGGCCACGTCTACACCGACGGCCAGCCCTCACTGCTCGGTGTGAACGCGGCCCTGATGAACGATCTGACGGGCGAACGCAACGTCATATTGGGCGGGCTCGCGATGGGCATGTCCCGGGAGCAGATCAGGGAGCGCTACCAGGAGATCGTCGACTTCTCCGGCATCAACGAGAAGGGCGACTTCATCACCCTGCCGATGCGGACCTACTCCTCCGGCATGGCGGCCCGGCTCCGCTTCTCCATCGCCGCCGCCAAGGACCACGACGTCCTGATGATCGACGAGGCGCTCGCCACCGGCGACCGCTCGTTCCAGCAGCGTTCCGAGGCCCGCATCCGCGAGCTGCGCAAGCACGCCGGCACGGTGTTCCTGGTCAGTCACAACAACAAGTCGATCCGGGACACCTGCGACCGGGTGCTGTGGCTGGAGCGCGGGGAACTGCGCATGGACGGCCCCACCGCGGAGGTACTCAAGGAGTACGAGAAGTTCACCGGCAGGTAGAGCACCGCGACGGGGCCCCGCCGGAACCGTTCGGCGGGGCTCCGCGTGTGCAAAGGGAAGACCAACTCTGGTCGGGCGCAGGAATCTTGTGACCAATCGGTGTGTTGTTGTGATGTCCAGGACACCTCGACGAACCCTCATGCGCTGTACAACGTAAGCTGTACCGGTGCCGATTCACGGCAAGTGGGGCGATAATCCGCGCATCGGCACACGGTGTACCAGGTCGCCGGGCCCTCCGACGGCGGCCGCGCGCCGCCGACGCCCGGGCGGCGTGTCCGAAATGGGATGTGTTGGGTCGGCAGTGTAGAACGGGAGACGTGACGGCAATGGCTACGGATACTCTCCAGCTCCCCGACGCTTCAGCCGTCCCCGCGCCGGGCAGCGAGCGGTGACGGGAGCCGGGACGCGCGCCGGCGACCCGGAGCGCGCCACGCTCGGCAAGGCCGCGGACGAGAACTTTCCGGTGGCGCCGTTCTTCCTGCCCAGGGCGTGGCGCGCCGACCTCATGGCCGTCTACGGCTTCGCCCGTCTCGTCGACGACATCGGTGACGGCGATCTCGCACCCGGTGGCGCCGACGCTCGTCTCCTCGGTGTCGCCCCCCACGAGGCCGAGGACCGGCTGGTCCTTCTGGACGCCTTCGAAACCGACCTCCGCAGGGTGTTCGAGCCGGCCGGTCCGACACCTCGTCACCCGCTGCTGCGCAGACTGGGATCCACCGTCCGCCGCGCCGGCCTCACCCCCGAGCCCTTCCTCGCCCTGATCGCGGCGAACCGTCAGGACCAGCTGGTGCGGCGGTACGAGACCTACGACGACCTGCTCGCCTACTGCGAACTGTCCGCCAACCCCGTCGGCCGGCTGGTCCTCGCCGTCACCGGCACCTCGACGCCCGAGCGTGTCCGCCGCTCCGACGCCGTCTGTACCGCGCTGCAGATCGTCGAACACCTCCAGGACGTCGCCGAGGACCTCGGCCGCGACCGCATCTATCTGCCCGCCGCGGACATGAAGCGCTTCCATGTCCAAGAGGCGGATCTCGCCACCTCCTCGGCAGGCGCATCGGTGCGCGCGCTGGTTGCATACGAAGCAGAACGCGCCCGTGACCTGCTGAATGAAGGCACCCCCCTGGTGGGTAGCGTCCACGGCAGGCTGAGGCTGCTTCTTGCGGGGTTCGTGGCGGGGGGAAGGGCGGCGATCCAGGCGATCGCCGCCGCCGAATACGACGTACTTCCCGGCCCGCCCAAGCCCGGCAAGCTCCGATTGCTGCGCGAGGCGGGCGTGACTCTGCGAGGAGAGGGGTGATCCGGACCGTGGACTCTCCATCACACGTGTCCGCACCGGTACTCGCCGCGTACAGCTATTGCGAGGCCGTCACCGGACAGCAGGCACGGAACTTCGCGTACGGCATCAGGCTGCTGCCGACGCCCAAGCGCCGCGCGATGTCGGCGCTCTACGCGTTCTCGCGGCGCGTCGACGACATCGGTGACGGCGCGCTCGACGCGGACGTCAAGGCGGCCAGGCTCGAGAGCACCCGGGCCCTGCTCGACCGGGTCCGCGCCCGTTCGGTCGACGAGGACGACACCGACCCGGTCGCGGTCGCCCTGACGCACGCCGCCGCGCACTTCCCCATCCCGCTCGACGGGCTCGACGAACTCATCGACGGCGTCCTGATGGACGTGCGCGGCGAGGCCTACGAGACCTGGGACGACCTGAAGGTGTACTGCCGGTGCGTGGCCGGCGCGATCGGCCGGCTCTCCCTCGGAGTGTTCGGTACCGAACCGGGCGCGCGCGGCGCGGAACGCGCCCCCGAGTACGCCGACACCCTGGGGATCGCCCTGCAACTCACCAACATCCTCAGAGACATCCGTGAGGACGCGCAGGGCGGGCGGACCTATCTCCCCGCCGACGACCTCGCAAAATTCGGCTGCTCGGCCGGTTTCGGAGGACCGGAACCACCCGAGGGCTCCGACTTCGCGGGCCTCGTGCACTTCGAAGTGCGACGGGCCCGCGCTCTTTTCGCCGAGGGCTACCGGCTGTTGCCCATGCTGGACCGGCGCAGCGGCGCCTGTGTCGCGGCCATGGCCGGCATCTACCGCCGGCTCCTCGACCGCATCGAACGCGAGCCCGAGGCGGTGTTGCGCGGCCGGGTCTCGCTCCCCGGACGCGAGAAGGCGTACGTCGCCGTGCGTGGCCTCTCCGGCGTCGACGCCCGGCATGTGTCCCGGCGGGTCGTCAGGAGGCGTGCCTGATGGAGGAATCGGTCAATCCGTTCCAAGGTGAACCCCTCGGTGGAAAGTGGCACGCAACCCTCCGCTCCCGGGCTGCGTCCCTGACTTCAACGGCCTGCCGCGCATCGATCACGCTCCTCGGCAAGGCCGCAGGGGAGGGCGTATGAACACCGACGCCACACAGCCGGACGGGGACGCACCGGGCGATCCGGGACGGGCCACCGCCGTGGTCGTCGGCGGGGGGCTCGCCGGTGTCACCGCCGCGCTGGCGCTCGCCGACGCCGGGGTGCGCGTCACCCTGCTCGAAGGCCGGCCCAGGCTCGGCGGGCTCGCCTTCTCCTTCCAGCGCGGCACGCTCACCGTCGACAACGGCCAGCATGTGTACCTGCGCTGCTGCACCGCCTACCGGTGGTTCCTCGACCGCATCGACGCGGCCGCGCTCGCCCCGCTGCAGGATCGTCTCGACGTGCCGGTCCTCGACGCCGCGGGCCGGCCCGGGCGCAGACTCGGCAGACTCCGGCGCGACCGACTGCCCGTGCCCCTGCATCTCGGGCGAAGCCTCGCCACCTATCCGCATCTCTCGCTCGTCGAGCGTGCCAAGGTGGGGCGTGCCGCACTGGCGCTCCAGGCCCTCGACCTCGACGATCCGGCTCTCGACACACAGGACTTCGGCAGCTGGCTGGCCGCACACGGTCAGTCGGCGCGTGCCGTCGAGGCACTGTGGGACCTCGTCGGGGTCGCCACCCTCAACGCGGTGGCCGGCGACGCCTCGCTCGGGCTCGCCGCGATGGTGTTCAAGACGGGGCTGCTCTCCGACCCGGGCGCGGCCGACATCGGGTGGGCCCGGGTACCCCTGGGCGAACTGCACGACCGGATGGCCCGCAAGGCGCTCGACTCCGCGGGTGTGCGCACCGAAGTCCGTACCCGCGTCACCTCCGTCTCCCTCCACGACAACGGGCGTTGGTCGGTCCAACTGCCCGGCGGGAGCGTCGACGCGGACGCGGTCGTCCTCGCCGTACCGCAGCGTGAGGCGTACGACCTGCTGCCCGCGGGCGCCCTCGACACCCCCGAGCGGCTCCTCGAGATCGGCACCGCACCGATCCTCAACGTCCATGTGGTCTACGACCGCACGGTGCTCAGGCGCCCGTTCTTCGCTGCGCTCGGCTCTCCCGTGCAGTGGGTCTTCGACCGCACCGAGGCCTCCGGGCTGAGCGACGGCCAGTACCTGGCCCTGTCCCAGTCGGCCGCGGGGGCCGAGATCGACAAGCCCGTCGCCGAACTGCGCGAGCGCTATCTGCCCGAGCTGGAAAGGCTGCTGCCCGCCACCCGCGGGGCGCGGGTGAAGGACTTCTTCGTGACCCGGGAGCGCACGGCGACGTTCGCTCCCGCCCCCGGCGTCGGGCGGCTGCGGCCCGGCGCGCGCACCAAGGCACCCGGCCTCTACCTGGCCGGATCGTGGACCGCCACCGGGTGGCCCGCGACCATGGAGAGTGCGGTCCGCAGCGGAGTCGGTGCGGCGGACGCCGCGCTGAGCACGCTCGGCCGGTCCCGCGACCACCTCCGCGGAGCCTTCGAGGGTTTCGCCGGTTCCGAGGCTCTCGAGGAGGCGGCATGAGGATCGATGCGCCCGGATCGGGCCCCCGCACTCCCGGTACCGCAACAAGAGGAGAGAAAGTGCCCACTGTGCCCCCGGCCTCGACGGCCGCTCGAGAGACCGCGGTGGACGTGACCGCGCTTCTGGAGCGCGGCCGGACCCTGGCCACCCCGGTGCTTAGGGCCGCCATCGACCGTCTGGCGCCGCCCATGGACACCGTCGCCGCCTATCACTTCGGCTGGATCGACGCCCAGGGCAACCCCGCGGAGGGCGACGGCGGCAAGGCCGTGCGGCCCGCGCTCGCCCTGCTGTCCGCCGAGGCCGCCGGCCGCGCCCCCGAGGTGGGCGTACCCGGCGCGGTCGCCGTGGAACTGGTGCACAACTTCTCGCTCCTGCACGACGACCTCATGGACGGCGACGAACAGCGCCGCCACCGCGACACCGTCTGGAAGGTGCACGGCCCCGCGCAGGCCATCCTCGTCGGCGACGCCCTCTTCGCGCTGGCCAACGAAATCCTGCTGGAGCTCGGCACCGTCGAGGCGGGCCGCGCCACCCGGCGCCTGACCACCGCCACCCGCGCCCTCATCGACGGCCAGGCGCAGGACATCTCCTACGAGCACCGCGACCGGGTCAGCGTCGAGGAGTGCCTGGAGATGGAGGGCAACAAGACGGGCGCCCTGCTCGCCTGCGCCTCCTCCATCGGCGCGGTGCTCGGCGGCGCCGAAGACCACACCGCGGACACCCTGGAGAAGTACGGCTACCACCTCGGCCTCGCCTTCCAGGCCGTGGACGACCTGCTGGGCATCTGGGGCGACCCGGTGGCCACCGGCAAGCAGACCTGGAGCGATCTGCGCCAGCGCAAGAAGTCGCTGCCGGTGGTGGCCGCGCTCGCGGCGGGCGGAACCGCCTCCGAGCGGCTCGGCGAACTGCTCGCCGCGGACGCCAAGGCCAGCGACTTCGAGAACTTCTCCGAAGCGGAGTTCGCCGCCCGGGCGGCGCTCATCGAGGAGGCGGGCGGCCGCGAGTGGACCGCTCAGGAGGCCCGTCGTCAGCACACGATCGCTCTCGGGGCACTGGACGCCGTTCCCATGCCGGCCCAGGTCAGAGAACGGTTCGTGGCACTCGCCGACTTCGTCGTCGTACGAAAGAGATGACCTTCATCGGGCGGACGAACCTCGCTTAGTCGCCGGCCGGTGCTTCCCCAGCTCTCGACTCCGTTCGAGCAGGGGCTACCCCCACGGTGGAACGGCACCGGCCGACGGCGGACCCACAGCAGATGACATGCCACTGCACGAAGGGGAAGCCATGACAGCGACGACCGACGGAAGCACCGGGGCACTGCCGCCCCGCGCTGCCTCGGCCAGCGAACCGAGTGAGAACACCGATCCGACTCCCCGGGCGGCGGGGACGGTCGAGACCCGAGACGCCGCCGCGCGCGCGATACAGCGCGCCACCGACTTCCTGCTCGCGCGGCAGGATGCCCAGGGCTGGTGGAAGGGCGACCTGGAGACCAACGTCACCATGGACGCCGAGGACCTGCTGCTCCGTCAGTTCCTGGGGATCCGCGACGAGAAGACCACCCGCGCCGCCGCCCTGTTCATCCGCGGCGAGCAGCGCGAGGACGGCACCTGGGTCACCTTCCACGGCGGACCCGGTGAACTCTCCACCACCGTCGAGGCGTACGTCGCCCTGCGGCTCGCCGGTGACGCGCCGGACGAGCCGCACATGGCGAAGGCGTCCGCGTGGATCCGCGAACAGGGCGGCATCGCCGCGGCGCGGGTCTTCACCCGGATCTGGCTCTCCCTGTTCGGCTGGTGGAAATGGGAGGACCTGCCCGAACTCCCGCCTGAGCTCATCTACTTCCCGCCGTGGGTGCCGCTCAACATCTACGACTTCGGATGCTGGGCCCGGCAGACCATCGTGCCGCTGACCATCGTCTCCGCGAAGCGCCCGGTGCGCCCCGCACCGTTCCCGCTCGACGAGCTGCACACCGACCCGGACGACCCGAACCCCGTGAAGCCCCTTGCCCCGGCCACGAGTTGGGACGGGGTCTTCCAGCGCCTGGACAAGGCGCTGCACCTGTACCGCAGGGTCGCGCCGCGTCGGCTGCGCAAGGCGGCGATGAACAGCGCCGCCCGCTGGATCATCGAGCGGCAGGAGAACGACGGCTGCTGGGGCGGCATCCAGCCGCCCGCGGTGTACTCGCTGATCGCGCTGCACCTGCTCGGCTACGACCTCGAGCACCCGGTGATGCGGGAGGGGCTGGCGTCGCTCGACCGGTACGCGGTGTGGCGTGCGGACGGCGCCCGGATGATCGAGGCCTGCCAGTCCCCGGTGTGGGACACCTGCCTCGCCACCATCGCGCTCGCCGACGCGGGCCTGCCCGCGGACCATCCGCAACTGGTGAAGGCCGCCGACTGGATGCTCGGCGAACAGATCGTGCGGCCCGGCGACTGGAGCGTGCGCAGACCACAACTGCCGCCGGGTGGCTGGGCGTTCGAGTTCCACAACGACAACTACCCCGACATCGACGACACCGCCGAGGTCGTCCTCGCGCTGCGCCGTGTCAAGCACCACGACCCACGGCGGGTGGACCACGCGGTCGGGCGCGGGGTGCGCTGGAACCTCGGCATGCAGTCGAAGAACGGCGCCTGGGGCGCCTTCGACGTCGACAACACCAGCCCGTTCCCCAACCGGCTGCCGTTCTGCGACTTCGGGGAGGTGATCGACCCGCCGTCCGCCGATGTCACCGCGCATGTCGTGGAGATGCTCGCCGTCGAGGGGCTGGCCCACGACCCGCGCACCCGGCGGGGCATCGAATGGCTGCTGGCCGAACAGGAGCCGGACGGCTGCTGGTTCGGCCGCTGGGGCGTCAACTACGTCTACGGAACCGGGTCGGTGGTCCCCGCACTGGTCGCCGCCGGACTCCCGGCCGCGCACCCCGCGATCCGCCGGGCGGTGGCCTGGCTGGAGCGTGTGCAGAACGACGACGGCGGCTGGGGCGAGGATCTGCGCTCCTACCGCTACGCCGGCGAGTGGAGCGGCCGGGGCGCCTCCACGGCCTCCCAGACGGCATGGGCGCTGCTCGCGCTCCTCGCGGCGGACGAGGGCGACGCCAAGTCCGTCGAGCGCGGTATCACCTGGCTGGCCCGCACCCAGCGGGAGGACGGTTCCTGGGACGAGCCGTACTTCACCGGTACGGGCTTCCCGTGGGACTTCTCGATCAACTACCACCTCTACCGACAGGTGTTCCCGCTCACCGCGCTGGGCCGGTACGTCAACGGCGAACCTGCCCTCTTCAAGAGGCATTGATGACCGCCCCGCCCGCCGCGGCCCCGCTGCTGATCGCCTGTGCGCTGGGCATCGAGCACCTCGCCCTGCGTACCGGTGGCCGCGCCGACGGGGCCGGCGGGCCGGTCACCCTGCTGCGGACCGGCATGGGGCCCAAGGCGGCCGAGCAAGCGGTCACCCGTGGGCTCGGCGTCCCGGAGCTGCGTCAGGCGGCCGTGATGGCCACCGGCTTCTGCGCCGGGCTCGCCCCCGGGATGCGCCCCGGTGACCTCGTCGTCGCGGAGGAGGCCCGGGACCCGCGCGGGAGCACGCCGTGCGACGGCACCGACGTCCTGGCCGAGGCACTGACCCGGGCGGTGCCCAGGCGCACCGTCCACGTCGGTCCGCTCATCGGCTCCGACCACATCGTGCGTGGGGCCGAACGCGCGGAACTGCTCGCGACCGGCGCGATCGCGACCGACATGGAGTCAGCCGCCACGCTCCACAGCGCCGTCCGGTCGGGTCCGCGCCCGGTTGCGGCCGTGCGGGTGATCGTGGACGCTCCAGAACATGAACTGGTCCGTATCGGCACGGTGCGCGGTGGAATATCTGCTTTCCGTGTCCTTCGTTCCGCCCTTCCCGCTTTCTTCGATTGGCACCGTTCTTTGCTGCTCCCCCGGAGGTGAGCCAGATGGCCATGCCGCTGCGCCAGTCCATCAAGGTGGCGACGTATCTCTTCGAACAGAAGCTGCGCCGGCGGGACAAGTTTCCGCTCATCGTTGAACTCGAACCGTTGTTCGCGTGCAATCTGAAGTGTGAGGGATGCGGCAAGATCCAGCACCCGGCGGGAGTGCTGAAGCAGCGCATGCCGGTGGCGCAGGCGGTGGGGGCGGTGCTGGAGTCCGGTGCGCCGATGGTCTCCATCGCGGGCGGCGAACCCCTGATGCACCCTCAGATCCACGAGATCGTGCGGCAGCTGGTGGCTCGGAAGAAGTACGTCTTCCTGTGCACCAACGCCATGCTGCTGCGCAAGAAGATGGATCAGTTCAGGCCCTCGCCGTATTTCGCGTTCGCGGTGCACATCGACGGGCTGCGCGAGCGGCACGACGAGTCCGTGGCCAAGGAGGGCGTGTTCGACGAGGCCGTGGAGGCCATCAAGGAGGCCAAGCGGCGCGGCTTCCGGGTCACCACCAACTCGACCTTCTTCAACACCGACACCCCGCAGACCGTCATCGAGGTCCTCAACTACCTCAATGACGACCTGAAGGTCGACGAGATGATGATCTCGCCCGCCTACGCCTACGAGAAGGCGCCCGACCAGGAGCACTTCCTCGGCGTCGAGCAGACCCGGGAACTGTTCAAGAAGGCCTTCTCGGGCGGCAACCGGCGCCGCTGGCGGCTCAACCACTCGCCGCTGTTCCTCGACTTCCTCGAGGGCAAGGTCGACTTCCCGTGCACCGCGTGGGCGATCCCCAACTACTCGCTCTTCGGCTGGCAGAAGCCGTGCTACCTGATGAGCGACGGGTACGTCCCGACATACCGGGAACTGATCGAGGACACCGACTGGGACGCCTACGGCCGCGGCAAGGACCCGCGCTGCGCCAACTGCATGGCGCACTGCGGTTACGAACCGACCGCCGTGCTGGCCACCATGGGCTCCCTCAAGGAGTCCCTGCGGGCGATGCGCGAGACCGTCTCCGGAAACAACGGGTGATGTCATGACCGCCGTATCCCTGGGCGTCCCCGAGGCGCCCGCGCGGCCGATCGCCGAGCGGCGCGTGTCGCGGCGGATCCAGGTCGGGCCGGTGCCCGTCGGGGGCGGGGCACCCGTATCGGTGCAGTCGATGACGACGACCCGTACCTCGGACATCGGCGCGACGCTGCAGCAGATCGCGGAACTCACCGCGTCCGGCTGCCAGATCGTCCGGGTCGCCTGCCCCACGCAGGACGACGCGGACGCGCTCGCCACGATCGCGCGCAAGTCACAGATCCCGGTCATCGCGGACATCCACTTCCAGCCCAAGTACGTCTTCGCGGCCATCGACGCGGGCTGCGCTGCCGTCCGGGTGAACCCCGGCAACATCAAGCAGTTCGACGACAAGGTCAAGGAGATCGCGCGCGCCGCCTCCGACGCGGGCACCCCGATCCGTATCGGGGTGAACGCCGGCTCGCTCGACAAGCGGCTGCTGAAGAAGTACGGGAAGGCGACGCCCGAGGCACTCGTCGAGTCGGCGCTGTGGGAGGCGTCCCTCTTCGAGGAACACGGCTTCCGGGACATCAAGATCTCGGTCAAGCACAACGACCCGGTGGTGATGATCGAGGCGTACCGGCAGCTGGCGGCGCAGTGCGACTACCCGCTGCACCTCGGTGTCACCGAGGCCGGACCGGCGTTCCAGGGCACCATCAAGTCCGCCGTCGCCTTCGGGGCGCTGCTCGCCGAGGGCATCGGCGACACCATCCGCGTCTCGCTGTCCGCGCCTCCAGTGGAGGAGGTCAAGGTCGGCATCCAGATCCTCCAGGCCCTCGGTCTGCGGCAGCGCCGACTGGAGATCGTCTCCTGTCCCTCCTGCGGACGGGCCCAGGTCGACGTCTACAAGCTGGCCGACGAGGTCACGGCCGGCCTCGAAGGCATGGAAGTGCCACTGCGCGTCGCGGTCATGGGCTGTGTCGTCAACGGGCCGGGGGAGGCGCGGGAGGCGGACCTGGGGGTCGCCTCCGGCAACGGCAAGGGGCAGATCTTCGTGAAGGGCGAGGTCATCAAGACCGTCGCTGAATCGAAGATCGTCGAGACCCTCATCGAAGAGGCCATGAAGATCGCCGAACAGATGCAGAACGACGGCGTCGGGCCGGGGGAGCCGGCCGTCACCGTGAGCTGAACAGCACGGAACGAGAGGGGGCCCGAGCGTGACGATTCTGGAGAGTATCCGGGGACCACGCGACCTGAAGGCGCTGTCCGAGGCGGAGCTCGGTGAACTGTCCGAGGAGATACGCGAGTTCCTGGTCCACGCGGTCGCCCGCACCGGCGGCCACCTGGGGCCCAACCTGGGGGTGGTGGAACTGACCGTCGCACTCCACCGGGTCTTCGAGTCACCCGTCGACCGCATCCTGTGGGACACCGGTCACCAGAGCTATGTGCACAAGCTCCTGACAGGCCGTCAGGATTTTTCCAAGCTGCGCGGCAAGGGCGGTCTGTCCGGGTACCCGTCGCGCGAGGAGTCCGAGCACGACGTCATCGAGAACAGTCACGCCTCCACCGCACTCGGCTGGGCGGACGGTCTCGCCAAGGCCCGGCAGGTGCAGGGCGAGAAGGGGCACGTCGTCGCGGTCATCGGCGACGGCGCGCTCACCGGCGGCATGGCGTGGGAGGCGCTCAACAACATCGCCGCGGCCAAGGGCCGCCCGCTGATCATCGTCGTCAACGACAACGAGCGCTCCTACGCACCTACCATCGGCGGCCTCGCCAACCACCTCGCCACCCTGCGCACGACCGACAGCTACGAGAAGGTCCTGGCCTGGGGCAAGGACGTCCTGCTGCGCACCCCGGTCGTCGGGACCACCCTGTACGAGTCCCTGCACGGCGCGAAGAAGGGCTTCAAGGACGCCTTCGCACCGCAGGGCATGTTCGAGGACCTGGGCCTCAAGTACGTCGGCCCGATCGACGGCCACGACGTGGGCGCGGTGGAGTCCGCGCTGCGGCGCGCCAAACGCTTCCACGGACCGGTGCTCGTCCACTGCCTGACGGAGAAGGGCCGCGGTTACGAACCCGCGCTCGCCCACGAGGAGGACCACTTCCACACCGTCGGCGTGATGGACCCGCTCACCTGCGAGCCGCTCGCGCCCGCCACCCGCCCCTCCTGGACCTCCGTGTTCGGCGACGAGATCGTCGCGATCGCCGAGGAGCGCGAGGACGTCGTGGCGATCACGGCCGCCATGCTGCACCCGGTCGGGCTCGGCAGGTTCGCCGAGCGGTTCCCCGACCGGGTGTGGGACGTGGGGATCGCCGAACAGCACGCGGCGGTGTCCGCAGCAGGCCTGGCCACCGGCGGCCTCCACCCCGTCGTCGCCGTGTACGCGACCTTCCTCAACCGGGCCTTCGACCAGCTGCTGATGGACGTCGCCCTGCACCGCTGCGGGGTCACGTTCGTACTGGACCGGGCCGGTGTCACCGGGGTGGACGGGCCCTCGCACAACGGCATGTGGGACATGTCGATACTCCAGGTCGTACCCGGCCTCAGGATCGCCGCACCGCGCGACGCCGACCAGCTGAAGGCGCAGCTGCGGGAGGCGGTCGCGGTCGACGACGCGCCCACCCTGATCCGCTTCCCGAAGGAGTCGGTGGGGGAGCCGGTTCCGGCGGTGGACCGTGTCGGCGGCCTGGACGTACTGCACCGCCACCCGCGCACCCCGCAGGCCCTGCTGGTGGCCGTCGGCGTCATGGCCCCGGTCTGCCTCCAAGCCGCCGAACTGCTCGAGGCGCGCGGCATCGGCTGCACGGTCGTCGACCCCCGCTGGGTCAAACCCGTCGACGCCGCGCTGCCCGGGCTCGCCGCCGAGCACCTGCTCGTCGCGGTGGTCGAGGACAACAGCCGGTCCGCAGGGGTCGGTTCGGCGGTCGAGCTGGCCCTCGGGGACGCCGACGTCGACGTGCCCGTGCGCCGGTTCGGTATTCCGGAGCAGTTCCTCCCGCACGCCAAACGCGGGGAGGTGCTCGCCGACATAGGCCTGACGCCCGTCGAGATCGCCGGGCGCGTCAGCGCGTGCCTGGCCGCCAAGGACGAGCGGTCCAAGGAACAGTCCGACGACCGGTCCAAGGCGAAACCCAAGGTGAAATCCAGGGAGAAAAAGGAATGACCACCGCGGAACCGTCGCCCCAGTCCGCTTCCTCGTCCCCCGCCGAGGGGTTCGACCTCCGCGCGCTGCTGGCCGAGCGCGGAGCCGAGCGCTATGAGCTGCACACCAAGTACCTCAACCACCAGCTCCCGCGGATGCTGCACACCATCGGCTTCGACAAGGTCTACGAGCGGGCCGAGGGCGCGCACTTCTGGGACGCGGACGGCAACGACCACCTGGACATGCTCGCCGGGTTCGGGGTGATGGGGCTGGGCCGCCACCACCCCGTCGTCCGCCAGGCACTGCACGACGTCCTCGACGCCTCGCTCGCCGACCTCACCCGTTTCGACTGCCAGCCGCTGCCCGGACTGCTGGCCGAGAAACTGCTGACCCACAGCCCGCACCTGGACCGGGTGTTCTTCGGCAACAGCGGTACCGAGGCGGTCGAGACGGCGCTGAAGTTCGCCCGGTACGCCACGGGCAGACCGCGGATCCTGTACTGCGCGCACGCCTTCCACGGCCTGACGACGGGCTCGCTCTCCGTGAACGGCGAGACCGGCTTCCGGGACGGCTTCGCGCCGCTGCTGCCCGACACCGCCGTTACGCTCGGTGATCTCGACGCTCTCGCACGGGAGGTGAGGAAGGGCGATGTGGCCGCCCTGATCGTGGAGCCCATCCAGGGCAAGGGCGTGCACGAGGCGCCGCCCGGATATCTGCGCGCGGCGCAGGAACTGCTGCACCGGCACAAGGCACTGCTGATCGCGGACGAGGTGCAGACCGGACTCGGCCGCACCGGCGACTTCTACGCCTACCAGCACGAGGACGGGGTGGAACCGGACCTGGTGTGCGTGGCGAAGGCGCTGTCGGGCGGCTATGTCCCGGTGGGCGCGACGCTCGGCAAGGAATGGATCTTCAAGAAGGTCTACTCGTCCATGGACCGGGTTCTGGTCCACTCGGCGAGCTTCGGCTCGAACGCCCAGGCGATGGCGGCCGGGCTCGCCGTGCTGTCGGTCATGGAGAACGAACAGATCGTCGCCGGCGTCCGGGCCACGGGCGAGCGGCTGAAGTCCGGGCTCTCGGCACTGATCGACAAGTACGAGCTGCTGAGTGACGTCCGCGGCCGGGGCCTGATGATCGGCATCGAGTTCGGCAAGCCGAAGTCGCTGAAGCTGCGGAGCCGCTGGACCATGCTGCAGGCGGCCCGCAAGGGCCTCTTCGCACAGATGGTCGTCGTACCGCTGCTGCAACGGCACCGGATCCTCACGCAGGTCTCCGGCGACCATCTCGAAGTGATCAAACTCATTCCGCCCCTGATCATCGACGATCAGGACGTGGACCGTTTCGTGGCGGCGTTCACCGCGGTGATGGACGACGCGCATGAGGGCGGGCTGATGTGGGACTTCGGCAAGACGCTGGTGAGGCAGGCGGTGGCGAATCGGTAGGCGTTTTGGCGTTTTGCCTCTGAGGCAAGGAATTTGCCTCTCAGGTAAGGCTCTGGCTGAATCGAGGCATGAGCCCCAGTGAGCCGGCGGCGGCCGGAGAGCCCTCCGCCGAGGTTTCCGCCGTTGCCCCTCGCCTGCGCGAACTGCGCCGCCGAGTCGGTCTCACCCTGGAGGCCGCGGCCCGAGCAGCCGCGCTCTCACCCGCACACCTCTCCCGGCTGGAGACGGGACAGCGCCAGCCCTCCCTGCCGATGCTGCTCGCGCTCGCTCGCACCTACGGTACGACGGTCTCGGAACTGCTCGGCGAGACGGTCGCCGACCGGGACGCGATCGTCCGTGCCGCGGACATGGAACCGACCCGGGCCGGCGGCTGGACCTACTGGCAGGCCGGAGCGCAGGGCCGCGGCATGCAGGCGCTGCGGGTGCACGTGCCGTACGGCGCCCAGGGCGACATCGTGCGCGTCCATCCCGGGGAGGAGTGGCTGCACGTCCTGAAGGGCCGGCTGCGGCTGCGCCTCGGCGACACCACGCACCTCCTCGCGCCGGGAGACAGCGCGCACTTCGACTCGCTGACCCCGCACCGCATCGCCGCCGCCGACCAGGACGGCGCCGATCTGCTGTTCGTCCACACCTTGCTGCAGAGCCCCGCCACCGCGCTCTGCCTGGGCCCGGTCACCGGGCACCCGACCACAGGAGAGCCGTCATGAGCGACATGGAAGAGAAGTTCCCGCGCGCCCTGTGGGTGCGGCTGATCATCTACATCGCGGTGGGCCACGTCTTCGCGGCCTTCATCTACTTCCTGTTCGAGGCGGGTGCCAAGTAGGCAAAGAGGGTGCAGCAGGACAAGTAGGGGAGTAGGGCAAGCAGGGCAAATAGGGGGAGTAGGGGGTCAGCCCTCGAGAAGCCGATCGCGCAGCGTCTCCCGTGCCTCCGGCGTGAGCCCCAGGCCCCGCTCCAGATAGGTGTCGACGCCGCCCCAGGTCTCCTCGATGGTGTCGAAGGCCGCCGAGAGGTACTCCGCGCGGGCGTCGAAGAGCGGGTCGAGGAGTTCCATCACCTCGGGGCTGTACGCCTTGGCCGCGCTGCCGTTGCGGCGGACCCGGTAGCGGCGGTGCAGGGCCGCCGACTCCAGGTAGTCGGCCAGAATCGCGTCGCGCTCCACGCCCACGGCGAGCAGCGTGATCGCTATCGACAGGCCCGCCCGGTCCTTGCCGGCCGCGCAGTGCATCAGTGCGGGCACACTGTCCTCGGTCAGCTCCCTGAGTACCTGCGCATGCTCCGCGGTGCGCTCCGTGATGATCTTGCGGTACGAGCCGATCATCCGGTTGGCCGCCTTGCCGTCGGCCAGCAGGCGGCGCAGTTGGTCCAGATCGCCG
Organism: Streptomyces cavernae; assembly: GCF_004023625.1. Lineage (GTDB taxonomy): Bacteria > Actinomycetota > Actinomycetes > Streptomycetales > Streptomycetaceae > Streptomyces > Streptomyces cavernae. The sequence continues at coordinate 57,668 of NZ_RPDJ01000031.1, read as the reverse complement.
TCCCGGACCATCGTCCAGAACTCCGCGCCGTGCGCCGGGTCCGTCAGCGGAAGGTTCAGATTGCGCACGCCGGGCAGCTCGACGTCCGGCCCTTCGAGCTTGATGTCCGCCGCGTTGCGGAAATCGAAGATCGTGTGCAGGCCGAGCGAGGCGAGGAACTTCGCGTCGCTGTCCGTCGCATGGGCGAGATGGCCGCTGCGGAACAGCCGTCCGTGTCCGACCCGCCGGCCGTCCTCGGTCGGCAGACCGCCCACGTCACGGAAGTTTCGCACCCCGGACAGCTCGGGCTCGGTCGACGGGACCTGCTCCGTCACGGGCACTCCTCCCACTCGGCCGCGGACGCTGTTGTCGGCGGGCGCGAATCCGACGATACGACACGGCTTCACGGGCCAACGACTTGTCCACAGGCGGCCGGTAGCCGGGCCTCGAGGTTGTCCACAGACCGTCGGCGCTGCTTCGGCTTGTTGTCCACAGGCGTTGCGGAGGAGGCCTGTGGACCTTGATGATGTTGGGGCTTGGGCGTGGCTGTTCGACTCTGTGGGGGCGTGATGGTGGACATCGGCAAGGACGGTCGGACCTGGTTGCTGACCGGTCCCACCAGCGGTTACGCCCTGCGACTGACCGAGCGCGACGAGCTGCTCCAGCTGCACTGGGGTCCGCGCGTCACGCTCGCCGACGCCGAGGCGCTCGCCGCCCGGCCCGAGCCGCAGTACTGGCCCTTCGAGTCCGAGCTGGACGGACGCGAGGAGTACCCGGTCGAGGGCGGCCCCCGCTTCGTGCGGCCCGCGCTGTCGGTGCGTACTCAGGAGCGGCGCGGCACCGAGTGGCGGTTCGAGGAGTACGAGACGGACGGGGAGGAACTGCGGCTGCGGTTCACCGACGCCGGACTCGCCATCACCCTGCACTACCGGATGCGGCCCGCCACGGACGTCGTCGAGCGCTGGGTGACCCTCGGCAACCAGGGAGACCGGTCGCTGGAGCTGCTGCGCGCGGACTCCGCGACCTGGACGCTGCCCGAGCGCGACGGCTGGCGGCTGTCCCAGCTGCACGGCCGGTGGGCGGCCGAGTCCCAACTGGTGCGCACGGACCTGACCTACGGCGAGAAGATCATCGGCAGTCGGCGCGGCCACACCGGGCACCAGCATTTGCCCTGGGTCGCGCTGGACGCCGAAGGTGCCACCGAGGAGCGCGGGGAGGTGTACGGCTGCGCGCTCGGCTGGTCGGGCTCGTGGCGCATCAGCGTGGCCCAACTCCCCGACGGCCGGGTGCAGATCACCGGAGGCGCCGGGTACGACGACTCGGGCCTGCTGCGGCTGGAGCCCGGTGAGTCCTTCACCACACCGGTCTTCGCGGGACTGTGGAGCGACGGCGGCTTCGGCGGCGCCAGCCGGGCCTGGCACGCCTACCAGCGCGCGTATGTGATCCCCGGCGCGGAGCAGGACCGTCCCGTGCTCTTCAACTCCTGGGAAGCCACCACCTTTGACATCTCCGAGGATCAGCAGCGTGCGCTGGCGCGGCGGGCCGCGGCGATGGGCGTCGAACTCTTCGTGGTGGACGACGGCTGGTTCGGCACCCGCACCAGCGACCGTTCCGGGCTCGGCGACTGGACGCCCAACCCGGACCGCTTCCCGGCCGGGCTCAAGCCGCTGGCCGACGACGTGCACGCGCTGGGCATGCAGTTCGGGATCTGGGTCGAGCCGGAAATGGTCAATCCGGACAGTGAGTTGTATCGCGCCCATCCCGATTGGATTCAGTATCAACCGGGACGAAAGCGGACGGAATTCCGCAATCAGCTTGTGCTCAACCTGGCACGTGACGATGTCCAGCAGTATCTGTGGGAGCAACTCGACAATCTGCTCTCCAGCGCCCCGATCGACTATGTGAAGTGGGACTTCAACCGCTGCTTCACCGACGCCGGCTGGCCGGGGGAGGCGTATCCGCAACGCCTGTGGGTCGACCACGTCCATGCCCTGTACGCCCTGCTGGACCGGCTGCGGGCCGCCCATCCGCACGTCGCCTTCGAATCCTGCTCCGGCGGCGGGGGCCGGATCGACCTCGGGATCCTCGGCCGCACGGACCAGGTGTGGACCTCGGACAACACCGATCCGCTGGACCGGCTCTCCATCCAGCACGGCTTCAGTCAGCTCCATCCGGCGCGGGTCATGGCCGCGTGGGTCACCGACAGCCCCAACACCCAGCTCAACGGGCGGGTCAGTTCCCTCAGGTTCCGCTTTGTGAGCGCCATGGCCGGGGTGCTCGGAATCGGCGGCGACCTCACCGAGTGGACGGACGAGGAACTGGCCGAGGCGCACGAGTGGGTCACGCTCTACAAGGAGATACGCCCCGTCGTGCAGCGCGGGGACCTGTACCGCTTGCGGGCGCCGGAGGGCGGGCTGAGCGCGGTCCAGTACACCTACGGCGACGAGACCGTGGTCCTCGCGTGGCTCCAGGCCCAGCGGTTCGGTGAGCCGGTGGCGCCGGTGCGCCTGCGCGGCCTCGACCGGGGGGCGGCGTACCGGAACGTGGAGACGGGTGAAGTGCACCGGGGGGCGGTGCTGGAGCACCACGGGCTGCACACCGGACTGCGCGGCGACCTCGACGCGACCGTGCTGCGACTGCGCCGGATCTGATCGATCTGTCCTAATTCGTAGCACGGTAAGGCTTAAGGGTGTTTCGGTTTAATTCGCCCCAACTGGCCCTGGAGTAAAAGCTCATCGGCCGACCGCGCGTGAGCAGCGTCATATCCGTGACGGTCCGTCGCCGTCATGTTCATGTAATTCGGCCGTGTTTTAAGGGTGTTAAGGGGGATCTCATGTTCCGAGTTAACGGAGCGTAATCGGCATTCCTGGTATTGATCAAGAGAAAGTGACGAAAGCTCAGCCCTTGGCTTGTCGCGGCGCGTAACCGTCGCTTACGTTCCCCATCAATCCAGTCGGAACGCCGAATCCTGCCGCCGACCGGAGACCGCAACTCACCCGTGTTCGGCAGGAGCGGGGGACCCACAGGTAAAACGCCTGGTCCGGTCTCCGGAACAGGCTTGGGGTTAAGCCGTGCATTGCCGCGGCCGGGCATCTCCAGTCCGCACCCGACAGCTCACCTCGTAGGCGCCGGAGAGGAATTCGTCATGCCCGCGAAGGGTAAGCACCGTCGTGTCAAAACCCGTCGTTTCAGTCGCTCGATCGCCATTGCCGGCACCGGTGGTGCCGCGATCGCACTGCCTTTGACGGTCGCCGCGGGGGCGCATGCCGCGACCCCGTCGTCGGCAACTCAGAGTGTTTCGGAGAAGACCGTCCAGGCCGCTCCGGTCGCCGTGCAGAAGACCGCCGCGAAGACCTACACCGTTGAGCCCGGGGACTTTCTTGCGAAGATCGCCGACGAGCAGCACGTCTCCGGCGGCTGGAAGAAGCTCTACGAGGACAACCGCGCCGCCGTCGGCAGTGACCCGTCCCTGATCCACCCCGGTCTGAAGCTGACGATCGGCGCCAAGGCGGCGTCAGGCGGCGGCAAGTCGTCAGCGGCTCCCAAGCCTTCCACGGCGCCCAAGTCCTCCGCGGCGCCGAAGTCGTCGACGGCTTCCAAGTCCTCGTCGGCGCCCAAGTCCTCCGCGGCGAAGAAGGCCGACACGGGCACCGAGGCCGTCGCGAGCAACGTCGCCGGCTTCACCCTGCCGATCCAGGGTGCCTCGGTCGGTACCCCGTACCGCATGTCCGGCAGCATGTGGTCCAGCGGCTACCACACCGGTGTGGACTTCGCGGCCCCGACCGGCACCTCCCTCGAGGCGGTCGGCGCCGGCACCGTCGTCTCCGCCGGCTGGGGCGGCGCCTACGGCAACCAGGTCGTCATCCAGCTCGACGACGGCAAGTACGCGCAGTACGCCCACCTGTCCTCGCTCTCGGTCTCGGCCGGGCAGCGCGTGGCGGCGGGCCAGCAGGTCGGTCTCTCCGGCGCCACCGGTAATGTGACCGGACCGCACCTGCACTTCGAGATCCGCACGGGCCCCGACTACGGCTCGGACATCGACCCGCTGGCGTACCTGCGCTCGAAGGGCGTGTCCATCTGATCGAAGGGTGCCTCCCCTCGCCGGGTGACCCCCAACACCGAGGACCGGACTCCGCTGCGCGGATCCGGTCCTCCGCGTTGGGTGGCAGCGGGTCTCGACATGGGGCGGGGGTGACTGCAGAGTGATCCCCAGCAAGCGCTTTCCGTGGTGGATGGACGTGCGATGCGGCGTGACCATCACCGTCACTTCGGAGGGGAACTCTCATGGCGACGACCACCCGTAGAGCCTTCGGCGCCCTCGCCGCCGGTGCCGCGTCAGCCGCTCTCGCCCCGGCGGCCGTCGCGAAGGCCGACAGCGGGACGAACAGTGCAAGTGCCGCAAACCGCACGAAGGGTGCGGCCACCGTGGGCGGACGCCCGGGGCGCGGTCGTCGTCGGCTCCTCGCCGCCGACGACTTCCGTCTCGGTCTCGGCCAGTGGGCCACCGAACTCCAGGACGGCGGAAGCGTCACCGCATCACGCGGCGTGCTGGACATCGATGTGCCGAGCGGGGCCACCGTCTGGTTCCGGCGGCGGCTCGCCGGGCCGTACGTCATCGCGTACACGGCCACGCCCGTCTCCGCGGGTGGCGCCAACGACCGGGTCTCGGACCTGAACAACTTCTGGAACGCCACCGACGTGCGTTCCCCGGACGACATCTTCGCCACCCCGCGCGGTGGCGCGCTCGCCGAGTACGACCACCTCACGACGTACTACGCGGGCCACGGCGCCAACAGCAACACGACCATCCGGCTGCGCCGCCATGTGGGCCAGGCCGGGGTGCGCCCGCTGATCGTCGACCACACCGAGCCGCTCCTCGTGCCCAACGAGCCGAACCGGGTGCGGATCGTGTCGAACGGCTCGACCGTCCAGTGGTGGGACAACGGACGGCTCGTCTTCGACTGCACCGACCCCGAGCCGTACACAGGTGGGCACTTCGCCTTCCGTACGGTGTGGAGCCACTTCCACATCAGCGGCTTCCGGGTCTGGCGGCTCTGACCGGGGCAGTCCCGGGCCCCGAGGCGGCCGTCCCCGGAGGCCCCAGGGCGGTCGTTCGGCGGCCCGCCCGTCCGAGCCGTCAGGCGTGGTGCCGTCCCGTCAGGGAGGCGAACCCGTCTTCGAGGCCGCGGCGGAACGCGGACCGTCGCTCTGGAGGCATGTCGAGCATCAGCCGGTCCTCGAGCCTCTGCACCTCCGGTGCGCACGCCGCCAGCAGTTCCTCCCCGTCCCGGGTCAGCCGCGCCTCCATGATCCGCCGGTTGCCCGGGGCGTGGGCGCGTTCGATCAGCCCGCGCTCCTCCAGCGAGCGCACGATCTCGTGCATCGTCTGCGGCCTGACGAAGGAGCGGCGGGCCAGCTGGGCGGAGGAGAGAACTCCTCGGTGCTGAAGCACGGTCAGGGCCGTGTACTGGAACGTCGTGAGCCCGTACGGCCGGAGTGCCTCGTCCATGAAGGAGCGGATGGCCAGTTCGAGTTGTTTGATGAGGTAGATCGTCAGCGGACCTTTGCCGCCCTGCGGGTTCGGACCGGAATCCGGACCTGGAACTGGATCGGAATCCGGCCCCGGACAGGAATCCGGCCCCGGACAGGAATCCGGACCCGGATCCCATTCGGCTGCCTCCGCCATCGTGCGCACCTTTTTGCTCGGTCAGTCGGAGGTCGGGCGAGACCGTCAGCGAGTCAGGCGACGGGGTGTTCTCACTCGATAGCCGACAGGCAGTAGTTCCAGGTCACGTCGGCGTGCCACGGTGCCCCACAGTCCGAGGGGCATCCAGAGCGTCATCCCGATGGCCAGGGCGCCGAGCCCGATCAGATACCAGGTGCCTCCGTTGTCGCCGAACCAGTCCTGCACCAGGAAGAAGACGATCGCTCCGATGATCGGTCCCTCGAAGGTGCCGAGACCACCGATGACCACCATGAAGATCATGTACGCGGACCAGTGGACCCCGAAGATGGAATCCGGCTGCACCCGCAGAGTGTTCGCCAGGGTGAGGCCGCCGGCCGCCGCGCAGCCCACCGCCGCGAGGACGAAGACCAGCCGCTTAGCCGAGGTGACCCGTACCCCGACGGAGGCGGCGCCCACCGGGTCGTCGCGGATCGCCTCCAGCGAAGCACCGGTCCGGCTGCGCAGCAGGACGAACACGGCGAGCAGCAGCAGGCTCATCAGCGCCAGGGCGAGCCAGTACACCTGGGCCTGCCGCACCGCCGGATCGGTGCCCGACAGATCGGTCAGCGAGCGGCCGGAACCGCCTCCCAGCGAAGGGGTGTTCACCACGACCAGCCGGAAGAACTCGGCGATCGCCCACATGCCGATGGCGAACTGACCGCCAGTCAGCCGAAACGCGAGCAGTGAAGTGGGTACGGCGACGGCTCCGGCCAGCAGGGCCGCCAGGACGACCGCGGGAAAGGGGCTCATGCCCCGGTCGACGAGCAGGAAGACACCGTACGCGCCGAGGCCGATGAAGCCCTGCTGGCCGACGGAGACCAGCCCGGCGTAGCCCGCCAGCGCGTTCCACATGGCCGCGACGATGACGAGGACGAACAGTACCGTCAGCTTCGCGGTCACCTCGGGCGCGAAGACGAAGGGCGCGAACGCCAGGGCGAGCAGCAGGGCGGCCAGGGCACCCGACGCCGTACGGGAGACGGGAGTCCACCGGTGGATGGTGGCGGTGCTGGGGGCGGCCGGTGATGCGGTGGTCATGTACGGCTCCTTCTCATACCGAGCAGTCCCTGCGGGCGGAAGGCCAGGACCGCGAGGAAGACCGCGTGTCCGGCCACGATGGAGAAGCGCGGATCCACCTGCGCGCCCACCGTCTGGGCGACACCGAGGACCATGCCGCCGGCGAGCGTCCCCCACAGCGAACCGAGCCCCCCGATCACGACGACCTCGAAGGCGAACAGCAGTTGGGTCGGCCCCATGGACGGGCTGAACGACGACCGCATGGCGAAGAACGCGCCCGCCAGACCAGCGGTGGCGACGGCGATGGCGGCTGCCCAGGCGTACACCCTGCGGCTGTCGATCCCGACCAGCTCGGCGGTGTCCGCGTCGGCGGCGGTGGCGCGGATCGCCCGGCCGATACCCGTACGGGCGAGCAGCAACTGCAGGCCGCCGAGCAGCGCCACCGCCACTGCCACGGTCAGTGCGCCGAGGTACGGGATGCTCACCGACGGCCCGAGCTGGAAGCCGGCCGTGGCCAGCGAACCGACGTCCAGGGAGCGGCTGTCGGCGCTGAAGATCTCCAGCAGCACGTTCTGCAGCACGATGGCGAGACCGAAGGTGGCCAGCATCGACGACATCTCGCCGGTGCGCAGCGCGGTGCTGAGAATGCCCCGCTGCAACGCCACTCCGACCAGGCCCATCACCGGCAGGACCAGCAGCACTGCGAAGAAGGGGCTGATGCCCACGGCGGCGGCCAGCACCGCGACGAGGAACGCACCGAGAACCGCGAGATCGCCGTGGCTCAGGTTGACGGTCCGCATGACTCCGAACATCAGGGAGAGGCCGCAGGCGAAGAGCGCGTACACGCCGCCGAGCATGACGCCCTGCACGATGGCGTTGATCCAGTTCATGCCGGCTCCCTTTCGGATTCCTCTGGTACGGCCGTGGCCGGGTTCGCGGCTCCGCCGCCCTTGGCGCGGCTCAGTCCGAAGTACGCATCGACGACCTGTTCGCGGGTGACGGCGTCGGCGGACTCGTCGAGGACGACGCGGCCTTCGAGCATGCACAGCACGCGCCGGGAGACCCCCAGGGCGCGGCCGAGGTCCTGCTCCACCAGCAGCACCGTCGTGCCGCCGGACAGGATCGTGCCGAGCGATTGGTAGAGGGTGTCGACCACGATGGGCGCGAGGCCCAGCGACACCTCGTCGAGCAGCAGCAGCCGGGGGTTGGTCATCAGCGCCCTGCCGATGGCCACGGCCTGCTGCTCACCGCCCGAGAGGTTTCCGGCGCGCCGTTTCAGCAGTCCGTCCAGGAGGGGGAAGGCGGCCAGGACGGCGGCCAGATCCCATGGTCCCGATCGCTTCACGCGGGAGGCGACCAGCAGGTTCTCCTCCACGGTGAGATCGGCGAAGAGCCGTCGCCCCTCGGGGACCAGCGCGATCCCGGCGGCGACGCGGTCGTGGGCCCGTCGGGCCGTCACATCCACCCCGTCGAGCCGGATACGGCCGTCGGCCGGCCGGTGTGCTCCGGCGACGGCCCGCATGAGGGTGGACTTGCCGGCGCCGTTGGCTCCGACCATCGCCACGACCTCGCCCTCGTCCACGGTGAACGACACCTCGCGGACCGCGCGCAGCAGACCGTGTCTCACCTCGAGACTCTCTATCGACAGCAGACTCATGCCGCGCTCCCGAGATACGCCTCGACGACCCGGGGATCGGACATGACGGCGTCCGGTTCACCCTCCGCCAGGACCCGCCCCTGCGCCAGGCAGACCAGCCGGTCGATCACCCGCAGCAGCGCGTGGATGACGTGCTCGATCCAGACGATGGCGATGCCGTCGGCACGCAACTGCTCAATGGTGGCGATCAGTTCGTCCGTCTCGGCATCGGTGAGACCACCGGCGATCTCGTCCAGCAGCAGCACCTGCGGATCGGTCGCCAGCGCCCGCGCCATTTCCAGCCGTTTGCGCTCCAGCAGGGTGAGTGCGGCCGCGGGCCGGTTTGCCTGCGCGAGCATGCCGCAGCGCTCGAGTACGCCGAGAGCGTGACGCTCGGCCGCCCCGCGGCGGTGCGAGCCGCCCTGCACCGATGCGACCAGCACGTTCTCGTAGGTCGTCATGCCCGTGAAGGGACGCGGCACCTGATGGGAGCGCCCGATGCCCCTGCGACAACGACGGTCCGCCTTCCAGCGGGTCACGTCCTGGCCCTGGAACGTGACGCTGCCCTCGGAGGGCGCCTGGGCCCCGGAGAGGATGTCGAGCAGGGTCGTCTTTCCGGCGCCGTTCGGGCCGACGATGCCCAGGGCCTCACCGGGGGCGAGGGCGATGTCGATGCCTTCGAGGACGACCAGGCTGCCGAAGCGGCGGTGTACACCGCGCGCCGAGAGGACCGGTGGCGTGGCCGGGTCGGCCCTCCTCGCCCCGCCCGCCCGCGCGGTCAGCGGCTCAGTCGAGGGGCTCAAGGCTGCCTCCGAGCGGGATGTCGCGGAAGGAGTTCTTGTCGACGATGACGGGCTCGAGGGGGAAGCTGCTGCCCTTGGCGGCCTTGCGCCACTGCGCCATCACCAGCGGCTCCGTGGACACGTTCTTCACCGGCCCGGACGTCCAGTCCAGCGGCCCGACGACCGTGGTGAGCTTGGCTTTGCCCAGGGCGGCCGCGAGCTCCCCCCGGTCCTTCGGATCGGAGGTCTCCTTCAGCGCGTGCACCGCGACTTCGAAGAGCGCCATGTTGGACCCGAGGATCTGGGTCCACTGCCTGCCCGTCGACTTCTCGTACTCCTCGGCCAGTTCGAAGCCGTACTGGCGGGTGAGAGTTGACGTGAACGGGAACTTCGGCGTCCACCAGAAGCCGGCGCTGAGACCGTAGCCGAGTGGACCGAGCGCCTCGACCTGGGAGGGCAGCAGACCGGTCTTGGCGATGGACGCGATACGCGGCCGGTAACCCTGCTGCCGGGCCTGCTTCCAGAACGTGGCGAAGTCCGGCGGCAGGGGGAAGGTGTTGAAGATCTCCGCGTCCGCCTTCTTGAACGCCGCGATCTGCGCCGAGTAGTCGTTCGTCCCGTCCTCGTACGCGCCCGGGTCGACGATGGTGAACCCGCTCTTCTTCAGCTGCGGACCGAGTCCGTCCCGGATCGCCTTGCCGTCCGGGTCGTTGGGCCACATGACACCGACCCGCTTGTTGGTCTTCACCCCGCCCTCCGTCCACAGCGAGGTGTACGCGGCATGGATCTCCGCGACGCCGATGAAGAAGTGGTACGTGTACGTGAACGGCTTCTCCGGAGTGGCGCCCCGGCCGAAGTACCAGGCCTCCCAGGGCACGGCGGTCGACAGGCACGGGATCTTGGCCGCCTCGCACGCGTCGGCGACGGGGTTGACCGTCTCGGGCGTGGAGGTGACCAGCATCAGGTCGATCTTCTCGCCGTTGATCAGGTCGGTCGCCACCTGCGCGGCGTTCTGCGGATTGGACTGACTGTCACGGTCGATGATCTCGACGGAGTACTTCTTGCCGCCGATCTTCAACCCGCCCTTGAAGGCGGCGCGCATCTTCTTCATGAGATAGGCGTTCGGCTCGCCGAAGCCTGCGGCCGGGCCCGTGGTGGGCGAGACGTAACCGATCCGGAGCACCGCGTCGCTCTGCGCGGAGGACTCCTTGATGCCGCCGCAGGCGGTCAGCAGACCACCCGTGGAGAGCAGCCCAGCGGCTCCGGCCGTGCCGCGGAGAACGGATCTCCGGGACAAATTACCTGTCATGGGTGCACTCATGGATGCCTCCGGCACGTCAAGGGGGCGGAAGTGGGGGTGGTGACCTGCTGGGCAAGACGGACCGGCAGCAGGGAGCGGCGGACGGGTCCCGTTGCGCACCGGTGGGGCGGGGCGGCGTCCCAATATCAGGAACCCTGATGATGGCCACGATGATGCAGATGCCGGCGTCGGATGACAAGGGTGTTACCGAGACGTGTTCTGCATGCCGCCCGAGCGTCAACCCTCAGTGGAGAAGTTGCGGCGAAGGGCTTGACGTGACCCGCTCGACGGACGTAAATCTTCTCAGGATTCCTGACATTCGAGGCATGTGCCGCCCGGTCGACCACCGCGGCAAAGCCGAGGCACTCGGTGGGAAGTTCTAGTGCCGCGGCAGGCAACGTTTGCCCGTCAAGGAGCGGCGTCCGGTGCGTGCTCTGGGGGTACCCCCTGCACGAAGAGCTTGGGGGAGTGCCCGCCGGAAGTCCTCGTACTGGACATACTTGGGCTTCGGCCGGTGCGGCGAGTGGGGGCCCCTGCTCGAAGAGCTTGGGGGAGCGTGCCGGGCGTCGCGACGGGGCGAACGTTGCCTGTCGGGGCACCAGCGACCCTCGACGCCGATCGCGCCCTCGGTCGAAGCCCGTTGCGTGACGCCGCACGCACGGGGAATCGCCAACGACCGCCGAAACGCCGGACGTTCGCCCGCGAGCGCGGACCAACCGCGGAAATGTCCGACCGCCCGATGTGCGACGACACCTATTCCCGCTTTGGCCAAATCTTGATCGGTGGCTTATCTCACCTACCGTCAACCCTTTATTACGGTCGCGTAGGTCACATTCGAAGGTGAATCATGAGTCGCTGTGGCAGACGATTCGAAGAGTGACAACGCAGCAGTGATCGGGTCGTACGTTGCGGTGGGGGACAGCTTCACCGAGGGCGTGGGCGACCCCGGCCCGGACGGGGCCTTCGTCGGCTGGGCCGACCGGTTCGCCGTGCTGCTCGCCGACCGCAGGCCCGAGGGCGACTTCAACTACACCAATCTCGCCGTGCGCGGGAAACTGCTCGACCAGATCGTCGAGGACCAGCTGCCGAAAGCCCGGAAGCTGGCGCCGGACCTGGTCTCCTTCTGTGCGGGCGGCAACGACATCATCCGGCCCGGCACCGATCCCGACGAGGTCGCCGAGCGCTTCGAACTGGCCGTCGCGCAGCTCACGTCCGCGGTCGGCACCGTCATGGTCACCACCGGGTTCGACACCCGGGGAGTGCCCGTGCTGAAGCACTTGCGCGGCAAGATCGCCACCTACAACGGGCATGTACGGGCGATCGCCGACCGTTACGGCTGCCCGGTCCTGGACCTGTGGTCCCTCAAGACCGTCCAGGACCGCCGTGCCTGGGACGACGACCGTCTGCACCTCTCGCCCGAGGGGCACACCCGGGTCGCGCTCCGGGCAGGCCAGGTCCTCGGCCTCACGGTGCCGGCCGACCCCGACCAGCCCTGGCCGCCCCTGCCGCCACGCGGCACGTTCGAGGTACGCCGGGACGACATCCACTGGGCCCGCGAGTACCTGGTCCCGTGGATCGGCCGCCGGCTGCGCGGGGAGTCGTCGGGCGACCACGTGGCGGCGAAGGGCACCCTGTCCCCGGACGACATCAAGATGCGGATCGCGCAGGCGGTCTGACGGACGGGCGTTCGCGGACCGCTCGGGGCCGCCGAGGGTGCACGCGCACCGTCGGCAGTCGCCCGCGTTGACATCCTCGCCTGCGTGAACGCAGGCGATTCCGGGCAGCACCGCTACGCGGTGCTCCCTTGGGTTCCTGCTTCATCGGCCCCTGCCACCCGAGGGTGGTCTGACAAGGTCTCCACAGGCTTGACGTCCCGCCAGTCCGGCGGTAGGTCCGCCAACTACGTTGTCGGGCAAGGCGCATTCAGCAGTGTCGCTGCGGGCCCTCCAAGCCGCTGGGCTCAGGATGCCCTGCACCTCCACCCTGAAGGATGGAGCCCTGGGCAAGTGTTCGGTAGCACACCGCGCCATCCCGTCCAGGCCCGCGCACGAGGGCCCCGCTGCCGTCAGGAGCGGGGCCCAGCCCGGCGTGCGTCGGCCGGGGACCGTGAAAGAATGCCGAGCTCACGCTGGGGGAGTACGTCGGCCGAGCCGGGCGAGGTGACTTCCGCAGCCGCGTCGGCATGACTCCCTCGCCACACGACACGGCCGGACGACCGGCCCGGGGCGGGGCAGCGTCGGAATGTCCGTGTCGCGACCTCAGCGCACCGCCGCCGTCAAGGCCTCGCGGTCCAGCCCCAGTTCACACGCGAGCGCGTCGTCCATCCACTGCTGGGCGCGCGCACGCGAGACGCCGCCCGAGTACGCCGTCATCTGGACCGCCAAGCCGTCGAGCAGGGCCGTGAGGCGCAGCGCGGTGCCCGCCGGATCGGCGCACCGGAACTCGCCCGCGGCCACGCCCTCCGCTATCACCTCGGTGATGGCGGCCTTCCACTGCCGGTCGAGGTCACGCGTGACCTCCCGCAGCGCCGGCTCGCGCAGGGCCGCCGCCCAGCCCTCGATCCACAGCCGCCACCCCTTGGCCTGCCCGGTCGGCGCGTACCAGCGCACGGCCGCGCGCAGCCGACGCAACGCCGTCGTCCGACGGCCCAGCAGCTTGCGCAGACGCGTCAGGTCACCCTCGGCGGCATAGGCGAACGCTGCGGCGACCAACTTCTCCTTCGTCGAGAAGTGGTAGAGCACCAGCGCGTTGCTCACCCCGAGTGCGGCCGCCACATCGGCGATCCGCACGGCCACCACACCCCGCTCCTCGATCTGTCCCACGGCGGCCCGCAGCAACTCCTCCCGCCGCTCCGCCACACTCAACCGCACCCTGGTCACCCGGCAACACTACACAGCGACCGCACAGTGCCCCGGGGTTCCCCGCGGTCAGCGATACCAGCCGAATCGTTCCGTGATCAGCGGCAGGCGTTCGGCGGCCAGGGCGTGGGCCGCGGTGCGTGGGGTCGTCCCGTCGGAGTCGGCGCGTGCCAGCATCCGGTCGACCAGGGTGCGCATCGAGCGGCGCGTGTACGCGAAGGCCTCCTCCGGGTCCGGCCCGACGTCTCCGAACAGGGTCCACCACCACCAGGCGTTCGTACCGGAGTTGACGACGACGTCCGGCAGTACGGTCACCCCGCGGGCGGCGAGCAGGGTCTCCGCCTCGGGAAGCACGGGCATGTTGGCGGCCTCCACGATCCAGCGGGCCGTGATCCGGGCCTGGTTCTCGGCGTCGATCGCGTACGAGACCGCCGCCGGGACCAGTACGTCCGCGTCCACGAACAGCCAGGCGTCACCCGGCAGTTCACGGTCGCCGTCGCCGAGCGCAGAGCGGTCCACGGTGCCGTGGGCGTCCCGAGCGGTGAGCAGGGCTTCGATGTTCAGCCCAGCGGGGTTCAGCATCGTCCCCTTGACATCCGCGACCGCGACCACGCGGAGGCCGGCGCGGGTCAGGAACCGGGCCGTGGCGCCGCCCATGGTGCCCAGCCCCTGCACCGCGACGCGCGTGCCCGCGTGCGGCACGCGGGCCCTGTCCAGGGCGGCGAGGACGGACTCGGCGACCCCGCAGCCGCCGACGAGTTCGTCGAGCCCGATGCCGTCCACGTCGACCGCGAACGCGTCCGCGAGCCGCCGGCGGGCCGCCGCCTCGTCGTCGAGGAGCGGGTAGACGGCCTGTATGGAGGAGACGAGCCCGGCTTCGGCCGCGGCGCGGTCGACCAGGTCCTGGCTGAGGCCCAGATCCTCGCCGGTGGTCCAGAAACTCTCGATGTACGGCCGCATGGCGCGCAGATAGCGCACCAGGACGCCGTACGCCTCCGGCTCCCGGGGGTCGCAGTCGATGCCGCCCTTGGCCCCGCCCAGCGGGACGTAGCGGCCGTCCGGGTTGTAGTGCAGGGCCTCCTTCATCGTCATCCCACGGGCGAGAGAGGCCACTTCGTCGAGAGTGCAGCCCGCCCGCATCCGCAGCCCTCCGCTGGAGACGCCGCGCACGAGCCGGTCGACCACGAGGAAGCCGCGGCGGCCGGTGACGTGGTCGGTCCAGGTCAGGTTTATCAGCGGGGCGGGGGAGAGGGCGGTCTTGGAGGTGGTCATGCGGCTCCTCGGCCGGAGGCGTGGGTGCTGGACGAATACTGAATGGTAGGTCAGTAGTTCGCGCGGCGCAGGCGATCTGCCGGGTGACGGCCCCGAACTTCGGCGCAGCCGGCCGGTAATGATCGGGCCTTCCCGGACGTTGAGCCTCACAGACATCGAACCGTCACGGCTCGACCCGGCACTGTCAGAGGGGGCGCACACAATGGAATGGCTGACCGCAAACACCTGGAGGTCCCCGTGAGCGGCTTCCGCTCTCCCCAGTCCGGGCTGCGCGCCCTGCAACCCGCCGGCTTCGGCGCGGATCCGGCGGGTGAGCGCCTGGAACGCATCCGCAGATCACCGAACTTCGCAGACGGCGTCTTCGTGAACCCCGAAGGCACCCGCACCCGCCCCTCCGGCGGCGTCGCGCTCGAGCTGGCGAAGAGCTTCTTCCGCAAGGAGGCGCGCGCCCGCCGCACCCCGTCCGGCACCATACCCGTGCATCCCACGACCCTCGCCGACCTCGCCAAGCCCCCGTCCACCGGGCTGCGCCTGACGTGGATGGGCCACTCCAGCGTGCTCACGGAGATCGACGGTCACCGTGTGCTGTTCGACCCGGTGTGGGGCCGGCGCTGCTCCCCGTTCGACTTCGTGGGTCCCCAGCGGCTGCACCCCGTACCGCTCCCGCTCGCCGCGCTCGGCCAGGTCGACGTCGTGGTGATCTCGCACGACCACTACGACCACCTCGACCTCCCCACGATCAAGGCACTGGCCGACACGGACACGGTGTTCGCGGTACCGCTCGGCGTCGGCGCCCACCTGGAGCACTGGGGAGTCCCCGCCGACCGGCTGCGCGAGCTGGACTGGGGCGAGTCGACCAAGGTCGGCGGCCTCACCCTGACCGCCACCCCCGCCCGTCATTTCTGCGGCCGGGGCCTGCGGAACACACAGCACACCCTGTGGGCCTCCTGGGTGGTGGCCGGTGGGGAACACCGCGTCTACCACAGCGGCGACACCGGATACTTCCCCGGCTTCAGGGACATCGGCGCGGAGTACGGCCCGTTCGACGCCACGATGATCCAGATCGGTGCCTACAGCGAGTTCTGGCCCGACATCCACATGACTCCCGAAGAGGGCCTCCGGGCACATGTGGACCTGCAGGGCGGGGACGCGGCCGTGGGGGGCGTACTGCTGCCGATCCACTGGGGCACCTTCAACCTCGCCCCGCATCCGTGGGCCGAGCCCGGCGAGTGGACGAAGGACGCCGCCGAAGCGGCCGGCCGAGCGGTCGCGTTCCCGCGCCCCGGCGAACCCTTCGAACCGGGCGGGGAACTTCCGGCGGAGCCCTGGTGGCGGGCGGTGTCCGCGCCGATCCCGCGCCCGTGGCGCCGGACCGTGGTCCCGGACGCCGCACCCCCCGCCGCCGGCGATCTCGACCTCGCCGCCGAACGGTGACATGCGCGCTCTCCCGTCCCCGGTCAGCGCCCCTGGGGCGGTCCGGTGCGGTGTGCCGGTGTCCGTCGGGAACGGACACCGGCACCTCCCCCCGCACGGTGGTTCGCTGAGCCGCGGAAGACGGTTCACCAGGCGCAGTCGGGCACTCCCGCGATCTTCTCGCCGCCACGTATGTAGATGTTGTTGACCCAGCCGACCTTCCCGTCGGACAACTCGACCAGCGTCCACCAGCGGTTGGAGTAGCCGCCGTCGTGGATGGTCTCGCCCTCCCGCTGGCAGTGGGCGGACGCCGTCGTACGCGAGACCGTGGCGACGACGGTCGGGCAGGATCCGCGGGAGGGATAGAAGACACAGTCCGCGTCCTGACCGTCATGGCGGACGTTCACGTTGGCCGCCCAGATGTAGACCGACGGGAGCGCCGCCGGGGCAGCGGTCGAGGCCGACGGAGTGGCGCTCGCGCCATCCGCCTGAGCGACCGTGGAAGCGATCGCTGCGGTACCGGGCCGAGCGGACGATGCCGAGGCCGCCGGGGCCACGGCCAGGACTCCGGCCGACACGGCGACAGCGGTCACGGCCTTGATCAGACGTCGTGTGTTCACGGCTCCTCGGTTTTCCGCGCCCGGTCTCTGCGCCGGGGGCACTCGTGGGACGGTTGCGCGGACAGACGGTCGCCCTCGCGGGCGGGACGGCGGGTGCCGCGCTGTCCACCCTGGTGACGGGTGGCGGCCGCCCGCCGTATGAGTGCCGGGACGAGAAATTCTTCTCCGGGCATCGCGACCTCCGGATCGGGCCACCGTCGCCTCGGGCCACGAGGGCTCAGGGGCGGGCCCGCCGCGGTCGCTGCCGGCGGTCGGTGATGTCGGCGAGATAGCCGCGCAGCATGATCTTGGCCTCGTCGAGAAGGGCGCTGTCGCCGTCGGCGTCGCGACGGAAGGCCTCCTGGGCGAGCGCGTCCGCGGCGAGGACCGCGGCGTGGCAGGCCCGGCCGAGCCCCTCGTCGTCGTGACCGAAGCCGAGCGCGAGCAGCACGCGGCGCACTCCGTCGGCCATGCGGCGCTTGTGCTCGCGGTCCGCGGCGCGGGTCCGTTCGGTCAGGCCGCTGCCGAACCACAGGGCGCGAAAGCCGTGTTCGGTGCGGTAGATCCCCGCGTAGGCGTCGATGAGGAGGCCGACGGGATCCTCCCAGCGCTGTGTCGCCGCGTCCCGGGCCAAGTCGTCCATGACTGCCTCGAGCCGGGCGAAGTAGCCGGCGGCGAGGGCGTCGATGATCGCGCCGCGGTCGGGAAGGTACTGGTACAGCGAGCCCACCGACACCCGCGCCTCGGCCGCGACCCGCGTGGTGGTCAGTGCCTCGACCCCCTCGGCGATCAGGACGCGCTCCGCCGCCTGAAGGACGCGGGCCAACCTGGCTCTGCTGCGCGCCTGCTGGGGCGTTCGGCGCAGGGGAGCGCTTTCCGCTCCGGCTGGCCGGGACCCGCCCTCCGCTCCGGCGGGCTGCGGCCCGGTGTCCGCTCCGGCGGGCTGTGGCCCGCCTTCGGCTCCGGTGGGTTGTGGCACGGTGTCCGCTCTGCCGGGCTGCGGCCCGCCCTCCGCTCCGGCGAGCCGGGACCCGTTGTCCCTCTCGCCGGTCGGGCGAGCGTCTTCCGTCCCGCCGCTGTCCGCGGTCGGCTCGCCCAAGTAACAACTCCCAAACGTGAACGTGACTTTGTTTCACGTTTAGGTTACCGTCGCGTACATGACCGACTCAAGCTCCGTGCTGGGTCAGGATCGGGCCGCCGTGGCGGACGCCTGTCGCCGGCTGGGGGCCGCGGGCCTGCTCATCGGCACGGCCGGAAACGTCAGCGTGCGCGTGGGGGAGCGGGTTGCGATCACCGCGACCGGCGCGGTCCTCGCCGAACTGACCGCGGACCAGGTGACGGTGGTCGACCTCGACGGCGACATGGTGGCCGGGACCCTGCGGCCGACCTCGGAACTGGAGCTGCATCTCGGCGTCTACCAGCGCTACGACGCCGGCGCGGTCGTCCACACCCATGCGCCCATGGCCACCGCACTCTCCTGCGTCCTCGACGAACTGCCGTGTATCCATTACCAGTTGCTCGCCCTGGGTGGCACCGTGCGAGTGGCGCCGTACGCCACCTTCGGCACTCCGGCGCTCGCCGAGTCCGTACTGAACGCGCTCGAGGGCCGCAGCGCCGCACTGATGGCGAACCACGGTGCGCTCACCCACGCGCCGACCCTCGACAAGGCGGTCGAGCACGCCCTGCTGCTCGAGTGGGCGTGCGGTGTCTACCAGCGCGCGGCCGCCCTCGGTGAGCCCCGTGTCCTGGACGAACAACAGCAGCTCGCGGTGATCGAGGCCGCGATCGCGCGCAACTACGGCACCACCCAACCCGTGCCACCCGTGCAGGAGGAGAGCCGATGAAGGTCGTCACGATGGGCGTGCACGTGCTGGACGTGCTGGTGCGGCCGGTGGAGGCCATACCCGAGGGCCAGGGCGCGACGCTGGTGGAGGACATCAGGATGACCGCCGCCGGAACGGCCGGCGGGACCGCGCTCACCCTGGCCAAGCTGGGTGCCGAGGTGCGCAGCGCCGGGGCGATCGGTACCGACCCCACCGGCGACATGCTGGTCCAACTGCTGGGCAAGGCCGGCATCGACACCGGGTTCCTCGTCCGCCGCGCCGACACCCCCACCTCCGCGAGCGTGCTGCCCATCCGGCCCAACGGCGACCGGCCCTCACTGCACCTGCTCGGCGCCAACATCACCTACGGGCTCGACGACGTGCCCTGGGACGCCATCGCGGAAGCCACGCACCTCCACCTCGGCGGCCCGGAACTGATCGGAGTCGACGTCGCCGCGCGCATCCTGTCGTACGCCAAGGAACACGGCGTGGTCACCTCCGTGGACCTGCTCGCGCCCGGGGTGCTCGGCAGTTTCGAGCAGATCGCGGCCGCGCTGCCGTACGTCGACCACCTGCTGCCCAACGACGATCAGGTCCTCGGCTTCACCGGTGAGGACGACCTGGTGGCGGGCGCGAAGAAGCTGCTCGGTGCCGGGGCCGGTGTCGTGGCGGTCACATGCGGTGGTGACGGCGCGGTCGTGGTGACCGCGGAAGGCACCGAACCCGTGCCCGCCTTCGCGATCGACGTGGTGGACACCACAGGATGCGGCGACGCGTTCTCGGCCGGATTCCTGCGCGGCGTGGGGCTGGGCCGCAGTCCGCGCGAGGCCGCGGTACTCGGCTGTGCCGCGGCGGCACTGGTGGCGCAAGGCCTCGGCAGCGACCACGGCGACTTCGACCTCGAGGCCGCCGACGAGTTCGCCGCGACGCACAAGTCCCGCGCGTGAGCTGTGGCGGGAGGGGATGACACCCACGTCGGCGGTCCGACCCGCACCTCGACAGCCCCTCCGGACGGCACCTCGACAGCCCCCTCCGGACAGCACACCCAGATCACCTCTGCGCGGCCCCCGTCGATCCGGTGAACGGAACGGCGGGGGTCTTTGTATGACCACGGCTTGACCACCGCTTGTGTCCGAGCGTGTGCGGTACGGGACCGGTCCGGCGATCCGCTACCGGAGATGGCGGCAGCCCGACCTCCAGGTTTCCGTATCGTCACCAGTTCCGCTCCTTCTAGTGACAGGTCCCCTATAGGATCTGCACACGATCTGATCAGATGCAGTGATCGTTTGATCATTTCAACCTCATGACCATCTGTTTCCTCCCGAGGAGCTTCCGTGGCGTCTGCACGTCGTCGCCCTCCCCGACGTCGGGTATGGCCCAAGATCAAATTGTTGCTCGTCATCGGAGCGGTCGGCGCCGGCGGGACGGCGCTCTATCCGGTGTGGCGTGCGGCGAACCCGGACCCGGCGGAGCTCACGATCCGCTACCGGACGCAGACTTCCGCCAAGGCCACGGTGGCGAAGCCGGCGCTGGAGATCTTCAACGAGACGAAGAAGGCGCTGCCGCTCAGCGATGTGTCGCTGCGCTACTACTTCACCGCGGACGGTGCCGGCTCGTACGCCTTCAACTGTGTGCAGGCCGAGATCGGCTGCTCGAACATCGCCGGCACCGTCGTCGCCATGGACGACGCCACCGACACCGCGGACCACTATCTCGAGATCCGGTTCACCGACGACGCCGGCACCCTGAAGCCCAGCGCCAACAGCCGTGGTATCGATCTGCAGCTCTTCCGGACCGACCACAAGGAGATGAAGCAGTCCAACGACCGCTCCTTCGACGGCGAGATGACGAGCTTCAAACAGTCGAAGAAGGTGACCGCGTACAAGCGGGGACTGCTCGCCTGGGGCGAGGAACCGGATGGCACCACCAAGGACAGTGAGAAGAAGGCCCCGAAGGCCTCCACCGCGCCCACCGAGGTGCCGACCGCTCCGGCGGGAGTCGTCTTCGACAACTTCAACTACGTGGGTGCCAAGGACCCGGCCCTGTTCAAGCATGGCTGGCTGGTCCGCAGCAGCAAGGGCGGCCCGGGGATCGAGGACACCTGGACTCCCGACGGCGTGAGCTTCCCCGCCGAGGAGGACGCCGAGGGCGACGGCCAGGTGCTCCAGCTGCGCGCCAGCACGGACGGCACCGAGGCCGGTACGAAACAGGCCAGTCTGGGCAGTTCCTCGGACAAGTTCCGCGAAGGCACCTACGCCGCCCGGGTCCTGTTCAGCGACAAGCCGACGACGGGTGAGAAGGGCGACCACGTCAACCAGACCTTCTACACGATCGGCGGCAAGGGCAAGACCTACAGCGAGCTCGACAACGAGTACATGCCCAACGGCGGTTGGGGACGGCTCGGACCCAAGCTCGACACCGTCACCTGGTACGACCACGAGACCAACGACCGTGTCTACAACACGACGAACAAGAGTCTCGCCGGCTGGCACACCGTGATGATCACCGTCGAGGACGATGTCGTCACCTACTGGCTGGACGGAAAGAAACTGTTCAGCAGCAACGGCAAGTACGCTCCCCGAGCGGGAATGTCGATCAACTTCAATCACTGGTTCATAGACCTGCCCTTCAAGGGTGACCGAACCTGGGACATGAAAGTTGACTGGCTGTACTACAACGAGAACAAAGCCTTGTCGGAAAACGCAGTCGACACCGCAGTCAAGGGCTTCACCGACAACGGCATGAACTACTTCGACACGGTTCAGGAGTAAGGGTGAGCAAGAGGGGGACCCGCGCCCGCAGCCGCGCTGCTGCGGCGGAGCGCGAGAAAGCAGTGGTGAGCCGGCGTTCCGCGCTGTTCCTTGGCGGGGCCGGCGGCCTCGCCATGGCGGCCGGTGGCGCCTGGGCGGGCAATCTGGCCACAAAGGCCCAGGCCGCCCCCGCCGCCGCAGGGGGAATCGGAGGGCTCGCCACGCCTCCGCTGTACGCGCCGTCCGGGCGGCGCCCCAAGCAGCGCCGAGCCACCTGGAGCCAGCAGTTCCAGGCGGGGCACGGCTGGACCGCCGGAGGCGCCGGCACCGCCTCGTCCGAGGCGAACGACAAGACCGTCTTCGTCCGCGGTACGCAGGCGGTCCGGGTGACCACGAACGGTACGGGCAAGCAGTCGTACATACGCAAGACCGGTATGACGGCGATGAACCTGACCGGCAAGATGCTCAGGCTGATCTTCCGGGTCGATGACGTGGCCAACCTGTCGAAGCTGGTCTTCTACCTGGGCAGCGGTTCCCTCGCGAACAACTTCTCCTGGACGTTCCACGCCCACTCCGCGACGGCGGCCAACTACGTCCAGTCGGGAGAATGGGTGACGGTCCACCTGCAGTGGGCCGACGTCACCAGCGCCGCCGGCACGTACTCGATCTCGGCCGCCGGCAACCCCTCCACCAAGACCGGCTTCACCGACATGTCGTTCGCCGTGTACGACAACGCGGGCGGCGCGGTGACCTACCGGCTGCAGGCGGTCGAGGCGATACCCGACACCTCCTCCGTCTTCCCCAAGGGCGTCGTCTCGATCACCTTCGACGACTCCCACAAGTCCATCCACGACATCGGCCGGCCGGTGATGGACGCCTTCGGCTTCCCCGGTACGGTCTACAACATCGCCGACGCGATCGGGACCGGGAACTTCCTGACGATCGACCAGATGCGTTCGATGCAGGACTTCTCCGGCTGGGAGATGGCGGGGCACTCCTACGCGAACGCCACCCACACGGCCAGCTATCCCAAACTCACCGCGGAGCAGGCGGACACCGACTTCCGCAAGCTGCGCGAGTGGCTGGTGTCCAACGGCTTCAAGAGTGAGCACTTCGCCTATCCGCACGGTGCGTTCCAGAAGACCACCGACGGTGTCCCGGTGGACCTGATCGCGAGCCGCCACTTCACCACGGCCAGGTCGATCATCTCCGAGACGATCGAGTCCTTCGCCCCGGCGATGCCCTACCGCCTGAAGGCGCTGACCGGCATCAACGACGGTACGGGAATCGGCGGTACGGCGCTGTCGAAGGTGACGGGCGCGGGCGGCAGACTCGACCGCTGCGCCAACAGCGGTGACTGGCTCATCCTCTGTCTGCACAAGGTCGTCGACGGGACTCCCGCGACCAGCACGGAGATCGGCAAGGCCGGCCTGTCAACGCTGATGCAGGCGATCAAGGACCGGGACATGCCCGTCGTGACGGTCGAGGAAGCCATGGCCTACTACACCTGACAGGGCACGGCGGCCCGTACCCGTGTGCGGGCCGCAAGAATTCGTGAAGAGGCCGTCTGGAGAAGCCGGGAAGCCGGTGCAGACGGAGACCCGAACACGAAGGGGGCGGGCCGCACGGACATGATCCGTGCGGCCCGCCCCCTTCCGTCGTACCTGCGGCCGTCAATCCTGGCGGCCGTCGGGGCGGTCGCCGGCGGTCACTGCCGCCAGCCGCCTTGCCCGTTGCCCGGATGCAGGTGGGGATCCACGTACTCGGCCTGACGGGTGTCGACGCCCGTCTGGTACGGGTCGTGCTGGCCGGCCTGCCATTGCTGCTGCCCGGGTCCCTGCCAGCCGGGGTGCTGCCCTTGGCCCGGGTGCTGGCCCTGGCCGGGGTGCTGTCCCTGGCCCGGGTACTGCCCCTGGCCCTGGCCCTGGCCCTGGCCGGGGTGCTGGCCCTGGCCGGGGTGCTGGCCCTGGCCCGGGTACTGCCCCTGGCCCTGGCCAGGGTACTGGCCCTGGCCGGGATGCTGCCCCTGCCCCGGGTACTGTCCCTGGCCCGGGTACTGCCCCTGGCCCTGGCCGGGGTGCTGGCCCTGGCCCGGGTACTGCCCCTGGCCGGGGTACTGGCCCTGGCCGGGATGCTGCCCCTGCCCCGGGTACTGTCCCTGGCCCGCCGGGTACTGACCCTGCCCGGGGTATTGGCCCTGACCGGGCCCGGGGCCGGGCCCCTGCCCATGGCCGGGGCGAGGCGCTCCGCCCTGCTGCCACTGCCCGTTGGGGGGCTGTCCGGCGGCCGCCTGGGCCGGGGCTCCCCAAGTCACCGGCTGCTGAGGAGCCGTACGGCCGTACTCCCGCACATGGCCGACGGTCGCCATGCCGGGCGGGAGCGGCTGTTCGTTGATGACGGCCGACCGCGGAGGCGTCGTCCGCCGCAGCGCCAGGCCCTCGAGACGCATGAGCTGGAGCGTCTCGCCGACCTTCGGGTCGGAGTACGGGTCCTCTTCCTCCCAGACCGCGGATACTTCGTCCTCGTGCCCGGCGACGGACACCTCGACACCGCCCTGACGGGTGCCCCAACTGCCCTTGCTCAGGGTGACCAGGGCGTAGAAGCGGAGCGGCGTGAGCAGGGTCAGCTGGATCACGCCGTAGAGCGGGGCGAGCAGGAACATGCCGAAGCGCTTGATGAAGCCCATGCCCCGGCGGGGGAAGTCGAGGTACCGCACATTGCGGAGGTACCCCATGAGCACCATGAAGACGAGGTAGTCCCCGATGTGGTTGAGGAACCGGTCGGGGTGCATGATCGGCAGGATGACCATCGAGTAGAACATCGCCGAGCCGAAGACCAGCCACAGCGCCAGTTCCATGCAGGTCAGCCAGAAGGCCGGCCGCAGCTTCTTCTGGTTGCGGAAGGCCCACAGGGACTCGCGGAAGAACGACTTGTTCCAGCGGACCTGCTGGCGCAGGAAGTGCGGCAGCTTCTCCGGCACGGCCGTGTAGCCGACGGCGGTCTCCTGGAAGACGACCTGGCCCTCCATGAGGCAGTAGTTCGTCATCCGGCGGTCGTCGCCGAAGACGGCCGGCTTGCCCAGGAACTGCTGGTTGAGGAAGTCCGGGAGGTACTTGCGGACCAGCGATCCCCGGTAGGCGGAGAGCGCGCCGCAACAGCACAGCACCGACTTCAGACGCGAGTACGCGGCCCGCTCGAACAGGAACGAGTTCCCGTACCGCAGGTCCTGCAGACGCGTGAAGATGTTGCTGTCGTGGTTGAGCGCCAGCACCATGCCGGTGGAGGCCATGACGCGCTCGTCGGCCAGTGGCAGCAGCAGCTCACGGACCGTGTCCCGGGACAGGATCGTGTCGGAGTCGACACAGAGGAAGATGTCGGAGTACGGCGCCGCCTCGAAGCCCAGCGCGAGCGCCTCGCGCTTGCCCTTGTTCTCGGGCTGCACACTGACCGTGTACTTCACGCCCTTGGCCTCGAACTCGCGGCGCATCTTCTTCGCCGCCCGGATGCCCCCTGAGTCGGCGCTGGCGTCGTCGATGATGTGGATCTCGTTCGGCAGCCGGCTCTGCGCGAGGAGGCTGCGCAGGCCCTGCTCGAACATCACCGGGTCCTCGTTGTAGATCGGGATGACCGCGGTGACCCAGGACTGCTCGAGGTACTCCAGCTCCTCCCGCCCCGCCTTGGCCGGACGGTAGAAGAGGGCGCCGAACATCTTCAGGGTCAGCAGACCCATGGCACCGAAGGAGTACAGATGCAGGGAGCCCGCATCGAGCCGGGTGGCGATCAGTGCCGCGAGGGCCAGGAAGACGAAGTACGAGACCTTCAGCTGCCTGCGCCTGCGGTGCCCGCTGCGTCCGCCGTCGACGGCGCCGGGTATGTACTCATCCTCGGAACTCACAGCTTGACCACCCGCGGATGGTCGGCCGATTTTCCTCGGGTGTCGAACAGCAGCTGGGTCCGGTCGGCCAGCTGGGCCAGGTCGATCTCCCGGTGCGGCTGGAGCAGGATGGTCAGGTCCGCGGACTCGGCCGCCGCCAGGTAGTCGTCCACCCGCTCGACGGGCACTCCGCCGACCGTCCAGTTCTCGACCCGCGGGTCGAAGTAGACGAGTTCGGCGCCGCGTGCGCGAAGGTTCTCGGCCACCGTGAGGGCCGGGCTCTCCCGCTGGTCGGAGATGTCGGGCTTGTACGTCACGCCGAGCAGCAGGATCCGGGAGCCCCGGATCGCCTTGCTGTGGTCGTTCAGCAGGTCGGCGGCCCGGTTGACCACGTGCACGGGCATGCGCTGGTTGATCTCCTGCGCCAGCTCCACGAAGCGGAACGGAATGCCGAGCGAGCGGACCTTGTACGACAGGTAGTTGGGGTCGATGGGTATGCAGTGGCCGCCGACGCCCGGGCCGGGGTAGAACGGGGCGAAACCGAACGGCTTGGTGGAGGCGCAGCGGATCGCGTCCCACAGGTCGACACCGATCTCGCGGCAGAACATCGACATCTCGTTGACGAGGGCGATGTTCACATGCCGGTAGGTGTTCTCCAGGAGCTTGGCCATCTCGGCCTCGCGGGTGCCCTTCGCCTCGACGACGCGCCCCACGAAGCGCTCGTAGAGGGCGCGCGCGGCCTTGGTGCAGTCCGCCGTGACGCCGCCGACCACCTTGGGTGTGTTCTCCAGGCCGAACTCGGGGTTGCCCGGGTCGATGCGCTCGGGGGAGAAGGCGAGGTGGAAGTCCTCGCCGACCTTGAGGCCGCCGGCCTCCAGCCGGGGCCGGACGACTTCTTCGGTGGTGCCCGGGTACGTGGTCGACTCGAGGACGACGAGCGTTCCGGGAGTGAGGTGGGTGGCGATGTCCTCGACCGCGGAGTGCACCGCCCCGAGGTCGGGGGCGCCGTGCTCGGTCAGGGGCGTGGGTACACAGATGACGACCGCGGCGGCGCTGGAGATGACGTCGGCCCGGTCGACCGCCTTGAAGCCCTGCTCGAGCATCGTGCGGACCTCGGCGTCGGTGATGTCGTCCACGTGCGAGCGGCCGGCGTTCAGGCCGTCGACGACCCGACGGCTGCGGTCGAGACCGGCCACCTTGAGCCCGGCGGCAGCAGCGGAACGGGCCAAGGGCAGCCCCACGTAGCCGAGCCCGACAACGACAAGATCCACCGTGGTGGCTCTGTTCACGAGACCTTCCCCACCCCAGTCCGGACCCCGGCCCGACAGCCTCGGCCGCCTGCGGGTCCGAACTTGAGTTCTCAAAAACTGGACAAGAGTGAGGATGCTAACAAGAACTTCACAGGAGTGATACCAGTTCCGGGAAGTGCCTCTCGTCACCCACAAGGCGTACAACCATTGGTGGGCCTTCTGTGTCTCAATCAATCCCCCCTTCCCCGCGCCTCGGTGCTCTACGCATCGACTGCGAAACCGAAGGTGACGTCATCCGAAGAACGACGGAGAACCGGAGCGAAATGAGCCACGCTCACTCCCCTGTCGGCGGGCGCCGGGCCCGCAGGCAGCAGCGTCGGAAGGCCCCTTCCCGTGGGCGGCGGATGCGCCGGGGCATCCTGTTGGGGCTGGTGGCGGCGGTGCTGGCCGGTGGTGGGACGGCCTGGTGGCTGTACGAGGGCCTCGACTCCAACCTGGAGGACCGCGCGGTCGACCTGGACCGGGCGCTGGGCGACGAGAAGAACCGGCCAAAGCGGGAGGAGGCGGCCGGGGACGCCATGAACCTGCTCGTCCTCGGCTCGGACACCCGGGCCGGCGACAACGCGGCCCTCGACGGGGCCGCGGTGAGCGGCGCGCGTTCCGACACCACGTTGCTGGTGCACATAACCGGGGGGCGGACCGAGGCGGTCGCGGTGAGCATCCCGCGCGACACGCTCGTCACCCGCCCCGAGTGCACGCGGGACGACGGGACGGTGGCCCCCGGCCGGGAACGGACGATGTTCAACTCGGTCTACGCCGAGTTCGGGCCGGCCTGTACGGCGAAGACCGTCGAGCAGATGAGCGATGTCCGGGTCGACCATCTGATCGAGGTGGACTTCGCCGGTTTCAAGGACATCGTCGACGCGATCGGCGGAGTGACGGTCACCGTCGACGAGCCCGTCCGGGACTCGTCGGCCGGACTCGATCTCCAGGCGGGCCCCAACCGGCTGAACGGCACCGAGTCGCTCGCCTTCGTCCGGGCCCGCAAGGGCATCGGCGACGGAAGCGACCTCGGCCGCATCGGCCGCCAGCAGCAGTTCCTGGTCGCCCTGCTCTCCGAGATCAAGAAGCAGGACCTGCTCGGCAGCCCCACGAAGACCTACCGGATCGCCGACGAGCTCACCGAGGCGCTCACCACCGACTCCACTCTCGCCTCGCTCACGGCTCTGGCCGAGTTCGGGCAGAGCATGCAAGGCATCGACCCGTCGAGCATGGACACGATCATGCTCCCGGTCGAGTACGACAAGACCGACCCGAACCGGGTCGTGGCCGCCGAGCCGCAGGCGGCCGACTTGTGGGAGGCGATCCGCACCGACTCCGAGATCCCGGAATCGGTGCGCAAGCCCCCGGCGACCGGCTGATCCGGGGACGGGCTGATCCGGCGACCGGCCGACCAGGCCCGGCGGCACGCAGCCGGGGCGGACCGGTGGGTCCGCCCCGGTGGGTGGCTGAGCGGGTGGTTCAGCCGGTGGCGCGGAAGGAGCGCAGCCGCAGGGAGTTGCCGACGACGAAGACCGAGGAGAAGGCCATGGCCGCTCCCGCGATCATCGGGTTGAGCAGCCCGGCCGCGGCGAGCGGCAGGGCGGCCACGTTGTAGGCGAACGCCCAGAACAGGTTGGACCGGATGGTGCCGAGGGTCTTGCGGGCGAGGCGGATGGCGTCCGCCGCGGCCCTCAGGTCGCCCCGTACGAGCGTCAGGTCGCCGGCCTCGATGGCGGCGTCGGTGCCGGTGCCCATGGCGAGGCCGAGGTCGGCCTGGGCCAGGGCGGCGGCGTCGTTGACCCCGTCCCCGACCATGGCGACGGAACGCCCCTCGTCCTGGAGCCGCTTGACCACGTCGACCTTGTCCTGCGGGAGGACTTCGGCGATGACGTCCGAGGCGTCGATGCCGACCTCGCGGGCGACCGCCTCGGCCACCGCCTTGTTGTCGCCGGTCAGCAGGATCGGCGTCAGACCCAGCGCCCGCAGCCGGGTGATCGCCTCCGCGCTGGTGTCCTTCACCGCGTCGGCGACCTCGAGGACGGCCCGCGCCTCGCCGTCCCAGGCGACCGCGATGGCGGTACGGCCGGCGGTCTCGGCTTCGGCCTTGGCCCGCCGAAGGCCCTCCGGCAGATCCATGGCCCACTCGGCCAGCAGCCGCTCCCGGCCGACGAGCACGGCGTGACCGTCGACGATGCCCTGCACACCGAGGCCGGGAACGTTGGCGAAGTCCTCGGGCGTGGGCAGTGCCCCGAGCTTCCTGAGTGCCCCGTCGGCGACGGCGCGGGCGATGGGGTGCTCGGAGGAGTGCTCCAGCGCCCCCGCCAACCGGAGGACTTCGGGCTCGTCGGTGTTCTCGGCGGTGTGCACGGCCAGCAAGGTCATCCGGCCGGTCGTCACGGTGCCGGTCTTGTCGAGGACGATGGTGTCGACCTTGCGGGTGGACTCCAGGACCTCCGGGCCCTTGATGAGGATGCCGAGCTGGGCGCCGCGGCCGGTGCCGACCATCAGGGCGGTGGGGGTGGCCAGCCCGAGGGCGCAGGGGCAGGCGATGATCAGTACGGCGACGGCGGCGGTGAACGCGGCCGTCAGCCCGGAGCCGTTGCCGAGCCAGAAGCCCAGGGTGCCCAGCGCGAGGGCGATCACGACGGGTACGAAGACGGCGGAGATCCTGTCCGCGAGGCGTTGTGCGGCGGCCTTGCCGTTCTGCGCGTCCTCGACCAGCTTGGCCATCCGCGCGAGTTGGGTGTCGGCGCCGACCCGGGTCGCCTCGACGACCAGACGGCCGCCCGCGTTGATCGTCGCCCCGGTGACCGAGTCGCCGGCTGCCACCTCCACGGGGACGGACTCACCGGTCAGCATCGAGGCGTCCACGGCGGAGGTTCCCTCGACGACCGTCCCGTCCGTGGCGATCTTCTCGCCGGGACGTACGAGGAAGCGGTCGCCGACCTGCAACTCGGCTGTGGGGATGGTCTGTTCGCGCCCGTCGCCGCGCAGCACGGTGACGTCCTTGGCGCCCAGTTCCAGCAAAGCCTTGAGGGCCGCGCCCGCCTTGCGCTTGGAGCGGGCCTCGAAGTACCGGCCGGCCAGGATGAAGGCGGTGACACCGGCGGCGGCCTCCAGGTAGATGTTCCCGGCGCCGTCACTTCTGGCGATCGTGAGCTCGAACGGGTGGGTCATGCCGGGTGTGCCCGCGGTGCCGAAGAACAGCGCCCACAGCGACCACAGGAAGGCGGCCGAGGTGCCCACCGAGATGAGGGTGTCCATGGTGGCCGCGCCGTGCCGGGCGTTGGTGAACGCCGCCTTGTGGAAGGGCCAGGCGGCGTACGTCACGACGGGCGCCGCCAGCGTCAGCGACAGCCACTGCCAGTACTCGAACTGCCATGCCGGAACCATGGCCATGGCGATGACGGGCAGGGCCAGCGCCACGGCGGTGATCAACCGCTGCCGCAGCGGCCGCAGTTCGTCGTCGGCCTCCGCCGCCTTGGCGCCGCCCTCCGACTCGTCGCGCGGGGGCGCGGGTTCGTGCGCGGTGTACCCGGTCGCCTCGACGGTGGCGATCAGGTCCTGGACGGAGACGTCATCGGCGAAGCTGACCTTGGCCTTCTCGGTGGCGTAGTTGACGGTGGCGGTGACACCGTCCATGCGGTTGAGCTTCTTCTCGATGCGGGCCGCGCACGAGGCGCAGGTCATGCCGCCGATGGCGAGCTCTACCTCGGTGGCGGCGGTGCCGTTCGTGGTGGTGGTCATGGCTGCTCCTCGTACGAGGTGGGTGGCCGGGACCCGGGCGGCGGGGCCCGGGTCCCGGCGGTTCGGGGGGTGCGGGTCAGGCCCGTCCGGTCAGCTCGTAACCGGCCTCGTCGACGACGTGGGCGACCGTCGCGTCGTCCGGCTCGGTGGCGCTGGTGACGGTGACCCGGCCGGTGGCGAGGTCGACGTCGACCTCGGTCACGCCGTCCAGCTCGCCGATGACCTTGCTGAGCGTGCTCTTGCAGTGGCCGCAGGTCATGCCGGAGACGGCGTAGGTCGTGGTGACGCTCCCGGTGGCCGCGGCCTCGGCAGTGGTGGAGGCGGTGGTGCCGGACGAGCAGGTGCCGTCGGTGGAGCAGCAAGACGAAGACACGGGTTCCTCCTGGAGAGTCCGTCTGGACGGTCGTGGTAATCCGCCGGGTACCGAGTGGGGGTATCCGGCTCGGGTCCCATGTATACCCCCTGGGGGTACAAGATGCAAGCCGGTCGATGCCTTGACTCCATACCCCCTGGGGGTATGGTGAACAGCATTGAGGTCCTGAATCCAGACCTGAGGGCCCCGCGTCAAGGGAGAAGGCCATGAAAACCGCACTGAAGATCACCGCATTCGCCGCCACGCTCGCCGCGACGTTCGGTACCGCGTACGGCGTGGGGCAGGGCATCGACCCCGTCGTCGCGGACAGCGCGTCCCCGCGCCACACCGGTCACGGCGAGGCGTCCCGCACACCGGCGCCGGAGGGAGGAGGAGGCCACGCCGAGCACGAGTCGGCCGCCCCGGCCGCCGGCGGACTGCAGATCTCCGAGCAGGGCTACACCCTCGACCTCAGGACACCCCGTGTCACGGCCGGACAGCGCGCCGACCTCCGCTTCGCCATCCGGGACGCGGACGGCCGCGCCGTCACCGCGTACCAGCGCGAACACGACAAGGAACTCCACCTCATCCTCGCCTCACGCGATCTGACGACCTATCGCCATCTGCACCCCACCCGTGCCGCCGACGGCACCTGGAGCACCCCTGTCGACCTGCCCCGCGCCGGCGGCTACCGCGTCTTCGCCGACTTCACCCCGGCGCGGAAGGGGGCCGAGAACCTCACCCTCGGCGCCGACCTGGCGGTCTCCGGCGACTACGAGCCGAGGGACGTCCCCGCGCCGAACAGCACCGCCACCGTCGACGGCTATCAGGTCCGGCTGACCGGCGGCCTGCGCCCGGGCAGGGCCGGCGAACTGAAGCTCACCGTCTCCCGGGACGGCAAGCCCGTCACCGACCTCCAGCCCTACCTCGGCGCCTACGGCCACCTCGTCGCACTGCGCTCCGGCGACCTCGCCTACCTCCACGTCCACCCGGGCGGCGAACCCGGCGACGGGAAGACCGAGCCCGGCCCCGGCATCTCCTTCACCGCGACCGCGCCCAGCAGCGGCACGTACCGCCTGTTCCTCGACTTCAAGCACGAAGGGACCGTCCGCACCGCGGCCTTCACCGTCCGGTCCGGGGCCTCCGGTGCGGCGCCGGCCACACCGGAGGCCCCGGACCGGCCCGCCGCGGAAACCGCGGACGGCCACCGGCACTGAGCCGCACCGGAACAACCGTCAGTCCGGGGCCGGGGTCCGCACTCGGGTGAGAACACAGCAAACTGTCTGCGCCGGTGTCACCGGTGGGGCAGGTGTTATGCATCTGCCCTGTGTTCTTCAAACACCCTGTCTACGGGGGAAAGGTGTGCGGGTCGTATGAGACGTCGTTGGTGGGGAGCCGCCGCGGTGGTGGCCGCGGGGGTCTCCGGAGTCCTGGTCGTGCAGGGGGTGACCGGAGAGACCGCGACCGGAGCGCGGGCCGACGGAAAGCCCGGACCGGTCCGGAGCAAGGCCCGGACGGCCCCGTTGAAGACGGCCGGTGACGGCTCGTCAGCCCGGCTCGGCAAACGCGACACCCGGCGGTTCAGTCTGCTCGGTGTCACCTGGGCGGACCCGTCCGCCCAGGTGGCCGGCACGGTGGAGGTCCGCACCCGGGACGCCGGGACCGGCGAGTGGTCCGGCTGGCTGGAGTTGGACGGCGACAGCGGACGGGGCGAACAGGGCGCGGCGCGCGGCGGCACGGAACCCGCGTGGGTGGGCCCGTCCGACGGGGTGGAGGTCCGGGTGGACGGCAGGAAGTCCGCACGGCTGCCCGAGGGACTGCGGCTGGACATGATCGATCCGGGCGCCGGCGGGGGATCGGACATGGACCCCGCGGCGTACGCGTCCGACGCCCCGACCTCGACCCAGTCACCGGCCTCCTCCGCACCGGCGGCCTCCACGACCCCCTCGGCGCCTGTCGAGCCGTCCGACTCCGCGTCTGCCTCCCTGTCGTCGTCCGGGAGTGCCACGCCCAGCACGCCGCCCTCGTCCTCGGCTTCGCCGTCCTCCTCGGCGGGTGTGCCGTCGGCCCAGCGGTCCATGGCACCGCGGCCGCCGATCACCTCGCGGGCGGGCTGGGGCGCGGACGAGTCGATCAGCCCCGAGGAGCCCGGTTACCTGCCCGGCGGGAAGATCAAGGCGGCGTTCGTCCACCACACGGCGGCGTCCAACGACTACACCTGTGAGCAGGCACCGGCCGTCATCCGTGGCATTTACGCCTACCACGTGCAGCAGTTGGGCTGGAAGGACATCGGCTACAACTTCCTCGTCGACAAGTGCGGCACCGTCTACGAGGGACGCAAGGGCGGCGTGGACCTGCCGGTGATGGGCGCCCACACCTACGGCTTCAACGCCGAGTCCACCGGAATCTCCGTCCTGGGCAACTACACCACCACCGCCCCGTCGACACCGGCGATGACCTCGGTGGCCCGGATCGCCGCATGGAAACTGGGGCAGTACGGGGTCGACCCGGGGGGCTCCGCCACCCTCACCGCCGGCGCGGACGCGAAGAACTACTTCGGCAAGTCCTGGACCAAGGGCACGAAGCTGAGCTTCCAGGCCGTCTCGGGCCACCGCGACGGATTCAACACCCAGTGCCCGGGTGACGCCCTCTACGACCGGCTGCCAACGATCCGCAGCTGGGCGGGCGGCCCGGTCACCGGCCTCACCCTGAAGTCCGTCACCGGCGCGGGCCGGTCCGGTTCGACCTACTACACGAAGGCCGGCATCACCGTGAACTGGTCGGCCACGACCCCGGCCCCGCTCGTCGCGCGCTACGAGGTGCTGGTCGACGGGCAGCCGACGGCCACCGCCGCGGGCACCGCAACCTCCGCCAAGGCGACGCTCAAGCCGGGCACGCACCAGGTGGCCGTGCGGGCCGTGCACCAGTCCGGGAAGACCGTGACCTCGTCCGCCGCCACCGTCGTGGCCGACACCACCGCGCCCACCTTCACCACCAGGCCGAACCTCGCCCTGCGCACCGGCACGGTGAACACCACGGCCGTCCCGCTCACCCTGAAGTGGAAGGCGTCGGACAACGCCGCGCTCAAGGAGGTACGGCTCACCGCGCCCACCGCCGCGGCGTACGGACCCACCGTCACCAGCGCCAACCACACAGCCAAGCCCGGCGCCGCGACGACCTGGGCGATGACCGCCCACGACCTGGCGGGCAACACCGGCACGGCCTCCGTCGCGGGCACTCCGGTGATCCTCCAGGAGACCTCCGCCACCAGGTCGGGCACCTGGACCGCCAAGTCCTCCAGCAGCTACCTGGGCGGCAAGTCGTACACCAGCACCACCAGGAACGCCGCGCTCACCTGGACGTTCACCGGCCGCTCGGCCGCATTGGTGGTCTCGCGCGCCACGACGTCCGGCCAGGCGCACATCTACGTGGACGGCACGAAGGTCACCACCGTGGACCTGAAGTCGACCACGACCAAGTACCGCGACGCGATCTGGACCAGGACCTGGACCGGCAGCGCGAAGCACACCGTCAAGATCGTGGTCGTGGGCACCAGCGGCCGCCCCACGGTCACCGCCGACGGCCTGGTCTACCTGAGGTAGGCCGCGTTCGCGACGGGCGGGCGCGGAATCGAGTCTTCCGTGGTGCAGTCGTGGTGTGGACCGGCCGACGGGAATGCGTGAGGGCGATGGTGGGCGCCACGGCGATGAGGGCTCGTCCGGGGACGAGCCCTCATCCGTGGACGAAGCCTTGTCCGCCGATGAGTCCTTGTCCGTGGACGAGGCCCTGTCCGTGGATGAGTCCTTGTCCGTGGACGAAGCCCTGTCCGCGGATGAGTCCTTACAAGCGGAGGCGGACGAGGCCGACTCCGCGGACCGGAGGCCCTCCCGCCTGGCCGACGTGGCGCTCGCGTTGCTGCTCGCCGTGGCCGATGCGCTCGCCCTGGCGGGCGTGGCCCTGGTGATGTTCCTGATTGGGATGTCACGCTCGGAGCCGCCCGGGTCGTCGCCCCTGCGGGAAGGCGACGCCTCCGCCTTCCTGTTGCAGGCGCTCGTCTGGCTCGTTCCCCTGGCGCTGGGGGTGTCGGCGTTCGTGCACGCGCGCCTGCGCATGCCGGTCACCGCGGTCGTGCAGGGGCTGTTCTTCGTCGCCGGCACGGTGCTGGCCGTCGGACAGGCGCGCATGCTGTTGTCCCTCGGGTGAACCGAGCGCCGCACGCGTGACCGGATCGGACAAGCGGACACGCGCATGCCGGACAGACCTCGGACCGCGTCGCCCTTCCGTGCACCGGCCAGCCCTTCGAACTCACGACTGATATCTCCCCGGCGGAGTCGCGCCGCACGGTACCCGTTCTCGCCACGCCGCGTGACGTTGCGGAGGGGTCTGGGGAGTCCTGGGGCCGTACTGCTCATGTGATCAAAAGCAGGCAAAAGGGTGAGTCCTTGAGGGCCGTGATGGCCCGCTTCCCGGCCGCCTGGATGTCGTCGCCTGCCCGATTGTGACCGCCTCTGATCAGTTCGGATGGTCACGGGAACATGCGCCCGAAGGGTTTATCGGTCTGTCGTACGAGTGCTCATACCAGAGCGGGACGCCGTCGGCCCGAGTTTGGCAACTGCCCATCGCACATGATGCTCTGGCGACTACGGTGAGTGGCCGACGGACTACCCAGGACCGAGTGCTTCGGTCCGCCGTCCGGCGACGCGCTGCCGCACGCCCAGCCGCGCCAAGGCGCGCGCACGGCGGGCGCCCCCACGCCTACGACGCACACCCGTATCCGAGGACCCGATGTCTCACCTTCGCGCACCGGCCGCCCGAGCAGACCGCCGGGAGGGCGGCCGCCACGGTCGACCGGTCGTCCGCACCACCTCCGCGCTCCCCGAGACGCACATACGTCCGCAACTGCTGCGCATCGCTGTCCTGCCGCCCGTCGCGGTCGCCCTCAGCGCCTGCGCCGCCGTCCTCTTCATCGTGCGCTCGACCACGCCGGACCGGCCGAGCCCGACCCTGTGGGCCGTCCTCTCCGGAGCGCTCGGCGTCACCCTCGCGGGCATCCTCATCGCCGCGTTCGCCGCCGACCGGGCCGCGAGGTCCGTACGCGACCGCGTCGGCGAGCTGCGCCGCACCACCAGCCGCGGTCAGGCCGACCTGCTGGCCCTGGTGGAGGCGCTGCGCCACGGCGAGGGACCCCCGGTACGCGCACCGCGCGCCGCACCCGGTCCCCATGCCGACGAGTTCGACCTGCTCGCCGACGACCTGGCGCGCGCCCACGACACCGCCGTCAGCGCCGTCGTCCAGGCCGCGCAGCTGTCCAGCCGGGTGGGCAACGAACAGAAGGTCGAGGTCTTCGTCAATCTCGCCCGGCGACTGCAGTCGCTCGTGCACCGCGAGATCCTGATCCTCGACGAGCTGGAGAACGGGATCGAGGACCCCGATCTGCTCAAGGGCCTCTTCCACGTGGACCACCTGGCCACCCGCACCCGGCGCCACGCCGAGAACCTCGCCGTGCTCGGCGGCGCCGTCTCACGTCGGCAGTGGAGCAACCCGGTCTCCATGACGGAGGTCCTGCGTGCGGCCACCGCCGAGGTCGAGCAGTACTCGCGCGTCAAACTCGTACCACCGATCGAGGGCACCCTGCGCGGGCACGCGGTCGCCGACGTCATCCACCTGCTCGCCGAACTCGTCGAGAACGCCACGGTGTTCTCCGCCCCGCACACGCACGTCCTGCTGCGCACCAACCTGGTCACCTCGGGGCTGGCCGTCGAGGTCGAGGACCGCGGGCTCGGCATGCCGGTCGACGAGCAGCACCGGATGAACGCCTTGCTCGCCGACCCCGACCAGGTCAACGTCGCCAGTCTGCTGCAGGACGGACGGATCGGGCTTTTCGTGGTGTCGCAACTGGCACGCCGGCACGGGATCGCGGTGCGGCTGCAGTCCAACATCTACGGCGGCATCCAGGCCGTCCTGGTCCTGCCCCAGGAACTCCTCGGCGCCGCGTCGTGGGAGGGCCCGGAGCCGGGGAATCATCCGGAGCCACAGCAGCGGCCCGATCCACAGCAGCGGCCCGAGGCCCGGCAGCGGCCCGAGCCCGGGAAACGGCCCGAGGCGGAGCGGCGGCTCGAATCCGGGCAGCGGGCCGAGCCCCGGAAACGTGCCGAAGCCGGGCAGTGGGCGGAAGCCGGGCAGCGAACCGAAGCCGGGCAGAGGGCCGAGGCAGGGCATCGTGCCGAGCCCGGGCAGCGGCCCCAGGCCGAGACGCGTACCCGCACCGTCAGGGCCGCCCCCCTCACTGGTCAAGCTCACAAGCCCCTGGCGGGGCGCGTCGTGACGCGGGATACCCACGGCGACGCACCCGGTCCCCGGCGGGCCGTACCGTCGCAGGCGGACGGGTCCCGCCCCGCACCGCTGCCCCGACGCGGAGCGGGGCAGCCGCGGCCCAATCCGGCGGCGGCCACCCCCGGCGTCCGCCCCGAGGACCGGCGGGTCGCGGCCGAGAACGCGGGCATGCTCCTGCTGCCGCGCAACACAGCGGTGCACGACGCCACGGACAAGCCCCCGCTGCCGAGGCGGCGCGCCCAGGAACACCTGGCGCCCCAGTTGCGCAGCGGCCCCCTGTCGCGCCCGGAGGACGACGCCCTCGTCGTCCACGACCCGGGCCTGATGGCGGCGTTCCAGCGCGGCATCGGCCTCGCCGAGGCACAGCCGGCAGCCTCCCCGCACGACCTCACGGGCCGGCACGACCACGACCTGACGGGCAGGCACGACCTCACGGGCCCGCACGACCTCACGGGCCGGCACGACCACGACCCGACGGGCCCGCACGACCTCACAGGCCGGCACGACCACGACCTGACGGGCAGGCACGACCTCACGCCAGGGCACGGCCTCACCGCCCCGCACGACGAAACCGGCCCGGCCCGATGACCCTCCACTCCGCCCCCGCAGACCCCGCAGACCACGCGGACCTTCGTATCCCAAGGAGTCGATCCACCATGGCGAGCGATGCGCCGACCGCTCAGGTATCAGATCTCGACTGGCTGATGAGCGGCCTCGTCCAGCGGGTGCCGCACACCCACAGTGCCGTCCTGCTCTCCTGCGACGGGCTGGTGAAGTCGGTGCACGGCCTCGACCCCGACAGCGCCGACCACATGGCGGCCCTCGCCTCCGGGCTCTACTCCCTCGGCCGCAGCGCCGGCATCCGCTTCGGTGACGGGGGAGAGGTGCGCCAGGTCGTGGTCGAACTGGACTCCACCCTGCTGTTCGTCACCACCGCGGGCTCCGGTACCTGCCTCGCCGTGCTCGCCGGCCGCGAGGCCGACGCCGCGGTGCTCGGCTATGAGATGGCCATGCTGGTCAAGAGCGTCCGGCCGTATCTGACGACCGCACCCCGGCAGCCCACCGAATCCTCGGCGACCAGGCCTTGAGCGCGACCGCGACCGGCGACGAGCCCTGGCTCGACGCCGCCGCCGGCCGGCTGGTACGCCCCTACACGGTCAGCAACGGCCGCACCCGGCCGACGAGCGCCCTCGACCTCATGTCGCAGGTGATGTCGACCGGCGCGGCACCCATGGACTACCTCGGCCCCGAACACGCGCATGCCCTCGATCTGTGCCATGTGCCCGTCTCGGTGGCCGAGGTCGCCGCCCAGCTGAGGCTGCCCGCCGCGGTCACCAAGGTGTTGCTGTCCGACCTGCTCGACTGCGGCGCCCTCAGCACCAAGCCGCCCGCCTATCACGACATCCCCACTGACCGGTCTCTGCTGGAGGCAGTGCTCGATGGACTACGACGACAGCTCTGACCCCTTCCCCACGGCGCTCAAGATCCTGGTGGCGGGAGGGTTCGGGGTCGGCAAGACGACCTTCGTCGGAGCGGTGAGCGAGATCGCGCCGCTGAGCACGGAGGAGTTGCTCACCACGGCGAGCGCCGCCACCGACAGCCTGGACGGGGTCGAGAACAAGGTCGAGACGACCGTCGCCATGGACTTCGGCCGAATCACCCTCGATCAGCGACACGTCCTGTATCTGTTCGGGACGCCCGGCCAGCAGCGGTTCTGGTTCATGTGGGACGAACTGTCCGAGGGGGCCCTCGGCGCGGTGGTCCTCGTCGACACCCGCCGTCTCGAGGACTGTTTCGCGGCCGTCGACTTCTTCGAACAACGCGGTCTCGGCTTCATCGTCGCGATCAACGAGTTCGACGGCTCCTTCCGCTACGACCCGGAGGAGGTGCGTGCGGCCATCGACCTGGACCCCGCGATCCCCATCGTGCGCTGCGACGCCCGGATCTCCAGCTCCGGCGTACAGACCCTGCTGACCCTGGTACGACACCTCATCGCCTACGCGCCCGCCCCCGCCCCGAGCCATGGAGCCCACACATGAGCTACGGCCCGCCGCGCCCGGCAGGTCGTCTGCTGCTGACCCCGGAAGACACCCAGGCGCCCGCCCGGGTAAGGAGACTGCGCGTGCTGGGGCTGGGGGAGCGGCCCGAACCCGTCCTCGACGCCTTCGCCGACCGGCTCGCCGAGGTCTCCGCCACCCCGTACGCGATGGTCAACTTCCTCGACGAGGAGGGGCAGTTCTTCGCCGGCCTGCACACCCCCGCCACGGACGGCGCCCGCACGGCACCGGGCCGCCGGCTCGCCCGCGACCACGGCTTCTGCCCCCATGTGGTGGTCCGCGGCAAGGCCCTGGTCCTGGAGGACGTCCGTGACTACCCGCGGTTCGCCGGAAACCCGATTGTCGACGGCCTCGGCGTCCGCTCCTATCTGGGCGCCCCGCTCATCGACCGCACCGGAGTCGTACTCGGCACGGTCTGCGCCCTGGACGTCGAACCGCGTCCCTGGGGCCTGGCGGGTCTGGAGACCATCAAGGCGATGGCGGCGGAGCTGATGGAGCGGATCCAACGGCGGGAGGAAGAGGGGCTTTTCTAGTAGGACTCCGTGAGGTTCGGGGCTGTTGCCGTCGGCCTTGCCGACCGGCAGCCCGGCCCGCGGCACCGAGCTGCGGGAACTGGTCCGGCGGGGCACTGGGCCACCTGCCGCGAGATCACTATCGTCGCAGGTCAGTGCGACCTCACGGAGTCCTACTAGTGCCCCGACAGGCAACGTTCGCCCCGTCGCGACGCCCGGCACGCTCCCCCAAGCTCTTCGAGCAGGGGGTACCCCCACTCGCCGCACCGGCCGAAAGCCCAAGTACGTCCAGTACGAGGACTTCCGCCCGGCACTCCCCCCAGCCTCCGGCCGGGGGTACCCCCAGAGCACGCTCCCCCAAGCTCTCGACTTCTCCCCCATTCTCGGCTGCGCTCGAGCGGGGGGACCCCCATGAGCAGGGGGACCCCATGACGTCGCTCCTTACCGGGCAAACGTTGCCTGCCGGGCCACTAGGGCGCGCCGGCTGCCGGCCGGTTCCGGTGCGTCCACCGTACGAAGCCACCGTTTCCGCCGTCCCCGTCGGTCCCGCGATCCGCTCGTACGGTGACCGACTCGCCGTCCGGGAAGGCGATGTGGACGTCGTCGCCCACCGTCGAGCAGACCACGGACTCACGCAGCGCCCGCGGATTGACGGCGTCCCGGGTCAGGGCGACCAGCGACACGTACACCCCGGCGGGGTGACCGGCGGCGCACCGCAGATACGGTGTGGCCGAGTGCGCGCCGAAGGCGCTGGCGTCGGTCTCGTGGGCCATGCCCGTCTCCTCGTCCCAGCCGTGCAGCCCTACGACCACGCTCGTCAGCCCGTCGCCCGTGCGGACCAGTGCCCAGCCGGGGCCCTGGCCGGCCGCGACCGGACGGTCGTCGGCGACCGCGTAACCACCCTCGCGCAGACCCACTCCCGCGGGGACGCACACCCGGTGCACCCGGATCTCCCACGGCCCGTGCAGCACGCTCGTCGTGAGGACCGGTAACTCCTCGCCCGTCTCCATGAGTTGAGCGTCATGACGGGAGGTCGCCGTGCGGCCGGAGCACGCCAGCGGACGGATCCCCGTCCGGCGCGAGGCGGTGCCGTCCCACGAGAGCAGCGCCAGATGGCCGTCGATCCCGGGCGCCCGGCCATGGCCCGCGGCATCGGGCGCGGTCGCCGTGGAATAGCCGAACTTGGCGTAGTGCGGGTCGTCGAGGAAGGGCATGGCCCCGGCCGTGGCCTCGGCCGGATCACCCTGGCCGCCGCCGGTGCCGCCGCTCCCGCGTTCGCTGCCGTGGTTGACCAGGCGCACGATGCCGTCGTCCCGCGTGCCGTGCAGCAGCCAGCCGGGCGCCGGCAGGGCCATGTACTGGTCCGACTCCTCGACGGGGAGCGGCAGTTCACGCTCGGTCCACACCGGATGCTCCGCCGGAAGTAACAGGCCGAGGAACGCCTTGCCCGCCGTGTACGGCGCGGCCGGGCCCATCTCCGGCCGGATCGTCGGCAGGAACGTGCCGTACCAGCCGAGCGGTAGCAGCCCCCGCTCGTCCGGCACCCCGCGCTCCACGAAGTGCCGGGCCGTCCCGGAGGCGAGCCGCCGGGTGAGCCCCGGCGCGAGCGGTGTGCAGTCCATCAGCGCGCCCAGCCAGACCGGTGCCACCACGGCCATCCGGTACGTCAGGCCGTGCCCGAAGTGCACGGGTGCCCCGTCGGAGCCGAAGAACCGCGCGTACGAGCCGAGGAACCGGGCCAGCCGCTCGCGGTAGCGGGCGGACCGCGCGCCGGCCGCGGCGGCACCCGCCATCCGGGACCACAGCAACGGGTAGAGGTGGAAGGCCCAGGCGTTGGTGTGGTCGAAGGCACGGGTGTCGCCGTCGCGGTACCAGCCGTCGCCGGCGTACCAGTCCTCGATACGGTCGAGCCCGCCGTCGATGTCCTCCTGGCGGTGGGGGCCGCCCACGGAGGCGAGGAACTGCTCCGCCACCACCTGGCACAGCCGGGTGCCGTCGTCGTGGGCGCGGCGGCCCACGAAGCCCCACAGCCAGTCCACGACCCGTTCCCGGACCTCGCCGTCCAGCGCGTTCCAGATCCACGGCCGGGTTTCGTGCAGCGCGAGCGCGATCGAGGCGGCGTGCTCCATCTGCGGGGACCGGTCGGTGAGTTGGGGCCACGCCTCCCCGCTGTCCCGGTCGGTGCCGGCCGCCAGGCCCCGCGCGTAACGCTCCACCAGACGGGGATCGACGTCCCCGCCCGCCCCGGCGATCCGGAAGGCGGCCAGCAGGAAGGAATGGGCGTAGCCCTCCAGCCCGTCCGTCGCCACTCCCGCGAGGGAGCCGCGGCCGGGAAGCCGGTACTGCGCCAGGCCTGGCGTCGCATAAGGCTCCAACGCGTCGAGCAGTCGGTCGGCGAGTACCTCCCAGTGGGCGCGGGTCCAGCCGGTGCGCGGTGACAGGACCCGGTCGGTGGCGGGCAGGTCCAGGTGGGGGGTGGGCATGAGGCAGTTCTTCCGTTTCCGTTCGTTCGCTGTACGTGGCCGCGGCATGTGTACGTCGAACACGGCTCGATCGCTCACTCACCCGTCCGCGGAGGACCCGGCGTGAAGGAAAGCTGCGGGTCCGCTTAAGAAATCCTCGATGGCGGACGGCGTCGTCGTAGGGCAGATTTCTGTCCGCCGCACGGCATTTCTCCGTACGGCATCTCACCCCTCCCCACGGCACGGGTAACTTCGGCGTGCCCGGACGCAATTGGAGCCGTAGCGTTGAAGGCACTTCTCAAGCGGCAGGCGGAGCCGGGACTCTGGCTCGCGGACGTCCCGGAGCCGGCCGTCGGCCCCGGCGATGTACTGATCAAGGTCTTGAGAACCGGCATCTGCGGAACCGATCTGCACATCCGGTCCTGGGACGGCTGGGCGCGGCAGACGATCAGCACCCCGCTGGTGCTCGGGCACGAGTTCGTCGGCGAGGTCGTGGAGACCGGCCGTGACGTCACGGACATCGGCGTCGGCGACCGGGTCAGCGGCGAGGGCCATCTGGTCTGCGGCAAGTGCCGCAACTGTCTGGCAGGCCGCCGCCACCTGTGCCGCGCGACGGTCGGGCTGGGCGTGGGCCGCGACGGGGCGTTCGCCGAGTACGTCGCGCTGCCCGCGTCCAACGTGTGGGTGCACCGCGTCCCCGTCGACCTGGACGTGGCCGCGATCTTCGACCCGTTCGGCAACGCGGTGCACACCGCACTGTCGTTCCCGCTGGTCGGCGAGGACGTACTGATCACCGGAGCCGGCCCGATCGGCCTCATGGCGGCGGCGGTGGCCCGGCACGCGGGTGCGCGCAACGTCGTGATCACCGATGTGAGCGAGGAACGGCTCGCGCTGGCCCGCAAGGTCGGGGTGAGCCTGGCCCTCAACGTCTCGGAGGGCGCGATCGCCGAAGGCCAACGGGAGTTGGGGCTCCGGGAGGGCTTCGACATCGGACTGGAGATGTCCGGCCGCCCCGAGGCACTGCGCGAGATGATCGCCAACATGACGCACGGCGGCCGGATCGCCATGCTCGGCCTGCCCGCCGAGGAGTTCCCGGTCGACTGGGCCCGGATCGTCACCTCGATGATCACCGTCAAGGGCATCTACGGCCGGGAGATGTTCGAGACCTGGTACGCGATGTCGGTCCTGCTCGAAGGCGGACTCGACCTCTCACCGGTGATCACCGCACGCTACGACCACCGCGACTTCGAGGCGGCGTTCGAGGACGCCGCGAGCGGACGCGGCGGCAAGGTCATCCTCGACTGGACCGCGTGACTCCCTCACCGCCCAAGCCCACCGCTCACCGCCCAAGCCTTCCTGGAGACCTCACATGTTCGACTCCGTGCGCGACGACCTCCGCGTCACCCTCGACGAGATCCGCGCCGCCGGACTGCACAAGCCCGAACGCGTCATCGGCACCCCGCAGTCCGCGACCGTGAACGTCACCGCGGGCGGCCGGCCCGGCGAGGTCCTCAACTTCTGCGCCAACAACTACCTCGGCCTCGCCGACCACCCCGAGGTGATCGCCGCCGCTCACACTGCGCTCGACCGCTGGGGCTACGGCATGGCGTCCGTGCGCTTCATCTGCGGCACGCAGGAGGTGCACAAGGACCTGGAGCGGCGGCTGTCCTCGTTCCTCGGCCAGGAGGACACGATCCTGTACTCCTCCTGCTTCGACGCCAACGGCGGTGTCTTCGAGACCCTGCTCGGCGCCGAGGACGCGGTCATCTCCGACGCCCTGAACCACGCCTCGATCATCGACGGCATCCGGCTGTCGAAGGCCCGCCGCTTCCGATACGACAACCGTGATCTCGCCGACCTGGAGCGGCAGTTGAAGGAGGCTTCGGGCGCCCGGCGCAAGCTGGTCGTCACCGACGGCGTCTTCTCCATGGACGGCTATGTGGCGCCGCTGCGCGAGATCTGCGACCTCGCCGACCGCTACGACGCCATGGTCATGGTCGACGACTCGCACGCCGTCGGCTTCGTCGGCCCCGGCGGCCGCGGCACCCCCGAACTGCACGGCGTCATGGACCGTGTGGACATCGTCACCGGCACGCTGGGCAAGGCGCTCGGCGGCGCATCCGGAGGCTACGTCGCCGCCCGCGCGGAGATCGTCGCCCTGCTGCGCCAGCGCTCGCGCCCCTACCTCTTCTCCAACACGCTCGCCCCGGTGATCGCCGCGGCCTCCCTGAAGGTCCTCGACCTGCTGGAAGAGGCGGACGGCCTGCGCGTCCGGCTCGCCGGGAACACCGCCCTGTTCCGCTCCCGGATGGCCGAGGAGGGCTTCGACGTCCTGCCCGGCGACCACCCCATCGCGCCCGTGATGATCGGCGACGCGGCCGTGGCCGGACGCATGGCCGAACTGTTGCTGGAACGCGGGGTGTACGTGATCGGCTTCTCGTACCCCGTGGTGCCGCAGGGGCAGGCACGCATCCGGGTGCAACTCTCCGCGGCCCACACCACGGACGACGTACACCGGGCGGTCGACGCCTTCGTGGCGGCCCGGGCGGAACTGGGCGGCTGAGTTCCGGGTTCGGGGGAGGGGGCACGGTCGCACCGCGGAGGGGCACGGTCACTTCGGTTGCCGGAGAGGGTGCGGCTTCCCGGTGAGGCCGCCGGTTTGTCCGACCTGAGAGAATCGGCCACATGATCGAAGCACG
Source organism: Streptomyces cavernae (assembly GCF_004023625.1). Classification (GTDB taxonomy): domain Bacteria; phylum Actinomycetota; class Actinomycetes; order Streptomycetales; family Streptomycetaceae; genus Streptomyces; species Streptomyces cavernae. Next base: position 13,189 of record NZ_RPDJ01000031.1, on the reverse strand, counting down.
GCGGCTGCACATTCTCCGTGCCGTGGCCGACCACCGTACGGTGACGGCGGCTGCCGCCGCCCTCTACCTCACCCCCTCCGCCGTCTCCCAGCAGCTGACCGCACTGGAACAGGAGACCGGCCACCGGCTGGTGGAGCGCGGCGCCCGCGGGGTACGGCTCACCGCCGCGGGCGAGATCCTGCTGAGCCACGCCAACGCCGTCCTGGCACAGCTGGAGCGGGCCGAGGCGGAACTCGCCGCGTACGGTGCGGGCGCGGCCGGCACGGTCACGGTGGCCTCCTTCGCGACCGGTATCACGCTGGTGGTGGCGCCCGCGCTGGCCCGCCTCGCCGAGCGGGCACCCGGCATCCGGCTCCACGTCCAGGACGCCGAGGGCGACGCCAGTCTGCCGATGGTGCTGGACCGCCAGGTCGACATCGCGGTGGCCGTCGAGTACCGGGGCGCACCGGACCCCGACGACCCGCGCCTCGCCCATGTCCCGCTCTACGCCGAGCCGTTCGACGCCGTCGTGCCGGTCGCACACCGCCTCGCGGACGTCGGCGAGGTACCGCTGGCCGAGCTGGCCAAGGACTCCTGGATCGGCCCCTACCCCGGCAATCCCTGCCATGACGTGGTGGTTCTGGCCTGCGAACACGCCGGGTTCCAGCCCCGGCTCGAACACTCCTCCGACGACTTCCGTGCGGTGGTGGCCCTGGCCTCGGCCGGCGCGGGCGTGGCGCTGGTACCGCGCTCCGCGCTGCGCGGGATGGACCTCACGGGTGTCGTCGTACGCCCCGTGGACGGGGCCGCGCCCACACGCCGAGTGTTCGCGGCCGTGCGCCGGGGCGCTGAGAAGCATCCGCTGATCCGGCCGGTGCTGGACGCGCTGCGGGAGTCGGCGACAGCGATCTAGTCAGGGCCAAGGCCGTCCACATGGGAGCGATCCGGGGCCGGGGCGGTCCAGAGCCCCGGGAGGCTGAGGAGGCTCCCGATTTCCCGTATCCGGGATAGCATCCCTGATATGGGAAATGATGTACTGGGTCCGGTGGACACCCGGCTTGCCGCCCGCCTGGCCGAACTGCGTGCCGAGCACGGCTGGTCGCTCGGCGAGCTGGCGGAACGGAGCCGTATCAGCCGTTCCACGCTTTCTCGGGCCGAGCGCGCCGAGATCAGCCCCACCGCCTCGCTGCTGAACCGGCTGTGCGGTGTCTACGGCCGGACGATGTCCCAACTGCTCAGCGAGGTCGAGGCGGAACCGGTGGACCTGGTCCGCGCCGCCGACCAGGCCGAATGGCACGACCAGGCCTCGGGCTTCCACCGCAGGTCGGTGTCGCCGCCGCAGACCGGTATGCGCGGGGAACTGGTGGAGGGACGGCTGACGGCGGGCGCGGACATCGCCTACGACAGGCCGTCCGTGCCCGGCCTGGAACAGCACATCTGGGTCCTCGACGGCCGACTGGAGGTAACCGCGCAGGGGACCCACCACGTCCTGGACGCCGGGGACTGCCTGCGGCTGCGGGTGTGGGGGCCGACGCGCTTCCGCTGCCCCGGACCGCAGGACGTGCGCTACGCGCTGGTGGTGGTGCTGCCATGACCGCCGTCGCCGTCGCCAGGCTGAACGGGGCGGAAGTGCTCGCCCGCGCCGATGAGTTGGCCGACCTGCTGACCGACACCGTGGCGGGCGGGGCGTCCGTCGGATTCCTCGCGTCGCTCGACCGGGCGGAGGCGGCCGCCTGGTGGAAGGAGCGGGCGGGCGGCGGCCGTCGAAGCGGGCGGCCTCGCCGTGTGGGCGGCGCGCACGACGGACGGCAGGGTGATCGGCACGGTCAGCCTGGCCTTCTCCGACAAGCCCAACAGCCGCCACCGCGCCGAGCTGGTCAAGCTGATGGTGCACCGCGACGGACGCGGCCGAGTGGGCCTGGGCCGTACGCTTCTCACCACCGCGGGGCGGGTCAGGAAGCGTCGCATCGCCGCCAGGGCGATTCGACGCCCCCGCACGCAAGCGATTAGGTCGCTGCGGAGCCGGGCGACAACCAAGCGGGCGCCGAGCTGAACACTGTTCATGTCGCGGCGGGACACGCCGGAGGGGTGACAACCCGTGAGGGTTCGAGTGCCCGTCGGCCGCCCGGCCGGAGGGCGATTGTCAGTGGCATTGGCTACGGTGCGTGTCATGCCGGACGCCGAAGACGTACGCCGTATCGCCCTGTCTCTCCCCGACACCACGGAGAAGATCGCCTGGGGCATGCCCACGTTCCGGGTGGCGGGGAAGATGTTCGCCACGCTGCCCGAGGACGAGACCTCCACCGCCGTGCGCTGCCCCAAGGTCGAGCGCGACGAACTGGTCCTCGCGGAGCCCGGGAAGTTCTGGATCGCGGAACACGAGGCGGGCTTCGCCTGGGTCCGCGTCCGCTTGGCGGCCCTGGAGGACGAGGCCGAACTCAGTGACATCCTCGCCGACTCCTGGCGCCAGGCCGCGCCCACCCGGCTGCTGGAGTCGCATCCGGGCCTGGGCATACCGGCGGTCGAGTGAGGGTAAGCGGGACGGGCGCCGAGGACGGACCGGGCGAGCGGGGACGGGCCGAGGTCCGGTCCGTCTCACCGTCACGGAAGCCGCCCCCCGACAAACGGGTGCGCGGCCACCGCCCCGAGTGCGGTATGGTTTCCATGCGCGTTCGGCCAGGGGAAACCCCAGGTCACACGGGCAACGGGACGTGGCGCAGCTTGGTAGCGCACTTGACTGGGGGTCAAGGGGTCGCAGGTTCAAATCCTGTCGTCCCGACAGCGAGTCGGACATTTGTGCAAGTGAGGGGCGCTCTTCGGGGCGCCCCTCACGCATGAATGGGAGCACGGGGAGCCCTCTGCCGCTCCCCGTGCTCGCATCGCTCCGGCCGTGGCGGTCTTCGCCGACACCATGCGATCACGGCGGCCCAGGTCGTTCGCCGGCATCCCGGCAGCAGGCGTCGTGGTGCGCCGCCCCGCCCCGCACGCCGTCATGCGCCGGGGCCTACGGACCACGGCCGCCCAACCGCACACGGCCGGTTCCGTCCGCGGGCTCCCGCTGCCTTCATGTCTGCGGATCCCGGCAGGTCGTCACCTGATCGCGTCGAGTGCTTCGAGCAGCCCGGGGCTGGCGGGCGAGCCCTCGTCAGGCGCGCCCGCTGTGCGATGGAGTTCGCCGTCGATGATCTCGTAGTGACCGATGGCCCGCAGTGGCGGCGAGTAGACGTGAATGGTCACGGCACCGGCGTCGTGGTCCATCCGGTGCACGCCCGATCCGGGGAACGAGAACGACTCGCCGGGGCCGTACCGGCGGGCGCGGCGCGGACCGCCCACCGGCAATCCCTCCTGCGAGGCGGTGCCTTCGAGGACGTGCACGCCGACACAGGAGCCCTGGTGGTCGTGGTAGCCGGTGTCGCGCGCCTCCCACCAGGTGTTCAGCCAGGCCTCGGAATGCTCGTTCCGCCACAGCAGCAGGTACGAGCCGGGGCCGGAGCGGTCGAGCGCGGTGGTGTCGACGAATGCCGCCGCCCGCCGGGCCCGCTCCGCGCATTCCTCGGGCGAGAACGGGCGGTCGGACATGCCGAGAGCGGTGAGGGCGGTGGTGTCGACCGGAGTCGGGTTCTCGGAATTCACGATCATCCCCTGTGCGGTGTCGTTGGATGTCACATCGTGGTGTGCGGGTGCGTGGCGGACTTCCCGGTCGGCGCTAGGGGAGGCCGTCGCCTGCGAGCCACTCCTCCAGCGCGTCGAGGTCGCCGTCCGGTGCCTCGCCCACGCCGACGAAGGGGACTGACCGCCGAGTCGCCGCGTAGGCGCGTCGCGTCCCTTGGCCCAGGTCGTCGGCGTGTCCGCGCAGGTCGACGGCCTGAGCGCCGCAGGTGAGCTCGACAGCGGCCAGCCGCAGCGCCAGGCCCGCCATCTCGTGGAGGCGGCGGGCTGCGGTGGGTGCCATCGTGATCCGGTCCTCGATACCGGCCGCGATCGCGCTGGTGGGCTGTTCAAGAGTGACGGGTTGCGCGATCAGGCGCGCTTCGCCGGCGATGCTCGCCGCGCCGTTGGCGACGATCGCCAGGCCGTCATCGGGCGCGGAGGGATCGGCGCGGAGCCCGGTCGTCAGCCCGGTGAAGGCCGAGTCCAGCAGCTTCTGTACCCGCTCGCCCGCGATCGTGACCGCCTGTGCGAGGCCGAGCCGCGCGTAGTCGAGCGCGATGGCGACGGGGGCGATGTCGTGGTTTCCGGTGGAGATCGCCCGGTCTTCCGCGACGAGCATGATCGGGCTGTCGCCGGAGGAGGCGAGCTCGACTTCGAGAGCGTCATGGCAGTGCGCCAGCGCCTGGCGTGCCGCACCGTGTGTCTGCGGCACCACCTTGAACGCCAGCGGATCCTGCAGAGCGCGGGCCGGCCGCGCGCCGGTCAGCAATGCGCCGCCGGACAGCAGCGCACGCAGCCGGTCGATCGTCTCCCGGGCGCCGGCGTACGGGCGTACTTCGGCGACGGCCGGATGGATGGCGTCGACGTTCCCCGTCAGAGCCTCCAGCGACAGCGCCGCCGACACGTCCAGTGCCCGGACGGCCCGGTTCGCCCGCTCCAGGGCGAGACAGGCGCTCCCGACCGAGAATGCGTTGCTGTTGACGATGGCGTGCGCCTCGCGCGGGCCGAGTTCGATCGGGGTGAGGCCGCGCGCCGCCAGTGCGGCGCCGTCGTCTCCGTGGCCGATGAGGGCCAGCCCGATCTCGGCCAGTTGACTCAGGTCGGCCTGCCCGATGGAGCCGAGCAGGTGGACGCGAGGCGTCACGTCGGCGTTGAGGGCCCGGCAGAACGCGTCGGCGAGTTCGGCCCGTACGCCGGCGACGCCGACGGCGAGGCCGGCCGCCCGTACGACCATCGCCGCCCGGACGAATTCCGGGGGCGCGGGCCGTCCGTGCCCCACCCGGTGCGCGCGCAGCAACAAGGGCTGGAAGGCGGCCTGCCGGTCAGCCTCGATCGCCGCGGTCTTGTTCGCGCCGACCCCGGTGGTGAGTCCGTACACGACATCGCCACGGGCCAGCGCGCCCTCGAGCGCGGCGCGCGAGGCGCGCATCCGCTCGCGGGCCGCGTCGCCCACAACGACGCGGCGGCCCCGCGCCACCGCCACCACGTCGGCCGGTCGCAGGGGCTCATCGCCCAGGACGAGTGCGCCGCCGGTGGGCTCGGCTCCGGCCGCCACGAGGTCCGTGAGGGACGTCATGCCCCGGCCCCCCGCCCGGCTCCGGCCAGCAGGGCGAGCAGCGCGTCCCTTCGCGCGGCGACCTCCTGCGCGGCGCCGGGCGGGTAGTCGCCCAGCAGGCCACGACCGCCCTTCATCCCCGTCGCACCGCTGCGGCGGACCCGACGAAGCAGCGCCGGCACCTCGGTCGAGCGGGAGAGCTGAGGGAACAGCTGCTCGGCGACGGCTTCATGGACATCGAGTCCCGCCGCGTCCATGGCCGCGAACGGACCGATCGCGGCCCAGCGCGCGCCGAGACCACTGACGACGGCCCGGTCGACGTCCTCCACGCCGCAGACGCCCTCCTCGACCAGCGCGTAGGCCTCGCGCAGCAGCGCGTACTGCAGCCGGTTGGCCACGAAGCCCGTGTGGTCGCGACGGAGCGTGATCGGCTGCTTGCCGATAGCCCGCGAGAGCGAGGCAAGCCGCTCCAGGGTGTCCGGCGCCGTGAGCGGCCCGCCTGTCACCTCGACGAGCGGCACGAGTTCGGCCGGGTTGAACCAGTGCCAGCCGGCGAAGCGTTCAGGACGCGCCAGGCCGTCGGCGAGATCCGCGAGCCGGAGTGACGATGTGTTGGTCGCCACGATTCCGTCGTCGGCGACCAGCGCCTCGGCCCATGCCAGGGCGACGCGCTTCGCCTCCACGTCCTCGGCTATCGACTCCACGGCCAGCGCGAACGGCCCCGGTGCCTCACCGACCAGAACCGTCGCGCATATCCCCGACCGTTCTGCGGGTGAGGGTGAGGGTGAGGGTGAGGGTGCCGATGTCGGTGCCGGTCCTGGTGCCGATGTCGGTGCCGGTCCCGGGGATGCCTCGCCGATTGCGACGAGCCTTCCGACCCGCCGGGCGATCTCGTCCCGGGTCGCCGCGGCCGCCTCCGCGCGCCGGACGAGCACGACGGTCTCGATCCCCGCGGCGGCGAGGCGGGCGGCGATGCCGGTGGCCATGGCGCCGCCGCCGACGACCAGCACCCGGCCGGTGGGGGCGCTCATCCCCAGAACTTCTGGTCGTCGAGGTGAGCGAGCAGGATCTCACCGGCGGCGCGGACGTGGTCGCGCATCGCCGTACGCGCGGCGTCCGGTGTGCGGGCGCGGAGTGCGGCGGCGATGGCCTGGTGCTCCCGCACGTTCATGGTCGTCAGAGCCGTCTCGTCGTGCGCGATGACCCGCCAGACCGAGTCGCGGGGGAAGACATGCTGCAGAGCTTCGATGGACTCGGCCAGGCGCCTGTTGCACGCGGCCTCGTGGATCAGACCGTGGAAGGCGTTGTTCGCGTCCGTCACGGCCGCGTCGAGCTCCGCGTCTTCCATTCGCCCGGCCGTGGCGACGGCTTCGGTGAGCCGTTCCTGCGTCCGCTCCAATTCGTCCAGATCCTCGGCGGAGGCGCGGTCGCACGCGAGCGCGCACGCGAAGCCCTCGAGTTCGGCGCGGAGTTCGTAGACCTCGACGAGTTCCGCCCGGGACGGGGCGCGCACCGTCGCGCCACGGTTGGGTGTCAGCTCGACGAGGTTGAGGGCCTGCAACTTGCGCAGCGCCTCGCGGATGGGCGTCCGGCTGACCCCGAAGCGAGCCGCCAGCTCCTCGTGCTGGAGGCGGGCGCCGAACGGCAGCCGCCCGTCGAGGATGTCGGCGCGCAGCCGGTAGGCGATCTCGTCGGCGAGGCTCGCGACCGCGAGCGTCTCACCCCGGGCGGATGGTGGTGACGGGCACATGCTCGGATACTAGATTGGATACATGGATCCAATCAACGCCTCAACCGAGGAAAGACTCGGCGCCCCGGCGCCGACCGGTACCGAGCTGCGCTGCCGCGGGTGGGAGCAGGAGGGGGTGCTGCGCTGCTTCCTCAACACGCTCGATCCAGCCGTCGCCGAGGACTCCGCCCGGCTCGTCGTCTACGGCGGTCGCGGACGGGCTGCCCGCTCCTGGGCGGCGTACGACGCGATCGTCGCCGCCCTCGAACGGCTCGGCACCGCCGAGACCTTGCTCGTGCAGTCCGGCAAGCCCGTGGCGGTGCTGCCGACGCACCCGGACGCGCCGCGGGTGCTGATCTCGACCGCGATGGTCGTGCCCGCCTGGTCGGGCGAGGCGGAGTTCCGTCGGCTGGAGGACGCAGGGCTCACCATGTACGGCCAGATGACGGCCGCGTCCTGGTTCTACATCGGGACTCAGGGCATCCTCGGGTTCACCCATGAGACGTTCGCGGCCATCGCCCGCCGTCACTTCGGCGGCACGCTCGCCGGCCGGCGGGTGGTCACGGCCGGGCTGGGCGGAATGGGCGGTGCGCAGGGTCTGGCCATCGCCAATCTGGGCGGCCGGGGCCTGATCGTCGAGGTCGACCCCGAGCGCGCGCAGCGCCGACTCGACGCGGGCTGGGTCGACCGCATCGCGCCCGACTACGGCGCGGCCGTCGCCGACCTCACCGGATCGTCCGACCCCGCCGCCATCGCGCTCGTCGGCAACGTCTCCGAGATCCTGCCGAGGCTGGTGGCGGACGGCGTCGCCGTCGACATCGCGACCGATCAGACGGCCGCGCACGACCTCGACCACGGCTATGTGCCTGTCGGGTACACGCCGGACGAGGCGCGCTCCGAGGGCCTGGACCGGGCCGCCTATCGCAGCGCCGTACAGGCGTCGTTGCGCGCGCACGCGAACGCCTTGCTGGCGCTGCGCGAGCGTGGGTCGGTCGTCTTCGAGTACGGCAACAACCTGCGGGCGCAGGCGGTGGCGGCCGGAGCCGGCCGCGCCGGCGAACTGCCCGGATTCGTGGCCGAGTACGTGCGCCCGATCTTCGCGCGCGGGGTCGGTCCGTACCGCTGGGTGTGCCTCAGCGGTGACCCTGCGGATCTGCGCCGCAGCGAAGACGCCGTGCTCGAGGTGGTCGGTACGGCGTCGCTGGAGCGCTGGTTCACGCTGGCCCGCGCCCGGGTCGCCCGGCAGGGACTGCCTGCCCGCATCTGCTGGCTCGGACTCGGCGAACGGCATGCGGTGGGCCTGCGGCTCAACGAACTCGTCCGGCGCGGCGAGATCGGCCCGCTGGCCCTCGGCCGGGACCACATGGACCCCGCTGCCGTCGCCTCGCCGTCCCGGGAGACCGAGGGAATGCTCGACGGCAGCGACGCCATCGCCGACTGGCCCGTCCTGGCCGCGCTGCTCAACGCCGCCCAGGGCGCCTCCTGGGTCTCCGTCGGCAACGGCGGCGGCGTCGGGGTGGGCCGGAGCATCCACACGGGCCTCACGGTGGTCGCCGACGGCAGCGAACTCGCGGAACGCAAGATCCGCCGGGTGTTCTGGACCGACCCGGCGCTGGGTGTGGCCCGCTACGCGGACGCCGGATACGACGAGGCCACCCGCAAGGCCCGGGAGTGTGGCGTCGATCTGGGATGAGACCGTCGCCTATGCCACCTCGTCGAGGGGGCGCAGCTCGTCGGCGTAGCTGACCGAGAGCCGGCGCAGCACACCGTCGTCGATGGAGTACTGGCCGAGCCGCCACAGCGGTGGCGAGTAGGCATGGATGGAGACGCTCCGGTCGGTGGCGCCGACGAGCCGGTGGATGTGCTCGGGGCCGAAGCAGAAGGACACGCCCTCTGACACGACGGTCTCCAGGTGGGCGCCGCCGATGCGCGGGTTGCACTCCTTCAGGGCGCCCTCGACGACTCGTACGGCGCCGGAGGAGACGTCGTGGTCGTGCCAGCCGGTGTCGCTCTGCGGGGTCCAGCACAGCAGCCACACGTCGACGAACTCGTCCCGGTGCAGCGACGCGTAGTGCCGTTTCCCGGTGGACCAGGCGACGTGGTGACGCCACATCTCCGGTTGGTCTGCCAGTGCGTCGACGAGATCCCGCAGTTCCTGCTTGCCAAGGCACTGCGCGGGCAGGGCTTCGAGAGGCATGGGTGATCATTCCGTTCCGGTGAGGAGACGACGCGGATTGGCGACGCGGAAGGCGTGCTCCGCGGCTTCGCCCAGGCCGAAGGCGGGGCACCGCGGCGGCTCGGCGTAGGGCCGGTCTGTGCCCTGGACGATGACATCGACACCGAGGGCGCGGACGACCGCGTCGACGGCGCGCGGCCCGTACGAGGACGTCTCGACGAACACGTCCGGATCCACCTCCCCCCTGCCGCCGCCACGGGCGGCGAGGCGCTCCCCGTGCAGCGGGGCGAGACCGGCCAGCAGCGCGAAGCACACCCGCAGGCGGGGATGGCGCGTCCGGCCGAAGGCCCGGAAGGCGAACCAGGCGGCGTGCATCTGCTGGACGTAGGGGACCAGCGCCGGCCACCAGCCGGGCTCCGCGGGCCCGCCGGTCGCGGGGCCCGGGTGGACGAACAGTGGAAGGCCGCGCGACTCGAGCACATCGAGCAGCGGCGCGCAGCGCGCGTAACCGGTCGCGTCGCCCAGAGCGTTCGCCGGGAGCTGCAGGCCGGCGAATCCCAGGTCGAGTGCGGCGGCCGTCGCGTCGGCGTCGATGTCCCGGACGCAGGCGGCGGCCCAGGCCCCGAAGGGCTCGGGCAGTGCAACCGCGCCCTCGTGGTAGGCGTCGAGCAGCGGCTGTGCCTCATCGGAGGGCAGCCACTCCAGTCCGAGCGGGGAGGACAGCGAGACGAGCGCCCGGCCGAGGCCGTCGGCGGCGGCGAGCTCGGCACGACGGGCGATGTCGTGGTCGGCGGGAGAGACCTCATAGGGCGGCTCACCGTCGGTGTGGAGGGTCCAACCGTCCAGGAAGGGGTGTTCGCGCCGTGCTCGCAGGGCCGCCACAAGGGAGGGACTCCACAGGTGTTGGTGCACGTCGACGTTGGTCACGACACTCCTCCCCGGAAGGTCCCGCCGGAGTCACTTCACTGAACCCAGCCACTGACCTTCTCACTGACGGTCAACTGAACCGCAATCAGTGGACCGGTTCAGCAGATTCTTGCGAGGAACTTCAGAGTGGAATCGCATCCTCGTGGTCGCGGCGTGGAGCGCCGCGGTATCGCTTGTGCATGCTCGGCCGCGAAGCGGCCGAGCATCGTGTCCGGCTGAGCCGGTGCTGTGCCACACGGTGGCGGGTTCACCCGGTCGGGTGACGTGGGGTGAACATACGGTGGGCAGTCGTACGCGCGTGTAGGTTTCGTGAATCGTGAAGCTGGTGATGCAGGTCAGACTGCTGCCGACGCCCGTGCAGGCGGCGGCGCTGGAGGCGACCCTGCGCGCCTGCAACGAAGCGGCCACCTGGGCCAGCGGCGTGGCGTTCGAGAAGGACGTGAAGAGCAACTTCGCGCTGCGCGAGCACACCTACCGTCAGATCAAGGCCCGCTGGGGGCTGGGGGCGCAGGCCGCCCAGCACGTCATCAAGAAGACCTGCGACGCGTACGCGACGCTGAAGGCCAACCTGAGGGCCGGGAACCTGGGCAGGCCGGGCTCGAAGCGCTACCGCAGGGCGGTGGAGAAGCCGGTCACCTTCCGCCCGGAGGGTGCGCAGCCCTACGACGACCGGATGCTGTCCTGGCAGATCGACCAGCGCCGGGTCTCGATCTGGACGACTGCCGGGCGGATCAAGGACGTGGCGTTCACCTCGTCACCGGAGCAGATGGCCACCCTGGCCCTGTACCGCAAGGGCGAGTCCGACCTGGTGCACCGGGAGGGCATGTGGTTTCTGCTGGCCACCTGTGAGGTGCCCGAAGCACCGCTGAACACCGACCTTGTGGACTTCCTCGGCATCGACTTGGGCATCGTGAACATTGCCACCACGTCCGACGGCGAGATCATGGCCGGGCGTGAACTGAACCGAGTCCGGGTCCGGGAACGGAAGCTGCGCACCAAGCTGCAGAAGAAGAACACCCCGTCCGCCAAGCGCCGACTGAAGAAGCGGCGCTGCAAGGAGGCGCGGCGGGCCAAGGACATCAACCACAAGATCGCGAAACATGTGGTGGCCGAGGCTGAACGCACCGGTCGCGGAATCGCCCTGGAGGACCTGACGGGCATCCGCGAACGGGTACGGCTTCGCAAGCCCCAACGGGCCACCCTGCACAGCTGGGCCTTCGCCCAGCTGGGGCAGTTCATCGCGTACAAGGCCCGCAAGGCAGGGGTGCCGGTGGTGTACGTCGATCCGGCGTACACCTCCCGGACCTGCGCCGAATGCGGGCACATCGACAAGGCGAACCGGGTTTCACAGGCCTGGTTCGCGTGCCGGTCCTGCGGATTCGTTGATCACGCAGACCGGAACAGCTCCCGCAACATTCGCGCGAGAGCGTGGCAGTTGTGGCGAAGCGGGGCGCAGTCAACCGCCCCAGACCCACCTCCCGAACGAGGGCGTGGGACAGGACGCAAACGCAGCACCACAGCCAGTGGCGCCCGTTGTGCAAGCCCGGGACTTTAGTCCCGGGTCGCTGACTAAACGAACGGCCCGGCACATAGCTCGCAGATGGCTCACATCCCGACATTTTCTGGGCTTCGCTCGGCGAACGTAACGTGCCCTTTACGCCAAAGCATTGACGGCCATTCATTCACCCACGACTCTGAATGACAATATGCAGCCGGTTAAGGGGCAGCCTTGATCAGATTCGATGCGGTGAGCAAGAAGTACCCGAACGGCACAAACGCCGTGGACGACTTGTCCCTCGAGTTTCCCGAGGGCGGCATCACGGTCCTGGTGGGTCCCTCGGGCTGTGGCAAGACCACGACCCTGCGCATGGCCAACCGCATGGTGGAGCCGACGACCGGGACGGTGAGCCTGCGCGGCCGGGACATCAGGGAGGTCGACGCCCCCGAGCTCCGCCGTGGCATCGGCTATGTGATCCAGCACGCCGGGCTGTTCCCGCACCGGACGGTCCTGGACAACATCGCGACCGTGCCGCTGCTGCTCGGCTGGGGCCGGAAGAAGGCGCGGGCGCGGGCGGCGGAACTGCTGGAACTGGTGGGGCTGCCGGGCGAGATGGCCAAGCGCTATCCGTACCAGCTCTCCGGCGGGCAGCAGCAGCGGGTCGGGGTGGCCAGGGCGTTGGGAGCCGATCCGCCGGTGCTGCTGATGGACGAGCCGTTCAGCGCCGTCGATCCCATCGTCCGGGGGGAGTTGCAGGCGGAGTTCATCCGGCTGCAGAAGGAGCTGCACAAGACGATCGTGTTCGTCACCCACGACATCGACGAAGCGATCAAGCTCGGCGACAACATCGCGGTGTTCCAAACCGGCGGCATACTCGCGCAGTTCGACACTCCGGAGAGGCTGCTCGCCCGGCCCGCCGACGAGTTCGTGGCCGATTTCGTCGGACGGGACCGCGGTATTCGCCGGCTGTCGTTCGTCAACGCGGCCGATGTGCCGCTGCGCGACGGTCCGGTGCTGCCCGACACCACTTCCGTCCCCGAAGTGCGGGCCGGGTCGGCGGACAAGCCCTGGGTGCTCGTCGTCGACACGGACCGGCGGCCGCTCGGCTGGGCCGCCGTCGCCGAACTGCCCGACAGCGGCACGCTCGCGGACGCGACGCTGATACCGCTCGGCCACACGTTCAGCCTCGTCGGCGACTCGGGGCGAGCCGCCCTCGACGCGGCGCTCCTGTCGCCGTCCGGGCTTGCGGTGGCGGTGGACGGCGCGGGCGCGGTCGTCGGTGTCACGGACGCGCAGGAGCTGGCCGCCGCGATGGCCAGGGATGACGCGGCCAGGGACGAGACCGTAACCGACGAGGCGGTCACGGGCGAGGCGGCCGCGAGCGCGGTGGTCACAGGCGACGGGGGCACGGCGACACGGGCGGTGATGAGCGATGAGTGACGGGGAGCCGCTGGTCCGGTGGGACTGGATCGGCGACCATGTCGGCGAGTTGGCCCATTACACCGGTGTCCACCTCCAACTGGGTCTGCTACCGGTGCTGTTCGGGTTGATCATCTCGGTGCCGCTGGGCATGCTCTGCCACCGCTGGAGATGGCTCTACCCGCCGACTCTGACCGTGGCCAACGTGCTGTACTCGATCCCGTCACTGGCCCTGTTCATGATCTTCGTGCGGTA
>NZ_ML137714.1:100094-195217 GCF_004023625.1 Streptomyces cavernae | reverse complement strand
GTGGGCGAAGGCTCCGGCTTTGCTGTCGGCGATGACCTGCTCGACGACGGCGTGGTGGCGGTGTTCCCGTTCCGCCTGGAGCGTCGCGGCGGGGTTGTCGGTGAAGAACGGGTGGTAGCGCCAAACCGGGAACAACTCGCCCTGCTCCCCGACGATCGCGGGTTTGGCCAGGTCACGGACCCTGCGCACGATCAGCCGGGCGGTGACCTGCTCGCTCTTCTTGCGGCTGGCGAAGGCGGTGTAGAGGGGTATCTCGGCGACCTCCGCATCGGAGATGAGCTCCCCGGTGTCGGGATCGGGCACGGCGGTGGGGTAGGTGATCTGCTGCCATGCGGTGTCGTCGATGGCCAGGACGGCGCGTTTGACGGAGGGGTTCATGCCGCAGGTGATCGAGAAGCGGGCGCCGGTCCGGCGGCAGGCGGCGATCACCCCGGCGTTGTAGAACTGCGAGTCCGCTCGCAGTAGGCGGGTGCCGGTGCAGCCGGCCTCGGCCGCGGTGGCCAGCGCCTCGCTGACGAATTTCGGGGCGCCGCGGGAGTCGGCCGCTTTGCCGCGGCGCATCCGCACGGTGGCGATCACCGGCCGGGAGGTGGGGGTGCAGATCGTGGCCAGCAGCGGGTGCAGGGTGCGCACACCCTTGAACCGGCCGTACTGGGCGCCCTGCTTGGTCCGGCCGTAGACCCGTTTGTGGGTGGAGTCGACATCGATGAACGCCACCTGCCCCGCGCCCGGCAGCAGCGGGGTGTGTGCGGTCAGCGCGGCCAGGAATTTGCGGTGCACGGCATGGAGTTGGAGCGCGTGACCGTGGGTGAACACACGCAGGAACGTGCCGAGCGTGGAGGGGGCACGGATCCCGCCGAACAGGGCCGGCATCGCACCGTGCCGCAGGATGTCGAGGTCGTCGATGCTGTCCGCACCCGCGACCATGCCGGCCACGATGCTGGTGACCTTGGCATCCGCCGCGGCACCCGCGCTGTTCTTCGCCCCGGTCAGCTTCACCTTGTCCGCGACCAGACGGGCAAGTCCGCACCGCTCGGCCAGTCGCATCACCGGGACCAGCCCGGCATGCGCGACCAGATTCCGGTCATCGAACGCGGCGGACACCGCCGCAGCGGCATGGGAAGATTGCATCTCGCGGATGCACTCCGATTCTGTGGACATGGAACCCTAGGAAGTCCCATCATCCCAGCTCAGAGGGCATCCGCGTCTTCATGTCCAAGCCCTGGACCGGCTATTGCCCGGTGGATCGAGGCTAAGGCGACTCCGGGGCGTCTAGGGCGACTCCAGGGCTTCTCGGCGCCCTTGGTCCTGCTGTCGTGCCTGCAGCCTTCTGTCCAGTGCCATCGACACCTCCGCCTCCATCACGCTCTTCGCCAGGGGGCGCAGGCGTTGGAGGTCCTCGGGGGTGCGGTCTCCGGTCAGGACCAGGTCGGTGAAGATCTCGGCCAGGGCGTCGGCGTGGGCTCGTACGCGGTGGGCCGCGGCCAGGACATCCGCCAGGGGGATGCCCTCGCGGACCAGTGCCGCCGACGCGTCGAGCAGGCGGCGGCTGATGTGGACGATCTCACCGCCGTCCGTGCCGAGGTAGCCGAGGTCCAGTGCGGTGGCGAGGTTCTCCGGGGTCGCCTGGCCGCCGAAGAAGTCGGCCAGTTCCTCGGGGGAGAGGCGGACCGGTGTCTCCTCGCTGGGGGCGCCGAGGCCCAGCAGTTCCCCCACGTTGCGGCCGTGGTCGAAGGCCTCGGCCAACTCCGCGATACCGCTGAGGGTGTGGCCCCGCTCCAGGAGCGCGGAGATCGTGCGCAGACGGGCCAGGTGGGTCTCGTCGTACCAGGCGATACGGCCCTCCCGGCGCGGTGGCGCGAGCAGTTTGCGTTCGCGGTAGAAGCGCAGCGTGCGCACCGTGATGCCGGCCAGTCCGGCCAACTCCTCCATGCGGTACTCGCGCTTGCCGGGTCCCGTCCGGTCGGGTACCGCTCGGTCGGGGCCCGTCCGGCCGCGTCCCTGGTCGCCGGCCGTGCGGCCCTGCGGCGGGGCCGACGACGCGGTGCGCTCGCGCGCCCCTCGCTTCCGTTTTCCTGATCCCTCGGCCACGCCAGCACCTTATGTTGTACCGCCGGTAACTTCCTTGCCCCGACCTCTACCCAGGAGTTGGCGGCTGCCCTACCCTCCCCATTGTGCCAGCGTTCACTGGCACGGTTCCACCAGGCGTGCGGATCAAGGAGGTTCCGGATGGCCGGACACGAGCATGTGCGAGTGGCGGTGATCGGCTCCGGGTTCGGTGGGCTCGGGGCCGCCGTGCGGCTGCGGCGCGAAGGGATCACCGACTTCGTCGTCCTGGAACGGGCCGACAGCGTGGGCGGCACCTGGCGCGACAACAGTTATCCGGGCTGCGCCTGCGACGTGCCCTCGCACCTCTACTCCTTCTCGTTCGCCCCCAACCCCGACTGGCCGCGCGCCTTTTCCGGGCAGGAGCACATCCGCGACTATCTGGAGCGGGTGACGGATGTCTTCCGGCTGCGGCCGCACATCCGCTTCGGCGCCGAGGTGAAGTTGATGATCTGGGACCCCGAGCGGCTGCGGTGGGAGATCGAGACCAGCGGCGGCAGGTTCTCCGCCGACGTCGTCGTCTCCGCCACCGGGCCGCTGTCCGAGCCCAGGATCCCGGACATCCCCGGCCTCGACTCCTTTCCCGGCAAGGTTTTCCACACGGCCCGCTGGGACCACGACCACGATCTGCGCGGCGAGCGGGTCGCGGTGATCGGCACGGGGGCCTCCGCGATCCAGATCGTGCCGGAGATCCAGCCCCACGTCTCGCGGCTCACCCTCTTCCAGCGCACCCCGCCGTGGGTGCTGCCCCGCGTCGACCGGGAGATCGGCGCGCTCGAGCGCCGGCTGCACCGGGCGCTGCCCTTCACGACGCAGATCCGGCGCGGATTCCTCTGGGGCATCCGAGAGTTGCAGGTCCATGCCTTCACCAAACGGCCGGGTGAACTCAGGCTGGTGGAGCAGGTGGCGAGACGCAATCTCGCGCGGACGGTCAAGGACCCCGAGCTGCGGGCCCGGCTGACCCCGAACTACCGCATGGGCTGCAAGCGGATCCTGCTCTCCAACTCCTACTATCCGGCGGTCGTCCGGCCCAACGTCGACGTGATCTCCGGCGGGCTCAGCGAGGTCCGTGGCTCCACCCTCGTCGCCTCCGACGGCAGTACGGCCGAGGCCGACGTGATCGTCTTCGGCACGGGCTTCCACGTCACGGACATGCCGATCGCCGAGCGGGTCGTGGGGGCCGAGGGCCGCACGCTGAGCGAGAGTTGGAGGGAAGGGATGCGGGCGCTGCGCGGAGCGTCGGCCGCCGGGTTCCCCAACTGGCTGTCGATCATCGGGCCCAACACGGGGCTGGGGAACTCCAGCATGATCCTGATGATCGAGTCCCAGCTGAACTACATGGCCGACTTCCTGCGGCAGTTGGACGTGCTCGGCGGCCGGGTCGCCCTCGACGCCCGTCCGGGCGCGGTGGACGACTGGAACCGCAAGGTGCAGGAACGGATGCGGCGCACTGTCTGGAGCACCGGTGGCTGCACCAGTTGGTACCTCGACGAGCGCGGGAACAACTCCGCCCTCTGGCCGGGGACGACGGGGGAGTTCCGCAGCGCGACCCGGCGGGTCGATCTGGCGGAGTACGAGGTGCTGCGCGGCGGTGATCCGAGCGCGAACGCCCACCGCGCACACGGCGTGAACGGCGTACAGGGCGAACGCGGTGAACGCGGCGAACACGTCGACGGGAAGGTCAACGCATGAACCGGCGCACGCGTCCCGCCGACGGGCCCTACGCCCCGCCCGACCCCGCCCGCGAACTGACCGCCGTCTCCGCGGACGGCGCCCGCCTCCACGTCGAGGTGCACGGCAGGGACGGCGACCCGGCCGTCGTGCTTTCGCACGGCTGGACCTGCTCGACCGCCTTCTGGGCGGCCCAGATCCGCGATCTCGCGCGGGACCACCGGGTGATCGTGTACGACCAGCGGGGGCACGGCCGCAGCGAGGTGGCCGATGTGCGCGGCTATTCCACGGAGGTTCTCGCCGACGACTTCGAGGCGGTGCTCGCGGCCGCCCTCGCGCCGGGCGAGAAGGCCGTGCTGGCCGGGCACTCCATGGGCGGGATGACCTTGCTGGCGGCGGCCGGACGACCGGGTTTCCGGGAGCACGCGGCGGGCGTACTGCTGTGCAGCACGGGCAGTTCGCGGCTGACAGCCCAGTCGCTGGTGGTGCCGCTGCTGCGGGCCGGAGCACTGCGTGACCGGTTCACCGCGGCGCTGCTCGGGTTGCGGGCGCCCTACGGGCCGGTCACACCTCCCGCCAGACGGATCGTCAAGTACCTGACCCTCGGCGCCGGTTCGCCGCCGGAGATGGTCGACGCGTGCGCGCGGATCGTGCACGCCTGTCCGCGGAAGGTGCGCTACTCGTGGGCGCATGTGCTCGGCGGGCTGGATCTCGACCGGGGCGTGGGGGAGTTGACGGTGCCCACGGCCGTGGTCGTGGGCACGGCGGACCGGCTGACCCCGCCGGTGCAGGCACGGGCGCTGGTCGCCGCGCTGCCGTACTGCGTCGGCAGCACCGAACTGCCGGGCATCGGCCATATGACTCCGGTGGAGGCGCCGGAGCTGGTGTCCGGGCGTATACGTGAACTGGTGACCTCGTATGTGAGCGACGCGGACGAACTTGAGGAGGCGGGCGCATGAGCAGGGTGATCGGCCTGGAGGGGCAGGTCGTGGTCGTCACGGGGGCGGCGCGCGGGATCGGGGAACTCCTCGCCCGCAAACTCACGGCGCGCGGCGCGCGGGTGGCGCTGGTCGGCCTGGAGGAGACCGAGCTGAAACGGGTCGCGGAGCGGCTCGGCACCGAGTACTGGTTGGCCGACGTCACCGACGAGGAGACGATGGCGCGGGTCGCGGCCGAGGTCAGGGAGCGGTTCGGGAAGGTGGACGTGGTCGTCGCCAACGCCGGGGTCGCCAACGGCGGGACGTTCGCGGCTTCGGACCCGCGGTCCTGGCGCCGGGTCATCGAGGTGAACCTGATCGGTTCTGCGGTGACGGGTCGGGCGTTCCTGCCCGCGTTGCTGGAGAGCCGCGGCTATCTGCTCCAGATCGCCTCGCTCGCCGCCATGTCGCACGCGCCGTTGATGACGGCGTACTGCGCGTCCAAGGC
Source organism: Streptomyces cavernae (assembly GCF_004023625.1). Classification (GTDB taxonomy): domain Bacteria; phylum Actinomycetota; class Actinomycetes; order Streptomycetales; family Streptomycetaceae; genus Streptomyces; species Streptomyces cavernae. The sequence goes on along the minus strand of NZ_ML137714.1, from coordinate 190,015 downwards.
GGGTGTGGAGGCGTATGCGCACAGCCTTCGCGCCGAGGTCGGCCACCAGGGGGTACGGGTCGGGGTCGCGTATCTGTCCTGGACGGACACGGACATGGTGCGCGGCGCCGACCAGGACGGTGTGATGCGGGAGATGCGGCAGCGGCTGCCGTGGCCGGCGAACAAGACGTACCCGCTCGGGCCGGCGGTCGAACGGATCGTGGCGGGGATCGAGCGCCGGGCCGCGCATGTGTACGGGCAGTGGTGGTTGCGGGGGATGCAGGGGGTGCGCGGGTATCTGCCCGCGGTCATCGGGACGGTGTCGCAGCGGGAGATGCGGCGGGTCGAGCCACGGCTGGGCGTGGTGCGGACCGGGCTGGTCGGGGCCGGTGGGGCCGCCGACGAGCAGGCCCGGAAGGCCCCGAACACGGTGCGTGACTGATGGGGTGATCGACCGAAATGCGGGCTTTGTTCGGTCATGTCAGTCTGGTTCCGCCTTGATCACCTCACTGCAACAGGAGTGACACCCATGGGCAAGGACCAGGACCAGGACCAGGACAAGGGCCGACGGGCTTCCGGGCAGGGCCGGCAGGCCTCCGGTCCGGGCGAGCGGGCCGCACGGCCGGGCGAGCGGACTTCCGGGCAGGGCGAGCGGGCCTCCGGTTCCGGCGAGCGGGCCTCCGGGCAGGGCAAGCAGAAGGTCCGTGCCGCGAAGAAGCAGGAGGGGGCTCGGCGCGCGCGCCGGGGCCGCGAGGCGGAGCCCCCGGCGCGCAATGCGCAGGATCCCGTGCGGGATGCCATACGCGAGGCGGAGGACCGGCTGAACCAGGATTACGACGCCTGACGCCGGTTGCCCCGCGTGGACGCGCCCAGCTGCGCCTCGGTCCCCGGAAGGCCCGGGGGTTCCGGGGACGTCACGCCGGGGCTTTCGGCGGTCGCCGATGGGGGCGACGGCTTCAGTGGTGCGCCGGGCCGCCCCTCGGTGGCAGCTCGGGCCTGCTGCGGTTCGGCACCCCCGCGTACCCCGGTGGATCCGCGGCCGGGTGGGTTTTCAGCAGGTCCAGCGCCAGGTGCACCGCGTCCGCCAGTTGTGCGTGGCGGCCCTCCGCCCAGTCCAGGGGAGTGCGTACGACCTCGAGGTCCGGGAGCACTCCCCGGTTCTCGATCGACCAGCCGTAGGCGTCGAACCACGCCGCGTTCATCGGGACCGTGATGACCGTGCCGTCGCCGAGGCGGTGGCGGCCGGTCATGCCGACCACCCCGCCCCAGGTCCGCTGGCCCACCACCGGACCAAGTTCCAGGAGCTTGAAGGCCGCCGTGATCATGTCGCCGTCCGAGGACGTCGCCTCGTCGGCGAGGGCCACCACCGGGCCGCGCGGAGCGTTCGACGCGTACGACACGGGCTGCGCGTTGCGTGTGAGGTCCCAGCCCAGGATCCGCCGGGTGAGCTTTTCCACGACCAACTCGCTGATGTGGCCGCCCGCGTTGCCCCGTACGTCCACGATCAGCGCCGGGCGGGACATCTCCAGCCGCAGATCACGGTTGAACTGCGCCCAGCCCGAGCCGCCCATGTCGGGGATGTGCAGATAGCCGCAGTGGCCCCCGCTCAACTGCCGTACGACTTCCCGCCGTCTGGCCACCCAGTCCTGGTAGCGCAGCGGGCGTTCGTCGATCAGGGGCACCACCGCCACCCGGCGGGCGTGGCCGTGCGGGTCGTCCCCCTCCGGCCGGAACGTCAGCTCGACCGTCGTCCCTCCGGAGCCGGCCAGGAGGGGGTAGGGCCCGGTGAGCGGGTCGACCGGGCGGCCGTCGACGTGCGTCAGCACCGCGCCCTCACGCACTCCCGTACCGGCCAGCGGAGATCGCGCCTTGGAGTCCGAGGACTCGCCCGGCAGGATCCGCCGCACCGCCCAGGCCCCGCCCCTGCGGACGAAGTCGGCGCCCAGCAGGCCCATCGGCCGCTGGTAGTGCGCGGGCCCCTCGTTGCGGCGGGCCGGTGTCACGTACGCGTGCGAGGTGCCCAGTTCACCGAGTACCTCCCGCAGCAGGTCGGCGAACTCGTCGGGGGACGCGACCCGTTCGACGAGAGGGTGGTACTGCTCCAGCACCGCGTCCCAGTCGATGCCGCTGAGGTTCGGGTCCCAGAAGTACGCGCGGACGATCCGGCCCGCCTCGTCGTACGCCTGTCGCCACTCGGCCGCCGGGTCCACCTCGTGCTGGATGCGCCTCAGGTCGATCCAGACCGTGGTGTCGAGGTCACCGGGTTCCGTGGCGGGGACGGCGCTGAGCTCGCCCTCGTCGACGACGACGAGCCTGGTGCCGTCGCCGCTCACCGCGAACGCGTCCAGGTTGTCCACCAGTTCGGACCGTTTGGCCCGCACGATGCCGAAGTGCTCCAGCGTGGGCCGTCCGGAGGTGTCCGCCGGGTTCGCGAACGTCTCGCCGAGCGCGCCCGAGATCGGCCAGCGCAGCCAGACCAGTCCGCCGCCCGCCACCGGGTGCAGCGCGGAGTACTTGGAGGCCGTGACGGGGAACGGCGTCACCCGGCTCGCCAGCCCCTCGATCTCGACCGTCACCGCCCCGTCCGGGGGCCCGGCCTCCTCGGTCTCGTCCTCCGCCGGGTCCAGGCCCCCGGCGGCGGGCCGCCCGTCCGGCAGCAGCGCGAAGGGGGACGGGGTCGCCGACGACAGGGGTACGAGGTGGGGGCGGCAGCCCAGCGGGAAGGAGAGGTCGCCGGTATGTACGTCGTACACGGGGTCGAAGCCGCGCCAGGAGAGGAAGGCCAGATAGCGGCCGTCCCGGGTGAAGACGGGGTTCTCGTCCTCGAAACGGCCGTTCGTCACGTCGACGATGGTGCGCTCGCCGGGGCCGGCGATGCGGGCGATCTTGATCTGGCGCAGCGACCTGCCGACGCCCGGGTGCGACCAGGCGAGCCACGCCCCGTCCGGGGAGAAGGCCAGGTCCCGCACCGGCCCGTTGATGGACCGGATCAGCTCCGTCACCTCGGCCGCGCCTGCGCCGTCCTCGGCTGCCTCGGCCGCGCCGTCCTCGGCCATCTCTCGCGCGCCGCCACGAGGCTGTCGCGCCTCCGTCGTCTGTACGGCCGCCGTCGTCTGCCGCGCCGACTGTTTTTCCGTTCGCTCCCCCGTCTGCTCCCCCGCGTGTTCGGCTATCGCTTCTGCCGTCGCATCCGCCGTCTCGAGTGCTGCCTCTTCGGCCGTCCGTTCCGCGGTCTCCTTCGCCTCCTCCGCGGCGTCGATCAGCAGCAGCCGTCCGTCGTTCGAGGCGACCGCGAGCCGCTCGCCCGCCGGGTCGGACACCAGCTCCTGGACCCGGCCGAGGCTGCCGGAGACCAGTCTGCGGGGTGGGCGTTCCCCGGTGGCCCGGGGCAGGTAGGCGATCTCCACGGCGTCCTCGCCCGCGGCGTCCGTGACGTACGCGACCCGCCCGCCGGAGCCGAGCATCTCGGGCAGCCGCACCCGTGCGCCCGCGGTGTCGGTGATCGTCCGGGCCGGGCCGTCGCGGTGGGTCAGCCAGTACAGGCTGCCGCGTACGACGACTGCGCTCGCGCGGCCGGTCTCGTCCACGGAGATGCCGTCCACGTGCTGGGCGGCCGGGATCTGGTACGGGCGGCGGCCGGCCCGGGCGCCACCGAGGCGTACGTCGAGGCGGCGCGGCTTGGAGTCGGCCGCGAGGTCGTCGACCAGCCACAGCTCGCCCGCGCACTGGTACACGATCCGTGAACCGTCGCTCGCCGCGTGCCGGGCGTAGAAGTCGTCGTGGTCGGTGTGGCGCCGCAGGTCGGAGCCGTCGTAGGCGCAGGAGTAGAGGTTGCCGACGCCCTCGTGGTCGGAGAGGAAGGCGATGCGGCCGTCGGCGATCACCGGGGAGTGCAGATGGCCGTCGAGGTGCTCCAGCATGCGCCGTCCGTGCAGCCAGAGCCGGCCGGTCGCGCCGCCGCGGTAGCGCTTCCAGGAGGCCGGTTCGTGCGGGGGTGTGCCGGTGAGCAGCAGGGTCTTGCGTTCGCCGGCGATGTCGGCGACCTGGATGTCGGAGACCGGGCCCCAGGGGAGCCTGCGCCCGGGATCGCCGTCGACGGGCACGTTGTAGGCCCAGGTGAAGTGGGCGAAGGGCGCTCCGTGCGAGGCGACGGCGAGGATGTCGCCGTCCGGGTCCCAGCCGCAGACCCGGGTGTCCGGGCTGCCCCAGTAGGTCAGGCGCCGGGCGGGCCCGCCGTCCACCGGGGCCAGGTGTATCTCCGGGTCGAGGCTGCGCCAGGTCGTGTACGCGATGTGCCGGCCGTCCGGGGAGAAGCGGGGATGGCCGGCCTTGGTGCGGTCGACGGTGAGCCGGCGGGCCCGCCCCGGGCCGTCGAGCGGCGCCACCCACACATCGTCCTCGGCGGTGAAGCAGAGCCGGTCGCCGCTGAGATGCGGGAAGCGCAGGTAGGCGTTCTCGTGGGAGTCGCTCACTCATCCATGTTTTTCCGCCGGAAGGACCCCGGCAACTTGCGCAAACCAACGCATAGCGGTGGCCCGTGAGACAGGACACGTACGAAACTGTTTCGTTTCGATAGCTCGCGGGGTATCTTCGTGGGCGTACCGCCAGTACGCGAGTACGGCAGTACGCCAGTAAGGGACGTCCGGAGCGAAGGATGGGTGACTGATGATGGCTGAGGCCGCGACGGCGCGACGCAGCCGGATCACGCCCGAGCGTGAGGCCGAGTTGTACGCGGCCGTGCTCGATCTGCTCCGGGAGGTCGGCTACGACGCCCTCACCATGGACGCCGTGGCCGCGCGCACCCGGTCCAGCAAGGCCACGCTCTACCGCCAGTGGGGCGGCAAGGCCGAGCTGGTGGCCCGAGCCATGCGGTACAACAAGCCGGGCATCGCCGACGTCGACACCGGATCCCTGCGCGGTGACCTCCACGCGCTGGTGACTCGTGAGGACGACTGCGCCATGGAGCAGAACTCCGCGCTGATGCGGGCGCTGGCCATGGCCGTGCACTCGGATCCGCAACTGCTCCGGGCCTTCAAGGAACTGCTGGTCGAACCCGAGATGGAGGAGTTCCGCCGGGTGATGCAGCGCGCCGTCGACCGGGGGGAAGTCCGCGCGGACAACCCTGCGATCGACTACGTGATGCACATGCTGATCGGCGGTTTCGCCGTCCGGACCCTGCTCGACGAAATGCCGCCGACGCAGGAGTTCCTCCTTTCGTACGTCAACGCCGTGATCCTCCCCGCCCTCGGCGTGTCGACCGACTGAGCCGAACCCTCGTACCACCCCTCAGCACCTGACGCGACCGCTCACGTCGTCGGGCCGGTCAGCCCTGCCTCCACCACACCCCATGCACGGAGCACACGGGCCGACCACCCCTGCCCTGAAGACCCACGACCTGACCGGGAGTTATCCCACGTGGCCACGTTCCTCTACAAACTCGGCCGGTTCGCCTTCCGGCGACGGCACTTCGTCGTACTGATATGGGTGGCGCTGCTCGCTCTCGCGGGCGTCGGCGCCGCGAGCGCGCCGGCGGCGGGCTCCTCCTCCTTCTCGATCCCCGGCACCGAGGCACAGAAGTCCTTCGACCTGCTGGAAAAGCGTTTCCCCGGCATGACTGCGGACGGCGCCACCGCCCGCGTCGTCTTCAAGGCCCCCGACGGTCAGAAGATGACGGACGCCGACAACGAGGCGGCCGTCAAGGACGCGGTCAAGGAACTCGGCGACGGCTCGGAGGTCGTCTCCGTCACCGACCCGTACGCGACGAAGTCCCTCAGCAAGGACGGGACGATCGCGTACGCGCAGGTCACGTACAAGGTCGCCGGCATCGAACTGGAGGACTCCTCCAGGGAGGCCCTCGAGGACGTGGCGCAGGAGGCCCGTGACAGCGGGTTGACGGTCGAGGTCGGCGGTGACGCGCTCCAGGCGCCGGCGGAGTCCGGCGCAACCGAGGCCATCGGCATCGCGGTGGCCGCTGTCGTCCTCGTCATCACCCTGGGTTCGCTGGTCGCGGCCGGGCTGCCGCTGCTGACCGCGGTGATCGGCGTGGGCATCGGCGTCGCGACCATCACGGCCCTCGCCGGCGCGCTCGACCTCGGCTCCACCACTTCCACGCTCGCGGCGATGATCGGCCTCGCGGTCGGCATCGACTACGCGCTCTTCATCGTCTCCCGCTACCGCTCCGAACTGGCCGAGGGCAGGGCGCGGCAGGAGGCGATCGGACGGGCCGTCGGCACGGCGGGCTCGGCGGTGGTCTTCGCCGGACTCACCGTGGTGATCGCCCTGGCCGGCCTGGCCGTCGTCAACGTCCCGATGCTGACCAAGATGGGCATCGCCGCCGCGGGCACCGTTTCCGTCGCCGTCCTGATCGCGCTCACCATGGTCCCGGCGCTGCTCGGCTACGCGGGCCGCAAGGTGCGCCCGGTCGGTGAGAAGGGCAAGCTGCTCGGCGGAAGCCGGAAGAGGACGAAGCAGGCGGAGGGTGCCGAGGCGAAGCCGAACATGGGCACCCGCTGGGCACGTTTCGTCGTCCGCAGGCCGGTCGCCGTTCTGCTGCTGGGCGTCGTGGGACTGGGCGCTGCGGCCCTGCCGGTCGGCTCGCTGGAGCTGGGCCTGCCCGACGACGGTTCGCAGCCGACGTCCACCACCCAGCGCCGGGCGTACGACCTGCTCTCCGAGGGCTTCGGGCCCGGCTTCAACGGGCCGCTCCTGGTCGTGGTCGACGCGAAGGACAGTGACACCCCGAAGGCCGCCGCCACCGACGTGGCCGACAAGATCAAGGGCCTGGACGACGTCGTCTCGGTGAGTCCGGCGACCTTCAACAAGGCCGGCGACACCGCGATGATCACCGTGGTCCCGGACTCCAAGCCGTCCTCGACGAAGACCGAGGACCTCGTGCACGCGATCCGGGACAACAGCGGCGAGGTCAAGGCCGGCAGCGACGGTGAAGTCCTGGTCACCGGTACGACGGCGATGAACATCGACTTCTCGCAGAAGCTCAACGACGCGCTGATCCCGTACCTCGCGCTGGTGGTGGGCCTCGCCTTCCTGCTCCTCATCGTGGTCTTCCGCTCGATCCTGGTCCCGCTGAAGGCGGCTCTCGGCTTCCTGCTCAGCGTGCTGGCGGCGCTGGGCGCGGTCGTGGCGGTCTTCCAGTGGGGCTGGCTGTCGGGTCTGCTGGGCGTCGAGGAGACCGGCCCGATCATGTCCATGATGCCGATCTTCATGGTCGGTGTGGTCTTCGGTCTCGCCATGGACTACGAGGTGTTCCTGGTGACCCGGATGCGCGAGGCGCACGTCCACGGCGAGAGTTCCGGACAGTCGATCGTGACCGGCTTCCAGCACGGTGCCCGGGTCGTCGCCGCCGCCGCGATCATCATGATGGCCGTCTTCGCCGGCTTCATCGGGTCCAGCGAGTCGATGGTGAAGATGATCGGCTTCGGCCTCGCGATCGCGGTCTTCTTCGACGCCTTCGTGGTCCGCATGGCGATCGTCCCGGCCGTCCTGGCCCTGCTCGGCAAGAAGGCCTGGTGGCTGCCGAAGTGGCTGGACCGGGCGCTGCCGAACGTGGACGTGGAGGGTGAGGGGCTGCGTGCGCGGGACGAGGAGCCGAACTCCTCGGACTCCTCGGACTTTTCGGACTCCTCGATCTCCTCGAACGGGGACTCCGGGCCGGACGAGGACCGGGAGCTGGTACGGGTCTGAGAGACGCGCCGCCCACACCGCGGAAGCGGCAGGGAGGGACGGTCTCGGCGGCCACTCAGCCGCCGAGACCGTCCCTCCCGTGGGGTAACCCGGTCGCATGCCCCGTACACGTACCGCTAGCGTGCGGGCATGACGATCGCCGACGAGGACTACGGAGCCAACCCCCGTTTCGCCGAGGCCCTGCGTGAACTGGGCCTGGCAGAGCTGATCCCGCGGATCCGGCGCTTCCCGGAGGCCACGCGCACCGCCGCCGAAGCCGCCGCCGCGATCGGCTGCGAGCTGAGCCAGATCTGCAAGTCGCTGGTGTTCGCCGCGGACCGGGTGCCGGTACTCGTCCTCATGGACGGTGCGTCCCGCGTCGATGTCGAGCTCGTACGGCGCGAGTTGGGCGCCGAGAAGGTCACGCGGGCCGCCGTGGACGTCGTGCGGGAGACCACGGGGTACGCCATCGGCGGCGTCCCGCCCTTCGGGCACCGTACGAGGACCCGTGTGCTCGCCGACCGTTCGCTGCTCGACCACGACACGGTGTGGGCCGCGGCGGGCAACCCGCACACGGTCTTCCCCATGGACCCGAAGACGCTCGTCGCCCACGCGGGCGGCACCCTGGTGGACGTGCGCGAGCAAGCGCGTTGACGCCCGCCGTCACCGCCGCGGGCTGCTCGCGGCGGTCACCCACGCCAGCTGGAACGCGATCGCCCACCGCATCACGGACAAGCTGGTCGGCTTCACGCTGATCGCGGGCGGCGGGAAGCTGATCGGGCCGGCCATGGTCCCGTTCGTGGCCGGTACTGGCGGCGGTGTTCGCACAGGAGGTGCCGGACGGCTGGGCGGCGGCAGGGATCGCGCTGAGCTGTGCGGGGCTGACGGGTGTCGCCCTGTGGGGGCTGCGCGGCCGCTGGTCAGAGGAGTGAAGGGGGCACTTCTGTGCGCCTAGGCCTCGTCACGTGCCGTAAGAGAGTGTCGAGATCTGCCGTCTCGCTGAGGTCAGTTGGCGGCCTTCTCAACCCAGCGTGAGCCATCGGATGCCCAGGCGGCTGACGTCGGATGCTTCCTCCTCGGTGATCGGCTCGCGACCCGTCGCCTTGCGCAGGAAGCGAAGCTGCCCCCATCCCAGCTTCTCCAGTGCCGGTGCCCCATCCGGGCCGAGCAGAAGGTCCTGCACCAAATCCGCAGCCTGGGAAGTCAGCCACGGCTCGCGCCCCAGGGCGTCGGCCAGGTCCAGGCCGTGCACGGCGACCTCCACCACGCGCGTCAGCAGGAACTCCGACAGGAGCATCGGATCACCGTGCCGGGTGCGTACCACACGCCCTTCGGGCTCGGCGCGGCACAGTCGGTCCACCTGTTGCCAGGTGGCGATGAAGTCGTCGGCGAGCACGGCACCGCTGAGTTGTCCGGCCGAGTGCTGTTGGGCCAGAGCGATCCGAGCCGCGTTGGCGTCCGGAGCGAAACGGTCATCGGGCCGGTAGTACTCCACTGCCGTGACCTCGGCACGGGTTGGCGCCGGTGCGGCCAGCATGCCCGGCAGCCAGGCAATCACCACCCGGACATGCGCCAGCAAGTCACTTACCGTCCACGGTGTACACCGCGTCGGCAGACGCCACTCGACCGCCGACACCCCGGTCATCGCCCGCGCGAGCTCTCCGGCCTCAAGACGTAACGCTTCAACCACCCGTCCCTGATCCATGCCGATCAAGGTACGCGACAAGAATCTGGTGCAGCAGCGGATCTCGGTCAGGCGCTGTTGACACAGCAATAACCGCGCTGGTCAGAGGGCTGGACCCCGAGCATGCGCTCAACCTGCTGCGTCTTGCAGTCGCAGACGCGTCGGCCCTGGCTCCGATCCGGGTGCGGACCGCGATGAGTTCTGGTCCATGCGCAGGTCCATCCCTGTAGGAAGCGAGAGGAGAGGCGTGATGGGTGCACCCGAAGTCCTGCTGGAAAACATCGTGTTCGGCGAGTCACCGCGCTGGCACAACGAGCGACTCTGGTTCTCCGACTGGGGTGCGAACCAGGTGATCGCGCTTGACGTCGACGGCCACCACGAGGTAGTCGTAACCGTCCCGTCATTCCCGATGTGCATCGACTTCCTCCCTGACGGTCGACTGCTCGTCGTGGACTCGGCACGACGACGGCTGCTGCGCCATGAACCCGACGGATCACTCGTCCAGCATGCCGACCTTTCCACGGTCTCGGAGAAGCCGTGGAACGACATCGTGGTCGACGACCGGGGCAATGCCTATGTCAACACCATCGGTTTCGACTTTCCCGACGGTGAGTTCGCGCCGGGGTTGATCGTGCTGGTCACGCCGGAAGGCAAGGTCAGTCAAGTTGCCGACGACCTCGCGTTCCCCAACGGCATGGCGATCAGCCCGGATGGTGCCACGCTGATCGTTGCTGAGTCGTATGCGAACCGGCTCACCGCCTATGACATCGGCAGCCACGGCGGCCTCGGTAACCGTCGCGTGTGGGCGGAGACACCTGGCGACCACCCGGACGGGATCTGCATGGATGTCGAAGGCGCCGTCTGGTACGCCGACGTCGGCAACCAGCACTGCGTTCGCCTGCGCGAGGGCGGTGAGGTGCTCGCCACCGTCGACCTCGATCGCGGCGCCTTCGCCTGCACGCTCAGCCGCGGGGACGCCCCCCGCCTGTTCGTCGTCGGCCAGGCCTGGGGCGGACCCGAGTCTCGGCAACCCAGCGGTCGGGTCCTGGCGTTCCCGGCACCAGCACCGGGTGCCGGGAAACCCTGACCCAGCCGAGCCCGAACACGAGCCTCTGTTCGTGATCAACAGCTCACCGTCCGCTACGAAGCCACCGCCCTCATCGCAGCCGTCAACGCGTGGTTGTGACTCCTTCATCTCGCCTGCGCGGGATGTTGCTGGCGAGCAGTTCCTGCAGGAGTTCAACGATGAGATCGGGCTGTCCTACGAACGGGGAGTGGCCCGTCTGCCACTCGCGCACGCTGGTACAGCGCAAGGCCATCTTCCGTTGCAGGACCGGGTCGATGGCCCGGTCCCGTGCGCAAACGACGTAGGTGGAGGCAGCGTCCTTCCAACTGTGGTGCTCTGGGACGCCTCGCCCGCAACCGGGGGCTTGCGCACGCAGCAGGCCAACCGCCCAGGCGGCGAGAGGTTCGGGACAGTCGCCGTAGAAGGTGTCGACAGCCCGGCCGGGATGCAGGCTGGTCGATCCGTCGGGCTCAGGGTTGATCGCGTTCTGCAGCTGCGGGGACGCCCCACCCAGACCGGCTGAGCTCTCGCCGGCATCCGGTACGAAGGCTGCCAGATAGACCAGGTGTCCCGCTCCGCGCAACCCGGTGATCACTGACCCGCCGTAGGAGTGACCGAGCACAATCGGAGGCTCCTGCAGCGCGTCGACGGCTGCCTGGACCGAGGCGGTGTCAGCGGCCAGCGAGCCCTGGTGGAGCTCGGGAACGACCACCTCGGTTCCTGCGGTCCGTAAGCGTTCTGCCACCATGGCGAAGTGCTCGGGACGGTGATACAGGCCGTGAACAAGCACCACGGAGGTCAATTCGCATGCTCCTCAGGTCGGTGCCGGGCCAGTGATTAGCTCCGGACCGTGGCCGGCCATCAGGCACCGCCTTGATCTGCTTTCGACACTGCGAAAGCCTCCCAGCACCTTCATGTCGATCATCGTCGGTGCGGCGATCGGAGCGGTCTTCTTCCGGGAGCGCTTCGGGGCGTCCAGGGTCGTGGCGGCCGGACTGATCGTGGTGGGGATCGGGCTGATGTTGCGCGCGGGTCAGTGCGGTTGGCGCGAAGGGCACCGCATGGGTCGGCACGGTGGCGCGGGGGCGCGGGGGCAACGGTGGCGCGGGGGCAACGGTGTCATGGCGTGGCACAGTCGGCACGGTGGCGCGGGGCGGCGTAAGGGGTTCTTTCACTATGCCCGCCCGGGTCGCGTGGTCTGGCACCGCTCCCCCAAGCTCTCGGCTGCGCTCGAGCAGGGGGCACCCCCATCGCCGCGTTGCCAAAAGGTCCTAGTAGCTCCGCTACGAGGACCTTCCGGCGCCTTGCGATGCACGGCACCGGACCACGCGACCTGATCGGACGCTCATAGTGAAAGGACCCCTGAGGCGGCGCGTTCGCGTTGGCGCTCTTCGGTGTGTGCGCACGCGTCAGGTCGTGCAATGGCCGGGGAGAAGGAGCACTCTGGTAGCAGGAAGCTCCGGAGGTGATCGTCATGGTGCACACCGTTGTCGGGTGGCATGTGGAGCTGGAATTCGAGGAGGACGATCAGCGGACGAGGGCCGCCGCGCTGGTCCGGCTTCCCGATGGGACCGAGATCCGGTCGCACGGGTACGCCAGTCGGCACCCCACCGACGCGAACCAGCCTCGGGTCGGTGAGGAGGTCGCGGGGGCGCGCGCCCTCAACGACCTCGCGATGCAGTTGCTGACCAAGGCGCACGACGAGATCGACTCGGCGTCGGGGCGGACTTCACGGCCGTTGACTCACTAGGTGGTTGATCACCAGCGTTGTGAACCCTGGACGGGCCTGGGTCCGTAGGGGACCGACCGCGACCCGCGGCACGCATCGTGGGGTGAGCGTGCTGCCGCGGATCGCCGCCGGGGCGTGGCCAGTTGGCCGCGTCGCCGCCGAACCGGGGTGCGCCCGTGCCGTCCACAGGACGGAAGGCCGTGCGTGGGCATCTCGCGTGCCCTAGGTGCACAGGCGCACACGCGCACCGCATGGTGGCAGTCGTATCGCGCAGCAGTAGACGTATCGCGTAGTAACTGTGGACTCTGCGCCAACGACAGGTGCGTGATCTTCCGGACATCCTTGTGGTCGTTCGGGGCGGGGAGGAACGGGGCGGGACCGGACCAGGGCCAGGGCCGCGGGGGTGTCCTGGCCCTGTCGGCTCCGCCCCGTCGGGCTCGGCGTCCGTCGGGCTCGGCGTCCGTCGGGCCGAACGGCGAGCCGGACGCGGTGTTCTCAGCCGCGTCCGCGTAGGGCCCGGATCAGCGCCTGGGCCCGGGGGTCCGCCGTCACGCTCTTGCGGAAGCCGTTCGTCACATAGCCGAAGGCGATGCCCGACTCGGGGTCGGCGAAGCCCAGGGCGCCGCCCCGGCCGGGGTGGCCGAAGGACCCCTCGGAGAGCAGGGGCGAGGCCGCGCCGTGGAGCATGTAGCCGAGGCCGAAGCGGGTGTTGACCACCAGTACCCGGTCCGGTCCCGCGGACTGTTCCGTCCGCGCCAGCTCCATGGTCCCGGGAGTGAAGAGGCGGACGCCGTCGACCTCGCCGATCAACGACGCGTAGAAGCGGGCCAGGCCGTCCGCCGTCGCGATGCCGTTCGAGGCGGGGAGCACCGCCGCACGGTACGCCGGGTCGTTCTCGTCGGGCTGCGGGGTGATCGCGGCGAAGGCGCGGCGGGTCAGGGAGGACGGGTCGGCGTAGGCCTCCGAGACCGAGCGCTTGGGGCGCAGCCGCAGGCCGCCGCCGGTGCCCGCCGTTGCGGTCGGCGTGCCGACGCGTCCCACGCGGTGCGCCTGCTCCGGGGGCAGCCCCAGCCACAGGTCCAGGCCGCCCAGCGGCCGGGCGATCTCGTCGGCCACCCAGGTGCCGATGTCGCGGCCGGTGACACGGCGGACCAGTTCGCCCGTCAGCCAGCTGAACGTCTGGGCGTGGTAGCCGTGGTCCGTGCCGGGTTCCCAGACGGGGGCCTGCGCGGCTACCGCCGCCGCGCCGGCGTCCGGGTCCGCCGCTTCCCGGAGGGGCAGCGGGCTGTCGAGGACCGGCACGCCCGCCCGGTGGCTCAGGGCGTGCCGTACGAGCGCCCGTTCCTTGCCCCGCGCCTTGAACTCCGGCCAGTACGTGCCCATCGGGGCGTCCAGGTCGAGCAGGCCGCGCTGGTGCAGCAGGAGGAGTACGGCGGCCGCGACGCCCTTCGTCGCCGAGCGCACGATCTGTGCGGTGCCGTGTTCCCAGGGCGGGTTGTCGCCGCCGACGGCACCGACGGCAACGTCGACGTGCTCGAGGTCCCGTGAACCGGCCCACAGATCCACCACCTTGCGGCCGTCCCGGTACACGACGACCGCCGCGCCGCGCTCGCCCAGCGCGTCGAAGTTCCCTGCGAACGCGTCCCTGACCGGCTCGAAGCCGTCGGCCACTGTGCCGTTCACGTCCACGTCCGTACTCCCTGTGCAGTCACCGGCAACAGTGACTGCAACGCACACGTACCGTCCGTGATTCCTCGGCCCGTCCGCGGCTCCTAGCCCAGCAGGACGGTGACGTCGATGTTGCCCCGGGTGGCGTTGGAGTACGGGCAGACCTCGTGGGCGGCGTCCACCAGTTTGGAGGCCACCGCTTGGTCGAGTACGGGGAGCGAGACGCTGAGCGCGACCGCGAGTCCGTAGCCGCGCTGCTTGTTCGGGCCGATGCCGACCTTCGCGGCGACCGTGGACCCGGAGAGGTCGAGGCCGGCGCGGCGGCCGACGAGGACGAGGGCGTTGTGGAAGCAGGCGCTGTAGCCGGCCGCGAACAGTTGTTCAGGGTTGGTGCCGTTGCCGTCGCCGCCGAGGGCCGGGGGCATCGCGACCTTCAGCTCGACCTGGCCGTCCTGGCTGGTGACGTAGCCGTCCCGGCCGCCGTGGGCGGTGGCCTCGGCGACGTACATGATCTTCGTGGGGCGGGTGTCGACGGCGGTGCCGTCGATGGTGCCGTCGATCATGGCTGGACCTTTCCCCCGGGACAAGACAGGAGTGCGCAAATACATCGTGCACAAGGTATCTGGTGAAAGTGGTTTGTTGTTACTTGAGGGTAGTAACCGTCGGTAACTTGCCGGTCCGCGAGGGTGCTTGACGGGCGTTCAGCGGCGCTGTGCGGCCTCCGCGCGCTCCGCCAGCCGGCGCAGTTCCCCGCGCAGCCGCGCGACTTCGTCACCGCTCAGGCCGGCCGCCGTGAGCAGGGCGCCGGGGACGCACCGGGCACGCTCCCGCAGTGCCACCGCCCGCCCGGTCACCGCGACGAGCACCGAGCGCTCGTCGCTCGGGGACCGCTCCCGCCGGACCAGGCCCGCTGCCTCCAGCCGCTTGAGCAGCGGGGAGAGCGTGCCGTAGTCGAGCCGTAGCGCGGTCGCCAGCTCCTTGATGGAGGTCTCGCCGCGCTCCCACAGCACCAGCAGGACCAGGTACTGCGGGTAGGTGAGGCCGAGTTCGTCGAGGAGGGGGCGGTAGGCGGCCGTCACCGCGCGCTGGGCCGCGTAGAGAGCAAAACACAGCTGGTCGTCGAGCAGCAGCGAGCCCGAGCCGTCGCCGGAGCGCTCGTCGTCGGGGAGGGCATCGCTCGTGCGGTCCGTCGGGTCCTCGTTCGTCACGCGCCCATTGTCACGGAGCCCGGATCGAACCCGAACGGCAGCTCCAGCCGGTGCCGGCCCATGAGTTCCTCGTCACACAGCAGCTCGACCGTCTTGCCGTCCGCCGCGATCACCCCGTCGCTCAGGATCAGTGAGCGCGGGCACAGTTCGAGCGCGTACGGCAGGTCGTGCGTCACCATCAGGACCGTGACGTCCAACGACCTGAGGATGTCGGCCAGTTCACGGCGGGAGGCCGGGTCCAGGTTCGAGGACGGTTCGTCCAGGACCAGGATCTCCGGTTCCATCGCGAGCACCGTCGCCACCGCCACCCGGCGGCGCTGGCCGAAGGAGAGGTGGTGCGGCGGGCGGTCCTTGAAGTCCGCCATGCCGACCCGGGCGAGGGCGCTGTCGACGCGCCTCTCCAGCTCGGGCCCCTTCAGCCCGGCCGCCGCCGGCCCGAACGCGACGTCCTCACGCACCGTCGGCATGAAGAGCTGGTCGTCGGGGTCCTGGAAGACGATGCCGACCTTGCGGCGGATCTCGGCCATGTGCTGTCTGCCGACAGGGAGTCCGGCGACCGTCACCGTACCGGCGCCGCCGGTCAGAATGCCGTTGAGGTGCAGGACCAGGGTGGTCTTGCCCGCGCCGTTCGGGCCCAGCAGGGCCACCCGCTCGCCGCGCGCGATGCGGAAGTCGACGCCGAACAGGGCCTGGTGGCCGTCGGGGTAGGCGAAGGCCAGTCCGGAGACTTCGAGAGAAAGCGGTTCGGTCACGGGGTCCATCCCAGCATCGATCCCAGCGGAGGGTTCACGGGGTCCATCCCGGCGGCGGGTTCACGGCTTCCATCCCCGGCGAAGGGGTCACGGCGCCGTCCCGGCAGCGGGTTCACAGTGTCCATCCCAGGAGGCAGACGCAGAGGGCGGTCGCGGGGAGTGCCAGTGCGTACGACCACTGCGCCCGGGACGCGGTCACCTCGTCGATGACCGGCATCGAACCCGCGTAGCCCCGGCTGATCATGGCCAGGTGGACGCGCTCCCCGCGTTCGTAGGAGCGGATGAACAGCGCTCCGGCCGACTTGGCGAGCACACCCCAGTGACGTACGCCCGAGGCTTCGAACCCCCGTGACTCGCGTGCGATACGCATCCGCCGCATCTCATCGGTGATGACGTCGCCGTAGCGGATCATGAAGGACGCTATCTGCACCAGGAGCGGGGGCAGCTTCAGCCGCTGGAGGCCCAGCAGCAGTTCGCGCAGTTCCGTGGTGGCGGCGAGGAGGACGGAGGCGGCGACCCCGAGGGTTCCCTTGGCGAGGACGTTCCAGGCGCCCCAGAGGCCGCTGACACTGAGGGAGAGGCCGAGGACCTCGACGCGTTCGCCCTGTGCCACGAACGGCATCAGCACCGCGAACGCTACGAACGGGATCTCGATCAGCAGGCGCTTGAGGAGGAAGCCGGCGGGGACGCGGGCCACGTACGCGACCGCCGCGAGCAGCGCGGCGTACAGCGCGAACGCCCAGACCGCCTCGCGCGGGGTGGAGACCACGACCACGACGAAGGCGAACACCGCGGTGAGCTTGGTGTGCGGCGGCAGCGCGTGCACGCGGGAGTGCCCGTGCCGGTAGAGCTTGTGTGCGTGACCCGCGCCCATGACGACGTCAGACCTTCTCGGGAACGTCGGGGACGGAGGCCGGGGACGTCTCGCTCGTGCGGCGCTTGCGCACAGCCCAGAAGACGCCGGTCCCGGCGACGACCGTGACGCCGACGCCGATCACGCCCGCCAGGCCGCCGGACGCCCGGGCGTCCGTGATGCCCTCCACTCCGTAGTCCGCGAGCGGCGAGTCCGCCGCCGTGTGCTCCTCCACCTTGGTGTCGATGCCCTTGTCGGCGGCTACCTTCTCCAGGCCGTCGGGGCTGGCAGAGGCGTAGAAGCTGACGACACCGGCGAGGACGAGGGAGGTGGCCAGGCCCGTGAGCACCAGCTTGCGCGGGGACCGGGCGGCCACCGGGGCCGGTTCGGCGGCGGGGGCGTCGACCAGCTCGCCGCCCACCCGGAGCTTCAGCGGGGCGGTCAGTCCGCGGGCCCCGTACACGAGGTCCGGGCGCACCGCGATGACCGCGCCGACCGTCGCCGTGGTGATCGCGGCCTCGCCGATGCCGATGAGGATGTGGACGCCGACCATGGCCGTGAGGACCTGGCCGATGGGCACGTCCGTGGTGCCGCCGATCGCGTAGACGAGGGTGAAGGCCGCGGCGGCGGCGGGCACGGACACCAGGGCGGCGACGAACGCGGAGACCGTGACGGAGCGGCGCTTCTTGGGGAGGACCGTCACCAGGCCGCGGAAGACGGCGTAGGCGGTGACGGCGGTGACGACCGCCATCACGGTGATGTTCACGCCGAGCGCGGTAAGGCCGCCGTCCGCGAACAGGATGCCCTGCATGAGCAGGACCACTGAGACGCACAGCACCCCTGTGTAGGGGCCCACGAGTATCGCCGCGAGCGCGCCGCCGAGCAGGTGCCCGCTGGTGCCGGCGGCGACCGGGAAGTTCAGCATCTGCACGGCGAAGATGAAGGCCGCGACCAGGCCCGCGAGCGGGGCGGTGCGCTCGTCAAGTTCACGCCGGGCACCGCGCAGGCTCACGGCGACGGCGCCCGCCGCGACGACTCCTGCGGCCACCGATACGGGGGCGTTGATGAATCCGTCGGGCACATGCATGGATGGGCTCGCTCTCTGGTCGGGCCGCCGGGGTTCGTGACGCGAACCGTTCGATGATAGTCCCTTATTGCGAGCAGCTTGCAAGAGCGCATGGTCCGTCGCAACGCACATGAGTGCATTCCGCGAATATGGGACATTGGAGAGGAAGCGGATGCACACGACCTCTCTAGGTCACGCAGTGTGAGGAGTCGGCCGATGTCCGCAGTCGAACAGTACGCACGAGCTCATGTCGTCACCGACTCCCCGGAGGACGCGGACGCCGTCCCGGTCGTCCTGCGCTATGACCCCGCCGGCGATCCCCGTTCGGTCCGGGTGGGCCTCCCGGGGCCCAGCGAATGGGTGTTCCCGCGCGACCTGCTGGAACAGGGGCTGCTCGCCCCGGTGAGCAGGGGGGACGTGACGATCTGGCCCTGCGGCCGCGTGCAGGCCGTCATGGAACTCCACTCACCGCAAGGCGTCGCGGTCATGCAGTTCGACTCGAAGGAACTGCTCCGCTTCCTGCGCCGCACCTATATGGCGGGGACGCCGGTGCCACGCTGAGAAGGCAGGCGCCCGGCGGCGGGTCCCGGAGTGGGGCGCGCCGGCGGGCGCTGTCGTTCTCGTTCTTGCTGGTTGCCGCCCATGAGCACTTGCCGGTTGCCACCCATGCGCACTTGCTAGTTGCTGCCCATGCGCAGCAGGGACGCCACGATCGGGCCAGCCGTCTCACCGCCATGTCCTGCGGCCTGGACCACGCCCGCCGCCGCCAGGTCGCCCTTCCAGGCCGTGAACCAGCCATTGGGCTTCTCCTGGTTGTCGACCTCCGCGGAGCCGGTCTTCGCACCGAAGTCCGGGCCGAGGCCCGACATCGCCTCGGCGGCCGTGCCGGCTGCGGCCGTGTACTGCAGCAGTTCCTTGAGCTGGGCCTGGGTGGTGGCGGAGAGCGAGCGGGAGGCCTTGGCCAGCGTGCGGTTGTCCACCGAAGGGGAGACCAGGTATGGCTGGCGGAAGGTGCCCGTCTTCGCGGTCGCGACCACCGAGGCCATGTTCAACGGGTTCATCCGCACCCCGCCCTGCCCGATCAGCGACGCACCCATCTGCGCCGCGCTCTGCACCGGTACGGACCCGTCGAAGGACGGCACCCCGATCGACCAGTTGTCCATGCCCAGCCCGAAGACCTCCTGGGCCTCCTTTGTCAGGCTGTCGTTCTCCAGCTTCTTCGCCTGCGAGATGAAGGCGGTGTTGCAGGAGCGGGCGAAGCTCGCCTTGAACGTGCCGTTCTTGATCTCGAACTTGTCGTCGTTCTGGAACTTCCACCCGCCGTACGTCACGTACTTGGGGCAGGGGTGGGTCTCGTTCGCGTTCGCGAGTTCCTCGTCGATCAGCAGCGCCGCGGTCACGATCTTCATCGTGGATCCGGGGGCGAGGGAGCCCTGGAAGGCGGTGTTGAAGCCGTGCCCCGAGTTGGCGACGGCCAGGATCTCGCCGGTCGACGGGCGGACCACCACCACCGACGCCTTGGACTTCTTCGCGACCTGGTCCTCGGCGCCGGCCTGCAGCGACGGGCTGAGCGTCGTCCGCAGCGTGCCCGGGGTGCCCTTCGTCAGCGTCAGCAGGGTCTTGTCCGGGATCTTGTCGTCGGCGTTGTCCCCGCTGTCACCACTGGCTCCGCCGTCGCCGCTGCCGCCGCTCTCCGCGGATTTGCGGACGATACGCAGCTCGACGCCCGCCTTGCCGCCGGCCTTCTTGCCGTACTTCTCCCGCAGCCCGTCCAACACCGTGCCCAGCGACGGGTACTTGGCGGTGGTGATCTCGCCGCCGTCCCGGTCCAGCGCCTTCACCGGGGGTGTGCCGGCCTCGCCGGTGACCAGGCGGTCGCCCTCGCCGAGGTCCGGGTGGACGACGGAGGGCTGCCAGCCGACCAGCGGCCTGCCGTCCGAGGCACGGCGCACGACGGTGAGCCGGGAGGTGTACGACAGCGGCTTCTCGGTGCCCTTGTAGGAGACGGTCGCCTTGACCGTGAACGGCACCGTCGCCTTCGCGGCCGTACCACGTGTCAGTGTCACGTCGGTCAGACGGGCGTCCTTGCCGAGACCGGTGAGCAGGGCCGTGGCAGCCGCCGAGTCGTCCGTGAGCGCCGCGGCCTTCGCGATGTCACCGCTCTGCCACGCCGTGAGGAACCGTGTGGCCGCCGACTTGACCTCCGCGGCGGACGGGGGGCCCTTCTTGACCGGCTTCTCGGAGGCCGCCGTCGTGGGGTTCTCGTCGGCCGACGCGCCGCCGCCGTACAGGGAGTAGGCGGCGAACGCGCCGCCGCCGACAACCAGCGCGACCACCCCGCCGATCACGGCGGGGCTCTTCCTACTGCGCTCGGCGGCGCGCCTTCTCTTGCCCACAGCTAACCGTTCCTCCGTGCTTCCCCGGGTGTCCCCCACGCCCCTCCTCAACGAGACCACCCACATTAGAGTCCCGGTGTGACAACGCGGACGTCAGCCGGACGCTCGTAGCACGGCTGCGACAATCGGGCCGGCCGCGTCGCCGCCGTGACCGCCCTCCTCGGTCATCGCGGCGGCCGCCACATCGCCCCTGAAACCGGTGAACCAGCTGTTGGACTTCGTGTTTCCGTCGACCTCGGCGGAGCCGGTCTTGGCGCCGATGTCCCCGCCGCCGGCCGCCGCCATCGCCTTCGCCGCGGTGCCGCTGGTCGCGGTGAGCCGCATCATCTGCTTCAGCTGGGCGGCGGTGGTCGCCGACAGACCCTCGGCGGTGGCGAGTTGGCGGTCGTCGAGCTTCGGGGCGACGATCACCGGCTGGCGGAACGTGCCGGTGATGGCGGTGGCTGTGACGGACGCCATGTTGAGGGGGCTCATCTGGACCTGGCCCTGACCGATGGCGTTGGCGGCGCGGTCGGGGCCGGTGGACGGCGGGATCTTCCCGTCGAAGGACGGGATGCCGGTCTTCCAGTTGTCCATGCCCAGCCCGAACTTCTCCTGCGCCTCGCGGGTGAGGGAGTCGTCGCTGAGCGGATTGGCGTCGGTGCCGTCGATGAGCTTCACGAACGCCGTGTTGCACGAGCGCAGGAAGCTGTTGGCGAGCGTCGCGCCCTCGTTGGGCTCCATGCCCTTGAGGTTGCGGAAGGTCTGGCTCTGCCAGGTCGCTGTGTCGGGGCAGGGGGCCGGGGCGTTCATCGAGGTCACGCCGTTGTCGATGAACATGGCCGCGGTGATGATCTTCATCGTGGATCCGGGGGCGAGCTGCCCCAGGAAGGCCGCGTTGAAGCCGTCGTCACGGTTGTTGGCCACGGCGAGGACTTCTCCGGTGCTCGGCTCGAGTGCCACCACCGACGACTCCGAGTACTTCTTGACGGCCTGTTCGGCGGCGGCCTGGGCGGTGGCGCTGAGGGTGGTGCGGACCTTGCCCGGGGTGCCCTTGACCAGCGTGAGGAGGGTTTCGTCAGGGGCCTCCCCGCGGGAGCGGCGCAGGGAGAGCTCGATGCCGGGGTCGCCGCCCGCGGAACTGCCGTACTTGTCCCTGAGCACGTCCAGGACGGGTCCGAGGGAGGGGTACTTCTCCTTGGTCAGGACGGTGCCGTCGCGGTCCACGGCCTCGATGGGCGGAGCGGTGGCCGTACCCGTGACGAGGGAGTCGCCCTCCTTCAGGTCCGGATACACCACGGAGGGCTTCCAGTCGACGCGGGCGACCCCGGTGGTCTTGCCGCGTACGACGGTGAGCTTCGACTCGTACGAGAAGGGTTCGCTCACGCCGTCGTAGGTCACGGTGGCGGACACCTTGAAGGGCACGGTCTGCCCGGTGGCCTTGCCCGGCGTGATTCCGACCTTGGTGATCATGGCCTCGTCGCGGTACTCCTTCAGCAGCGGAGCCGCGGCCACGGCGTTGTTGGTGAACGCGGCGGCCGTCTCGGCGCTGCCCTTCTCCCACTCGGCGAAGAACTTCCCGGAGGCCCACTTGACCTCCTTGCCGCTCGGCGGGCCGGTCTTCACCGGCGCCGGGCCGTCGGATCCGCCGCCTCCGGTGATACCGCTCACGAGGTTGTAACCCCCGTACCCCGCTGTCCCGACCATGGCGGCGAAAACCCCGCCGACTATGACGCCCTTGACCCCCTTGCGCATGACGCGCTCTCCTCCCCGTTTTCTCAACAGGCCCCGCGCCGAACAGTGTTGAACACGTTCAGAAAGGCCTTTCCGTGGAACTGTAGGGCAGTTCTGAGGCGGCTGTGGGTGGAGTTCTCGGATGGTGTCCGAAGCGAGACGATCCGCGTTGCGGCTTCCGTGGCGATATCGGCGGGGTGCGCGGGGTGCGGGGCGCTGGATGCGGGGTGCAGTGCGCTGGGCGCGGAGGGCGCGGAGGGCGCGGGGCGCTGGGTGCGGAGGGTGCGGGGTGTGGGGTGCGGAGGGTGCGGAGGGCGGAGGGTGCGGAGGGTGCGGGGTGCGGAGGGCCGCGAGGTTGTTGGGCGGGCGAGACGCGCGGCCCGCCGAGTCCCGGCGGGCATGGCGCGCGCGGCGCGCGGCCCGCTGGGTGCCTCTTTCGCCCAGCGGCCCGGTCGCTTCGGCGACCGACGGGTCGCGACGCGCCTGCCCGCCGAAGGGGTGCCCCACCGGCCCTCGGGGGAGCCCAGCGTGCGGGCTCGGGGCGATGGAGGGCTGGGGCCCCGTGGAGGTCTCGAGGCGAGGGGGCTGGGGGGCCGAGGGCTTTCGGCGATGGGGGACTGGGGCCGTGGAGGACTGCGGGGTGGTGGAGGACTGCGGGGCGGTGGAGGGCTGGGGCAGCTCCACCGCCCCCGTCTGCTGATCAGCGGGCGTCCGCCCGCCTGCCGCGCTGGGCGCGCAGTTCCCGGCGTGTCCGGTGACGGCTGCGGCGGCGCGTTTCGCGCCGGAAGAGGTACCACTCCCGGCCCCCCTCGCCATAACCGAACAGGTGGTAGGCGTAGGCGGTGGCGCTCCAGTAACAGCCGCCGCTCGTGCGGTGGCTCAGTGAGGCGCTGTCAGGAGTGATGTCGTCCGGCAGCGTGCACGGCCCGAACCGGTGATCGTGCATGGCGACGCGGGTCACCGTCGGTGCGTCGGCCATCCGCACCCACCAGGGCCGGGTCTTGTCGGTCTTGCTCATACGGTCACCTTTCGGCTCCGTGACGCCCCGGGCTGGGGCTGTCATGGGACCGGATGCACCGTGATCACCTCCGACTTCACGCTCATCACATCGATTCCGAAAGCTGTGACCCCCTAGATCCACGTATCGAGCCACATCCGAGCCCGCCACGAGTCGATCGGGATCGGCGTACCCGTGTAGATGGGCCAGAAGTAGATGAAGTTCCAGGCGATCAGGAGGACCAGGACACCCGCGCCCGCCGCGCCGACGACGCGGCGGCGTTCGCTCGAGCCGGGTGGGCCGACGATCGCGCCGATCATCATCGCCACCGCGAGACAGAGGAACGGCAGGAAGACCACGGCGTAGAAGAAGAAGATCGTGCGCTCCTGGTACATGAACCAGGGGAGGTAGCCCGCCGCGATGCCGCAGGCGATGGCGCCCGCGCGCCAGTCGCGGCGGAAGAACCAGCGCCACAGGACGTAGAGGATCGCGAAGCACGCCGCCCACCACAGCAGGGGGGTGCCGAGCGCCAGGACCTCACGGGCGCACTTCTCGCCCGCGTCGGTGGGGCAGCCGTCCTTCCCCGGCAGCGGGTCCTCGTAGAAGTACGAGACCGGGCGCCCCAGCACGATCCAGCTCCAGGGGTTCGACTCGTACTGGTGGAACGAGTGCAGACCGACGTGGAACTCGTACACCTCGTGCTCGTAGTGCCACAGGCTGCGCAGCCAGTCCGGGAGCCAGGTGAAACTGCCGCCTTTGCCGTCCGTCGCCGCCCAGTTGCGGAAGTAGCCGCCGGAGCCGTCGGCGGGGGAGAGGATCCAGCCCGCCCAGGAGACCAGGTAGGTCGCGAGGGCCACCGGGACCGTGGCGAGGAACGCCAGGCCCGTGTCCCGCTTCAGGACCGCCCGGTACGGGTGGCGGGCACCGGCCACCCGGCGCGAGCCCACGTCCCACAACACCGTCATCAGGCAGAAGGCGACCAGGATGTACAGGCCGTTCCACTTGGTGGCGAAGGCCAGTCCGAGGCACAGGCCCGCCACCCACCGCCAGGGGCGCCATCCCAGACGGGCGGTCTCGGCGGTGTACGCGTCGGGACGGACGCGCCCGTCGTCGTCCGATGGCAGCGCCGCGGCGAGGCGTTCACGTGCCTTGTCCCGGTCGACCACGAGGGCGCCGAAGGCGGCCAGCACGAAGAACATCAGGACCTGGTCCAGCAGCGCGGTCCGGCTCATCACGAAGTGCAGGCCGTCGACCGCCATCAGCCCGCCCGCCAGACAGCCCAGGAAGGTCGAGCGGAACAGCCGTCGGCCGATCCGGCACAGCATCAGCACCGACAGCGTGCCGAGGAGCGCGGTCATGAACCGCCAGCCGAACGGGTCGAAGCCGAAGAGCAGCTCGCCCAGCCCGATCACGTACTTGCCCACCGGCGGGTGCACCACGTACGCCGGGTCCGTCGGCAGGTCGACCTGACCGTTGTTCTGCAGGATCAGCTTGTCGACGTCCTTGGGCCAGTTGACCTCGTACCCGCGGTGGACGATCGCCCACGCGTCCTTGGCGTAGTACGTCTCGTCGAATATCACCGCCTTCGGGCTGCCGAGGTTCCAGAACCGCAGCAGCCCCGCGAACAGCGCGACGAGCAGCGGGCCGCCCCACGCCGACCAGCGCATCAGCCGGCCGGCCGCGGACTCCGGCAGACCGATCGCGGCCCACAGGCGGGGGCTCGGCCTGGTGTAACCCGGCACCAGCCGGTCGCGGACGTCGCTTCTGGGCCGGGCCCGGTAGCCGAATCGGCGCAGCCGCTGCTGCCAGGTCGGCTGCCGCTCTTCGATGGGCTGGCCCGGCCGGGTGTCCGTGGAGGACGCGGTACTGGTCACCGCGCCATCGTAGGGAACGCCTCTGTGCGAGTCCCGTGAGTGGGGGGTTCCGCGTCCCAGAGGCTGCTCGAGTGGCTTCTGCGGACGGTTCCGTTCCGGTTCGTCCGGGCCG
This sequence comes from Streptomyces cavernae, assembly GCF_004023625.1. Lineage (GTDB taxonomy): Bacteria > Actinomycetota > Actinomycetes > Streptomycetales > Streptomycetaceae > Streptomyces > Streptomyces cavernae. The sequence continues at coordinate 165,238 of NZ_ML137714.1, read as the reverse complement.
CCGGGCGGTTCGGATCGCAATCCCACCCTGCAAGGATGGACCCGTGACCGCACCCCCCGAAACCGGAATCCTCGTCCTCGCAGGTACCCCCATCGGTGACATCACGGACGCTCCGCCCCGGCTCGCCCGGGAACTGGCGGACGCCGACGTCATCGCCGCCGAGGACACCCGGCGGCTGCGCCGGCTCACCCAGGCGCTCGGAGTGCAGACCTCCGGGCGTGTCGTGTCGTACTTCGAGGGGAACGAGTCCGCCCGGACACCGGAGCTGGTGGAGGCGCTGGCTGACGGCGCCCGGGTGTTGCTCGTCACGGACGCCGGGATGCCCTCCGTGTCCGATCCCGGGTACCGGCTCGTCGCGGCCGCCGTGGAGAAGGGCATCCGGGTGACCGCCGTCCCCGGACCTTCGGCTGTGCTCACCGCACTCGCCCTGTCGGGACTGCCCGTCGACCGGTTCTGCTTCGAGGGCTTCCTGCCCAGGAAGGCGGGGGAACGCAGGTCACGGCTGAGCGAGGTCGCCGACGAGCGGCGCACCCTCGTTTATTTCGAGGCCCCGCACCGGCTCGACGACACCCTCGCCGCGATGGCCGCAGTCTTCGGCGAGGACCGGCGCGCGGCCGTGTGCCGCGAGCTCACCAAGACCTACGAGGAGGTCCGGCGGGGGCCGCTGGCGGAGCTGGCGCAGTGGGCCGCCGAGGGCGTGCGGGGCGAGATCACGGTCGTCGTCGCCGGGGCGCCGGAGAAGGGCGCCGAGGAACTGGGGCCCGAGGAACTGGTACGGCGGGTCCGGGTGCGGGAGGAAGCGGGCGAGCGGCGCAAGGAGGCGATCGCCGCGGTGGCCGTGGAGGTGGGGCTGCCCAAGCGCGTGGTGTTCGACGCGGTGGTGGCGGCGAAGCACGGGTGAGCGGCTGAGCGGGTGAGCGCGCGCGGCTGAGCGGGGGCCCTGATGCCTGGCCCGCGGGCTCGGGGAGGCCCGCGGGCCTCGGTCCCTGGGGTAGGCCCGCGGGCCGGGTCCCGGGGGCCTACCCCAGGACCCGCCCCTCGCCTCCGTGAGTCACGGTCCGGCTCCGGGAAGGGTCCCGCGTAAGAGCCCGGCCCCGCTGCGTGGGGCAGGGTCCGCTCCCCGGGAGTCCGGGGCGGGGCAGGGTCCGCTCCCCGAGTCCGGGGCGGGGCAGGGTCCGCTCCCCGAGTCCGGGGCGGGGCAGGGTCCGCTCCCCGAGTCCGGGGCGGGGCAGGGTCCGCTCCCCGAGTCCGGGGCGGGGCAGGGTCCGTCGCCCGGGTTGTGGTTGATCACCCGCTCCGCCCCTGCCCGAGGGGCAGGCACGCATACCCGCAGCTGGTGGGCGCTCAGCGGACGAGCTGTGTGCGCCCCCGTAGTGCGCCCCACGGGACGGTAAAGGACCGCCCCGGAAGGCAAAGCGCGAACCCCCAACCGGGGGCGTTGCCACAAGGAAACGCCAAGTCCACTCCAATAGTCGACAGGTCTGTCGCCCTTCGCGGGGACGGAAGCGTCCACTGGTCGAAGGGACGCACCCGTCCCCGCCTCCCACGGGGTTCCCGGGGGAACCTCCTCGACGGAGGCGCCTGTCCTGAGGACAGAGGAGTCGGCATGAGTGAGATCGCAGGGCAGACCGGGCAGCGCGGCACGGCCACCCCCGTCGTTCACGAGTCATATTCGTTCGCCTGCATGCGCTGCGGGCACGGGTGGGAGCAGTCGTACGAGATAGAGCACCACGTCGATGCCCAGGGCACGGAGTTCGTGCGGTACGTGGCCGACGGCGTGGTGGTGCCGTCGCCGCTGAGCCGGCCGACCTGCCAGAACTGCGACAACCATGTCGTACGGATCATGCGGCCCGGCCAGGTTTCGTCGGTGCAGAACTCCCTGCACCGCCCGCGCGTGGCGTCACCGCGGCGCTCCACCGACGCCACCGGCGCCACGGGGGAGCCGCTCACGGAAACGCGCGAGGCGGCGTCCGCGGCCACCGAGGAGTCCGGGCACCAGCACCACTGGCACCTCTCCGACCTGCTGCATCCCTTCCACTTCCACCGCAAAACGGGCTGAGCTTCCACCGCAGTGCGGGTTACTGCCACCGCAGCGGGCTGAGCGCGCGCCGGGCGACGAACCGAGGTCGGACCGCACCAGGCCGGCTCAACGTCGACCGGGAGCCGCCCGGGCTCGTCGGCGTGCCCCCTTCGTAGGATCGGGGCATGCCTGCCGAGCCCGCCGAGAAACACGACACCCCCCGCACCGCCGCCACCACCGGTACCACCGGCACCACCCGTACGAGCGACACCGGCCGCACGAGCCAGATCGACCGCACGGGCGACACCGACCGCACGGGCGACACCGACCGTACGAGCGAAACCGACCGTACGAGCGACACGAGCAGGGGAAAGCGTGACAAGAACGCCGCCCCTCCGCTGCCGGCGCCCCTCGCCGTCCCCGTGGCCGATTCGCACACCCACCTCGACATGCAGTCCGGCACGGTCGAGGAGGGCCTCGCGAAGGCCGCGTCCGTGGGGGTGACGACCGTCGTGCAGGTGGGCTGCGACGTGAACGGCTCGCGGTGGGCGGCCGAGACGGCCGGGCGGTACGAGGCCGTCCACGCCGCCGTCGCGTTGCACCCGAACGAAGCCCCGCGCATCGTGCACGGCGACCCCGACGGCTGGTCCCGGCAGGGCGCGCGGGAGCCCGGCGGTGACGGCGCGCTCGACGAGGCGCTCGCCGAGATCGACCGGCTCGCCGCCCTGCCGCAGGTCAGGGGCGTCGGCGAGACGGGGCTCGACTACTTCCGCACCGGGCCCGAGGGCAAGGCAGCCCAGGAACGCTCCTTCCGCGCCCACATCGAGATCGCCAAGCGGCACAACAAGGCCCTGGTCATCCACGACCGGGAGGCCCACGACGACGTCCTGCGGATCCTGAAGGAGGAGGGCGCCCCCGAGCGGACGGTCTTCCACTGCTACTCGGGCGACGCCGCTATGGCGGAGGTCTGCGCCGAACACGGCTACTTCATGTCGTTCGCCGGCAACGTGACCTTCAAGAACGCCCAGCCGCTGCGCGACGCGCTCGCCGTGGCCCCGCTGGAGCTGGTCCTCGTCGAGACCGACGCGCCGTTCCTGACGCCGGCCCCGTACCGCGGACGGCCCAACGCCCCCTACCTCGTCCCGGTCACGGTCCGCGCCATGGCGGCCGTACGGGGGATCCCCGAGGACGCGCTGGCGACGGCCCTGGCCGCGAACACGGCACGCGCATTCGATTACTGAGCGCGACAAAGCGCCGGTGCCGGTGGCCGTAGCCGGGCGCGCCCACCTTCCCCGCCTCCGCGACACTCTGTGATCGCTCTGCTTTGGAGTGTGACGGACGCTCCGCTAGGTTCTGGTCGCCCTGCCCCGGACCTCCTGGAGCGTGTGTCGTGAGCAATCCGCAGTCCGAGACATACGACACCTGCAGCGCGTGCGACGCGTACGGCACCTACGACCGCTTCCCCCAGCCGGTGGGCACCGGCTCCGAGAACCCGCACGGCCTCGTGGGCCGGGCCCGCGCGCGGCGGACCGGCCGGCGCCGGAGACCCACCGCGCCGGGGCAGCTGCGCCGGCTGCTGCCGCAGGCGCTGGTCGTGGCCTTCCTCGCCGGCGGCACCTCCGCCTTCGTCGCCAACGACAAGGCGGTGCAGCTGAACGTCGACGGCCGGCGGCACAGCTTCCACACCTTCGCCGACGACGTCTCCGAACTCCTCGCCGACCGGGGCGTCCGCCTCGGGGCGCACGACGTGGTGGCACCCGCCCCCGGCACCCGGCTGGTCAGCGGGGACGCGGTCCGGGTGCGCTACGGGCGGCCGGTGAGCCTCACCATCGACGGACAGCGGCGCGAGGTGTGGACCACCGAGCGGACCGTGGAGGCGGCGCTGCGGCAGCTCGGGGTGCGCGCCGAGGGCGCGTACCTGTCCGTCTCCCGCTCCCGGCGGATCGGCCGCACCGGGCTCACCTTCGACGTCCGCACCGAACGGACCGTGACCGTCACGGCCGACGGGCGGGCGCGCAGGATCCGGACGAACGCGGCGACCGTGGGGGAGGTCGTGTCGGCTGCCGGGATCGTCCTGCGCGGACAGGACACCACCTCGCTGCCGAAGGGCACCTTCCCCCGCGACGGGATGACCGTCACCGTGCTGCGGATCAAGGGCTCCAAGGAGGTCCGCGAGGAGCTGATCCCGTTCGGTGTGCGGCGGGTGGCGGACCCCATGCTGTTCCGGGGCACCGAGACGGTGGCGCAGGAGGGCCGCGAGGGGCTGCGGCGCATCACGTACGCGCTGCGCACGGTCAACGGGATCAGGCAGCAGCCGCGCCGGCTGAGGAGCGAGATCGTACGGGAGCCGCGGCCACGGGTGGTGAAGGTCGGTACCCAGCCGCGGCCCACCTCGGTCAAGGGCGCCGACCACCTCGACTGGAAGGCCCTCGCGCGGTGCGAGTCCGGCGGGCGGCCCGACGCGGTGGACCCCTCCGGGACCTACGGCGGGCTCTACCAGTTCGACAGCAGGACCTGGCGCAGCCTCGGCGGCAAGGGCCGGCCCCAGGACGCCCCCGCCGCCGAACAGACCTACCGGGCGAAGAAGCTGTACCTGCGCCGCGGGGCGAGCCCCTGGCCGCACTGCGGGCGGCGTCTGTACGAGTGAGGGGACCACTACCCTTGTCGCGTGAGCAGCCCCCATCCCGACGCCCTCCTGGGCCCCGCCGACGTGCGTGAGCTGGCCGCCGCGCTCGGTGTGCGGCCCACCAAGCAGCGCGGTCAGAACTTCGTCATCGACGCCAACACCGTGCGGCGGATCGTCCGGACCGCCGGCGTGCGGCCCGACGACGTGGTGGTCGAGGTCGGTCCGGGCCTCGGCTCGCTGACCCTGGCCCTGCTGGAGGTCGCCGAGCACGTCACCGCCGTCGAGATCGACGACGTGCTCGCGGCGGCGCTGCCCACCACCATCGCGGCCCGGATGCCCGCGCGGGCCGACCGGTTCGCGCTGGTGCGCTCCGACGCCCTGCAGGTACGGGAGCTGCCGGGCCCCGCGCCCACCGCACTGGTCGCCAATCTGCCCTACAACGTCGCCGTGCCCGTCCTCCTGCACATGCTCGCCACCTTCCCGAGCATCGAGCGCACCCTGGTGATGGTGCAGTCCGAGGTCGCCGACCGGCTCGCCGCGGCGCCCGGCTCGAAGGTGTACGGGGTGCCGTCCGTGAAGGCGAACTGGTACGCCGAGGTGAAGCGGGCCGGGGCCATCGGCCGCAACGTCTTCTGGCCCGCGCCGAACGTCGACAGCGGACTCGTCTCCCTGGTGCGCCGGGAGAAGCCGGTCGACACCCGTGCCTCCAGGGCGGAGGTCTTCGCGGTGGTGGACGCGGCCTTCGCGCAGCGCCGCAAGACCCTGCGGGCGGCACTGGCCGGGTGGGCCGGGTCGGCCGCGGCGGCGGAGCGGGCGCTGGTCGCGGCCGGGGTGTCGCCGCAGGCGCGCGGGGAGTCGCTGACGGTGGAGGAGTTCGCGCGGATCGCCGAGAACGGCGGAAGCGGCGGAAGCGGCGGGAACGGCGGAAGCGGCGGGTCCGGCGGGGAAGGCGCCGAGGGCAACGCCCGGGCAGCCGAGAGCAACGCCGGGAACGGCGCTGGGAATGAGAACAGGGAGCAGCAGGCGTGACGGTGACCGTACGAGTCCCGGCGAAGGTGAACGTACAGCTCGCGGTGGGCGCCGCTCGCCCGGACGGCTTCCACGACCTTGCCAACGTCTTCCTCGCCGTAGGCCTGTTCGACGAGGTCACCGCGACCCCGTCCGACGAGCTGCGGATCACCTGCGAAGGCCCGGACGCGGCGGAGGTCCCCCTGGACCGCACCAACCTCGCGGCGCGGGCGGCGCTCACGCTGGCGGAACGCCACGGGGTGCCGCCCGCCGTCCACCTCCACATCGCCAAGGACATCCCGGTCGCCGGGGGCATGGCGGGCGGCAGCGCGGACGCGGCGGGCGCGCTGGTCGCCTGTGACGCGCTGTGGGGCACGGGCGCCTCGTACGGGGAACTGCTGGACATCTGCGCCGAGTTGGGCAGCGATGTGCCGTTCAGCATGGTCGGCGGCGCGGCGCTGGGCACCGGACGGGGGGATCGGCTGCGCCCGCTGGCGGTCGGCGGCGTCTTCCACTGGGTGTTCGCGGTGGCCGACGGCGGGCTGTCCACCCCTGCCGTCTACCGGGAGTTCGACCGCCTGAACGAGGGCGTGACGGTCCCCGAACCGGCCGCCTCCCAGGACCTCCTCGACGCCCTCGCGAAGGGCGACGCCCATGCGCTCGGGGCGACCCTCGCGAACGACCTCCAGCCCGCGGCGCTGTCGCTGTTCCCGTCCCTGGCGGACACCCTGGCGGTCGGCCGCGCGGCAGGTGCGCTGGGCGCGCTGGTCTCGGGCTCGGGACCGACGACCGCGTTCCTGACGGCGGACGCGGAGTCGGCGACGACGGTGGCGTCGTCGCTGCTGGCGTCGGGCACCTGCCGGGCGGTACGGGTGGCCCTGGGGCCGGTGGCGGGGGCCACGATGGTATGAGGGGCCACTGGGGCCACGGCACCCCGCCGATGCGGCTGCGCCTGCGCCGCACCGACCGCCGGCTCACGTCCCGGACGCCCCCGGACGCCCCCCGCCCGGCAGGGCCTACGCTTGAAGGCTGATCGATCCCCGCGTCAGGAGTGAAATGGCCGTCAACCTCGTCAGTGTCGAGAACGTCAGCAAGGTGTACGGCACCCGTGCCTTGCTCGACGGCGTGTCGCTCGGCGTCTCCGAAGGGGACCGGATCGGGGTGGTCGGGCGCAACGGCGACGGGAAGACCACGCTGATCCGGATGCTCGCCAAGCTGGAGGAGGCCGACACCGGGCGGATCACCCACTCCGGCGGGCTGCGGCTCGGCGTGCTCACCCAGCACGACTCCCTCGACCCCGAGGCCACCGTCCGGCACGAGGTCATCCGGGACATGGCCGACCACGAATGGGCCGGCAACGCCAAGATCCGGGACGTGCTGACGGGACTGTTCGGCGGGCTCGACCTGCCCGGGTTCCCGCAGGGGCTCGACACCGTCATCGGGCCGCTGTCGGGTGGTGAGCGGCGGCGTATCGCCCTCGCCAAGCTGCTCATCGACGAGCAGGACGTCATCGTCCTCGACGAGCCCACCAACCACCTCGACGTCGAGGGCATCTCCTGGCTCGCCGGGCACCTGCGCGAGCGCCGCTCCGCGCTGGTGTGCGTCACCCACGACCGCTGGTTCCTCGACCAGGTCTGCACCCGCATGTGGGACGTGCAGCGCGGCACCGTCCACGAGTACGAGGGCGGCTACTCCGACTACGTCTTCGCGCGCGCCGAGCGGGAACGCATCGCCGCCACCGAGGAGGCCAAGCGGCAGAACCTCATCCGCAAGGAGCTGGCCTGGCTGCGGCGCGGCGCGCCCGCCCGTACCTCCAAGCCGCGCTTCCGCGTCGAGGCCGCCAACGAGCTGATCAGCGACGTGCCGCCGCCGCGGGACAACAGCGAACTGATGAAGTTCGCGTCCTCCCGGCTCGGCAAGACCGTCTTCGACCTGGAGAACGTCACCGTGCAGGCCGGGCCGAAGGTGCTGCTGAAGCATCTGACCTGGCAGCTCGGGCCCGGCGACCGCATCGGCCTGGTCGGTGTGAACGGCGCGGGCAAGACCTCGCTGCTGCGTGCCCTGGCCGACGCGGCGAACTCCGACGGGGAGAAGCAGCCCGCCGCCGGGCGGATCGTCACCGGCAAGACGGTCAAACTCGCCTACCTGTCCCAGGAGGTCGCCGAACTGGACCCGAATTGGCGGGTGTTGCAGGCCGTGCAGCAGGTCCGTGACCGCGTCGACCTCGGCAAGGGACGCGAGATGACGGCCGGTCAGCTCTGCGAGACCTTCGGGTTCGGCAAGGAGAAGCAGTGGACGCCGGTCGGTGACCTCAGCGGCGGTGAGCGCCGACGGCTGCAATTGCTGCGGCTGTTGATGGACGAGCCGAACGTCCTGTTCCTCGACGAGCCCACCAACGACCTCGACATCGAGACGCTGACCCAGCTGGAGGACCTCCTCGACGGCTGGCCCGGATCGATGGTCGTCATCTCCCACGACCGGTTCTTCATCGAGCGCACCACCGACCGGGTCCACGCGCTGCTCGGCGACGGCACGTTGCGGATGCTGCCCCGTGGGATCGACGAGTATCTGGAGCGGCGCCACCGGATGGAGGAGGCCGCCGCGGCGGCCAACCCGGCCGCGCAGAAGGCCGCGTCGGCGAAGGCCGTCCCCGAGAAGAGCGGCGCCGACGCCCGCGCCGCCAAGAAGGAACTCCAGCGGATCGAGCGTCAACTCGACCGGATCTCCGAGAAGGAGAGCCGACTGCACGCCCAGATCGCCGAGCACGCAACGGACTTCGAGAAGGTCGCCGGACTCGACACCGAACTACGTGAATTGGCCACCGAGCGCGAGGAGTTGGAGCTGCGCTGGCTGGAGCTGGCAGAGGACGCATAAGCCTCGCCGGGGCCCCGTGAAGGGCGAGTGAAGGAGCATAACAGGGGCGTCACGGGCCCGTCCTCCCTTGGGAACAGGGGATGTGACGGGCCCGTGTACATGTGTCCGAGGGTGATAGAAAGGGCGGTCTGCGAACACTTCGCCTACCGCCGGTGGGGCGCCGAGGGATCGGCAGAGGGACCACCGCGCGTGGCGGAAAATCAGTGATCAAGGGGGAAGCGCTGATGGGTCAGCCACCCGGTCAACCGCCGCAGGGCGGCTTCGGAGCTCCGCGGGACGCACAGCAGCAGGGGACACCACAGGGGCCGTCCCAGGAAGCGTCCCGGTCCCAGGAAGCGTCGCAGCAGGGGCCGTCGCAGCAAGGGCCGTCACATCCGGGGGCACCCCAAGGCGCCGCGCCACCGCCGCCCGCCCAGGCCCCCCAGGCCCCCCAGGCCCCCCAGGCCCCCCAGACTCCGCCCGGCCAGCCGTTCCAGGCTCCCCAGACTCCACCGGGTCAGCCTGCGCAGCCGCCCCCGGGTGCCCCGGGATACGGCTACCCGCAGCAGCCCGGCCCCGCTCCCGGCTCCGGCCCCGCTCCCGGCCCCTACGCCCAGCCGGGGCCTTACGCCCAGCCGGGCCCGTACGCCCCGCAACCCGGCCCCTATGGCGCGCAGCAGCCGGGGCCGTACGCGCAGCCGGGCCCGTACGGCGGACAACAGCAGGGTCCCTACGCCCAGCCCGGCCCGTACGGGCAGCCCGCAGGTCCCTATCAGCCGCAGCCGGGCTACGGCTATCCGCAGCAGCCGCAGTTCCCCGGCGCTCCCGGTGCTCCCGGCACCCCGGGCACCCCGCCCGGCGGTGGCTCCAATCCCTTCAAGGGCAGGCCCGCGCTGGTGATCGGGGCCGCGGTGGCGGCACTGCTCGTCATCGGCGGCACCGTGTGGGCGGTCAGGGGCAGCGGCGACGACGACAAGAAACCCGTCGCCGACAGCAGCCAGGACGCGAAACCCAGCGCATCCGCCCCCGCCGACCCCGGTGACGGAAGCGGCGACGGAAGCGGCGACGGCGGCGAGGACCCGGAGAACCTCAACGCGGGCCGCCAGCCTGGTGAGTCGAAGGTGCTCTGGTACAAGGAGGCACCCGACGCGCCCGGGAACGGCGCCGAGGCCCCCGGCATGTGGATCACCGACAAGGCCGCGGTGAAGGCTGCGTACAAGCAGGTCTTCGCATACAACGTCGGTGACGGGAAGCTCACTTGGGACCCGGTCACCTTCCCGCAGAAGATCTGCGCGGTCACCCGGCAGAAGACCGCCGACAACAAGATCGTCGTCGCGTACAAGAGCGGCGCCGCCAGCAGCGCCAAGTGCAACCAGATGGTCGAACTCGACCTCAACACCGGCCAGAAGGGCTGGACGGCGAAGATCGACGAGTCGGGAGGTCTGTTCGACAGCGTCCTCACCGTCGAGTTGTCCATCTCCGGGAACACGCTGATGGTCGGCCGGTCGCAGTCCGGCTCCGGGTACGACGTGGCCACCGGCAAGAAGAAGTTCGACGTGCTGCGCTACGGGCAGTCCTGCTTCCCGACCGCGTTCGCGGGCGGCCCCAAGTTGATCGCCGTCTCCTCCTGCGCGGCCACCACCGAGAAGGAGCACGACGAGGTCCAGGAGCTCGACCCGGCGACCGGCAAGGCCAGGTGGACCCGGCAGATCCCCAAGGGCTGGCGGGTGGACCGCGCCTACTCCGTGGACCCGCTCGTGCTGTACCTCACCAACGACGAGACGAAGGAGTGGAACGTCTCCACCTTCAAGGCCGACGGTTCCACCCGCTCGCAGCTCGACGTCGACGAGTCCTTCGCGCCGGACTGCGGCTGGGCGATCCTCAACCGTGACCTGGAGGGCTGCACCGGGGTGGTCGCCGACGCCGACACCCTCTACCTGCCGACCGAGGCGAAGAGCGGCGCCAACGAGATCGTCGCCGTCAACCTCGCCACGGGCAAGGAGAAGTGGCGCGCCAAGTCGCCGGGCGACACCAGCATGCTGCCGATGCGGATGGACGGCACGAACCTGATCACGTACGTCAGGCCGTCGTACGACGCGGGCGGCAAGGTCGTCTCCATCCCGACCGGCGGTGGTTCCCCCACACCGAAGACGCTGCTGCGCAACCCGCAGGGCGCCGCGGACGTCGAGAACGGCTTCTTCTCCAAGGACATCGACTACGTGGACGGGCGCTTCTACATCTCCACCACACGACTGACCGGCAACGACGAGGCCAAGGAGAAGTTGATGCTGGCCTACGGCAAGTGACGCCGTCCGCACGGCAACCGGCCCTCCGCCCAGCCCATCCGCAGCCCCTTCCGAGGTACCCACGTCATGACCCAGCAGCCGCCCCCACAGCCCGGTCAGCCACCCCACGAGCCGCCTCAGCAGCCCCAACAGCCGCCACAACCCCAGTCACCCGAGCAGCCCGAGCATGAGCAGCAGCAGGCTCCGCAGGATCCGGCGCCGGGCGGTTTCGGCGCGCCCCAGCCACCGCCCGCGGGCGGCTTCGGCGCGCCCCAGAGCCCACCGCCGGGCGGACTCGGCACACCGCCGCCACCGAACCCGCCGAGCCCGCACACCCCGCCGAGCCCGCATACCCCGCCCAACCCGGCAGACCCGTCGAACCCCGCGTACGGCTACCCACAGAGGCCACAGACGCCACAGGCGCAGGCGCCACAGCTCCCCCAAGCTGCCCAACCTCCACAGGGTCACGGTCACCCGCAGCAGGGCGGCCCCCCGCCGGGCTACGGCTACCCGGGCCAGCAGCAGCCCCCGCCGGGCTACGGCTACCCGGGCCAGCAGCAGCCCCCGCCGGCCTACGGCTATCCGGGCCAGCAACCCCCTCCGGGCTACGGCCACCCCGGCCAGCAGCCCCCGTACGGCTATCCGCAGCAGCCCGGTGTCCCCCTACAACCCCAGCCGGGGGCCGCAAAGAAGAAGGTCAACGCACAACTCGCCATCATCGTCTCCGCCGCCGTGGCGATCGCGCTGATCATCGGCGGCGGCGTCTGGTACTCGTCCACGGTCGGCAAGGACGACAACCAGGCGAGCGACTCCGGCACGAAGGACGGCCAAGGCGGCCAGGAGGACCGGAACGGCAAGAGCGACGACGGCGGCAACGGTGGCGGCGGGGCCTCCGGCGGCGCCGTCGAGAAGGCCCCGGCCGACCCCAACTCCCGTGTCCTGTTCCAGCTTCCGTCGCCGGAGGTCCAGGAGAAGACCACCTACAGCGTCCTCGGCTCCTGGCTCACCGACAAGGTGTACGCCAAGAGCGGCATCGCGGAAGTCGTCGGCTACGACCCCGAGAAGGGGACGAAGCTGTGGACGGTGAAGCTGCCCGGCCCGGTGTGCGCCGCGACCGGCCGGACCACCCCGGACAACAAGACGGCGATCATCTACGAACCCGAGATGCCGACCAAGGAGAAGCCCTCGCACGGCTGCTCCGAGATCGCGGGCATCGACCTCGACGCCGGCAAGAAGCTGTGGACCGCCACGGCCAAGACCGGTGACGAGAAGGTTCGCTTCGGCAATGTGACGATCAGCGGGACCACGGTCGCCGCGGGGAGCACCAGCGGCGGCGCCGCGTTCGACATGGCCGACGGCAAGCAGCTGTGGGCGCCCAAGGTCTCGGACGCCTGCTACGACGCCGGCTACGGCGGCGGCGCCGCGCTGGTCGCGGTGCGCAGGTGCGGTCTGTCGGAGGACGCGCAGCTGCAGATCCAGACCATCGACCCCAGGTCCGGCGACGTGCTCTCCGAGTACAAGATGTCCACCGGTATCGGGTACGCGAGCATCGTCTCGACCAGTCCACTGGTGCTGGCCGCGGACGTCGGCGACTCCGCCGGTGACGGCAGCGGCATCTCCGACCTGTTCTCCATCGACGCCAAGACCGGGAAGCTGCGCACCAAGATCTCGGTGCCCGGCGACCAGTACGCCGCCAAGTGCGACAACATCACGAGGATCGAGAACTGCTCGGGGATCGCGGTCGGCAACGGCCGGATCTATCTGCCGACCGAGGAACACGACGGCAGCGGCGACAGCTTCAGGCGGACCAACGAGATCGTCGCCTTCGACCTCGGCACGGGGAAGCAGACGGGGCAGCGGGCGGACGCCGGTGACGGCTACACCATCTCGCCCCTGCGCATGGACGGCGGCAACATCATCGCCTACAAGCGCCCGCCCTACGACAAGGGCGGCCAGATCGTCAGCATCGACGGCTCCTCCTTCAAGGAGACCAAGCTGCTGGAGAACCCCGCGTCGAGGACGGTCCGGGACGCGGAGACCCGGTTCCTGCTGCCCTACGCGGAGATCCTTTACCGCCAGGGTCGCCTGTACATGTCGGGCGTCTTCGCGAGCAGGCCGGTGTCGGGGAGCGACAGGAAGTACCTGGCGATCGCCTTCGGCACCGGCTGAGAAGCCGACCGGCCACCGGAGCAGCGGACCGGCCACCGACCGGCGATGGGAGCAGCCGACCGGCCACCGGAGCAACAGTGAGGGCGGCGGCGTCCCCCGCGGTTTTCCGCGGGGGAGCGCCGCCGCCCTCGTCGTGTCGGGCCGGCGTCAGCTCAGCCGGTGCGCCCCCGGCGACGGAACCGCCGCGAAGACCCGGGGTGCCGTGAAGCCCGCCGCGGCGAAGGCGTCCACGACCGCCTTGCTGATCGCCTCCTCGTCGGCCTCCTCGACCAGGACGATCGCCGAGCCGCCGAAGCCGCCGCCGGTCATCCGGGCCCCCAGGGCACCGGAGGCGTTCGCCGTGTCGACGACCAGGTCCAGCTCCGGGCAGGAGATGCGGAAGTCGTCCCGCAGGGAGGCGTGGCCCTCTGTGAGGACCGGCCCGATCGCCCGGGTCTCGCCCGCCTGAAGCAGCGCGACGACCCGCTCCACCCGCTCGTTCTCGGTGACGACGTGGCGCACCAGCCGGCGCACCTCCTCCTCGTCGCCCAGCCTGTCCAGGGCCGCGTCGAGGCCGTCGTACGGCACGTCCCGCAGCGCGTCCACGCCGAGCAGCGCCGCGCCCTTCTCACAGCCCTCGCGCCGCTTGCCGTACTCGCCGTCGCTGTGGGCGTGCTTGACGCGGGTGTCGACGACCAGCAGCCGCATGCCCTCGGCCGCCAGGTCGAACGGGATCTGCCGCTGCGAGAGGTCGCGGGTGTCCAGGAACAGCGCGTGCCCCTCGGTGCAGCACGCCGACGCCGTCTGGTCCATGATCCCGGTGGGCGCGCCCACGTACACGTTCTCGGCGCGCTGGCACAGCCGCGCCAGCTGCCAGCCCTTCAGACCGAGCTCGTAGAGGTCGTTCAGGGCGAGCGCCACGACGACCTCCAGGGCGGCCGACGACGACAGGCCGGCGCCCGAGGGGACCGTCGACGTCAGATGGACGTCGGCGCCCGTCACCGGGTGGCCAGCCTCCCGCAGAGCCCACACCACGCCCGCCGGGTAGGCGGTCCAGGCGCGGTCCGACTCGGGCGCGAGTTCGTCCACGCGCAGCTCCACGACGCCGCCGTCGACGTCCCCGGAGTGCAGTCGCAGACGTCCGTCCGTGCGGCGCGCGACCGCGGCGACGGTGGTGTGCGGCAGCGCGAACGGCATCACGAAGCCGTCGTTGTAGTCGGTGTGCTCGCCGATCAGATTGACCCGGCCCGGCGCCGCCCACACTCCTTCCGGCTCGGTCCCGTACAACTGCGTGAACCGCTCCGCCACCGTGGCGGCACCGGCGACAGCCTCGCTCATCCCTGACCTCTGATCTTCCGTACCGAACTGGCTGGACCGTACCGGCCGGCCCAACTGCGAACACGGCCCCGGTGGCCGCTCAGGCGCCGTGCCGCTGCGCGAATTCCCAGGCGTCCGCGACGATCCCCGTGAGGTCCGCGCGGGTCGGGTTCCAGCCGAGCCGCTCGCGGGCCGTGGCCGCGGAGGCCACCAGCACCGCCGGGTCACCGCCCCGGCGCGGGGCGACCACCTCGGGGATCGGATGCCCGGTGACCTGGCGGACGGTCTCGATGACCTCCCGGACGGAGAAGCCGTTGCCGTTGCCGAGGTTGCAGATGAGGTGCTCGCCGGGCCGCGCGGCCTCCAGCGCCAGCAGATGCGCCTCGGCCAGGTCGGCGACGTGGATGTAGTCGCGCACGCAGGTCCCGTCCGGCGTCGGGTAGTCGTCGCCGTAGACGGAGATCGCCTCGCGCTTGCCCTGGGCTACCTGGAGGACGATGGGGATGAGGTGCGACTCGGGGTCGTGCAGCTCGCCCTGCCGCCCGTACGCCCCCGCCACGTTGAAGTAGCGCAGCGACACGGCGGCGAGACCGTGCGCCGCCGCCTCTCCGCCGATCATGTGGTCGACGGCGAGCTTGGAGGCGCCGTAGGGGTTGGTGGGCTTCGTCTGCGCGGTCTCGACGATCGGTACCTGCTCCGGCTCCCCGTAGGTCGCGGCGGTCGAGGAGAAGACGAGCCTGCGCACGCCCGCCTCACGCATCGCGGTCAGCAGCGCCATGCTGCCGCCGACGTTGTTCTCCCAGTACTTCTCCGGCTTCACCACGGACTCGCCGACCTGGGACGACGCGGCGAAGTGCAGCACGCCGTCGTAGGAGGGGTCCAGCCATTTGGCGGCGTCGCGGATGTCGCCCTCGATGAAGGCGGCTCCCTCGGGCACGAGCTCACGGAAGCCGGTGACGAGGTTGTCGAGGACGGTCACTTCGTGGCCCGCCTCCAGCAGGTGCTGGGCGACGACGCCGCCGACGTAGCCCGCCCCACCGGTGACCAGGTACTTCCCACTCATGAACTCGCTACCTCTCGCAGTCGCTGGGCCGCGGCCTCCGGCGGCACGTCGTTGATGAACACGCTCATGCCGGACTCGGAACCCGCGAGGAACTTCAGCTTGCCGGAAGTGCGGCGGATAGTGAAAAGCTCGAGGTGGAGCGCGAAGTCTTCCCTGACCACGCCGTCGAAATCCTCCAGCGCGCCGAACGGGGCCTGGTGCCAGGCGGCGATGTACGGCGTCGGCGATTCACCTGCGGAGCCTTCCGCACCGTCCCCCGTGTCGAAGATCCGGTCGAAGCGCTTCAGGAGTTCCAGATACACCTTGGGGAACTCCGCGCGGGCGTCCTCGTCCAGGCCCAGCAGGTCCGGGACGCGGCGGCGCGGGTAGAGGTGGACCTCGTACGGCCAGTGCGCGGCGAACGGGGTGAAGGCGATCCAGTGCTCGGCCTCCAGTACGACCCGGGAGCCGTCCGCCAGTTCGCCCTCGACGATCGAGTCGAAGAGGTTCTCCCCGGCGGTCGCCTCCTTGTGGGCGGCGAGTGACCGCAGCATCAGCGCCGTGCGCGGGGTGGTGAAGGGGTAGGCGTAGATCTGTCCGTGCGGGTGGCCGAGGGTGACGCCGATCTCCGCGCCGCGGTTCTCGAAGCAGAACACCTGCTCGACGGCGGGGAGGTGGGAGAGCTCGGCGGTGCGGTCGGTCCACGCGTCCAGCACGAGCCGGGCCTGCTCCTCGCTGAGGTCGGCGAAACGCGCGTCGTGGTCGGAGGTGAAGCAGACCACCTCGCAGCGGCCGGAGTCGCCCGCGAGGGAGGGGAAACGATTCTGGAAGACGACCACGTCGTACGAGGAGTCGGGTATCTCGCTCAGCCGGTCGCCTTGGGTCGGGCACAGAGGGCACTCGTCGGCCGGAGGATGGTAGGTGCGGCCCTGGCGGTGCGAGGCGATGGCGACCGCGTCACCGAGCAGGGGGTCGTGGCGGACCTCGGACGTGGTGACGGTGGGGTCGAGCGGCCGCCGGTCCACCGCGTCGCGCACGGCGTCGTCGCGCAGGTCGTAGTAGATCAGCTCGCGACCGTCGGCCAGCCGGGTCGAGGTCTTCTTCACTGGGGGACTCCTCACCCACACCCTTCAAACATAACCGCACATAACAAACCACAAGCGACCAGGACCGTCAACGTCAGAACCAAACAAACCGCACCACGAAAGTGTTGGACGACGTTTCCCGCCGTCCTGACCCGTCCGGTGACCACAGAAAACCCTGTTCTTCGGGGGAGCGCGACAGGCGGAAACCCCCGAACCACCACAGTGCGCGACAGGCGGAAACTCCCGGACCACCACAGCGCGACTGAACGAAACCCGGGGAGCACGACGGCGCGGCTGAAGCCCCTGACGGGAGGGCAGCGCGGCGGAGCCCCGGGAACACCACAGCGCGACCGAACAAAAGGTGGGGAGCACCACGGCGCGGCTGAACGAAAGGTGGGGAGCACGACAGCGCGGCGGAAGCCGGGGGAGCACAACGGCGCGGCGGGGCCCCCACTCGGGGCCCCGCCGCGCCGTGAAGTGCGTCGCGCGGGCTGCGGCTACGCGGTGGTACCGCTGTCGGACGGAGCGGACGGCACGGGTCCCGCCCGGTCCAGCAGCCCCGTCCGCGCGGCCAGCGCCGCGGCCTCCAGCCGCGACCCGACCCCCAGTTTCATCAGCACCCGCTGAACATGTGTGCGCGCCGTACTCGGCGCGATACCCATCCCGGCCGCGATCAGCCGGGTGTCCTCCCCGTCCGCGACCCGTACCAGGACCTCGACCTCCCGCGGCGTGAGCATCTGCAGCAGCCGCTGACCCTCGTCGTCGGGCTGCGCGGCCGGGTTGAGCAGCTCGCTGAACGCGCCCTGCAGCAGCGTCGGCGCCACCGCCGCCTCGCCCGCCCGGGCCTTCATGATGGCCCGCTCGACCCCCTCGATCCGCTCGTCATGGCGTACGTATCCCGACGCGCCGGCGGCGAACGCGGCCGCGATACCGCGCGGATTCGGCACCGGGCCGAGGACCACCACCGCCACCTGCGGGCGCTCCCGCTTGATCTTCACCACCGGGTCGAACGTCCCCGGCTCCGCAGGTGTCGCCGTACCCAGCAGGCACACCTCCGGCGCCCTGGTGATCACCAACTCCGCGGCGCCCGCCGCGGGCGCCGCGGCCGCGAGCACGCGGTGCCCGCGCAGCTTCAGCGCCGAGGCGAGCGCCTCCGCGAGCAGTCGGTGGTCGTCGACCACCATGAGCCGCACTCCCATCGAACCAACCCCCCAGTCCCCCACGGATCCCCACTGGTCCCCCATTGGATCGGAGCCCCCCGGCTCTCCATCCCCCGGAAGCTACACGCTTGTTCGACATTGCGCGCCCCCTACCGGTGAGAAGCGACCGGAATACCGAAAATCTCTTCATTAGGGAGCGAAGGGTCGTACGCGGTCGCACGTGCCACCACCCCCGCGCCCCGCACCGCGCGCGCCGCCCCGCCCCTGAACAGGGCCGGGACCACCGACTGCCACCGACTATGGAATACGGAACCCTTCGGCGGCCACTCGGCCACCACCGAGCCACTACTCGGCTCCGAATCCGATCGCGGGCTATTCCTTCCCGCTCGCCGAGTTGGCCTTGCTGATCGTTTTGTTGCAATCAACCGAGCCGCTTGGTCAGTGTGTATTCGGTGACCCCGGGCGGATAGTCGGGGATGGCGCACACCACTTCGTACCCCTGCTTCTTGTAGAACTCCGGGGCCTGGAAGTCCCAGGTCTCCAGCCGGGCGGCGCGGCAGTCGCGGTCCTCGCGGGCCGTGCCCTCCGCCGACGACAGCAAACGGGAGCCGAGGCCGGTGCCGCGGTGCGCGTCGTCCACCCAGAGGTGGGCGACGTGCAGCCAGGCCGCCCAGGTGTGGCCGACCAGCCCGCCCGCCAGCTCCCCCTCGCCGGTCAACGCCCACACGTGGAGAGGGACTTCGCGTTCGCCGGGGGTTCCGCGCAGTGAACGGATGACCGGGGAGGCCGCCGTATCCGCCTCGCGCAGCCGAATCCGCAGTTGATCGCGCCGATCCCTGTCGACTCCTGTCTCAATGCGAAACATAGGGCTCACCATAAACGCGCTGGCCAATCAGTTCTGCAAATCACCTTCCGCTCCCGGCGACCGGCCTTACCCTGATGAACAGCACCGGTGGGGGCCGGTGTCGATCAGGGGGCGAGACAGTCGGGTACGACGCCCGGAGTGGGGGTAGCAGTCACAGCACGGCGGCGGCCGTGCGACTGCGGCAGCCCCAAGAGGTTCCCGAGCCTTCAGCGGCCGGGGCCGGCTCCGGGCGTTGTACCTGCGCCGGTCGTCCCCCGCCGACGTCGGCGAACGTATCCCCTGCTCTGTGGAAGAGCGTGGGGAAGGGGGTTTCAGTGGTTCGCATCCGAGTCCTGGTCGTCGACGACCATCGCATCTTCGCCGAGTCGCTCGCCGCCGCCCTGGCCGCGGAGCCCGACGTCGACGTCTCCGCGGCGGGCAGCGGCCCGGCCGCACTGCGCTGCCTGGAGCGGGCGGCCGCCGAGGGTCGCAGATTCGACGTGCTGCTCGTCGACGCCGACCTGGGCGGCAACGTACCGGGCGCCCGCCCGGCAGTACCCGTGCAGGACAGCAACGAGGACGGGCTCGTCGACGGCATCTCCCTGGTGGCGGGTGTGCGTTCCGGGCAGCCGAGCGTACGGACGGTGGTGCTCGCCGAGAAGGACGACCCGCGCCGGGCCGCTCTCGCCCTGCAGGCCGGTGCCTCCGGCTGGGTCGCCAAGGACTGTTCCCTCTCCCGGCTGCTCACGGTCATCCGCGGCGTGCTGCGGGACGAGACGCATCTGCCGCCCGCCCTGCTCACCGGTGTGCTGCGGGAGCTGACCGCGGCCCGCAAACACCGCACCGAGAGCGAGCGGCTGGTGGAGTCGCTCACCCCGCGCGAACGCGAGGTGCTGCGCTGCATGGTCGCCGGACTGGGGCGCAAGGCCGTCGCCGAGCGGCTCTTCCTGTCCCCGCACACCGTGCGCACCCATATGCAGAACGTTCTGGGCAAGCTGGGCGTGCACTCCACCCTCGCCGCCGTGGCACTGGCCCGCCGGGCCGGGGTGGGGCCGGTCGACTTGGCAGGCGATGTGGTCGAACGGGGCGGTCAGCTGGCGTAGCGGTCGGCCGGCGTCGCGGTCGGCCGACTCTGCTCTGCGGGGCCCGGGCGCTCTACGTGGGCGCGCCGGTGCTCTGCAAGGGCCCGCCCCGTGCGCGCAGGCCGGGGGCCGGATGGCACGCCGCCGGGCCGAGCGGCTCGCCGAGACCGTCGACCCGCGCGCCTGAAGAATGCTCACCTTCGCGTCGCGTCCGGCCCGTGGATCAGCCCGGGAATCGGCCCGGGCCGGGATCGGTCCGGCCCGGGATCAGCCCATGCCGGGATCAGGCGGCCTCGGAACCAGCCCAGATCAACTCAACGCGGCCCGGGATCGGCCCAGCCCGGTAACGGCCCGTACCCGTAACCAGCCCGGGATCGGCCCGGGCCGGGATCAACCACGCCCGGGATCGGTCCTGCCGGGACACCCTCGGGGATCAGCCCAGCCAGAATCAGCCCCGCAACGGCCCGGACCGCAATCAGCTTGAAGCGACCCCGACGGGCGGGAACCCGGGCGGCGCTCCTCGAAGCCCTTGCGCCGTCGCGCCCCGACGCGTCTCGGTCCCGTCACCCGCGGTCGCCGCGTCACCGACGTCACCCGAGTCACCGACGTCACCGCGTCACAATGTCACCCGAGTCACCGCGTCACCCAAGTCACCCGAGTCGCCGACGTCTCGTCGCGCCCGACGCTCCCCTCGGTCCCCGAGAAGCTAGCCGGGGATGTTGTCGAACGGGGCGGTCAGCTGGCGCAGCAGCCCGGCCAGCTCACTGCGCTGGGCCCGGGACAGCTCCGCGAGGATCGCGCGCTCCTGGTCGAGCAGACCGGCGAGCGCCTGGTCCGCCCTGTCCCGGCCCTCGTCCGTGAGCCGGACCAGCACGCCCCGCCGGTCGCTGGGGTCCGGAAGGCGCTCCACGAAGCCCTTCTTCGCCAGCCGGTCGATCCGGTTCGTCATCGTGCCCGAGGTCACCAGTGTCTGGGTCAGCAGCTGACCGGGGGAGAGCTGATACGGGGCGCCCGCGCGCCGTAGCGCGGTGAGCACGTCGAACTCCCAGGGCTCCAGACCGTGTTCGGAGAACGCCAGCCGACGCGCACGGTCCAGGTGCCGGGCGAGCCTGCTCACCCGGCTGAGCACTTCGAGGGGTTCCACGTCGAGGTCGGGGCGCTCTCGGCGCCACGCCGCGACCAGCCGATCGACCTCGTCCTCCATGGCGATCAGTGTAGTGGTTGTGTCGATGTGAAGTCTCTTGACGTCAAGATACTTGGGGTGTGAGGGTGGACCCACCTCAGCCGCACGCCCGGTGACTTCGAGGAGGCCCCGCCATGCCCGCGTCCACCCCCACCACCTGGGACCCCAGCCAGTACCTGCGCCATGCCGGCCACCGAGCCCGCCCCTTCATCGACCTCCTCGCCCGCGTCCCCGACCTCCCCGGTGACCCACCCCGCATCGCCGACCTCGGCTGCGGCCCCGGCAACGTCACCGTGCTGCTCGCCGAACGCTGGCCCACCGCCCACATCACCGGCCTCGACAACTCGCCCGAGATGCTCGGCCGCGCGGCGCGACACGCCGGCCCCACCCCGGGCGGCGGACGGCTGGACTTCGCCGAGGCCGACGCGGCCGACTGGGCGCCCACCCAGCCGTACGACCTGATCTTCAGCAACGCCCTGCTCCAGTGGGTGCCCGGCCACACCGACTCCTTCCCGGCCTGGGTGGACGCCCTCGCACCCGGCGGCACCTTCGCCTTCCAGGTCCCCGGCAACTTCGACTCGCCCAGCCACCAGCTGATGCGCCGCATCGCCCACTCGGCGCGCTGGAAGGACCGCCTGGCACACACTCTCCGCCACGACGACGCCGTCCGCACCCCCGACGCCTATCTGACGGCCCTCACGGACCTCGGCTGCGAGGCCGACGTCTGGGAGACCACCTACCTGCATCTGCTGCAGGGCGAGGACCCGGTGCTGGACTGGGTGAAGGGCACCGGGCTGCGCCCCGTCCTCACGGAGCTGGGCGCGGACGCCGAGGAGTTCGTCACCGAGTACGCGGCGGCCCTGCGCCAGGCCTACCCGCCCGGACCGCACGGCACAGTCTTCCCGTTCCGCCGCATTTTCGCGGTGGCCCGCAAGGGCGGGGGCGCATGATGCTCGTCGCCGTCGACCACGTCCAGCTCGCCGCCCCGCCCGGATCCGAGGACCTCCTGCGCGCCTACTGCATCGACGTCCTCGGCATGACGGAGATCCCCAAGCCGCCCGTCCTGGCCGCCCGCGGGGGCTGCTGGTTCGAGGCCGGGTTCGTTCAACTGCACATCGGTGTCGAGGCGGACTTCCGCCCCGCCAAGAAGGCCCACCCGGGCCTCAGGGTCACGGGGATCGAGGCGTACGCCGCGCGACTGCGGGACAAGGGCGCGTCCGTCACCTGGGACGACAACCTCCCCGGACACAAGCGCTTCTACTCCGAGGACCCGGTGGGCAACCGGCTCGAGTTCCTGGAGCCGCGCGGCTGAGAAGTCCGGCCGAGGAGGACCCCGCAGGGCACCGCACCCGCCGGACGAGGGCCACGGGCCGGCAGACTCAACTCTTCCGGTGCCCGATCAGCCGGGGCTTCTGCTCCAGACCGTCCAGCCCGTGCCACGCCAGGTTCACCAGATGCGCCGCCACCTCCGCCTTCTTCGGCCGGCGCACGTCCAGCCACCACTGGCCCGTCAGCGCGACCATCCCCACCAGCGCCTGCGCATACAGCGGCGCCAGCTTCGGATCGAAACCGCGGCTCTTGAACTCGCGGCCCAGAATGTCCTCCACCTGCGTGGCGATGTCCGAGATCAGCGACGCGAACGAACCCGTCGACTGCGGAATGGGGGAGTCACGGACCAGGATGCGGAAACCGTCCGTGTACTCCTCGATGTAGTCAAGGAGCGCGAACGCCGCCTGTTCACACAGTTCGCGAGGATGACCGGCGGTGAGGGAACTCGTCACCATGTCCAGCAGACGCCTCATCTCACGGTCCACCACCACCGCGTACAGCCCCTCCTTGCCACCGAAGTGCTCGTACACCACCGGCTTGGACACCCCGGCCTTCGCCGCGATCTCCTCCACCGACGTGCCCTCGAAGCCCTTCGCGGCGAAAAGGGTGCGACCGATCTCCAGCAACTGCTGACGGCGCTCCGCACCGGTCATCCGGGTACGGCGCGTACGCCGCGGCTTGTCGTTGCTCGGGGTACTGCTGGAGTCGGTCGCCACGCCGTCAATCATGCCGCCTCTGCAGTCACCTTCTTCCGCCGGGAGCTCTCCTCATCCGAGTTGCGACGCGAATCGATACGCGAGCGTGACGGCCAGCGCACGTCGTACGCCCAACCGAACCGTTCGAACCAGCGGATGATCCGCGCCGAGGAGTCCACCTGCCCCCGCTCCACACCGTGCCGCGCCGATGTCGGATCCGCGTGGTGCAGGTTGTGCCACGACTCACCGCACGACAGCACCGCCAGCCACCACACATTGCCCGACCGGTCGCGCGACTTGAACGGCCGCTTGCCCACCGCGTGACAGATCGAGTTGATCGACCACGTCACGTGATGCAGCAAAGCCACCCGGACGAGCGACCCCCAGAAGAACCCGGTGAACGCGCCCCACCAGGACATCGTCACCAGACCACCGATCAGCGCCGGCAGCGCCAGCGACACCACGGTCCACAACACGAACTGCCGGGAGATCGCACGAATCATCGGGTCCTTGATCAGATCCGGCGCGTACTTGTCCTGCGGCGTCTGCTCCTCATCGAACATCCAGGCGACATGCGCCCACCACAGGCCCTTCAGCAGGGCCGGGATCGTCTCCCCGTAGCGCCACGGCGAGTGCGGGTCACCCTCCGCGTCGGAGAACTTGTGGTGCTTGCGATGGTCCGCCACCCAGCGCACCAGCGGACCTTCCACCGCCAGCGAACCCGCGATCGCCAAAGCGATCCGCAGTGGCCGCTTGGCCTTGAAGGAACCGTGCGTGAAGTAGCGGTGGAAACCGATCGTGATGCCGTGGCAGCCGAGGAAATAGAAGAAGACCAGCAGACCCAGGTCCAGCCAGCTCACCCCCCAGCCCCAGGCCAGCGGCACCGCCGCGACAAGTGCCAGGAACGGGACGGTGATGAAGAGAAGAAGCGTGATCTGCTCGATCGACCGCTTCCGCTCACCGCCCAGCGTGGCGGACGGGAGCTCAGTGTCGTTGGTCGCCTTCGGGGCGTCGTCGATCACATCGGAGCGCGTGGTCATAGGGGCGTCCCCTGTGGGGTTTCGAGGGTTGCGACAGATGCCCGGCCACGGACCTTCAACTTCCTACGGTTCCGTAACCTACGGCGTCGTAAGTATGGCAGTACCGGGCCCGGCGGCAAGAGCCCGTCGTCTGCGCGTCCGGACCCGCCACATATCCTTGGAGGCGGTTCGGACAGCGCGGTCCGCTCTGTTTTCTTCCCGGATGCACCCTCCCTAAAAGCCGACAGGCCCCCACAAGGCCGACAGGCCCCAGGCCGACCGGGTTCCCTCCCGGACGAGCTTCAACACTGCAAGGAGCCGCACCTGTGAGCAGTGCCGACGACCAGACCCCGACGACCAGCAGCGAGCTGCGCGCAGACATCCGCCGGTTGGGTGACCTGCTGGGCGAGACACTGGTCCGCCAAGAGGGCCCCGAACTCCTCGAACTCGTCGAACGCGTACGTCACCTCACCCGCGAGGACGGCGAAGCCGCCGCCGAACTGCTCCGCGGAACCGAACTGGAGACCGCCGCCAAGCTCGTCCGCGCCTTTTCCACCTACTTCCACCTTGCCAACGTCACCGAGCAGGTGCATCGCGGCCACGAACTGCGCGCCAAGCGCGAAGCCGAAGGCGGCCTCCTCGCCCGCACCGCCGACCGCCTCAAGGACGCCGACCCCGCACACCTGCGCGAAACCGTCGCCCACCTGAACGTTCGCCCCGTCTTCACCGCCCACCCGACGGAAGCCGCCCGCCGCTCGGTCCTCAACAAGCTGCGCCGCATCGCCACCCTCCTGGAAACCCCCGTCCTGGAAGCCGACCGCCGCCGCTACGACACCCGCCTCGCCGAGAACATCGACCTCGTCTGGCAGACCGACGAACTCCGCGTCGTCCGCCCCGAACCCGCCGACGAGGCCCGCAACGCCATCTACTACCTCGACGAACTCCACGCCGGCGCCGTCGGAGACGTCCTCGAGGACCTCACCGCCGAACTCGAGCGGGTCGGCGTGGCACTCCCCGACAGCACCCGCCCCCTCACCTTCGGCACCTGGATCGGCGGCGACCGCGACGGCAACCCCAACGTCACCCCCCAGGTCACCTGGGACGTCCTCATCCTCCAGCACGAACACGGCATCAACGACGCCCTGGAGATGATCGACGAACTCCGCGGCTTCCTCTCCAACTCCATCCGCTACACCGGCGCCACCGAGGAACTGCTGACCTCACTCCAGGACGACCTCGAAGCCCTTCCCGAGATCAGCCCCCGCTACAAGCGCCTCAACGCCGAAGAGCCCTACCGCCTCAAGGCCACCTGCATCCGGCAGAAGCTCGAGAACACCAAGCAGCGCCTCGCCAAGGGCATCCCCCACGCACCCGGCCGTGACTACCTCGGCACCACCGAACTACTGCGCGACCTCACCCTCATCCAGACCTCCCTGCGCGAACACCGCGGCGGCCTCTTCGCCGACGGCCGGATGAACCGCATCATCCGCACCCTCGCCGCCTTCGGCCTCCAACTCGCCACCCTGGACGTCCGCGAACACGCCGACGCCCACCACCACGCCCTCGGCCAGCTCTTCGACCGCCTCGGCGAGGAATCCTGGCGCTACGAGGACATGCCCCGCGAATACCGGCACAAGCTCCTCGCCAAGGAACTCAGGTCCAGGCGCCCCCTCGCCCCCACCCCCGCCCCGCTCGACGCCGCCGGCACCAAGACCCTCGGCGTCTTCGAAACCGTCAAGCGGGCACTGGAAGTGTTCGGACCCGAGGTCATCGAGTCGTACATCATCTCCATGTGCCAGGGCGCCGACGACGTCTTCGCCGCCACCGTCCTCGCCCGCGAAGCCGGACTCATCGACCTCCACGCAGGCTGGGCCAAGATCGGCATCGTCCCGCTGCTGGAGACGACCGACGAACTCAAGGCAGCGGACGTCATCCTCGACGACATGCTCGCCGACCCCTCCTACCGGCGACTGGTGGCCCTGCGCGGCAACGTCCAGGAAGTGATGCTCGGCTACTCCGACTCCTCCAAGTTCGGCGGCATCACCACCTCCCAGTGGGAGATTCACCGAGCCCAGCGCCGGCTGCGCGACGTAGCCCACCGCTACGGCGTCCGCCTCCGCCTCTTCCACGGCCGCGGCGGCACCGTCGGCCGCGGCGGCGGCCCCTCCCACGACGCCATCCTCGCCCAGCCCTGGGGAACCCTCGAAGGCGAGATCAAGGTCACCGAACAGGGCGAGGTCATCTCCGACAAGTACCTCGTGCCGTCCCTCGCCCGGGAAAACCTCGAACTGACCGTCGCCGCCACCCTCCAGGCATCCGCCCTGCACACAGCACCCCGCCAGTCCGTCGAGGCCCTCGCCCGCTGGGACGCCGCCATGGACGCCGTCAGCGACGCCGCCCACGCCGCCTACCGGCGACTCGTCGAGGACCCCGACCTCCCCGCGTACTTCTTCGCCTCCACACCGGTGGACCAGCTCGCCGACCTGCACCTCGGATCACGGCCCGCACGCCGCCCCGACTCCGGCGCCGGACTCGACGGCCTGCGCGCCATCCCCTGGGTCTTCGGCTGGACCCAGTCCCGGCAGATCGTCCCCGGCTGGTTCGGCGTCGGCTCCGGCCTCAAGGCACTGCGCGAAGCCGGCCTCGACACCGTCCTCGACGAGATGCACCAGCAGTGGCACTTCTTCCGCAACTTCATCTCCAACGTCGAGATGACCCTCGCGAAGACCGACCTCAGGATCGCCCGCCACTACGTCGACACCCTCGTCCCCGAGGACCTCAAGCACGTCTTCGCCACCATCGAGGCCGAACACGAACTGACCGTCCGCGAGGTGCTGAAGGTGACGGGCGAGGCGAAGCTCCTCGACGCCAACCCCGTCCTCCAGCAGACCTTCGCCATCCGCGACGCCTACCTCGACCCGATCTCCTACCTCCAGGTCGCGCTCCTCAAGCGCCAGCGCGACGCGGCCCAGGCCGGCACCGAACCCGACCCCCTGCTGGCCCGGGCACTGCTGCTCACGGTCAACGGCGTCGCGGCAGGCCTGCGCAACACCGGCTGACCCACGGAAGAACCGCCGAACCGCGGAAGAACGCCCAGCCGCGGAAGAACCGCCGAACCGCGGAGGAACGCCGAGCCGCGGAAGAACAGCTGACCCACGGAAGAACCGCCGAACCGGCCCGCACGGGAGATCCCGCGCGGGCCGGTCCCCGTTGCGGTCAGGCCCCGCCTACCAGACCAGCGTCACGTACGAGGCGGTCAGCAACGTCGCCCCCGCACCCGCCATCGCCCACCCCACCTGCGTCTTGCGCAGCGTGCCCGCCACCAGCACCGCCGCGAGGACCAGCGCACCACCCAACGGCACCAGGGCATGGAACAGACCGGTAAAACCGGAACGAACCACCTCATCAGAGCTCGGCTTCACCGTGACCGGGATCTTCTCACCCTGTTCCTCGGAGATCGACCGATCGATGACCACACGAGAACGCGGCTGCGACCCCGGCGACAGCGGTGCGTACGAACCCGTACAACGCTCCTCACCACAGCGCTGCACCGTCATGGTGCCGCGCTCCCGCCCCTTGGTCAGCACCACGTACTGAGCCGTGCCCCAGGAAGCCCACACCGCGGACGCCAGCAGCAGCGCGGCCAGCACCGCCGCCGCACCACGCACGCTGATCCGGAGCGGACCGTTCACTTTTGGCATGGCCGCGATCCTTGGCCATAGCGCTGCGCCGGGTCAAGCCAGAGTGGCACGGGCCACTCTCCCACCCGAACCAGCCCCACCGGACCCTCAGGAGTTGTACGCGCTCTGCGCCCGCTCCAACCCCTCCGTCACCAGGCACTCCACCGAATCCGCCGCCCGGTCCACGAAGAAGTCCAACTCCTTGCGCTCCGCCGACGAAAAATCCCTCAACACAAAATCCGCGACCTGCATCCGACCCGGCGGGCGCCCGATCCCGAACCGCACCCGGTGATACCCCGACCCCATCACTTTCGTCATCGACTTCAACCCGTTGTGACCGTTGTCGCCACCACCCAGCTTCAGCCGCAACACCCCGTAATCGATGTCCAGCTCATCATGAACCGCCACAACCTGCGCCGTCGGCACCTTGTAGAACTCCCGCAGCGCGTTCACCGGACCACCCGACAGATTCATGAACGACATCGGCTTCGCCAGAATCACCCGCCGGTTCTCCGGACCAGGAGCACCAATACGCCCCTCGACAACCTGCGCCTGCGCTTTCTGAGCCCGCTTGAACCTCCCCCCGACCCGCCCCGCCAGCAGATCCACCACCATGAACCCCACGTTGTGCCGGTTCATGGCGTACTCGGACCCCGGATTGCCCAGCCCGACGATCAGCCAGGGCGCATTGGCGTCGGTCGTCACGTCCACATCTCCTTGATACGCGCCAGCCGCCGCCCCACAAAGGGAACGGCGGCTGACGAACGACAGTGAAGAAACCGGCGATCAGGCCTCGGGACCCTCTTCGCCCGCCTCCTCGGCACCCTCAGGCGCCTCCTCGGCCTGCGCGGCCAGCACCTGGAGGACCACAGCATCCTCCTCGACCGCCAGCGAAACACCCGACGGCAGCGCGATGTCCTTCGCCAGCACCGAAGCGCCGGCCGCAAGACCCTCGACCGAAACGGAGACCGACTCGGGGATGTGCGTGGCCTCGGCCTCCACCGGCAGCGCGTTCAGCACGTGCTCCAGCAGGTTGCCACCCGGCGCCAGCTCACCCTCGGTGTGCACCGGAATCTCCACGTTGACCTTTTCGCCGCGCTTCACCAGCAGCAGGTCCACGTGCTCCAGGAAACCCTTCACCGCGTCACGCTGAACGGCCTTCGGAATCGCCAGCTCGTTCGACTTACCGTCGATGCTCAGCGAAATCAGAACGTTCGGCGTACGCAGCGCCAGCAGCAGGTCGTGACCCGGCAGCGTCAGGTGCAGCGGGTCCGAACCGTGACCGTACAGAACACCCGGAACCTTGCTCGCACGACGAATACGACGCGCGGCACCCTTACCGAACTCGGTACGGGTCTCGGCAGCGAGCTTCACCTCGGACATGCTCATCACTCCTCGTAGGGGCGAATAACGGACAGGTCACCCGGCCAACGAACGGCCTGCTACGAAGAGCGCGTCGATAACGGACAACCGCACCCGAACAACAGGCGCGGCCTCCCTCGCCGAGCAACTGCAACAGACTACTCGGCAGGGAGGCCGCACAAGAAATCGATCTACCCGACAGCTACGGAAGCCTCGGCGAGGGGCACACTCACCCGCGCCTACCGCCGCTCACACAGGCCTACTGCTCGTCGAACAGGCTCGTCACCGAACCGTCCTCGAACACCTCACGCACCGCACTCGCGATCGTCGGCGCGATCGACAACACCGTGATCTTGTCCAGCTCCAACTCCGCCGGCGTCGGCAGCGTATTCGTGAACACGAACTCACTGATCTTCGAGTTCTTCAACCGGTCCGCCGCCGGACCGGACAGCACACCATGCGTCGCCGTCACTATCACGTCCTCCGCACCGTGCGCGAACAACGCCTCCGCCGCAGCCACGATCGTGCCACCCGTGTCGATCATGTCATCGACCAGCACACACACCCGGCCCCGCACATCACCGACCACCTCATGCACCGTGACCTGGTTCGCCACGTCCTTGTCACGCCGCTTGTGCACGATCGCCAGCGGCGCACCCAGCCGGTCGCAGTACCGGTCCGCCACCCGCACCCGGCCCGCGTCCGGAGACACCACCGTCAGCTTCTCCCGGTCCACCTTCGTCCCCACGTAGTCCGCCAGCAGCGGCAACGCGAACAGATGGTCCACCGGACCGTCGAAGAAACCCTGGATCTGGTCCGTGTGCAGATCCACCGTGAGGATCCGGTCCGCACCCGCCGTCTTCATCAGATCCGCGATCAGACGCGCCGAGATCGGTTCACGTCCCCGGTGCTTCTTGTCCTGACGGGCGTAACCGTAGAACGGAACAATCACGGTGATGCTCCGAGCGGAAGCCCGCTTCAGAGCATCAATCATGATCAACTGTTCCATGATCCACTTGTTGATCGGAGCCGTATGGCTCTGCATCAAGAAACAGTCCGCACCACGCGCCGACTCCTGATACCGGATGTAGATCTCACCATTGGCGAAATCGAACGCCTTCGTCGGCACCACCCCGACACCCAGCTGCTGCGCCACCTCCTCGGCAAGCTCGGGGTGGGCGCGGCCGGAGAAGAACATCAACTTCTTCTCGCCGGTCGTCTTGATCCCGGTCACGACTGTCTCCTAGAGGTGTCTCAGCTGGGCATGAGAGGTCGTCTCAGCTGGGGGGTGCGGGCGCGCACACAGATGCGCACCTCTTACGGTACGCCGTACCCGAGGCGCCCCATCCAGCTCACCCCTCCTCGGACCGCTCCCCCGAAGCCGCCTCCGCCGCCTTCGCGGCCGCACTCCCAGGACGCTTCCGAGCCACCCAGCCCTCGATATTCCGCTGCTGGCCACGGGCCACGGCCAACGCACCCGGCGGCACATCCTTTGTGATCACCGAACCCGCAGCGGTATAAGCACCGTCCCCAACCGTGACGGGAGCCACAAACATATTGTCCGAGCCCGTCTTGCAGTGGGAACCCACCGTCGTGTGATGTTTGTCCTGCCCGTCGTAGTTCACGAACACGCTCGCCGCACCGATGTTCGAGTACTCGCCGATCGTCGCATCACCCACATACGACAAATGCGGCACCTTCGTACCCTCACCGATCGACGCGTTCTTCGTCTCGACGTACGTACCCACCTTCGACTTCACACCCAGATGAGACCCCGGACGCAGATACGCGTACGGACCCACCGACGCCTGCGGACCCACGAACGCACTGTCCGCCACCGCATTGATCACCCGAGCCCCCGCACCCACATGCGTGTCTTTCAACCGCACATTGGGACCGACCTCGGCACCCTCACCCACGTGCGTCGCACCCAGCAACTGCGTACCCGGCTGCACCACGGCGTCCTGCTCGAACGTGACCGTCACATCCACCCACGTCGTCGCCGGATCCACCACGGTGACGCCCGCGAGCATGGCCTGAGTCAGCAACCGGTCATTGAGGATCCGACGCGCCTCCGCCAGCTGCACACGATTGTTGATGCCGGCGATCTCACGATGATCCCCGGCGACAGACGCACCGACGCGATGCCCCGCCTCACGCAGGATCCCGAGCACATCCGTCAGGTACTCCTCACCCTGAACGTTGTCCGTCCGCACCTTGCCGAGAGCGTCCGCCAGCAACTGCCCGTCGAACGCGAACACCCCGGAATTGATCTCCCGGATCTCACGCTGAGCCGCGGACGCGTCCTTGTGCTCCACGATCTCCGTCACCGCACCGGACACACCGTCCCGCACGATCCGGCCATAACCCGTCGCATCCGGAACCTCAGCAGTCAGCACCGTCACCGCGTTCCCATCGGCGGAG
The DNA here is from genome assembly GCF_004023625.1 of Streptomyces cavernae. GTDB lineage: Bacteria > Actinomycetota > Actinomycetes > Streptomycetales > Streptomycetaceae > Streptomyces > Streptomyces cavernae. Next base: position 134,076 of record NZ_ML137714.1, on the reverse strand, counting down.
TGCGTCGCGGCAAGCTGCCGCAGCGTCTCCCCACTCAGAAGCGGGGTGTCACCGCAGACCACCACTACAGTGCCGTCGATGCTGCCGCCCAGCTCCTCCAGCCCCATCCGAACCGCATGCCCGGTCCCGTTCTGCTCCGCCTGCACGGCGGTACGGACCGTCGCGTCGATCTCGTTCAGGTGCGCGGTCACCTTCTCGCGCGCGTGACCCACGACGACGACCAGGTTCTCCGGCTCCAACTCGCGCGCGGCGGCGAGCACATGACCGACGAGGGAACGGCCACAGATCTCGTGCAGGACCTTGGGTGTGGCCGACTTCATACGGGTTCCCTCACCCGCTGCGAGGACGACTACGGCTGCCGGGCGGTTGGCGCTCACGGGGGTGCCCTTCGGTGATGCTGGTGCGGGTGGACATCCGCAGGATACCGGGGCGTAGGGGGTGGGAAATGTGAACGGGCCCTGACCCTTTGGGCCAGAACCCGAACCTTTAGCTCCCGGAGAAGGACTCGAACCCTCATTCAACGGACCAAAACCGTTTGTCCTACCTTTAGACGATCCGGGATAGTTTGTGCGTTATGTCCGACTTCGGTGATCGGCTTCGCGCACGGACTCCACTATGCCGCACCAAGAGCCTTCGATGCGACGATACAAGTCGGCGCTCTTGAGCATATTGATCACAAGGCAGCCGTGGTAGGTCTCGCCGACGTTCTTGCGAGTGGTCTTGGGGTTGTGCTTCTTGAGGGTCGTCTTGTTGAACATGGAGCTGTCGGCGCCGACGAGGTCCGCCCAGTATCGTTCGGCGCCGCCCACGTCCGCCGACTCGTGGATCATGACGGTGAAACGCAGGAGGTCTCGTTCGACGCCGAGAAGGTCGAGCCAGGACAGGAAGACCTGGATCATGCCCGGATCGCTATTGACGAACGAGACCTTTTCGCGGCGGTCGTACGGCTTGTCCTTGCTTCCCTCCGCCCAGTAGAGGGCGGCGCCGATGAGGAACAGCTCACGGGGCGAGACGTCGCCGACTGCCTGCTTGGCAGCCTCCTTTGTGCGCTGCCGCTCTTCGTCGCGGATCCGCAGAGTCGCCTCCCATCCCTTCCTCGCGATCGCCGCGGCCTCCTCGTAACTCCGCTTGCGCTCCGGCTTCGGCAGATCCCTGACCCACAACGAGATCGAACTCTTCGAGCACCCCAGCTCCACCTGGATCTGGTCGTACGTCCAGCCCTGGAGGCGTAGCCCGCGGGCCTTGTGGCGGAGGTCGTCCTTCGCGTTGGGGCGCTTGGTCCACTCCGGCGGGGGTCCGCCCTCCAGGAGTCGGTTGAGGAGGTCGTTGTTGTCGACGTGGAGTCGGTCGCGGATCTGGCGGCGGCTGAGTCCGGCGCGCCGCAACGCGACCGCCCGCTCCCGCAACCCTTCGAAGTCGGCGTACTTGCCTGGTGGATGTGCCATGGGCAAACCCTGATGGCGGAATGTGGGCGTCCGGTATCGAACGGTGAGCGAATCAGCAGTTCGAGTGATATCGGACGGTTTCGCATTTGTTCGGTTACGGAGTGTGGTGGGAGTTGGGGAGGAAACTCACCGGAAAGGTGTGGGGTCTGCTCGTAGGCTGGAGGCATGACCACGACGGGGGAAGACCACGCGACGGGCTGGACCGGCCCGTTGTGGTGGGTCAGGTGGCGCAGTGCGGTGTTGGACTCGGTGCTGGCGGGGGTGTCCGCCGTGGAGTGCGCCGTGGAGGGGATTCCGTTCGCGCGGGACGCGGGGCTGCCGGTGCCGGCGGGGATGGTGTTCGGGCTGATCGCCGGGTCCGTGTTGCTGCTGCGGCGGATGTGGCCGATCGTCGTGGTGTTGGTGTCGATCGCGATCACTCCGGCCCAGATGGGCTTGTTGATGGCGGTCGTGGGGCTTTACACCCTTGCCGCTTCGGAGCTGCCTCGGCGGATCATCGGGGCGCTGGCGGGGATGTCTCTGGTGGGGATGTTGATCGTCACGTTCGTTCGGGCGCATCAGAGTGTGGCGCGTGGTGATTTGACGATCGGTGACTGGGTTGTCCCGTTCCTCTCGGTGAGTACGGCTTTGGGGGTTACGGCGCCGCCTTTGCTGCTGGGTCTGTATGTGGGCGCGCGGCGGCGGCTGATGGAGAGTCTGCGGGAGCGTGCGGATTCTCTGGAGCGGGAGTTGATGCTGCTCGCGGAGCGGGCGGAGGAGCGGGCGGAATGGGCGCGTAACGAGGAGCGGACGCGGATCGCGCGGGAGATGCATGACGTCGTGGCGCACCGGGTGAGTTTGATGGTGGTGCATGCGGCGGCGTTGCAGGCGGTGGCGCGTAAGGATCCGGAGAAGGCGGTGAGGAATGCCGCGCTGGTGGGGGACATGGGGCGGCAGGCGTTGACGGAGTTGCGGGAGATGTTGGGGGTTTTGCGTTCGGGGGAGGGCTCGGTTCGGCCGGCCGGGGGTGTGCCGTTGGCCGCGGTGGGGGTTGCGGCTTCGCGGGCTGCGGACGCGGTGGTGGCTTCGCGGGTGGTGGCGGTGGACGAGGGTGAGGGGCCTTCGTTGGCTGAGCTGGCTGTGTTGGTGGGGCAGTCGGCTGCCGCGGGGATGGTGGTGGATCTGTCGGTGGAGGGGGATGCGCGGGGGTATGCGGCGGCGGTGGAGCAGACGGCTTACCGGGTGGTGCAGGAGGCGTTGACGAATGTGTTCAAGCATGCGGCGGGGGCGAAGACGCATGTGAGGGTGGCGCATCGGGGTGGGGAGATCGCGATGCAGGTGGAGAACGAGCCGCCGCCGGAGCCGGGGTCGGCGTCGGCGGCGCGGTTGCCGAGTGGGGGGAACGGTTTGGTGGGGATGAAGGAGCGGGTTTCGGCGCTCGGGGGTGTGTTTGTGTCGGGGCCGACGGATGCCGGGGGGTTCCGGGTGTCGGCGGTGATTCCGGCGGGTCGCTGAGGCGGCTGTTCCTTCGGCGGTGACGCGGAGGCCGTTTGTCCTTCGGTGGCGGCCCGGAGCCCGTTTGTCCTTCGGTGGCCGCCCGGGGCCCGCTCGGTCTTCGGTGGTGGCGCGGGGGGCTGTTTGTCCTCCGGGGGCGGCCCCGGGCTCGCTCGGTCTTCGCTGGTGACGACGGAGGCCGTTTGTCCTCCGGTGGCGGCCCGGAGCCCTCCCGGTCTTCGGTGGCGGCGTGGGGGCCGCTGTCTTCACCCTGCTGTGAGCCGGATCGGAGGGATCCCCGAGAGCAGTGACGTGAGGGCTTGGTCGAGGTCGGGGCCGTAGTACCAGTCGCCGGTGTGGTCGAGGGCGTAGACGCGGCCTTCGGTGTCGATGGCGAGGAGTGTGTTGTTGTCCGTTTCCTCGCCGAGGGGGGTTACCTCGGTGTCGAGGGAGCGTCCGAGGTCGCCGAGGGTGCGGGCCATGTGGAGGCCGTGCAGGGGGTTCAGGTCGAGGGTTGCGGGTGATATCTGGCGGCCTTGGCCTTTGGCGGTGATGTGGAGTGCGCCGAATTCGGCCCAGGCTTCGACGGCGGCGGGGAACACGGCGTGGCGGTGTCCGGCGGGTGAGGTGTGTTCGCGGAGGGTGTCGGCCCAGATTTCGGCTTGCTTGATGTTCCAGCGGCCGGGTTGCCATCCGGCGGTGCGCAGTGCGGCGTCGACGGGGACGGGGAAGCGGGTGGGGGAGGTGTGGTCTGGGTGCATCGGCCCTTTGATCGTTCGTGCTGGGTGATGGCTGGAGCTCGGTGGTTCGGCGGGGCGTCGTTCAGCGGGTCGTCGTGGGGTCGACGACGCGGACGCCGAAGTGGTCGCTGAGGGCCTGGCAGGCGCGGCAGGGGCGGGCGAAGCTGCCGTGGAGGGGGTCGCCGTCCTCGCGGATGCGGCGGGTGGTGAGTTTGGCTTGTTTGAGTGTTTTGCGGGCTTCGCCGTTGGTCATGGGTTTTCGCGCGGAGCGTCTGGAGCGGGCTGCGTCCGCTGTGCTGAGGTGCCGGGAGATGAGGATGGTTTCGGCGCAGCGTCCGGTGAAGCGGTCGCGTTGGCTGCTGGGGAGGGTGTCGAGGAAGTCCTGGACGAGGGGGTGGAGTGTGGGGGGTTGGTCGGCGCGTGCGGCGGTGCCGGTGAGGGTTTCGCCGCGTACGGAGAGTGCTGCGGCGACGGTGGGGAGGATGCCGTCGCGGCGGTGGTGGAGCGTGGGTGCGAGTGGTTGCTCGGCGGCGCTCCAGCCGATTCTCGGGTCTCCGGTTTTGGTGCCCGTTTTGGTTGTGTGCATGTTTGTGCTCCCCTCTGTGCATCCCCCCGGTGCGGGGACAGAGTGCCAAACTCCGTGCCGTCAGCGGTAGCTGGGGCGGTGCGACACGCGTGGGCTTCGGCTGAGGGTTACGGCGGGGTGACGGCTGGTCACGGAAGTGGAGGGCCGGTGACCGGTGTCGTCGTACCGCATAGGCTGTGGCTGTCCGCGATCCGCGACTACTGAGATGCCGCAGGGGGCAACCGCCATGACGACAGGTCGGCTCGGGCAGCAAGCCGCGCCGCCGAACGCGGCCTATGCCGGGCAGCTCGTGCATTTTCCGGACCCGGTTCGGGCGTCGCGTCATCCGTCGGGGGTGCGGGTCGACGAGCACGGTTATCCCGACTTCTCGCCGTATGCGCGGGCCGCTGCGGAGATCGCCGAGCCGCCGGAGGGGTTCGGTGTCGATGAGTTGCGGTTGACGGATTATGTGTCGGCGAACGCGGCGTTGGCTGCGGACGGGCATGAGTTGTGGGACACGGTTTCGTCGGTTTCGACTCCGCATGGCTGGACGTGGCATCACGTGCGGGGCTCGCGGCGGCTGGAGTTGGTGCCGGTCGAGGTGAAGGCGTTGCTGAGGCATCATGGCGGGCTCGCGACGTCGGCGGTGGACCAGACCAAGCGGGGGACTCGGCCGTTGCAGGAGACGCGGCCGGTGCATTTCGGGTTGCCCAAGTCGGGTGTGGCGGTGACCGAGCAGCAGGTGCTGGGGGTCGAGGAGGAGCTCGGGTACCGGTTGCCGGGGGCGTACCGGTCGTTTCTGAAGGCGGCGGGTGGGTGTGCGCCGGAGGGGGCGGCGTTGGACGCGGAGTTGGGCTTGCTGGTGGACCAGCCGTTCTTCACGGTGCGTGACCAGGCCGCCGTGAATGATCTTGTGTATGTCAACAAGTGTCTGCGGGATCACCTGACCAAGGATTTTCTGGGGGTCGGGTTTGTGCAGGGCGGGTTGTTGGCGGTGAAGGTGAAGGGGGACCGGATCGGGTCCGTTTGGTTCTGTGCGTATGACGACGCGCGGGATGTGGATCCGTCATGGTCGGCCGCTGAGCGGGTGCGGCGGTTGTTGTTGCCGTGTGGTGATGACTTCGACGCGTTCCTGGGCCGGTTGGCGGGTAGTCCGCCGGAGCTGGAGACGGTGGCGAATCTGATGGTGGACGGCGGTTTCGCCCGGGCCGTGCCGGTGTCCTCGGTGGGGGAGTGAGCGTCGGATGGTGACTTTCGCGCAGGCGCAGGAGCGTGCCGAGGAGTGGATCAACGGGGATGTGCCCGCGTATCAGCATCGTGAGGTGCGGGTGCGGGAGTTCGAGCTGGGGTTTGTGGTCTGGGCGGAGGACCGGGCCGATGGGCCGCGTTCGGACGGTGGTGCGCAGCGGCTGGTGATCGCCCGGGACAGTGGTGAGGCCACGTTGTGGCCGGGGTTGCCGGTGGGTGAGGTGATCCGGCGGTACGAGGAGGAGTACGGGTCGGCGGCCGGGGCGCCGGAGCCGGTGGACCGGCGGCCGGAGCGGGTGGATCTGAATCAGACGTCGTTCTTGTTGAGTCCGCCGGAGTGGCTTCTGGAGGCGGCGGACAAGTTGGGTGTCGGGGACCGTCGGGGTTCCGGTGATGCCGGTTCCGGGTCGCCTGGTGCGGGTGCGGAGGAGCCCCGTGATGCGGCGCCGGGTGGTGGGGGTCGTACGCCGGGGCTCGCGCCGACGACGCCGGGGGTGCCTGCGGCGCGTACGACGCCGGGGGTGCCGTCGGGGGACGCTGCTGCGTCTGCCTCTGCCTCTGCCTCTGCCTCTGCTTCGGGTTCGGGTTCTGGTCCTGTTTCGGCTCCTGGTTCGGGTTCGCGTTCCGGTGCGGGTTCCGGATCGGCTTCGGGGCGCGGTTTGTCGTGGCCGGAGGCCGGTGGTGACGAGGATGTGCCGGACGGGGCGACGCCGTGGGCGGGGACGGACACCAACGCCGATGCGGGCGAGGACCGTTCGGTGCCGTTGCCGGACACGGTGTTCGCGCCGCAGTTGGATGACCCGGGCGAGGACCGGCCGTCGTCGCTGACGGAGCCGGAAGCCCGGACCGCGTTGATGTCGGGGGGCAGTCAGCTGCCGCCGACGGCGGTGTCGCCGGCGTTGGGGGAGCCGGGGCGGCCCGGGTACGGGTATCCGCAGGGTGTGCCGGGGGCTGTGCCGCCTGGTGCGGTGCCGCCGGGGGCCGCGCGTCCGGGTGTGCCGTCCTACGGTTATCCGCATGGCCCGGGCGGTGTGTCCGGTGCTCCGGGCGGTCCCGGGGGAACCGGTGTGCCGCCTGCGCCCGCGCCGTCCTATGGGTATCCGCACGGTCCTGGTGGGGGGCCGAGTGTTCCGCCGCCGGGTCCGGTTCCGCCGCCGGGCTCTGTTCCGCCGCCGGGTCCGGTGGCTCCCGCCGCGCCGAGCGCGAGTGACATCGCGGAGGCCGCGACGAGCAAGGCGCCGCCGCCGTCCCGTCGTTCGACGACTCCGCCGCCGCCGGGCGCGCCCGGGACGCCGGGTGCGCGGGCCGGTGGTGCGCGTCCGGCTTCGGGTCCCGGTGCTCCGGGGACGCCCGCGGGCGGCTACATGCCGACGCAGCTCGTTTCGAACCTCGGGGCCGACGGTTCTTCCGGGGCCGGCGGACCGGGTGCGCCGGGTGGGCAGACTCCTCCTGGTCCTCCTGGTTCGCCTGGTGGCCCTGGCGGGCCACGGCCGCCCGGTGCGCCCGCCGGTGGTGTGCACCATGCCGCGACGGTGTTCTCGGATCCCAGCCCGGGCGGGGGAGCGCAGGCAGCGCCCCAGCCCCCCGGCGCTCCGGGTGCTCCGGGTGCGCCGCAGCCTCCTGGTGCTCCCGGCGGACAGGCTCCGGGTGCCGTTCATCACGCGGAGACCGTGCTGTCGGGACCGCCCATGGGTGCTCCGGGTGCTCCAGGTGCGCCGGGTTCGCCACCACCGCCGCCGCCGGTTCCCGGTGCGCCCGCGGGTGCCCCGCAGCCGATGCCGCCGGGCGCACCGGCGGTTCCTGGTGCTCCGGGTGCTCCGGGTGCGGTGCCGCCCGGCCGGCCCGTGCCCGGGCAGTCCCTCCCCGGCCAGTCCGTCCCCGGTCGGCCCGTGCCGGGTCAGCCCCCGGCGTACGGGTATCCGCAGCAGGGGCAGCCGACGGTCGGTCCGGGATATCAGGCCGTGCTGCGTTACCGGGCGCCGGACGGTTCGGAGCAGCAGGTGATCCGGCGTTCGGCGCCGGGTACGCCGCATCCGGAGTGGCAGATCTTCCATGAGCTGCGCGGTATGAACATTCCGCCGGACCAGGTGCTCGAACTGCACACGGAGTTGGAGTCGTGTGAGTTGCCGGGTGCGTACTGTGCGCGGATGATCCGGGAGCAGTGGCCGAACGCGCGGATCACGAGCATCGCGCCGTACGGCCGTGACCACGCCAGCCGGCAGCAAGGAATGCAGCAACTCCTGGTTCACCAGGGTGAGTTGCATCAGGTGGCGGACGGTCCGGCGCGGCCGGCACCGGTGCGGGCGCCGCTTCCGCCGGTGCAGCCGGCCGCGCCGGTTCCGCCGGAGGGCATCGCCCAGGAGCTGGCGGCGGCGTTCGGGCCGGGGATCTTCCGGTTCGATCAGGGGGCGGTCTCCCGGCAGGGGGTGCCGAACATCGTGGCGCACACCCTGGTCGTGGCCGGGCTCCCGGTCGACATGGGGCCGTTCTTCTGGGCTCAGGCGCAGCCGGGGCGTCCGGTGCCGACGCTGGCGGAGCTGGCGCAGGAGCGTGGGTTGCAGCCGGCCGCGGACGCGGGCTCGTACCTCGTCATGGGCAGTGACTTCGGGCGTGCGATCTGTGTGCAGTACGGCACGGCGAACATCGTGGCCGTGCCGGTGGAGTCGGGGCCCGGTGGTGCTCCGGTGCCGCCGCAGTTCGTTAACACGGGGCTGACGGAGTTCCAGCGGTGTCTGGCGTTGCTCGGGCGGATGTGGCGGCTGCGGTACGGGCTGAACCAGGAGCAGGCGGGTCGTTGGACCGTCGACTTCCAGGCGCAGCTCGCCTCGCTCGACGGGGCGGCGCTCGCGTCGCCGGAGAGCTGGTGGTCGGTGCTGTTGGAACAGATGTGGGACGGCCTGCTGTAGTGCGGTTCGAGTGCGACTCGAGTGCGATTCGCGTGCTGTTCCAGTGCTGTTGTAGTGCTGCCGTGGCGCTGCCGTGTGCTGTCGTAGCTCCTGGTTGACGTTCATGGTTGGCGTTCTTGTTGGCGTTCTTGGTTGACGTTCTCTGCTGATGGCAGGTGATGGGCGCTCGATCCGCGTGGCGGGTCGGGCGCCTTCGTCATGTCTGCTCCTCGTCCGGGCGGAGTGTCGCGTTATGAACACTTCCGTCTGATCCATCAAGATGTGCGCGGAATCATCGTTGGTGTACGTAGTGCCCGCCGAAAGGGGTTCCGGATGAGCAGCGCGCAGGGGTTCGTCGTTGTACGGGGGCGGGGGTACCGGACCGATCAGGTGGACGCGTACGCGGCGGAGCTGTCTCAGGCGCGGGACGCGGCGTGGGAGCGGGCGGCCCGGCTGACCGTGCTGGCCAGGCGGATGGAGGAGGAGCTGCTGCGGCTGCGCGAGGTGGTGGCGGGGCTCGGGGAGCAGACGTACGAGTTGCTCGGTGAGCGCGCGCAGCAGATCTTCCAGCTCGGACTGGAGGAGGCCGCGGCGGTGCGCGAGTCGGCGCGCGGTGCGGCGCGGGCGTTGGTGGAGGAGGTGGAGGCGGCGGCCCGGCAGGTGTGTGAGTCCGCGCGGGCCGAGGCCGAGGAGTTGACGGCGGAGGTGGAGGAGCGGGCCCGGCACCGGCTGCTGGCGGCGCAGGCGGAGGCCGATGAGATCCGGGTGTCGGCGCGGCGTGAGGTGAAGGAGTTCCGCGGCGAGGCGTGTGCCGCGCTGCGGGAGGTGCGGCAGCGGACCGAGGCGCTGCTGGAGGAGCGGCACAAGGAGCAGTCGGAGCGGTGGGCGGCGCTGGAGCGGGAGTTGTCGGAGCGGGAGGCCGCGTTGGACGCGCACCACGCGGACATGGTGTCGCGGGCCGAGGTGGCGCTCGTGGCGGCCGAGCGGGCGCATGCGGAGGCGCAGCGGGTGGCGCCGCACTGCGAGGAGGAGGCTGTCGCCCGGGCGGCCGAGATCCTGGCGGAGGCCCGGGCGCGGGAGGAGCGGATCGCCCGTGAGACGGAGCGGACGCTGCGCGCGCATGGCGAGGAGTGGGACCAGGTGCGGGCGCACATGGACCACATCCGCAACAGCCTTTCCGCGTTGACGGGCCGTGCCGCGGAGTAGGGATGGTCAGTCGGGTACGGGCGCGTGGTCCTGGTGTGGTTCAGGGGTGCTGAGTACGGGGAAGCGGCGCGGGGCGAGTAGGAGGAGGGTCAGGAAGGCGAGTGCGGCGGCCGCGGCCGCGCCTAGGTAGACGGCGTGGACGGCTTCGGCGATCGCGTGCCGGAGGTGGTCGGAGGCCGCGCTGTCGTCGAGGTCGCGGGCGACGGAGTCGAGGTCGCCGGCGCCGCCGAGCCGGGCGGCCAGCACCCCGTTGGCGATCGCGCCGAACAGGGCCGCGCCGAGCGTCTGGCCGGTCTGACGGCAGAACAGGACGGACGCGGTGGTGGTGCCGCGTTCCGCCCAGCCGACGGTGGACTGTACGCCGACGACGAGCGGGAGTTGGAAGAGGCCGAGCGCTCCGCCGAGCAGCAGCATGAGCAGGGTCGGCTGCCATGGTTCGCCGGGGTAGGGCAGGAAGGGGAACGCGAGCAGGAGCAGGGTGGCGATGCCGATGCCGAGCATGGCGGTGGCGCGGAAGCCGATGCGCCGGTAGACGTGCTGGCTGAGTGCCGCCGACAGGGGCCAGCTGAGCGTCCACACGGACAGTACGAATCCGGCGGCGATCGGGGCGAGGCCGAGGACGGACTGTGCGTAGGTCGGCAGGAACACCGTCGGGGCGACCATGAGCAGGCCGAGCGCGCCCAGGGCCAGATTGACGGCCGCGATGGTGCGGCGCCGCCACACCCAGCCGGGGATGATGGGTTCGGCGGCCCGCCGTTCGATCACCACGACGACCGCGGCCAGCGCGAGTCCGGTGCCGAACAGGGCCAGTGACGGGGTGGAGAGCCACGGCCAGGCGACGCCGCCCTGGACGAGGGCGGTGAGCAGGGCGCCGCCGCAGGCGAAGACGGCGAGGGCGCCCGCCCAGTCGATGCGCGGGCGCCGGGGTGTGTCGCGGCGGGGTTCGTGGAGGTGGCGGACGAGCAGCCACAGGGCGAGCCCGCCGACCGGCAGGTTGATGAGGAAGATCCAGCGCCAGTCGGCGTATGAGGCGAGGATCCCGCCGAGTGCTGGGCCCATGACGGCCGAGGTCGCCCACACCGTGGACAGCTTGGCCTGGATCCTGGGGCGTTCCTCGAGCGGGTAGAGGTCGGCGGCGAGTGTCTGCACGGTGCCCTGCAGGGCACCGCCTCCGAGGCCCTGGACGATCCGGAAGGCGATGAGCGCGGCCATGTTCCAGGCGGCGGCGCACAGCAGTGAACCGAGCAGGAACAGTGCGCTGCCGAAGACGAGGACGGGCCGCCGGCCGAAGGTGTCGGAGAGCTTGCCGTAGACGGGCAGGGTCACGGTGACGGCGAGCAGGAAGCCGGAGAACAGCCAGGAGAAGACGGAGAACCCGCCCAGGTCCCCGACGATCTGGGGGACGGCGGTGGAGACGATGGTGGAGTCGAGGGCGACCAGCGCCATGGACAGCATGAGCGCGGCGACCACGGGTCCGCGTCTGCCGGTCCGGGTGCGTTGTGCGGTGTCGTGTGTCGCGGGTCTGGTATCCCCCACCGGATTCCTTCCCGTTGCCCCTTGCATCGATCTGTCGGCGAACACCATCTCATCGAGGTCTTGCGCGGCGGGAGGGTGCCGTTCCGTGCGGTGGGACGGCGCGGTGCGGGTGCGAGTGAGGCCTCGGGTGTGCCGTGTAGGTGTTGGGGCTGGTGCGCGGGGCGGCCTTGACCCTCACGCGGCGGCAGGGTGGACGCTGACGGGGCGGCAGGGTGGACGCTGACGGGGCGAGGGGTGGGCGGAACCCCGAGTTCCCTCCACCTGGCGGTGGAGAGCCCCTAGGGGTACCTCGGTACTAAGCATGGGGTAGGGCTCGTACCACCGGAGGAAGAGGCGGACGGTGCCCGCTCCTTAGGCTGGCTTTACGCCGACGGGGCGCAGGTCAGGTACGGGACGTCGTACCGACCGCACCGTGGGGGGTGGGGTTTTCCCCAGCAGAAGACGGGGCCGGGCACCAGCGCGCCGGACCCCCGTCCGCGACCAGACTGATCGGCGTAGCGCAGCACACCGAAGCACCAGGACATGACCGGCGAACGGCGTTGACCAGACGTTGACCGACTTAGGAGACTTACCGTGACATCGGCTGTGACCATCACCAGGCACGGGGGAACTGGCGGGCGTACGGCCGTTGCCGCGCGGGCGCGACAGGTCGTCAAGGCGTATGGCTCCGGGGAGACGCGTGTCGTCGCCCTCGACCACGTCGACGTGGACATCGCCCGCGGTCAGTTCACCGCGATCATGGGTCCTTCGGGGTCCGGCAAGTCGACGTTGATGCACTGCCTCGCCGGGCTCGACACCGTCACCTCGGGGCAGATCTACCTCGACGAGACCGAGATCACCGGGCTGAAGGACAAGAAGCTCACACAGCTGCGACGGGACCGGATCGGCTTCATCTTCCAGGCGTTCAACCTGCTGCCGACGCTGAACGCGCTGGAGAACATCACGCTGCCGATGGACATCGCGGGCCGTAAGCCGGACCGCGCCTGGCTGGACCAGGTCGTCGACACCGTCGGGCTGAGGGAGCGGCTCAAGCACCGTCCGACCCAGCTCTCCGGCGGTCAGCAGCAGCGGGTGGCGGTGGCGCGGGCGCTCGCCGCCCGGCCGGAGATCATCTTCGGTGACGAGCCGACCGGAAACCTCGACTCGCGCGCCGGCGCCGAAGTCCTCGGCTTCCTGCGCAAGTCGGTGGACGAGCTGGGCCAGACCATCGTGATGGTGACGCACGACCCGGTGGCGGCCTCGTACGCGGACCGGGTGCTGTATCTCGCCGACGGCCGGATCGTCGACGAGATGTACCAGCCGACGGCCGATCAGGTTCTGGACCGTATGAAGGACTTCGACGCCCGGGGGCGCACGTCATGACCGTCATGAAGACCTCGATGCGCAACTTCTTCGCGCACAAGGGGCGGATGGCGTTGTCCGCCGTGGCCGTCCTGCTGTCCGTCGCCTTCGTCTGCGGCACCCTCGTCTTCACCGACACGATGAGCACGACGTTCGACAAGCTGTTCGCGGCCACGTCGTCGGATGTGACGGTGAGTGCGAAGGGCTCCTCGGACACCGGTGAGACGACGTCCGACAACGGCAGGCCGCCGGTCGTGCCGGCCGCCGTGCTCGGCGAGGTGCGCAAGGTGGACGGGGTGAAGTCGGCGGAGGGGACGGTGTTCTCGACGTCGGTGACCGTCGTCGACGCCGACAAGGACAACCTGTCCCCGTCCAGCGGCGCGCCCACCATCGTCGGCAGCTGGAACAGCAACGACGCCCGCACCATGAAGATCACCTCCGGGGCGGCGCCGAAGGGCGCGGACCAGGTGATGGTCGATGCGGACACCGCCGACAAGCACGACCTGAAGCTCGGTGACGAGATCGGTGTGATCACCGCGGTCGGCACCCACGAGGCGAAGATCTCCGGCATCGCGACGTTCACGGTCACCAACCCCGGTGCCGCGATCTTCTACCTGGACACGAAGACCGCGCAGCAGGCCCTGGTCGGGAAAGGCGGCGTCTACACGAACGTCAACGTCATGGCCGCCTCCGGCGTGAGTGACGCGCAGCTGAAGAGCAACCTGGTGGCCGAGCTCGGCGACGGCGTGAAGGTGCAGACGGCCAAGGAGGTCGCCGACGCCAACGCCAAGGACGTCGGCGAGTTCCTGAACGTGATGAAGTACGCGATGCTCGGCTTCGCCGGGATCGCCTTCCTCGTCGGAATCTTCCTGATCATCAACACGTTCTCGATGCTGGTCGCGCAGCGCACGCGCGAGATCGGTCTGATGCGTGCCATCGGCTCCTCCCGCAAGCAGGTCAACCGGTCGGTGCTGGTCGAGGCGCTGCTGCTCGGCCTGTTCGGGTCGGTGCTCGGTGTCGGTGCGGGCGTCGGGATCGCGGTCGGGCTGATGAAGCTCATGGGATCCATGGGCATGCACCTGTCGACGGACGATCTGACGGTGGCCTGGACGACTCCGGTGATCGGTCTCGTGCTGGGTGTCGTGGTCACGGTCCTGGCCGCCTACCTCCCGGCCCGGCGCGCCGGGAAGGTGTCGCCGATGGCCGCGCTGCGTGACGCCGGTGCCCCGGCGGACGCCAAGGCGGGCTTGGTGCGGGGCGTGCTCGGCACGGTCCTCACCGGGGCCGGCGGGTTCGGTCTCTACCTGGCCGGTTCGGCCGACAAGGCGAGCGAGGGCTCGCTGTGGCTGGGTCTCGGTGTGGTGCTGTCGCTTATCGGGTTCGTGGTCATCGGCCCGCTGCTCGCGGGCGGCGTGGTCCGGGTGCTGGGCGCGGCGGTCCTGCGGGTCTTCGGCCCGGTGGGGCGGATGGCCGAGCGCAACGCGCTGCGCAACCCGCGCCGTACCGGTGCCACGGGTGCGGCCCTGATGATCGGTCTGGCGCTGGTGGCGTGCCTGTCGGTGGTCGGCTCGTCCATGGTGGCCTCCGCCACGGACCAGCTCGACAAAACCGTCGGCACGGACTTCATCATCCAGTCCGACACCGGGCAGCTGGTCACCCCGGAGGCCGTCAAGGCGGTGAAGTCGACGCCGGGCCTGGAGCGGGTCACGGAGTACAAGTGGACCCAGGCCGACTTCACCACACCCGACGGCAAGACCCTCAAGAAGACCGCGATCACCGCGGCCGACCCTTCGTACGCGACGGACCTGCGCACCGAGACGGTCGCCGGAAAGCTCACCGACGCCTACCGGCCGGACTCCATGTCCGTCCACGAGCAGTTCGCGAAGGACCACGGCATCCGTCTCGGCTCGACGATCACCGTGGCCTTCAGGGACGGCAGGGCGGCGAAGCTGACGGTCCGCGCCATCACCAGCAGTGACGCGGTCATCGACCAGGGTGCGATGTACACGTCCATCGCGACGATGGCGAAGTACGTGCCGGCCGACAAGATGCCGCTCGACCAGCTGGTGTTCGCCTCCGCCAAGGACGGCCGGCAGGCGGCCGCGTACAAGTCGCTGAAGTCGGCGCTGGACGACTACCCGCAGTACAAGGTCCGCGACCAGACCGACTACAAGCAGGCGCTGAAGGACCAGATCGGGCAGCTGCTGAACATGATCTACGGTCTGCTGGCGCTCGCGATCATCGTCGCGATCCTGGGTGTGGTGAACACCCTGGCCCTGTCGGTGGTGGAGCGGACCCGGGAGATCGGCCTGATGCGGGCGATCGGCCTGTCGCGGCGCCAGCTGCGCCGGATGATCCGTCTGGAGTCGGTGGTGATCGCCCTGTTCGGCGCGCTGCTGGGCCTGGGCCTGGGCATGGGCTGGGGAGCGACCGCGCAGCAGCTGCTGGCTCTCGAGGGCTTCACCGTCCTGGAAATCCCGTGGCCGACGATCACGGCGGTGTTCCTCGGCTCGGCGTTCGTGGGACTGTTCGCGGCACTGATCCCGGCGTTCCGGGCGGGGCGGATGAACGTGCTGAACGCGATCGCGACCGACTAGCCGCCACCCGGCGGGGGCTACGGGGGAGCACGGGGAACGGGGGAGCACGGGGAACGGGGGAGCACTGGGAACGGGGGAACACGAGGAAAGGGCCGGGCCCGGCGGGGAGATCCGCCGGGCCCGGCCCCACGCGTGCGTGTGGTTGGCGGGCTCGGGGCTGGTACCGATAGGTGCGGGGGTTGGGCGCCCGGGCCGTGTGCGCGTGCGGTTGGCGGGCCCGGGCCATGCGCGCGTGGGGTTATGGAACGCGTCCGATGTGCAGCACGAAGATGGTGATCGCGCCGTCGTTGATCTCGTACATGAGCCGGTACAGCCCGACGTGCAGGCGGCGCAGGTCCGGTGAGCCGAGGGCGATGGTTCCCTCGGGACGAGGATCGTCGGCGAGCAGGTCGACGGCGGCGAAGACCTGGCGCAGTCCGTCGGGGTCGTCCTTCAGGAAACGGACGGCGTTGCTGGTCGCCTGCTCGTGCCAGATGATCTGGTAGGTCACTCATCCTCCATGCCGAGCAACCTGCGGACCTCTTCGTGTGGCACGCCGGCGAACGTGCCGTTCGCCTTCTCCGCCCGGTACCGGGCGAGTGCGAGCTGTTCCTCCAGCTCCAGTACGCGCTCCTCCAGCTCGGCCAGTTCCCTCGGGTTTATGAAGACGACCGCGGCCCGGCCGTGATCGGTGATGGTGATGCGCTGGCGGTCGTGGGACGCCCGGCGGACGAGCGAGCCGAACTGAGCCCGGGCCTCGGTGAGGGGAAAAGTGGCATCCGTGCTGGGAAGCGAGAGACTCATGTACAGAACTGTACGGTTCGAGACGGGCCTGGTCGATGACCGAAACCGGCGCAAAGGGCTGAACCCGGGCACTGGCCCCGCGGAGCCGAGGCGTCGCGTGCGCACAGCGTCGTAACACGGGTCGTCCGGCGCCGGCACGGGCGTCGTTCACAGACGCGGCACCGGCGTCGTTCACAGACCCGGCACAGGCCTCGCTCACAGACCCGGGCACAGGTGTTGTCGACAGACCCGTCACGGGGGTTGTGCACTGGCCCGCGGCGGGCGTTGTCCACAGCCCCGTCACACGCGAGCGCGGCGTCGTAGGCTGGAACACCTCCCCCGGCCCGCAGCGCGCGTCGGGCGGTTCGCGTTACCCCACTCAAGCCGGGATGGAAGCCCCTTCATGAGCCTGCACGGTCTGCTCGACGCCGTAGTCAAGGACACCGCCCTCACCGAGGCGGTCCAGGCCGCCGCCGACGGCCACCGCATGCACGTGGACCTGGTGGGGCCCCCGGCCGCCCGTCCCTTCGCCGTGGCCGCCCTGGCCCGTGACACGGGGCGCGCGGTGCTCGCCGTCACCGCCACCGGCCGCGAGGCGGAGGACCTCGCGGCGGCCCTGCGCAGCTTGCTGCCCCCGGAGGGCGTGGTGGAGTACCCCTCCTGGGAGACGCTCCCGCACGAACGCCTCAGCCCTCGCAGCGACACCGTGGGCCGTCGCCTCGCCGTGCTGCGCCGGCTCGCCCACCCCAGCGCTGACGACCCGGAGACGGGGCCCGTCTCGGTCGTCGTCGCCCCCGTGCGGTCCGTGCTCCAACCCCAGGTCAAGGGGCTCGGCGACTTGGAGCCGGTGGCACTGCGCACCGGGCAGACGGCCGATCTGAACGAGGTCGTGGACGCCCTCGCGGCCGCCGCCTACTCCCGGGTCGAGCTGGTCGAGAAACGCGGCGAGTTCGCGGTCCGCGGCGGCATCCTCGACGTCTTCCCGCCCACTGAGGAACACCCGCTCCGCATCGAGTTCTGGGGCGACGACGTCGAGGAGATCCGCTACTTCAAGGTCGCCGACCAGCGCTCCCTGGAGGTCGCCGAGCACGGCCTGTGGGCGCCCCCGTGCCGCGAACTGCTGCTCACCGACGAGGTGCGGCGACGCGCCGCGGCGCTCGCCGAACAGCACCCCGAACTCGGCGAACTGCTCGGCAAGATCGCCGAGGGGATCGCCGTCGAGGGCATGGAGTCCCTCGCGCCCGTCCTCGTCGACGACATGGAGCTGCTGCTCGACGTGCTGCCCAAGGGCAGCATGAGTGTCGTGTGCGACCCGGAGCGGGTGCGCACGCGCGCCGCGGACCTGGTGGCGACCTCGCAGGAGTTCCTTCAGGCGTCGTGGGCGGCCACCGCCGGTGGCGGCGAGGCCCCCATCGACGTCGACGCGGCCTCGCTGTGGTCCATCGCGGACGTCCGGGACCGCGCCCGTGAACTGGACATGATGTGGTGGTCGGTGTCCCCGTTCGCGGCGGGCGAGGCCATCGACGACGCGGACGCGGACACTCTCAAGCTGGGCATGCACGCACCGGAGACCTACCGCGGTGACACCGCGAAGGCGCTCGCGGACACCAAGGGCTGGCTCGCCGACGGCTGGCGCACCGTGTTCGTCACCGAGGGCCACGGCCCCGCCGCCCGCACGGTGGAGGTCCTCGGAAGCGAGGGCATCGCCGCCCGGCTGGACGCCGATCTCGCCGCCATCAGCCCGTCCGTGGTGCATGTCTCCTGCGGCTCGATCGACTACGGCTTCGTCGACCCGGGACTGAAGCTCGCGGTTCTCACCGAGACCGACCTGTCCGGCCAGAAGGCGGCCGGCCGGGACGGCGCCCGGATGCCCGCCCGGCGCCGCAAGACCATCGACCCCCTCACCCTCGAAGCGGGCGACTACATCGTCCACGAACAGCACGGCGTGGGCCGCTACATCGAGATGGTGCAGCGCACCGTCCAGGGAGCGACCCGCGAGTACCTCGTCGTCGAGTACGCGCCCGCCAAGCGCGGCCAGCCCGGCGACCGGCTCTACATCCCCACCGACCAGCTGGAGCAGATCACCAAGTACGTCGGCGGAGAGGCCCCCACGCTGCACCGCCTCGGCGGCGCGGACTGGACGAAGACGAAGGCCCGCGCGAAGAAGGCGGTCAAGGAAATCGCCGCCGACCTCATCAAGCTCTACAGCGCACGCATGGCGGCCCCCGGGCACTCCTTCGCCCCCGACACCCCCTGGCAGCGCGAGCTGGAGGACGCCTTCCCGTACGCGGAGACCCCCGACCAGCTGACCACGATCGCCGAGGTCAAGGAGGACATGGAGAAGACGGTCCCGATGGACCGTCTGATCTGCGGCGACGTCGGCTACGGCAAGACGGAGATCGCGGTCCGCGCGGCCTTCAAGGCGGTGCAGGACGGCAAGCAGGTCGCCGTACTCGTCCCCACGACCCTGCTGGTGCAGCAGCACTTCGGCACCTTCAGCGACCGCTACGCCCAGTTCCCGGTCAACGTGAAGGCGCTGTCCCGGTTCCAGACGGACACGGAGGCGAAGGCCGTCCTGGAGGGGCTGCGCGAAGGCTCGGTGGACATCGTCATCGGCACCCACCGGCTGTTCTCGGCGGAGACGAAGTTCAAGGACCTGGGCCTGGTGATCGTCGACGAGGAGCAGCGGTTCGGCGTCGAGCACAAGGAACAGCTGAAGAAGCTCCGCGCCAATGTCGACGTCCTGACGATGTCCGCGACCCCGATCCCCCGAACCCTGGAGATGGCGGTCACGGGCATCCGTGAGATGTCCACGATCACCACGCCCCCGGAGGAGCGCCACCCGGTCCTGACCTTCGTCGGCCCCTACGAGGAGAAGCAGATCGGCGCCGCGATCCGTCGTGAACTGCTGCGCGAGGGCCAGGTCTTCTACATCCACAACCGCGTCGAGTCCATCGACCGGGCCGCCGCCCGGCTGCGTGAGATCGTCCCCGAGGCGCGCATCGCCACGGCCCACGGCCAGATGTCGGAGGCGGCCCTGGAACAGGTGGTCGTCGACTTCTGGGAGAAGAAGTTCGACGTGCTCGTCTCCACGACGATCGTCGAGTCCGGCATCGACATCTCCAACGCCAACACCCTGATCGTGGAGCGCGGCGACAACTTCGGCCTGTCCCAACTGCACCAGCTGCGCGGCCGGGTGGGCCGCGGCCGCGAACGCGGCTACGCCTACTTCCTCTACCCGCCGGAGAAGCCGCTGACGGAGACCGCCCACGAGCGGCTGGCGACGATCGCCCAGCACACCGAGATGGGTGCGGGCATGTACGTGGCGATGAAGGACCTCGAGATCCGCGGCGCGGGCAACCTGCTCGGCGGCGAGCAGTCGGGCCATATCGCGGGCGTCGGCTTCGACCTGTACGTACGCATGGTCGGCGAGGCGGTGGCGGACTACCGAGCGTCCCTGGAGGGCGGCGTGGAGGAGGAGCCGCCGCTGGAGGTCAAGATCGAGCTCCCCGTCGACGCGCACGTCCCGCACGACTACGCGCCCGGCGAGCGGCTGCGGCTCCAGGCCTACCGTGCCATCGCCTCCGTCAACACCGAGGACGACATCAAGGCCGTACGGGAAGAGCTCGTGGACCGCTACGGCAAGCTTCCCGAGCCGGTGGAGAACCTCCTGCTGGTGGCGGGCCTGCGCATGCTCGCCCGCTCCTGCGGCGTCGGGGAGATCGTCCTGCAGGGCAACAACATCCGCTTCGCCCCGGTGGAGTTGCGGGAGTCCCAGGAACTGCGTTTGAAGCGGCTGTACCCCGGCACGGTCATCAAACCGGCGGTGCGCCAGGTGCTGGTGCCGCGGCCCAAGACGGCGAAGGTCGGCGGGAAGCCGTTGGTCGGGCGGGAGTTGCTGGGGTGGGTCGGCGAGTTCCTGGCTTCCGTGCTGGGGTCGTGAGGCTTCGCGGAGTGTGCGGCTGACGTCCGTATGGACGGCTTATGGACGTGTTGCAGATGTCCGTATGGGCGTGCGGCTGACGTCCCCTGTCCACACCGGTGCCGGCGGCGCGGGGGTAGGGGCCCGGGGCGTGGGCGTCGGTGCGCGGGGCCGGGGTGGTTCGCGTTCTACTCGTCGGGCCGGCGCCGGAACAGCAGGCTTGCCAGGGCGTGGAACACCTCTTCCGGGTCCTGTTCGCCGACCGGCCCGTCGAGGTTGTGGCTGAGCAGGAGCGTGGCGAAGCCGTGCGCCAGGGACCAGGCCGCCACACCTGCCAGTCGCTGGTCGGCGCCTCGGCCCTCGGGCGGCACCGCGGAGACGGCGGTGCGCAGTCGTTCCCCCGCCAGTGCCCTGGCCGTCGCGAGTTCCAGGTCGTCACCGCGCAGCAGCTCCGGCCGGAACATCACCTGGAAGTGCGCGGGGTGCTCGGTCGCGAAGCGAACGTAGCGGACCCCCGCGTCGCGCAGGTCGTCGGCCTCGCCGAGCGCGGTGGCCAGCAGGGCGAACCCCTCGGCGGCGATCACGGTGAGCAGTCCCGCGCGGTCCTTGAAGTGGTGTGCCGGTGCAGCGTGCGAGACGCCCGCGCGCCGGGCCAGATCGCGCAGGCTCAGCGCGGAGGGGCCCTCGGCGGCGATCACGTCGAGAGCGGCGGTGAGGATCGCGCGGCGGAGATCACCGTGGTGGTACGGGCGCTGAGTCGGCGGCATGGCAGCAGCGTACGCCGAATCTAGGCATTGACAAGTTGGAGCGATGGGGGCAATCTAGTCAGTGTCAAGTTCGGGCTGGATGGTTGGCCTGGGTGACCGATGCGGACAGGGAGTCTTGTCATGTCGGACAACACGAATGCGGCTGTCTGGGGTGCGGACGGTGCGAGCACGCCCGGTGTCGAGCGGCGCACCGAGCCGCCTGCCGGGCGCAGGAGCGTGGAACCGGCTGTCGAGCTGAGCAGGGTGCGCCAGCTCTGGCATCTGCTGGAGCCGCTGCACGCCGTCTACTACTACGCCCCGGAGGCCTTCGAGGAAGCGGCCGGGCTCGGGTACGACACCAAGGAGCGCTGGCCGAGCTACTTCCCGTTCCGTGCCGCCCCGCTGGGCGCCGCCGGGAGCACACGTGTGAGCTCCGCCTTCTACAGCTTCAGTCCCCGTATGGTCGCCGAGCACATCGACCCGGCCTGGGGCATCGCGAGCCCGGCCGAGGTGCTGAGGGCGCGGGAGCGTGCGGTGGACCGGACCTACCGCGCGATATTCGGCGACCGTCTCGGCAGCCCCGAGCTCGCGGAGGCCGCCGAGCTGGCCCGCCGTGCGGCCGGGGCGGCGAACACCGCGGGCCGTCCCCTGGCCGCCGCCAACGCCGAACTGCCCTGGCCCGAGGCCCCGCACCTCCGGCTGTGGCACGCGGCGACGATACTGCGCGAGCACCGCGGCGATGGCCATCTGGCGGCCCTGCTGGTCGCGGGCCTGGATCCGGTGGAGGCACTGGTCTCCTTCGCGGCGATAGGCGCCGCGTCCGTGGAACGGTTCGCGAGCCGCGGCTGGAGCGAGGAGGAATGGCACGCGGCCGTCGAGCGGCTGACCGCGCGCGGCCTGCTGGACCCGGACGGCACCGCCACGGAAGCCGGCCGGGCCCTGCGACACCAGGTGGAACAGCAGACGGACGCCTTGGCCGCGGCCCCTTGGCAGAGCCTGGGTGCGGAGGCCACCACGCGACTGGCGGACCTGCTGGGCGAGTTCTGGGTGGCGGCACTCGGCTCCGGACTGCTTCCGTCCGAGACGACGCTCGGCATCGGGAAGGTGTGACCAGAACCAGGAAGGACCTGAGGAGACGTGAGGAACAGGGGGGTGAGAACGGGGGTGAGCGGGGTGGCATCGAGAAGGGCGGCATCGAGGAGGGTGGCACCACGCGAAGCCGCCCGCGAGTGGTGGATCTCGGCGGGCGGCTTCCTCAGGATGGTTCGCGTAGGAGGCGTCCGAATGGGGACCCCTCCGGGTGGTGCGTCAGGAACGACGATACGCACGAGCCAAGCGATGCGCCCGCTCTGATGCTCCAAGCGGTCGACATCTCCCGACCGCTACCGTTGGTCGCCGGGGCCCGGGGAGGAATGCCCAGACCAGCCCTCAGGACATGGAGCAGGGACTGAAGGGGAGGGACGCGTGGTGACGCTCGGGGCCGATGACGGGGTGGCACACGTTTCGTCCGGGACCGCTGACCCGGGGTCCGGGACCGCTGAGGGGGTGTTCGGGACCGCCGACCCAACGTTCGGGACCGCTGACCCGGCCATCCCCCTGAGCCGCAACTCCCCGAGGGGGGCCGCCGGGAAACGCGCGCGCATCCTGCGGGCCGCGGTGGTGGCCGCGGCCGCGGTCCTCCTTAGCGCGGGGTGCGAAGTCCTCGACGAAGACGGCACCTCGCCGGGGGCCGGGGCGCAGCAGACCGCGCCGGACGGGCGGGCGGTCAGCCCGCTGGAGAACCCGGACGGCACGGAACCCGGGCTTTCACCCGTGGCGACGGACAGGGACGAGGCCGCCGCCCGCAAGCTCATCGACCGGCTCTCCACGAAGGGACGGGGACCCAAGACGGGCTACGCCCGGGACGAGTTCGGCTACGCGTGGATGGACACGGCCGACGGTGTGCCGCTCGCGAGGAACGGGTGTGACACCCGCAACGACCTCCTGCGGCGCGACGGCCAGAAACTACGGTTCCGATCCGGCTCCGACTGTGTCGTCGTCGCGATGACACTGCACGACCCGTACACCGGGACGACCATCGAGTGGCGCAAGCAGCAGGCCTCCGAGGTGCAGATAGATCACGTGGTGCCGTTGTCCTACGGCTGGCAGATGGGGGCGTCGCGCTGGCCGGAGGGCAAGCGCAAGCAGTTCGCCAACGACGTGCTCAACCTGATGCCGGTCGAAGGGCGGGCCAATTCCGCCAAGGGCGATTCCGGACCAGCCTCCTGGCTGCCGCCCAGCAAACAGATCAGGTGCGCCTACGCGGTCCGCTTCGCCCAGGTCGCCATCAAGTACGAACTGCCGGTGACAGCCCCGGACAAGCGGATGATGCTGACCCAGTGCGGCGGTTGAGAGTGGTACGGGTGGGTTCTCATCGAGGGCGGATCGGCTGGTTGTCGGCAACGGCCCCTGACTGGCTTTTCGACGCTCCGGGCGACCGGCTGCACAGCGCCACCATGTGGCGGGCGAGGGGGACCACCGTGAGCAGGGCCACGAGCGCACACACGCCCCACCACCCGGCCTTGCCGTATGCCCGTACCCCGAGCCAGGATCCTGCGCTGCCGCCCAGGTAGGCGCAGGTCATGTAGGCGGTGTTGAGCCTGCTTCGGGCGTCGGATCGCAACGCGTAGATCCGGGCCTGGTTGGCGACCATGCCGGACTGCATGGCGATGTCGAGCAGCAGCGTGCCGGCGACCAGGGCAGCCAGCCCCGCCGTGCCGCCCAGGGCCCCCGCGGTCAGGACCGCGGCCGAGAAGAGGACCCCCAGCATGCAGACGAGGTTCATCGGGTCCGGCCCGCGGCGGTCCACCAGACGTCCGGCGAGCGGTGCGCAGATCATGGTCCCGCCGCCGACCAGGGCGAGCAGTCCCAACGCCTGGGAGCCGAAACCGTAGGCGGGACCGGTGAGGAGGAGTGCAAGGCACGTCCACACGGCCGAGAACCCGGCGAAGACCGTGGCCTGATTGAGACAGGAGGCCCGCAGGTCCGGCTCGGCCCGCAGCAGGCGCAGCGACTCGGCCAGGAGCGCCGGATACGGCTGACAGGAGGGCGGGGTCGTGGCCGGCACCGTGCGGGCCAGAATGCCTGCGAGAACAAGGACCAGTGCCGCGGCCACCAGGTACGGGGCCCGCCACCCCAGCCATTCGCCGAGCGCCCCGCTGAAGGAGCGGGCCAGCAGCATGCCGCCGATCGACCCGCTCAGCAAGGTGCCGATCACCGCACCGCGGCGGTCGTCGGCCACCAGATCGACCGCCAGCGGGCCGACGACCTGCGCAGCCACGCTGGTGAGCCCTATGAGAGCACTGGCCACGACGAGTATCGGCAGGGTGGGGGCGCAGCCCGCGGCGAGCAGACCCAGGCCGGTGAGAGTGAGCAGGGCGACGAGGAACGAGCGGTGTGGGAGCCGGTCACCGAGCGGCACCAGCAGGAACATTCCGGCCATGTAACCCAGTTGGGTGGCGGTCACGGTCAGGGAGGCCGAATCGGGAGACACGTGCAGCCCTGAGGCAACCAAGGGAATGACCGCCTGCGGGAAGTAGATGTTGCCCACGGCCACCGCGCAGGTCACGGCCAGGAGCAGGGTCATCCGGCGGCTCATCCTCAGTCCACCTCGGTCCTTCTCGTCCAGGTCGAGCACGCCGACCGCAAGGCCGTCACCCGCCGGCGCCTCGCCACCGCGGCGCCGATGCCGCCTGCCGCACCGGTGGCAATCGCGGTGCCTTGCCCAGGAGTTGGCTCAGGAGTTGTTCGTGTCATGGGCGGCAGTCCACGGCATCGACGTTCCGCCGCCAATCGATGTAGCGTATGGCTTAATGATCATCTTTGTGCTCGGCGTCGAGGACCTCGCCGACACGCGCTTCGCTCTCTCGCCCCTGCACGAAACCCTGTTCAGCCTGCGGGTGCTGCAGGATCCGGGCCTGTCCGCGCTGCACCTGCCCTGGCGCAGGTCCGTACTCGGCGAACTTGGCGAACTCGGCACGCTCGACGCCGATCTGCTGATGTCTCTGGTTGCCCGGCGGCGCACCCTCCCTGACTTCCTGACGCCGAATCCCACGAGCTTCGCACCGGTCTTCGAGGAAGAACTCGCGGTCGTCCGGCAGGCCTGTCCTGCTCAGGTTCGCCACGACCTGCTGCTTGCGCACGCACCGGACCCGCTCCCCGGGGCCCTGCACGATGCCGTGGCCGACGACGCGCGCGTCACCGGACTTCGCGACGCCATCTGTGAAGTCCTGACGCGGTACTGGGAGGTGGCCCTCGAGCCGATGTGGCCGCAGATGCGACTGGTGCTGGAAGCCGACATGACCTATCGCGCCCGTCAGCTGGCCCTGGGCGGCGCCCGACTGCTGTTCGCCGACATGCACCCGAACCTGCGCTGGCAGAGCGGCGAACTGTGCATCGATAAGATGATCAGCAGGCACCGCGTCATGGCCTCCGGCCGAGGGCTGCTGCTCCTGCCGTCCGTGTTCGCACACAAGCCCGCGCCCCCGGTCAGCCCGGACGAGCCGCCAAGTCTCGTCTATCCCTGCCGCGGAGTAGCCACGCTGTGGGACACGGCTCCGCCCACGGACAGAACCGCCCTGGCGTCTTTGCTGGGCGCACCCCGGGCGAGACTGCTCAGCCTCCTCGAAGAGCCGTTGCCCACGGTGGAGCTCGCCCGCCGCCTCAGGATCACCCCCAGCGCCGTCTCCCAGCACCTGCGCGTGCTGTACGCCACCGGGCTGGTTGCTCGGGCACGCGACGGACGGCACGTGCTGTACCGCCGCAGCTCCCTCGGAGACCAACTCGCGGCCGGCGCAGGCCCGGGCAGTGCGTGACTTTCGCAGACGCGGCCCGTCGGCAGGCCCGCGGCCGGCCGGAACCGGAGGGGGCGGGCCAGCAGTCGCCGGGAACCGGCCGGACAAGGCGGCCCCATGCGTGGCCGGAGGCCACACAGCGCCGTACGACCCCGGCCGGGAAGCGTTCAGCCGGCCAATGCGTCCAGGTCCAGCACCTGCCCCTTGGGCGTCTCGGCCGGTACCGGCTTGTCGTAGTCGGTGAAGGTGACCGTGCCGGGGTCCTTCGCGGAGTGGCTGACGACCTTCAGGAGGTACGGCTTGCCCTCGGTGGCGACGTAGAGGGTGTAACGGTCGGCGCCGTCCTTCTCGTTGAGGACGATCGCCGGAACGCCGTCGACGGTCGTGGTCTTGCCGCGGGCGGCGTCGGAGCTGACGTCATCGAAGTCGGCGAGGACGGTGTCCAGGTCGCAGAAGCCGGCCATGTCCTTCGCGTCGGTGCCCTTCGCGGACATCTTGGTCCACTTCCCCGCCAGCATGTCCACGGCCGCGTCGGTCTCGGCCTTCGGCTCACCCTTGGACTGGGCGCGCAGGAAGGCCTCGTCGTACCTCATGTAGAGGGTGTCGGCGGACTTGATCAAGTCGGCCTTGCCCTCCTTCTTCAGGGCCATGCTGCCGGCGCACCGCCCCTTCCTGTCGAGGGCCATGTCCAGGCTCATGGGCTGCCCGTCCTCGGTGATGTCGCCCCGCATGCGGAGTGAGGACGCGTTGGAGGTGGCCTCGACGGCGCGGTCGGCGATCTCGCCGCCGGTCAGTCCGGCGAAGGGGCCCTCCGGCTCGGCGGCCGCTTTGGGCTCGGCGCCGGGCAGGCACCCGGTCAGTCCGGTGATGGCAGCCGCGGCGAGGCAGAGAGCGGCAAGGGCAGTGCGACGCATGGGATTCCCCCCGTGGTGTGTTTGATGTGCGCGTGCGCGTGCGTGTGCGCTAGTGCGTGTGTGCGCGTGGGCGCCCTGTGCGCGTGTGCGCTGTAGGCGTGGATGCGCTGTGTTGCGGCCGTGGCGCGGAAGGCCGTGTCAACCGGGCTTTCCGGCCGGCCGGTTCAACAGGGCTTCTCCAGCTTTCCGGCTTTCCGGTGAAGGGTCAGAAGGTGTTGCCGAGGACGCCGGTGTCGTTGCCGGTCGTGTCCGAGGGCTTCCGGGTGGCGGAGATGTCGTGGACGTGGTCATGGTGCGCGTTCGCCGGCATCACACCCATGACGCGAAGACCCACCGCGACACTCGCCGCGGCCCTGCTCTTCATCCCCATGACGTCCGACCTCTCCGCCCCTGCGGGTGTGAACCCGTGCGTCACGTGCATTGCGGCACATGGCGCACGGGTTCCCGCCGTCCCCCCTCGGGCGGCCCCCGTTCGATGGGTCAATGAGATCAGAGACTGTGAACCGAGTCAACACCGTTCACGTTGAGTGTGGAGTTCACGGTGTGAAGCGGGGGATCTTGCGGATGCCGATATGCTCGGCGTAACACTGACAGTCGACGAAGGGGAGCGCGGCCGGTGCAGGACAACGCGACAGAGGTGACCGCTGCCGGAATCGCGCGGCTCGCCGGGGTGGGCCGCGCCGCTGTCAGCAACTGGCGCCGTCGTCACGCCGACTTCCCGCGCCCCGTCGGCGGCACCGAGACCAGCCCCTCCTTCGCGCTCGCCGAGGTCGAGGACTGGCTGCGCAGACAGGGCAAGCTCGCCGAGGTCCCGCTGAAGGAGCGGGTCTGGCAGCAACTGGCCGGACATCCCGAGGGACCCGTCACAGGTCTCGTCCACGCGGGGGGCGCGCTGCTGCTCATCGACGACCGGCCGAGCGTGTGGCGGGAGGTGAGCGGGGACTCCGACGCGCGGCTGACAGAGTTGATGCCCGTCGCGCTCGACGGACTGCTCGCCGCGCAGTTCGGCCCCGCTCATGGCCGTGCCGTCGCCACACCGAAGTCCGCCGCGCTGCGCCCGTCCGTGCCCCTGCTGCGCGGCACGGCCGAACTCGCCGGGGAGGTGGGGGCCCGGCAGGCGTTCGCGTTCCTGCTCGGCCGGTACCTCGACGCCAATCCCCGCCAGCACACGCTCACCCCGCCCGGCCTCGCCGAGCTCATGGCCGAACTGGCCGGCCCCGCCCGCACGGTGCTCGACCCCGCCTGCGGCGCGGGCGCGCTGCTGCGGGCGGTCGCTCCGCTGAAGGACCAAGTCCTGCACGGCCAGGACAGCACGCCCGAACTCGCCGCGCTCACCGCGCTGCGCCTCGCCCTGGACACCCGGGCCACCGTCCGCACCGCCGGCACGGACAGCCTCCGGGCCGACGCGTTCGACGCGCTCCAGGCCGACGCCGTGCTCTGCCACCCGCCGTTCAACGAGCGCAACTGGGGCCATGAGGACCTCGCCTACGACCCCCGCTGGGAGTACGGATTCCCGGCCCGCACCGAGTCCGAACTGGCCTGGGTGCAGCACTCCCTCGCCCGGCTGAAGGACGGCGGTACGGCGGTGGTGCTGATGCCGCCCGCCGTCGCCGCCCGCCGGTCGGGCCGCCGTATCCGCGCCGACCTGCTGCGCCGCGGCGCGCTGCGTGCGGTGATCGCGCTGCCGGTCGGGGCGGCGCCCCCGTACAACATCCCGCTGCACCTGTGGGTGTTGCGCAGGCCCGTGCGGGGCGCGCATCCCGCGCACCCCGGACTGCTCCTCGCCGACGCCGCTCCCGCAGTCGCGGCCGACGGCCGCGGGAGCCTGGACTGGCAGGCGGTGCGGACGGCGGTGCTCGACGCCTGGCGGCTGTTCGACGGGACCGGTGCCGCGCCGGACCGGCCGGGGGTCAGCCGTTGTGTGCCGGTCGTCGAACTCCTCGACGACGACGTGGACCTGACCCCCGCCCGCCATCTCCCGCCACCGGCCGCGGGCGGCGGGGCACGGGAACTGGCGACGGTACGGGACCGCCTCCAGGAGACGCTGCGACTCACCGCCGACCTCACCCCGCCACCCGCCACCGAGGGCGCGCATCCGCGGTGGACGCTGACGACGGTGGGTGAACTTGCGCGTGGGGGAACGCTGTCGCTGCGCACGCCCCAGTCGTCCGGCACCTCCACCGGAACGGCCCACGACGGTCACGACCGGCGCGACAGCCACCACCGGCGCGACGGCCACCACCGGGGCGAAAGCCACCACCCGAGCGATCGCCGCGGCCGGGACGACCGGCACGGCAAGGGCGTCGCCGTCCTGACCGATCACGACGTCCTGACCGGAAACGCCCCCTCCGGAACGCTCGCGGACGGTGACGACCCCGTCCTCGTCGAAGAGGGCGACGTCGTCGTCCCCGTGGTGGGCGGGGGCGCCGTCGCGCGCGTCGTGGACGACCGGACCGCCGGGGCCGCGCTGGGCCGCGGCCTCGCCCTGCTGCGCCCCGACCCGACCGCGCTCGACCCCTGGTTCCTCGCCGGTTTCCTGCGCGGGACCGCCAACAACCGCCGGGCCAGCAGCTACGCCTCCACCGCGACCCGGCTCGACGTACGCCGGCTGCAACTGCCCCGGGTGCCGCTGGACGAACAGCGCCGCTACGGCGAACGGTTCCGCGCCCTGGCGGAGTTCGAGGACGCGCTGCGCCGCGCGGGACGCATCGGCGAACAACTCGTGCAGGGGATGTACGACGGCCTCACGGACGGCACGATCTCCCCCGACCTCGCGAAGTGAGGCTCCCGTAGTTTGCCCTGGTATGAGCCGGATGGCCGGACGAGCCGGATGAGCCGATGAGCCGGATGAGCCGCGTGCGCGGGCCGTTTCGGGTATGCACCGCGGCACGAGCCGCCGCACGAGCCCCGCTTCGCGAACGCGCCGCGGACGGAACCGCTCCGGTCCGCCCCGCGTGATGGAGGGGTACGGTGACGCCCGGTGAGTCGTCGTGGGCGCGCGAAGTGATCAGTGCGGCAACGGTTCGGTACAACCCGGGCCGGTAGTCCGCGTCGGCGGATACGCTCGAACGGCAACTGAACTTCCGTCCCCACCAGGCATCCAGGAGCAGCCATGCAAGGCCCCGGCTACGTGCCGCAAAGGCGTCCCTCGACCGGGACCCTGGTCGCGCTGCGCGTGACCTTCGTGGGCCTCGCACTGATCAGCGTCGGCTTCCTCGCCTGGACGGCGATGCTCCGCCTCGCCGTCGTCACGCAGAAGATCCGTGACTGGTTCCTGTTCGTCCTGGCGACCGCGCTGGACATCTCCGCCATCGCACTCCTGGCCACCGACCCCGGGGACGAGATCACCACGTGGAGGGGCGAGCTGGGCATGGTCCTGCTGCTCGGCACGCTCGCGGGTGTGATCGCGTACTACCTCGCGGTCGACATCCGCCACTACCAGCAGCCGCAGTTCGCCGTTTACCCGCAGCCCGCATACGGCTACCCGCCGCAGGGCGCGTCCCCGTACGGCACGACCCGGCCGCAGACACCGATGTCCGCGCCGCCGATGGCCCAGACACCGACGCCGCAGCCCCTGGTACCGCAGCCCCCGCTACCACAGACCCCCGTGCCCCAGCCCCAACCGCCCCTGGGCGGACCGCAGCTGGGCCAGACCCCCGTTCCGCCGCCCCCGCAGCCGGGGCGTCCCGCGCCCGCCCGGATCGACCAGGTTCGCGCGGAACTCGACGAGCTCAGTGACTACCTGCGCAAGCACGACGGCGGTTCGGGCGGCGCGGGCGGTTCGGCTGGTTCAGGCGGTTCGTTCGAGGGCGGAAGGTGACCGTGGCGTCGGGACGTGTCGTCGCGAGCCGCTACGAACTGTCCACACTGCTCGGGCAGGGCGGCATGGGCCAGGTCTGGACGGCGTACGACCAGCGCCTCGACCGGCGCGTGGCGGTGAAGTTGTTGCGTCCGGACAAGGTCGCGGGCGCGGAGGCCGACGAGTTGCGCCGCCGCTTCGTGCGCGAGTGCCGGGTCACCGCTCAGGTCGACCACCCGGGCCTGGTCACGGTGCACGACGCCGGCAGTGAGGGCGAGGAGCTGTTCCTCGTCATGCAGTACGTGGACGGCGCGGACCTCTCCGACCACCTCGCCGAGCACGATCCGTACCCGTGGCAGTGGGCCGTCGCGGTCGCGGCGCAGCTGTGTGCCGTGCTGTCGGCGGTGCACGCGGTGCCGATCGTGCACCGCGACCTCAAGCCGCGGAACGTCATGGTCAAGCAGGACGGCACGGTCACGGTCCTCGACCTGGGCGTCGCGTCGGTGATGGACACGGACACCACCCGGCTGACGCACACCGGTTCGCCCATCGGCTCCCCCGCCTACATGGCGCCCGAGCAGGCGATGGGCGGCGCGGTCGGCCCGTACACCGACCTGTACGCGCTCGGCGTGCTGATTCACGAACTCCTCAGCGGGGACGTGCCGTTCTCGGGTTCGACCGCGCTCGGCGTGCTCCACCGGCACCTGTACGAACCCCCCGTCCCGGTCCGCAGACTGCGCCCGGAGACGCCGGACGCTCTGGAGTCGCTGGTGCTGCGGCTGCTCGCCAAGGACCCCCAGCACCGGCCGGCCTCAGCGCAGGACGTCTACGAGGAGCTGTCGGCGCTGCTGCCCGCGCGCGGCACCCCGACCGGCGCCCCGCTCGACCCCACCCGTCCCTTCCTGCGCCCGCACGCCCCCTGGCCGGACCGCGCCCGTACCCCGGCCCCGCAGCCGGCCACGCCCACGGTCGACGCGAAGAAGAACGTCGCCGAGGCCGTCGACGAGGTCAAACGACTGCTCGGCGAGGGCCGTATCACCCAGGCAGTCGACATCCTCGGCGCGATCCTGCCGACCGCCGCCGAACAGCACGGCGAGCACTCGCCCGTCGTCCGCACCCTGCGCAAGCAGTACGCGGCCACGCTGATGGACGACGGCCAGTACCGGCGCGCACTGCCCGAACTGCGCCGCCTCGCCGACGAACGCGCCGCCGAGGCGGGCCACGCCGACCCGCAGTCGCTGCGCTTCCGCTTCGACGCCGCGCAGTGCCTCGAACAGCTCGGCGAACCCGCCGCCGCGCTCGCCGAGTACCGGGCGTTGCTGCCGTACTACGAGAACCAATACGTGGCCGGCGATCCGGAGCTCTCCCTGGACGTCCGCCGCCGCATCGGCCATCTGCTGCTCGCGCTCGGCGACCGCGGCTCCGCCCATGACACGCTGGCCAGGCTGCTGCACGACGTGGAGCGGTTGCGCGGAACCGGGCATCCGCTGGTCGCGGAGATCCGGCGGACGCTGCAGTGGCTGGGACAGGTGCGCGGCTGACCGCGGGACACCCAGAAACCCCGCGCCTCGCCTCATCCGCGCCTGCGCGTGGACGTGACTCGTCCGCGCAGCATCCGTGCCTGCGCGTGGGAGCGCCTCATCCGTGCCTGCGCGTGGGCGCCGGGCCCGGCCGTCGCCGTCGGCAGTTGCTCCTGGGACGGCAGTGGTGCCCGAAGACTTCACGAATCGTTGGTCGAATGGCTGGCCGAGCGCAGGGCCACTGCCTACCATCGATCACCGCAAGACTTTGTGCACCGCCGCACAAGCTGCTTCCCGGGAGGCCACCTTGCACCGCCGTCGCCGCACCGCGTTCCTCCTCTCCGCCGCTCTCGTCGCCGCGGCGCCCCTCGTCAGTGCCTGCGGGGCCGATGCGCATCCGGGCGCGGCGGCCGTCGTCGGCGGGGAGCGCATCACCGTGGCACAGCTCGAGAGCCGGGTGGACGAGGTACGCCAGGCACAGCGGGCCGCCATCACGGACGACGCCCAGTACGCGCAGGCCATCGCCAAGACCGGCGGCCTCGCCCGGAACACGCTGCACGGAATGGTGCTGGAGCGGGTGCTGCACCGGGCCGCCGAGGACAACGGGGTGACCGTCACCGACAAGGAGATCCAGCAGTTCAGGGCCTCCATGGAGGGCCAGGCCGGCGGGCCCCAGGCGCTCGAGACGGCATGGCTGCAGCAGTACGGGGTGCCGCCGCAGCGCCTCGACGACAATCTCCGCACGGAGGTCGAGGCGCAGAAGCTGGCCGCCGCGCTCGGCATCGACATGAACACGGCCGAGGGGAAGACGGCGTTCTGGAAGACGCTGTCGTCCGCGTCGAAGGAACTCGACGTCGACGTGAACCCGCGCTACGGGGCGTGGGACGCGGAGAAGAGCGGCCGGGTGGACGCGAAGACGCCGTGGGTGAAGGACGTCACGACGACGGCGACGGGGCAGACGACGTAGGTTCCGGCCGCTCGAGACAGGGTTCCCGCCGCCGAGGTGGGGGCTCGAAACATGGCGTGAGGTGCCCTCCGCATGACCTGGGGTCCCGTGCGACGTCGGGTTACGCACACTTCGGGGCCACGCACACGACGCAAGGTGGATGCCGCACTACGTAAGGATCCGCCGCTGCCGCCTCCCCTTGCGTTTCCCCTGCGCTGCCGCCGGGGCACTGTCCGGTGTCCGGGTTTCGGCTCCTTTGGTGTGCGTTACGTTCGGGGTGTGAACGCAACCAGCTCCCAAGACCCCGGCCGCGACCCCGGGCGCATCGTCCTGCTCACCACGACCCACCGGGTGGCCCCGGGCCTGTTGTCCTGGCCCGCCTGGCAGGCCCTGCAAGGCGCCGACCAGGTACTGTGCGCGGACGGCGCGCACCCGCAGCTGCCGTACCTGCGGGAGGCAGGCATTGCGGTCGAGGAGACGGCGCCGACCGCCCAGGAGCTCATCGACGCCTGTGAGGGCGGGCGCACGGTCGCGGTCGTCGCGACCGGCGAGGGGGAACCGGTGCTTACCGACGGCCTCGCCCGTCTGGCGGGTTCCGGCCGTGTACGGATGCCCGAGCTGGAGCTGCTGCCCGCCTCCTACGACCTGCCCGGTGCCCGGCTCCTGGACCTGGTGCAGGTCATGGACCGCATCCGCGCCGAGTGCCCCTGGTCGTCCCAGCAGACCCACAAGGGACTGGTGAAGTACGCGATCGAGGAGGCGTACGAACTGGTCGAGGCGATCGAGGACGGGGACCGGCAGGAACTGCGCGAGGAACTCGGCGACGTGCTGCTGCAGGTGGTCTTCCACGCGCGCATCGCGGAGGAGGACCCCGAGGAGCCCTTCTCGGTGGACGACGTGGCGGGCGGCATCGTGACCAAGCTGATCCACCGCCACCCGCATGTCTTCGGTGACGAGACCGCCGAGACCGCCGCGGACGTCAAGGAGCACTGGCTGCGTACGAAGGCGCAGGAGAAGCGCCGTACCTCGGTTACGGAAGGGATACCGCTGGGGCAGCCGGGGCTGGCGCTGGCGGCCAAGCTGGCCTCGCGGGTCCGCACCGCGGGACTAGACGTCCCGCTCCCGGCCGGCCGGGGCGTCGGGTACGAACTGCTGGCCATGGCGGTCCGGGCCGAGGCGGAGGGCGTGGACCCGGAGTCCGCGCTCCGGGTGGCGGCCCGGGCGTACCGGGACGCGGTACGGGCGGTGGAGGGCGTGCCGGCCGCGGACGGCACGGCGTCCGCCGACGCCCAGGACACGGTGGAGGGGGAGGACGAGGACCTGCCCGGGTTCCCCGCCTGAGGCCGTCCGGGCGTGGTCCGGGTTTCTGCCTGGGGCTGTCCGGGCGTGGTCCGGGTTTCTGCCTGGGGCTGTCCGGGCGTGGTCCGGGTTTCTGCCTGGGGCTGTCCGGGCGTGGTCCGGGTTTCTGCCTGGGGCTGTCCGGGCGTGGTCCGGGTTTCTGCCTG
>NZ_ML137714.1:0-100084 GCF_004023625.1 Streptomyces cavernae | reverse complement strand
GCCTGGGGCTGTCCGGGCGTGGTCCGGGTTTCTGCCTGGGGCTGTCCGGGCGTGGTCCGGGTTTCTGCCTGGGGCTGTCCGGGCGTGGTCCGGGTTTCTGCCTGGGGCTGTCCGGGCGTGGTCCGGGTTTCTGCCTGGGGCCGACCCGGCGTTGATCCCGGTTCCCCGCCTGAGGCCGACCCGTCATCCCCGCGCACGCCTGGCTAACGTCGAGGCGTGACCGACGAACCCAGCCCCACCGAAGCGGCCCTCGACGCCGCCGCCCCCGAACTCTTCACCTGGGAGTTCGCGACGAACCCTTACCCGGCGTACGCCTGGCTCCGGGAGCACGCGCCCGTGCACCGGACCAGACTGCCCAGTGGGGTGGAGGCCTGGCTGGTCACCCGGTACGCCGACGCCCGGCAGGCCCTCGCGGACGCGCGGCTGTCCAAGAACCCCGCGCACCACGACGAACCCGAGCACGCAAAGGGCAAGACCGGCATCCCGGGGGAGCGCAAGGCCGAGCTGATGACGCATCTGCTCAACATCGATCCCCCGGACCACACCCGGCTGCGGCGGCTGGTCTCCAAGGCCTTCACGCCCCGCCGGGTGGCCGAGTTCGCCCCACGGGTGCAGGAACTGGCCGACGGGCTCATCGACCGGTTCGCCGAGCGGGGCTCCGCCGACCTCATCCACGAGTTCGCCTTCCCGCTGCCCATCTACGCCATCTGCGACCTGCTCGGCGTTCCCCGGGAGGACCAGGACGACTTCCGCGACTGGGCCGGGATGATGATCCGGCACGGGGGAGGTCCCCGAGGCGGGGTCGCACGGTCGGTGAAGAAGATGCGCGGCTATCTCGCCGAGCTCATCCACCGCAAGCGCGCCGCCCTCCCGGAACACCCGGCGCCCGGCGAGGACCTCATCTCCGGTCTCATCCGCGCCTCCGACCACGGCGAGCACCTGACCGAGAACGAGGCCGCCGCCATGGCCTTCATCCTGCTGTTCGCCGGCTTCGAGACCACCGTCAACCTCATCGGCAACGGCACCTACGCGCTGCTCACCCACCCCGAGCAGCGCACACGGCTCCAGAAGGCGATCGAGGCGAACGAATCCGGCCTGCTGGAGACCGCCGTCGAGGAACTCCTCCGGTACGACGGGCCCGTTGAGCTGGCGACCTGGCGGTTCGCCACCCAACCCCTCACCATCGGCGGGCAGTCCATCGACACCGGCGACCCCGTGCTCGTCGTCCTGGCCGCAGCCGACCGTGACCCGGCCCGCTTCCCCGACCCCGACACCCTCGACCTCGCGCGTCGCGACAACCAGCACCTCGGCTACGGCCACGGCATCCACTACTGCCTCGGTGCCCCGCTCGCCCGCCTGGAGGGCCAGACCGCGCTGGCCACCCTGCTGACCAGGCTCCCGGACCTGGAACTCGCGGTGGACCCGGTGGAGTTGCGCTGGCGGGGCGGCCTCATCATGCGTGGATTGCGCACACTTCCGGTGGAGTTCACCCCTTTGGAGAGGTCCGAGTAGGCCTACGCGCGTCACAAGAAGGTGACGGCCCTTCATCTTTGTGATCTTTGTGTGATCTGCACTGCATCGACTTGTGACAAGTGATCGTCCGCCACTACGTTCACTCGGCGAGAACGTGTACGTCACACGACGCAGCGCGGTCACACACATCGCAGCCCGTACAGCGAAAGGGCAACCGCATGCTCTCCGGGAACGGTCGTCACCGTCGCCCCCGCCAGGCCCCCGCCCTCCTCATGGCGGCGGGAGTCACCGGTTCCGCCATCGCCATTCCCCTGCTCAGCGCCTCGGGCGCCAGTGCCGCCAGCAGCACTGCCTGGGACCAGGTCGCGCAGTGCGAGAGCGACGGCGCCTGGAGCGCGGACACCGGCAACGGCCTCTACGGCGGGCTCCAGTTGTCCCAGGCGCAGTGGGAGGAGTACGGCGGTCTCGACTACGCCATGTCGCCGAACCTGGCCAGCCGCTCCCAGCAGATCGCCGTGGGCGAGAAGATCCTCGCCGACACCGGTATCCGGACCTGGCCCACTTGCGGGCTGACCGCGGGGCTCGCCGACAGCAAGGAATCGCCCGGCGTGGATACGGGTGTTCCCGAGTCGTCCTCGTCGACCTCTCCGCCCTCGTCGTCGTCCTCGTCGTCCTCGTCCTCGTCGTCCTTGTCCTCGTTGTCCCGCTCTTCGTCGTCCTCGGGTACGGGGTTGAGTGCGGGCTCGGGCACGGACCGCGACGCGGGCGAGCGCGCGGACTCCGGCGCGGACTCCGGCGCGACCTCGGATGTCACCGAGGCCGACACGTTCTCGGGTGGGAACAACAGCGCCAACACGGGCACAGGACGCTCAAACACCCCAAACACCGCAAATACTGAAAACGCGGAAAACGCCACAAACGCTGAAAACACCGACGAACCGACCGGCAGTGGCGAATCGGTCTCAACGGACAACTCGGTTCATAGCGCCGACTCTTCGGACGGTGTCGGGTCAGGCCGTCACCGCGGCGTCAGTGCCGACGAGAGCCTCACGGGGGACCGTGAGGGCGACTCCTCCGCGCGGCATGCCTCGCGCGGCTCCGGCGTCGCACGCGAGGAGGTCGACGGCTCGTACACCGTGCGTCCCGGGGACAGCCTCTCGTCCATCGCCGACTCCCTTGACCTCCAAGGCGGGTGGACGACTCTCTATGACGCCAACAAGGGCGAGGTGGGTGCCGACCCGGATCTCATCATTCCCGGTCAGAGCCTTGAGGTCGGCGTCGGCGACACCTCGGGCGGTCAGTGACCAAGGCCCCCGAATCGGGCGAAAAAACGCAGTAGTTCGCGCTGAATGTCGGATTTGCTCGGGGTGAGAGATAGATCTCAGAAGCCCTGATCGTCTTTGAAAATATGCGGATCGCATGTTTACGGTCGTGACCGCTCGCCACAGCGGGCACCGACGGTCGCAACGCCGAATCCTGCCAGCGGCCGTGCGGGGACAGTCGTCGCGTCAAGCGCCGCAGGCAGGAGCGGGGGACCCAAGGTAAGTGCCGTGCCCGGTGGTTGAGCGGGGACGGCTTGGGGTGAAGCCGCGCACTTCGGTGCGCGGCCGGGCAACTCTCTCGGCCCGAACCCGACAGCTCACCTCGCAGGCGTCGGTGAGGGGACAACTCCATGCTGCATTCCTGCAAGGGCAAGCACCGTCGTCCGAAGAAGGCTTCCCGTCTCGTCGCGTTCGTCGGTGTCACCGGTGCCGCCATCGCCGCTCCGCTGATGGCCTCCGGCACCGCCTCGGCCGCCACCGCCGCCGAGTGGGACGCCGTGGCCCAGTGCGAGTCGGGCGGCAACTGGTCCATCAACACCGGCAACGGCTACTACGGCGGCCTGCAGTTCTCCGCCTCCACCTGGGCCGCGTACGGCGGCACGCAGTACGCCGCCAGCGCCGACCAGGCCAGCAAGGCCCAGCAGATCGAGATCGCCGAGAAGGTCCTCGCGGGCCAGGGCAAGGGCGCCTGGCCGGTGTGCGGCACGGGCCTGTCCAACACCCCGTACAGCGGCGGTGGTTCCGCGGCCGCCGACAGCGGTACGCCGGCGCCGCAGAGCACCACCCCTAGCGAGGAGCGCGCCTCCCGCTCGCAGGAGCGCCCGGTGGCCCAGAAGACCGTCGAGACCCCGACCGGTAAGAAGGTCAAGAAGGGCGACGGCGAGTACAAGGTCGTCGAGGGTGACACCCTCAGCTCGATCGCCGCTGAGAAGAACGTCGAGGGCGGCTGGCAGAAGCTGTTCGAGCTGAACAAGGACATCATCGAGGACGCCAACCTGATCTACCCGGGTCAGCAGCTGCACCTCGGCTGAAAAGTCCGGCGCGACAGCTGAACCCAAGGGCAGCCACAGCCCTCTTACATGTGGGATCCCAGTGATGGGGATCCCGGATGAGGGCCACCCCGTCCCCACGGGCTCCCCGCCCCGGCGCGTGTCCCCCGTACGCGCCG
The DNA here is from genome assembly GCF_004023625.1 of Streptomyces cavernae. GTDB lineage: Bacteria > Actinomycetota > Actinomycetes > Streptomycetales > Streptomycetaceae > Streptomyces > Streptomyces cavernae. The sequence goes on along the minus strand of NZ_ML137714.1, from coordinate 96,121 downwards.
GGGCGGGGCTTTTTTCGTCACGGGCCGGGGCCCCGACGCGTTTCCGGCCGGGCCCCGACGCCACCTTCGGGGCGGGCCGCGAAGGCCTTCCGGGCGGGACCCGACGCGCTCTCCGGGGCCGGCCGCGACGCGTCTGCTGGGCGGGGCGCCGACGCGCACTTCCGGACGGCACCCCGACCCCCGCTTCCGGGCGGGCCGCGATGCGCCTTCCGGGCGGGACCCGACGCGCTCTCCGGGGCCGGCCGCGACGCGTCTGCTGGGCGGGGTGCCGACGGGTCTTCCGGACGGGAGCCCGACGCGCACTTCCGGGCGGTCCGCGATGCGCCTTCCGGGCGGGACCCGACGCGCTCTCCGGGGCCGGCCGCGACGCGTCTGCTGGGCGGGGCGCCGACGCGCACTTCCGGACGGCACCCCGACCCCCGCTTCCGGGCGGTCCGCGATGCGCCTTCCGGGCGGGACCCGACGCGCTCTCCGGGGCCGGCCGCGACGCGTCTGCTGGGCGGGGTGCCGACGGGTCTTCCGGACGGGAGCCCGACGCGCACTTCCGGGCGGTCCGCGATGCGCCAGCCGCGCGGGACCTGACGCGCACTTCCGGCGGGCCCCCAACGCGCCCACCGGACGGGACTTGACCCGCCTTCGGGACGGAGCCCGACGCGCGTTCCGGGCTGGGGCGCCCACGCCCTTCGGGGCTGGGCCCCCGCACGCTTGCGGAGGCTGGGCCCCGCGCGCGTTCCGGTCTGGGGCGCCCGCGCGCCTTCGGGGCTGGGCGTCCGCGCGCCTTCCGGGCTGGGGCCCCGCGCGCCTTTCGGGCTCTGGGCCCCCGTGCGCCTTCCGGGCGAAGCCCAAGAGTTTCGGGGCGCGGCCCGGCGGGTTGCCCGGGCGGTGGCCGGTCCCGGGCCCCTTTGTTCCACGCGGCCCCCCGGGCCCCCTTTGTTCAACGCAGGAACAATGTTTACTCTTCCTTCTGTCCACGGGGTGGTCTGCGGCCGGCCGAAGCCTCCGGGCCCGTTAGGCTCTAGGCGCAAGGCCACGTAGGCCCCGCACGGGCCGGGCCCCCGCACAACATGCGTCACATCCCAGAAGGAGATGCTCGTGCCGTCCATCGACGTCGTCGTAGCCAGGGAAATCCTCGACTCGCGAGGCAACCCCACCGTCGAGGTCGAGGTCGGCCTCGACGACGGCAGCACGGGCCGTGCCGCCGTTCCGTCCGGCGCCTCCACGGGCGCCTTCGAGGCCGTCGAACTCCGTGACGGGGACACGGGCCGCTACCTGGGCAAGGGCGTGGAGAAGGCCGTCCTCGCCGTCATCGAGCAGCTCGGCCCGGAGCTCGTCGGCTACGACGCCACCGAGCAGCGGCTGATCGACCAGGCCATGATCGACCTGGACGCCACCGACAACAAGGGATCGCTCGGCGCCAACGCCATCCTCGGCGTCTCCCTCGCCGTCGCCCACGCCGCCTCCGAGGCCAGCGACCTGCCGCTGTTCCGCTACCTGGGCGGCCCGAACGCGCACCTGCTGCCGGTGCCGATGATGAACATCCTCAACGGCGGCTCGCACGCCGACTCCAACGTGGACATCCAGGAGTTCATGATCGCCCCGATCGGCGCGGAGTCCTTCTCCGAGGCCCTGCGCTGGGGCGCCGAGGTCTATCACACCCTGAAGAAGGTCCTGAAGAGCCGTGGCCTTGCCACCGGTCTCGGCGACGAGGGCGGCTTCGCCCCGAACCTCGGCTCCAACCGCGAGGCCCTCGACCTCATCCTCGAGGCCATCAAGGAAGCCGGCTACGCCCCCGGCGAGCAGATCGCCCTCGCCCTCGACGTCGCCGCCTCCGAGTTCTACAAGGACGGCACGTACCTCTTCGAGGGCAAGGAGCGCTCCGCCGCCGAGATGACCGAGTACTACGCCGAGCTCGTCGAGGCGTACCCGCTCGTCTCCATCGAGGACCCGCTGTTCGAGGACGACTGGGCCGGCTGGAAGACCATCACCGACAAGCTCGGTGACAAGGTCCAGCTCGTCGGCGACGACCTGTTCGTCACCAACCCCGAGCGTCTCGCCCGCGGCATCGAGGAGGGCGCCGCCAACGCCCTGCTGGTCAAGGTGAACCAGATCGGCTCGCTCACCGAGACCCTGGACGCCGTCGAGCTCGCCCAGCGCAACGGCTTCAAGTGCATGATGTCCCACCGCTCCGGCGAGACCGAGGACGTCACCATCGCCGACCTCGCCGTCGCCACCAACTGCGGCCAGATCAAGACCGGCGCCCCGGCCCGCTCCGAGCGCGTCGCCAAGTACAACCAGCTGCTGCGCATCGAGGAGATCCTCGACGACGCCGCCGTGTACGCGGGCCGCAGCGCCTTCCCGCGCTTCAAGGGCTGACCCGTACCCGGTCAAGATCCAGCCAGGTCGTCCGTACGTCCCCGTACCCGGTCCCGTACCGTGTGCGGGGACGTACGCGCGTGACGGGCAGGCATCGGGGAGGCAGGACTCATGGCCGCGAAGGACCGTGACCGGACCTCGAACCGATCCGCAGACCGATCCTCGGACCGCTTCTCCACCGCGACCAGGCTGCGGCTGATCGGCGAGCAGACGGCGGCCCGCGTCTACCGCTCCCAGACCAAGCGCCAGGCCCGCCGCTCCCGGCTCACCGGCCGCGCGGCCCTGCTCGCCCTGGTGCTGTGCTCCCTCGTCGTGGCGCTGGCGTACCCGATAAGGCAGTACGTGTCCCAGCGCGCCGAGATCTCCGACATGGAGCGGGAGCGGGAGCAGACCGCGGAGCGGGTCGAACGCCTGCGTGACCTCAAGGCGCGTTGGCAGGACGACGCGTACGCGGAGCAGCAGATCCGCCGGCGGTTGCACTATGTGATGCCGGGGGAGACCGGCTACATCGTGATCGACCCCAGCGCGGCCCGGCAGTCCCGCGCCCGCTGGCAGGCAGCCGACCGCCCCTGGTACACCAACCTCTGGGACGGCGTCGACAAGGCCGACCGCACCGACCAGTAGAGCCGTTCCGCCCACGGGACCAGGACCGCTCGCGGAACCGATAGAAAGACAGTATGGAAACGCCCCCGCCGCCCACTCCGCGCACCGAACCCACCGCCGCGGACGTCGAGGCCTTCAAGCAGCAGCTCGGCCGCCCTCCGCGCGGTCTGCGCGCGATCGCGCACCGGTGCCCGTGCGGGCAGCCCGATGTGGTCGAGACGGCGCCGCGGCTGCCGGACGGGACACCGTTCCCGACGCTGTACTACCTGACGTGTCCCAGGGCCGCCTCCGCCATCGGCACCCTCGAGGCCAACGGCGTGATGAAGGAGATGACGGCCCGGCTGGAGCAGGACCCCGAGCTGGCCGCCGCCTACCGTGCGGCACACGAGGACTACATCCGGCGCCGGGACGAGATCGAGGAGCTGAAAGGCTTCCCGAGCGCGGGCGGGATGCCGGACCGGGTGAAGTGCCTGCACGTCCTGGTGGGCCACTCCCTGGCCGCGGGACCGGGCGTCAACCCGCTCGGCGACGAGGCGATCGCCATGCTGCCGGAGTGGTGGCGCAAGGGGGCGTGCGTGACGACGGCCGATGACAAGGACACGCACGCCGAGAACGCCGAGAACGGCGCGAACGCCGAGAACGCCGAGAACGGCGCGAACGCCGAGTACGGCGAGAAGGGGGACGGCCGGTGACCCGGGTCGCCGCCATCGACTGCGGTACCAACTCCATCCGGCTGCTCGTCGCCGACGCCGACCCGGCCACCGGGGAACTCGTCGACCTCGACCGCCGCATGACCATCGTCCGCCTCGGCCAGGGCGTCGACCGCACGGGCCGGCTCGCCCCCGAGGCCCTGGAGCGGACCTTCGCGGCCTGCCGCGAGTACGCGGCCGTCATCAAGGAACACGGCGCCGAGCGCCTGCGCTTCGTCGCCACCTCCGCCTCCCGCGACGCCGAGAACCGCGACGACTTCGTCCGGGGCGTGCTGGACATCCTCGGTGTCGAGCCCGAGGTCATCACCGGCGACCAGGAGGCGGAGTTCTCCTTCACCGGCGCCACCAAGGAGCTGACCGGCCGGACCGACCTCGCCCGGCCCTACCTGGTCGTGGACATCGGCGGAGGCTCCACGGAGTTCGTCGTGGGCGACGACCACGTCCGTGCCGCCCGCTCGGTCGACATCGGCTGCGTGCGGATGACGGAGCGGCACCTCCTGCGGGACGGGGCGGTCACCGATCCGCCGGAGCCCGCGCAGATCGAGGCGATGCGCGCCGACATCGAGGCCGCGCTGGACCTCGCGGAGCAGTCGGTGCCGCTGCACGAGGCCCGCACCCTGGTGGGTCTCGCGGGCTCGGTCACCACGGTGGCGGGCATCGCGCTGGGCCTGCCCGAGTACCGCTCCGAGGCGATCCACCACTCCCGTGTCCCGTACGAGCGGGTGCGCGGGATCACCGAGCGGCTCCTCGCCTCCACCCACGCCGAACGCGCCGCGATCCCGGTGATGCACCCCGGCCGGGTCGACGTGATCGGCGCCGGTGCGCTGGTGCTGCTGTCGATCATGGAGCGGATCGGTGCGCGGGAGGTCGTGGTGAGCGAGCACGACATCCTCGACGGCATCGCATGGTCGGTCGCCCAGGCCACTTCAGGCCGACCGGAATGGCATGTTCCTACTGGTCGGTAGCCCTCTGCTGAGCAGATCGGATAACGTATGAGCGGCTCCGAGGGGGCGCGAGAGCATCCTCGGAGCGCTGCTCGCGAGAAACTTCGTGAAGTTCTTCACAAGGAAATCAGCCCTGCTGGGGGCGGATTTGAGGTCGGTGAGAGCTCCGCGCGGCCGACAGGGGTGTCCGGGGTGTCGGGCGGGTGTCGGGGGAGGGTCCGTCCGGATGCCGGGCGGAAGGGTCGTTCGGCCCCTTGTGAAGGGCCAAGCGGCAGCTCACGCGGTGTTGACAACGTAGTTGTGGGAGGCGGGGTTCCCCGCGCCGGCTATGGCCTGTGTCACGCGGGTCGCGCAGTGTAGCAGAGGGTGTGAAGGAGCTTGTGAAGGGGCGCACGAGCGACCCCCTCAGGCCGGGTGGATACTCGATGGCATGAGCACCACGGAGCGTCCCAGGATCCTCGTAGTAGGCGGTGGGTACGTAGGCCTGTACGCGGCTCGTCGCATTCTGAAGAAGATGCGCTACGGCGAGGCGACCGTCACGGTTGTCGACCCGCGCTCGTACATGACCTACCAGCCCTTCCTCCCCGAAGCCGCCGCCGGCAGCATCTCCCCCCGGCACGTCGTCGTCCCGCTGCGACGCGTGCTGCCGAAGGCGGAGGTCCTCACCGGCCGGGTCACCACCATCGACCAGGACCGCAAGGTCGCCACGGTCGCGCCGCTGGTCGGCGAGGCCTACGAGCTGCCCTTCGACTACCTGGTCATCGCGATGGGCGCGGTCTCCCGCACCTTCCCGATCCCCGGCCTCGCCGAGCAGGGCATCGGCATGAAGGGCATCGAGGAGTCCATCGGCCTGCGCAACCACGTCCTCGAGCAGCTCGACAAGGCCGACTCCACCACCGACGAGGAGATCCGCCGCAAGGCGCTCACCTTCGTCTTCATCGGTGGCGGTTTCGCCGGTGCGGAGACCATCGGCGAGGTCGAGGACATGGCCCGCGACGCGGCCAAGTACTACACCAACGTGTCCCGTGAGGACATGCGCTTCATCCTCGTCGACGCCGCTGACAAGATTCTCCCCGAGGTCGGCCCCAAGCTCGGCCAGTACGGCAAGGAGCACCTGGAGAGCCGCGGGGTCGAGATCTACCTCTCCACCTCCATGGAGTCCTGCGTCGACGGCCACGTCGTCCTGAAGAACGGACTCGAGGTCGACTCCAACACGATCGTGTGGACGGCGGGCGTCAAGCCGAACCCGGTGCTCTCCCGCTTCGGCCTCCCGCTGGGTCCGCGCGGTCACGTCGACTGCCAGCCGACCCTCCAGGTCACGGGCACCGACTACATCTGGGCCGCCGGCGACAACGCCCAGGTGCCCGACGTGGCGGCCCGCAAGGCCGGCGTGGAGAACGCCTGGTGCCCGCCGAACGCCCAGCACGCGCTGCGTCAGGCGAAGGTCCTCGGCGACAACGTGCTCTCCGGCCTGCGGGGCTTCCCGCAGCAGGAGTACAGCCACGCAAACAAGGGCGCGGTGGCCGGGCTCGGCCTGCACAAGGGCGTCGCGATGATCGTCATGGGCAAGATGAAGATCAAGCTCAAGGGCCGGCTCGCCTGGTACATGCACCGCGGCTACCACGGCCTGGCGATGCCGACCTGGAACCGCAAGATCCGGGTCTTCGCCGACTGGACGCTGGCGATGTTCCTCAAGCGCGAAGTCGTCTCGCTCGGCGCCATGGAGAACCCCCGCGAGGAGTTCTACGAGGCCGCCAAGCCCGCACCGGCCGCGGCCAAGTCCGCCCAGTCGCAGCTGTCGCCGCAGAAGACCGAGGAGAAGGCCAAGGCTTCCTGAGCCGGTGCGCCTGACCTAGGTCACCGATCGTCCCGAAGGGGCCTCCCGCCATCCGTGGTGCGGGAGGCCCCTTCGGCGTCCCCGTCGAACCCCCGGCAGCGTGCCCGTCCGCAGTAGATGCCGGATACAGCTTTTTTGCCTGCCCGTAACACCGTTACGGGACTGAGCCCTGCCTCTTTGGGTGTTTAACGAGTCGTCCGTTTCGCCAGATGTCCGTTTACGGAACGTCTGTCCGCGGGATTCGTCATCACGGTTCGTCGTCACGGAGGTGTGCGTCATGGCAGACGCCGCGTTGCGGCTGAAGGGGCTCGCCGAACAGTTGCTGGGGGTGCCGTTCCCGATGCGCGTCCGCGCCTGGGACGGCTCCGAGGCGGGCCCGCCCGGTGCCCCCGTCCTGGTGATTCGCAGCCGCAGGGCGCTGCGCCGGTTGCTGTGGAAGCCCGGCGAGCTGGGGCTGGCCCGTGCCTGGGTCGCCGGAGAGCTCGACATCGAGGACGGCCTGTACGCGGGTCTCGACATCCTCTCCGGACTGGTCTGGGAACGCGGCGAGGACGCCCGTGGCGCGCTCGACGCACTGCGCGACCCCGAGGTGCGCTCCGCCGCCCTCGCGCTGGTGAAGCTGGCGGGCCCCTACCTGCCCCCGGCCCCGCCCCGCGAGGAGACCCGCAGACCGGGCCGGCTCCACCTGCACACCAGACGCAGCGACAAGCGGGCCATCAGCCACCACTACGACGTCGGCAACGACTTCTACGAGATCGTCCTCGGCCCGTCCATGGTCTACTCGTGCGCCTACTGGGACTCCCCGGACGGCACCCTGGAGGACGCCCAGCGCGACAAGCTCGACCTCGTCTGCCGCAAGCTGGACCTCGAACCGGGCATGCGCCTGCTCGACGTGGGCTGCGGCTGGGGCTCGATGGCGGTCCACGCGGCCCGCGAGTACGGCGTCAGCGTCGTCGGTGTCACCCTCTCCCTGGAGCAGGCCGCGTACGCCCGCAAGCGGGTCGCCGAAGAGGGCCTCGCCGACCGGGTGGAGATCCGCGTCCAGGACTACCGCGACGTCGCCGACGGCCCCTACGACGCGATCTCCTCCATCGGGATGGCCGAGCACGTGGGCGCCCAGCGGTACCTGGAGTACGCGCAGGACCTGTACGCGCTGCTCAGACCCGGCGGACGGCTCCTCAACCACCAGATCTCCCGCCGCCCCGTCGCCGACGAGTCCTCGTACGCGATCGACGGCTTCATCGACGCCTATGTCTTCCCCGGCGGCGAACTGGCCCCGCTCGGCACCACCGTGACCCAGCTGGAACGCGCCGGCTTCGAGGTGCGCGACGCGGAGTCCATCCGTGAGCACTACGCCCTCACCCTGCGCCGCTGGGTGGCAAACCTGGAGGCGCAGTGGCCGCGCGCCATGCAGCTGACCAGCCCCGGCCGGGCCCGTGTCTGGCGCCTGTACATGGCCGCCTCCGCCCTCGGCTTCGAGCACAACACCATCGGCGTCAACCAGGTGCTCGCGGTCAGGACGGTGAAATCGGGAGAGTCGGGGATGCCGCTCCGAGCGCGCGTCTGGGGCGCCGGCTGAGGGACGCCCGCTCACCATTGGGCAAACACCCATTGGGCACACACCCAGTAGGGGCACAGGGGGCACACCCAGTAGGAACACATCCGGACAGACCCAGCAGGAACGGTGAGGGGCCCCGCCCGGCAGCACAGCCGGGCGGGGCCCCTCACCCTCGTGGAGTCACCCGGTTACTCGGCCTTGATGGCCGCCAGCATGTTCAGCCGGGACGCGCGGCGGGCCGGCCACAGGGCGGCCAGGACGCCGACCACCGCGGCCAGCAGCAGGAACAGGCCGATCCGGCCCCACGGCATGACCAGTTCGTACGTCTTGAGCGCGCTGCCGATCAGTTCACCGGCCGCCCAGCCGAAGAACACGCCCAGGCCGATCCCCAGCACCCCTCCGAACAGCGAGATGACCAGCGACTCCAGCCGCACCATTCGCTTGATGCCGCCGCGCTCCAGACCGATGGCGCGGAGCATCCCGATCTCCTGCGAGCGCTCGAAGACGGACATCGCGAGAGTGTTGATGACCCCGAGGACCGCGACGATCACCGCCATCGCCAGCAGGCCGTAGAGCATGTTGAGCATCAGGGTGAAGATCTGTGCGATCTCGTTGGAGACGTCCTGCTTGTCCTGGACGCGGATCGCCGGGTTGTCGCCGAGTGCCTCCGCCAGCTTGTCCTTGGTCGCCTCATTCGCGCCGCCCGCGGTCTTCACCATCACCTCCATGTCGGAGGGTTCCGGCGAGGTCAGATGCGGCGTCAGGGTCGTGTTGTCCAGCAGTACGCCGCGGATGAGTTCATTGCCCTCGTAGACGCCGGCGACCGTGAGCTGCTGGGTCTTGCCGTCCTCGTACGCGACCTTGAACCGGGAACCGGCTTTCCAGTTCCGCTCCTTGGCGGTGTCCTCGTCCACGACGACGTCCGTGCCGCCGACCTTGAACGAGCCCTCCGCGACCTTGAGGTCGGTGAGCTTGCCGATCGCGGCGCCGTTGACGCCCGTCACATAGTGGGTGAGTTCGCTGTTGACGCGTACGTAGGCGTTCCGCATCGGGCTGGTGGCGGTGACGCCGTCGACCGAGGCGAGCTTCTTGTCGACGTCGGGCGAGAGCGAGTTGCCGTTCGCCATGGACACCACGTAGTCCGCCTTCAGCGCGGCGGTGGCCATCTTGTCGATCGCCTGCTGCACACTGCCCGCGATCACCGTCAGACCGGTGATCAGCGTGAGGCCGATCATCAGCGCGGAGGCGGTGGCCGCGGTGCGGCGCGGGTTGCGCACCGAGTTCTGCCGGGCGAGCTTGCCGCTGACGCCGAAGACACGCAGGACAGGGGCCGCGGCGGCGATCAGTGGACGGGACAGCAGCGGCGTGAGCACGAACACACCGATCACCAGCAGGGCCGCACCGAGCCCCATCGGGACCTGGCCGTCGCTGGCGCTCTTCGCCTGGCTGCCGACGAGGACGGCGGCGATGCCCGCACCGGACAGCAGCGCGCCGAACGTGTTGCGCAGCACCAGGGACTTGGTAGTGGCCTGGGCGTGAACGCTGCTCATCGCGGCCACCGGCGGGATCTTCGCGGCGCGGCGGCCCGGCAGCCAGGCGGCCAGCATGGTGACGACGATGCCGACGACCAGCGCGGTCAAGACCGTCGAAGGGGTGATGACCAGCGGGCCGTCCGGGACGACGGCGCCGAGCGTGCCCACCAGGGAGCGCATGCCGGCGCCGATGCCGACACCGACGGCGAGACCGGTGACGGCCGCGACCGCGCCGACCACGGCCGCCTCCAGCAGCACCGAACGCGTCACCTGGCGGCGCGAGGCGCCGACCGCGCGCATCAGCGCCAGTTCCTTGGTGCGCTGGGCGACGAGCATGGTGAAGGTGTTGGCGATGATGAACACACCCACGAACAGCGCGATACCGGCGAAGACCAGCAGCATCGTCCGCATCGAGCTCATGCCCGCGGAGATCTGCCGCGCCTGGTCGTCGGCGAGTTGCTGACCGGTCGTCATGGAGGCGGTCTTCGCGGGAACCACCTTTTCCAGCTCCGCGCGCAGAGCGCTCTGGCTGGTGCCGGACGCCGCCTTCACGTCGATCTCGTCGTAGGCGCCCTCCTTGTGGAACAGCTTCTGCGCGGTCGGCGTGTCGAACAGAACGAGGCTACCACCGGCGGCGACGTTGCCGTCGTCGGTGGTGAAGATCGCGGTGACCTTCGGGGTCAGCACCGGGCCGTCCACGGACAGCCGTACGGTGTCGCCGATCCGGTAGCCCGTGCGGCGGGCGGTCTCCGAGTCGAGCGCGATCTCATTCGCGCCCTTCGGGGCGCGGCCGTCCTTCAGCGGGTAGCGCGGGTCCTTCTCCCCCCAGTAGTTGCTGCCGGAGGACTGGAAGCCGTCTCCGACGAGCTTGCCGTCCTTGCCGGCGATGGCGGTGAAGTCGCTCACGACCCCGATGGCGGAGGCCGCACCCGGGACGTTCGCGGTCTTCTCCAGCAGCGCGGGGGTGAGCTTCCGCTCCGTGCCGATCTTGTCGCCCCGGTCCTCTTCGTACTCGGGCTCGATGGCGACGTCGACGTGGTCGAAGCCCTTCGCGGAACTCTTCTCGTAGGCCTTGGAGATGGTGTTGGTGAAGACCAGGGTCCCCGACACGAAGGCCACGCCGAGCATCACGGCGAGCACGGTCATCAGGAGCCGGGCCTTGTGCGCGAGAACGTTGCGCAAGGCGGTACGAAGCATGGGTTTGGTCCAGGTGAGGTGGAGGTGGGTGGGGGTGCGCCGTGGGCTGCGCCCGTCGGCCCTGCAAGGCGGCTGCGCCCGTCTGGGACCCCGCGTGGTTTCCGGGGCCCCGGGCCCTGACGCGCATCTGCGGGTGAGTCGTGGCTGAGTGCGCCCACGCGGCGGAGGGCGGAGCCGCGCAACGCCCACAGTCCCGCGCCCCTTCAGGGGCGCGTCCCCGGGCTGGGTCGTGGTCTGCGGGCCGGGGTGGCTGATCGCGCGGTTCCCCGCGCCGCCAAGGCGTCCCGCAGGCAACAGCCCCCGCAGGCAACAGCCCCCGCAGGCAACAGCCCCGGCAGGTAACAGCCTCCGCAGGTAACAGCCTCCGCAGGCAACAGCCCCGGCAGGTAACAGCCTCCGCAGGTCACGGCCCCGCAGGGCACAGCCCCGCAGGTAAACAGTCCAGGTCAGGCACATGCAGCCCGGCATGGGAGTCCCCTGATCGTGCGAGCCGAGAGCTTGGGGGAGGTCGAGGCCGGGGCTGTTCGGGCCGATTCAGGGGCGGTCCGGGGCGGCAGCCCCGGGAAACACGGTTGGTCGGGCGGCAGCCCTCAGCTCGTGCGGCCCTTGCCGTCGAAGCGCTTCATGCGGTCCAGCACGGAGTCCGCACTGGGCGCGTACATCTCGTCCACGATCCGGCCGTCCGCGAGGAACACCACCCGGTCCGCGTACGCCGCGGCCACCGGGTCGTGCGTCACCATCACCACCGTCTGCCCCAACTCCCGTACGGAGTTGCGCAGGAAGCCCAGCACCTCGGCGCCCGAGCGCGAGTCCAGGTTCCCGGTCGGCTCGTCACCGAAGATGATCTCGGGCTTGGAGGCCAGTGCCCGGGCCACCGCGACGCGCTGCTGCTGGCCGCCGGAGAGCTGGGTGGGGCGGTGGGAGAGCCGGTCGGCGAGCCCCACCATGCTGATCACGCTGCCCAGCCACTCTTTGTCCGGCTTGCGGCCCGCGATGTCCATCGGCAGCGTGATGTTCTCCAGCGCCGAGAGAGTGGGCAGCAGGTTGAAGGCCTGGAAGATGAACCCGATCTTGTCCCGGCGCAACTTGGTGAGCTGCTTGTCCTTCAGCGAGCCCAACTCGGTGTCACCGATGCGCACGGAACCGCTGCTGAAACTGTCCAGGCCCGCGACGCAGTGCATCAGCGTCGACTTGCCGGATCCCGAGGGACCCATGATGGCGGTGAACTCGGCCTGCCGGAAGTCGACGGAGACCCGGTCCAGGGCGACCACCTGGGTCTCACCCTGTCCGTAGACCTTCGACAGTTCCGTGGCGCGGGCTGCGACCGCGGTGCTCCGGTCGGCGATGGGGGTGGTGGTCACAGGGAGGTGCTCCTGTCAGGACGGCGTCGTTTTGATGTCTTGACCCATCGTCCGGGCCGAGCGCCGTCGTGTAGTCAGTCGCAGTTCTGGTTCTCGGGGGCGACTCCAGTCGGACCCGGCGCACCGGTGTCATACCTGGGGATGAGGGCGGCCCCGATACTGTCCCGGATATGACGGTCCGTCGGCTGCCTCGGAAGAGTGAGGACTTCCGTGTGCACAGGGAAGCCCTCGTTCGGGCGGTGTGGGGACGGTGAAATTCCGTCATTCCGTACGGCCGTGTGCGCAGTGGTCGGAGGGCTTTTGGCAAGTGCTGATGGACCATTCTGTGGCCTGATGCACCCTCAGACGTCAATAAAATAAGACAACATCGGGCTGTGGTACCGCTGTTCGGGGGACGCGTCCGGATAGGCTCGGAGCCTCCACACGGAGCCGATGGCCTGCCCGGATGGTGGAATGCAGACACGGCGAGCTTAAACCTCGCTGCCCCTCGGGGGCGTACCGGTTCAAGTCCGGTTCCGGGCACGACGTGGAGCACGGCGTCTGACCCGCCAACCGGCGGGGAGGCGCCGTTCTTCGTGCGCGCCCTGGGCGCATGGGGGGCGCACGGACGTATCTCCCCGCCACGGCGTGGGTGGTTGGGCGGAAGAACGCCGACGGGGAAGGCGCGAGCCATCAAGGGGAACGGCGCCTCGGCGGATACCGTACGGCTCCGTTCGGACCGAGCGGTTCGATGCGAGTGCAGTCCGCACCCGGACGCGCATGAGCCGACGTGCCGGTGGTGGTGGGAGTGGGAAGCGGACTGCACCGACGAGCCGTCACATGCGCGGCCGCATGGCATCCGGGCCCGGAGGCGGACACCGAGGCGAACGCCCGGGGCACAGACCGGGAGGCAGTGCGTGTGGCCTATGGACAGGCCCGAACGCCCGCGTTCCCGACACACCCCTGGGCCGACCCGCCTCAGGCCGTCCCACCTCACGCCGACCCACCCCCGGGCCGGCCGACCGCGGTCACCGGCCCAGCCCGGCTACGCGGCCGTCTCCGCCCGGAGCTTCGCTGCGCGCTCACGCGGGTCGTATCCGTCACCGACGCCCCCGACGAGCACCACGTCCCCGTCGATGTGGTCGGTCCGCAGCCGCAGGATCTCCTGGTAGGCGGGGGAGGCGTACCAGGCCCGGGCATCGACTAGGGCCTGTGTCGGAAGTGGCGCCTGCCGGCCGACGCCTGGCACGCTCCCCCAAGCTCTCCGAGCAGGGGGCACCCCCACTCGCCGCACCGGGCGAAAGCCCAAGTACATCCAGTACGAGGACTTCCGCCCGGCACACCGAGAGCACGCACCAGACGCCGCCCGGCCCGCCCTTCGGGCGAACGACGCCACTTCCGACACAGACCCCAGGTCCGGGAACTCGATCAGCACCATGCTGCCCTGCCAGCTCCCCTCGACCACCTCGGTCGGTGGTCCATGGATCAGGCAGCGGCCGTGGAACGGGTCGAGGGTGTCCTGGTTGCGTTCCAGGTACTCGAGGATGTCGGGGTGGGGCGGCGGTCACGCAGGTGCGCGAAACCATAGGCAGGCGCGTCCGGCTCCTTCGTCCGTTCCGACTACGACGGCACGAACGTAGCCACGCGCGCCGCAGGCCGCGATTACCTCCGGGGTAAGCGCCACGGCGCCCGGTGTCGTCCCCGATGCTCAACGCCGAATCAATCCCGTGCAGGGAGTGTGGGCTTCGCTGCCGCTGCGCGAACGGATAACCCGCAGTCGTCGAATCGTGGTCGGGGTCCCTCCGCGGGGCCGGACCAGTCGGCGCTCGGGTCGACCGGTTGGCACCGTTCGTGCCCACGTACAGCTTGTGTTCCGTCTGGAGGGCAGCGCGTCTTTCCTGACGGAAACCGGTGTTTGGGGACGGGACTTCCGCCCCGGACACCGGAGCGGCGAGGGCACCCGGCCGCGGTGCGCGACCCGTGGAGACCCGTGGACGTATGCCGCCCGACCGGCCGGCCCGATTCCCGCCCGACCGGCCACCCTGATTCCCGACCGGCCGGCCACCCCGATGGCGTACGCGGGGGCCTCGCGTTCGTCCTCCCGCGGCGTCCGGCGCGCGGGGTCGCGTATCACCCATGTCTCGGCTTCGTACCAGTCCACGCCGGGAATGGAGTATGCGCGTAGCGTGTTGCTCGTCATGGACGAGGGAAAGATCCTCCCCAAGCACTAGGGTCAATCCTTTGCCTGTCCATTACTCTTGAGCCAAGGCCACGGAGGGTGGCCATGGAGGAGTGAAATGAGGAGCAGCAACCCGGTCTTCTCGCGACGGGGGTTCAGCCGCGACAACGGCTACGCGGGCTTCAACGCGGCGCCGCAGGCCGGGGGACCCGCTGTCGGCACGCAGGGGAACCCCTACGCCCAGCCGTCCGGCAACCCGTACGCGCAGAACCCCTACGCGCAGAACCCTTACGCCCCGCAGGACCTCCAGCAGGGCGCGCCGCCGCAGGCTCCGGTCTCCACCGGCCGGATGACGATGGACGACGTCGTCATGCGCTCCGCCATGACGCTCGGCACCGTCGTGATCGGCGCGATCCTCGCCTGGGCCCTCCTGCCGGTCTCGTCCAGCAGCTACGGTCTGGCGATCGGCGCGGCCCTCGTCGCGTTCGTGCTGGCGATCGTCCAGTCCTTCAAGCGCAAGGCCTCGCCTGCGCTGATCCTCGGGTACGCCGCCTTCGAGGGCGTCTTCCTGGGTGTCATCAGCGAGATGTTCAACACCGAGTTCAGCGGTGCCCCGTTCCAGGCGGTGCTCGGCACGATGGCCGTCAGCGGCGCCACCCTGCTGATCTACAAGGCGGGCTGGATCCGTGTCACCGCCCGTTACGCCCGGATCGGCATGGCCATCGCCATCGCCTTCATCCTGGTGATGGCGGTCAACCTGCTGCTGGTCGCCTTCGGTGTCGCCGATGACGGCGGTCTGCGCAGCATGGGCCCGCTGGGCGCCATCGTGGGCATCATCGCGATCGTGCTCGGTGCGTTCTTCCTGACCCTCGACTTCAAGCAGATCGAGGACGGTGTCGCCTACGGTGCCCCGCGCGAGGAGGCCTGGCTGGCCGCGTTCGGCCTGACCATGACCCTGGTGTGGATCTACATCGAGATGCTGCGCCTGGTCGCGATCTTCAGCGGTGACGACTGATCATCCGATTCATCCGATGATGGTCGCCGCAGTCCGGTCGAGTCCGACCTGAGTCCGGCCGATGGCTGATGGAAAGGGCCCGCGAACCTCGGTTCGCGGGCCCTTTCCCGTTGTGCAGTGGTCTCTCCTCCAGTGCGCGATGCGCGAATCTCGGGGGACTGTGGATCGGTGCCGGGAACGCGCTCAAAGCAGTTTGCGCGCGGCCCGCCTCAGGTCGTATTCGTGGATGATCGCCTTGGCGTGGCCGTACGCGAGGTTGTGCTCGGCGCGGAGCCAGCTGACCTTCTCCTCGAAGCGGAAGAGAGCGGGGCCTTCGTCGACCGTGCGCAGCCAGTCGGAAATCTCACGACCGGTGCAGTGGGGGATGCGAGCGAGCAGATTGCGATGGGTCTCCTCGGAGAAGACTTGGGACATCGGCGCCTCCGACGCAGTTCGATGTAGCCGGTCCTTGACGCCACCGTGCCTGACGGCTGAAGCGTTGGCAACAGTCCTGGAAAGGTGCGTAGGCTCGCGGCGTGCTCGATACGACGCCTTTGACGCTCGCCGTGGACCATTTCGCCGACCGCCTCAGGGCCGCCCCGCAGAGTCGCCTGCAGCGCGGCGCGGCAGCCGAGGCACTGGCTCTGGCCAGGGAATTGTCACTTCGCGCCCAGCGTCTGGAGTCCCCCTCGGAACCCCCTCGCGAGATGCCCGACGCGGGCATGTTCGCAGCCGCCGACCAGATCATGGTCGCCGCCCACGATCTCGCCGTCGTCCTGCAGGACGAGACGCAGCTCGAGGAGGCGGTCGGGCTGGTGGCCGAGGCGCAGAAGAAGGCTGGGGTGTGAGCCGGGGCACGGACCGGCGCGAAGTACGAGAACGGGGCGCGCGACCCGGAGGTGCGCCCCGCGCTGTGTGAGGGCTACAGCGAGGCGATGACCCGGTCCGCGAGGACGTAGACGTTGTGGTCGCCGCAGGAGAACGTCAGGGCGTAGGCGCCCGCGATCGTGGAACCGCCGAGGAGGGCCGGGGCCTGGCCGGCGCGCAGGGCGGTGGCGAGCTGCTCGGCGGTCTCCCGGTGGCCCGGGGTCATGCACAGGGTCGTACCGTCGGCGAAGACGTAGACGTCGAGGGTGCCCAGTGGTCCGGGGCGGACGTCCGCCAGTTCGGTGCGGGCGGCGGCCAGCTCCTCCAGGCACGTCACGGTGCGCTCGTGGTCGCCCACGACCGGCGACTGGACGGGCACGAAGTCGGGGTGCGAGGGGTGGCGGCGCCGGGCCGCGGCCAGCTCGGGGGAGTCGGCGGCGAACTCGTCGGCGGGCTCGACCGGCTCGGCGACCGGCTCCAGCGCCTCCAGACCGGCGAAATCGGCCGGCCTGGGCAGGAACAGCTCGGCCTCCGGCAGTCCCAGCAGGGAGGGCGCGTCCGCCACGTCACGGGCCTCCTGCGCGGCCCAGAAGGCACGCGCCTCGGCCAGCTCCCGCTCCCGCTCCTCGGCGAGCGCCTCGGCCACGGCGGCGCGTATCTCCTCGGTGTGGGGGGCGGTGCGGGCGGCGGGTACGACGGCCCGCACTCCCGCGCCACGTCCCTCGGCCAGTTCGACACGCAGCTCCGCGATCTGCCGGCGCAGTCCGACCACGGCACGCAGGACCGCGCCTCCCACCACCGCCACGACGGCCGTGGTGAGGAGAAGGGCTAGGGACATGGCGCTCACTGACGTACTCCCGGTTCAAAGTCGACCCCCGACTTCCTACATCAGCTTGAAGGGCGGACTATCCGGCTGTCAGTGCATTACGTCACGAATGGGACAGGATTTTGCGTTCGGCGGTCAGCCGTACGCCCGTCCTGGCCTGCGCAAATCAACCACAGGCGGCAGATAGGTCACATCATGGGGGAGATTGGATCACGAACGGCCCGGGCGCCCGTGGAGTACGGGTGCCCAGGGCCGGTCCGCGCCGCTGAAGGCGCGGTGGGTTCAGGGCTCAGCTCAGTCGTTCGATGACCATCGCCATGCCCTGGCCGCCGCCCACGCACATGGTCTCCAGACCGAACTGCTTGTCGTGGAACTGGAGGGAGTTGATCAGGGTGGCGGTGATGCGGGCCCCGGTCATGCCGAAGGGGTGGCCGACGGCGATGGCGCCGCCGTTCACGTTCAGCTTGTCCAGCGGGATGTTCAGGTCGCGGTAGGAGGGGATCACCTGGGCGGCGAAGGCCTCGTTGATCTCGACCAGGTCGATGTCGTCGATGGTCAGGCCCGCGCGCTTCAGGGCTTGCTTGCTGGCCTCGACCGGGCCGTAGCCCATGATCTCGGGGGACAGGCCCGAGACGCCGGTCGAGACGATGCGGGCGAGCGGGGTGAGACCCAGCTCGCGGGCCTTGGTGTCGGACATGATGACCAGGGCCGCGGCGCCGTCGTTCAGGGGGCAGCAGTTGCCGGCGGTGACGAGGCCGTCCGGGCGGAAGACCGGCTTGAGGCCGGCTACGCCCTCGAGGGTGACTCCGGGGCGGGGGCCGTCGTCCTTGGAGACGACCGTGCCGTCGGGGAGCGTCACCGGGGTGATCTCGCGCTCCCAGAAGCCCTTGGCGATGGCCTGCTCGGCGAGGTTCTGGGAGCGGACGCCGAACTCGTCCATCTCCTCGCGGGTGACGCCCTTCAGCCGGGCGAGGTTCTCGGCGGTCTGGCCCATCGCGATGTACGGGTCGGGCAGCAGGCCGTCCTCGCGCGGGTCGTGCCAGGACGCGCCCTCGCTCTCGGCGACCTGCGCGGTGCGGGCCTCGGCCTCGGCGAAGAGGGGGTTGTGGGTGTCCGGCAGGCCGTCGCTGGTGCCCTTGACGCTGCGGGACACCGTCTCCACGCCCGCCGAGATGAAGACGTCGCCCTCACCGGCCTTGATGGCGTGCAGGGCCATGCGGGAGGTCTGGAGCGAGGACGAACAGTAGCGGGTGATGGTGCAGCCCGGGAGGTGGTCCATCCCCATCTGCACGGCGACGATCCGGCCCAGGTTGTGGCCCGCCTCACCGCCCGGCAGACCGCAGCCGAGCATCAGGTCGTCGATGTCCTTGGGGTCCAGCTCGGGGATCTTGTCGAGGGCCGCCTGGACGATCATGGCGGTGAGGTCGTCCGGGCGCAGTTCCTTGAGCGAGCCCTTGAAGGCGCGTCCGATCGGTGAGCGGGCGGCAGAGACGATCACGGCTTCGGGCATCACGGCTCCATTGGCTACGGGTGGCACTTGGCGGACCTGAGGCCGAAGTTACCCGTCCGTATGGGCAAGGGTCACCGTTATGGCCATGTGACTCCGGCCGCACTTTTCTAAGCGCTTGCTTTTTCGCTGGCGGGGTCGCCTCCGTGAAGCGCCAGCCCCTTGTTGGTCGCCCCCGCCAACTGCCGCGGCCCTGGCACCGGCGCGCGTCCGGCGGGGCAGCGGGGTTCGGTGGCGGCTCGACGGGGGTTCAGCGGGGTTCAGGGGTTCAGGGGTTCAGGGTGCAACGGGGAGCAGCCCCCTTCGAGGCTAGTGCCCCGGCAGCCAACGTTGCCCATCAAGGAGCTTTCCGCCATGGGGGTCCCCCGGCTCGAGCGAAGTCGAGAGCTTGGGGGAGCGTGCCGGGCGATGCGATGCGATGCGATGCGACGCGACGGGGCGGACGTTGTCTGGCGGGGCACTGGCGTTGAGCGGGGCAGGGCCGGCCCGCCCCGCTCAGACCGACCGTTCCGCCGCCGGGGTCGGCGCGGGCTCCTCCGCGGGCAGCCGACGGCGACGGCGGCGCTTGAGGAGGGCCCAGGGGCCACGGGGCCCGGTCGGCATGGCCGCCGCGACCTCCGTGCCGCCCTCCCCCGCGGCCTCCGCCGCGGCCCGGGCCACCGGCAGGAAACCCTCGCGGCGGGAGACGTCCGGACGTTCCTCGTCCGCCGGCCACAGGCCGAGCGCGGCGCACACCGTGGGCAGGACCGCCATCGCCGCCGTCTCGTAGCCCTCCGCCGAGGGGTGGTAGTTGTCGGGACCGAACAGCTCCCTCGGGTTCGCCGCGAACTCCGGCCCCAGCAGGTCGCCCAGCGACACCGTCCGGCCGCCCTGTTCCACCGTCCCGATCGTCTGCGCCGCCGCCAGCTGGCGCGAGGCACGCCGGGCCAGCCAGCGCAGCGGTTGCTGGACCGGCTCGATGGTCCCGAGATCAGGGCAGGTGCCGACGACCACCTCCGCCCCGGCGGTGCGCAGCCGCCGTACCGCCGAGGCCAGGCAGCGCACCGAGCGTGCGGGTGGCATCCGATGGGTCACGTCGTTCGCGCCGATCATGATCACGCACACGTCCGGCACCCGCTGCGGGTCCTCCAGGGCCAGCCCCACCTGCCGCTCCAGGTCGTCGGACTGGGCCCCCGGCAACGCCACGTTCCGTAGTCGCACCGGCCGCTCGGCGACCGCGGCCAGCCCGGAGGCCAGCAGGGCGCCCGGTGTCTGTCCGGCCCGGCGTACCCCCTGCCCGGCGGCCGTCGAGTCGCCGAGCATGGTCAGCCGCAGCGGTTCCCCACCGCCGGCACAGGTGTGCCCGTACAGGCCCTCCGCGCTCGGTGGGCGCGGGATGCTGCCGTTGCCCACTTGTCGTTTCGCCATCTGCACCTCGGCGAGCACCAGACCGACGGTCGCCGCGCCCAGCAGCCCGATCCCTCCGCCGCCGTACGCGGCGCCCGCCGCGATCCGCCGTGCCACCCTCGCCCTCGACATGCGAAGCCGCCACCTCCTCCTAGCCGTACAACCACTCCTTGCCCCGTAGGGACCGTCGGCCAATCGCAACGCGGAGTGAACGCCCGGTAGGGGACGAGGGGCCGTACGCGGCGCGATGTCCGCCGTTCGGGCGAACGTCGCCGGTGGGGCGGGAGGGCCTAGGCTGGCGAGCACCAACACATGCGCACTCCAGGTGTGCATCCCGATTGCAGCTCCGGAGACAACGGTGCAGATCCACGACTCGATGATCAGTCTCGTCGGCAACACCCCGCTGGTGAGGCTCAACAACGTGACCGCGGGTATCCAGGCGACCGTCCTGGCGAAGGTCGAGTACTTCAACCCCGGCGGCAGCGTGAAGGACCGCATCGCCCTGCGCATGATCGAAGCCGCGGAAGCCAGCGGCGCGCTGCAGCCGGGCGGCACGATCGTCGAGCCGACCAGCGGCAACACGGGCGTGGGGCTCGCGATCGTGGCCCAGCAGAAGGGCTACAAGTGCATCTTCGTCTGCCCCGACAAGGTCTCCACCGACAAGATCAACGTCCTGCGTGCGTACGGGGCCGAGGTCGTCGTCTGCCCGACCGCCGTCGACCCCGAGCACCCGGACTCGTACTACAACGTCTCCGACCGCCTGGTGCGCGAGACGCCCGGCGCATGGAAGCCCGACCAGTACTCGAACCCGAACAACCCCCTGTCGCACTACCACTCCACCGGTCCCGAGCTGTGGGAGCAGACCGAGGGGCGGATCACGCACTTCGTGGCGGGCGTCGGCACCGGTGGCACCATCTCCGGCACCGGGCGGTACCTGAAGGACGTCAGTGACGGCCGGGTGAAGGTGATCGGCGCCGACCCGGAGGGGTCCGTGTACTCCGGCGGTTCCGGGCGGCCCTACCTCGTCGAGGGTGTCGGTGAGGACTTCTGGCCGGAGGCATACGACCGCACGGTCGCCGACGAGATCGTCGCCGTCTCCGACAAGGACTCCTTCCAGATGACCCGGCGGCTCGCCAGGGAGGAGGGGCTGCTGGTGGGCGGATCGTGCGGGATGGCGGTCGTCGGCGCGCTGCGGGTGGCCGAGCGGCTCGGGCCGGACGACGTCGTGGTCGTGCTGCTGCCCGACAGCGGACGCGGCTACCTCAGCAAGATCTTCAACGACGAGTGGATGGCCGACTACGGCTTCCTCGAGGACGCCGGCCCGAGCGCCCGGGTCGCCGACGTCCTCAACGACAAGGAGGGCGGCTCCATGCCCTCCCTGGTGCACATGCACCCGGACGAGACGGTCGGCGAGGCGATCGAGGTGCTGCGCGAGTACGGCGTCTCGCAGATGCCGATCGTGAAGCCGGGCGCCGGACACCCGGACGTGATGGCCGCGGAGGTCGTCGGGTCGGTCGTCGAACGCGAACTGCTCGACGCGCTGTTCGCCAAGCGGGCCTCGCTGTCCGACCCGCTGGAGAAGCACATGTCGGCGCCGCTGCCACAGGTGGGTTCCGGGGAGCCGGTCGAGGACCTGATGAAGGTGCTGGGCGCGGCCGACGCGGCGATCGTGCTCGTGGAGGGCAAGCCGACCGGTGTGGTCAGCCGCCAGGACCTGCTCTCCTTCCTGGCCAAGGGCGGCCGGGCGTAACAACCCCCAGTAAGACGTCCGGTGAAACGGCCGGTGAACTGCCGGTGCCGGCACGGTAATTGGGGTGTCGGGGAGTACGGCGGTGACTTCGCGGAAGTGGTACGAGGGCGTCACGTCCGCGCAGCACTCGCTTAACACGACTCCGGCACATTGGTGGGTGTCGGCAGGGCGGGAGCGGCTCCCCGCCCCGGCCGGCACAGAAACGGCGCCAAGGACCTCCGGAGCGGCTCCCGGACCTCCATGGACGCCAGGACGCGCAGCCCGGCCCTGACCCGGCCCGCGTCCCTCGCGGGGACCGCCGTCGTCCCGCCCCCTCGGCAACGGGGGGTGCGGCGGTCCCCGCGCTACCCCCCACCGGGCGCGGGGTGTGCGCCGGGCTTCCCGTGTTTCTCGTTTCCCGTTTCCCGTGCGGGGCCCGCAGGGTTAGCGCCGGGCTTTCCGCGTCAGCCGCGTCGGTCGCGTGGCCGTCGCCGGGCTTCCCGTGTTTCTCGTTTCCCGTTTCCCGTGCGGGGCCCGCAGGGTTAGCGCCGGGCTTTCCGCGTCAGCCGCGTCGGTCGCGTGGCCGTCGCCGGGCTTTCCGCGTCAGCCGCTGCCTGCTTCCGCAGTTGCCCGCCGTCCGCGCTCGCTTCACTCGTCCCAGTCCGAGCTCTTCATCTCGCGGCGGTTGCGTCCGAAGGACGGGAAGTGGCGGACCGCCTGAGCCCAGTTGACCGCTACGATTCCCGCCCAGGCGACGACGAGGCCCCCCAGGTCCGCCTGCTCGACAGCGATCGCCGACAGCGGGATCGCGAGGATCAGCGAGACGATGGCGAAGCCGAAGCGCTCCCCCCACGAGTCGTGGGACTGCTGCGGACGGCCGGCGCCACGCGCCACCACCAGCTGCTGTTCGGCGAGCTGTCGGCGCACCCGCCGGTCAACCGCCCCGTCCAGACGCTGCTCGACCTTCTCCAGGAACGAGTCGACCAGCGCGGACTCGTACTCGTCGCCCAGTTCCCTGCGCGCGTGCAGGGTGGCGTCGAGTTCCTTCTTGAGTTCCGCGTCCCGTGCTTCCATACCGCATCACGGTACGGAGCCGGGGCCGGTCCGACACTGGGGCTAACCCCCCTGTTGCCCGGCCTGCATAAGGTCATGCAGAGTTCTTGTCATCTGAATACGGCGCGGTAACGAAGATCTGGAGGGGTAGCACGTCATGAGCGTGGACAGGCTGCAGGCGCTCTTCGAGGGGCACCGCCTGACGCCCACCCAGCGCAGGATCGCGCACAGCATGGTGCGGCGGGCGGCGGACGTGCCGTTCCTGTCGAGTGTGGAGCTCGCCGAGCTGGCCGGGGTCAGCCAGCCCTCCGTGACCCGGTTCGCGGTGGCGCTCGGCTTCGACGGCTACCCCGCGCTGCGCAGGCACCTGCGTGAGGTCGTGCCCTCCGAGCCGGCCGCGGAGCCGGTCTCGTCCAACGAGTACCAGCAGGCCGTCGAGGCCGAGATCGAGAACCTGCGCCATCTGGCCGCCGCCCTCGCCGACCCGCGGCCGATCCGGGAGGCCGGCCGGCTGCTCGCGGACTCCCGCCCGCTGCCGGTGCTCGGGCTGCGTGCCGCGGCCGCGCAGGCGCACGGCTTCGCCTACTTCGCGGCCAAGGTCCACCCGGACGTACGGCTGCTGAACGAGGGCGGCACGATGCTCGACGACCGCGTCGACGCCGCGGTGCGTGCCGGTGCCACGACCCTGCTGTGCTTCGCGCTGCCGCGCCATCCGCGCGAGGTCGTGGAGGCCCTGACACACGCGAAGGAGGCGGGCCTGACGGTGGTGACGGTCGCCGATTCGGCCTTCGCCCCAGTCGCCAAGATCTCCGACCTGCTGCTCCCCGCCGCGGTCGGCACGGGCCTGGCCTTCGACACGGCCTGCGCTCCCATGCTGCTGGGGCGTGTACTGCTGGAGGCGATGTGCGACGACCTGCCGGACGCCCAGGCCCGCCTGGAGGAGTTCGACGCACGGGCCGCGGCGCGGGGGCTGTTCGTGGAGTAGGGAACCGGCACTCTTCGGGAGCAGGGAATCGGCAGTCTTCAGGAACGGTGACTCAGTCCACCGCCTCGGGCTCCTTGACGGTCACGAACCCTTCGGTCCATTCGTCCGAGTCCACCGTGAACTCCTCGATGTAGAAGCACTTCGGCTCCTCGCGGAAACCCGGGAGCAGGCGCGCCCGGGCGATGCGCTCGGCGGCCTTGTCCCGACTGGAGTACACGCCGAGGAGTTTCACGTCGTCTCCCTCGGCCTCGTCGGCCCAGCAGTCGTCCTCCTCGGCGAAGTGCCGGGCCTCGGAACCATCGGCCGGTTCCGCGTGCCTGACATGCCACAGCAGATGAACCCGGCTCTGCCCGTCCATTTCGGTCACCTCGTCGATCACCTGGTGTTTTCGGGGGCGTCGGAGGGAGCCGTTCTCAGACTCGTCTCACCTTCCGTCGCTAACCTCCCCCACCGAACAGGCAACTGCAGCCGAAACACGGGATTCCGAGGAGGCGGGACGTGGCGCGCGGAGGACAGGGACTGGCTCGGGTGGCCGTCGTCGTACGGGCCGGAGCCGCGCCGCTCTGGTGGACCGGGGTGGTCGCGGCGGGCGTCGGGGTGCTACCGGAGGGCATCACCGGACGCCGTATCGGGGTGCTGGCGGGAGCCGCACTGTTCATCCTGGCCGCGGCCGTCGTCGCGTACGCGCGGCGCGGGCGGTACGCCGCTCTCGTCGGCTCCGCCGCCCGGGCGGGCAAGCACGACGTTCTCCAGGACCGGGCGGTGACCGTCCGCAACTGGCGCCGCGGTCACCGCTGGCTGCTGCTGCTCGCCTTCGCCGCCGCGCTCGGCAGTTCGTTCGTGGTGCCCGCGGCCGGCGGGATGCTGCTGGCGGGCGCCGGGGTCGGGCTGTGGCTCAAGGCCGGGTGGCTGGGCCGTGGCGAACGGGGCGACGAGGCACTGCACTGGGTTCGCGTCGACTGGCTCGGCCCGCGCGCCGGAACACCGGCGGGCAAGCCGGTCCAGGCCTACCGTGCCACCGGTGTGGAAGCGGGCGACGCCGCGCCTGGAGGGGCGCGGCGTCGCTGAGTTCGCTCGCCGCGTCGGTGCGGCCGCCTCGCGGACGGTGCCGCGAGGCACTCACCGTGAGGGGCGGGAGCCGGCCGACTGCCCGCCGCCGCCTTGCGGGCAGTCGACCGTGTACGGGCCGTTGCCGGCCCGCGTACGGGCGATGAGTGCCGGCCCGGTTCTCAGACCTCCAGGTCGCTCTCGATCCTCTTCAGCTGGTGCCGGGCCATCGCGAGGTTGGCCCGCTTGTTGTCCAGCACCAGGTACAGGAACAGCCCGTTGCCTCCCCGGCCCTGGATGAGCCGGATCAGGTGGTACTGGTCGGACAGGGTGATCAGGATGTCCTCGATCTCGCCCTTCAGGCCCAGGTGTTCCATGGTGCGGAGCTTGGCCCGGACCACGTCGGTGTTCCCGGCGGCGGCCACGTTCAGGTCGAAGCCCTTGCTGCCGCCGATGGTGCCCAGTGCCATGCCGCTGGTGTAGTCGACGAGGGCTGCTCCGGTCGCACCCTCGATGGAAGCCAGTGCCTCTTTGAGCGCGGTTTCGGTGTTGGCCATGATCGGATGTGTCCTTTCGGTGTTCTCGGGTTCAACGGCTCTTGCCGGCCCGTTCGGTGGTGGTGGTGTTCGGCGCTGGGGTACGGGCGCCGCCGCGTGGGGTCCTGGTCGGCAGAGGCGGCGGGGGCTCGGTGGCGGCCCGGCTGCGGTTCCCGGTGGGAGACCGGGTGCGCACCGGCTCCGGCCGGGCCGCCGCTTCCTCGACCAGCTCCCCGATCCGCGAACTGGAGCGCCGTCCCTCCAGATGCAGCCGCCCGACGTTGACGGCGTCCTCGGCAAGCAGCGTCAGCACGGCGGAGGAGCCCGCCGCGTAGGTCGCCACATAGCCGTCGGTGCCGCGGACGAGCAGCTCGCGGAAGTCGCCCTGAGAGGTCGCGTCCGCCAGCCGCACCGCGACTCCGAGGGCGGCGGCGGTGAGCGCGGCCACGCCCTCCGGCTCCACGCCGGGGGTGTCCTGGGCCAGTACGAGACCGTCGACACTCGCCGCGAGAGCGCCGGTCAGCTGTGGCACACGGGCCCGCAACCGATGGAGTTCGTCGAGGACTTCGGCCTCGGCCGCCATGAGCAGTCTCCTCTCGGCACGCTGTCGGAGCGCGCGGATCACAGGGCCTCCAGTGCGTCTCTGAGCCGGCGCAGCAGGGCGATGTCGGGGTCGTCGTGCGCCCCTTGGGCGAACAGGGTGCGCAGTTCTTCGGTGTGGGCGGTGGCGACGGGGGCGTCCGCCTGGGGGGCGGGTGCGGTGGGTTGTGTGGTGAGCGGTGCGCTGGGTGGTGCGGTGGGTGGTTCCGTGCTCGGGGTGCTGCTCCTGGCGGGCGGGGAGCCGGTTCCGGCCTCGGGTGCGCCGGTTCCGGGGGCACGACTCCGGGTGGGGAGCGGGCTCCTGCCCGGGGTGCCGGCCTGGGGGGCGGGTGCTGCGGTGGTTCGTGCGGTGGTTCGTTGTCCGCCTGTTTGGGGCCCGGGTGTTGCCGTGGTTCGTGGTCCGCCCGTCGGGTGGGCGGGTGTTGCCGTGGTTCGTGAGCCGCCCGCCTGGGGGGCGGGTGCGGTGGGTTGTTCCGTGCTCGGTGGTTCCGGGGGCGCGGTGAGGGTGCCCGCGCTCGGAGGTCTCACCGGTTGAGCCGGTGCTCCGGGACCCGGGGGGCCCGCGGGCACGGTGGCTGCTTCCGTGCCCGCGGGGCCCACCGGGGCGGTGGTCGTCGCGGCGTTCGGCGGGCTGATGCTCGCCACGTGTGCTCCTGCGCCGGGGAGCGCCCGGATGCCCGTGAGTGCGTCCGATCCGGGAAACGCCGGGCCGCCGGTGAGTGCCACGACGCGCGGTGGTGCCGTCGGCATCGGTGGTGCGCTCGGACCCGGTCGTGCCGCCACCCCTAGCGGTGCCCCGGGGGCCGGCGCCATCGGCCCCCGCGGCGCCGTCGGTCTCTGCGGCGCTCCCGAGCCCGGCAGAGGCCCGGAGCCCGGCGGTGGCCCGGAGCCCGGCGGTGGCCCGGCTGCCCGGCTCGGCAGGGGCTCGGCGGTGCGGACCGGCGGTGGCCCGGCTCCCGACGGTGCCGTCCGGGGTGCCCGCGCCGCCCGCGCGGGCGCGGAGACTGCCGGGTTCGCCGGGTGTTCCGCCCTCACCAGCCCGGCCGCCGCCAGCCGGCGCAGGTCGACCAGGGTGTGGAACGCGGGGCGGCCCAGCGCGACTGAGATGTCCGACGCGGTGCGCACGCCGTCCACCCGGTCGAGCACCGGCCGCTGCCGGGGCGAGACCGGACCGCGCAGCCCGGTCCGCACCAGTGGCGCGGTGTCCGTCGCCGGGTCGGGCCAGATCCGGTGCAGCAGCTCCCGGCGGCGCACCGTCTCGCGCTCCACCGAGGCCACCGGCACCGGCCGGACCGGCCCGATCCAGTGCGCCACCCCGTACCGGAACCGAGCGGGGAGGCTGCTCGGCCCCAGTACGAAGAACGCCGCGTCGAACAGCGCCCCCAGGTGGCACAGTTCCAGCGCGCCTTCCGGAACGCGCCCGCTGTCCACGAGGAACCGCCCCACCCGCCGCCGCGCCCCGGCCTCGCTCACCGCTTCCCACCAGCCGTCGCTGTGCAGCACACCCCTGGCGGTGAGCAGCACGTCGAGGCCCGGTGTCGCGGGGGACTCGGCGTGCACCACCTGTCCCTCCGCCAGGTAGAGCGTGCCGAGTTCCCTGGTCAGCACGCCGGTGGCCCGCTCCGCGGCGAGCCGGCTCAGGATCGGCGAGACGGCCTCACGAGCGGCCGTTCTGGTCGCTGTCATCCCAGCACCAGCCGCTCGGCCATCTCCCCGAGCCGGATCCGGGCCAGCGCGAGGTTGCCGTCCGACCGCGCCATCCACAGGTGCAGGAAGACACTGCTGTCGAAGGTCGTCCGCACGAACCGCAGCACGTGGTAGGTGTCGCGGTTGCTGACGATGAGGTCCTCGACCGGCAGCGCCTCACCGGCGGACTCCGACCAGTCGGAGCCCTCCTCGGGGCCGAAGGCCCGGTGCTCGGCGGCCAGCCGGGCGAGTTCCGCGGCCTCGGCCGCCGTCGCCTCGTGGTCGCCGTTGGGCGAGTCCCCGACCGTGCCCAGAGCCAACCCGCTGGTCCAGTCGACCACCGCGGCGCCCAGGGCACCGGGCAATCGCATGGCTTCCAGCAGACACTCGTCGATTCCGGGCACCGTGGCTCCCCTCCCGCCTCGGATACGGCTGAGTGACGAAGAGGCTACGCAACGTATGTGCGGCGGGTTAGGGATCCGGCATTTTCCTGTGGAACATGCCGACGGTGGCTAAGGTAGGTCAACTGGCCTGTTTTCCAAGGTCAGTTGATCCGATCAAAAATGGCCAACAGAGGTCAGCTGGGATCGTCGGCCGATGTGGTGCGGTCGAGGTCGGTCAGCGCTGAGAGGTGGGCCCCGCCCGCTTCCTCGACGATCTCCTCGAGTGTCTGCGGGGCGCGCACGGTCGCGAAGCGGACCTCTCCGTCGGCCCGGGTGAAACCGTGGATCCCGGGGCGGGGGAGCGAGTTGTACGCGTAGTGGTGCGCGAAGTAATACGCGCCGGTGTCGAGTGCGGCGGCGTAGTCACCCTGTTCGAGCCGGGGCAGAGCGCGTCCCCGGGCCAGCAGGTCACCCGCGAAACAGGCCGGCCCCGCGACGTCCTGCACGACCGCGGGCCCCGTCCGCGGGCGCCCCTTTGCGTCGTACGCCGCGATCCGCAGCGGCCAGGACGTCGGGGCGTAGACGGTTCGCGTGGCGACCTGCACGCCCGCGTGGGTGACCGCGATCGCCCGGCCGCCCGCGGTCTTCGCGTACTCGACGCGGGCGAGGACGGTGCCGTGCTTGGCCAACAGCGAACGCCCGAACTCGGTGACCAGTCCGTAGCGCCCGTCGAACAACCCCGGGACGGTTTCGGCGAGGAGCAGCGCGTACCGCGCGTAGGTGGGCTCGTCGGCGTCGGAGTGGAAGTTCACCGGCAGTCCGCCGCCGATGTCGATGGTGTCGACCTGCTGGCGGCCGGCGCGCCGGTTGATCTCCTCGGCGAGTTCGTAGGTCTCCGCCACGGCTCGCGCCATGAGTTCCAGGGGCATGCCCTGGGAGCCCGAGTGGGCGTGCAGCCTGGTCAGCCAGGGGCGCTGTGCATAGGTGCGCAGGACCCAGTCGCGCGCCCCCTCGTCCTTCAACGCAACCCCGAACTTGGAGGTCGTCGACGCCGTGGACAGCGCCTCGATGGAACCCTCGCCGACCTGGGGGTTCACCCGTATCCCGATGGGGGAGCGAGTGGCCGGAGTGGGTGAGGTGGCCGCGTAGGCCCCGGTGCGGCCGGTGGCCGGTGCGTGCAGCAGTGCGTCGATCCGGTCCAGTTCCTGCGGGTTGTCGGCGTTGACGGCGATACCCAGCGCGAGCGCCTCGCGCAGTTCGGCCTCCGTCTTCGCGGGTGAGTCGAGGACGGTGCGTTCCGGCGGCACCCCCGCCGCCCGGGCCAGCGCCAGCTCGCCGGCGCTGGCCACCTCGGCCCCGACCCCCTCGGTGTCCAGCAGCCGCAGCACGGGGACCAGCGGGGTGGCCTTCACCGCGAAGGCGTGCAGCACCGGGGCGCGGGTCACGGCCCGGAAGGCGTCCCGCAGTCCGCGTGCGGACTCACGGATGCCCTCGACGTCCAGCAACCCCACGACCGGTGCCTCCGGACCGACGATCCCCTGTTCGACGGCGGCCCGTACGGCCCGGTCACGTCGTCGCGCGCGCTCGGCGGCGGTCGCAACCACGGCGTCCGACTGATTTCCCTGGGCGTCCTGTCCGTCACCCGTCGTGTGCGCATCGATACCCATACACCCCACCCAATCACCGATCAGTCGTTCGCGAACCGGCGCGTTTGTCCGGGTATGCGCCCCAGGCGGCCGCCCGGTCCGCGTCCTGTCCGCACCGGCCCACGCCCCGGCCACGCCCGGCGCGGACCGGCGCGCGCCTCGCGCCTACCCTCACGTCCTATTGACTAGAACTATTCATCTAGTCAGGATGTGAATATCTGCTGTAACAATCCGCCCGGAGCCACACCCGTCCGGGGCGGCAGACCGCCAGGAGCATCAGCCACCAGGAGGCAGACCATGTCAGGACCCCGCCCGCCCGTCTCGGCACCGCGCGGCACGGAACTGAGCGCCCTGGGATGGCAGCAGGAGGCCGCCCTGCGGATGCTGCAGAACAACCTCGACCCCGAGGTCGCCGAACACCCCGACAAGCTCGTCGTCTACGGAGGCACCGGCAAGGCCGCCCGCGACTGGCGCTCCTTCGACGCCATGGTCCGTACGCTGCGGACCCTGAAGCCGGATGAGACGATGCTCGTCCAGTCCGGCCGCCCCGTGGGTGTCATGCGGACCCACGAATGGGCGCCGCGCGTCCTCATCGCCAACTCCAATCTCGTCGGCGACTGGGCCAACTGGGAGGAGTTCCGACGGCTGGAGCAGCTCGGCCTGACCATGTACGGGCAGATGACCGCCGGGTCGTGGATCTACATCGGCACCCAGGGCATCCTGCAGGGCACCTACGAGACGTTCGCCGCCGTCGCCGCGAAGAAGTTCGGCGGCTCGCTGGCCGGAACCATCACACTGACCGCCGGTCTCGGCGGCATGGGCGGCGCCCAGCCCCTCGCCGTCACCATGAACGACGGTGTCGCGATCTGTATCGACTGCGATCCGCGCGCCATCGAGCGCCGTATCGAGCACCGGTACCTCGATGTGCGGGCCGACTCCCTCGACCAAGCCCTCCAACTGGCCGTCGAGGCACGCGACGCCCGCCGCCCGCTGTCCATCGGCGTCCTCGGCAACGCCGCCGAACTCCTCCCGCGACTCCTCGCGATGGGCGCCCCCATCGACATCGTCACCGACCAGACCTCCGCCCACGACCCGCTCGCCTACCTCCCGCTGGGTGTGGAATTCGAGGAGATGGCCTCCTACGCGGCCAAGGACCCGGCGGGCTTCACCACCCGCGCCCGGGAGTCCATGGCGCGGCACGTCGAGGCGATGGTCGGCTTCCTCGACGCCGGCGCAGAGGTCTTCGACTACGGCAACTCCATCCGCGGAGAAGCCCAGCTCGCCGGGTACGAGCGGGCGTTCGCCTTCCCCGGCTTCGTGCCCGCCTACATTCGCCCGCTCTTCTGCGAGGGCAAGGGCCCCTTCCGGTGGGCCGCGCTCTCCGGCGACCCCAAGGACATCGCCACCACGGACAAGGCGATCCTGGACCTCTTCCCGGAGAACGAGTCCCTCGCCCGCTGGATCAGGATGGCCGGGGAGCGCGTCCACTTCCAGGGCCTGCCCGCCCGGATCTGCTGGCTCGGCTACGGCGAACGCGACCGCGCGGGCGAACGCTTCAACGACATGGTCGCCTCCGGCGAGCTGACCGCTCCGCTCGTCATCGGCCGCGACCACCTCGACTGCGGCTCCGTCGCCTCCCCCTACCGCGAGACCGAGGCCATGCTCGACGGCTCCGACGCGATCGCGGACTGGCCGCTGCTGAACGCGATGGTGAACGTGGCGTCCGGGGCGTCGTGGGTGTCCATCCACCACGGGGGCGGCGTCGGTATGGGCCGCTCGATCCACGCCGGCCAGGTGACCGTGGCCGACGGGACGGCGCTCGCGGGCGAGAAAATCCGGCGCGTCCTCACCAACGACCCCGGGATGGGCGTCATCCGGCACGTCGACGCCGGGTACGACATCGCCGAGTCGGTCGCCGACGAGCGCGGGGTCCGGGTTCCGATGCGGGAGGAGCCGGCGTGACGCGGAACGGCCACCCGCCCGCCCCGGCCGCCTTCCAGGAGATGTGGCGCGACCTCTCGCCCGTGGGACGGCACCCCGGCTCCGGCGGCTACCGACGGTTCGCCTGGACCGCGGCCGACTCGGACTGCCGGAGCTGGTTCCGGGAACAGGCCGAGGCGCGCGGGCTGGCCTACGAGGTCGACCGGAACGGCAACCAGTGGGCCTGGCTGGGCGATCCCGCCGCCGGGGACGCCGTCGTCACCGGCTCGCACCTCGACTCCGTGCCCGACGGGGGAGCCTTCGACGGGCCCCTCGGTGTCGTGTCCGCATTCGCCGCGCTGGACGAACTACGCGGCAGGGGAGTGGAGTTCGGCAAACCCCTCGGCATCGTCAACTTCGGTGACGAGGAGGGGGCGCGGTTCGGGCTCGCCTGTGTGGGGTCACGGCTGACGGCGGGCCGGCTCGGCATCGCGGAGGCCCACCGGCTCACCGACGCCGACGGGATCACCCTTCCGCAGGCCATGGAGGCCGCCGGCTACGACCCCGACGCCATCGGGGCCGATCCCGAGCGGCTCTCCCGGATCGGGGCGTTCGTCGAACTCCATGTCGAGCAGGGGAGGGCGCTCGACCTGAACGGTGACCGGGTCGGGATCGCCAGCGCCATCTGGCCCCACGGCCGGTGGCGGTTCGACTTCCGCGGGCAGGCCAACCACGCGGGCACCACCCGCCTGGGGGACCGGCGCGACCCGATGCTCTCGTACGCCGAGACCGTCCTCGCCGCCCGCCGTGAGGCACGGCTCGCCGGCGCCGTCGCCACCTTCGGCAAGATCGCCGTCGAGCCCAACGGCGTCAACGCCATCCCCTCCCTGGTGCGCGGCTGGCTCGACTCCCGGGCCGCCGACCAGACCACCCTGGACGCCATGGTCACCGGCATCGAGGAGGCGGCCCACGACTTCGCGGCCGAGCACGGCGTCGAACTCGACGTCGTCCGCGAGTCGTTCACCCCCGTCGTCGAGTTCGACCACGCCCTGCGCGACGAACTCGCCCGCATCCTCGGCAAGGAAGCAGGCCTCAAGGTCCCCGTTCTGGGTACGGGTGCGGGACACGACGCCGGAATCCTCTCCGGGACCGTGCCGACCGCCATGCTGTTCGTGCGCAACCCCACCGGAATCTCGCACTCCCCGGCGGAGTACGCCGCCGAGGACGACTGTGTGGCCGGGGTGACCGCACTCGCCGACGTACTGGAAGGGCTGGCCCGCAGGTGACGCAGACGTACTGGCTGGAGCACGCCTGGCTCGGCGACCACGTCGAGCCGGATGTGACCGTCGAGGTGCGGGACGGCAGGATCGCGGCCGTGCGCGAGGGGACGCCCGCCCCGCCACCCGGCGCGGAGGTCCTGCGCGGCCTCACCCTCCCCGGCCTCGCCAACACCCACAGCCACGCCTTCCACCGCGCCCTGCGCGCCACCGTCCAGGTCGGCTCCGGCACCTTCTGGACCTGGCGCGAGGTGATGTACCGGATCGCGGACCACCTCACCCCCGACACCTACCACGCGCTCGCCCGCGCGGTGTACGCCGAGATGGCCCTCGCGGGGATCACCGCCGTCGGGGAGTTCCACTACGTCCACCACGCCCCGGGCGGCACCCCGTACGCCGACCCGAACGCCATGGGCGAGGCCCTGATCGCCGCCGCGCACGATGCCGGCCTCCGGATCACCCTGCTCGACACGGTGTACCTCTCCTCCGGCTTCGGGCTGCCCCCGAACAGCCATCAGCTCCGCTTCTCCGACGGCACAGCGGATGCCTGGGCGGAACGCTGTTCAGTTCTCAAGGATCGCGATCACGTACGGATCGGTGCCGCCGTTCACTCGGTGCGCGCCGTCCCCGCGGACCAGTTGGCGACCGTGGTGCGCTGGGTGGAGGAGCGCGGCACCCCCCTCCACGTCCACCTCTCCGAGCAGACCGCCGAGAACGACGCCTGCCGGGAGGCCCACGGCCGCACGCCCACCCAGCTCCTCGCCGACCACGGAGTGCTGGGCCCGCGCACCACCGGAGTGCACAACACCCATCTGACGGACGAGGACATCCGCCTCATCGGCGGCTCGGGCACCGGCACCTGCATGTGTCCCACCACCGAACGCGACCTGGCCGACGGCATCGGCCCGGCGGCAGCGCTGCAGAAGGCCGGCTCACCGCTCTCGCTCGGCTCCGACAGCCACGCCGTCATCGACCTGCTCGAAGAGGCCCGCGCCATGGAACTCGACGAGCGTCTGCGCAGCCGGACCCGAGGTCACTGGACGGCCGCCGCCCTGCTGCGCGCCGCATCCGCGGACGGGCACGCCGCCCTCGGCTGGGACGGGGCGGGCACCCTGGAGGCGGGCAGTCTGGCCGATTTCACGACCATCGCCCTCGACTCGGTCAGGACGGCCGGACCGCTGCCGCGGTTCGGCGCCGAGACGGCCGTATTCGCCGCGACGGCCGCGGATGTGCGGCATACGGTCGTCGGCGGCCGCCACGTCGTACGCGACGGGGTGCACACGCTCGTACCGGATGTGCCCACCGCGCTCGCGGACGCCGTCGAAGCCCTGCGCACCCCAGCGAGGACATCATGACCACCGGCAGCGGCATCACCAGCGCCACCAGCGCCGGCAGTGGAACCACCACCGCCATCACCAACATCGCCAGTCTCGTCACCAACGACCCCTCCCTCGGCGACACCTCTCCCCTCGGTCTGATCCAGGACGCGGCCGTCGTCATCGAAGGCGACCGCATCGCGTGGATCGGTGAGACAAGCAAAGCACCCGCCACTGACAACCGGGTCGACGCCGGCGGCCGCGCGGTGATTCCGGGCTTCGTCGACTCCCACTCGCACCTGGTCTTCGCCGGTGACCGCACCCAGGAGTTCAACGCCCGGATGTCCGGCCGCACCTACTCCGCGGGCGGCATCGCCACCACCGTCGTCGCCACCCGCCACGCCTCCGACGAGGAACTGGAGCGGAACCTCACCCGCTATCTGCGCGAGGCCCTGCGCCAGGGCACGACCACCTTCGAGACCAAGTCCGGCTACGGGCTGACCGTCGAGGACGAGGCCCGCGCCCTGCGCATCGCCGCCCGGCACACCGACGAGGTCACCTACCTCGGCGCGCACATCGTCGCTCCCGAGTACGAGGCGGACCCGGCCGGTTACGTGGAGCTGGTGACCGGCGAGATGCTCGACGCCTGCGCACCCCACGCCCGGTGGATCGACGTGTTCTGCGAGAAGGGCGCGTTCGACGGCGGCCAGGCGCGCACGGTCCTCGCGGCCGGCAAGGCCAGGGGGCTGCACCCACGGGTCCACGCCAACCAGCTCTCCTACGGACCCGGCGTCCAGCTCGCGGTGGAAGTGGACGCCGCGAGCGCCGACCACTGCACCCATCTCACGGACGCCGACGTGGACGCGCTCGCGGGCAGCCGCACCGTCGCCACTCTGCTGCCCGGCGCGGAGTTCTCCACTCGCGCCGAGTGGCCGAACGCACGGCGGCTGCTGGACGCGGGCGCGACCGTCGCGCTGTCCACCGACTGCAACCCGGGCTCGTCCTTCACGACCTCCGTGCCGTTCTGCGTCGCACTCGCCGTACGGGACATGGGGATGACCCCCGACGAGGCGGTCTGGTCGGCCACGGCGGGCGGCGCGGCGGCCCTGCGCCGCACCGACGTCGGCCGGCTCATCCCGGGCGCGTTCGCCGATCTCGCGATCCTGGACGCCCCGAGCCATGTCCACCTGGCCTACCGACCAGGCGTCCCCCTGGTCTCGGCGGTGTGGCGGCGGGGCGTACGGGAGGTCTGACCAGCGCGCGCGACCCGGTGCGCACCGTCATACGCAGCCGTACGCGGTCGCGGAGCCGTAGCCCGTCGCAGACGGGGGCTCAGTTCCCGGTCCGCCAGCGCTGTTCGGGGCGGCCCTGGCTGCCCGTCAGGCCCACGCTGTCCCCGTACTCGGTCACCGCGAGGGAGGGATTGACGGCCGGGCGGATCGTTCCGTCGCCGTTCACGGAGAACTTCAGGTTCATGCCGTTGGGGCCGTCGACGGCGGAGCACTCCCAGATCCCGATGGTCCGGTAGCCCCAGTCGTAAGAGCCGGTGTGGTCGCCACCGCCGTAGCCGCCTCCGTACCAGCCACCGCCGCCGTACGAGCCGCCGCTGTACGAGCCGCCTCCCCCGTATCCGCCGGGATAGCCACCACCACCCGGGTAACCGCCCCCTCCGGGGTACCCGCCGCCCCGGTAGCCCCGGCTGTCCAGGCAGAAGCCGGGATTCGCGTACGACCGGATGACCCCGCGGGCGGTGTCGACGCGCCACTTCTGTGTCCGCGACGCGGAGCAGGGCGTGGCGAAGACATCCGTGCCCAGGGCCATGTCGCCGCCCCGGATGTCGAGACACATGCCGGTGCCGACGTTCACGAACTGCGCGTACCCGCCGTTCGCCGCCTTCGGGTCCGAGGGCTTCGCACGCGTCGGACTCGGCTTCGGGGTGGGGGACTTCGTGGCCGGGCGGGTCGAGCTCGACGCCGGGACCTTGGCCTTCTGCGAACGCGACGGCGTCGGCGACGGAGTGGGGGAGACGGTCGCCGTGATCGTCGCCGGGGGCGCCGTCATCGGTCTCGTCTCCTCCGCTGACATCGGGGCCGGGCCCGAACCGCCCGACGACAGCAGGTAGGCGAGCAGCGGCACGACCGCGACCCCGAACGCGGCCGAGGCGAGCGCTAGCCGGCGCGACGGCCACCAGCGCGTGCGGGGCAGCGGGGCGGGGGTGCGCGACTCGGCCGCGCCGCCCATGACGTACGCGGTTCCGCCCCAGCCCAGCAGCCCCTCGGCCAACGCCTCGCGAGGGCTCTCGCGCAGCGCGGTCAGCTCCTCGTACGCGGCGGAGCAGTGGGCGCACCGCATCATGTGGTCGTGCAGATCGGCGCTGTGCCGGGGGCGGCCCGGATCCGCCGCTGCCTCGATCAGCCGGCGGAAGTCCTGGCAGCGCGGGTCGCCGCTGCGGGCCAGCCGTTCCCTGAGACTTGCGCGGCGCACCGCGTCGAAGGCCGCGTCGATCCCGTACGACACCTCCTGCGAGGTGAAGCCCAGATAGGCGGCGGTGACCGGGTCCGGCACCTGCTCGACGATCCCGTACCAGACGAGGCCCTGCACACGGGACGGCAGGCCCTGGAACGCGGCGAGCATCGGCGGGACCAGCCCGTCGGGGCCCGCGGTGCGGAGCTGGGCGAGATGACCGGGGTCGAGGCGTTCGCCGCGGTCGTCGGTGGCCCACGCGGCGGCTGCCCGCCCGACCAGCAGCAGAAGCTGGTGGAGCCAGGGGCCGGGCGGTTCGGTGCCGCGGGCGGTGTCACGTGTCGCCAGAGCGAAAGCCTGGGCTGTGAGCTGGCGGGCGGCCGCTTCCCCGGCGGTGCACAGGCGGGCGTACCGCAGTACGGAGGGGCGGTAGCGGCGGCGCAGTTCCCGCAGTGCCGGGAAGGCGGTGGCGGTGTCGCCGCGCAGCAGCTCGGTCAGCCGCGCGTCCGGAGCGGTGGTGTGCACACCCTCCTCGGCCGAGGTCCCGTCCTCATTGTGCCCGCCCCGTGTCATTCCCCGGCCCTCCTTGCAAACCCCGCATGTTCTCGGCCCGCGGTTGTGCTACCGGCGGTACGTGGGGTGCCCATAGTGAACGAGGGTGCTCCGGGGGGAAAAGGTGTTTCCTCCGGTAACGAGCATGGTTAGGCCGCGACTTGGTAACGGTGGAGGCCTTGGTCCGGCTGTGTGTCTCTTTTGCGGGGGGTTGGCAGGCCCTAGGTCCGTACTAAGTCTGGAAGTGGTTGGAAAGCGGCCGGTGCCTGCCTGGCGGTGGGATGCCGGTGAGGGTAGAGGGGGACGGGGACTTGCTGCGCCGCAACGCGCGCACGCCCCGGGTGGGGCCGGGGCGTGCGGTGGAGGCAGGTGCTCTGTCCCTCTGTTTCCTGTTGTTCTTCTCGTCGTCTCGTTCGTCGAGCCGTCTCGTGTCGAGCCGTCTCGTTCGTCTTACTCGTCGAGTGTCAGGCCCTTGCGCAGGCGCACCAGGGTGCGGGACAGCAACCGGGACACGTGCATCTGGGAGATGCCCAGTTCATCGCCGATCTCCGACTGGGTCATGCCGGCGACGAAGCGCAGGGAGAGGATCTTGCGGTCCCGCGAGGGCAGCTCAGCTATCAACGGCTTGAGGGACTCGACGTACTCGATGCCCTCGAGTCCGTGGTCCTCGTAGCCGATGCGGTCCGCGAGGGCGCCCTCGGAGTCGTCCTCCTCCGGCTGGGCGTCGAGGGACGAAGCTGTGTACGCGTTCGACGCGGCCATGCCCTCGACGACTTCGTCGTTGGAGATGCCGAGCCGCTCCGCCAGCTCTCCCACCGTCGGAGCGCGGTCGAGCTGCTGAGCCAGTTCGTCGCCCGCCTTGGCCAGGTCGAGCCGGAGCTCCTGCAGTCTGCGGGGGACCCGTACCGACCAGCTCGTGTCGCGGAAGAACCGCTTGATCTCGCCGACGATGGTCGGCATCGCGAAAGTGGGGAACTCGACCCCACGAGTCAGCTCGAAGCGGTCGATCGCCTTGATCAGGCCGATCGTGCCGACCTGGATAATGTCCTCCATCGGCTCGCTGCGGGAGCGGAACCGGGCGGCGGCGAACTTGACCAGCGCGAGGTTCAGTTCGACCAGGGTGTTGCGCACATAGGAATAGTCGTGCGTGCCTTCCTCGAGGGATGCGAGCCGCTCGAAGAGGGTCTTGGAGAGGGCCCGGGCGTCCGCGGGTCCCACCTCGTCGTACGGGGGGATCTCGGGGAGCCCGGCGAGGGCCTCCGGGGACGCGTCGGATTCTTCGGGTTCCGGTGGGGGTGTCGACGTCGCCTGCTGGGTATGCGATCCGTCGAGCCGGGGTGACATGGTGTCCTCCATCGTTCTCGGCGTATGGCCGCCGATGCCTCTTTCGTGCACTGCGGTGTGCGGCGCCTCCAAAGCCGGCCGTTTCGGTAGCTGTCTTTACTAGCCCTACCCGCTTTCCGTGGCCTCCCGCAAGTGCATTTAATGGGCAATTGTCCAATTTTGAGCCTTTCTCCGGGTGTCGAAGGGCGCGCGGAGGGCGTAATGTTCGAGCGTCAGAGAGCAGCCACGGACGGTCGGAAGCGAGTGACGGCATGGACCGCGGGACGGTCGGCAGCGCACAGTCGGGTCGACTACTGGTCGAAGTGCGAAACGAGGGCGCCAGCGCCGTCGTCACCCCGGCGGGTGAGCTGGACCACCACACCGCCGATCTGTTGCGGGAGCCGCTCGAGGGCTGCCTCGCCGAGGGGCGGTCCCGTCTCGTCGTGGACTGCTCGCGGCTTGAGTTCTGTGACTCCACCGGTCTCAACGTGCTTCTCGGCGCCCGTCTGAAGGCCGAAGCCGCCGGTGGTGGTGTGCATCTGGTCGGCATGCAGCCGGTGGTCGCGCGGGTTTTCGAGATCACCGGGGCCGATGCCGTCTTCACCGTGCACGAAACCCTCGACTCGGCCCTCGCCGAGTAGCCCGACCGGCGGATGTTACTCCCCGGCGGGCCCGGCGTTATCTGCTCGTTACAACCATTACGGCTTCGGTGCCGAATCAGTGGGTGTTCTGTCCGTTCGCTCGGGCAGGAGACATCTGAACATGTCGGCAGGCTGGAGCGGCGGTGGGGCGCCGGAAAAATGTTGAACGTGCTGGATTTCCACGTACCGAGTTTCGGCGTACCGAATTTTGAAGTATCGAGTCCCGACGTACTGAGTCTTGAATTGTGAACCGGTGAATCGGTGAGGTGAAGCGCTGATGAGCACCACCCGGCCTTACCCGCCGGGCGACCGCGGCCAGGAGCCGGGCGCCGACGGCGCCCCCGGGGTGCCCCGGGGCGGCGCACTAGCGCGCTACGGCCGCCAGGCGCGCAGGTTGAGCTTCGACGACCAGGGGGCGGTCGTCCCGCTCGCGCGCGACTTCACCCGTCAGGCGCTGCACGACTGGGGTTGGCTGCCGTCCACCACCGCCGATCGGCGGGCGGCGGCCGAGGACGTGCTGCTGGTCGTCTCCGAACTGGTCACCAACGCGTGCCTGCATGCCGAGGGGCCGGACGAGATGTGGATCGCGTGCGACGGGAAGGTGCTGCGGGTCGAGGTGTCCGACCGGGGCAGCGGTCAGCCCGCCCCGCGCACGCCGCATCGCGCGGGCCGGCCCGGCGGGCACGGGATGTTCATCGTGCAGCGGCTGTGCCTGGACTGGGGAGTGCTGCGGACACCCGGGGTGGCGGGGAAGACCGTCTGGGCGGAGCTGGGGGCTCCGGCTTAGCACCGCGCCGGCTCGATGCTCCGCATCGGAGCACCGCGCCGCGAGCTGCGCCTGTCCGGTGGCGGGTTGCTTGGTGATGGGACTGCTTGGTGGCGGGTTGCTTGGTGATGGGACTGCTTGGTGGCGGGTTGCTTGGTGATGGGACTGCTTGGTGGCGGGTTGCTTGGTGGTGAGTGCTTCGTGGTGGGTTGCCGTTGTGCCGCTACCGCCCGTGTGTGTCTGCGCCTGCCGGTGTGGTGGGCGCCATCATCCTGGACCAGGGCTTTGAGTATGCGAGTGGCTCCGTACGGGTGAGCGAGCAGGCAGGCATGCGTAAGACATCAGCCATATGAACGGCTGCGATCGGCCGGAAAACGCTTGGCCCGGTGGTGGGTAGTCGCGTACGGTGACCGGCATGGGAACTCTGTGATCGCCCCGCGCACGACCGCGTAGAGCTCTGCTCCGCCGTCGTAGCGCTCATTCGTCCTCACGAATCCGTTCTGTCGGCATGGCCGAGAACAGGGGCTTTCGCATGCGTGCGCCATATTCGTCACTTTCCGTACGTTCCTCACAGCTTTCCGTGCACGGGGTCACCAAGCGGTACGGCGACCGCACCGTGTTCGACCAGGTTTCCTTCAGCCTCACCCCCGGTGAGAAAGCCGGCGTCGTCGGTGACAACGGGGCCGGGAAGTCCACACTGCTCCGTCTCCTCGCCGGCGAGGAACGGCCCGACTCGGGTGAGGTGACCGTCGCCGCGCCCGGCGGAACCGGATACCTCGCCCAGACGCTGAGCCTGCCCCCGGGGGCCACCGTCCAGGACGCCGTGGATCTCGCGCTGGCGGAGCTTCGTGCGCTCGAGGCGGCGCTGCGGCGGGCCGAGGCCGCGCTGGCCGAGGCTCCCGAGGGCGCGGCGCTGGATGATGCCCTCGCCTGGTACGCCCGGCTGACCGAGCAGTACGAGGCCCGCGACGGGTACGGCGCCGATGCCCGCGTGGATGCGGCGCTGCACGGGCTCGGCCTGCCGGGGCTGGACCGGCGCCGACGGCTGGGCACACTCTCCGGCGGCGAGCGGTCGCGACTGGCGCTGGCCGCGACGCTGGCGTCCCAGCCGGAGCTACTGCTGCTCGACGAACCGACCAACGACCTCGACGACCAGGCAGTGGGCTGGCTGGAGGAGCATCTGCGGGCCCATCGCGGAACCGTCGTCGCCGTCACCCACGACCGGGTGTTCCTGGAGCGCGTCACCACCACCGTTCTGGAGGTCGACGGCGGTTCTGTCTCCCGCCACGGCAACGGCTATGCCGGTTACCGCGCCGCCAAGGCTGCCGAACGCCGGCGTCGGCAGCAGCGGTACGACGAGTGGCGTGCGGAACTCGACCGGAGCCGTCGGCTCGCCGAGGCGGGTGTGACGCGCCTGGACGGCATCCCCCGCAAGGCGCCGAAGGCCTGTTTCGGCCACGGCGCCTTCCGGATGCGAGCGCGTGCGCATGGCGCGATGGGCCGTATCCGCAACGCCAAGGAGCGGGTCGAGCGGCTCACCGCGAATCCGGTGGCGCCGCCGCCGGAGCCGCTGTCCCTCACGGCCCGTATCGCGACCGCGGACGGCTCGGGCGGGACACCGGCCGTACAGCTCGACGGCCTTGTCGTGGCGGGCCGGCTGCAGGTGCCCCGGC
Organism: Streptomyces cavernae; assembly: GCF_004023625.1. Lineage (GTDB taxonomy): Bacteria > Actinomycetota > Actinomycetes > Streptomycetales > Streptomycetaceae > Streptomyces > Streptomyces cavernae. Next base: position 54,672 of record NZ_ML137714.1, on the reverse strand, counting down.
TGCGGCTCGGCCCGGCCGAGCGGCTGCTGGTCACCGGCCCCAACGGGGCGGGTAAGAGCACCCTGCTGCGGGTCCTGGCGGGGGAGCTGCGGCCGGACGCGGGCACCGTGGGCGTCGCCGGGCGGGTCGGGCATCTGCGGCAGGAGGAGACTCCATGGCCACCGGGGCTGACCCTGCTGGAGGCGTTCGCCCACGGCCGCCCCGGTGACCGGGACGAGCATGCCGACCGGCTGTTGTCGCTCGGCCTGTTCGAACCGGAGGCGCTGCGGCTGCGGGTGGGGGAGCTGTCGTACGGGCAGCGGCGGCGCATCGAGCTGGCGCGGCTGGTCAGTGAACCGGTGGACCTCCTCTTGCTGGACGAGCCCACCAACCACCTGTCGCCGGCACTGGTGGGGGAGTTGGAGGAGGCTCTGGACGCCTACGCGGGCGCGCTCGTCCTGGTGACCCACGACCGTCGGATGCGGGCCCGGTTCACCGGCTCCCGGCTGGAACTGCGCGAGGGAGCCGTCGCCGGCGGGCGCTGAACGAATGAGGGGCCGGCGCCCCGGGGGGATCGTGGGCGTTGCCACCGGCAGCGCGTCAGGGCCACCGTGGTGCGCGCTCGCCGTCCTCCGGCGGGCGCGCCCCGGCGACATGCTCACACGCACTGACGGGTCGCGCCCCTCCGCCTGGGACCGGTAGCGACGGGGGCGGAGAACCAACCCGGGCCCCACGGTGAGGGGTTACCCGAGGTTCGGTCATCACCGGGTGCACGCCGGATCCTCACGGATCCGGCGTGCACTTTGTCTTCCCTCGGCAAGGCACCGGGCGTACCTTGACGGCCCATCTGATGTGCCGTCAGGAATGAGGGAGCCGTGCCGTACCGGACGTACCAGAAACGAACCGCCGCGCTCGCGTTCGCCGCGGCCCTGGCCGGCTCGGCGGTGCTGATGGCCGCCACGGCTGCCCAGGCCGAGGTCGTCGACGTCAGCTACCAGTGCAAGACGCCGATCGGTGACAAGTCCGCCGTCTCGCCGATCGACATCAAGGCCGCCGAGAGCGGCAGTGGCTACAAGATCACGATGTCCTGGCAGAAGGGCGTCTCGTCCAGCCCGGTGGAACTGGGCAAGGGCGCGATGAACCCGAGCGCCACCATCAAACTGGGCGGTGCCGAGAGCGGCACGCTCACCGTGACGGGGCCGGCCAACGAGGCCGCGATCCCCGCCAACACCCCCATCAAAATCAGTGACTTGAGCGGTACCTACACCCCGTCGAAGACCGGCGAGGTGACCTTCACGGCAGGCGTTCTGACCATCAAGGCGCTGGGCACGACGACCACCTGCACGCCCACCAACAGCCCCGAGGCGTCGCTGACCCTCGACGTCGAGGCAGCCGGCGGCGGCGGGGGTTCCGGTTCGGGTCAGGGCTCGCCCGCGGGTGGGGGAGAGCTGCCGCAGACGGGTCCTGAGGACTCCGCGGTGGCACTGGGCACACTCGGCGGGACGGTCCTGCTGGCCGGGGCTGCCGGTGTGCTGTGGCTGACCCGGCGCAACCAGCAACGCGCCATGCGTTAGCGGGCGCGGGTCCGGGCGGCCGTGTCACGGAGGTCGAGTTGACGGGAGCGGTGTCGTGAGCGGGTCCCAGAAAGCGGTGTGGGGGTGGGGGAGCGGGCGAGTGCCCGGGGCCGCTGCCGTGTTGGCCCTGGTGGCGGCCCTGCTGCTACCGGGTGCGCCCGGCGCCGCCGCGGCGGACGGACCCACCGTCAAGCTCTCCAAGTCCCAGGCGGGTACGGGTGGTTCGATCACCGTGACCGGCACCGGGTGGCGTCCGGACACCATTCTCATGCTGCTGATCTGTGGTCAGTCCCTACCGTCGACGGGCGTGACCGGTGGCACCAACTCCTGTGCCAACGCGGACGGCCGGACCGTCACGACCGGCAAGGAGGGTGACTTCAGCAGGGAGTTGCCGGTCGCCGAGCCGCCCCAGCCGTGCCCGTGCGTGGTGCACGTGGCCACCATCACCGGCCCGAAGGCCGAGGCGGACGCCGTCTTCCAGGTCGCCGGTCACCCGGTCGAGCCGCTTCCGCAACGGGTCGGCGACGGCCGTCTCGCGGTGCTCGGCGACACCAGGCTGGTGGGCTCCAGCGGGCTGCTCACCTGGTTCGGAGCGGCGCCCGCCCGCGAGCTGGTGTTCACCGTCCGCAACATAGGGCAGGCCGCGGTGAAGGACCCCGTGTTCCAAGTCGGCACCTCCCATGGTGTGTTCGCCCCGCAGTGGCAGGAGCAGCAGTGGCGTGGCGCCATAAAGCCCGGCGGGAAGCAGCGCATCGAGCTGCCCGTCGAACTCGCGGCCGGCGCCCACGGGGACTACACGGTCTCGCTGAAGTCCGGTGGCAAGGTCCTCGCCGAACAGCCGTGGGGCGTCGGCCGTCCCTGGGGGGTGACCCTCTTCTGGATCCTGCTGTGCCTCGTCGTCCCGGGCGCGGTGTTCCGCATCGGGATGGCCGTGGTCGAGCGCGTCGGGCCGTACCGGGCGAACGGCCGTCACCGGGGGCTGCGGATGCCCGACTTCGCCTTCCGCCTGCCCAAGCCGGAGGGCTCGGCCGCGACCGGCCCCCGGGCGGGTACCGCTTCGACTCTGCCGTGGTTCGCCCCGGACACCGACGATCCGTCCCCCACGCCCCGTGCCGGTGGCGGCCCGCTCCCCGCGGCCCCGCCGGAGGGCAGTCCGACGACGAAGGGCAATGCCTGAGCGTTTCCAGGGCCTGGCCTTTTCCAAGTCCGAGTGCGCAAGACCGCCGCGCGCCGGGCGAGTCCTCGGACCCACCCGGCGCGCGGCGCGCTCTTGCAGCCTGTTACTCGCCTACTCCGTGCGCAGACCCTCCGGCCGCATCATGCGCCACAGCGGGGGCATGCTCAGCGCGGTCACCAGGACGACGACGCCCGTGCCGACACCGGCCATGACGCCGATCGCCGCCCAGTCGAACCGCACGGGCTCTTTGACCATCTTGAGCAGGACCGTGCCGAGGGCAAGACCGGTGGCGGTGGCGAGGGTGATGCCGAGGGCGATGGGTATGGCCGTCTGCCACAGCACCGAGAGGCCGAGGGTACGGCGGCGGGTGCCGAAGGCGACGAGCGCGGCGAGCAGCTTCTTGCGTTCCCGCAGTTGCTCAAGCTGGGAGACCAGGAGGCTGATGCCGATCAGGATCATCACCGCCGCGGAGCCGGCCACCAGGCCCCTGGCCACCGCCGCGAAGCGATCGTTCGTGCTGATGTCCATGATCCGCATCGCGTACAGCGACGGATCGGCCTTGAAGATCGCGTTCCGGGCGTGCTCCTGGACGTCCGGAACCTTCAGGTCGAGGGTGATGTAGGCGTGGTAATTGAGGCTGCCCGTTTCGATGTTCCGCAGTGCGCCCGGGGTGGCGACGATGCCGGTAAGCAGCTGACCGTTGGGGTCGAGCCGGGCCGCGACGGTCTTGGTGTCGGCCGGGACGGTCCAGCGGACCGGCTTGACGGGCTCGTCGCTCTCGTTCCCCGTGGGGGTGATCAGTACCTCCTGGCCGGCCTTGACCTCGCTGCCCGAGGTGTCGTCGGCGTTGTCCGGGGGAAGCAGGAACAGGTCTCCGTCGGAGCACTTGTCGAGCTTGGCGACCCAGGCCAGCGCGGCGCAGTCGCCGACGGTCAGCGAGATGTATCCCTCCTGCGGGTCGTCGGCCGGGGCGGCCTCCACGCTTCCCAGCGTGGTGACCTTCTTGACACCCTTCGCCTCGCTGATCGTCTTCGTGATCTCGGGTAGCCGGGCATTGTCGATGTGCTGCGGAATCAACGCCGCGAGCTGCGCGCGACTGGTGTCCTTCCCGGTGTCCTTGGTGAAGTCGTCCTGGACCCCGGTGAAGAGGGTCTGCAGGGCGATCGCACCGGCCACCGCGACCGCGATGCCGTTGACGGGGCGGGTCGCGGCGCCGCTGGACATCTGGAGCCTGCGGACCGCCAGTTGCCAGGCGACCGGGCCGCCGTGCAGCCGCCGCACCACCATCTCCACCAGCCAGGGCAGCAGCGCGGTCACGCCCACCAGCAGCAGGAGCACACCGGCGGTGACCATCCACTCGCTGAACTCGCCGCGGTCCGAGCCCTGCCCGATCATCGGGTAGAGCATCGCCAGACCGGCCAGCGGCAGGATCAGCCGCCACCACAGCCGCCGCTTGGCGGCCTTGGCGGTGCGGACCACGCCCAGCGGTTCGACGACCACGCCGCGCATCGCGAGCAGCGTGACGACGATGGCGGCGGCGGGCACGGCGAGCACGACCAGCAGGGCGAGGGCCGGGTTCACGGCGAAGTCGGAGGGGAAGAACCGGGTCGGGATCCCCAGGTCGACGTCGTCGACGAGCTGCCGTACGCCGAGGAAGAACGCGAGGCCGACGAAGACCCCGAACAGTGCGCCCGCCGCGGCCTCGCCCGCGGCGATCCTGCGCGTGGTCCCCGCGTCGGCGCCGACCAGCCGCAGTGCGGCCAGTCTCCGGTCGCGGCGTTCGCCGCCGAAGCGGACGGCGGTGGCGATGAAGACGGCCACGGGGGTGAGCAGCACCACGAAGATGACCGTGATCAGGAGCAGCAGGATCGGGTCCCACGGTGCGGCGGGGGACTTGTCGCCGAAGGCGGTCACCCGGACCTCCGCGAATCCCTCGATGTCGTCGGAACCGGCGTAGAACACCAGATCCACGGGCCCGATCAGGCCGGCGTCCGAGATGGTGCCGACCCGCTTGTACGGGATCCGGGGGACGAGCAGTTCCTTGCCGTCCGGGGAGTCGAGGAGTGCGGCCAGCGCCGGGGAGACCAGCATCTCGCCCGGTCCCGGGAAGCGGGCGACGCCCGGGGGCAGCGGGGCGTCGGGACCCTCCGGCCGCAGCACCGTGCCGGAGATGCTGTGGTCCCTGAAGAGGGTGTTCTCCTCCCTCGTCAACAGGGTGTCGGGGCCCTTGCGTTCGGCTGTCTCGGCGATCATGCGGTCGCGTCCGCGCTGGTCGCGGGCGTCGAGCGCGCCGGGAAGGCCGGTGGTGAACAGCAGCAGGGCCACGCCGAGGCCGACGCCGACGGCGGTCAGGACGGTCCGGATCCACCCCTCCTTGCCGCCGGTGACGGCGTACTTGGCGCCCATGAGGAGGTCCTGGAACCAGGTGGTGCCCTTGGCCGTGGGTCCGGGGTCCGGCTCGGTGGCGGCAGTGGCCAGGTCCGTATCGGGATGGGTCAGTCGGCTGCTCATGCGGCCCGCTCCATGTCCTGGGACTTTCCGTCGCGTACGACGATCTCGCGGTCGGAGTAGGCAGCGACCCGGGCCTCGTGCGTGACCAGCACGACCGCGGCGCCGGTGGAGCGGGCCGCGTCGGTGAGCAGTTGCATGACGCGCTCGCCGTTGAAGGAGTCCAGGGCGCCGGTGGGCTCGTCGGCGAAGAGCACCTTGGGGCGGGTGACCAGCGAGCGGGCGACGGCGACCCGCTGGCCCTGCCCGCCGGAGACCTCGCCGGGCCGCTTGTTGCCGAGGTCGGCGACCTCCAGCCGCTCCATCCAGGAGAGCGCGGCGCGTTCGGCGTCGGCGCGCTTCGTGCCGTTCAGGCGCAGCGGGAGGGCGACGTTCTCCGCGCAGGTCAACTCCGGTACGAGCTGGCCGAACTGGAAGACGAAGCCGAAGTCGCTGCGGCGCAGCGCGCTGCGCTCGGTGTCACTCATCGCGGACAGCTCGCGGCCGGCGTAGGTGATGGTGCCGGAGTCGGGGGTGACGATCCCGGCCAGACAGTGCAGCAGGGTCGACTTGCCGGAGCCTGACGGGCCCATCACGGCGACGACCTCGCCGGCGTGGACGGAGAACTCCGCGCCGTCCAGGGCGGGCGTCGACCCGTATGTCTTGCGCAGGTCGTGGGCGGTGAGCAGGGAACCGGCGGCATTCATCCGCGTACCTCCATGGTGGGCCCGTCCGGGCGGGCGGCCGTCGCTTCCTGCCGGTGCCGATCCGCGGCCGGCTTCTCGTGAGTCGCCGGCCAGTCGTGGCCGAGGCGACGCCCGGGCTCCTGGAGCCCGGGCGATGTGGTGCCGATGGACATGGCCACGACTATACGTATGGCGTATACGCCGGATGTATACGCAAGGTTTATAGGCTTCCGTCGAAGGCCGGTCGGCCCAGGTCACCAAGTTTTGTCACAACTTCGTACGCACGGATGTCACGCCCGGGCCCTGTGTGAACTGTCCGCCGTCCATGGGGACTTCGGAGCCTTTGGAAGGGATGTGGACGCTGTGCCCCTTCGTTGCGGTTGCCGGAGTTGCGTCCACAGTGCTGCGAGGGGTGTGAGCGGCGAAAGTTCTCACCGCTCTCCTAAGTGGGCCCTTGCCGATCACTAGCCAGCCCTGGCGCAGGTCGGACTACCATCACCCCATGACCCGTGTACTGCTCGCCGAGGACGACGCGTCCATCTCGGAGCCCCTCGCTCGCGCCCTGCGCCGGGAGGGGTATGAGGTCGAGGTCCGCGAGGACGGCCCCACCGCGCTCGACGCGGGGCTGCAGGGCAGCGTCGACCTCGTCGTACTGGACCTGGGGCTGCCCGGGATGGACGGCCTCGAAGTGGCCCGTCGGCTGCGCGCCGAGGGGCATGCGGTGCCGATCCTCATCCTGACCGCCCGCGCCGACGAGGTGGACACCGTCGTCGGCCTGGACGCCGGCGCGGACGACTACGTCACCAAGCCCTTCCGCCTCGCCGAACTGCTCGCCCGCGTTCGGGCCCTGCTCCGGCGCGGCGCCACCGAGCCGCAGCAGCCGCCCGCCACCCACGGCGTGCGGATCGACGTCGAGTCGCACCGCGCCTGGATGGGCGACGAGGAACTCCAGCTCACGGCAAAGGAGTTCGACCTCCTAAGGGTTCTGGTGCGGGACGCGGGCCGGGTCGTCACCCGCGACCAGCTGATGCGCGAGGTCTGGGACACCACCTGGTGGTCCTCCACCAAGACCCTCGACATGCACATCTCCTGGCTCCGCAAGAAGCTGGGCGACGACGCCGCGAACCCGCGCTACATCGCCACCGTGCGAGGCGTGGGCTTCCGCTTCGAGAAGAGCTGAGGGTCGACGGACTCGGCACGCGCACGAGGCACACTGGTCCACGTACACCACTTGCCCGGAGGGCCCCGTGCGTCGCCGTCTCATCCAGTCCACGCTCGCCGTCGTGCTCGTGGTCATCGCCGTCTTCGGCATCTCCCTCGTCATCGTCGAGACCCGCACGATCAGCAACAGTGCCCAGGAGCGCGTGGAGTCCGAGGCGCTGCGGCTGGCCGGCATCGTGGACAGCCGACTGCTCGAGGACGAGCGGATCAGCGCCGACATACTGAGGGACCAGGTCGCCGACAGTCGCTACGCGCGCATCGAGATCCCCGGCCAGCGGCCCATCGAGATCGGTGACCGGCCCAGCGGCGACGTCATCCGGTTCGAGGCCGACGGGGAGGAGGGCGAGACGGTCCTCGTCGAGGAGTCGCGCTCCTCGGTCACCCGCGAAGTGGGCCGTACCCTCCTGATCATCGCCGCGGTCGCGCTGCTCGCCGTGATCGCCGCCGTCCTGCTCGCCGTACGGCAGGCCAACCGGCTCGCGTCCCCCCTCACGGACCTCGCGGAGACCGCGGAACGGCTCGGCTCCGGCGATCCCCGCCCACGCCACAGGCGCTACGGGGTCCCCGAGCTGGACCGGGTCGCCGATGTGCTGGACGGCAGCGCCGAGCGGATCGCCCGCATGCTCACCGCCGAGCGCCGACTGGCCGCGGACGCCTCCCACCAGCTGCGCACGCCCCTCACCGCGCTCTCCATGCGGTTGGAGGAGATCACCGTCACCGACGACCCGGAGACGGTGAAGGAGGAGGCGACCATCGCGCTGGCCCAGGTCGAGCGGCTCACGGACGTGGTGGAGCGGCTGCTGACCAATTCCCGCGACCCGCGCACCGGCTCCGCGGTCTCCTTCGACCTCGACGAGGTCATCAAACAACAGCTCGCCGAATGGCGCCCCGCCTACCGCAGCGCCGGCCGTGCCATCGTCAGCTCCGGCAAGCGGCATCTGCAGGCCGTGGGCACACCGGGCGCGGTCGCCCAGGTGCTGGCCGCACTGATCGAGAACTCCCTGATGCACGGTGGTGGGACGGTCGCGCTGCGTACCCGGGTCACCGGGAACCAGGCGGTCATCGAGGTCACCGACGAGGGGACTGGTGTGCCCGCCGAGCTGGGCGCCCGTATCTTCGAGCGCGCCATCAGCGGCCGCAACTCCACCGGGATCGGGCTCGCGGTCGCCCGGGACCTCGCGGAGGCGGACGGCGGCCGACTCGAGATGCTCCAGGCCAAGCCACCGGTCTTCGGCCTGTTCCTGTCACGCACGCCCATCAGAAAGAAATCCGCGGCGAAGGACGATCATTCGGACCGTACGGTGCGCTGAGGCCGCTCAGCGCCCTGCGGAAGGCCGCTCAGCGCCCTGCGGGGATTCCCTCAGCGTCATGCGGAAGCCCGCTCAGCGTCATGCGGAAGCCCGCTCAGCGCCCTGCGGAAGCCCCCTCAGCGCCCGGCGGAAGCTCGCTCAGCGCCCTGCGGTACTCCTGCCAATGCCGCGCGGAAGCCCGCCCGGCGGCTCAGCTGCGCACACGCTGCCGCTGCTGGCGCGGTGTGCGGGCCTCCTCGAGGAACGATTCGGCCCTGACGACGGTCTCCCGGGCCGGGAGCGCGCGGAAGACCCAGGTGCGGTACGACCAGAAGCGGAACAGTGTCGCGATGCCCATGCCGAGGAACTTCCAGACATTGCTCTGCAGCGGGCTGTCGAAGCCGAGGCCGTACGTGGCCACGTACAGGACGCCGTTCTCGATCACCAGGCCGATGGCGCTGAAGACCAGGAAGAGCGTCATCTCCTTGGTGCGGCTGCCGCGGTCGCGGTCACGGTAGGTGAAGTAACGGAAGCCGAGGTAGTTGAAGACGATGGCGACGACCGTGGCGATGACGCTGGCGCGGACCACCTGCAGGTCAGTGACGCTCCGTACCAGGTTGAACGCGAGGAAGTTGACGAGAACCCCCGCGCCGCCGACCGCGCCGAACTTGGCCACCTCGCGCATGAGCCGGTCCATCCGCTGCCGGACGGCGCTGGGGGGCCGCGCATGAAGCCCCGAGGAACCCCTGCTCATGGTCTGTCGGCCCCCGTCCGTTCGAATACGTCAGTGGGGCCATGCTAACCAGCGGTTCCCGGGTGCGCCGGTGGAGACAGCTCGGATGTGGCTCGCTTGTGACGAATTTTGAGCGGAAACCGCCCCGGAATTGCTGATTCCTGTGGGGTTCGCCGGAGGTTCTCCTCGACGGGGAGCATTTCGGCCCCTCCGGCGTGCGACGAGCGGGGTCCGGGGGCGGGGCAGGGAACCGGCCCCGACGGGGCCGATACCCTGGGTGCGTGACGTTCCCGGTAGTCGGCATGGTCGGCGGGGGCCAGCTCGCTCGTATGACCCACGAGGCGGGCATCCCGCTCGGCATCAGGTTCAAGCTCCTCAGTGACACCCCGCAGGATTCCGCGGCGCAGGTGGTCAGCGACGTCGTCATCGGCGACTACCGCGACCTCGGCACGCTGCGTGCCTTCGCGCAGGGCTGCGACGTGATCACCTTCGATCACGAACACGTACCCACCGAGCACCTACGGGCCCTGGAGGCGGACGGCATCCCCGTGCGTCCCGGCCCCGACGCGCTGGTGCACGCCCAGGACAAGGGCGTGATGCGCGCGAAGCTCGACGCGATCGGCGTGCCCTGCCCGCGGCACCGCATCGTGAGCGACCCGGCGGACGTCGCCGCGTTCGCCGCGGAGGGGGACGGCTTCCCGGTCGTCCTCAAGACCGTCCGCGGCGGCTACGACGGCAAGGGCGTGTGGGTCGTCGACTCGGCCGAGGAGGCCGCCGACCCCTTCCGCGCGGGCGTCCCGGTCCTCGCGGAGGAGAAGGTCGACTTCGTGCGCGAGCTCGCCGCGAACGTCGTCCGCTCCCCCCACGGGCAGGCGGTCGCCTACCCCGTCGTCGAGTCGCAGCAGGTCGGCGGCGTCTGCGACACGGTCATCGCCCCGGCGCCCGGCCTCGACGAGGAACTCGCCCTCAAGGCGGAGGCGCTGGCCCTCAACATCGCCAAGGAACTCGGCGTGGTCGGCCATCTCGCGGTCGAGCTGTTCCAGACCCGCGACGGACGCATCCTCGTCAACGAACTCGCCATGCGCCCCCACAACTCCGGCCACTGGACCCAGGACGGGGCGATCACCTCCCAGTTCGCCAACCACGTCCGCGCCGTCCTCGACCTCCCGCTCGGCGACCCGCGCCCGCGCGCGAAGTGGACGGTCATGGTCAACGTCCTCGGCGGCGACTACCCGGACATGTACTCCGCGTACCTGCACTGCATGGCCCGCGACCCACAACTCAAGATCCACATGTACGGCAAGGACGTGAAGCCCGGCCGCAAGGTCGGCCACGTCAACACCTACGGCGACGACCTCGACGACGTGCTGGACCGCGCCCGTCACGCTGCCGGCTATCTGAGAGGCACCATCACCGAATGACCACCGAAGTCGGCCCCCTGGTGGGCATCGTCATGGGCTCGGACTCCGACTGGCCCGTCATGGAGGCCGCGGCCAAGGCCCTGGACGAGTTCGAGATCCCGTACGAGGTGGACGTGGTCTCCGCGCACCGGATGCCGCACGAGATGATCGCGTACGGCGAGCAGGCCGCGGAGCGCGGACTGAAGGCGATCATCGCGGGCGCGGGCGGCGCGGCCCACCTGCCGGGCATGCTGGCCTCCGTCACCCCGCTGCCGGTCATCGGTGTGCCCGTCCCGCTGAAGCACCTGGACGGCATGGACAGTCTGCTCTCCATCGTGCAGATGCCGGCCGGCGTCCCGGTGGCGACGGTCTCGGTCGGCGGGGCCCGCAACGCCGGGCTGCTCGCCGCCCGGATGCTCGCCGCACACGACGAGGAACTCCTGGTGAGAATGCGGGAGTTCCAGCAGGACCTGGGTGACCAGGCCCGGGAGAAGGGCAAGCGGCTGCGGGCCAAGGTCGAGGGCGCCGCGGGCTCCGGCTTCGGCTTCGGCGCGGGGAGCTGACGCGGATGTCCCTCTCCGAGGCCCTGAACCTGCTGGCCGACTTCCCCATCGTCGACGGCCACAACGACCTGCCGTGGGCACTGCGCGAGCAGGTCCGCTACAACCTGGACGCGCGCGACATCGCCGCCGACCAGAGCGCCCACCTCCACACCGACCTGCGGCGGCTGCGCGCGGGCGGGGTCGGGGCGCAGTACTGGTCGGTGTACGTCCGCGCGGACCTGCCCGGCGCGCTCACCTCGACGCTCGAACAAATCGACTGCGTACGGCAGTTGATCGACCGTCACCCGAAGGATCTGCGGGCCGCGTCGACCGCGGCCGACATGGAGGCGGCTCGCTCGGAGGGCCGCATCGCCTCGCTGATGGGCGCGGAGGGCGGCCACTCCATCGAGAACTCCCTCGGCGCGCTGCGCGGGCTGTACGCGCTGGGCGTGCGCTACATGACCCTCACCCACAACGACAACATCCCGTGGGCGGACTCGGCGACGGACGAGCCGCGGGTGGGGGGGCTGACGGCCTTCGGCCACGAGGTGGTGCGAGAGATGAACCGCCTGGGCATGCTGGTGGACCTCTCCCATGTGGCGGCGACGACGATGCGCGCCGCGCTGGACACCTCCGTCGCGCCCGTGATCTTCTCCCACTCCTCGGCCCGCGCGGTCTGCGACCACCCGCGCAACATCCCCGACGACGTCCTGGAACGCCTCCCGGGCAACGGCGGCATCGCCATGGTCACCTTCGTGCCGAAGTTCGTGCTGCAGGAGGCGGTGGACTGGACGGCCGCGGCGGACGAGAACATGCGCGCGCACGGCTTCCACCACCTCGACACCACCGCGGACGCGATGAAGGTCCACCGCGCCTTCGAGGAGCAGCACCCGCGCCCGGTCGCCACGGTGTCGACGGTCGCCGACCACCTCGACCACATGCGTGAGGTCGCGGGCGTCGACCACATCGGCATCGGCGGCGACTACGACGGCACGGCCTTCACCCCCGACGGCCTCAGCGATGTCTCCGGCTACCCCAACCTGATCGCGGAACTCCTCACCCGCGGCTGGTCCACCACGGACCTCGCCAAGCTGACCTGGCAGAACGCGGTCCGGGTGCTGGGCGCGGCGGAGGACGTGGCCCGGGAACAGCAGGCGCTCCGGGGGCCGTCGAACGCGACGTTGGATCAACTGGACGGCTGACGGCCGACTGACCGGTACCGGAAAGTCGTACCAGTATGGTACGATCTTCCGGTACGTTCGCATGAGAGGTGACGGCAGATGACCATAAGCGCCAGTGAGGCACGCCGGGACCTGTTTCCCCTCATCAAGCGTGTTAATGACGATCACACGCCCATCCGGATCAGCTCCAAGGGTGGCGACGCCGTTCTGATGTCCGCGGACGACTACGAATCCTGGCAGGAGACCATCTACCTGCTGCGCTCCCCTGCCAATGCCCGGCGCCTGATGGAGGCCGTCGCCCGTGACAAGACTGGCGCCGCCGCGGTTCCGAAGACTCTGGAGGAACTGGAAGCGCTGGCGGGCGAGGAGTGAGGAGCGTCCATTTCGATCCAGACGGCTGGGAGGATTTCCTGTACTGGCTGGGCGCGGACCGGAAGATGGCCCGAAGGGTCACCCGGCTGATCGGCGAGATCCAGCGCGACCCGTTCGCCGGTATCGGTAAGCCAGAACCGCTTAAAGGTGATCTCTCCGGCTACTGGTCCCGTCGGATCGACGACGAGCACCGGCTGGTCTACCGAGCGGACGACAAAGAAGTGAAGATCCTCAAGGCCCGGTACCACTACCACGACTGAGCGAACCGGCGCCGTACTCCGGAACGCTCCGCCCCTCTGCCCGAAGTCGGACGGAGGGGCGGCTGTTCGTCGGACAGGCGCGACTTACGGCAGGTTGCGCGCCATCACGATCCGCTGCACTTGATTCGTGCCCTCGTAAATCTGGGTGATCTTGGCGTCACGCATCATGCGCTCCACCGGGTAGTCCCGCGTGTAGCCGTAGCCGCCGAGGAGCTGGACCGCGTCCGTGGTGACCTCCATCGCCACGTCCGAGGCGAAGCACTTGGCGGCGGCGCCCTGGAAGGTGAGGTCGCTGTCGCCGCGCTCGGACTTGGCGGCGGCCGCGTACGTGAGCTGCCGGGCGGCCTCTATCTTCATGGCCATGTCGGCGAGCATGAACTGGATGCCCTGGAAGTCGGCGATGGGCTTGCCGAACTGCTTGCGCTCCTGGACATAGCCCTTGGCGTAGTCGAGGGCGCCCTGGGCGATGCCGAGGGCCTGTGCGGCGATGGTGATGCGGGTGTGGTCCAGCGTCTTCATCGCCGTCGCGAAGCCCGTGCCCTCGTCGCCGATCATGCGGTCCGCGGGAATGCGGACGTTGTCGAGGTAGACCTCGCGGGTCGGGGAGCCCTTGATGCCGAGCTTCTTCTCCGGGGCGCCGAAGGAGACGCCCTCGTCCGACTTCTCGACGACGAAGGCGGAGATGCCCTTGGAGCGCTTGGTGGGATCGGTGACCGCCATCACCGTGTAGTACTCGGACACACCCGCGTTGGTGATCCAGCGCTTCACGCCGTTCAGGACGTAGTGGTCGCCGTCCCGGACCGCCTTCGTCTTCATGCCCGCCGCATCCGATCCGGCGTCCGGCTCGGAGAGGCAGTACGAGAACATCGCGTCGCCCTTCGCGAGCGGTGTCAGGTACTTCTTCTTCAGGTCCTCGGAACCGGAGAGGATCACGGGGAGCGAGCCGAGCTTGTTCACGGCGGGGATCAGGGAGGAGGACGCGCACGCCCGCGCCACCTCCTCGATGACTATGACGGTCGCCAGCGCGTCGGCGCCCGCGCCGCCGTAGCTCTCGGGTACGTGTACCGCGTGCAGGTCGGAGGCGACGAGCGCGTCGAGGGCTTCCTGCGGGAAGCGGGATTCCTCGTCCACCGCGGCGGCGAACGGGGCGATCTTCGCCTCCGCCAGCGAACGGATCGTGTCCCGGAGCATCTCGTGCTCTTCGGACGGACGGTACAGGTCGAAATCAGCCGATCCGGCCACGGTCTCTCACGCTCCAAGACGCTGTCACGTTGACGCTAACTACCGTTAAGTAACTCAGATTTTAGGGGCCCGTCGACCAGGCGGGTACGTGAGCTTGGTGACAGCGGGAAACGTGCCCCCCAAGAGCCCCGACTATGCTCGGGGCCGCACCCACGCCCGACTTTTCTGGAGCACCCATGGCCTTGAAGATCACGGTGATCGGAACCGGCTATCTCGGCGCCACCCACGCCGCCGCCATGGCCGCACTGGGCTTCGAGGTGCTCGCCCTCGATGTCGTCCCCGAGAAGATCGCGATGATGAAGCGGGGCGAGGCCCCGATGTATGAGCCGGGGCTCGAGGAGTTGCTGCGCAAGCACGTCGCAGGCATCGAGGGCTCCACCGGGCGGCTCCGCGTCACCATGGACTACGCCGAGGTGGGGGCCTTCGGCGACGTCCACTTCGTCTGCGTCAACACCCCGCAGCGGCACGGCGAGTACGCCTGCGACATGTCGTACGTCGACTCCGCCTTCGCCTCGCTCGCCCCGCACCTGAACGGTCCCGCCCTGGTCGTCGGCAAGTCGACGGTTCCAGTGGGCAGCGCGGAACGGCTGGCCACGCGGCTCGCCGAACTCGCTCCGGCGGCGGACCAGGTGGAGCTGGCCTGGAACCCGGAGTTCCTGCGCGAGGGCTTCGCCGTCCAGGACACCCTGCACCCCGACCGGATCGTCGCCGGCGTGCGCGGCGAGCGCGCGGAGAAGCTGCTGCGCGAGGTGTACGCCACGCCGATCGCGGAGGGCACTCCCTTCGTCGTCACCGACTTCCCGACCGCCGAGCTGGTGAAGACCTCCGCCAACTCCTTCCTCGCCACCAAGATCTCGTTCATCAACGCGATGGCGGAGGTGTGCGAGGCCGCCGGCGGCGACGTCGCCAAGCTGGCCGAGGCGATCGGCTACGACGACCGGATCGGCAAGAAGTTCCTGCGGGCCGGGATCGGCTTCGGCGGCGGCTGTCTGCCCAAGGACATCCGGGCCTTCATGGCACGCGCCGGCGAACTGGGCGCCGACCAGGCCCTGACCTTCCTCCGTGAGATCGACTCCATCAACATGCGGCAGCGCGGACAGATGGTGGAGCTGACCCGGCACGCGCTCGGCGGGGGTCCCTTCCTCGGCAAGCGCGTCGCGGTGCTCGGCGCGACGTTCAAGCCCGACTCCGACGACGTACGGGACTCCCCGGCGCTGAACGTCGCGGGGCAGATCCACCTCCAGGGCGGGCAGGTCACGGTCTACGACCCGAAGGGCATGACCAACGCGCGGCGGGTCTTCCCCACGCTCGGTTACGCGGACACCGCGCTGGACGCGGTGCGCGGTGCGGACGTGGTCCTGCACCTGACCGAGTGGCAGGAGTTCCGCGAGCTGGATCCCGCCCGGCTCGGTTCGGTGGTCTCGCGCCGTGTCCTGCTGGACGGGCGCAACGCCCTGGACGGTACGGTCTGGCGGGAGGCGGGCTGGACGTACCGCGCGATGGGCCGGCCGAACGCCTGAGCGCACTGCCGGGGCGCGCGCCCTGACTTTCCGCCCGCCGGTCTTTTTCGGCGCCGTGGCCTGTCCGCCTGCGGGGCTTCGGTGTCGTAGCCCGTCCGCGTGCGGGGCCTTTGTGGTTGTCGAGGCGCGTCCGCGTGCCGGCGGTTCGGCGCCGTGGCCTGTCCGTGTGCCGGTCTTTCGGCGACCTGACCTTCCGCCCGCCGGCCCGCGGCGCCCTAACCCTTCCGTGCCCGGTAAGCCCGCATCTTCGCCCGCGCCCCGCACACCTGCATGTCGCACCACCGACCCCGCCCCGCGGGACTCCGGTCGTAATACGCCCAGTGGCACTCCGGCAGCTCGCATGCCTTGAGGCGGAGCCAGGTGCCCGCCGCGAGCGCCTCCGCCACCGCCGCCGCCACACGGGAGCGCAGCGGGGCCGGGTCCGCGGGCGTCAGGCCCGCCGAGCCGTCCGCGGCGTCCACCGTCACCAGCAGCGGTGCCCGTGCCAGCAGTTCCCCGAGCGGCGTCACCTCCCGGTGCGGAGGATGCCCCGCGTGGGCGAGGCACGTCACCCGCAGTGCCTCGCGCAGCTCGCGTGTCTCCGCCAGCTCCTCCTCCGTCAGGCCGAACGCGGCCCGCCCCTCCGGCGTGTCCAGCCGGTCGGCGCCCGACGCCAGATCCAGCGTGTTCACCAGGGCTTCCACAAGCGCGAGCCCTCCGGGTGCGGGCGATCTGGCATTCATGGTTGCGACGTTACCTCCAATGCGGGACCATGCAGTAACCGTTACCTGTTACGGCCTTCTATGGGTAACGTCGGATCCGGAAACCAAGGGAGAAGCTCATGGCGCTCGCCACATTCGGAGTCGTCGTCCTGGACTGTCCCGACCCCGGCGCCCTCGCCGGGTTCTACGCCGAGGTGCTCGGCGGCACCGTCAAGGGCGAAGGCGACTGGGTCGACCTGGAGGTCCCCGGCGGCCCGTCGCTCGCCTTCCAGGCCGCCTCCGGCCACGTACCGCCGAGGTGGCCCGCCGCTGATGCCTCGCAGCAGTTCCATCTGGACCTCACCGTCGACGACCTCGACGCGGCCGAGCGGGGCGTGCTGGCCCTCGGCGCGAAACCCCTGGATGCCGGTGACCGTTCGCGTAGCTGGCGCGTTTACGCCGACCCGGCAGGGCACCCGTTCTGCCTGTGCGCCTGCTGACGATATGAAGGAGACATGGTGGAGCCCGTCGTACGCATGCATTCCGTCGTGCTCGACTGCCCCGACCCGAGTGCCCTCGCCGAGTTCTACGCGCGGCTGCTCGGTGGCACGGTCCGGGGCGAGGGGGAGTGGGTAGATCTGGACGTGCCCGGCAGCTACAAGATCGCCTTCCAGAAGGCGCCGGGATACGTGCCCCCGGCGTGGCCGCGGGCCGACGACTCCCAGCAGCTCCATCTCGACTTCGACGCCGGCAGCACCATCGAGGAGTTGGAGGCCGCCCAGGAGAAGGCCCTCGCGCTGGGCGCCCGACCGCTCGACCTGGACGACGACGGAGGCAAGCGGGACTTCCGGGTGTACGCGGACCCGGCCGGACACCCGTTCTGCCTTTGCAGGATCGACCCGTGATCGACCGGCGATCGACCGGCGAGAGACCGGTAGCGGTCCGGAGCACGGCGGACTCGGCCGCGCGGGGCACTCAGCCGTCTGTTTTCGGGGGACTCAGTCGTCCGGTCCACGGAGGTGCGCGACCGCCGACCGCGCAGACCGAGGGGCCCGCCGGTCGAACCGGCGGGCCCCTGTGTGGCGATCAGCTCCTGCTCAGCCCCGCGCGTCCCACGAGGTGTCAGTTCCCCGAGACAGTCACCTTCTCGTCGTTCCGCAGCTGCTCCACCAGCGTCTTCACCTTCGCCTTGTCCCAGACGAGGTTGCCGCCGGAGGAGCCCGAGATGGGCATGTTCATGGACTTGCCGTCGCCGCCGGTGACGCCCTTCATCGCCCAGAACATGGAGGCCAGGTTCCACAGGCTCATGTCCTTGTCGACGGTCAGGGTGTCCAGACCGGCGCCCATCACGGGGTAGAGCTTGAAGGGGTTTATGACCGTGGACGGGGTCGCGGTCTGGCCGGCCAGGGCCGCGAGGAACTTCTGCTGGTTCTTCGTACGGTCCAGGTCGCTGCCCGCGAAGGCGTAGCGGGTGCGGACGAAGGCCAGCGCCTGCTCGCCGTTCAGGGTCTGCTTGCCCGCCTGGAAGTCGGCGCCCGACTTGGAGTCCTTGAACGCCTTGGGGATGTCCATCTCGACACCGCCCACCGCGTCGACGATCTTCGCGAAGCCGGCGAAGCCGATCTCGGCGTAGTGGTCGATGCGCAGACCGGTGTTGAACTCGACGGTGCGCACGAGGAGTTCGGGGCCGTCCTCCGCGTATGCCGCGTTCAGCTTCACATGTCGGCCGGTGCCCTTGTACGTCTTGCCCGACTCGGAACCGACGAACGTCGGGATCTCCACGTCGGAGTCGCGCGGCAGCGAGATCAGCGTGTTGCCGTTGTCGCCGACGTGCAGGATCATCATCGAGTCGGTGCGCTTGCCCTTGGCCGAGCCGGTGCGCAGCTTCTTCTTCTCCTCGGCGGACATGCCCTCCCGGCTGTCCGAGCCGACGATCAGGTAGTTCGTTCCCTCGCCCTCGGACGGCCGGTCGATCACCTTCGACAGGTCGACCTCGCGCCGCAGCTTGGAATCGGCCCAGAAGTACGTGCTGACGGAGACCACGACCAGCAGCGTGACCAGGGTGATCGCGGTCAGCTTGATCCGCTTGCCCCAGTTCGGCGCGGGCCGGGGTTCGCGCATCGCCGCACCGGGTCCACCCCCGCCGTAGACCTGGCCGGTGTTGTAGCCGCTGTCGTACCCGTCCTGGGAGGAGCCGTACTGGTCGTACGAGTCGTCGTACGACTGCTGCGGTGGGACCCCACCGCGCGGCGGAGCGGAGTAGCCTCCGGGGCCGCCCTGTCCTCTGCCGCGCTGTACCTGCCGCATCACACGGGCGCCCTCAGGCTGTGCGCTCGCGCTACCGCGTCCGTATCGGCTGTTGTCGCCGGACCATCCCTCGGGCCAATCGCTCATGCGCCCCAGTGTGCAGTGCCCAGGTCGCGCCCATACAGAGTGGGCGGAAAATCACACCAGGGCTGTTGCAAGGCTGATGCAAAACACCCAATTCGTCCACCAGCATAAGGTCGACGCCATGACAGACCAGGCCCCCATACCGGAACCAGAAATTCCGGGCAAGCCGACCTCGGCGTCCCGGACCACGCTCAGCCACATCATGACCCACAACGACACGAACCTCCTGGGGACCGTGCATGGCGGCGTGATCATGAAGCTGGTGGACGAGGCGGCGGGCGCCTTGGCCGGCCGGCACTCCGGAGGTCCGGCCGTCACCGCTTCCATGGACGAGATGGCGTTCCTGGAGCCGGTTCGTGTCGGCGACCTCGTCCATGTGAAGGCCCAGGTCGACTGGACCGGCCGGACGTCCATCAACAACGTAGGGAGGACTGAGCGGAGCGCGGAGACGGGGGGCGTCCGTCCTAACAGGTCACCTGGTCCCCGGTGACCGGCTCGAAGCGGTTCTCCTCCTGTTCCTGCTCCGGTGTCCGGGCGCGTACCCGGGTGACCCCCTTGAAGTCCGCCCCGGCGATCACCCGCAGCACGGGGCCCTGGCCCGGAGCCTCGCGGAGCTCCGCTCCGGGGAGGGCCGCCGCCAGGGACCTGGCGGAGCGGTCCCAGCGCGGGTCGTAGGCGACGACCGTGCGCTTGACCTCGCGATCGACCGCGTTCCGGGGCCTGCCCGTCGTACGGAAGCCGACGCCGCGCAGCCCGCTGTCGACGCGCCTGCCCAGTCCCTCCGTGGTCGTGCCGTTCTCCACCCGCACCCGGATCCGCTCCGGCGCCACGTCCACCCGTACCACCCGGGCCCGCTGCTGCGGAGGTGTCAGCGGCCGGTCGTCGCGCAGGGCCCGGAACAGTTCCCGGGACTTCTCCCGGTCCCACTTCACCGTCCAGCCGATGCCCTTCACCGTGCGCCCGTCCGATGCGAGCGGCACGGTCGTGAACTCGGAGGAGGACGGCGAGAAGTCCCGCAGGGCGCGGCCCAGTTCCAGCATCTCGTCCATCCCGAACCCCTCGTCCGCCCGTACCGACCCGAGCACGGCCCGGCCCACCTCACGGAACGTGACCGGGTTCAGCAGCACTCCGGAGGAGGTCGCCCGCTCCACCAGCGCCGCCAGGAACCGCTGCTGACGCTGCATCCGGCTGAGGTCGCCCGCCGCGTCGACGTGCCGGGAGCGCACGTACTGCAGCGCCTGCCCGCCGTCGAGGTCGTGCGTACCGGCCGCGAGGTTCAAACCGGTGTGGGAGTCCTTCAGCGGCTGGGCGGTACAGATCTGCACCCCGCCGAGCACGTCCACCGTCTTCATGAAACTGGTGAAGTCCACCTCCAGATAGTGGTCGATCTTCACCCCGGTCATGTGCTCGATCGTCCGTACGGTCAGCTGCGGCCCTCCCTCCGCGTACGCCGCGTTCAGCTTCGTCCGGTGCCTGCCGTGGTCGCGGCCGGTGGTCCGGTTGGTGTGCGGGGGGATCTCCGCGTACGAGTCGCGCGGCAGGCTCACCACACTGGCGCGGTCCCGGCCCTCCGAGACGTGCACGATGATGATCGTGTCGGTGCAGTTGCAGGGAGCCCCGCCCAGCCGGTACTTGTGCCGCGCCTCGGACGTGACCCCGTCCCGGCCGTCGGTGCCGACGAGCAGGACGTTCATGCCGTGCCCTGCCCGCGGACGGTTCTTCATGTCCTTGAAGGGGTCGATACGGGCGATGTCCCCGTCGAGGCTGCTGACCACCACGTGCCCGATCCCGGACGAGGCCAGCACCACCACCGACAGCGTTGTCGCCAGTCGCGCGGCCCAGCGGCGGGCCCGAAGGCGCCGGGCGGGAGCCGGCGGTGCGCCGCGCGGGGGCACGAGCCTGGCGCGGCGCGGCGAGCGGGTCGGCGTGGGCACGGCAGCTACCTCCGCGGGGTGGGCAGGGGGTATGAGCACCGTAGGCCCATACGATCTCCTGACCGGGCCACGGAACCCGGCGGCGCGCAGCCGTGTCCCCCGTTCGCGGTAACGTGAGCCCCCTATGAACGCCAAGCCTGACGTCCAGCCCACCCCGGTCTCCGTGATCATGCCCGTCCTCAACGAGGAGCGGCATCTGCGGGGAGCCGTCGCCGCCATCCTCGCCCAGGAGTACCCCGGTGAGATGGAGGTCGTGATCGCGCTCGGTCCGTCCACGGACCGCACCGACGAGATCGCCGCGGAGCTCGTACGCGAGGACCCGCGGGTGCACACCGTGCCCAACCCCACGGGGCGCACCCCCGCCGCGCTGAACGCCGCGATCAAGGCGTCCCGGCACCCGATCGTCGTTCGCGTGGACGGCCACGGGATGCTCTCGCCGAACTACATCGCCACGGCGGTACGCCTCCTGGAGGAGACCGGCGCGCAGAACGTCGGCGGCATCATGCACGCCGAGGGCGAGAACGACTGGGAGCACGCGGTCGCCGCGGCGATGACGTCGAAGATCGGCGTGGGCAACGCGGTCTTCCACACGGGCGGCGCGGCCGGCCCCGCCGAGACGGTCTACCTGGGCGTTTTCCGCCGCGAGGCCCTGGAACAGCAGGGCGGCTACAACGAGGAGTTCATCCGCGCCCAGGACTGGGAGCTGAACTTCCGGATCCGGGAGGCGGGCGGACTGATCTGGTTCTCGCCCGAGCTGAAGGTGTCGTACCGCCCGCGGCCGAGCGTGAAGGCGCTGGCCAAGCAGTACAAGGACTACGGCCGCTGGCGGCACGTCGTCGCCCGCTACCACGAGGGCTCCATCAACCTGCGCTACCTCGCCCCGCCGACGGCGGTCTGTGCGATAGCGGCGGGCATCGTGGTGGGCGCGACCCTCACACCGTGGGCCTTGGTGATCCCCGGGGGCTACCTCGCGGCGATCACCGCGGGCTCGGTTCCGGCGGGCCGGGGTCTGCCGCTGAAGGCCCGGCTGCAGATTCCGGTGGCGCTCGCCACGATGCACATGTCCTGGGGCTTCGGCTTCCTGACGAGCCCTCGTTCGCTGGCCAAGCGGGTCATCTCCTCGCGGAGGCCGGCGGTGCTCGACACGAGCGGGGCCTGAGCAGGGCGGTGTTCGACACGAGCGGGGCCTGAGGGGTCCTTGCACTATGCCCGCCCGGGTCGCGCGGCCTGGCACCGCTCCCCCAAGCTCTCGGCTGCGCTCGAGCAGGGGGCACCCCCATCGCCGCGTTGCCGAAAAGCCCAGGTAGCTCCTCCCCCAAGCTTCGGCTCCGCTCGAGCAGGGGGCACCCCCATCCAGGGCTCTCCGGCGCCTTGCGATGCACGGCACCAGACCACGCGACCTCATCGGACGCTCATAGTGCAAGGACCCCTGAGCACGGCAAGGCCTCAACACAGCGGGGACTGAACCAAGGGCCCGCTCCCCCGGGGAGCGGGCCGTTGTGCGTGCGGTCGCCGCGGGACTGTGCTCAGAACCGGTACGGCGCGTACACGGGCATGCAGGCGTCCGTCTTCGCACCGTTGAGGGCGTCGCTGCCCGCGGGGACGTCCCCGGCCTTCGGAGTGGTCTGCTTCGGGTACGTGCTCCCCGAGCGCCAGTCCGCGCCCACGATCACCGTGACACCGGAGACCGCCGTCGTCTTCTCCACCGAACTCGTCGGAATCCCCAGTGCCTTGGCGACCGCCAGGGCGTCGCCCGCCAACTCGGCGCTCGGGTAACGGACGACCGTCTTCGCCTGCCCCGTCGCCGTGGTCCGATCGGCCGTCGCCCGGGCGAACCCCTTCCCGGTGAGCACCGCGGTGACCGCGTTCGCGCGTCCGTTGACCGCGCCCTGGCCCTCGGCACCCGTCGCGTTCTGCACCACCACGCCGATCTCGCCGTCCGCGGCGGCCAGGTCCTCGGACGTGCGCACCGCGGATGCGGTGGCCTTCTTCTTGCTCGCGTCACCGTTCTTGTCGAAGGGCACGTCGTCCCGGATCATCGCCCAGATCTTGTCGGCCCCCGCCGCCGGGATCAGGTGGTTCGCGTCGAGCGGGTCCTCGGCCGTCGGCATGGTGAGCATGGTGATCCGGTTGGTCGGCACCGTCTTGAGCTGCATGCCCAGGTCGTACAGCTTCTTGACCGAGCCGATCTCCTCGGAGACCTTGAGCGACTTCGTGGCCGCTTCGGCCAGCTTCATCAGCCGGCCGCTGTCGGTGAAGACGTTCTGCTCCCGCAGTGTGCGGATCATCGAGTTCATGTACATGTGCTGGGCCTTGGCGCGCTGGATGTCGCTGCCCCAGGCATGCCGGGTACGCAGCCACTGCAGCGCCTGCTTGCCCGTCACCTTCTTCTTGCCGGCCGTCAGCTTCAGACCGGAGCCGCCGGGCACCCTGGGCAGCGGACGGTCGTGCACGTTCTGCTGCACACAGACCTCGACGCCTCCCACGGCGTCCGCCATCCGCACCACGCCCGCGAAGTCGATCGTCATCCAGTGGTCGATGTAGACACCCTTGGTGAGGTTCTGCCAGGTGGCCAGGGTGCAGCCGGCGCCGCCGCGCTGCAGCGACGTGTTGATGATGTCGTTGGTCGCCTGATAGATGTCGCCGGTTTCCGGGTCCGTGCACTTCGGTATGTCCACCCGGGTGTCGCGCGGAATGCTCACGACGGCGGCGCTCTTGCGGTCCGCGGACAGGTGGATCAGCATCTGGACGTCGCCCAGTGGCTTCGACCCGACACTCTGCTTGCTGCCGCCGAGCTTCAGGTTCTCCGCCGAGTTACGGCTGTCCGAGCCGATGAGCAGGATGTTCAGCGGCGTCTGGCCGGCCGCGTTGGGCGCGGCCTTCTCGGCCTTGGAGGCGCCGCTGCTGCGCTGGCCCTTGCGGATGTTGCCGTTCAGGTGCTGGTAGTAGAGATAGCCGGCGCCGGCCGTACCGAGTACCACGATCGCGACGGCCGTGGCCGACCAGCGGAGTATCCGGTGTTTACGGCGGCGCCGAGGTCTGCCATGACGGCTGTTGCCGTCACCACTCCCTTCCGGCTCCGCTCCCGCGTGCGAACCCCCGTGCCCTCCCCGTTCAGCGGCGTGCTGGACGCCTGGTCGCGTCCCGTCCCCACGCACACTGCTCCGCACCATCCCTGCCTCCCCACCCCTGCGCCTCAAACGAAGGAATCCGTCGTACGTCAGTTAGACGCACGACGGACCCCTTGGGTTACTTGGCGCACACAGCCTTGTCTGCCGTGGCCTTCTCGATGCCCTCCGGCGCTGTCGTCGGAGCGGACAGAGAGACCCCGGCCCCCTGGTAGTCCTCCCCCAGCGTCAGGATCATCGCGGGCAGCCCCTGAGCGCTCTGCTCACTCTGGCCCGGCTTCAGCGCCGACGCGGGCAGCCCCATGATGTCGGCGAGCTTGCGCGCCTGCGGGGCCTGATCGGGAGAGTACTCCAGAGTTGTCTTCGCCAGCGTTTCGTCCGCGTTGCCGAGCTGACTGGACTTTGTCACGCCCTGTTCGATCTGCAGGAAGTTGAGAGTCTCCTGTGCGGATCCGCCGGGGGCACCGCCGTTGTAGATGTTCACCCGGACGTCGGAGGCGGCGGAGCGGGAGCCCTTGAGGCGGGCGGCGACCGCGGCCTTCTCCTTCTTCTTCTGCTGCTGCTTGACCTCGGTCAGCGACACGTCGCCCTTGATGGTGGAGAACAGCTGCTGGGCCTGGGGCTCCTGCAGGACCACCGTGACCTTGACCTTCTCGGCGGGGTTGTCGGCGACGGGCACCGTGGTGAACGACAGGTTCTTGGTGTCGAGCTTGCCCAGTTCCATGGCCAGGGCGCGGAGCTTGTTGATGGAGCTGATCTTGGAGTCGACGGTCAGCGCCTTGGTGCCCGCCTCCGCCAGATCCAGCAGCTTCGTCGGGCTGGTGAGGGTGTCGTTGGACTTCAGCTTGCGCATCAACGCGGCGAGGAACTGCTGCTGGACCTTGATGCGGTCCAGGTCGCCGCTGTTGCCGAAGCTCTTCCGGGTGCGGACGAAGGCCAGCGCGGTCTCGCCCTCGATCTTGCGGTTGCCCGCCTTCAGATTGAGCTTGGACTGCGGGTCGTTGACGTCCTTGGCCAGACAGACCGTGACACCGTCCACCGCCGTCGTCAGCGTCTTCACAGCGTTGAAGTCGGCCACCATGAAGTGGTCCATCTTCAGGCCGGTGAGTTCGGTGACCGTCCGCATGGTGCAACTCGGCGTCCGGCCCTTCTGGCCGAGGCTGTTGTTGAACCGTGTGCGTTCCCCTGTGATCACCTTCTGCGAGCCGTCCTCCTGTGTGGTGGGACAGTCCGGGATGTCGGTGATCAGGTCGCGGGGGATGCTCAGCACCGTCGCGTTGGAGCGGTCCTTGGAGACGTGCAGCACGAGCGTCGTGTCCGCGTGGCCGGGGCTGCCGCTGTCGCCGTAGCCCGCGTTGCCCGCTCCCGTGCGCTTGTCCGTGCCGATCAGCAGGATGTTGATGGCACGGTCCTTGCTGAAGCCGCCCGTTCCGGCGCCGTCGTCCGAGACGGACGTGATGTTGCCGTTCAGGTGCCGGTAGTAGAGATAGCCCGCGCCACTCACCCCGACCAGCACGAACGCCATGGCGCCGCCCGTCCACAGCAGCACCTTCTTGCCCTTGGACTTCTCGGGCCTGACCTTGCGGCGGCTCGGCGGTTCCTCGAGGGGGCGACGGCGGCGCGGCCCGGGCACCGCGCCCGGGTCGATGTGCGGGGGAACGGTTGTCCCCACCGACCTGTTGACGGTGGCGGTTCTCCGGGGCCTCGGTACGGTCGACTGCGGTGCGGAGGGCTGCAGTCGCAGTTCGTAGTCGCCGGTATTCGGGTTCAGTACCCACTGGTCTGCGGGGTCGATATCGTCCGCCCGCCCACGGCCTAGCGCGTCCACGGTTGTCTGAGTCCTCCGTCGGGGCCACGCGGCGCCTTCGCCCCCATCGAAGACGCTCGGTCAGTCGGTCAAGCAGTGCTCGACCCTAGGCATAAGCCTGGCGGCCCGAGTCACCGGATCGCTCACACTATCCGCCCACTTCGACGTCAAGCAGCCACGGTGACAAATTGCACGTCCCTACAACTGGGCAATTCCCCCTATTTTTAAGTAGGGACTTCCTTCCGCTTGGCAATCGCTTTACCCGCAGCCGTCCTCCGCGGCGGTGTTTCCGCGGAACGTGGGCACCGGATCAGGAGGTGGCGAGGCGGATCGGGAGGACTGCGCGGTGTCGGTCGCGGTTCCCGCCGGCCGCTCGGTGCGTTCCGCCGGGCTGCCGTCCGGTGTTGTGTGCGAACCATCACCCGAGGTCCGACTCCCTTGTCCGGAGGGCTCGTTGGAGGGCGCGGTGGACCCGGTGTCCGATCCGTCCTTGGCCACCGCCACCGGTTCGTCCAGTCTCAGCCGGGTGAACAACCGCTGCGCGTCGGGTTCCACGAGTTGGTCGCGGTTGGGGTCGTGGACGTACGCGCGCCGGGGAACGGTCAGGAACTGCACCCGTTCCATGGGAATGTGGCGCACACCCCGCACAAGTTGGTAGAGACCGCGCAGGCTCGCCAGATCCGGGTCCGTGGTGAGCGAAGATGTGGCGGCGTCGAGGAGTGGGTAGAGCTTGGTCGGATTGAGCAGAACGTCGTTGCTGTGCACCTTGTTGACGAGCGCGGCGAGGAAGCGCTGCTGGCGGTCGATGCGGCCGGTGTCGCTGCCGTTGCCGAGGCTCTTGCGGGCGCGTACGTAGCCGAGGGCCTGCTCGCCGTTGAGGGTGTGCTTGCCGGCGGCGAGCGTCAGCTTGGCGGCGGGGTCGTTCATCGGCTCCGTCAGACACACCTCGACGCCGTCCACTGCGTCGACCATCTCCTTGAAGCCGCGGAAGTCGACGACGATGTGGTGATCCACCCGAATGTCCGTGAGCTTCTCGACCGTTCGGATCGTGCACGCCGAACCTCCCACCTGGAAGGCGGAGTTGAACATCGCGAACCTCGGCGCCGTGCGGGTCCCGTCCGGTCTGCGGCAGCTGGGCACGTTCACCATCAGGTCCCGGGGTATCGACACGGCGGTGGCGCTCTTCCGGTCCGCCGCGAGGTGCAGCAGGATCGTCGTGTCGGAGCGCTCGGTACCCGAGTCCCGGCCGTAGGCGCTGTTGCCGTCCCCCGAGCGCGAGTCGGAACCGATCAGCAGGATGTTCTGCGCGTCACGCACGAGCGCGGTGGGACGCTCCTTCTCGTACCGGGCAAGCTCGTCGGCGGCGTCATTGTCCGCGGTGATGTTGGAGTCCAGCTTCTCGTACACGACCCACCCCGCCCCCACGGCCCCCACGAGCAGGACGGCAACCCCCACACCCCCCCGGCGCACCCAGCGCCGCCGCCTCCGCCGCACACCCGCCCCCAGGGGGCTGGCCCCCGCCCCGGGCCCGAGCATCCCTGCCGGAACCACACCTCTGCGTCTGCTCACCGCTGTAACCACCCCCTCCACGCCATAGGAGCCGGACCTCCTACGACGATGCCTCCACCGAGCCCCCGGAGGCGGCCGGGGATGAGCCGAACGGGTGACGCCCAGGCATGTCCCCGACGGGGCGGTCCGGGCCGGCGGGACGGCGGTCCTGGCGGGCGCCCCGCATCCGGGCCGTCGCGTGCGGACTGCCGGGCGCCGGGGTTTCCCTGGACGGAGAATGGCGAGCCCGCTCAGGGGCGCGGGGAACTGCGCGCCAAGCCTCAGTGCTCCCGCAGCCGCGCACGGCGGCCGGCCCGGCAGACGCGACCGCGCACGGCGGCCGGCCCGGCTGGGCGGGCGGTGGTGGAGCGGTGGGTCGTGGTTTGCGGGGTGGCGTTCCTTGGTTCGGGGGCACGGGGAACTGCGCGCCAAGCCCCAGTGCTCCCGCAGCCGCGCACGGCGGCCGACCCGGCAGACGCGACCGGCACGGCGGCCGGCCGGGCAGACGCGACCGCGCACGGCGGCCGGCCCGGCAGACGCGACCGCGCCCACCACATACCGGCGGCAGCCACCGAGCGCCAACCTCAGCGAGCCGTAGCCGAAACCCGCTCACTCTCGATCCGCTTCGCCAGCCCTTCCTCGCCCAGCCGGTCAAGATGCCGACACAGCACCACGGAGCCCCCGGCTGCCAGCGGCGCGTACAGCCCGGCGCCGAGCCCTTCCCAGGTGTCGTACGGCAAAGCCGACAGCAGACGTGAGCCCGGTCCGGTGAGCCCGAGGACCGGCGCGTCCGCCCGGGCCCGCTCGACCACCTCGGCCCCCGTGTACTCCGCCCCGGCGACGACCAGTGCAGGCGCCTCCGGGTCCACGGGCACGTACGGCGTGAAGCGGTCCCCCTGGGTGGGCACCTCGACGGCGTAGTCGGCGTACCCGGCGGGCGGCGTCGGGAAGCGGCGGCCCAGTGGCGCCAGCGACAGCGCGATCCGCTCGCCGGAGCAGGCGAGCCCCGCGTCGAGGGCGTCCGGCCCGGCGACCACGTGGTCCGCGCGGGCCGCGTCCCCGCCGACGTCCGCGATCACACCCACCGACGAGCACGCGATCAGCCACACCGCCGTCTGCCAGTGCGCGGGCAGCAGCAGCGCGACCCGCTCACCCGGCTCGGCGGACAGTCCGTCCTGGAGCAGGTTCGCGGTCTTGGCCACCCAATTGGCGAAGGTGGCCACGGACAGTTCGACGCGTTCGCCGGTGGCGTCGTCGTAGAAGGTCACCAGAGGGCGCGCCGGATCCACGGCGAGCGCGGATCGCAGCAGGTCGGCAGGGGTGCGGTCGTTGGGGTTCACGCGCGCAAGCGTACGCGGGGGCGCAGTCGTGGCGCGCTGCCGACCACACGCCGGCCCGACGGCGGGGGCCACCGTTCGGAGGACGCAGCCGACGCCCCGTCAATTCCCAGATGGACATATATGTATGACTATGTCCAAGATCTTTGGCATGCGTAGATTGATTTCTTCTTCGATCGGTGTCGCCTGCACGGCGGCTCTTGCCCTCCCGCTCGCCTTTCCCTCCCATGCCGCAGCACCCGACCCGGGCATCCCCGGCAGCACCCAGTCCCTCCCCCTCGCCCCCCTCTCCACCGACCGCTCTCCCGCCCCCGCCCAGGGCCTGACGAAGCGTGATGTACGGTCCTTCTCCCTGGTCGGCGTCGTCTGGGACGACCCTGCCGTCGAACTGCACGGTCAGGTCCAGGTCCGCACCCGTTCCGTCGCGACCGGAGAGTGGTCCGACTGGCAGGACC
Source organism: Streptomyces cavernae (assembly GCF_004023625.1). Taxonomy (GTDB): domain Bacteria; phylum Actinomycetota; class Actinomycetes; order Streptomycetales; family Streptomycetaceae; genus Streptomyces; species Streptomyces cavernae. The sequence continues at coordinate 25,729 of NZ_ML137714.1, read as the reverse complement.
TCGACACGCACAACCACGCCCACGCCGCCGACCTCGACAGCGCCGAGGGCACGTCGAGGCGTCTGCGCGGCGCCACCGCCCCGCTGTGGGTCGGCGAGTCGAACGGCATCGAGGTCCGCGTCGAGACGGCGGTGGACAGCCGGGCCGGCGGGGAGGAGGCGCTTCCGCGCGGTATGCGCCTCGAACTGGTGGACCCCGGCGCCGAACCCCTGCGGGGAGCGGAAGGCGACGGACCGCAGGCCGCCGCGCTCACCCCCGAGTCCGCCGCCGCGTCCGCCGTCAACGCCGAACTGGCGCCACTGGGTGTCGACGCCATCCCCGCACTGGACAAGAAGCAGACCGAGGCAGAACTGTTCATCGCCGAGCACGGCACGGACGACGGTGCCGAGGACAGCACCGAGGACGGTACCGACGACGGCACCAAAGACGGAACCAAGGACAGCGTCGAGACCAGCGCCGAGGACAGCGCCCTCAGAACCCCGTACATCGGCCCCCGCCCCCGCATCGTCACCCGCAGAGGCTGGGGTGCCGACGAATCGCTGCGCGAGCGCGACTTCCGCTACACCAAGGCGGTCAGGGTGGCCTTCGTCCACCACAGCGGCTCGGGCAACAACTACAGCTGTGCACAAGCTTCATCGGTCATTCGCAGTATCTACCGCTACCACGTGGTGAGCAGTGGCTGGCGCGACATCGGCTACAACTTCCTCGTCGACAAGTGCGGCAACATCTACGAAGGCCGCGCAGGTGGCGTGGCCAAGGCGGTCATGGGCGCACACACGCTCGGTTTCAACAACGACAGCATGGGCATCGCCGTCCTCGGCAGCTTCTCCGCCACGAATCCGGCCGCCAAGTCGGTGGACGCCATCGCCAGATTGACGGCGTGGAAACTCGGACTGTACGGGGGCAATCCGAAGGGCAAGGCGTCTCTGACATCCGGCGGAGGTAATCGGTACAAAAAAGGCACAAAAGTACGATTGAATGTCATCTCCGGCCATCGGGACGGGTTCGCCACCGACTGCCCGGGGAGCCGTCTGTACGCCAAGCTCGGAACGGCCCGCTCCAAGTCGGCCCGCTATCAAGGGCGTTAGAAATTGCCCCGGCGGGAGGACGGCAATCTTCGGGCGGGTCGCGAGACTTCGAACGCGCCATCGAACAGTCTGCATACACTGGCCCGCCGAGATAGATCGGCCGGCCCCAGCAGGAAGCAGAGACGAAGGTGACAGAAGCGATTCTCCTGGTCGGCGGCAAGGGCACGCGGTTGCGGCCCATGACGGTGAACACACCGAAGCCGATGGTCCCGGCGGCCGGGGTTCCGTTCCTCACGCATCAACTGGCGCGGGCGAGAGCGGCGGGGGTCGAGCACATCGTGCTCGCCACGTCCTACCTGGCCGAGGTCTTCGAACCGCACTTCGGCGACGGTTCGTCGTTAGGGCTCCACCTCGAGTACGTAACCGAGGAGGAGCCCCTCGGCACCGGCGGCGCCATCCGGAACGTGGCGTCCCGACTGCGGTCGGGACCCTCCGATCCGGTGCTGATCTTCAATGGGGACATCCTGACGGGCCTGGACATCCGGGCACTCGTGGCGACGCACGAGTCGTCGGGGGCGGACGTCTCGCTGCATCTGACACGGGTGTCGGATCCCCGGGCCTACGGTCTGGTGCCCACCGACGACACGGGCCGTGTGACCGCGTTCCTGGAGAAGCCCCAGACGCCCGAGGAGATCGTCACCGACCAGATCAACGCCGGGGCGTACGTGTTCCGCCGGTCGGTCATCGACACGATCCCGGCGGGCCGGCCGGTCTCGGTGGAGCGGGAGACGTTCCCGGGGCTGCTCGCGGCGGGCGCCCATCTTCAGGGCATGGTCGACTCCACGTACTGGCTGGACCTCGGCACCCCGGCCGCCTTCGTACGCGGCTCGGCGGACCTGGTCCTGGGCCGGGCCCCGTCGCCCGCCGTGCCCGGCCGCTGCGGGGACCGCCTGATCCTTCCCACCGCGTTGGTGGCGTACGACGCGAAGGTGACCGGGGGCACGGTGGTGGGCGAGCGTGCCGTGGTCGGCGAGGGGGCTCGCATCTTCGGGAGCACGATCCTCGCGGGGGCCGTGGTGGAGCCCGGCGCCGTGATCACCGACTCGCTGATCGGGGCGCGGTCGGTGGTCGGGGCCCGCACGGTCGTCACGGGCGCGGTGATCGGGGACGGGGCACGGGTGGGGGCGGACAACGAACTCCGGGAGGGCGTGCGGGTGTGGTGCGACGCGCTGCTGCCCGCGGGGGCCGTGCGCTTCTCCTCCGACCAGTAGCGCTCAGCCCGCCCGGCGCGATCGAAGACGAGGCCGCGGGGCCGAAAGGGGGGTCCGGGGGCGAAGCCCCCGGGCTCGGGACCCGCAGGAACGGTCAGAGCGGCGGGAGCGGCGGAGACCTATCCGGTGAGAGGGCCTGCTGCCTTCCCGCCCGGCAGGAGGGCCGGCTGTTTCCGGTCCGGTGAGGGGGCTTGCTGCCTTCCCGTCCGGCGGCTTGCTGCCTCCCCGCCCGGCAGGAAGGCTTGCTGCCTCCCCGCCCGCAGGAAGGCTTGCTGCCTCCTCGCCCGCAGGAAGGCTTGCTGCCTCCTCGCCCGGCAGGAGGGTCTGCTGCTTCCCCGTCCGGCAAGGGGGTCTGCTGCTTCCCCGTCCGGCAAGGGGGTCTGCTGCTTCCCCGTCCGGCAAGGGGGTCTGCTGCTTCCCCGCCCGGCAAGAGGGCCTCACAGCCGCCCGATGTCCCCCCGCGGCATCCGGGGCACCCGCCGGGGAGGCGTGCGCCCTGAGAGGAGGATGAGGCGCGCCGCCCGGTGGCGCTGTCCCGCGTACGGTTCCAGCAGAGCCAGCATCGCCGCGTCGTCCGCGTCGCGGTCCCCCGCGAGGGCGTACCCGACGATGCCGGGCAGGTGGAGGTCGCCGACCGTCACCGAGTCCGCCGCCCCGTGACTGCGCTGCACCGTCTCCGCCGACGTCCAGGGCCCGATCCCGGGCACCAGCTCCAGCCGGGCCTGCGCCTGCTCCGGCTCCATGCCCACGGCCTCCTCCAGTCGCCCGGCGACCCGTACCGCCCGCAGGATCGTCGACGCGCGCTTGTCGTCCACTCCGGCGCGGTGCCATTCCCAGGACGGGATCAGCGCCCAGGTGCGCGGCGCGGGCATGACGTACATCCCGCCGGGCGCGGGGCCCGGCGCCGGATCCCCGTATCCGCGGACGAGCAGCCGCCACGCCCGGTATGCCTCGTCCGTGGTGACCTTCTGTTCGAGGATCGAGGGGATCAGGGACTCCATGACGAGACCGGTCCGCGTCAGCCGCAGTCCCGGTCGCCGGTGCCGGGTCAGCGCGAGCAGACGGTGCCGCGGTACGAAGGCCGCGGGGTCGTCCAACGAGCCCAGGAGTTCCGGGAGCCGGGTCAGCAGCCAGTCCGCTCCGGGTCCCCATGCCCTGCCCTCGGCCATCCCGGCCCGCAGCGTTACGCGCAGCGTTCCGATTCCCGCCGGGGTCCGGCAGGCCCGCCACACGGCACCGTCCGAGGTGGCCCGGAACGTGGGGTCCGCCGCCCCGCGCCGCAACGGTCCCAGCACCAGCCCGAGGTCGAGCGGCCAGGGCGGTGTCCACCGCCGCACCCGCCCCGGCGCCGAGGCCTGCCGCGGCACAGTCCCGGGCGGCACAGCTCCGGACGGCACCGTCCCGGGCGGCACGGCTGCGGCAGGCACGGACCCGGGCACGGCGACCTGTCCACCGCGCACGGTCGTCCGCGTGGTACGGGGGGCGAAGCGTCCGGCCACGAGTGAGGTCCTTGGAGCTCGGGATGCCCTATGAGCGTAGGCGTGACGGATGGGCGTAGTCAGGGATGAGCGTAGGCATGAGCGTAGACGTCGAACGCGGGCGCCTCAGCGCACCTCGATGAACACCCCGGCATCCCGCTCCGGCCGCGGCCTCGGTTCCCCGGCCGGATGACCGATGGCCACGGCACCCATCGGATCCCAGGTGTCCGGCAGCCCCAGCACCTCGCGTACGACGTCCCGGCAGAACATCGTGGACGACACCCAGGCCGAACCGAGTCGCTCCCCGGCCAGCGCGACAAGGAAGTTCTGCACCCCGGCCCCGGTCGCCACCACGAACATCTCGCGCTCGGCCGCGTCACGCCGAGGGTCCCCGTAGGTGTGGGACCCGTCCATGACCATGCAGGGCACGGCGAGATACGGCGCGTTGCGCAGCACGTCGCCGCGCCTGATCCGTTTGGCTATGGACTCCTCGGTCTTGCGGTCCCCGCGCAGATCCGCGATCCACGCGTCCCGCATCGCGTCCAGCAGCCGGGTGCGCGACTCCTCGGACTCCAGCAGGACGAAGCGCCAGGGGGTCGTGTGGTGCGGTGCCGGCGCGGTGACGGCCGCGGCGACCGCGCGTCGTACGGCGGCGTGGTCCACGGGCTCGTCCGTGAAAGCCCGTACCGTGCGCCGCTGGGTCACGGCTTCCCGTACCGCTTCGGAGGTGCCCAGCCGGAACATGTCGTCGCGTGCGCCCCGCACCATCGCCCGCGCGCCTTCGCCGTCGTCCTCGGACACCATGTGCGCCAGCCCGCGTACGACCGCGACGGGCAGCCCCGCGGCCTTGCCCTTGACCAGGTCGCCGGCGGCGGCGAGCTCGTCGGCGGTGGCGACGACGGTGGCGCTCAGCGGGTTGCCGTGCGCGTCCGTGCCGCCGCGCAGGTCGTCGAGGACCCGCACGCCCGCGGCGCCGATGGCGACGTCCGTCAGCCCCGTCCGCCATGGGCGCCCGAAGGTGTCCGTGATGACGACGCCGACGTCGACCCCGAGGGCGTCCCGCAGTCCGTCCCGGATGGCGCGCGCGGATGCGTCGGGGTCCTCGGGCAGCAACAGCACTGTGCCCGCGGGGGTGTTGGAGGCGTCGACCCCGGCCGCGGCCATGATGAGGCCCTGCCGGTTCTCGACGATGCGCAGTGGGCCGCGGCGGGCCACCACCCGTATGGTCTCGGCGTCGATGGCGGCCTCCCGGTCGGCCGCCTCCACGAGTCGTCCCTCGGCCTTGGAGACGATCTTCGAGGTGACGAGCAGCACGTCCCCGTCGACGAGTCCCGGCTCGGCGACGGCGATGAGCTTGGCGAGGTCGTCTCCCCGGCGGATCTCGGGAAGGCCGGGCACGGCCCAGACGCGGTATCCGGGGCCCTGCCCGGTTCGGCCGGCGGTCCGCCCGGCCCGGCCTGTGTGCGTGTCGCCGCCGGCGGCGGTGGTCCCGCGGCGCGGGGTCTCCTCACCCACTGCTCTCTCGCTGCTCACGCGCCGCGCACCTCCTCCGCCAGCGCCAGTGCCTCGTCGGCCATCCGCACGGTCGCCTCGAGGTCCGTCATCAGCAGGGGGACGGCGCGGCAGCGGATGCCCGCCGCCTCGACCCGCTCCACCGAGCCCGCGTCGGTGGTGTCGACCAGCCAGCCGTCCAGCAGTCCGGAGCCGTAGTGCTCGGCGACCGCCGCCGCCGTCGATTCCACGCCCACCGCCGCCAGCACCTTGTCCGCCATGCCGCGTACGGGCGCGTCCCCGATGATCGGGGACAGGCCGACCACCGGGACCCCGGCGTCGGCGATCGCCTCGCGGATACCGGGCACGGCGAGGATCGTGCCCACCGAGACGACGGGGTTGGACGGCGGGAACAGCACGACGTCCGCCTCGGCGATGGCCTCCAGGACCCCGGGCGCGGGCTTGGCGAGTTCGGCGCCGACCGGCACCACGGCCTCGGCCGGTACGGAGGCCCGCAGCCGCACCCAGTACTCCTGGAAGTGGATCGCTTTGCGCTCGCCGGGGCCCTCGGCGGAGGCGTCGTCGGGCAGGGTGACGGCCACGTGCGTCTCCACGCGGTCGTCCGTCATGGGGATGAGCCGGACGCCCGGCTTCCAGCGGTCGCAGAGCGCCTCGGTCACCGCGCTCAACGGATATCCCGCGCCGAGCATCTGCGTCCGCACGATGTGCGTCGCGAAGTCGCGGTCGCCGAGCCCGAACCACTCCGGGCCCACCCCGTACGCCGCTAGCTCCTCCTTGAGGTGGAAGGTCTCGTCGTCCCGGCCCCAGCCCTGCTCCTCGTTGATGCCGCCGCCGAGCGTGTACATCACCGTGTCGAGGTCCGGGCAGACCTTCAGCCCGAAGAGGTGGATGTCGTCCCCGGTGTTGCCGATGACGGTGATGTCCGCGTCCGGCGCGGCCTGCTTCAGACCCCGCAGGAACCGGGCACCGCCGATGCCGCCTGCCAGAACCACAATGCGCATGAGGGCAGTCTTGCAGGCGGCTGTGACAGCGCGTCGTGCGGTCCGCTCAGACCCCTGCGGTCGCGGACCCCCGCTCGGAACCCCGTGCCGCGCAACTGACCGCGTGCATGGTCATTTCGGTCAGACCCGGATAGTAGACGTGCAGACTTATGGCCGGTTCCAGCGCGTCATTGACCACTTCGTGCACGTAGCCCGGTGCGAAGACCCGCTGTGCTCCGGCGCGCAACACCCGCGCACTCCGCTCGGTGCGCTCCGTCAGTTCGCCACCGAGGACGGTGAGCACGCCCGACGAACGTCCGTGGTCGTGCAGCCCGCTGCCCTGGCCGGGCACCCATGACAGCAGCCACACCTCGTAGCCCGGTCCGGTGCGCAGCCGGTGGTACCAGCGGGTGGTGGCGTCGTACTCGACGAGGTGCTCCCACTGGGAGCGGTCGGCGGCGATGGAGCGCGCGAGACCGGCGAACTCGGCCACGGTGACCGGGTGTTGGCGCGGCGCCTGGAGCAGGTGCGGTACCTCGAGGATGTCGCCGGCGATCTGGAGGTCGCTGTCGCTGTTCATGGGGTGCGGTGGTTCCTCGGCGGAGAGTCGTGGGGAACGGGGCGGACGCCCGGGTCACGGACGGGGCAGGTCGCCCGTCGAGGGGCGTCCGCCCTGGTGGGGGCGGTGCGTTCGCCGGATACGGGCTGGGGGAGAAGCGGCCGGAGCGCGGTACGGCTCAACAGCAGGAACGACAACAGCTACAGCAACAGCTACAGCGGGAACGGGCAGCACCGAGGGACCCGGCGATGCGGGTCGAAGTGGGCGCCAAGTTCGCGAGCATGCCCACAAGGACATCGGCTCACACTTCCTCTGTCAACTTGATGTCCGCCATGTGGGCGCCGATTCACCCCATCCGGTCGCCCTGCGCGATGAAAGGTTTGCCCTGCCGAGTTGGGGACACATGGCGCACATCCGGGTGGTCGGGCCCCGTTGCCGTCCTGTGATCGGAATGTGATCCGGTTCCCTTCGCGTCGACCTCGGAACGTGATCGAACTTCCGGACGTCCTTCCTCGTAGGGGTTGGAAGTTCAGGGTTCGATCCAGCGGTGTGTCACTGTTTATGCCGATTTGAACACTTTCTGCATTGCCTTGGTTCCGCAGAGTGAATAAGGGGCCCAATAGCAGATCTCGGCTTGACTCGCCCGGAGCTGCACACTTGTAATTTCACTCGTGTCGTTCAGCCGGAACAGGTAACGGCAGCATCACGGGGACTCGAAAACAGACGAGGGGCGCACATGACCGAGCTGTTCCAGCAACTGCTGGTCGAGGACGCGGATGAGGAACTCGGCTGGCAGGAGCGCGCGCTGTGCGCCCAAACCGATCCCGAGTCCTTCTTCCCCGAGAAGGGCGGCTCCACCCGCGAGGCCAAGAAGGTCTGTCTCGCGTGTGAGGTCCGCTCCGAGTGCCTCGAATACGCGCTCGCCAACGACGAGCGTTTCGGCATCTGGGGCGGCCTGTCGGAGCGCGAACGGCGCCGTCTGAAGAAGGCCGCTGTCTGAGAAGGCCGCCTACCGAAGACGGCGTCCGACCGAAGCGGGCCGCCGCCCAGGACCCTTCTCCGGGGAAGGCCGCCGTCCGCACCCGAAGAGCACAGCCGCAGAGCACAGTCAATGAGCACAGCCGAAGCAGCCCGAGCATCCGAAGAGCACAGCTGACGAGCACCGCCAAAGATCAACAGTCGGAATTCCACGGCACGAGCGCATGCGTGCCGATGAGCGAACCGCACACATCCCTTACGTAACGAACGGCCCGTCGCACGCAGGTTGTCCACAGGCGGCGGGCCGCCGTGCTGCTCAGCCGTTAGTGTGGGCCCTCGTCCGAGACGTCCCGCTGTCCCCGCCGGACACAGGCGTCGACCTCAGACCACCGAACCGGGGCCCGTACCTCGATGTCCGTGCACAGCCACAGGGCAGCCCACCACGACGCTGCCCGCCCGCCCGAGTTCCCGCGTCACGTGGTGACCGCGGTCCTCGTCTCCCATGACGGCGCCCGCTGGCTCCCCGACGCGCTCGCCGGGCTGCTCGGCCAGGAGCGCCCCGCGCAGAACGCCGTGGCGGCCGACACCGGCAGCGCGGACGACTCCGCCCGACTGCTCACCGAGGCCCTCGGCGACGACCGCGTGCTGCACCTGGCCCGCCGTACCGCTTTCGGCCAGGCGGTCGACGAGGCCAACCGCACCGCCGGCGTACTGACCCCGGACGACCTGCCCTATCTGAAGCGCCCCAGCGGCTGGGACCCGGTGACCCGCAGCTGGCGCGACGACGCGTACGACATGCCTGAGCTGCCGTACGGCGAGCCCGTTCAGTGGCTGTGGCTGCTGCACGACGACTGCGCCCCCGCCCCCGACGCCCTGGCGCAACTGCTGCGCGTGGTGGAGAACGAACGCGAACTGGGCAAGGACGTCGCCGTCGTCGGCCCCAAACTGCGCGGCTGGTACGACCGCCGCCAGCTCCTCGAGGTCGGCGTCACCATCGCCAACAGCGGCCGCCGATGGACCGGCCTGGACCGCCGCGAGCAGGACCAGGGCCAGCACGACCACGTACGTCCGGTGCTCGCCGTCTCCACAGCGGGCATGCTGATCCGGCGCGACGTCTTCGAACAACTCGGCGGGTTCGACCGCCGGCTCCCCCTGATGCGTGACGACGTCGACCTGTGCTGGCGCGCACAGGCCGCAGGCCACCGCGTCCTCGTCGCCCCCGACGCCGTCGTACGGCACGCCGAGGCCGCCTCCCGCGAGCGGCGCACCGTCGACTGCGTGGGCCGCACCGCCACCTCCCCGCACAAGGTCGACAAGGCGGGCGCCGTCTACACCCTGCTCGCCAACACCCGCGGGAAAGCGCTGGCATGGGTGCTGCTGCGGCTCGTCGTCGGCACCCTCCTGCGCACCGTCACCTACCTCGTCGGCAAGGTGCCCGGGCAGGCGTTCGACGAGATCACCGGCCTGCTCGGGGTGCTGCTGCGCCCCGGGCGGATCCTCTCCGCCCGCAGCTCGCGCGGCAGGCCGGCCGTCGAGGCGGCCGAACTGCGGCCCCTGTTCCCGCCGCCCGGCGCGACGGTGCGGCTCACCGTCGAGCAGGCCGCGAGCAATCTCGTGGGCCGTTCCGACCCCGAGATCGGCGCGGCCGGCCGGCACGGCGGCGCCGTCGAGTCCGGACCCGGCGGCGACGACGCCGACTTCCTGGAGATCGAGCAGTTCGCCCGCCTCAAGCGCATCGCCCGCAAACCAGGCCCGGTGCTCTTCACGGCGCTCCTGCTCGTCTCGCTCGTCGCGTGCCGCGCGCTGCTCGGCGGTGGGGCGCTCGCGGGCGGAGCACTGCTCCCCGCCCCCGCGGACGCCTCCGACCTGTGGGCCCGTTACGCCGACGGCTGGCACCCGGTCGGCGCCGGCGGCACCCAGCCGGCGCCGCCGTACCTGGCCGTCCTCGCGACACTCGCCACGATGCTGCTCGGCTCGACCGGTCTCGCGGTCACCGCGCTGCTGATCGGCTCCGTGCCGCTGGCCGGGTTCGCCGCCTACTTCGCCTCCCGGCCACTGGTCCAGTCCCGGCTGCTGCGCGCCTGGGCGTCCGTGGCGTACGCCTTCCTGCCCGCCACCGCCGGCGCACTCGCGGGCGGCCGCATCGGCACCGCCGTCCTCGCCGTCCTGCTCCCGCTCATCGCGCGCGCGGGCGTCGCCGCGAGCGGGCTCGCGGGCGGCACGGGCGGGCCACGCGGCAGCTGGCGCGCCACCTGGGCGTACGCGCTGCTGCTCACGCTGGCCACCGCCTTCACGCCCATCGTGTGGCCCATCGCCCTCGTCCTCGGCGGCGGCGTCCTGGTGGTGCGCCGCCAGGAGACCGTCGGCTACGGACTGCGTTTCCTGGCCCAGCTCGGCACCCCGCTGCTGGTTCTCGCGCCCTGGTCACTGACCCTGCTGCCGTTCGGCTTCCTCAAGGAGGCAGGTCTCGAGTTCGGCGAGGCCACCGCCTCCGCCGCCGACCTGCTCGGCGCGAGCCCCGGCGGTCCCGGGACCGTCAGCGGGCTGCTGCTCATCGGCATCGTTCTCGCCGCGCTGGCCGCACTCCTGCGCGCGGAGCGCCAGTTGGGGATCCGCGTCGCCTGGACCGCCGCCCTGACGGGGCTCGTCTTCGCCGTCCTGTCGAACGCGTCCGCCTGGGCGGGCCCCGCGACCCTCGTCTACGGCATCGCCCTCCTGGCCGCCGCCGTCCTCGGCGCCGACGGAGCACGCGCACGCGTGGCCGAGCAGAACTTCGGCTGGCGGCAGCCGGTGGCCGCGCTCGTAGCCTTCGCCGCGGCGGCGGGCCCGCTGCTCGTCGCCGCCGGCTGGATGATCCGCGGCGCCGACGGCCCGCTGGAGCGCCGCGACCCGGTACAGGTGCCCGCGTTCGTCGCCGAGGAGAGCGGCACCCGCGACCAGGCCCGCACCCTCGTCCTCGACAGCAGATCGCCCGCCGAGGTCGACTACACCCTGGTCCGCGGCTCCGGAGCCCGGCTCGGTGACGCCGAACTCGCCGCCGCGGGCGGCGAGAACCAGCGGCTCGACAAGGTCGTCGCCAACCTCGTGGCAGGCTCCGGCGCCGACCAGGCCGACCAGCTCGGCGGCTTCGCCGTCCGCTACGTCCTCGTCCGGGACGGCGCCCCCCGCCAGGTCAGCCGCGTCCTGGACGCCACCCCGGGCCTGACCCGGCTCAGCCAGCAGGATGGCAGCGCCCTGTGGCGCGTGGACCGGCAGGTCTCCCGCGCCGCGATCGTCACCGGGAAGGGCGGCGAGCCGCGGCCCGTCGCCGCCGGCCCCGTCGAACTGCACACCACGGTTCCGGACGGCTCCGCGGGCCGGACCCTGCGCCTTGCCGACACCGCCGACGCGGGCTGGACGGCCACCCTGGACGGCCGGCCGCTCACCCGGACCACCGTCGACGGCTGGGCCCAGGGCTTCGAACTGCCCGCGTCCGGCGGCCGGTTGGACGTCACCTTCGACGCGCCGATGAGCCACACCGGCTGGCTGTGGGCACAGGGCGCGCTCGCCGTCGTCCTCGTGGTACTCGCACTGCCGGGCCGCCGCCGGGACGTCGACGACGACCTCCCGGAGGAGGAGCAGGCGGCCGTGCCCGCCGAGGCCCTCGCCGGTGAGGGCCGCAGGGCACGCAGGCTGCGCGCCCAGGCGGAAGCCGAACAGTCCACCGAGGACGCGCCGCAGGAACAGACAGCCCCACCGGAGGGCGCCCCGGGCACGCCGGTCGCCATCCCGCAGCAGCAGTCCTACGGGGACTGGGACCAGCCGAGTTACGCGGGCGCCGAATACGGCTCCTACGGCACCCAGTACCAGGACGGGCAACAACAGCAGTACCAGGCGGGTGGATACGACCAGCAGCAGTACCAAGACCCGTACCAGGGCGGCCAGTACGACCCCTACGCCTACGGAGGCACCCCGGCGGGCTCGTACGACCCCTCCTACGGAGGGCAGCCCTACGACCCCGCCTACGACCCCGCCTACGACCGGCCCCCGCAGCAGCCGCACCGCCCCGACAGTGAGCGCCCCGACGGGAGCCAGCAGTGAACCGCCCCACCCTGTCCCTGATCGCGGGAGTCGCCGCGCTCGCCGCCGTCACCGCGTTCGCCACGCTCAACGAGCCGTCCGGCGCTGCCACCCGCACCGCTGGGACCGCCGCCCAACTGCCCGTGGAGCGCACCAGCCTGCTCTGCCCGCAGCCGAGCACCTCGGACCTCGCGGACACCGTCTACACGTCCTTCACTCCCGCAGCCAAGGGCACGGACGGCGACGGTAGTGCCACGCTCACCGCGGCCAACGGCGGGTCGGCGGAGGGCGGCGCGGCGAGCGACAAGAAGGGCAGTGAGAAGAAGGGCGCCGGGAACAAGCCCGTGCTGTCGCCGAAGGAACCCGGCAAACCCGTCACCGCCGACGTCTCCGGCGCCGACTCGCCCGCTCTGGTCGGCACCGCGGACGGCAGGTTCGCACCCGGCTGGACCGTCCAGCAGACCACGGAGGTCGCGGCCGGCAACGGACGCGGAATCTCCGGCGTCAACTGCACCGCCCCGGACACCGAGTTCTGGTTCCCGGGGGCCAGCACCGCCGACAGCCGCACGGACTACGTCCACCTCACCAACCCGGACGACGCCACCGCCGTCGTGGACATCGAGCTGTACGGAAAGGGCGGCACCATCAAGTCGGAGGTGGGGGAGGGGATCCAGGTCCCGGCGAACTCCACCGAACCGGTGCTGCTGTCCACCCTCAGCAGCGCCGCCGAGAACGACCTCACGGTTCACGTCAGCGTCCGCAGCGGCCGGGTCGCCGCGGCCGTCCAGGCCGCGGACGACAAGCTCGGCGGGGACTGGCTGCCCGCCGCCGCGGACCCGGCGGACAACCTGGTCCTGCCCGGCATCCCCAAGGACGCCACCGCGGTCCGCCTGATCGCCTTCGCGCCCGGCGACAGCGACGCCGACCTGAGGGTGCGCCTCGCCTCGCCGTCCGGCCTGATCACCCCGGCCGGCAACGAGACGCTGCACGTCAAGGCGGGCATGACGGCCGCCGTCGACCTGGGGGACGTCACCCGCGGCGAGGCGGGCTCCCTGGTGCTGACGCCCACCGGCCAGTCGGTCCCCTTGGTGGCCGCGTTGCGCGTGGTCCGCGGCAAGGCCGGCAAGCAGGAGACCGCGTTCATCCCGGCGACGTTCCCCGTGGGCACGCGCGCGACGGTCGCCGACAACCGCTCCAAGAGCTCCACGCTCGACCTGACCGCCCCCCAGGGCGCCGCCACGGTGAAGGTCACGGCCTCCGCGGGCAGTGAGGGCGGCACGGCGGTGACGAAGGAGTACACCATCAAGGCGGGAACGACCCAGCAGATCACCTCACTGGCGCCCGGCGGCCTGAAGGGGACTTACGCGCTGACCGTGGAGCCGTCCTCCGGAGGCCCCGTCTACGCGGCACGCACGCTCGCACTGCCCCAGGACGGCGTCCCGATGTTCACGGTCCAGACCCTCCCGGACGACCGTGGGACGGTGGCCGTGCCGGAGGCCGACCAGGATCTGTCCGTGCTGCAGAAGTAGGGCCGCGGGGCCCTTGGCGGACTCAGTCCTCGCCGTAGCGCGGATCCACCGTCTCCGGCGTCAGCCCCAGCAGCTCCGCGACCTGTTCGACGACCACTTCGTGGACCAGTGCGGCCCGCTCGTCACGTCCCTTGGTGCGGATCTCGACCGGGCGGCGGTAGACGACGACCCGGGCGGGGCGGCCGTCGCGCGCGGCGATCGTGCCGCCCAGGGGCACCGCTTCGTCGTGCCAGCCGTCCTTGTGGTCCAGGCGCGGCACCTCGAGCACCACGAAGTCGATGTCGGCGAGCTGCGGCCAGCGCCTCTCCAGGCGCTCCACCGAGTCCTGCACCAGATCCGCGAACACCTCGGCGCGGCTCGCGGCGAGGGGGACCTGGGGTGGCGCGACGGGACCCCGCATCCCCCTGCCGTGGCGGTCGCGACGGCGGGGCCCGGGGGCGGTGGCGCGGGGCTGTACGGGGTTGTCCATCACTGAGGAAGCGTAGTCCCCGAGCCGGGCCCGCGCGGGTCGTGGATCACCGCTGCGGGGGTGCCGCCGCGGGATTTCCGCCGTCCGACGGCATGTCGCCGGATGACCATTCCAGCCAAGGTTGGGCTCGATTCCGTATCCCTCCCGGACCGCCGAGCTCTTGGCAATTGACGTGGTTTGCACCGAGAGATGATCGGTTCCGATTGCGTCCGGTATTTCGAAGGATGATGTCCCCGCAGGTCAGCGACGCCCGTCCGGGGCCGCGTGTGGGCGGTTTCACAGCACGACACGGGGGAGTGACCTGGGGCAGAGTCGTCGCGGCCCGCTCAAGAGTGCGGTACCGTCCAACGTCGTGAGCCCTGTACGTCGCTGTTCGCGCACCGCTTGCGGCCGTCCCGCCGTCGCGACGCTGACGTACGTCTACGCCGACTCGACCGCGGTCCTCGGCCCGCTCGCCACCTACGCCGAACCCCACTGCTACGACCTGTGCGCCGAGCATTCCGAGCGCCTCACCGCCCCGCGCGGCTGGGAGGTCGTCCGGCTCATCGACGGTTCGGCCCCCGCCCGCCCCAGCGGCGACGACCTGGAAGCGCTCGCCAACGCGGTGCGCGAGGCGGCCCGTCCCCAGGAGCGTGCCGCGGAGGCCGGAGGCGGTGCCCGTGGAGCGGACCCGATGGAGGTCGCCCGCCGCGGCCACTTGCGGGTGCTGCGCTCACCGGACAACTGACCCCGCCGGCAGGCGCGGTACTCGACGCGGCACGCTCGTGGTGCTCGCCGGGTGTGCACGACGTCCGTCCCAGGGCGCACGCGCGCGTGGCGGTAGGGGAGCGGGCGGCGACCGCCGGCACATCCAGGTGACCGCAGCACTTCCGACCGCGCACCCGGCCACGGCGGTCACCGGTCGTTGACCGCATGCTGCCGTGGGGGATCGGATACGGCCATAACTCCGGCCGAACTCTTGATCCGTCACAGCCGGGCCTTCGCCGACCGTCAGTATGAGCAGGTAGTTTGAGGTCAATTGCTGAGACACCAGGAGAGGCCTGCCGTGGCTGCTGATCTGTCACAGGTCGTGAAGGCGTACGACGTACGCGGGGTGGTCCCCGACCAGTGGGACGAGCCACTGGCCGAACTGTTCGGCGCGGCTTTCGCACAGGTGACCGCCGCCGACGCCATCGTGATCGGACACGACATGCGCCCCTCGTCACCGGGCCTTTCCCGGGCCTTCGCGCGGGGAGCGGCGGTGCGCGGTGTCGACGTGACCGAGATCGGCCTGTGCTCCACCGACCAGCTCTACTACGCGTCGGGCGCGCTGAACCTGCCGGGCGCCATGTTCACCGCCTCGCACAACCCCGCGCAGTACAACGGCATCAAGATGTGCCGCTCCGGCGCGGCCCCGGTCGGCCAGGACAGTGGTCTGGCGGAGATCCGGGAGCTGGTCGAGTCCTGGCTGGACGGGGACGGCGCCCCGGCCACCGCGGACGCCACCCCGGGAAAGATCACCCAGCGTGACACGCTGGAGGACTACGCGGCGCATCTGCGTGGCCTGGTCGATCTGACCGCCATCCGCCCCCTGAAGGTGGTGGTCGACGCGGGCAACGGCATGGGCGGGCACACCGTGCCGACCGTCTTCGCCGGCCTCCCCCTCGACCTGGTCCCGATGTACTTCGAGCTGGACGGCACGTTCCCCAACCACGAGGCGAACCCGCTCGACCCGAAGAACATCGTCGACCTGCAGCGGCGCGTCCGCGAGGAGGGCGCCGACCTCGGCATCGCCTTCGACGGCGACGCAGACCGCTGCTTCGTGGTCGACGAGAACGGCGACCCGGTGTCCCCGTCCGCCATCACCGCCCTGGTGGCCTCCCGCGAACTGGCCAAGCACGGCGGCAAGGGCACCGTGATCCACAACCTCATCACGTCCTGGTCCGTCCCGGAGGTGGTCCGCGAGAACGGCGGCACTCCGATCCGCACGCGTGTGGGCCACTCCTTCATCAAGGCCGAGATGGCGACCACGGGCGCGATCTTCGGCGGCGAGCACTCAGCGCACTATTACTTCGCCGACTTCTGGAACGCCGACACCGGGATGCTCGCCGCGCTCCACGTCCTGGCCGCGCTCGGCGGCCAGCAGGGCCCGCTGTCCCAGCTGGTCGCGACATACGACCGATACGCCGGCTCCGGCGAGATCAACTCCACGGTCGACGACCAGGCGGGCCGCCTGGCGGCGATCAAGGAGGCCTACGAGGGCCGCGAGGGCGTCACCCTCGACCAACTCGACGGCCTGACCGTCACCGCCGAGGACTGGTGGTTCAACGTCCGCGCGTCCAACACGGAGCCGCTACTGCGCCTGAACGCCGAGGCGAAGGACGAGGCGACGATGGCGAAGGTGCGGGACGAGGCATTGGCGATCATCAGAGTCTGAGCGGTGAAGCCCGCCCGGGTTTCAGGACGAGGCCGCGCGGGCTGCGGGGGGCCGGGGGCGGCAGCTTTTCTACGGGACGGGTGACGGCGGAGCGGACGGTAACCGCCGTCCCCACCAGCACCCGACGCCTCGAAAACCCGCCGTCCCCATGAGCACCGACGCCTCGAAAACCCGCCGTCCCCACCGGCACCGATAGCTCCCACGGACCCGACTGCCCCACCCCCGTCCACCCGGGCTCCACGGCGGTACCCTGACCAGGCCACACAAGTGCAACTCCGCCCCTCCGAAGGGACCTAGACATGCCGCTGGAAGCCGGCCTCCTGGAGATCCTCGCCTGCCCGGCCTGCCATGCCCCCCTCAAGGAGCAGGAGTCGGAACTGATCTGCACCGGGGAGAGCTGCGGCCTGGTCTACCCCATCCGGGACGGCATCCCCGTACTGCTCGTCGACGAGGCTCGCCACCCCGCGTAAGCGGCGCGGAAGGAGCAAAGAGCGGCGCAGAAGGAGCGCAAGCGCACCCCGCCCCATCGGCGATCGGAGCCACGCCCATGTTCGACGAAACACTGCTCGACGACCCCGACGCTCTCTCCCGGGCGGACCGGCGGGCACTGCTCCGCGGCGCCGCCGAGGCGGGTGCCCGGGTCCGCACCGCAACCCGCCACTCCACCGAAGCCGGGGTGCAGGAGCTGAAGCCGGACGGCCGCCCGCGCGCCGTCCTGATCGCGGGTCCCGGCATGGCCGCCACCGGAGTAGCCGAACTGCTCGGCACGCTCGCCGGAGCCAGCTGCCCCGTCACCCGGCTCACCCCCACCGGCGTCGCGCCCGCCGCCGGCGCCCTGCGCTGGGAACTGCCCGGCTGGGCGGGCCCCGTCGACCTGCTCCTCGTCGCCACCCCCGACGGCAGCGAACCGGGCCTCGCGCTCCTCGTCGACCAGGCCTACCGCCGGGGCTGCACGGTCGTCGCCGTCGCCCCCACCCACACCCCGGTCACCGAAGCGGTGGAGGGCGCCCACGGCCTGACCGTGCCCATGGCGACCGCGCCCTACGAACAGGACGAACCCCTGGCCGCGTCCGCCCCGGGCGTGCTGTGGGCCCTGCTCACCCCGCTGCTCGCCCTCCTGGACCGCACCGGCCTGCTGACGGCACCGCCCGAGGCCCTGGAGCGGGTCGCCGACCGCCTCGACCGCGTCGCCGAGCGCTGCGGCCCGGCCATCGCCACCTACAACAACCCTGCCAAGACGCTCGCCGCCGAACTGGCCGAGGCCCTCCCGGTGATCTGGACGGAGGGCTCGTCCGTCGGCCCCGCGGGCCGCAGGTTCGCCGCCGCACTCGCCGAGCTGGCGGGCCGCCCGGCACTCACCGCCGAACTCCCCGAGGCCCTCGCCGCGCACAGCGTCCTGCTGTCCGGCTCGCTGGCCGCGGGAGCCGATCCCGACGATTTCTTCCGCGACCGCGTCGAGGACCCGCCCACCCTGCACGCGCGCGTGGTGTTGCTGCGGGACCGTCCCATCGGCGGTCTCAGCGCCGCCCCCGCCGCCCGTGACCTGGCACTCAGCCACGACACGCCGATCAGCGAACTCGAGCCCGAGGACGGCGGCGACCTGGAAACGCTCGCCGAGCTGATCGCCATCACGGATTTCGCCGCCGTTTACCTCGCTCTCGCTTCCGGGGCCTGATCATGGCCCCGACGCCCTGACCTTCGTATCCGCCCCGGCCCTTGTATCCGCCCCCGCCTTCGTATCCGCCCCGGCCTTCGTACGCGCCGTAACCCGCGACGTGGGCGACGGGCACAGCGCCTCACGCGACGAGAACAGCAGAGAGAACCCCATGGACCGCCTCGACAACACCATCCGCCCCTACGCCTGGGGATCGACCACCGCCATCCCCCGGCTCCTCTGCGTGCAGCCGAGCGGAGAACCGCAGGCCGAGATGTGGATGGGAGCCCACCCCGGCGCGCCCTCGCGCACCGGCCGCGGCACCCTGACCGAGGTGATCGACGCGGACCCGGAACGCGAACTCGGCGCCCGCGCCGTCGCCCGGTTCGGCCCGCGCCTGCCGTTCCTGCTGAAGATCCTCGCCGCCGGGGCCCCGCTCTCCCTCCAGGTGCACCCCGACCTCGCCCAGGCCAAGGAGGGCTACGAGGACGAGGAGCGGCGCGGCGTCCCCGTCGACGCCCCGCACCGCAACTACAAGGACGCCAACCACAAGCCCGAACTCATCTGTGCCCTCACTCCGTTCGACGGACTGTGCGGGTTCCGCCTCCCCGGGGAGTCCGCCCGGCTGCTGGCCGGGCTGGAGGTCGACTCCCTGAAGCCGTACGTCGACCTGCTGCACGCGCACCCCGAGGACGCCGCGCTCAGGGAGGTGCTGACGGCCGTCCTGGGCACGGACCGGGCGGACATGGCCGGCACCGTCGCCGAAGCCGCCGCGGCCTGCGAGCGGCTCGGCGGCGAGTACGCCCCGTACGCCGAGATCGCCCGCCACTACCCCGGGGACCCGGGCGTCATCGCCGCCATGCTGCTCAACCACGTCCGGCTCCAGCCGGGCGAGGCCCTGTACCTCGGCGCGGGCGTCCCGCACGCGTACCTGAGCGGCCTCGGAGTGGAGATCATGGCGAACTCAGACAACGTCCTGCGCTGCGGCCTGACCCCCAAGCACGTCGACGTTCCCGAACTACTGCGCATCGTCCGCTTCGAGGCGAGCGGCCCGGGCGTGCTGCGACCCGAGGCCGGACCGGACGGCGAAGAGGTCTACGAGACACCCATCGACGAGTTCCGGCTGTCGCGCCACGTCCTCGCCGAGGGCGCGGCTCCACGCGACCTCACCCGGGCCACCCCGCAGATCCTGCTGTGCACCGAAGGCACGGTGGCAGCGGGGGAACACCAGCTCCGGCCCGGCCGGTCCGTCTTCGTACCGGCGGGCGAGAAAGCCGAAGTATCCGGGGCCGGAACGCTCTTCCGGGCGACTGTGGTGGCCTGAGACAGCGCCCTCGCACGGGGCTGCAACAATGGCCCACTGCAAAACGCGGGCAAAGCCCTGGACGGCGTAGGAAGGGACACTTCTCACTCATGAGCGCGTCAGGCGGCACCAAAGCGATCGTGGCGGCACTCGCCGCCAATCTCGCCATCGCGGCGTCGAAGTTCGTGGCGTTCGCCTTCAGCGGCTCGTCCTCGATGCTCGCCGAGGGCGTGCACTCGCTGGCCGACTCGGGCAACCAGGCCCTGCTGCTGGTCGGCGGCAAGAAGGCGCAGCGCGAGGCGACCCCGCAACACCCCTTCGGCTACGGCCGCGAGCGGTACATCTACGCCTTCCTCGTCTCCATCATTCTGTTCTCGGTCGGCGGCATGTTCGCCCTCTACGAGGGCTACGACAAGATCAAGCACCCGCACGAGCTGACGCACTGGTACTGGCCGGTGGGCGTCCTCGTCTTCGCGATCATCGCCGAGACGTTCTCCTTCCGCACCGCCATCAAGGAGTCCAACGCACTGCGCGGCCAGAAGTCCTGGAAGGAGTTCGTCCGCCACGCCAAGGCCCCCGAGCTGCCGGTCGTCCTCCTGGAGGACCTGGGCGCGCTCGTCGGTCTGATCCTCGCCCTCGGCGGTGTCGGCCTCGCGCTCCTCACCGGCGAGGGCGTCTGGGACGGCATCGGCACCCTCTGCATCGGTGTCCTGCTCATCCTGATCGCCGCCGTCCTCGCCGCCGAGACGAAGTCGCTGCTCCTGGGCGAGTCCGCGGGCACCGAGGAGACCAAGAAGATCGAGACCGCGATCGTCGACGGTGACGCCGTCACGGGCATCATCCACATGCGCACGCTCCACCTGGGCCCGGAGGAGCTCCTGGTCGCGGCCAAGATCGCCGTCCGGCACGAGGACACGGCCGCGGAGGTCGCCGTCGCGATCAACGCCGCCGAGGCCCGCATCCGCGAGGCCGTCCCGATCGCCCGCGTGATCTACCTCGAGCCGGACATCTACAGCGAGGCGGAGGCCGCCAAGGGCGCCGACCGGGAGGCCACTCCGGGGGGTCCGGCCCAGCATTCCACCGAGCACTGAAAGGCGTCCCTGCCTTCCGACACGGCCGTCGGGGCCCGCCGAGTTGTTCGGCGGGCCCCGTCGGCCGTCGGCCGCCTTTGGCTCGGGCCTTCGTCGGCTGCCCTGCACCCGGTCACGCCGATACCGGCCAGAGGAGCCAAAAAGCCGCCAGCCACCGCCGCCCGGTGAACGGGGGCACCACGAAAAGAGGGAACGGACCGCCACTTCCCGTCCTGTGCGCCCCTGTTCCTCTCCGGTAATGGCTCGATGTGTTCGCGGGCGGACTGGGGACGGCCGGGCCGACAGGTGTAGCTTGGGACCGAGCCAGACGTCGCTGCTGATGGCGGTCGGGCGGTCCCATCGCGGACCACCGAGGGAGAGAGGGCCTCCGACGGACTGCGCTGCGCGCACCAGGGCATGCCTGTGTCCTCCTAGGGCACCCTTGTGCCCTTCGCCGCGCAGACCAGCCGTACCCACCTCGACCCAACACGAGGAGCAGCTCTCCATGACCACTGTCGAAAACCGACAGGACTTCAAGGTCGCAGACCTCTCCCTGGCCGAGTTCGGCCGCAAGGAGATCACCCTCGCCGAGCACGAGATGCCCGGCCTCATGGCGATCCGCAAGGAGTACGCCGAGGCCCAGCCGCTGGCCGGTGCCCGGATCACCGGCTCCCTGCACATGACCGTGCAGACCGCCGTCCTCATCGAGACCCTGGCCGCCCTCGGCGCCGAGGTCCGCTGGGCCTCCTGCAACATCTTCTCCACCCAGGACCACGCCGCCGCCGCCATCGCGGTCGGCCCGAACGGCACGGTGGACAACCCCCAGGGCATCCCCGTCTTCGCCTGGAAGGGCGAGACGCTGGAGGAGTACTGGTGGTGCACGGAGCAGGCCCTGACGTGGCCGGACTCGCCCACCGGCGGCCCGAACATGATCCTCGACGACGGCGGCGACGCCACCCTCCTCGTCCACAAGGGCGTCGAGTACGAGAAGGCCGGCAAGGTGCCCGCCGTCGACACCGCCGAGAACGACGAGCACCGCGTCATCCTCGAGCTCCTGCACCGCACCATCACGGACGGCTCGCAGAAGTGGACCCAGCTCGCCTCCGAGATCCGCGGCGTGACCGAGGAGACCACCACCGGCGTCCACCGCCTGTACGAGATGCAGCGCGATGGCGTCCTCCTGTTCCCGGCGATCAACGTGAACGACGCCGTTACCAAGTCGAAGTTCGACAACAAGTACGGTTGCCGCCACTCCCTGATCGACGGCATCAACCGTGCCACCGACGTTCTCATCGGCGGCAAGACCGCGGTCGTCTGCGGCTACGGCGACGTGGGCAAGGGCTGCGCGGAGTCCCTTCGCGGACAGGGCGCCCGCGTGATCGTCACCGAGATCGACCCGATCTGCGCACTCCAGGCGGCGATGGACGGCTACCAGGTCACGACCCTCGACGAGGTCATCGACAAGGCCGACATCTTCATCACCACCACCGGCAACAAGGACATCATCATGGCCTCGGACATGGCCAAGATGAAGCACCAGGCGATCGTCGGCAACATCGGCCACTTCGACAACGAGATCGACATGGCCGGCCTCGCCAAGATCCCCGGCATCGTCAAGGACGAGGTGAAGCCGCAGGTCCACACCTGGACCTTCCCCGACGGCAAGGTGATCATCGTCCTGTCGGAGGGCCGCCTGCTGAACCTCGGCAACGCCACCGGTCACCCGTCGTTCGTGATGTCCAACTCCTTCGCGGACCAGACCCTGGCCCAGATCGAGCTGTTCACCAAGCCCGACCAGTACCCGACCGGCGTCTACGTGCTCCCCAAGCACCTCGACGAGAAGGTCGCCCGCCTCCACCTCGACGCGCTCGGCGTCAAGCTGACCACGCTCCGCCCGGAGCAGGCCGCGTACATCGGTGTCGAGGTCGAGGGCCCCTACAAGCCGGACCACTACCGCTACTGACCACCTTGCTGACCCGAGCGGTGCCGAGTGCGCCCGTGCACTGACGCGCTCGTCGGCAGCAGGTCCCCGGCAGGCCCCCGCACCTCGGTGCCGGGGGCCTGCCCGCTGCCGGACCGCCCCCGCAAGACCCAGGACCCCCATGCCCCGCGGCCGTTATTCGCTCCATGATCCGCACGATCGCACCCCCCTCGGTGAAGAGCACTTCCACTGCGCACCGGGCCCCTCCGGCTGGCGCTACGTCTCCCAGCTGACCACCCCGGCCGGCGATCACGCGGGCTCCGTCGACCTCGCCGTCGACGAACTCGGCCGACCCATCCGTCTTGAACTGCACGCCGCGAGCTGGCAGGTCCGCGGCGCCGCCCTGGAGGGCGTCACCTGGGTCCGCACCGACCCCACCGGAACCCACGCCACCGAAGGCAACGCCCTCGCCCACGCCTTCACCGGCACATCCCCCGCTTTCCTCGTCGCGACCTCTCGCCTGCTGCGCCTCACCCCTGGTTCCCCCGCGACCCGCGTACGCCTCGTCGCCTTCACGGGCCCGGTCCTCGCCCCGCGCACCCTCGACCAGTCCTGGGCCCTCGTGAGAAGAGAAACACACGCCAGTGACAGCGGCCCGCTGACCGTGGACGAATACCAGGTCACGGCCCTGGACACCGGTGAGCAGTACGCCGTGCACCTCTCCGGCGACGTGGTGCTCGCGGCCCCGGGCATCGAGCTCGAAGACCTCGAAACACCGCCGTCGGCGTTCGGCTGACGCATCCGCGGGCGCGCCCGCAGGACGACCGCGCGAGGCGGCTACGCGGGAGGTACGAACCCGGTGGTGGGACGCTCGTCCTGCCGGTCCCCCGACGACTGGGCCGAAGGGGTCTGCTGAGCCGGCGGTGCCTGCGTCCGAGGCGTCTGATCCTGTGGAGCATGAGCCGGTGGTGCCTGCGTTCGAGGCGTCTGATCCTGTGGAGCCGGCGGCGCCCACCGTGTCGCCTGTGCGGACTCGGCCTCCACATGCACGCCCACCGGCTGCTGCGCCGGAGTCTGTGCTGGGGGACCCGGCCGGCCCGCGACGGGAGCCGGCCAGCTCGTCGTCGAGGGCGATGCGCCCGTAGGCGACGTGGGGATCGACGGGGCCCCGGGCTGGAACGCGGGGGTCGGTCCGCCGTTCCCCGTAGCGGCGCCGCCGAACGTCCGCCGGGCCTCGCGCGCCTGCCGCTCGTGGACCACCGCCGCCAGGAACGCCGCGGGCGGGACACCGGGAGGCACCGGCGCACCCGTACGCTCTGCCAGGTCCGTGGCCAACCGCTCCGCCATCGTCCAGCCCACCTGCGGATCCAGCTGCTGCATCCGCGTCAGGTACTGCCGGATCGCCAGCCACAACCCGTCCGGCACGGCCGACAGGTCCAGCCCGGCGAACCGCCCCGCAAGCCAGGGCGGCGGCGGAGGGACGAACCCCGCACGCCCCGCGGGCACCCGCTCCCGTACGACCAGCGTCCCCGCGAAGACGTCCCCGACCCGCCGCCCGCGCGCCGAGGCCAACGACGCGATGCACGCGACGACCCCGCCAGTCATCAGGATCTCGACCACGCCCACGGCCCCGCGCACCAGCGCGTGCCGGAACCGGATCGGCCCGCCGTCGTCCCGGACGACCCGCAGCCCGCATGCCAGCTTCCCCAGCGACCGGCCGTGGCTGAGCGTCTCCACGGCGATCGGCACGCCCACCAGCAGGAGAATGAAGGCCGCGATGGACACCGCGGTCTGCGCGGCGGTGTCGAGGGACGCAACGGAGGCGGCCAGACCCAGCGTGACGGCGACATAGGCGGCGATGGCCACCCCCAAGTCGATCAACACGGCCAACCCGCGGCTCGGCAGCTTCGCCGGCCTCAACTCCAGCGCTACCGCCTCACCGGTCACCAGCTCACTCACGCCCGCCACCCTTCCCCGACCTGCCCGCGACACCGGCCAGTCTGCCAAGCTGAGGGCACACCGCGCCGCAGTAGGAAAAGCTGACACGCAGTACGAGAGGACGAGGAGCAGCACTGCCGATGGACCTCGATGTCTTCGTGTCCGCCCACAGAGCCGAATGGGACCGCCTCGACGCCCTGCTGCGCCGCCAACGCCGCCTCACCGGCGCCGAGGCCGATGAACTCGTCGCCCTCTACCAGCGCGCCGCCACACATCTCTCCCTCATCCAGTCCAGCGCTCCCGACCCGCAGCTCACCGGCCGCCTGAGCCAGCTCGTGGCACGCGCGCGCAGTGCGGTGACAGGCACCCGCCGTGCCTCGTGGCGTGACGTCACCCGCTTCTTCGCCCACGGCTTTCCCGCCGCCGTCTACCGAAGCCGCCACTGGTGGGTGCCGACGGCGCTGCTCTCCACCGTTGTGGCAGCCCTCGTGGGATGGTGGATCGGGACCCACCCCGAGGTGCAGTCCTCCATCGCGGCCCCCGCGGAGCTGCGCGAGCTCACGCGGCCCGGTGGCCAGTACGAGACCTACTACTCCAGCAACCCCGCGGCCTCCTTCGCCGCCCAGGTGTGGACGAACAACGCCCAGGCCGCCGCGATGTGTCTGGTCCTGGGCGTGTTCCTGGGGATACCCGTCATCTGGATCCTCTTCCAGAACATGCTGAACGTGGGCATCGGCATCGGCCTGATGTCCTCGGCAGGCCGGCTGGACACCTTCCTGGGGCTGATCCTGCCGCACGGCCTCCTGGAGCTGACCGCCGTCTTCGTCGCCGCCGGTACGGGGCTGCGCCTCGGCTGGACGCTCATCGACCCGGGACCCCGGCCGCGCAGGGCGGCCCTGGCCGAAGAGGGCAGGGCCGCCCTGGGCATGGCCGTGGGCCTCGCCGCCGTCCTCCTCGTGTCGGGCGCCATCGAGGGCTTCGTGACACCGTCCGGCCTGCCGACGTGGGCCCGCATCGGCATCGGCATCCTCGCGGAGGTGGCCTTCCTCGCGTACGTGTACGTCCTCGGCGGACGCGCCGCGCGCGCCGGGGAGACCGGTGACGTCGAGGCGGCCGAACGCAGTGCCACGGTGCCCACTGCCGCCTGATGTGCAAGCACCGCCGGGGACCTGTTAGCCTGTACTTCGCCCCGGAAGAGCTGTTGACACAGCCCAGACGGGGAGGTAGATTTACATAGTTGCCCATAGGGGCGGCTGGACAAGCTTCAGCGTCGGCGACTAATATGGATGTCTACTCGCTTCCTGGGGCCTCGATCCCGGGGAAGTCCCTCCTGATGATTCAGAAATGGATGCCGGTTCGTCCGGCCCAAAATGTTCTGATAAAGTCGGGGCCACCGAAAAAGGGAAACGCGAAAGCGCAACCTGGATTCGGAAACAGAATCCCGCCGACTGGGAATCGGGTCCGAAAGGATCTGATAGAGTCGGAAACGCAAGACCGAAGGGAAGCGCCCGGAGGAAAGCCGCGAGAGAGTCTCTCGGGTGAGTACAAAGGAAGCGTCCGTTCC